>NZ_JAHOAA010000001.1:0-1066 GCF_019039175.1 Bacillus sp. FJAT-27001
TAGGGACTGACCCCATAATATGAGACAAACAAAAAACACCTTCAAGTTTGAAAACGGATCGTTGTTATCCGAAATTAGACTTGGAGGTGTTTTTCTATGAGGGCAAGAGTGAGTTATCCGGTTGAAGTCAAACAGAAGGCTGTAGAAATGAGATTGGCGGGCGTGCCTGTGAAGGAGATCATGCAGGAATTGAATATAAAGAATAAGACGCAGGTGCAGACATGGGTCAGGTGGTATAAAGCTGGGGACACACATCGATTCGAACAACCTGTCGGAAAGCAATATTCTTATGGAAAAGGTCCAGAGTATTCTTCCGAATTAGAGAAACTGCAGGCAGAAAATCGTTATCTGAGACAACAGAATGAAGTGTTAAAAAAGTACAACGAATTGGAAAGGAAGCTGATAGCGAAACGCCAGTCGAGCTTGTAGAAGCATTGCGCAGCACAATGACCATAAAGGATATCTGTATTCATTTAGGTATCTCACGAGCATCTTATTATCGTTGGAAGAAGAATCTGATGAAAGATAACCCTAAATACCATTTAGAAAAACAAATCGGCACGTTGTGCCGAGAACACAAGTATCGATATGGCTATCGGAAAATCACAGCCATATTAAAAAAGGGAATGCGTATGAATCATAAAACGGTTCAGCGCATTATGCAGAAGAATCAGTGGCAATGCCGGGTTAAGGTGAAAAAGCGCAAGAAGAATGGGCAGCCATATGCCGTGGCCGAGAATATATTGGATCGGAACTTTCAGTCTGATCGCCCTCTGGAAAAGCTAGTAACGGATATCACATATTTGCCTTATGGGCAGAAACAATTGTATCTTTCCAGTATATTGGATTTATACAATGGAGAAGTGATTGCTTTTACGATTGGCGATAGACAGGACACAGACTTTGTCTTACACACACTTGATCAGCTGCCCGCACTGCCAGAGAACTGTGTGTTACATAGTGACCAAGGTTCTGTTTATACATCTTATGAGTATCAGAAAGCTGTTAAAACAAAAGGCATTACCATGAGCATGTCCCGCAAAGGGACGCCCGCTGATAATGCCTC
>NZ_JAHOAA010000001.1:1838-37735 GCF_019039175.1 Bacillus sp. FJAT-27001
GGTCACATACCGACAGCTGGCTGCTTAAAGGTGTTTTGATCCCTGTCTCAAAAACGGGGGTCAGTCCCTTTATTGCGGACGGTTTTAATTGCTGAGCTTTTCCACCTGCACCTTTCCGGAGAAGAAAACAGCGCCTCCTCCCATATCCGCCAGCCGATCGGGCGTGAGCGAATTGACGAGCTGTTTTTTATCATCCATATCGGCCCAAAGACCTTGGCTGACTGCAACGCCGGGAAGCACCTGTTCGCCGACCGAAGCTGTTAATTCACACTCGCCGCGGTGATTCCAAACTCTAACGGTTTCCCCGTCTTCTATGTTCCGGCGTACAGCATCCTCTGTATGAATAAAAAGCTTTGGCGCTTTTTCTAATTTTACGTGTTTTTCATTATTCGAAAATGTTGAATTTAAAAAATTATGATTCGGTCCCGGGACAAATAAAAGCGGAAAATCACCATCGCTCTCAAGAGGGATATGTGTCGGCAGCGCGGGATAACCGTCTTGTTTCATCTTTTCCGAATATAATTCAATTTTTCCGCTCGGTGTCTTGAGCTGTCCCGGAAAAAGCGGTTTTTTCCGTTTGGCTTTCATGAAGGAATGGCGTGAGAGCGCTTCGTAATCAATATCCTCGATATACGGATTGTCGGGAAAGTCCAGCGCCTGTCTGATCAATTCTTCATCGGTATCCTGAAGCTCCTGCTCGGTAAATCCCATTGCTCCGGCAAGCAAACGGAACACTTCCGTATTCGATTTGCTGTCCCCGCAGGGTTCGATCACCGGTTTTTGCAGCTGAATAAAATGATGCCAGTAAGACGTGTAAAAATCCGTGTTTTCCAAAGCGGATGCAGCAGGGAGCACGATATCCGCATATTTGGCGGTTTCCGTTAAAAACAGATCGTGAACGACTGTAAATAAATCCTCCCGCAGCAGGCCTTTTCTGACTTTATTCGCTTCCGGCGCAACCACTGCGGGATTCGTACCGTAAATAAACAGGGAGCGCACGGGCGGTTTTGTTTCTAAAAGAACGCTTCCGAGCCTGTTCATATTAAATGATCGTGGCTTCCTGCCGTAAAGCAGATCAGGCCGCTGGAGCGCTTGTCTGTTATAGTTTAATACCGCGCTGTTGTGCTTGATTGCGCCTCCTCCGGTGTTGAGCCACTGTCCTGTAACAGCCGGAAGGCAGGCAACGGTGCGGACGATCATTCCGCCATTGTCATGGTGCTGAATGCCGTTTCCGATCCTGATAAGGGAAGGGGAGGTTTCCCCGTACATTCTCGCAAGGCGTCTGATATCGTCGGCTTTAACGCCTGTAATAGCAGAAACTGTTTCCGGATCATAGTGTTTGACATGCGCTTTTAATTCGTCACTGCCTTCGGTGTATTCTGTGAGAAATGCTTCATTGTGAAGGTTTTCGTCGAATAAGACATGCATGATACCGAGGGCGAGTGCGGCATCTGTGCCGGGGCGAATGGGAATAAACCAATCGGCAAGCCGGCCGGTTTGGTTCTTATGTACATCGATAACGACAATTTTAGCCCCTTTTTTCCGGGCTTTTTGAGCAATCATGACTTGGTGCATATTCGTGCTGACGGCATTGATCCCCCAAAAAATAAAGAGCTTTGCATGTATGGTCTCCTCCGGATCAGTACCCGCTCCTTCTCCCATTGTATAGTTATAGCCTTCAGAACCGGCTTTGCTGCAGATCGTCCGTTCGAGATGACTCGCTCCGAGACGATGGAAAAAACGGCGGTCCATTCCCTCTGCCGCCAGTTTTCCCATATTGCCGTAAAAGCTGTACGGAAGAATGCTTTCCGCTCCTTCTTCGGCAATAAGCTCTTTCCAGCGCGCACTGATCGTATTGATCGCTTCCTCCCAGGAAATAGGCGCAAACGCGGCTTCACCTTTTTTACCGATCCGTTTTAACGGAACGGTTACGCGCTTTTCATCATAAATGCGCTCAGCCATGTGTCTGACTTTGTTGCAAATATTCCCTGATGTGACCGGGTGATCGGGGTCTCCCTGAATGTTAACGATTTTTCCGTCTTTTTTTGTCACAAGCAAGCCGCATTGATCGGGACAGTCTAGTGAGCATACCGACTTAAAGACCCCGTTCGGCTGTGTTGCAGCAGAATTCATAGCCCATTTCTCCTCTTTGTTTATATTGTAAGCATTATAACATTTCAAAATCGAACGTCAATTCAGAAAAAAAGTGTTGACATCACGGAAAGACTTTTCTATGATGAGTTTATTCTTTTAAACAGCCTGACAATTTCATCATTTTATTTTCTATCCAGAGAGGTGGAGGGACTGGCCCTACGAAACCTCGGCAACATTTATTGTGCCAATTCCAGCAAGCGTATGCTTGAAAGATAGGAAAGAATGATCTATACATATTTGTGCGCTTCAAGCGCATAAAGACGGTATATGAATCTCTTTCCTTCTTTGGGGAAAGAGATTTTTTTATGACAAAATTTATGTGAAAAGGATGTTTTGCACCATGACGGTTTTAATTACCGCACCATATCACGACGAGGGGCTGAAGGAGCTGACTGAGCTGTTCGGCCGGACTGTGCACCGGCCGTGGAAGAAGCACGGCCGGGCCTATCGGGAAGATGAATTGATCCGAATGATTCAAGAGACAAACGCGTCGGGGCTTATCACTGAACTTGATGAGGTGTCTGAGCGTGTTATTGACATATTGCCTGATTCCGCTTTTATCGGTGTCTGCAGAGGAATGCCGTCTAACGTGAATATTGCGGCGGCGACTAAAAGAAAAATCCCCGTTTTCTTTACACCGGCCCGCAATGCCCAGGCCGTTGCTGAAATGTTTATCGGAAATGTGATTTCATTTTTGCGTCATACGTATTCTTCCCATCAGTGGCTGAAGGACGGGAAGTGGAATGGTGATTATTTGCAGGCTTATGTCAAATTCAGAGGAAATGAGCTGACGGGGAAAACAGTCGGCCTTATCGGTTTCGGAGCTGTCGGACAGAGAATCGCCCGGTTATTGGCCGCTTTTGACTGCAAGGTGCTTTACTATGACCCATTTGTCCGTCATGAAAACCGGGAGTATGAAAAAACGACGATTGAACGGGTATTTTCTGAAAGTGATATTGTTTCCGTTCACTTGCCGCGCACAGAAGAAACCATCGGCCTTATCGGCGCCCGGCACTTTCAATTGATGAAACAGGAAGCTGTTTTTGTCAATACGTCAAGAGCGGCGGTTACAGACAGGGAAGAGCTGCTGCGGGTGCTGAAAGAACGGCGGATTAAGGGAGCGATCCTTGACGTGTTTTATCACGAACCGCCAGAATCTTCTGATTATGAATTGATCTCTTTGCCTAATGTATTAGCGACTCCCCATTTAGCGGGCGCAACATTTGAAGTGGAAGATCATCATGTGAAGATTTTAAATGAAGCGCTTTTCAAATGGAAACAAGATCAAACCTGCTCAATACGTGAACTTTATAACAAAAGAGAACTTGAAACGGAAGGAGGAGGCTGTAATGGCTGAACAAAAAGGCTACCTTGTATTTGACATCGGGACGGGGAATGCGCGAGTCGCGGTCGTGACTGCCGGCGGCGAAGTGACCGCGCTTGAAAGGGAAGACATTGAATATGTGACGGATCCGCTTTATCCGGACGGACGATATTTCTCACCGGAAAGATTATGGACGCAAATCAGCGCTATGGCAAGGAAGGTTATTGCCAAAAGCCCACATATTACATTAATCGGAATCACCTCCACAAGCCAGAGGCAGGGAATTGTTCTGATCAATAAAGGTAAAAAGGCATTTCTCGGTCTGCCCAACATTGATAACAGAGGCCGTGAATGGGAAGACGGGATTGAGACAAAAGAAGAAGTGCATCAGCAAACCGGACGTCTTCCGAGCGCTTTATTTTCCGCCATGAAACTTGTCGGATTAAAAGCTAGACAGCCGTCTTTATGGAAAGAAGTGAAGTACATCACAAGCATCAGTGACTGGGTGACATTTGAGCTGAGCGGTATTTTAAGCTATGAACCGTCACAGGCTGCTGAAACACTGCTGTTTGACGTAAGGAAAAAGGCATGGTCAGAGAAATTATGCAACATCTTCGGTGTGCCTTCTGCCATTCTTCCTTCACTCGTCCGATCTGGGACGGTTGTCGGAATGTTAACGTTTAAGAAAGCGGCGGTTCTCGGTCTATCTGAAAGAGTGCCTGTGATTGCAGGCGGGGGAGACACACAGCTTGCCATCAAAAGTGCAGATGCAAAGCCGGGAGATATCGTCATCGTATCCGGCACGACGACGCCGATTACAAAGATAACAGCGGAGACCGGAACCGAAAGTTTAACGAATGCATGGCTGAATTGCCATACAGAAGAAGGTCAATGGCTTCTTGAAACGAATCCGGGTGTAACAGGACTCAATTATCAAAAATTAAAATCCATTTTTTATCCGAATGAATCCTACGGCGTTATGGAACGGGAAATCGCAAGTCTGCCGAAACATGATCATGCTTGTATTTCTGCGTTAGGCTCCTATTTATCGCCTGAGAAAAACGCACTGGCAAAAGGCGGATTTATTTTTGACGCTCCGCTGTCCCAAAACTTAAGCAGAGCCCATTTTGTCAAAGCCGCACTGCTGGAAATCGCTTTTTCAATCAAATGGAACTATGAGGCGTTAATAGAGGTGGCTTCCTTTTCACAAGATGATGTGAAGGTGTGCGGCGGCGGTTTCCAAAGTGATGCTTTGACGCAGTTTCTTGCTAACCTTCTCCAAAAGAAAATCTATAAGAGAGAGGGGTTCAGCCAGGCATCCGCAATGGGAGCGGCGATGATTTGCAACGAAGCTCTCGGTGTGAACGCAGAGCTTTCGAGCCGCACAAAGGTAATTGAGCCGGAAGCGGATCAGACGGATCTCTTCCTATATGAAGAATGGAAACATACGCAAAAATTATTTACTCATTTTCAGCCGGCGGTGAAAGCCTGACTTGGGGATGAGATGACAACATGAAAGATTGCTGAGGAGGAACAAAAATGCTTAATAAAATAGGAATTCCAAAACAGCTCGCATGGGGATTTTTGGGAGTCGTGCTGTTTATGATGGGGGACGGCCTTGAACAAGGCTGGCTCAGCCCGTTTTTAGTTGAAAACGGCTTGACGGTACAGCAATCAGCATCCCTGTTTACAGTTTACGGTATTTCTCTCGCTGTGGCGTCTTGGTTTTCAGGGGTCTGCCTCGAAGCCTTCGGCGCAAAGCGGACGATGTTTATGGGGCTGTTGTTTTACGTTATCGGAACAGCCGCATTTATCGCATACGGATTTGAAAATCTTAATTTGCCGGTGATGTATGTCACGTATTTTATTAAAGGGCTGGGTTATCCGCTGTTTGCCTATTCTTTTTTGACATGGGTGATTTACCGGTCGCCGAAAAACAGGCTCAGTACGGCGGTCGGCTGGTTCTGGATTGCATATTGCTGCGGGATGTTTGTATTCGGTGCTTGGTATTCAAGCTGGGCCATCAAATCCTTCGGCTATTTGAATACACTGTGGAGTTCAATTTTCTGGGTCTGCCTCGGCGCGTTTTTTGCTTTGATTTTAAATAGGGACCGCTTTGAAAAGAAAAAGGCAGATAAGCGGGAAAAGGCGCAGGAATTAATGAAGGGAATCACCATCCTTGCTGAAAATCCGCGCGTGCTCTCTGGGGGGATCATTCGGATCATTAACAGCATCGGTACATACGGATTTCCGGTATTTCTTCCGATGCATATGGCGCAGCACGGCATTTCTACAAATGTATGGCTTCAAATTTGGGGAACGATCTTTCTCGGAAATATCGTCTTTAACTTAATCTTCGGCGCAGTCGGCGATGCCTTCGGCTGGAAAAAGACTGTCATGTGGTTCGGGGGAGTGGGCTGCGGCATTTTTACTCTTTTATTATATTATGCTCCTGTTGTATCACATGGGAACTTGCTTTTCGTCAGCATTGTCGGTTTTATATGGGGAGGGCTCCTCGCCGGGTTCGTTCCGATCGGGGCTATCGTGCCGACGGCGGCCGGCAGCGATAAAGGTGCTGCCATGTCTGTGTTAAATCTGGCTGCGGGCCTGTCGGCATTTGTCGGCCCTGCGCTTGCCTGGGCGTTCATCGGACTTGTCGGCGCACAAGGCGTTGTATGGATTTTCGCAGCGCTCTATTTCGTAAGTGCAATCTTGACCAATCAAATCAAAATACCTGAAGAGAAAACGGCAAAACACAATAAAGCATTGCCTGAATACGCTTCTTAACAGCAGCGCCCCGAAAATTCGGGGCGTTTTTTTACAGCTGCTGAAGAAACCCGGCAAAGCGCTGAATTTGTTCACGTAACGATTGTTTGTTTTCGTGAAATTGTTTGAAACGATGTCCGTTTGCTCCGGACGGATGCGGGAAGCCTTCCAGAATGACCGCATGACCCATTCTGCCGTTCTTCTTCAGCATGCGGCAGGCTGATTCTGCTGCTTTGCCGAGAGGGATAAGCAGAATGTCCTTTTTCATCATTTCTATTTCATCCGGAAAACATGTCAGCGCGTAACGGCTGAGAAGAGCTGACCTGCTGATTGCCGGCCGATGTCCCGTATAGTTTTTCTGTTTATAAAAAACAGGGTGTTTGATAACGGACGTTGTATGAAGAAGCTCCCGTTTTGAATCAAATAACCGGGATGAATCCTCAACGTGAAGCGCGGCCGGCAGACCGCATTCATTAAGCATTTCGATGATGTTCTGCCTCATTGAACCGGAAAGTCCGGCCGCTTTTTTTGTTTCATAGGCTATCGTTTCAAAAGTTTCGCCATCTTTTAAAAGCTGTGCCGCTTTTTTGTAAGCCAGCTGCATTTGAAAAAAACCGGGTGTGATTCCGGAAATGGCAACGACTGCATAAGGGTTAATATATTCATTATGAGGCGAATAATACAAATCCAGATCTCCGTCCTTAGCTAAATGGAAAGCCGGAGTCAGCAAATCCGATTTTGTAAACCCTCCCGAAGAAGATAGTGCTTTAAGCTGCTGCAAAAAATGCGCAAGCCGCTCACGATCGCAAATCATGTTATGCCTCCTTGGATCCGCGCCAGTTTCTCTTAGTGTCATCAAAAACGTCGGATGACATGCAGGCTCATAAACCGCTTTTACCGGCGTTCCAGAGCATTTTCAGCACGTGAGGCGTTCCTTTAACTTCGGCTGCCGTCGTTTGCACGGCTGTTTTTTTAGTAAGAAAGTCTTCCTGCAGTTCTTTCTGCTTTTGTGATAACAAACGGGTTTCTGTTTTGATTTCATCAACGGACGTCTGCATGGACGCTGTCGCGGCGTTAATCTTCTTTATATCAGGCGCTGTGTTTCTTTTAAAATGGACGGCGGATACGGCTGCATAAATTAATGCGGCAGCCGCAACGGCAGCACTGATATACAAAATGATGATCATCTGCTTTTCACTCCTTTTTTTCAGTTGATACCCTTTACGGATCGTGTTGAATCATTTTATTTGCTAATTGTTTTTTTTCTGCTTATAATGTGAAATCGTACATAAGGACATTCAGAAAGGGTGAAAGACGTGGAAAGTTTACAAAACAAAACGGCTCTTATCACGGGTGCGGGCAGAGGAATCGGCCGCGCCGCCGCTATCGCTTTAGCCAAAGAAGGAGTCAATATCGGTTTAATCGGCCGCACAGAAGCAAATGTCGAAAAGGTTGCGGAAGAAGTGAAAGCCCTTGGTGTAAAGGCATCATTCGCTGCTGCCGATGTAAAAAACCAAAAAGAGGTAGAGCAAGCCGTCTCCTCTATTAAAGAAGAACTCGGTGAGATTGACATCTTGATTAACAATGCTGGAATCAGCAAATTCGGCGGATTTTTGGATCTTACGCCTGAAGAGTGGGAAGACATCATTCAAGTGAATGTAATGGGTGTATACCACGTGACACGCGCCGTTCTACCTGAAATGATTGAGAGAAAATCAGGAGATATCATTAATATTTCTTCTACGGCGGGCCAAAGAGGCGCCGCGGCGACAAGTGCGTACAGCGCTTCTAAATTTGCCGTTCTCGGTCTGACTGAATCTCTCATGCAGGAAGTCAGAAAACACAATATCCGTGTCAGCGCAATGACTCCGAGCACGGTTGCCAGCGACATGTCTATTGAATTAAATCTGACAGACGGCAATCCGGAAAAAGTCATGCAGCCTGAGGATCTTGCAGAATATATGGTTGCTCAATTGAAATTACATCCGCGCATTTTCATCAAAACTGCCGGTTTGTGGTCAACTAATCCTTAAACAAAAGGGGACCTGTCTTCGTGACGGGTCTTTTTTTGTTTCCGCAACCCGAATAAATGGGCATAAAGATCCGTTTTTGCAGAAAAAAGAGTGAAAAAGAAACCGATATCAGCTATAATTAAACTAAATAAACTATGTACCAAATGTTCACTAAAATTATTTTTCCCCGCCTCCAAAAAACAAATCAATACAAACCAAACTGTCCGAACAATAAAAGGGAAAACGGGATATAAAGAGAATATTTAGTACATGGAATAATTTGTTAGAAGGAAGGGTGTGCACATATTGAAAGAAGAAAAAAGAAGTTCAACCGGTTTTTTAGTGAAACAAAGAGCTTTTTTAAAGCTTTACATGATTACAATGACAGAGCAGGAACGGCTTTACGGACTGAAGCTTCTCGAGGTGCTGCGTTCGGAATTTAAACCCATCGGTTTTAAGCCGAATCATACCGAGGTGTACCGTTCACTTCACGAACTATTGGATGACGGGATTTTAAAGCAAGTAAAAGTGAAAAAAGAGGGAGCCAAACTCCAGGAAGTCGTTCTCTATCAATTTAAAGACTATGAAGCTGCGAAGCTTTACAAAAAACAGCTGAAGACAGAGCTTGACCGCTGCAAAAAGCTGATAGAAAAAGCCATTTCAGATAATTTTTAAATCCGGCCGGAACGCCCCCGGCCTCCCGGGCTCAAAAGGTTTGTTCTGTGATTCATTATACATAATAGCAGGCTCGGAACAATACATATCAATAATACCTTCAAACTTGACATCAACTCCTGAAGTGGTAACATAAAAAACGTGTGAAAAATACGAACAAAATACGAACAAGGGAGATGTTACCGATCTTAGATCAAAAGAAAGTTGCTTTTATCGGAGCAGGATCAATGGCTGAAGGAATGATATCAGGCATGGTCCGCGCAAAAAAAATTCCCAACCAAAACATCTGCGTGACAAACCGCCGCAATACAGAGCGACTCGCTGAATTGGAACATCAATACGGTATTCAGGGCATTGCTTTTGACAGCATGAAAACCGAAGATATTGATGTCTTTATTTTAGCCATGAAGCCGAAGGATGCTGAAATCGCTCTGGCTGCGCTGAAACGGCGTATTCAACCTCATCAAATCATCCTGTCTGTTCTGGCAGGCATAACAACCTCATTTATACAACAGTCATTACATGATAATCAGCCGGTTGTAAGAGTGATGCCGAACACATCCAGCATGATCGGCGAATCGGCAACAGCTGCGGCTTTCGGAGACCATGTCTCTTACGGTTCAGCAAAAACCGCGGTATCCCTTTTGGAATGCCTCGGGGAAGTGTACGTGATCAAGGAAGATCAGATGGACATTTTCACCGGCATCGCAGGCAGCGGACCGGCGTACTTTTATTATTTAATGGAGTTTATTGAAAAAGCAGGTGAAGAAGCCGGCTTAGACAAACGGCTGTCCCGCAAAATCGGCGCGCAAACGTTATTGGGCGCCGCTAAAATGCTGATGGAAACGGGTGAAAAACCGGATGTGCTTCGGGAAAACATCACCTCTCCAAACGGCACGACGGAAGCCGGCCTCGATGCGCTCAGGTCAGAAGGCGGCGGAGAAGCCATTGCCAAAGCCATCAAACACGCGACCGAACGTTCTATTGAGATCAGCAAAACAATTGAAAAAACGGCAGCACTATAATCGTTAAAAAACAGGAGTGATACAGTGACGTCTCGGACGAAGATCAAAAGAGTCGCGGTGAAAATCGGCAGCAGCTCACTGACGAGCCTGCACGGGGAAATCAGCAGAAGAAAGCTGGAAGCATTGGTGGATCAAATCGCACAGCTGAAAGACAGCGGCTATGAAGTGATTTTAGTATCTTCCGGCGCAGTGGCGGCAGGTTATCGGAAGCTCGGATTTATTCAGAAACCGGAAAGCCTCCCTGAAAAACAGGCTTCTGCTTCCATCGGGCAGGGATTATTAATGGAGGCTTATTCAAAGCTGTTTTTAGCGCACGGTTATGTCGCATCACAAATTTTAATTACAAGAAGCGACTTTTCCGATGAATGCCGCTACCATAATGTGCGCAATACGATGAACGTCCTTTTGGAACGGGGCATTATTCCGATTATTAATGAAAATGACACGGTCACAGTCAACCGGCTGAAATTCGGAGATAACGATACACTCGCAGCGAAGGTGGCAGGTTTAATTGATGCCGACATGCTTGTGATTTTATCAGACATTGACGGTTTATATGATGATAATCCGCGCAGCAACCCGAAAGCGAAAAGAATCAGTCATGTTAGTGACATCACTCCGGAAATAGAAGCAAGCGCGGGAGATGCCGGGAGTGAAATGGGAACCGGCGGAATGCGTTCGAAACTGGATGCTTTTAAAATTGTGATGGCCTCCGGTATTAAAGGCTTTCTCGGGCAGGCTAACATTCCGGACATTCTGCTTCAAGCGGTAGATGAGGCGGCTGAAGGAACTTATTTTGAAGCGGAAGGAACCCTGCCGTTAAACCACAAAGAACAATGGCTTGCATTTAATTCCGGCCCCGAAGGCGAAATTGTGATGGAAAAAGAAAGCAGCCGCGATGTCGCGAACGGAAATATGGAGCTGTCACCGCAGGACATCGAGCAGATTAAGGGCAGATTCAGCAGCGGAGCGGTTGTCAGGCTGCTTGATCAGCAGGGAGAAGAGCTCGGACTCGGCATCGTCAACTATTCCTCAGCCCAGCTGAAGACATTTAAAGAAACGCCGCCCAAACAGACCGATCAATCAGTCATTGATCCGGAAGCGTTTGTCTGCCACGTTGAACTATCCATTCCGATCGGCTGAGAAAGATCTAAAAAAATATGAAAAAGCCCGAGGCTTCGTTTTGAAGCTCGGGTTTGTTTTTTATTGATATTGTTCAAGTTTGGAGAAAAATTGAATGACAAAATGATAGAAATCATTTGCAGACGGAGCCAGTTCCCTTCCTTTTGGTTTAATAATGCCTACGGTGCGCTTCACTTGAGGAAATTCAATCGGAATTTTGACCGTGAACCGAGGGGTGGTTTCTCCAAAGGTGCTTTCAGGTAATAAAGTAACTCCCATCCCCGCGGAGACTAATCCTTTAATGGCATCTAAATCCTCGCCTTCCGTCGATACAAGCGGCGCAAAGCCGGCCTGTCTGCAAGCGTCAATCGCCATGTTACGGAGAATAAACCCTTCAGGAAATAAAACAAATTGGTCGCCGCGCAGATCAATTAAATGAATATTTTTCTGTTTGGCAAGCGGATGGTGCAGCGGAACAAGCGCGTAAATCTTTTCCGTGAATAAGATATTGCCTGTTATGTCGGGGAATTCCGTCGGAACGGGGCCGAGCAGCGCAGCATCTATATCCCTGTTTCTTACGGCTTCAATTAAAAACTTATATGACCCCTGGCGGAGCAAAAACTCAACGTTCGGGTATTCCTCTTTAAACGCCGAAATCACCGTCGGCAAAAGCTGGCTTGCAAGGCTCGTCGGAAATCCTATTTTGACGGTTCCGCGATTCGGATCAAGATATTCATCAATTTGTTCTTTCGCGTAATCAATTGCTTTCATCGCCGTTTTAATATGTTCTAAAAATTGTTTGCCGATCGGCGTTAATTTAATATTTCTGCCTTCCCGTTCAAATAAAGTGACTTGCAGCTCTTCTTCAAGATTTGCAATCTGCCTGCTGATGGCGGATTGTGCGACATGCAGATGATCAGCCGCTTCTGACACATGTTCCCGTTCTGCTACCTCCATAAAATACCGAAGCTGGCGTAATTCCATTGCGTTCACACCTATCTATCTCATTTTGAGATGTATTTGATCTAAATTATATATTGTTTATATTGTTTTGAAAACTTACAATTAATTTAAAGTTGTCAGATTTTATGACCGATAATTAACGGAAACTGATCGGGGGAGAGGAATTATGACTTACAATCAAATGCCGAAAGCACAAGGTCTCTACCGTCCGGAATTTGAGCACGATGCATGCGGAATCGGCTTGTATGCCCATTTAAAAGGGAAACCTTCACATGACATTGTCAAAAAAGGACTGAAGATGCTTTGCCAGCTGGATCACAGAGGAGGACAGGGCAGTGATCCGAATACGGGTGACGGCGCCGGCCTGATGGTTCAGATCCCTGATGCTTTTTTTAAGAAAGAGTGCGGAGAGATGAGACTGCCGGAAAAAGGCCGTTACGGGGTAGGAATGGTCTTTTTCTCGCAAAATGAAGAGGAAAGAAAAAAGATCGAAAAACAGGTGAATGCATTCATTGAGCAGGAAGGACAGATCGTTCTCGGCTGGAGAACCGTCCCTGTAAATGTCGGAAAAATCGGAACAGTGGCACAAATCACTTGCCCGTATGTGCGTCAAGTATTCATCGGCGCCGCAAACGATTTGAAAGACAGCCTTGCTTTTGAACGCAAACTGTATGTCATCCGGAAGCAGGCGGAAAATTGGGGCGTTCAAGAACAGCTTGATTTTTACTTCGCAAGCCTGTCAAGCCAGACTATTGTTTATAAAGGTTTGTTAACGCCTGAGCAGGTTGACGCATTTTATTTGGATTTGCAGGATGAAACCTTCGTATCTGCATTCTCACTTGTGCATTCAAGGTTCAGCACAAATACCTTTCCAACCTGGGAACGTGCTCATCCGAACCGCTATCTGATTCATAACGGAGAAATCAATACGCTCCGGGGCAACATCAATTGGATGAGAGCGAGGGAGCAGCAGTTCGTTTCAGAAAGCTTCGGAGACGATCTTCACAAAGTGCTGCCGATTTTAAATGCTGAGGGCAGTGACTCATCCATTCTTGATAATGCGTTTGAATTTTTCGTGATGGCAGGGCGGAAACCGGCACATACGGCAATGATGCTGATTCCGGAACCATGGACGGAAAACACTCACATGTCTAAAGCGAAACGGGCTTTTTATGAATATCACAGCTCTTTAATGGAGCCGTGGGACGGGCCGACCGCCATTTCGTTTACGGACGGAAAACAGATCGGCGCCATCCTTGACCGTAACGGCCTGCGTCCGGCACGTTACTATGTGACAAAAGATGACCATATTATTTTCTCATCTGAGGTCGGCGTTATTGAAGTAGAGCAGGAGAACATTCTTCATAAAAAACGTCTGGAGCCCGGAAAAATGCTGCTCATTGACTTAGAAGAAGGCCGGATTATTTCAGATGAAGAAGTGAAAACAGAAATTGCAAATGAATTCCCTTATCAAAAATGGCTTGAAGAAGAATTGGTTCAAGTGAATCCTGACCCGGAAATCCGGGAAGAGGAACAATTCGATGATCTTCTCGTCCGTCAAAAAGCGTTTGGCTATACGTATGAAGATATTCAGAAATATTTAATCCCTGTTATTAAAGAAGGCAAGGACCCGCTCGGCTCTATGGGAAATGATTCGCCGCTCGCCGTTTTATCCGACCGCGCCCAATCACTGTTTCATTACTTTAAACAGCTGTTTGCGCAAGTCACAAACCCGCCGATTGACGCGATCCGCGAGCAGCTGGTAACTTCTACGGTGACCTGGCTCGGAGCTGAAGGTGATCTGCTGCATCCGAGTGAAAGAAATGCACGCCGCATAAAATTGTATACTCCTGTATTATCAAACGAACAGTTTTATGCGCTGAAAACACTTGTGCATCCTGACATTAAGAGCCAGAACATCCGTACGCTGTTTTCCGATGACCTAGAAAAAGGCCTGAAGGATTTGTTTCAGCAGGCGGAAAAAGCGATCAAGGAAGGCGTATCTCTGTTAATTTTATCTGACAGGGCAATGAGTAAAGAGTTGACGCCGATTCCGCCGCTTTTGGCCGTCAGTGCGCTGCATCAGCATTTGATCCGCCAAGGACTGCGAACAAAAGCAAGCATTATCGTTGAATCCGGGGAAGCGCGTGAAGTTCATCACTTTGCGGCCCTCATCGGGTATGGTGCCGATGCTGTCAATCCGTATTTGACTTACGCTACGTATAAGCAGGAAATCGATGAAGGCCGGCTTGATATTCCGTATGAAGAAGCTGTCAGCAAATACGGAAAGAGCGTAACAGAAGGCGTCGTGAAAGTGATGTCAAAAATGGGGATTTCAACTGTGCAAAGTTACAGGGGCGCCCAAATTTTTGAAGCGGTCGGCATCGGTGAAGACGTTATCGCCAAATACTTTACCGGTACTGCATCTCAGCTTGGCGGAATCGATATCGAAACGATTGCGCAAGAAGCGAAACAGCGCCATCAAGCGGCGTACAAGGATGATTACAGCCAAACTCTTGAGCCGGGAAGTGAATTCCAATGGCGGAACGGGGGAGAGCACCACGCTTTCAATCCGAAAACCATCCATACCCTGCAATGGGCGTGCCGCAAGAATGATTACAGCCTGTTTAAGCAGTATTCTCATGCAGCGGATAAAGAACGAATCGGATTTTTACGCAATCTGTTCGCCTTCAAAGAAGACCGCAAGCCTTTAAAATTAGAGGAAGTTGAATCAGCTGCGTCCATCGTGAAACGTTTTAAAACAGGAGCGATGTCATTCGGTTCATTAAGCAAGGAAGCCCATGAGGCTTTAGCGATAGCGATGAACAGGCTTGGCGGAAAAAGCAACAGCGGAGAAGGCGGCGAGGACCCGAAACGTTTCGTTCCGGATGAAAATGGCGACGACAGAAGAAGTGCGATTAAACAGATCGCTTCCGGCCGTTTCGGCGTAAAGAGCCATTATCTCGTCAATGCGGATGAATTGCAGATCAAAATGGCGCAAGGGGCGAAGCCGGGAGAAGGCGGTCAGCTTCCGGGCAACAAAGTATATCCTTGGGTCGCGGATGTCCGCGGTTCTACACCAGGTGTAGGGTTGATCTCACCGCCTCCTCACCATGATATTTATTCAATTGAAGACTTGGCGCAGCTGATTCATGATTTGAAAAATGCAAATCGAAGCGCGAGAATCAGCGTCAAGCTCGTATCAAAAGCCGGTGTCGGCACGATTGCGGCCGGTGTGGCAAAAGGTACTGCAGATGTCATCGTCATCAGCGGCTACGATGGCGGAACGGGCGCGTCGCCGAAAACAAGTATTAAACATACGGGTCTTCCGTGGGAGCTTGGTCTTGCAGAAGCTCACCAAACGCTGATGCTGAACGGTTTACGGGATCGCGTGGTATTGGAAACGGACGGTAAGCTGATGACAGGCCGAGATGTCGTGATGGCCGCCTTGCTCGGTGCGGAGGAATTCGGCTTTGCTACAGCGCCGCTTGTCGTTCTCGGCTGCGTCATGATGCGCGCCTGCCATTTAGATACATGTCCTGTAGGTGTCGCGACGCAAAACCCGGAGCTTCGCAAAAAATTCATGGGCGATCCTGACCATATCGTAAATTACATGCTGTTTGTCGCAGAAGAAGTGCGTGAATATATGGCGCAGTTAGGCTTTAAGACGCTTGATGAGATGATCGGACAGACAGACGTTCTTCATGTCAGTGAACGTGCGAAAGCGCATTGGAAGGCGGGCCAGCTTGATTTATCCACACTGCTGTACCAGCCTGAAGGCGTACGCACTTTCCGTACGGCGCAAAACCATAAAATCGACGAGTCGCTTGATATGACGGTTATTCTTCCGGCGGTGCAGGCTGCAATTGAAGCCGGTCAGGAAGCGGAAGCTGAAATCAAGATCAATAATACAAATCGCGTAGCCGGAACCGTGACGGGAAGTGAAATTTCTAAACGCTACGGAGCGGAAGGCCTGCCGGATGATACGATCAGACTTCATTTTACCGGATCAGCCGGACAGAGTTTCGGAGCATTTGTTCCTAAGGGGATGACGCTTCATTTGAACGGGGATTCAAATGACTACGTAGGCAAAGGGCTTTCAGGCGGAAAAATCATCGTGAAAGCGCCTGATGCCTTCAATTGTGAAACACACGATAACGTTATTATCGGGAACGTCGCATTTTACGGAGCAACAAGCGGGGAAGCGTACATTAACGGGCGCGCCGGTGAACGTTTTGCAGTGCGTAACAGCGGAGTCAATGTCGTTGTAGAAGGTATCGGAGACCACGGCTGTGAATACATGACAGGCGGCCGGGTTGTCGTCCTCGGCGAAGTCGGCAAAAACTTCGGGGCGGGAATGTCAGGCGGTATCGCATACGTCCTGAGTGATGATGCCAAAGCATTTAAACGCAAATGCAACATGGAAATGATTTCATTTGAAAAGCTGACGGATGAGGCGGAGATCAAAGAAGTTGAAGAAATGGTCAAACGGCATGCGGCGCTGACAAACAGTAAAAAAGCCGCAGATCTCCTGGACAATTGGGAAAAAGCCGCAGAAACCTTTATCAAAGTCATTCCGAAAAACTATAAACAAATGCTCCTCAGCATCGAAGAACAAAAAGCGGCGGGTTTATCAGAGGAAGACGCAATTATGTATGCTTTTGAAGCCAATACAAAGGTCCTCCAAACGCCTGCCAAAGATCAAAAACAAGCGGTAGTACAGTAAGAAAGGGGAGAGGAACATGGGGAAACCAACTGGATTCATGGAAGAAAAACGAGAAAAACCGGCTGAGCGGGACCCTCTCACTCGCTTAAAGGATTGGAAAGAGTATTCGGCTCCATTTTCAGATGAAGCGTCAAAGCGGCAGGGGGCGCGTTGTATGGATTGCGGCACACCGTTTTGCCAAATCGGCGCTGATATCAACGGTTTTACGTCCGGCTGCCCGATTTATAATCTGATACCGGAGTGGAATGACCTCGTCTATCGGGGGCGCTGGAAAGAAGCCTTGGAGCGTCTTCTGAAAACGAATAACTTTCCTGAATTCACAGGGCGGGTCTGTCCCGCTCCTTGTGAAGGATCTTGTACGCTGGCCATTTCAGATCCGGCTGTTTCAATTAAAAACATCGAGCGGACGATCATTGATAAAGGATTTGAAAATGGATGGATTCAGCCGAGAATTCCAGCGAAACGCACAGGTAAAAAAGTCGCTGTCGTCGGTTCAGGCCCGGCAGGTCTGGCAAGCGCTGATCAGCTGAATCAAGCCGGTCATTCCGTAACAGTCTATGAGCGTGCCGACAGAGCCGGCGGCCTGCTGATGTACGGCATTCCGAGCATGAAGCTTGAGAAAAATGTCGTCGAACGCCGTATTAAGCTTTTGACGCAGGAAGGTATAGATTTTGTAACAAATACCGAAATCGGCGTTGACATAACGGCAGATGAGCTGAAAGATCAATTTGATGCCGTCATTTTGTGCACAGGCGCCCAAAAGCAGCGCAATCTGCTGATTGAAGGCCGGGAAGCAAAAGGCGTCCATTATGCGATGGACTATTTAACACTGGCGACGAAAAGCTATTTAGATTCCAACTTCAAAGACAAACAATTTATAGACGCTAAAGGGAAAGACGTCATCGTGATCGGCGGAGGAGACACAGGAGCTGACTGCGTGGCAACCGCGCTGCGCCAAAAAGCGCGCAGCGTGCACCAGTTCGGGAAACATCCTAAACTTCCTCAGACGCGCACGAACGACAATATGTGGCCTGAACAGCCGCACGTCTTTACCCTTGAATACGCCTATGAAGAAGCGCAGGCAAAGTTCGGCAAAGACCCGAGAGAATATTCAATTCAGACGACAAAAATGGTGGCCGATAAGCGGGGCCGCTTACAAGAGATTCACACCATTCAAATGGAAAAAGTCAGAAACGAATTCGGAAAGTATGAATTTCATGAACTGCCCGGAACAGAAAAAGTCTGGCCTGCTCAGCTGGTGTTCATCGCCATCGGTTTTGAAGGGACAGAACAGCCATTATTGAAACAGTTCGGTGTCGATTCGGCAAATCATAAAATTCAGGCGGCATATGGGGATTATAAAACGAATGTTGACGGTGTTTTCGCCGCAGGGGATGCGAGAAGGGGCCAAAGCCTGATTGTATGGGCGATTAATGAAGGCCGGGAAGCAGCGCGCGAAGTCGACAGTTATTTAATGGGGAGCACTGTTTTACCGTAAATAAAGGGGTTTATTTATAAAACCGGCTGGGATCAGCCGGTTTTTCGTATTGAAATGAAACCTCCTTCTTCCTGTATTGGTCATAGAAGGGTAACGCGGAAGATAACATATGGAATTTTGTTTTACAGAGTGGAGAGATTGTTTTCTTCCGGAGACTGAGACGATTTGCAAGCCTTGAGCAGTCGATCACGGTGCTGCTGACGGGCTCTGTGTGTCTGCAGTCGATTTGCAGGCAGATTTTAATTGATGAAGAAAAACATATTGAATTTCAAGCGGAAACGCTTATAAACAAATAAGGAAACGGACGGGTCCGCTCCTCTTTTTTAGACATCCAAACGAAAGCCGATATTGCCGAACTGCCGTCCTTCCCGCATTCTGTTAAAAGCGGCAGCTGCTTCACTGAGAGGGTACATGCGGTCGATAATGGGACGGATGCCGCAGCGGTTTACCAATTCCAGCATATCCGCAAATTCCTCATTGCTTCCCATTGATGTACCGAGAATATGAATCTGCGGAAAAAACAGCGAGCGAATAGGAAATCCGAGCTGATCGCCTGAACTGGCGCCAAATGTTACGATCCGGCCATTCGGTTTCATAATGTCAAGATAGTGTTGAAACAAGGCCGGGCCTACACCGTCAAGTATGATATCTGCTTTTTCGCCATTCAGCGCCTCATTCCAGTCACCGTAGCTGTCAATCGCCCGGTCTGCACCGTATGACAGTGCGGTTTGTTTTTTGTTTTCACTGCGGGAGGTGACGCTGACTGTCGCTCCGATAGCTTTTGCCATTAATAAGGCGTATGTTGCCACGCCGCTTCCGATACCCGGAAGGATAAGGTGTTCGCCTTTTTTTAATTGTCCTTTTGTAAATAAGGCGCGATAAGCGGTTAATGCTGATAACGGCAGCACGCCCGCTTCCTCCCAAGTCAGGTGTTCGGGTTTTAAAACGGCATTTTCCTCAGGAACAATGACATAAGATGAAAATGTTCCGTCGCTCGGACCGCCTAAAATATCAGGGACGGCTGGTACGTCCTCAACAGTCTTCCAATTCAGCACCGGGTTGATGATGACTTCTGCATGCAGTAAATGAGACCGGACGCCGTGTCCTATTTCGGTTACGATTCCCGCGCCGTCTGAACCGAGAGTAAATTCATGGTTTCCGGTTTCGTGGTTTTTCATTAAAAACAAATCACGATGGTTTAATCCGGCTGTTTTCAGCTTTATTTTTACTTCGCCGTTTCCCGGCCTTTTGTCAGGTGCCTGCATGAAATCAAAGCCATTTTCGTGTATGATAAGGGCATTCATCATTCTTCTCTCCTTTATGATTGATGAGAAAGATTTTACAGGCTGTATCAGCTGCAGTAAATAAATGAAAATTGATAGCCGGCTATCAATAAAAATCATAGCAAGAAGGTGCCCTTACATGGAAAGCGGAGACTTAAAGATTTTTCAGGCTGTCGCCCGCAAAGGAAGTATTTCAAAGGCGGCAGAAAGCCTGCATTATGTTCAATCAAATGTGACAAACCGGATTCAGCAGCTGGAACGGCAATTGCAAACACAGCTTTTTTACCGCACAAATCGGGGGATGACGCTGACGCCCGCAGGTGAAAACTTATTGAAAGACGCAGACAGAATCCTTCAATTGCTGCATGAGGCGCAAAAAACGGCGCAAGAGGCAGGCGATCCGAACGGCCCGCTTCGAATCGGTTCTCTTGAAACGGCGGCAGCCGTCCATCTCCCTCAATTTTTCACAGAGTATTGCAGCCGCTGCCCGAAAGTACAGCTGTCTCTGTCAACCGGTGATACACATACCTTAGTGCAGCACGTCTTACACTATGAGCTGGACGGCGCTTTTGTTTATGGTCCGGTCGAATACGAAGATCTTGAGCAAGTCGCTGTAATTCAAGAAGAATTGGTCTTGGTTTCAAATAAGCGGGAAGGCAGTTTGCAAGACTTGTTGCGAGATCCGATTCTTTATTTTGCCGCGGGCTGTTCGCACCGCCGCAAAATAAAGAACATACTGAAAGAAGAAGCAGTACCCGCACATAAAATCATTGAATTCGGTACGTTGGAAGCCATTATTGGGGCGGTGCAGGCGGGGATGGGGGTTTCCTTTCTGCCTGCATCAGCCGTCCGTTATTTTCAAAACAGGAAAAATCTTTTTCTTCATGAGCTCCCTGAACAGTTTCGGGATATGAATATATCATTTATCTACCGGAGTGATTTATTTTTGACATCGGCGTTTGAAGAACTGCTGAATGGATTAAAAGCATTACCGAACGGAAGATGAGAAAACAGGACAGCTGTGTACTCCAATTTTTTTCGTTCTGGTTTTTCTTAAAAAAACTTTCTTTTTCGGAAAATTTATGTATAATAAAAGAAAGTTTTTCGGAAAAAGTATCTGCAATGATAAGGACATGAGACATTTTAACCGGCCATACAGAGAGGGAAGGCACGGCTGAGACCTTCCCGGCACGAAGAATGAGCTTACCGCCTTTTGAGCTGTATTGGTGAACGAAAGCAGCCGATACCGTATAGCCGCGTTACGGCAAAAATGAGCCGTCACTTGAAGTGGCGGGAATTTGGGTGGAACCGCGGGTCTGACACACACTCGTCCCTTTTTTTGGGATGAGTGTGTTTTTATGTTTATATAAGAAAAATGGCAATGATAAGGACATGAGACATTTTAACCGGCCATACAGAGAGGGAGGGCGCGGCTGAGACCTTCCCGGCACGAAGAATGGGCTTACCGCCTTTTGAGCTGTATCGGTGAACGAAAGCAGCCGATACCGTATAGCCGCGTTACGGCAAAAATGAGCCGTCACTTGAAGTGGCGGGAATTTGGGTGGAACCGCGGGTCTGACACACACTCGTCCCTTGCTTTGGGATGAGTGTGTTTTTTATTTTATTAAAAATAAAGGAGAGATCAGACCGTGAAGGAGCCACACATTGTGATTACTTTTCCTGATGGGAAACAAAAAAAATACCGGAAAGGCGTTACGTTAGAAGAGATCGCACAATCAATCAGTCCGAGTCTGAAAAAGGCATCTGCCGCCGGAAAGATAAACGGATCGTTATATGACCTTAGAAGAAGCATTCAGATTGACGCGGCGATTGAACTGTGCAGTTTTCAGTCTGAAGCGGGACTGGAAGTGATGAGACACACAGCAGCACACGTATTGGCGCAAGCGGTAAAACGTCTGTATCCGAAGGTTTGTTTAGGGATCGGACCCGTTATTGAAAATGGCTTTTATTATGATTTTGATATGGATGAAACGATTACTGAAAAAGACCTGGCCGTCATTGAAAAAGAGATGAACCGAATCATTTCGGAAAATCCGGAATTTATCAGAGAAGAAATCTCCAGAGAAGAGGCAGAGCAGCTGTTTGCTCATGAACCGCTGAAGCTTGAGCTCTTAGCGGGTATTCCGCAGACTGATACAATCAGTATATACCGCCAGAGCGAATTCATTGATTTATGCCGGGGTCCGCACTTGGCGTCTGCCGGACAGATAAAAGCTTTTTCGCTCACTCATGTATCAGGGGCTTATTGGCGCGGCGACAGCAACCAAAAAATGCTCCAGCGCATCTATGGAAAAGCATTTTCCTCAGAAAAGGAGCTGAACAGACATTTTCAGCTGTTGAAAGAGGCGGAGATGAGAAATCATCGGAAATTGGGAGCGGAGTTACAACTTTTTATGTTTTCGGAAGAAGCGCCGGGTATGCCTTTTTATCTGCCGAACGGTCAGTTTATCCGAAACACGCTTGAATCATTTCTGCGTTCGAAGCAGGATGCCTATCATTATCAGGAAGTGCGCACCCCTATGATGATGAACCAGCGTCTTTGGGAGCAATCCGGTCACTGGGAACATTATAAAGAGAATATGTATTTCTCGGAAGCCGATCATCAGCGCTTCGCGTTAAAGCCGATGAACTGCCCCGGCCACATGCTCTTATTTAAAGAAAAGCTTCGTTCTTATCGTGATCTTCCGATTCGGATGGCTGAGTTCGGTCAGGTGCACCGTCATGAATTCAGCGGGGCGCTTAATGGCCTGCTCCGCGTCAGATCTTTTTGCCAGGATGACGCACACATTTTTGTAACGCAGGATCAAATCGAGAGTGAAATCGCTTCGGCGCTGCAGCTTATTCACGAGGTGTACACCGCATTTGGTTTTTCCTATGATATTGAGCTGTCAACAAGACCGGAAGATTACATGGGAAGCGAACACTTGTGGGACAGGGCTGAGAGCGCATTAGAAAAAGTATTAAAAGAACAGGGATATCGTTTTCGGTTTAATCGGGGAGATGGTGCATTTTACGGACCGAAAATTGATATTCATATAAAAGATGCGCTGAACCGGAGCCATCAATGCGCCACTGTCCAACTGGATTTTCAAATGCCGGAGAAATTTGATTTAACATATATTGATGAAAAAAACCAAAAAGTCCGTCCTGTTGTCATTCACCGGGCGGTATTCGGATCTCTCGACAGATTTCTCGGAATCATTACAGAACATTTCGGGGGAGCGTTCCCTTTATGGCTTGCACCGGTACAGGCAAAAATCATCCCAGTATCAAACACCGCACACCGGGACTGCGCAGAACAGGTGCATTGGCAAATGAAGAAAGCGGGTATCCGGGCTGAGCTTGATCAGCGCGATGAAAAACTCGGCTATAAAATCAGAGAAGCACAAATGAAAAAAATCCCGTATATTGCTGTTGTGGGAGATCGAGAGTGCCGCCATCAATCTGTACATGTAAGGCAATACGGGCGGGAAGACACATTTGAAGAGAATGTGAGTGATTTTATTTCCCGGATCATAAGAGAGGCAAAACAAAAAATAGAGATTTAACAAAAACAACATTGACATATCGTAAAATCACGATATAATAAAGCGTATGAAACCTATTGATGTTTTTAAAGCGTTGTCTAATGAGTCACGGCTTGAGATTTTACAATGGCTGAAAGAGCCGGACCGTCACTTCGCCCCGCATGATGGCATTGATATGAATGAGATCGGAGTATGTGTCAGCCAGATCACCGATAAGCTTCAGATGACACAGTCAACGGCGTCTCAATATCTTTCCATCCTTCAGCGGGCGGGCCTTATCCAAACAAAACGGATTGGCAAATACACCTATTATAAAAGAGATGAAGAAGCGATAAAGGCGATGGCCGATTATTTTCAGCGCGAAATGTAGGGCTGAATCCTTTAGAAGAGGGATTCAGTTTCTTTTTCCGACTACACATCGACATATTGCGATTTGTTTCTGTTTTCAACTCTTTATATCGATATATCACAATATATCTTTATATAAATCATCAATGAAGGAGTGTGTCAGGTGCAAAATACCTGGAAGATTTACATTTTGGCAATTATCAGTTTTTTAGTGGGGACGTCTGAATATGTGATATCAGGGATGCTTGATAAAATTGCAGGTTCCTTGGGAGTTACTGTGGCAGCGGCAGGGCAGCTGATTACGATTTTTTCACTTGTTTATGCAATCGGAACGCCTGTCATGATGGCCCTTACAGCAAAACTGGACAGAAGGAAGCTCATGATCTATGCTCTGGGGCTGTTTGTTATCGGGAATATCATTTCTTTCCTTGTGCAGGGATTCGGCTTATTTGCGGGAGCGCGGGTGATCATGGCGCTTGGAGCAGGAACTGTGGTGGTCACCGCGCTTACGATCGCAGCAAAAATCGCTCCCCCGGGAAAACAGGCAAGTTCTCTCGCAACCGTCATTATGGGGTTTACGGCGGCGCTCATTATCGGTGTTCCGATCGGAAGAACCGTGTCTGAAGCTTTTGGCTGGAAGGTGGTTTTTGCCGGAATTGCGGCAATCGGAATCATTGCCATGCTTATTATACGTTTCGCGTTGCCTGAGATAAAAGGAGATAAACCGGTGCCGCTCATTCAGCAATTTTCTCTTTTGAAGAAACGAAAGGTGGCTGTCGGGCTGGCCATTACGTTTTTTTGGCTCGGAGGCTATTCGGTTGCGTATACGTACCTTTCTCCGTATTTACTGAACGTTACTCATATCGGAAGCGGAATACTGAGTACATTGCTGCTTATTTTCGGTGTTGCAAGTCTTGCCGGTTCTAAAGCAGGCGGTTTCAGCGCAGACAAATGGGGGGCGCGTATGACATTAACCGGCGGAATGGCGCTTCATGCTATCATGCTCATGTTATTGCCGTTTGTCACACATTCTGCTTTCGGAGCGGCGGCAGTGCTTATTTTTTGGTCCTTCGCCGCCTGGTCATCTGGGCCTGCTCAGCAGTATCATTTGGCAACGATGGAGCCTGAATCATCGGGTGTATTACTTGGCCTCAACCAGTCTGTCATGCAGCTGGCTATGGCAGCCGGAGCGGGCATCGGGGGCATTGTTGTCACCCATCTGTCTCTTGCGTCAGTGACATGGATCGGATCAGCGGGTGTTGTCATCGCGATGTGCGGCGTGCTTTCGCTTGCGTCATTAACGTCTGAAAAAACCTCATCTGAATACAGTGCAGAATAAACAAAAGCCTCATTTCTCAGCTTGAGAAACGAGGCTTTTTGTCTTGTCATTTTTCACATTTTTTCAAGTTTACGCCGATTGCGGCTCCGTTTCGGCTTGAGTCGGCAACTCCGGTGAAGGTGCCGTTTTCACGGTCGATCAGGATGCTTTGCACATTCCCGATATCAACCGGGCTGCTGCCGAATTTATGCCCCATTTCGTTCAGTTTTGTGCGGGCTTCTTCCGGCACTCCTTTTTCATATCGATAGGATGTCATGCTGTTTGTGTAAATTCTCGGCTCTTCGACCGCCGCTTTCAGATCCATGCCGTACTCAACTTTGTTCAGGATCGTTTGCAGGACGGAAGAAATAATCGTTGCTCCGCCGGGGGAGCCGACAGTCAGGACAGGTTCGTTATTTTTGAATAAAATAGTCGGAGTCATGCTGCTGAGCGGACGTTTATTCGGCTGCACTTCATTTGCACCGCCAGGCACCGCATCAAAGTCTGTTAACTCATTATTCAACACAACGCCGTATCCGGGAACCATAATGCCGGAACCGAACAGCTGTTCAATCGTTGTCGTATAAGATACGACATTGCCGAAGCGATCAGTTACCGTGAAGTGAGTCGTTTGGCCTTCTTGTTTGTCAGTCGGCTGCTCCACTTGTTTATAGTTTGCAGAACCTTCCTGATAGGCCCAAGGGTCGCCGGCTTTCGGTTTTTTATTGACTTTATCAATATCTATCAGCTGTCTGCGGGCATTGATATAATCTGGATTCAAGAGGCCTTTGAGAGGGACGTTGACGAATTCTGGATCCCCGGCAAATGCGGCGCGGTCAGCGTAAGCCAAATGCATCGTTTCTGCGAGAAGCTGATATTTTTGCCAAGAACGGATATCATATTGAGAAAGCTTAAAATCATCCAGAAGGTTCAGCATTTGCAACAGGAAAACACCGCCCGAGCTTGGAGGAGGAGCAGTTGCGATATGATAGCCCTGGTAATCTCCCCAGATCGGTTCGTCAATCGTCACATTGAAGTTTTTAATATCTTTTTCTGTCATTGAGCCGCCGAATTCCTGCACTGTTTCCGCAAGCTTTTTGGAGAATGCTCCGTCATAGAATGCTTTTGTGCCTTTGTACTTAATAGCTGTAAATGTTTTGGCTAAGTCTTTTTGGATGAGTGTGTCTCCTTCTTTCAGAGGTTCTCCGTCCGGAAGAAACACGTCTTTTGCAGCAGTGTGTGATAATTTGTCTTTATAATCTGAGATGGCATCAGCTAAAACCGAATCGATCGGAAAGCCTTTTGAGGCAAGTTTAATGGAAGGGGTGATGAGTTGTTTCATGGAGCGTGTGCCCCATTTGTCGAGCGCTTTTTCAAGTCCTTTTAATGTTCCCGGAACACCGACTGCAGTCCCTTTCGTAACGCGTTCGGAGAAAGGGATGGCTTTGCCGTTTTCGTCAAGGAACATATCCGGTGTTGCGCCTGCCGGTGCGCGTTCTCGGCTGTCGATAATGGTGGTGTCTTTCGTCTTCGCATCATAAACCATCATAAATCCGCCGCCGCCGATTCCTGACATCATAGGTTCAGTTACGTTTAATGCGAATTGAATGGCAACCGCGGCGTCAATTGCATTGCCGCCTTTTTTCAGCACGTCGGCACCGATTTGTGAAGCGAGAGGGTGGGCGGTGGCAACCATGCCGTCTTTGCCGACATCTACCTGTTTGTAGTCGTCATAGGAAAACGGGTGTTTCTTAGCCTGAGCGTGATAAGGGATGCTTCCGGCCGCGAGCAACGTACTGAGCAGAACGATAAAACAGAGATTCATAAACTTTTTCTTTTTCATAGTCTGCCTCCTTTGTTTTCCGCTTACAATTATAGAGTAAGTAAAATGTGCTGTTTTCACAAGTGACAAACGGAATAGTCCGGTGCGCAAAAAGCCGGAGTTTCTGTGTGAATGTAATCAGTCGCAAATAGGCTAAATGGGAAACCGGACTGAAAAAGCTGTGAAACAAGCATAAAGACAAAAAATAAGCTACAATGAACAAAACAGAATTCACTCACATGACATATGAAAGGAACGTGAGCCATGTATTTAACGATCAAAGAGACAGCGGAGTTTACCAGTCTTCCTGAAGAATATGTGCACAATCTTGTTTTGACGAATAAAATAAGGGCCGTCCATGACGGACAGCAATATTTAATCAACAAGGAACAATTTCAAACCCATCTCGAGCAGTTGGAAAAATACAAGGAAATGATTCAAGAGTTTTTAAATGAGCCGCTTCCTGAAGACATTGATGTAAAAGATGAAGACTAGGACACAATTTCATATTGTGTCTTTTTTTTTGCATTTTTTTCGGTTGCTCACAAAAAAACGGATGCTCAGATTTCTTTTTAAGGACGTTGTTTTCATTTTTTAATGCCTTGGGCCTCTATTTGTTTAAAAGCTTGTCACCGGGCTGAAAATGATGTTTTTGAGGAATTTGTTGAAACTGCGTATCTGATTCCCCTTATGTAACACTATGTATATTATGTTACATAAGACCCTTTATCCTTTATCATTCAACGGGTTTCGGCTATAATAGTAACATTATGCTCAATATGTTACTTTACCAATTATAAGGGGTTTTTTGATGCATATCGTACAGCCGATCCGAAGTTTGGAGAAGATCCAGGAAGTCAAAGAGTATTTAATGCAAAAAAGTGATCGTGATTATTTTTTATTTATTTTCGGCATGAACAGCGCACTGCGGATTTCAGATGTTCTGCCGCTTCGCGTGAGGGATGTCAGGAACAAAGATCATGTGTGGGCAACCGAAAGCAAAACGAGAAAGAAAAGAAAAATTCTGATACTGGAGTCTTTAAAGGCCGACATATACGCTTATACAAAAGACATGAAAGAGGATGACTATTTGTTTAAATCGAAACGGACGAATAAGCCCATATCCCGGATTCAGGCATACAGAATATTAAAGGAAGCGGCTGCCGCTTGCGGGTTGGAGGAAATCGGGACGCATACGCTTAGAAAGACGTTCGGGTATCATTTTTATCAGAGGACAAAAGACATTGCTGAACTGCAGAGGATTTTGAATCATTCTTCTCCGTCTATTACAATGCGTTATATCGGAATAGATGAAGATACGACGAGAGCCGCCTATAAAGTGTTCGGAGGGCTGTAGACTTGAAAAAAACGGCCGCCAGCGTTACTATAATAGAAGCAGGCTCTAGTAGCACAGCGGATAGTGCAGCAGTTTCCTAAACTGCAGGTCGGGAGTTCGAATCTCTCCTAGAGCGTTTTTTGTATAAGATAGGCGCAGCTTAATAATGCCGGTAAAACAAAAACCCCCTTGTTATACAAGGGGGTTTTGAGTTGGATATTTTGTGAAAACCTGATGGAAATGATGTGAAAAAAGCCCGCTGTAAGCAAGCGGGCTTTTTCTTATATGACAGCATCAAATTGATTGACTTTCCAAACGTTGTTTTCTTTTACGAATGTTACATCGCGTTTTGCTGACGGAGAACCGTCAAGAGTCGGTACAGTGAAGCGGTATGTTTGGACGCTTCCTTTTTTAGAAAGAAGGGTCATTTTTGCTTTTTTCCAATTCAGGAGGTTATCTCCGTCGCCGACCGGAACAGCCAATTTGCCGTCTTTTACAGTGAAGTGGTAATCTTTGAGCCCTTTGTCAATCGCTTGCTTTGTAAAAGCGGGTGTCAGATATTTTACGGCTTTCGCTTTTGTTCCGAGGTCTTTGCACATAAATACATATTGCAGATTTTGATATTCAAACGGTTCAGATGTGCAATTTGCGTTTGATTTAAGCGCACCGCCGCTCATTGTATTCCAGAAATGTTCTCTCGCTGACAGGGCCAGCTGAAGTGCTTGTTTTTGTGTAAGGTCATTAGGTGCATTTTTTGCAGTCGCCACAGTGCCCAATGACAGAATCAATGTAATAGTAGTGAGGAATAATAGCCATTTTTTCATGATATAATCTCTCCTTCAATCAATCTCTTTCTCTTATGTTACAAATGTTACAATAATTACGGTAAGATTACAATACCTTTTCAAAAATATTTTCCGGACTTTTTATTTTTATGGTTTATTTCCATGTAAGACGTGAGAAAAAGATAAAGAGTTTCATTGAACAAAAGGTTTTTACAAGCTGTCTGCTGAATAATAAAATGGAAGAAAATCAAAAAAGGAGTCCTACATATGGAAGTACAAGATCATTTAGAAACAGCGGAAGGCCGCGGCCAGTCAGTCTGGCGATCGATGTCACTGTTTTTAGTGCCGCTGCTTTTAAGCAATGTATTGCAATCTGTCGGCCAATTGGTCGGAATGGTATTTGTCGGAAGGTGGCTCGGAGTCGATGCGCTTGCCGCCGTATCGTCTTTTTTTCCGCTGTTTTTTCTGCTGATCTCCTTTACGATCGGAATCGGTTCGGGAAGTTCCATTCTGATCGGGCAGGCTTACGGCGCGAAAAACGAAGAGAGGATGAAGGCGATTGTCGGCACTACACTGACTTTTACCTTTATGCTCGGTGTTGTCCTGGCAGTTGTCGGCAGTGTGTTTACGCTTGATATTCTGCGGCTGATGGGAACGCCGGAAAACGTAATAGATGTCAGTGTCCGATATGCGCGCATTTTGTTTTGCGCAATGCCGCTGATGTTTTTATATTTTGCGTATACGACATTTTTACGCGGAACGGGAGATTCAAAGACTCCGTTTTATACGTTAATCGTCAGTACAGTCATAAACATCGGGCTCTTGCCCTTATTGATTCTCGGGCTTTTCGGACTTCCGAAGTTCGGCATTTACGGTTCGGCGTATGCAACCGTGATTTCAAACATCGTGACATTTATCGTACTCATGGTTTATTTGCGGAAAAGGAAACATCCATTGGCATTTGACCGGACTGCGCTCCGTTCTCTTAAAATGGACAAAAAGCTGCTCGCGCTTTTACTCCGTCTCGGTATTCCGTCGAGCATCAATATGATTCTCGTGTCACTTTCTGAAATTGCGGTCATTTCATTTGTCAATCATTACGGATCAAACGCGACGGCTGCTTACGGGGTCGTCAACCAAGTGGCGAGTTATGTGCAGATGCCGGCGGTAAGCCTCGGTATCGCCGTTTCCATTTTTGCCGCCCAATCCATTGGCGCCAATCAATTCGGCCGGCTGAAACAGGTCATCAAAGTCGGCATCGGCCTGAATTATTTGATCGGCGGGGTTTTGATTGTGCTGATTTACACCTTCTCCCGGCAAATACTTGCTTTGTTTTTAACAGATCAGGACACACTCCACATTGCCCGCAATCTGATTATGATTACCCTTTGGAGCTATTTGATTTTCGGTCACGCTCAGATCGTTTCAGCGACGATGCGGGCGAGCGGTACGGTGTTATGGCCGACGATTATCAGCATTTTTGCGATTTGGGGAATTGAAGTGCCTGTGGCCTTTATTCTTTCTCATTATACGAATCTCGGCATTCTCGGCATTTGGGTCGGTTATCCGGCGGCTTTTGTCGTCAGCCTGCTGCTGCAATACGGATATTACCGGTTTGTATGGAAGAAAAAACAGATTACCCGGCTGATTCAATAAGGTTTTACCGCACATCGCTCAGTTCATACGGGCGATGTTTTTTTAGAGAAGGAAAATGAGTTTAGAAAATGGAATTCCTATACATGCTAGAAAACAAGGAAAGGGCAGGTGCTTATGACGATTGAACATACGACTTATTTAGGGGCTTCAGCCATAAAAGCGGAGACTGATCAGGCTGAATGCATCATTGTGCCGGAGTGGGGATCAAATGTCATATCGCTTCGGGATAAAAGAACCGGTATGCGGCTTCTGAGAGAACCGGAAACTGCGGAGCAATTCCGCAAAAAACCGATGCTGTACGGCATTCCCGTTTTATTCCCGCCGAACCGAATTACGGATGGGACGTTTCGTTTTGACGGCCGCGCGTATCAATTTGAGATAAACGAAGAGGATAAACATAATCATATTCACGGCTTTCTTCACAATCAGCATTGGAAAGCGACGGCAGCGAAAGAAGAGGGGGATGGAATGAAAGTCGAAACAGAAATTGATCTTTCAAAGATTCCCCGTGTTCATAAACAATTTCCGCACGATGTCATTGTCCGGATGACCTATACATTAAAAGACAATGTGTTTACGCAGCGGGCGCTGATTATGAATAAGGGAACGGAGGCTTTTCCTTGGGGGCTCGGCTATCATTCAACTTTTGTTTTCAATGAAGAGCGATCCCGTCTATTTTTGACGGCTGACCGCATGTGGGAATTAAATGAACGTTTCGTGCCGACGGGCCGTTTATTGGATGTGCCTGATAAAGAAGCGTTCCGTCAGGGGGTGTCTTTGAAAAATAAACAGTTTGACGATGTTTTTCTTTCTTCCGGACGGAATGGCGGCAATAACGAAGCTGTTATTTATCATCCGGATGAGCAATTATCCGTGCTGTATCAAGCAGACATGTCTTTCAAGCATTGGGTGGTATATAACGGTGACGGAAAGCAAGGGTTTGTCAGTCTTGAGCCTTATACTTCCGTTACAGATGCATTTAATCTGAATCAGCCTGCATCACTGACAGGGCTTCAGATTCTGAAACCGGGCGAAGAAGCGGCTGCGTCATCCAGGATCACCATTTTGCATGACGAAGAATAGGAAAGAGGCGGGATAACATTGAAAACATATGTGAAACGCTTGAGCGCGGTGATTCTGCTTTTGGTCATTGCCGCAGTTCCTTATATTGATGAGGCGGCTAAGGCGGCTGAACAAAAAAATACTTTGCAAAAAGAGCTGGAACACATTCTGGATGAAGAACCTGCTTTAAAGGGAGTTTCAGCGGGCGTCAGTGTCCGGTCAGCAAAAACAGGGGAGGTGCTGTTCGGCAGCCGGGAAGATATGCGGCTGAGGCCTGCATCACTGATGAAGCTGCTGACGGCATCTGCAGCGCTTTCCGTTCTCGGAGAAGATTACACCTTTAAGACAGAAGTACGGGCAGACGGCGCCGTAAAAGGAAAACAGCTGCGCGGAAACCTTTATCTCAGGGGAAAAGGTGATCCGACCCTATTGGCTTCTGCTTTTGAGAAGATGGCTAAACAGGTCAAAGCCAGAGGCATCCATGTCATTAAAGGAGATCTGGTCGGGGATGATTCGTGGTATGACGATACCAGGTATTCAGTTGATCTTCCGTGGAGTGATGAAGGCCAATATTATGGCGCGCAAGTATCAGCTCTTACCGCTTCCCCAAATGAGGATTATGATACCGGAACGGTGATTGCGGAAATCAGCCCGGCAAAACAGCCCGGTAAAAAGCCGCGCATTTCGATTTCCCCCCATACGGACGTCGTTCGTGTGAAAAATGAAGTGAAAACCGTCGCTTCTGATGAAGCGAAAGAATTGACGGTTGAACGGGAGCACGGCGGCAATGTGATTACGATAAAGGGAACCATACCTGCCGGCTCGGCAAAGGCAAGAGAATGGGCGGCGGTGTGGGATCCGTCGTCCTATGCTTTAGATTTATGGAAACAAGCGCTTACTAAACAGGGTATAACTGTAAAAGGGAAAATCAGAACAGGGCGAATGCCGCACCGCACCCAGCTTGTCACATCACGGACATCCATGCCTCTTTCAGAATTATTGATCCCGTTTATGAAACTGAGCAACAACGGGCACGCCGAAATTCTGATCAAGGAAATGGGAAAAGTGAAAAAAGGGGAGGGCAGCTGGGAAAAGGGCTTGGACGTGATGAAATCGGAGCTCAAATCGTTCGGGCTCAATCCGGATAAATTGATTGCAAGAGACGGATCCGGCGTTTCTCATATTAACGGCGTATCCGCCGGCCAAATCGGAGAGCTTTTGTATGCGGTTCAGAAAGAAAAGTGGTACCCGGCTTTCCTTCGTTCGCTCCCTGTTGCCGGCGCAAGCGACAGAATGACGGGAGGAACCCTTCGGAACCGGCTGAAGAATACTCCGGCAGAAGGCAAAATTAAAGCGAAAACCGGGTCACTAACATCAGTCAGTTCGATTGCCGGCTATGCAGACACAAAAACAGGAGATACGCTTATTTTTTCCGTGCTTCAAAACGGGCTGCTTGACGAAGATGACGGAAAAGACATTGAAGACAAAATCGCAGTCGTGCTGGCAAATCAATAAGAAGGGCCGAATCCTTAGAGGATTCGGCTTTTTTTGATGTCTGTAAAACATTATATTGCGATTATGAATCAATCTTTTCAAAAAGTAATATCGGCAATATCCTTCCTTTTTTTTACATACCGCTTTCTTACATGTTCACCGATTATTCATTTTTTAACATAAAACTTCTTTTCGGGAGGAAAACCTTTTTAAAAGCGCAATTAATTATACATTTTATTCCTTATTATAGTGTTTAAGAACCAGTTTATAGTATGCATACATACCGTTTTACATGGTATAAAGATTATAGAAATGAAGAAGTGAAGTGAGGAATATATACTATATTCTAAAAAATGTTAGAGAAAATTTAATTTTTTATTGTGATTTCTAAAATATGTTTTAAAATAATGCTTATATGGATGATTAAGTCATATGCTGTCGAAATTTAATTGTAATTATTTCACTTTCTTATCCTCTTAAATTGAAGCGGAGGGATTCCATTGGAGAACACTGTTTATTCTTTAACTCACGCACAAAGAAGAGTGTGGTTTACGGAGCTGCTCGAACCGGGCACAAGTATCTGCAATCTCGCGGCATGCGTCAAATTCAGGGGGGACATCGATTTTGACGTACTGCGCCATGCTTTAGATTTTTCTATCTCGCAAAATGATTCGCTCAGGTTTCAACTGACAGAAGGGGACGGATCAGAACCCCAGCTGTATCTTGCGGGGCATCGGCCGATTTCTCTAGAGACTGTTGATTTTACTCATACTGATCAGGCAGAGCGGGACGCATGGATTGACACGCAGACCCGTGTTCCGTTCAAGCTGTTTCATTCACCTCTGTATCAATTTACTCTGCTTGTCATGTCAGACGAAGAAGTTTGGCTTTATTCAAAATTTCACCATATTATCATGGACGGCATCTCGCTCAACCTGCTCGGCAACCAGCTCATTGATATCTACCAAAAGATCATGCGGAGCGAGGATTTAACTGAACACCACAGACCTTCCTATCTCAGCTACATGGAAAAAGAACAGCAATACTTACAGTCTTCCCGTTTTCAAAAAGACCGTTCATTTTGGACTGAAACATACCGAACCGTTCCGGAACACCTTTCACTGGCGGAACGAACCTCTCATCTTAGACAAAGCACTGCGGCTTCCAGAGATACTATCACTCTTTCTCACTCCTTAGAACAATCTATCCGGCGTTTTTGCAAAGAAAATAATATCAGCATCATCTCTCTGTTTATGGCTTCGTTATACATATGCATCAGCCGTCTGACGGCTAAAAAGGATATTGCCATCGGCACTTATTACGGAAACCGGGGCTCCAGGCTCGAAAAGGATATGCTCGGCATGTTCGTCAGCACACTGCCGATCAGAATGACGGCAGATCCTGATGCGGAGTTCCTGTCCTTTGTCCGCAGCGTAGGAAAAGAGCAGCTGTCTGTTATGCGGCACCAGAAATATCCTTACAATCTTTTTGTGAATGAATTAAGGCAGACTCATCATGACCTGCAAAATATCATCGGTATTTCGATGCAGTATCAGCCGCTTGAGTGGCGTAAGGCAGACGGTTTCGATTATGAAACGGCCATGTTTTTCAGCGGACATACCGCAAACGAGCTATCCATTTTAATTAAGGAGCGGACAGATACGGGATTGATTGAGCTGAATTTTGATTACCAATCCGCTTTATTTACTGAAAAATCGATTAAACGTATTCAAACTCATTTGCTGACGATCGTTGAAAATGCCGTTAGAAATCCTAACCGGCTGATTCGGCATATTGATATGGCGGATGAAAATGAAAAGAAACGGGTGTTATCTGCGTTTAACCGTACAGAAGCGGTTGAACCGCCGGCTCCGACGCTTCACGGGCTGTTTGCCCGCCGTGCCGCGCCTTCGCCGCATCGTCCGGCGCTCCGTTTTCCGGGCGGCATGCTGACGTACGCCGAGCTCGATCAGTACACAGACAGGCTCGCCGTTCGGCTCCGACAAAAAGGCGTCCGCAAAGAAAGCATGGTCGGCGTGCTCGCTGAACGTTCGCCGGAGATGGTGGTTTCAGTGCTTGCTGTGTTAAAAGCGGGCGGCGCCTACGTGCCGCTTGACCCGGAGTATCCTGAGGACAGGCTGCGCTATATGCTCGATGACAGCGGGGCTTGTCTCCTGCTTGCACAGCCGGGATTATCCGTTTCCGGTTTTTCCGGAGAAACGCTAGAAGTGTCTCTTTCTGCTCTGACAGGCGAGACGGAGACAGGGGCTGTCTCTGAAGAAGCGGATAGCGATTCGCTCGCTTATATCATTTATACGTCCGGTTCGACGGGAACACCGAAGGGAGTGGCTGTTGAACACCGTCAGGCCGCCGCCTTTTTATCAGGGATGCAAGGGCAGTTCCCGTTGACAGAAGAGGATATTATCGTGCTGAAATCATCCTTTTCTTTCGATGCTTCCATCTGGCAATTGTTTTGGTGGACGATGTCCGGCGCGTCCGTGTATCTGCTTCCGGCCGGATGGGAGAAAGATCCTGTGCGGATGATTGAAGCGTTTGTCTCAGAAAAGGTGACGACCGCGCATTTTATTCCGGCGATGGTCAACAGCTTTTTAGACGCACTGGAAACAGAGCCTGCGGAAACAAGAAAACGCCTCGGCAGAACCTTGACACGCGTGTTTGCCGGAGGGGAAGCTCTTTCCCCGCTTACGGCTGCCCGGTTTGCCGATCTTCTGCCGGAGACCGTGCTCATTCACGGCTACGGGCCGACGGAAGCGACGGTGGATGCGGCGTTTTACGTCTGTGACCGAAAACGGGACAGCGGACGGACGCGGCTTCCGATTGGTAAACCCGTTCCGGGTGCCCGTCTGTATGTATTAGATAGCGGAGGAACCATCCAGCCTGCGGGCGTGGCAGGAGAGCTGTACATCGCGGGGACAGGGGTGGCCCGGGGCTATCTGAACCGGCCCGAGCTGACGGAGGA
>NZ_JAHOAA010000001.1:37745-51408 GCF_019039175.1 Bacillus sp. FJAT-27001
ACGGCTCGGGGTGCAGCGGGACATGAGCCGCAATCCGCTGTTTGATGCGATGTTTATTCTTCAGAATATGGAGCGAGAAGAGATAAATCTGGCCGGTCTGAAGGTGTCACGATCAGAACATACCGAACATGATGTATCAAGTTTTGACCTGACCTTATCAGCGGCTGAATCCGATGGAAACATCCGCTTTGAAATGGAATTCAGCACCGAGCTTTTTATGAAAGAAACGATTGAACGCTGGATGGGCCACTTACTGAATCTCTTGCGCCATGTTGCCGCCGAACCGGAAGTCACACTATCGAAAGCTGACATTTTGGATGAAGAAGAAAAACAAAAGTTACTGATTGAGTTTAATAACACACAAACCGAATTCATGGAAAAACACAAACTGTTTCACCAGTTGTTTGAAGAGAAAGCAGAAGAAACGCCTCATCAGACCGCTGTTATTGAAGGAACACAACAGATCAGCTATTCGCAGCTTAATGAGCGGGCAAATCGGCTTGCGCGAACATTACACAAAAATGGATTCGGTCCGGGAAAAAGAGCAGCTATATTGGCAAACCGTTCGATTGAAGCGATCGTCAGTGTTCTTGCCGTCATGAAATCGGGAGGGGCGTATATACCGGTTGACTCCCATTATCCTGAGGAACGGATTCGCTATTTATTAAAAGACAGCGCGGCATCCGTCTTGATGGTGCAGTCAGAATACAAAGAACTTGCTTCACAGCTGACGGATCACAATTTATTTCTCATTCAGCTTGATCATGAAGATCAATACGATATTTGTGCAAAGAATATTCAGCCGGCAGCGTCACCGGATGATACTGCATATATCATATATACTTCGGGAACAACGGGAACGCCGAAGGGAGTCGAAGTCAGAAATCGCAGCTTTACGCATGCAGCACTTGCATGGCGCAGGATTTATGAGCTTGATCTTATACCGGTCAGAGTGCTGCAGATGGCGAGTTTCTCATTTGATGTATTTTCAGGAGATCTTGCACGCGCCCTGCTAAACGGGGGAACGCTTGTCATTTGTCCGGATGACGTCCGGCTTGAGCCGCAACAGCTTTATCGGCTCATTGATCAGCACCGTATCACGTTTATGGAGTCGACACCCGCGCTGGTAGTTCCGTTTATGGAATATATATATCGCCGGAAGCTCGCGCTGCAAAGTGTAAAAATACTGGTACTGGGTTCAGATATGATCAAGTCGCAGGATTTTTATACGCTTCATGAACGCTTCGGAAAAGAAATGCGGATCATTAACAGCTACGGTGTAACAGAAGCGACAATTGATTCTTCGTATTATGAAGCCGAAATGAGCGAAGAGCCGCGGGAAGATGATGTGCCGATCGGTGTTCCGCTTCCGAATGTGCAAATGTACGTCTTAAACAAAGACAAACAGGTCCAGCCGATCGGCGTTTTCGGAGAGCTGTATATCGGGGGCGCCGGCGTCGCAAAAGGATATTGGGGACAGCCTGAGCTGACAGAGGACGCATTCAGTGACCCGTTACAAACGGGAGAAACGCTTTACAGAACCGGAGATCAGGCTTGCTGGCTGCCGGATGGTACTCTTCGTTTTCAAGGGCGGATTGATAAGCAGGTAAAAATCAGAGGCTACAGAATTGAGACGGGAGAAATTGAAAGTGTGCTTTTGAAACACGATCAAGTCAAAGAAGCGGCTGTTACCGTGATGAAAGATGCCGAAGGACAAGCCCGATTAGCGGCATATATCGTTCCTAAAGAGGCCGATATCTCATCACTTCGCCAGTCTCTTATGCAGGAGCTCCCGGCTTATATGATGCCGTCTCATATTATCGGTTTAGACAGCATGCCCCTGACACTGAACGGCAAACTTGATAAATCGGCACTGCCGGCAGAAGAGATACATTCAACACAGGCATTTGTCGCGCCCGGCGATGAAAAACAGGAGATGTTATGCCGGATTTGGGAAGATGTGCTTCATGTTCAGAAAGCGGGAATTCATCACTCTTTCTTTGAGCTTGGGGGAGATTCCATTAAGGCGCTTCAAGTGTCAGCCCGACTCGCCGGAGAAGGCTGGAACATGTCGATCCGCGATTTGTTTCAGTTCCCGACGATTGCAGAACTCGCGAAGCACCTCACGCCGGCTGTTGCAACGGCTGATCAGGGGCCGATAGAAGGAAGCGCTCCGCTGACACCGATCCAGCAGAGATTTTTTGAGGAGCCGGGTGCGTTTGAGCTTCATTATAACCAATCAGTCATGCTGTGCAGTGAAGACAGCCTCGAAATAGATGCGCTGTATCAGGCGGTTTGCGCGCTGACAGAACATCATGATGCGCTGCGAATGACTTTCACTGAAAATGAGCATGGGGAAGTTGTTCAATATAATCGCGGAATCACAGAGCAGCATGAAGAAATATTTACGCTTAACGTCATAGATATTTCAGAAGAAACGCAGCCCGAAAAACGGATAGCCGCTGAGGAAAAAGAAATACAGCAGGCTATGCGTCTTGATCAGGGGCCTCTGCTTCATCTCGGAGTGTTCCGTCAGAAGGAAGCCGACCATCTTCTTATAACGATTCATCATCTTATCGTGGACGGCGTGTCATGGAGGATATTGCTTGAAGATCTGCAGACAGCTTATCAGCAGGCATTGGACGGCAAACAAATCGAACTGCCGCCGAAAAGCGATTCTTATATAAAGTATGCCGAAGAACTTTTTGACATTTCCAAAAGCAAAGCATTGCTGGAGGAAGCCGCATACTGGGACAGCGTGATGTCTAGTGAAACAGCGCCGCTGCCGAAAATAACTGATGAAAACGCCGGACGATTGCAGGAAAACGCGCGCACTGCATCGTGGATATTAAGCAGCGAAGTCACGAAACAGCTGCTGTTGGAAACACAGCAGGCATACGGAACGGATGTTCATGAATTGCTTTTAACGGCGCTTGGAATGGCGCTTCATGAGTGGACGGGTTCCGAACAGATCCTTATCAGCACTGAGGGGCACGGGCGCCAGGGGCATATGCCTGACATTGATATGTCAAGAACGGCAGGATGGTTTACATCTGTTTACCCGGTGCTTTTGGATATGAGAGTGCCGGACGGCTCAGGCGAAAAAACCGCTCACAGCATAAAGACGGTAAAAGACATGATGAGACGGGTTCCTCATCACGGAACCGGCTACGGGCTGCTGAGATATTCGCGAAACATTCTTTATAAAGACCCAGAAATAAGCTTTAACTATCTCGGTGCGTTTGACGGTCTTGAGGGAACGCTGAAGATGTCACCGTTCAAGCCGCAGCATGATATAGCGGCCGGGCGCATCCGCGAGTTTGATCTGGATATTAACGCGATGGTGGCGGCCGGGCAACTGGAGGTAAAAGCCGTTTATACCGATGTATTTGCACCGGGGGCAATCGAGTTCTTCATGAATCGTTTCCATACTCACCTCGAGGACATCATCGCCCACTGTTCCGGCAAGAAAGAGCGGGAAAAAACATTAACGGATTACAGCCATACAGAATTGACCGCTCAAGCACTATCAAGCATTGAAGATCTCGTAAAAGGACTTTAATTTCATAAAAAGGTGTGTGGCATTCGTGACACAAGCGACAGAAATTCAAGATATTTACCCTTTATCATATATGCAGGAAGGCATGCTGTTTCATTCGCTTCTGGATTCCGGATCAAACGCATATGTCGAGCAGATTTCGTTTACAGTCAGCGGGGATTTATGCATTGATACATTCCAAAAAAGTCTGGATATGCTTGTCAGCCGTTATGATATTTTCAGAACGATTTTCATAAAAGAAGTGCCTGACCTTGAAGGGCCGCAGCAGGTTGTCCTTTCACGCCGTGACACAGCCGTACAGACTGAGAACATTTCAGACTATTCGGAAGAACGGCAGCAAAGCATCATTGAGGAATTCAAGGAAACCGACCGGCATAAGGGGTTTGATCTGCAAAAAGGCCCCTTAATGCGCCTGACTCTTTTTCAAACGGGAGAAAACAGCCATACGTGCGTTTGGACTCACCATCACATTATGATGGACGGCTGGAGCTTGGGCATTGTGCTGAAAGATTTCTTCAGCATGTATTATGCGAACCGGAACGGGCGGCCTGTAAACCTCGGCAGTCCGGCTCCGTACAGCTCTTATATCAAATGGCTCCGAAGCCGGAATAAAGAAGAAACGTCAGCGTTCTGGTCGCGCTGCTTGGAAGATTACGGAGAAGTCGTTTCCGTTCCGCAAACGAAGAATAAGCCGGCGCAAAACGGTTATGCATCTGAGCATTTTCAATTTTCCCTTGAGTCTGAAACCGTGCAAAAGCTGACAGACATTGCCCGAAGCACCGGGGTCACGCTGAATACTTTATTTACGAGCATTTGGGGACTGCTTCTCCACCGTTACAACGGCACTGAAGATGCGGTATTCGGTTCAGTTGTTTCCGGCAGGCCGTCAGCTATCGACGGCATCGAATCAATGGCCGGACTGTTTATCAATACCGTGCCGGTAAGGGTGCGCGCGGCTGGGGATATGACTTTTTCTTCTCTTCTCAAAAAGGTGCAAAAAGAGTCACTCGCTGCGGAAGAGCACAGCTATTATCCGCTTTATGACATCCAAAACGAAAGCGGCCTGCAAAAAGATCTATTGAACCACATCCTGGTTTTTGAGAATTATCCGGTTCAGATGCAGACTGCGGTAAACGGCTGGAAGCAAACCGAAAGCAGTGCGCTCTCACTTGAAAACTTTTCGATGGCGGAAGAAACCAATTACGATCTTAACGTCGTCATCGTTCCGGGAGAAGAGTTTTATGTGAAATTCAGCTACAATGCGGGCATCTACGATCGGGAAGACATGAAACGGATCAAAGGGCATATTCTGGAGGTCATCTCCTGTGTAACGGAAGATCCGGACAGGCTTTTATCAAGCATCAGTCTCGTGCCTCCGGAGGAAGAAGCCTTGATTCATTCGTTTAACGAAACGAACCGTCCATACCCTGAGACAACCGTTCATGGGCTGTTTGAAGAACAGGCGGCAAAAACGCCTGACCAAGAGGCGTTGAGATATAACGGGGTAAGCTGGAGCTACAAGAAATTAAATCAGCGGGCGAATCAGATTGCGCATGCGTTAAGGGAAAAAGGCGCACGCCCCGACCAGATCACCGCTGTTATGCTGCGCCGATCAATGAGTACGGTTGCCGCTCTGCTCGGAATTTGGAAGTCGGGCAGCGCCTATATGCCGATTGATGCGGAATTCCCGCCTGAACGGATTTCATTTTTACTGAGAGACAGTGAAGCCTCACTGCTCGTGACCGAAAAGGACCTGCTCCCCCTCATTCCGCCGCATTTCAAGGGCAGCGTCGTCATCATGGAGGAAACGGTTTCCCAGCAGACCGCACCGCTTCCGCCGGTATCTGACAGCGGAAATTGGGCGTATGTCATTTACACCTCCGGAACGACAGGCCGGCCGAAAGGGGTGCTTGTACAACACAAAGCGATCAGCAATACATTGCAATGGCGGCGTGAAGAATACGGGATGACAGAAGGGGACATAGCGCTTCATCTTTTTTCATACGTATTTGACGGGTCATTAACGAGTCTTTTCACTCCGCTTCTGTCGGGCGCCTGTGTATTGTTAACTGATGAAGATGATGCGAAAGACGTCCTTTCAATAAAACAGAAAATCACCCGCCACGGAGTGAGCCATCTTCTGATCGTTCCGTCTCTGTATCGCGTTCTGCTTGATTCGCTGACGAAAAAAGATGCAGAGACACTTCGGGCGGTGACATTTGCCGGGGAAGCGGCCACTCCTGATATCGTGGAAGCGAGCCGCGGCATATGCCCGAATGCCGAGCTGCTGAATGAATACGGCCCGACGGAAAACAGTGTGGCCACGACGATTCTGCGCAACCTGCAAAAAAGCAGCCGGATTACGATCGGGCGCCCGATTGCCAACACTTCTGTCTATATGATGCACGGAGATCGGCTGCAGCCGGTCGGAGCCGTCGGTGAACTGTGTATTTCCGGAAAAGGTCTGGCGGATGGATATTTTCAGCAAAAAGAGCTGACGGGCAAAGTCTTTACCCCTCATCCGTTTCGTGAAGGTGAACGGCTGTACAGAACGGGAGATGCAGCCCGATTTTTACCGGACGGAACGATTGAATATATGGGACGCTTTGACGATCAGGTGAAGGTAAGAGGTTACAGAATTGAATTAGGAGAAATCGAAACGGCACTCAGAAGTCTGTCCGGGGTAAAAGAGGCGGCAGTCACCGTGCGCAAAATGGCGGACGGGGAACAGGAGCTTGCAGCTTATGTCGTACTGGAAAATGCGGGTGTGACATTTAAACCGCACGCTGAATTGGCCGGGAGATTACCTGCTTATATGATACCGGGAAGCTTTACCAAATTAACGGAAATGCCGCTGTCTGTGAGCGGAAAACTTGATCGGGCCGCACTTCCTGAGCCGAAAGAAACCGAGAGAACCGGTGATTATCAAGCTCCGCGCACAATGCTTGAGACTGAGCTGCTGTCTATTTGGCAAGAAGTGCTGAAACGGGAACACATCAGTATGAGAGATGATTTCTTCCAAATCGGCGGACAGTCGCTGAAAGCCGCGTCGCTTGTTTCAAACATACATAAACGGCTGCAAATTGAACTTGCCGTCCGCCATGTTTTTGAACATCCGACCATCGAGAGCATGGCCCGCTTCCTTGAACAGAGGAAAAGAGGAGAATATGCAGAAATCACGCCTGCTGTGGCAAAGGACTTGTACCCGCTATCTTTTGCGCAAAAAAGGCTCTATGCCCTTCATCAGCTTGCGGCGGACAGCACGGGCTATCATATGCCCGCTTGTCTGGAACTGAGCGGCAGACTCAACCGGGATCGTCTGCACGAAGCCTTTTCAGCGCTGTTACAAAGGCATGAAGCGTTACGCACATCATTTGTTTTACGAAACGGGGAGCCGATGCAGCACATACATTCACATGTCGATCTTGACCTCACAGAGATTCACATGCCATCCGGGAACCTTCTTCAAGAGGTGATGGAAACTTTCGTCAAACCGTTTGACGTGGAAAAAGCGCCGCTTTTGAGAGTGACTTTAGCCAAAGTTACTGAAGAACGTCATTTTCTGCTGCTTGATATGCATCATCTTATCGCAGATGGTGTGTCAATGAGCGTTCTGATTCAAGAATTGACGGATTTATACAGAGGAAAGGAGTTGCGGCCGTTAAAACTCCAGTACAAAGATTTTTCCGTCTGGCAGCATGAGCGGTTTGCCGCTGAAGAATTCAAAAGACATGAGCGTTATTGGCTGGAGACGATCGGGGAAAACATTCCCGTACTTGATCTGCCGCTCGATAAAAAGCGCCCGCAGCTTCCTGATTTCAGCGGGTCCGCGGTTCGAACGCGCCTTCAAAAGGAAACGGCGGAGAACTTGCGCCAGCTCATGGATGAGACGGGTTCGACACTGTATATGATTCTTTTGGCAAGCTACTCCTTGTTCCTTTCTAAATTGAGCGGGCAGGAAGACATTGTCGTCGGTTCACCTGCGGCCGGCAGAAGCCGCGCTGAGCTTGACGGGGTCATCGGCATGTTTGTAAATACCGTGGCAATGAGAAGCAGGCCGAAAGGGGATAAGACATTCCGCGCTTATTTAGAAGAGGTGAAAATGCTCGCCCTCGGCGCGGCCGAACATCAGGACTTCCCGTTTGAAGAACTTGCCCAAAAGCTTGATACACACCGGGAAGTCAATCGCAATCCGCTGTTTGATGCCATGCTCGTTTTGCAAAACAGTGATGATTTCGAAGTGAACCTTCCAGGCTTATCCGTTTCTTCACATGCAGTGAAGCATGACATTTCAAAATTCGACTTGACGCTTCATGCCGAGGAACGGCCGGATGGCTCACTGGATTTTCATTTTGAATACAGTACCGCGTTGTTTGAAAAAGATACGATCGAACGGTGGGCCGGTCATTTTAAAGAGCTTTTAGGACAAATCGCAGCGGATTACGAACGGAAGCTGTCTGACATTCATTTGCTGGGCATAAACGAGCGGCAGATGCTTCTTCAAGCGGAAAATCAAACGGCGGAGTATCCGAGGCATGAAACGATTGTCAGTTTATTCGAAGCACAGGCGGAAAAAATGCCGGATCAAATTGCAGCCGTCATGTCTCATGAGCGTCTCACCTACCGCGAGCTCAATGAAAAGGCGGATCGAATCGCCGATATGCTGTCGGAAAACGGCATCCGCTCCGGACAGATTGTCGGATTTATGACCGAACGATCTCCGGATATGCTGATTGGGATTCTCGGTATTTTAAAAGCGGGAGGAGCTTATCTGCCGATTGATCCTGACTATCCGGACGAGCGGATTTCATTTATGCTGACTGACAGCGGCGCGCGTGTTCTGTTGACGCAATCGGGTCTTGGGATATCCGGAATGGACGGGCTGCCGGTTTTATACATCGATAAGCCTGAATCCGTTTCAGCAGACAGAACGAAAGAAATAATAACGCCTGAACAGCCGGCTTACGTGATTTACACATCGGGCACAACCGGAAAACCGAAAGGCGTTATGACGGAACACCGCAATGTCATCAGCCTTATCACACATAAAGGACTGCCGTTTGATTTCGGCTCTGAAGACGTCTGGACGCTGTTCCATTCCTATTGCTTTGATTTTTCTGTCTGGGAAATATTCGGCGCGCTCTTATACGGCGGAAAGGTAGTTATCGTGCCGAAAGACACAGCCCGTGATCCGCATTTGTACCGGCAGCTGCTGCAAAGTGAAGGCGTAACGGTGCTGAACCAAACGCCGACGGCTTTTTCCGGACTCATTCATGAAGAGGCCGGGCATACGGACAAGCTGAAGCTTCGATATGTCATTTTCGGCGGAGAAGCGCTTCAGCCCGGCATACTGAAAAGCTGGAAAGAGAAGTACCCGGAGACGGAGCTTGTTAATATGTACGGTATTACGGAAACCACGGTTCACGTCACATGCAAAAAACTGAATATGGATGATATTGAGAGAAACAAAAGCAATATCGGCAGACCGCTGGAAACCCTTCATGCTTTTGTTATGGACGCCTATATGAATCCGCAGCCGATCGGAATTCCCGGTGAGCTTTATATCGGCGGGGAAGGCGTCGCGAGGGGATATGTAAACAGGGATGATTTAACCGCCTCCCGTTTCATCACGAATCCGCACGTTTCCGGCATGCGGCTCTACCGGACGGGTGATATCGCCAAAAGGCTCTCAAATGGCGAGCTGGAATATGTCGGGCGGAAAGATGCGCAAGTAAAAGTCAGAGGCCACAGAATTGAGCTGGGAGAAATTAAATCAGCGCTGCAAGAGCTTTCCTCCGTGAAAGAGACCGCCGTGATCACACGTGCTGATCAGCACGGTCAGCACTCCATTTACGCATACGCGGTCTTACACGGGAACGAAAAGATAAAAGAAGCAGAGATTCAGGCCTCTCTCAGAGCTTTTCTGCCGGAATATATGATTCCCGCCCGCTTGATAGCGCTTGATGAACTGCCTTTGACGGCGAATGGGAAGCTGGACGAGAAGGCGCTCCCGCAACCTGAATTAAATGATAGCCTTGGAAATGATATCAGCCTGAGAAATGAAACTGAAGAAATGATGGCTGACATTTGGGAAGAACTCTTAGGTGTTGAAGGCCTCGGTCCCAATGCTCATTTCTTCCATCTCGGCGGGGATTCGATTAAAGCGCTGCAAGTATGTGCGAGGCTGAAACAGCAGGGCTATGAAACGACCGTCCGCGAGCTGTTCGAGCATCAGACACTGGGAGAAGTATCGATGCGGCTCCGGAAAGTCCGCCGCGTGATTGATCAGGCTCCCGTCACGGGAGACGTTCCGCTGACGCCGATCCAGCACTGGTTCTTGTCGCAATCATTGCCACATGATCATTTTAATCAGTCGGTTATGCTCCGCAGTGCGGACAGAATCAATGAATCTGCTATGAGAAAAGCGTTGGCACAGCTTGCGGTTCATCATGACGCATTACGGATGGTATGCGGCACGCAAAACGGATCGGTGATTCAATATAACAGAGCGGAAAAGCTTTCTGAAGAAGAACTCTTTACGTTTGAAACGCTTGACGTGAGAGGGAAAGGGTCATTACAAGAGGAGCACGCCGCAATTGAACAGGCGGCCGCCCGTATTCAAACTTCCATTCGGCTGGAGACGGGTCCGCTCGTAGCTGTCGGATTATTTCACGCTAATGATGGCGATCATCTGCTGCTTTCCATTCATCACCTTGTCATTGACGGGGTGTCATGGCGGATTTTATTTGAAGATCTCACCGCATGCTACAGGCAGGCGCTCGAAGGAAAAGAAACCGCGCTTCCGGCAAAAACCGATTCCTATCAGACTTACGCGAAGCAAATCTCTGATTATGCAAAAAGCCGCCGGCTGTTACAGGAAGCAGACTACTGGTCCGAAAGAGAAAGAGCGGCGGTCGAACCGCTTCCGAAAGATGCCCGCATCTCTTCCAATCTTCTGAAAGATACAGATGTGATGACCGTTACATTGACAAAACAGGAGACTGAGCAGCTGTTAATGGAAGCGAACAGAGCATACACAACAGAGACGGGTGAATTATTGATTGCCGCGTTAAGCCTTGCGCTGAACAGATGGACCGGAAACGAGACATTCAAAATCAGCATGGAAGGCCACGGAAGGGAAGAGCACTTGGAGCATCTTGATATCAGCAGAACCATCGGCTGGTTTACGTCAATTTATCCGGTATTGGTTGACGCAAGTTTTCAAGATCAGGCTGATGACGGCGAGCGGCTCGGCTATCACATTAAGCGGACAAAAGACATGATGCGCCGCATTCCGCATAAAGGAGCGGGATACGGGGTGCTGAAGTATATAAGCAAACTCTGGGAAGAGACTGAATCCGATTCTCCTGAAATCAGTTTTAACTATCTAGGGCAGTTTGACAGGGAGATCCGTTCCAGCGGCTTTGGTGTTTCTCCCGTAAAAGCGGGAAATGAAGTCAGCCCAGACTGGGAACGTCCGTACACACTTGATATCAGCGGCTCCGTATCGTCGGAATGTCTCAGCATGCATGTCGTGTACAACCGTTTTCAGTATCAAAAAGAAACGATTGAAGTTTTGACGGGATATTTTCATGCCTTTCTCAAGCAGATCATCTCGCATTGCACAGGCAAAGAGGAGCGTGAATGGAGCGCCGCTGATTTCAGTGACGAGGAGTTAACGCTGGAAGATCTGAGTGACATTATGGGAGCCGTCAACAAACTATAGAAAAGGAGTGGCGCAATGGGGCAGCAACCGGAAATACAAGATATATATCCTTTATCTTTTATGCAGGAGGGCATGCTTTTTCATTCTCTGTTGGATCATGACTCAAGAGCCTACTTCGAACAAGCGGTGTTTACGATCAACGGACAGCTTGACCGGGAACGATTCCAAAAAAGTATAGATGCTGTTTTTGAACGATTCGATATTTTCCGTACGACATTTATTCATAAGAATGTGGCGAAGCCCCGCCAAGTCGTGTTGAAAAACAGGCCGAGCCGCGTTCAGTTTCATGATATTTCTCATTTGGACGAGAAGGCACAAGACAAATATACCGACCGGTTCAGAAAAGAAGATAAAGATAAAGGCTTTGATTTGCAATCAGACCCTCTCATGAGAGTCTCCATTTTGAAAAAAGCGCCTGAACGCTATGTTTGTATCTGGAGCCATCATCATATCGTCATGGACGGCTGGTGCTTCGGGATTGTCATGAAGGAATTTCTGATGATCTATCAATCTCTCGGAGACGGGCGGCTCCCGTCTCTCGAGCCTGTTCAGCCATATGGTAAGTATATTAAATGGCTCATGAAGCAGGATCGTAAAGAAGCCGAGATTTTTTGGAAAACGAGACTTGCCGATCTTGAGCAATCGGCGTCTCTTCCGAAAAAATCCGCGGAACCAAATGGCGAACTTGAGCAGGCGGTTTTCACCATTTCTGAAGAGCAGACAAATGAGCTGAAGAACATTGCGGCAAGGGCGGGAGCAACGCTGAATACAGTGTTCCAGGCACTGTGGGGCATGTTGCTGCAGCGTGTCAGCCGCTGTGATGACGCCGTTTTCGGTTCTGTCGTTTCCGGCCGGCCGTCGGATCTCGCAGGCGTGGAAAAAATGGTGGGACTGTTTATTAATACGATTCCCGTGCGGGTGAAAAGCGGTTCATTTTCTTTTCTGGAGCTCGTCAGGCATTTGCAGCAGGAGACGCTGCAAGCAGAAGCGTACAGCTATTATCCGCTGTATGACATTCAAGCGCAAAGCCCTTTGAAGCAAGCGCTGTTTGACCACATTATCGTGTTTGAAAATGTGCCGGCCCAGCGTGAAATTGAAAATGTGAGTCAGGCCGGTTCATTTGATTTTGCGGTAGAAGATTTCACGATGGAGGAAGTCACAAACTACGGATGCAGCATAAAGGTGATTCCGGGAAATTCTCTTTATATCCGCTTAAACTTTGATACCGGTATATACGACAGCGTTTTTATGAAGAATATCGAAACATTTTTACGGCATATGATGAATTCAGTCATCTCCGATCCTGAAATTTGCGCCTCCGAGATCGCATTGCTTGATGCGCGTGAAGCCAGAAGTATGCTGGATGCGTTTAACCGTACAGAAACGGTTGAACCGCCGGCTCCGACGCTTCACGGACTGTTTGCCCGCCGCGCCGCGCTTTCGCCGCATCGTCCGGCGCTCCGTTTTCCGGGCGGTATGCTGACGTACGCCGAGCTCGATCAGTACACGGACAGGCTCGCTGTTTGGCTCCGCCAAAAAGGCATCCGCAAAGAAAGCATGGTCGGCGTACTCGCTGAACGCTCGCCGGAGATGGTGGTTTCAGTGCTTGCCGTGTTAAAAGCGGGCGGCGCCTACGTGCCGCTTGACCCGGAGTATCCTGAGGACAGGCTGCGTTATATGCTCGATGACTGCGGCGCTTGTATCCTGCTTGCACAGCCGGGGTTATCCGTTTCCGGTTTTTCCGGCGAGACGCTTGAAGTGTCTCTTTCTTCTCTGACAGGCGAGACGGAGACAGGGGCTGTCTCTGAAGAAGCGGATAGCGATTCGCTCGCTTATATCATTTATACGTCCGGTTCGACGGGAACACCGAAGGGAGTGGCTGTTGAACACCGTCAGGCCACCGCCTTTTTATCCGGCATGCAAGGGCAGTTCCCGTTGACGGAAGAGGATATTATCGTGATGAAATCATCCTTTTCTTTCGATGCTTCCATCTGGCAATTGTTTTGGTGGACGATGTCCGGCGCCTCCGTGTATCTGCTTCCTGCCGGCTGGGAGAAAGATCCTGTGCGGATGATTGAAGCGTTTGCCTCAGAAAAGGTGACGACCGCGCATTTTATTCCGGCGATGGTCAACAGCTTTTTAGACGCGCTGGAAACAGAGCCTGAGGAAACAAGAACACGCCTCGGCAGAACCTTGACACGCGTGTTTGCCGGAGGGGAAGCTCTTTCACCGCTTACGGCTGCCCGGTTTGCCGATCTTCTGCCGGAGACCGTGCTTATTCACGGCTACGGGCCGACGGAAGCGACGGTTGATGCGGCGTTTTACGTCTGTGACCGAAAACGGGACAGCGGACGGACGCGGCTTCCGATTGGTAAACC
>NZ_JAHOAA010000001.1:51790-743161 GCF_019039175.1 Bacillus sp. FJAT-27001
AGTCACCGCCCGGACCGAACACGGCGAAACCGCGCTTTACGCCTATATCGAAGGACGGGAAAGCGATGACGTGCGGGCGGAGCTTGCGACACGCCTTCCGGCCTACATGATGCCGGCTCAGTTTATAGAGATGAGCGAATGGCCGGTCACGCCGAGCGGAAAGCTTGACCGCCGCGCGCTGCCGGCTCCCGGCGGAGCGGCAGACAGACAGGCGTACACCGCCCCGCGGAACGTCACGGAAATGAAGCTTTGCGCCCTTTGGGAAGAGGTGCTGAAAAACGGCCCCGTCGGCATCCGGGATCACTTTTTTGAGCGGGGCGGCCATTCGTTAAAAGCGACGGCTCTCGTCTCCCGCATCGCCAAAGAGTTCGGTGTTCAGGTGCCGTTACAGGACATCTTCGCCCGGCCGACGGTGGAAGAGCTCGCTTCGGTTATTCAGGACTTGGAAGAAAGCCCGTATGAAGCGATTCAGCCTGCGCAAACACAGGACACCTACCCGGTGTCTTCGGCGCAGAAACGGATGTATGTGCTCCAACAGCTTGAAGACGGCGGTGTCGGCTACAATATGCCGGCTGTGCTGGAACTGACGGGCCCGCTTGACCGNGATCCGTTTTATCCGGGAGAGCGCATGTATCAGACGGGCGATATCGCACGCTGGACAGAAGACGGCCTTGTCGAATGGCTCGGACGTTCAGACGGACAGGTGAAAGTCCGCGGCTACCGGATTGAACCGGGAGAAATCGAAGCGGCGATCCGGCACATCGACGGCATTCGTGAGGCGGCGGTCACCGCCCGGACCGAACACGGCGAAACCGCGCTTTACGCCTATATCGAAGGACGGGAAAGCGATGACGTGCGGGCGGAGCTTGCGACACGCCTTCCGGCCTACATGATGCCGGCTCAGTTTATAGAGATGAGCGAATGGCCGGTCACGCCGAGCGGAAAGCTTGACCGCCGCGCGCTGCCGGCTCCCGGCGGAGCGGCAGACAGACAGGCGTACACCGCCCCGCGGAACGTCACGGAAATGAAGCTTTGCGCCCTTTGGGAAGAGGTGCTGAAAAACGGCCCCGTCGGCATCCGGGATCACTTTTTTGAGCGGGGCGGCCATTCGTTAAAAGCGACGGCTCTCGTCTCCCGCATCGCCAAAGAGTTCGGTGTTCAGGTGCCGTTACAGGACATCTTCGCCCGGCCGACGGTGGAAGAGCTCGCTTCGGTTATTCAGGACTTGGAAGAGAGCCCGTATGAAGCGATTCAGCCTGCGAAAAAACAGGACACCTATCCGGTGTCTTCGGCGCAGAAACGGATGTATGTGCTCCAGCAGCTTGAAGACGGCGGTGTCGGCTACAATATGCCGGCTGTGCTGGAACTGACGGGCCCGCTTGACCGCATCCGGCTGGAGGAGACGTTCCGGGAGCTTGTGGAGCGGCACGAGTCGCTTAGAACGTCCTTTGAAACGGGGCCTGACGGCGAACCGGTGCAGCGCATCCATGACAGCGTACCGTTTCAGCTGGATGAGGCCGAGTCAGCTGACGCATTCGTCCGGCCGTTTTGTCTGGAGGAAGCGCCGCTCTTCCGTGCGGCCCTCGTGAAAGAATCGGACGAACGTCATCTTTTATTAACGGATATGCATCATATTATTTCTGACGGTGTGTCCGTCAACACCTTGATTAAAGAATTCGGCGAGCTGTACGCAGGCCGTTCGCTTGCGCCGATGCGCCTTCAATATAAAGACTATGCCGTCTGGCAGCGGTCATTTCAGGAGAAAGAAGGGTACCAGAAGCAGGAAGCCTATTGGCTGAAGCGGCTTGAAGGAGAGCTTCCGGTGCTTGAGCTTCCGGCTGACAAGCCCCGTCCGGCTGTCAGAAGCTTTGCGGGCGGCAGCGTATCGTGCACGCTTGACGCTGAAACGGCATCCGGCCTTCACCGCATCGCCCGGGATCACGGCTCCACTTTGTATATGGTGCTTCTCGCCGCGTACAATACGTTACTCGCGAGATTGAGCGGGCAGGAAGACATCATCGTCGGCTCGCCGATTGCCGGGCGTCCGCACAAAGACCTTGAACCGATTCTCGGCATGTTCGTCAACACGCTGGCCATCAGAACGGAGCCGAAAGGAGACAAACGGTTCACCGATTACTTGGCGGAAGTCCGCCAGGCGGCGCTTGAAGCGTATGAGCATCAGGACTACCCGTTTGAAGAGCTGGTGGAGCGGCTCGGCGTGCAGCGGGACACAAGCCGCAATCCGCTGTTTGACGTTATGTTTGTGCTCCAAAATATGGAGCGTGAATCCCTGGTGTTAAATAAGCTGCATTTGGCTCAAGCTGCGGATACAAGTCATAAAACCGCAAAGTTTGATGCCACGCTTTACGCGTCAGAAGGGTCTGACGGTTCCATCAGCTTTGATTTTGAATTCAATACAGATATCTATCAAAAACAGACAATTGAAAAATGGCTTTCTTATTTTACCCGTATTCTTACAAAAGTAATTGAAAACCAAGCGATACCGCTTGGTGACATTCACGTACTGGATGATGCTGAAACAAATCGCGTCATTTATCAGTTTAATCAGACGAAAAGCGATTACCCAAGACACGAAACCATCAGCCGTTTATTTGAGCGGCAGGCAAAAGAAACCCCCGATGCCCGGGCAGTTGTATATGATGGACAAATCTTGACATACCGTGAGCTGAACGAACGGGCTAACAGAATAGCGGCGGCTCTCCGATCAAATGGCGTCGGTCCGGAAAGCGTTGTCGCATTATTAACCGGCCGCACAACAGAGCTTGCTTCCGGAATCCTCGGAATATTAAAAGCGGGGGGCGCCTACTTGCCTATCGGTGACGATGTGCCGCGGGAACGGGCTGAATGGATGCTTAAAGACTGTAAAGCTGATATTCTTCTCCAATCTGATAAACTTGACGGTCTGCCGCTTTCAGGAAAACGTTTATTCATAGAGGATATTCAAACAAAGGCCGGCTTGAGTTCGGAAAATCCCGAACCGCTCGGCGGACCTGAATCATTGGCCTACATGATTTATACGTCCGGATCAACAGGTGCGCCAAAAGGCGTCATGATTGAACAGCGAAGCGTGATCCGCCTTGTGAAAAACAGCAATTATATTGATTTTACGCCGGAAGACAGACTATTGTTTACTTCATCATTAGGATTTGATGTTACGACATTTGAAATATTCGGTCCGCTTTTAAACGGCGCTTCTTTATATGTAAGTGACCAGGAAACCTATCTCGACTCTGATGTTCTGGAAACATTTATACAACAAAACGGCATTACGACACTGTGGCTGACATCGTCTCTGTTCAACCATTTATCAGAACAAAATGAACACGTGTTTTCCGGATTATCCCGATTGATTATCGGCGGGGAAGCACTGTCCCCAAGCCATGTAAACCGGGTTCGGAATGCGCTGCCGCATCTCTCAGTATGGAATGGATACGGACCGACTGAAAACACGACGTTCTCGACTTGCTTTTTGATTGAACAATCATACGATCATTCAATCCCGATCGGGCGCCCTGTCGGAAATTCAACCGCATATATCATAAACAGCAGGGGAACACCGCAGCCGATCGGCGTCATCGGCGAATTGTGCACGGGCGGAGACGGTGTGGCAAGAGGATATTTCGGCCGCCCTGAGCTGACGGAAGAAAAATTTGTCCCCAATCCTTTTGTTCCCGGAGAACGGATGTACCGCACCGGAGATTTAGCCCGCTGGCTGCCGGACGGAACGATCGAATATGCCGGGCGGATGGATGATCAAGTGAAAATCCGCGGTTATCGGGTCGAGCTGGGAGAGATTGAAGCAACACTGAGGAGCCTGGACGGCGTGAAAGAAGCTGTCGTGTCAGTCAGAACCGGGCAGTCCGGCAATAAAGAACTGATCGCATATATGAGTCTGCAGGCGGACATGGATACAGAAAAAGTGCGTTCTTCACTGTCTAAGCAACTGCCGAATTACATGGTTCCGGCCTATATGATGGAACTTGAGAAGCTGCCGCTTACGCCGAACGGTAAATTGGATCGGAAAAATCTGCCCGAACCGGAGCTCGCGCTTCAAACCGCGTACACAGCTCCCCGCAATGAGCTTGAAGAACAGCTTTCCGTGATCTGGCAGGAAGTGCTCGGCACAAAACAAGTCGGGATTGAGGACTCATTTTTTGAGTTGGGCGGCGATTCAATCAAAGCGCTGCAAGTTTCCGCACGGCTCGGACGCTATGGGCGGAAAATGACGGCAAGCGACTTATTCCGGCATCCGTCCATTAAGGAGCTCGCGCCACTTATCCGGAAAGCGGAAAGAGTCATCGATCAGCGGCAGGTGGAAGGAGACATACCTTGGACACCCGTTCAGCACTGGTTTTTATCACAGCGGATGGAAAACAGAAATCATTTCAATCAGTCCGTCATGATGTTCAGCTCTGACGCATTGCATAAACAGCCGCTCAAAGAAGCCTTGGAGCATCTTGTCATTCATCATGATGCACTCCGGATCACCGTCAGTGCAGAAAACGAAAGTTTCAGACAAATCAATCACGGTATTCAAAAAGATGAACTGTACAGCTTGGACATTTGGGATCTGTCTGAGACAGATACTTGGGAAAAAGAAATAGAAAGTGAAGTCGCTGCGCTCCAACAGCGGATGGATATTGAAAAAGGCCCGTTATTAAAAGCCGGCTGGTTCAAAACCCGGTCCGGGGATTATTTATTCATCACCGTACATCACCTGGCGGTTGACGGAGTGTCATGGCGTATTTTGCTGGAGGATTTATCTGCCGCTTACACTCAAGCCGTAAAAGGTCAGCCGGTCCAGCTTCCGCCAAAGACCGATTCGTTTAAGCAATACGCTGAAAGGCTTTCAGAATACGCAAAAAGCAGCAAGCTGATGCGTGAAGAAGAATATTGGCGTTTTATTGAAGAAGAAACAGCCGCCGAACTTCCTTATGAAAAACCGCAGCATCAGACGGGAGCCGACAGCATTCGGCAAACGGTAAGCTTTACGCTTACAGAAGAAGAAACGTCCGTTTTGCTTCAGCAGGTCAACCGGGCCTACCATACCGATACGCAAGATATTCTTCTGACTGCCGCAGCTTTGGCTTTACGGGACTGGACAGGGGGCGGCAGACTGCGCATCGCGATGGAAGGGCACGGGAGAGAGCACATCATGCCGGAGCTCGACATCAGCCGCACCGTAGGCTGGTTTACCTCCATGTATCCGGTGCTCATTGACTTGAACACAGCAGGCGCTGAGCTTGGAACGGCGGTAAAAACGGTCAAAGACACACTCGGAAGAATACCGGATAAAGGAATAGGCTACGGCATTTTAAAATACATGACACCGCCTGAACAAAAAACAATCCGCTTCAGACAAGCGCCTGAAATCAGCTTTAACTATTTAGGGCAATTCAATGATACAGAAGATCAGCACACGTTCAGTCTGTCCGGTCTTGCAAGCGGGCACGACATCACGCCGACATGGCAGCGGGAACAAGCGGTGGAAATGAGCGCGATGGCCGCACAAAACAAACTTCACTTCAGTTTGAGCTATCCGCCGAGCCGCTTCCGCAAAGAAACGATGGAACAGCTGCTGCAAACTTTACAGCAATATTTGCGTGATATTATGGCGCACTGCACCGGCAAAGAGGAAGCAGAAAAAACCGTTAGTGATTTTAGCAGCAAAACGTTAACATCTGATGATTTGGACAGCATAGCGAGTTTTGTCGAGGAACTGTAGAAAAAGGCGACGGGGAGATTATAACATGACAAAAAAGAATGCAATTCAGGATATTTATCCGCTGTCTTATATGCAGGAAGGAATGCTTTTTCATTCCCTCCTGCAAAAGGAATCACAGGCTTACGCCGAGCAGGCCTCCTTTTCAATAACGGGGAAGGTTGACACCCGCGTGTTTGAAGAGAGCGTTCATGCCCTTTTCGAAAGACATGATATTTTCAGAACGATCTTTATCAGCCAGAACGTGTCAGTGCCGCAGCAGGTCGTATTAAAAGAGCGGAACGTCAGCATCATTGAGGAAAATCTCACCAATTTAAACAAGGCTGATCAAATCAAGCATATTGAAGAAGCCAAACGAAGAGACCGTAAGAAAGGATTTCATCTGCAAAAAGACATGCTGATGCGGGTGACGCTGCTTCAAACCGGTGAATGTGAATATACGTGCATATGGAGTTTCCATCACATCATTATGGATGGCTGGTGTCTCGGAATCGTGCTGAAAGAGTTCTTCCAGATATACGCCTCGCGGCTCCGCCGGACACCGTTAACGCTTGAGCCCGCTGTGCCGTACGGGACCTACATCAAGTGGCTGATGGAGCAAGATAAAGAAAAAGCCGCTTCGTACTGGGAGCGGTACCTTGAAGGCTTTGAGCAGCAGACTGTTCTGCCGAAGCAGAAAAAAGCCGGCGAAAGCAGACAAGAGGAAGTGACGTTTTCCTTTTCAAAAGAGGACACGGCTAAGCTGAAAGAGCTGGCCGTAAAAGAAGAGGTCACGCTGAGCACCATTTTCCACACGCTCTGGGGCATTTTGCTTCAGGCGTATAACCAGACAGAAGATGCGGTTTTTGGTTCTGTCATTTCCGGAAGGCCGTCTGAAATCGAAGGCATCGAGCGAATGATCGGCCTGTTTATTAATACCGTGCCTGTCCGGATCAGCGGGGCAAACATCCCGTTTCAAAAGCTGATCAAAAATGTGCAAAAGGATGCTTTGAAAGGACAGGCATACAGCTATCATCCGCTTTATGACATACAGGCGAATTCACAGGTAAAACAAGGCTTAATTGACCACATTCTCGTCTTTGAGAATTATCCGGTTGAACAGGAGCTTGATGTGCTGAACAGCAAGGGGGACACGAAAGACCTTTTTCACATCCATGATTTCAGCATGGAAGACGAAACCAATTACAGTTTTTATCTTATGGTGGCGCCGGGTGACGAAATTCATTTGAAAATGAGATACGATTCAAGCATGTATGACCGCCAATTTATTGAAAATATCAAAGGCCATTTAGCACACATCGTCTCCCAGGTTCTCGACAAACCGGACATCACGCCGGACAAGCTTGAAATCATAACCCCGGAGGAAAAAGCGCAGCTGCTTGCACCGATTTCTGAAGAGACCGAAAAGCCTGTATATGACACGGTTCATGCAATGTTTGAACGGCAGGCCGCAAAAACACCGGATCAAATCGCGATTCGGTATGAAGGCGAGTCAGTGACGTACAAAGAGCTGAACGAATCGGCTAATAAGCTGGCCCGCCTGCTGCAAAAGCGCGGATTAAAGCGGGAGGAACCGGTAGGCGTCATGCTCGGCCGTTCCCCTTCTTTAGCGGCGGCTGTTCTCGGTATTTTAAAAGCGGGCGGCGCCTTTGTCCCGATTGATCCGGGCAGTCCAAAGGAGCGTATCCGATATGTCATTGAAAACAGCGGCTGCGTCCATGTTGTAACAGAGCGGCATCAGTCAGTCCCCGCGGAACAAGCGCTGCAAGTTACATACATAGAAGAGGCCGGGACGGAAGCGGACGGAAGCAATGTGCAATCCATTAATACGGCGGACGACCTCCTTTATATGATTTATACATCGGGAACGACAGGGAAACCGAAGGGTGTGCTGCTCGAACATAAAAATATGGCCAACCTGCTTTCTCACCAATTGACGAACACAGACATTGATTTTTGCACAAATGTGCTGCAGTACGCATCTGTGGCGTTTGACGTCTGCTATCAAGAGTTATTTTCAGTACTCTTGAGCGGCGGCACCCTTTGTATCGTGCCCGAATCAATCAAACGGGACGTTTCTCAGCTGTTTTCGTTTATTGATCAGCACAAAACGGAAGTTGTGTTTTTCCCGACTGCGTTTGTCAAGATGCTTTTCAATGAAGAAGGTTATGCACATTCTTTTCCCCGCTGTGTGAAGCATGTTATTACGGCCGGGGAGCAGCTGACCGTTTCGCGTTTGTTCAGGCAGACGCTCCGTTTACACGGTATGCATCTGCATAATCATTACGGCCCGTCAGAAACTCATGTGGTTTCAACTTATACGATTTCTGCGGGTGATGACATACCTGAACATCCGCCGATCGGGAAACCGATCCATCATAACAAAATGTATATTCTCAGCAAAAACAGACAGCTTCAGCCTCTCGGAATTGCGGGAGAATTGTATATTTCCGGGGCGAATACAGGAAGAGGCTATGTGAACAATCCGGCGCTGACCGAAGAGAAATTTTTGCCGGATCCGTTCAGAACGGACGCCGTCATGTACCGGACCGGAGATTTGGCAAGACTGCGTGCGGACGGCCAAATTGAATACATCGGCCGGACAGATGATCAAGTGAAGATCAGAGGATACCGGATTGAACCGAAGGAAATTGAAACTGTCCTGGCAAATCATCATGCCGTGAAAGAAGCTGCTGTTCTGATTCAAACGAATGAGTCGGGCGAAAATGAATTATGCGCCTACTGCAACGTCTCACAAGCGACTGATCCTTCTCAGCTGCGAAGTGATTTGGCGAAAGAGCTGCCTGATTATATGATTCCGGTCAAATGGGCTTTTGTTGACTCGATTCCGCTCACTGCGAACGGAAAAGTCGATCAGCGGGCCCTTCCGGAAGCTTCGGCGTACGCAGCGGGCCGTCGATATACAGCTCCCAGGAATGTGACGGAGCTGAAGCTTACCCGCATATGGGAAGAAGTGCTTCAAAGCGGCCCGATCGGCGTTCACGATCACTTTTTCGAGCTTGGCGGCCATTCATTAAAGGCGACGGCACTCGTTGCAAAAATAGCTAAAGAGTGCAGTGTGCAAATCCCGCTGAGCGATGTCTTCAGCCATCCGACTGTAGAAGAACTCGCCAAAATCATCAGTGAAGCAGAAGAGAACCCGTTCGCATCCATAGAAAAGACAGAAATGAAAGAAACATATCCTGTCTCATCCGCCCAAAAACGGATGTACGTCCTTCACCAGCTTGAAAATGGCGGTGTCAGCTATAACATTCCAGCCGTTTTAGAGGTGAAGGGGCCGTTTGACCGAGACAGGATGGAAGCCGTGTTCAAGGAACTGATCCGGCGGCATGAACCGCTCAGAACGTCCTTTGAAGAAAAAAACGGCCTGCCTGTGCAGAGGATTCATGACGACGTGCCGTTTGCATTTACAAAAGAACAATCAGCCGAAGCGTTTATCCGGCCGTTCGATCTCGGCAAAGCGCCCCTTTTCCGGGCGGGATTTGTCCAAATAGAAAAAGACCGGCATCTGCTTTTAGCTGACATGCATCATATTATTTCAGACGGCGTATCCGTCAATCTTTTGATACGTGAATTCAGTGAGCTGTATGCTGAGAGAAGTCTGCCGCCGTTACGGATTCAATACAAAGATTATGCCGTCTGGCAGCAATCATTTATGGCGGGCGCCGCATATCGGAAACAAGAGGAGTACTGGCTGAACCGGCTTGCCGGTGAGATTCCCGTGCTTGAATTGCCGGCTGATAAGCCGCGTCCCCCGGTGCGGAGCTTTTCCGGTGACCGGGTGTCATTTGTCATCAATGAAAAACATACAGCACAGTTGAAAAAGCTGGCGAAAGAAAACAAATGCACACTGTATATGACGCTGCTCGGTGTGTACACAGTTCTGTTAGCCCGTTTAAGCGGACAGGAAGATATGATCGTCGGGTCTCCGATTGCAGGAAGGCCACATGCCGACCTTGACGCCGTTCTGGGCATGTTTGTCAATACGCTTGCTTTCAGGACGCGTCCCGACGGAAGCATGACATTCAAAGAATATTTAAAGGAAATTCGCCAAACAGCGCTTGAGGCTTACGAACATCAGGATTACCCGTTAGAAGAGCTCGTCGATAAGCTCGGTGTGCCGCGGGACATGTCCCGAAATCCGCTGTTTGACACAACATTTGCGCTGCAAAATATGGAACAGCAGAAGCTTAGGGCAGCCGGACTTGAACTGCAGCCGGCAGACGTCAGCCTGCCGATTTCTAAATTTGACTTATCACTGTACATCTCTGAAAATGCCGGTGAATTGTACTGCCAGTTTGAATACAGCACCGATTTGTTTGAGAGAAAAACGATTCAAAAATGGGCGGGATTTTTTACGACACTTGCCGAAAACGCCGCGGCTGATCCGGGCTTGGAATTAGACGATATTTCTGTTTTGACAGAAAAAGAAGAAGTGTCTCTGCTTCAAGATTTCAGCCCCTTTCAGAAAACAGCGTTTCCGCTTCATCAGTCTCTTCATGATCTGCTGGAACAGCAGGCGGAAAAAACGCCGGACCGTCCGGCAATTTTAACTGATGACATTTCGATTACGTATCAGGAACTGAACGAAAGGGCAAACGAGCTTGCGCACCAGCTGATCAAGCGCGGGATAAGGCTGGAGGATAAAACCGCCATTATGGGCCGGCGTTCTCCTGACATGATGATCGGCATTTACGCTGTCTTAAAAGCAGGCGGTGCATATCTGCCGATTGATCCGGATTACCCGGAAGAGCGGATTCGCTTTTTACTGAAAGACAGCGGCGTGAAATTCTTACTGGCAGAACCAGAACTTTTCGCACCAGATCTTTTTGAGGGAGAAACGATCTCTCTGAAAAGCGGACAAACAGGAAACCTTGAAGCTGCGGCCAACCCTAACGTTCCGGTAAAACCTGATTCATTGGCTTATATCATCTATACATCCGGTTCTACGGGACGCCCAAAAGGCGTGCAGGTTGAACATCGGTCAGCCGTAAACTTTTTATACTCACTGCAAACGCGTTATGGATTAAGTGATTCTGACATCATTTTGCATAAAACATCATACTCTTTTGACGCTTCGATTTGGGAGCTGTTTTGGTGGCCGATCGCGGGAGCTTCTGTTTTCCTCCTTCCGCAAGGCGGCGAGAAAGACCCTGAAATGATACTGAACGCATTGGAGAATAACCGCATAACGGCGGCTCATTTTGTGCCATCCATGCTTCATGCTTTCTTGGAATATATAAATTCCAGAAAACAGCCGATCAAAAAAACCTGCTTAAAAAGGGTTTTTGCCGGCGGCGAACAATTGGGCCCGCACCTGGTTTCCCGTTTTTATGACCTTCTGCCGGGAACGGAATTGACAAATTCCTACGGTCCGACGGAAGCGACAGTAGAAGCGGCGTACTTTGATTTGCCGCAAGGAAAAGAATTTCACAATGTTCCGATCGGCATTTCCGGGCATAACATGCGGCTGTATCTTTTAAATCAAAAGAAACGGCTTCTGCCGCCGGGCTGTATCGGAGAGCTGTACATCGCGGGGACAGGGGTGGCCCGGGGCTATCTGAACCGGCCCGAGCTGACGGAGGAGCGTTTTCTCGATGATCCGTTTTATCCGGGAGAGCGCATGTATCAGACGGGCGATATCGCACGCTGGACAGAAGACGGCCTNGATCCGTTTTATCCGGGAGAGCGCATGTATCAGACGGGCGATATCGCACGCTGGACAGAAGACGGCCTAGTCGAATGGCTCGGACGTTCAGACGGACAGGTGAAAGTCCGCGGCTACCGGATTGAACCGGGAGAGATCGAAGCGGCGATCCGGCGCATCGACGGCATTCGTGAGGCGGCGGTCACCGCCCGGACCGAACACGGCGAAACCGCGCTTTACGCCTATATCGAAGGACGGGAAAGCGATGACGTGCGGGCGGAGCTTGCGACACGCCTTCCGGCCTACATGATGCCGGCTCAGTTTATAGAGATGAGCGAATGGCCGGTCACGCCGAGCGGAAAGCTTGACCGCCGCGCGCTGCCGGCTCCCGGCGGAGCGGCAGACAGACAGGCGTACACCGCCCCGCGGAACGTCACGGAAATGAAGCTTTGCGCCCTTTGGGAAGAGGTGCTGAAAAACGGCCCCGTCGGCATCCGGGATCACTTTTTTGAGCGGGGCGGCCATTCGTTAAAAGCGACGGCTCTCGTCTCCCGCATCGCCAAAGAGTTCGGTGTTCAGGTGCCGTTACAGGACATCTTCGCCCGGCCGACGGTGGAAGAGCTCGCTTCGGTTATTCAGGACTTGGAAGAGAGCCCGTATGAAGCGATTCAGCCTGCGCAAACACAGGACACCTATCCGGTGTCTTCGGCGCAGAAACGGATGTATGTGCTCCAACAGCTTGAAGACGGCGGTGTCGGCTACAATATGCCGGCTGTGCTGGAACTGACGGGCCCGCTCGATCGCGGCCGGCTGAAGGAGACGTTCCGGCGGCTTGTGGAGCGGCATGAGTCGCTCAGAACGTCCTTTGAAACGGGGCCTGACGGCGAACCGGTGCAGCGCATCCATGACAGCGTACCGTTTCAGCTGGATGAGGCCGAGTCAGCTGACGCATTCGTCCGGCCGTTTTGTCTGGAGGAAGCGCCGCTCTTCCGTGCGGCCCTCGTGAAAGAATCGGACGAACGTCATCTTTTATTAACGGATATGCATCATATTATTTCTGACGGTGTGTCCGTCAACACCTTGATTAAAGAATTCGGCGAGCTGTACGCAGGCCGTTCGCTTGCGCCGATGCGCCTTCAATATAAAGACTATGCCATCTGGCAGCGGTCATTTCAGGAGAAAGAAGGGTATCAGAAGCAGGAAGCCTATTGGCTGAAGCGGCTTGAAGGAGAGCTTCCGGTGCTTGAGCTTCCGGCTGACAAGCCCCGTCCGGCTGTCAGAAGCTTTGCGGGCGGCAGCGTATCGTGCACGCTTGACGCTGAAACGGCATCCGGCCTTCACCGCATCGCCCGGGATCACGGCTCCACTTTGTATATGGTGCTTCTCGCCGCGTACAATACGTTACTCGCACGCCTGAGCGGGCAGGAAGACATCATCGTCGGCTCGCCGATTGCCGGGCGCCCGCACAAAGACCTTGAACCGATTCTCGGCATGTTCGTCAACACGCTCGCCATCAGAACGGAGCCGAAAGGAGACAAACGGTTCACCGATTATTTGGCGGAAGTCCGCCAGGCTGCGCTTGAGGCGTATGAGCATCAGGACTACCCGTTTGAAGAGCTTGTGGAACGGCTCGGGGTGCAGCGGGACACAAGCCGCAATCCGCTGTTTGACGCCATGCTTGTCGTCCAGAATATAGAGCATGAGGAACTGCTGTTGGACGGTTTGCATATTCAGAATGCGGACGTGTCCCGTCCGGTTTCCAAATTTGATGTCACTTTGCAGGCTTCTGAAGGCGGGGGACAGATTCATTTTCTGTTTGAATATGCGGCGTCTTTATTCCGGAAAGAAACGATGCAGCGCTGGGCTTCCCACTTTATGACGATGCTTGAACACATTGTCCGTGAACCGGAAACTTCTTTACAAGCGATCAGCATGCTGACTGCTCCGGAACGGAACCGGATTCTTTCAGACTTTAACGGCATGACGGATCAACAGCTGCCTGAAAAAACAGTTCATGAACTGTTCATCACCCAGGCGCGAAAAACACCTGATGCCGCGGCCCTTATCAGCGGGGAAACATTGATCACATACAAAGAATTAGATGACTGGTCGAATAAAATCGCCAGAGCCCTGCAAAAACGGCAGATCGGACCTGATGCAGCCGTCGGCATTGTGATACCAAGATCTCCGGAACAAGTAGCGGCAGTCTTCGGGGTTTGGAAAGCCGGAGGAGCTTACGTCCCGATAGATCCTGAATATCCGGAGGAACGCAAGCAATATATCATCTCAGACAGCGGCACAGCGCTTCTCCTTACCGCACACGGTGCGATAGAACAAGTGCCTGATCGTTTTAACGGTGAAGTGCTCGCACTGGAGGATATTCAAGAACAGGATGCTTCGCCGGTCCAGTCATTATCAGCACCGGAAGATTTGGCTTACATCATTTATACATCGGGAACGACAGGCAGGCCGAAAGGGGTTATGGTCGAACATCGATCCGTCAGCCAAACCCTTCAATGGCGGAGCGGATTTTATGATCTGAATGAGAAAGATACGATTCTTCAGCTCTTTTCATTTTCCTTTGACGGGTTTGTAACAAGCATGTTCACACCGCTGATTTCCGGTGCGAAAGCGGCCGTTTTAGCCGAAGATGAAGCAAGAGATATTCTTGCTATTAAACACTATCTTGCATCTTACCGCATCACTCACATGATCATTGTTCCCGTACTGTACCGTACACTGCTTGACGTACTGGAGCCGGGGGATGCAGAGTCTCTCAGAATTGTCACATTAGCGGGAGAAGCTGTCGACCAAAACATTATCAGCCGCAGTTTATCAGTTTGTCCACACACGGAGCTTGCCAATGAGTACGGCCCGACGGAAAACAGCGTCGCCACTACAGCGGCAAGACATATAGAACAAAGTAAGAACATTACGATCGGCCGTCCGATTGAGCATTCACACGTTTATATTTTAAACGGAGATCATCCGCAGCCGATCGGTGTAACGGGAGAACTTTGCATCTCGGGTTCCGGCCTTGCAAGAGGGTACCGCAATCTTCCTAAGCAAACGGCCCAAGCCTTTGTCCAAGACCCGTTCCAGAAGAACCGGCGCATGTACCGCACGGGCGACCTGGCAAAATGGCTGCCGGACGGCACGCTGCAGTATATCGGCCGAATGGACGAGCAAGTCAAAATCAGAGGCTACCGGGTGGAACTGAAAGAAATTGAATCCTCCTTAACAGGCATAAAAGGTGTCAAAGAAGCAGCTGTCACCGCTCATACCGCATCAGCAGGCCAAACGGAACTATGCGCTTATATCGTGACAGAAGAAGGAACAGAAAGTGAAACCGTGCAGCAGGCACTCAGAAATGAAATGCCCGCTTATATGGTGCCGGCGTTCTTTGAAACACTTGAAGCCCTGCCTGTCACACCGAACGGGAAGCTTGACCGCCGCGCGCTTCCTGAGCCGCGGAAAAAAGCGCACACCGGACGGGCATTTACCGAGCCTGAAAGCGACATGGAAAAAGAGCTGTCCGCGATTTGGAGCGAAGTGCTCGGAACTGAAAACATTGCCGCGGATCAATCATTTTTTGAACTGGGCGGCGATTCCATCAAAGCCCTGCAAGTATCAGCCCGATTACATCAGGCAGGAAAACAGATCGCCGTAAAAGATATTTTCAGCCGGCCGACAATTAGGGAGCTGGCGCCTTATGTCCGTACAGAGCGGCAGCCGGTCAGCCAAGCTCCTGCAGAAGGAGAAGTGAAGTGGTCGCCGATTCACAAATGGTTCTTCACACAAGACATGAAGGAAGCAAATCATTTTAACCAGTCCGTCATGCTGACGAGAGCAAATTCAATAGGTGAAGAGGCTCTGAGGAAAACGTTAAAAGCCATTACCGTTCATCATGATGCCTTGCGCCTTGTCTGCAAAAAAGACGAAGAGAAAGGTCTTCTCCTCTTCAACAGACCGGCTGACCTCGCAGATGAGCAGCTTTACAGCCTGACCATATTAGAAATGGAAGGCGATGAGCATGAGAAGGAACGTTTTGTAAAACGCCGCGTCGCAGAGCTTCAAAGAAACATGGATTTAGAGAACGGGCCGCTGGTACAGGCGGGGCTGTTCCGTTCTGAAGCAGAAGATTACTTGTTTCTGACGGTCCATCATCTCGCTGTCGACGGGATATCATGGCGGATTTTATTGGAAGACTTGGCTTCTGCTTATGAGCAGGCCGTCTCTGGACAGGAAATCAAACTTCCTCCGAAAACCATGTCATTCAAAACATATACGGAGCAGCTGGCCGATTATGCCGAAAGCAGACAGCTTCTTCAGCAGGCGGAGTATTGGCGGGAGATTGAACACTATGAAACAGAAAGTCTTCCTTACGAACAGGCAGATTTATCTCAAACTCCTGCAAAAAAACGGAACACGGTATCCTTCACTCTGACAGAAAGTGAAACGGACGCCCTGTTGAAAGATGTGCACAGCGCCTACAATACGGATACGCAAGATGTGCTTTTGGCTTCCGCCGTGCTCGCTGTTCAGAAATGGTCGCCGCGGCACGCTTTGAAAATCGCCCTTGAAGGACACGGACGCCAATCAGAGCAGGCAGGTGCGGACATCAGCAGGACAGTGGGGTGGTTCACTTCCATTTACCCGGTGCTTTTCCGGAGCGGAGCTTATGAACCTCTTGAAGAATATGAAATTCGCACATTGAAAACCGTCAAAGACACATTGCGGCGCATTCCGGATAAAGGCAACGGATACGGCGTCCTCAAATATTTAACACCGCCGAAGCTTGCCGGGATGACTTTCGGGAAAGCACCGGAGATCAGCTTTAATTATCTCGGACAATTCGATGCGCCCGGCGGGAACCCGGCAGAAACGGAACAGCCTGACGCGTTTCAGTTTTCTCCTTTGGGAGGCGGAGATGATGTGACAGATACATGGAAACGGGAGCAGTCACTTGAAATCAGCGCGATTGCGGCAAAAGGCCGGATGACCGTCAGCATTTCCTATGAAACGGAGCGCTTTCGGCAAGATACGATCGAACGGCTGTCCGAAAGCTGCCGATATTATCTCCTGAAACTGTCGGAACACTGCCTCGGCAAAACCGATACGGAGAAGACCGTCAGTGACTTTGATGATCGGGAGCTGACTGAGGAAGCATTGCAGGATATTGCCGACTTACTCAGCTTCCACTAAACCGAGCGGGAGGAACACATGGACAAAACAAAAAATATCCAAAATATTTATCCCCTCAGCCGAATGCAGGAAGGAATGCTTTTTCATTCCTTTCTGCAAAAGGAGGGGGCTGCATATATCGAGCAATCCGTCTTCACCATAAAAGGCCGGCTTCGTCCGGAATTGTTTGAGCAAAGCGTACAGTCTGTCATCAGACGCCACGATATTTTCAGAACGGTTTTTTTACCTCATGTCGCTCAGCTGAACGGCCCCCGCCAAGTTGTGCTGCGTGAGCGGGAATTCCGGCTGCACCGCGAAGATCTTACACATTTGGACGAAGCGGAACAGAGCGCCTACTTACAGCGATTTAAGGAACGTGACCGCTTAAAAGGCTTTGACTTGCAAAAGGATATGCTGATGCGCGTTTCTTTGTTTAAAACGGCTGACGAAAAATATGTATGCGTCTGGAGCCACCATCACATCCTTATGGACGGCTGGTGCCTCGGCATCGTCCTTCAGGAATTCATGCATATGTACCGGGCGATTGAATCAGGCTCACCCGTCACACTGGCGCCCGCAAAGCCTTACAGCTCTTATATTACATGGCTGACGGATCAGGACAAAGACGCGGCTTCTGAGTATTGGAAAGGATATTTAGCAGGCTGCGAGACACCCTCAGGACTCCCGAAAATATCGGCCCGTCCCCAGGAAAAAGGCTACCGCAAGGAAGAGCTGCTGTTTTCTTTAGATCAAAACCTGACGGACAAGCTGAAAACCATCGCCAAAGAAGAGGGCGCTACGCTTGCGGTTCTTATGCAGACTGTATGGGGCCTTATGCTGCAGCGCTACAACCGGACGGACGATGCCGTATTCGGCGCCGTCGTATCAGGGCGGCCTTCCGTCATTGACGGCGTGGAAAGCATGATCGGGTTGTTTATCAATACCGTTCCGGTACGCATTAAAACGGGTGACGAAAGCTTTAGAGAACTGCTGGGCCGCTTGCAGAAAGAAATGCTTGATTCAGAGGCGTTCAGCTATCATCCGCTTGCTGACATCCAATCGCAGACTGAGCTGAAACAGGATTTAATCGACCATATTATCGTGTTTGAAAATTATCCGATTCAGCAGCAGATGAAAGACGCGGAAAAGGAATCGGATGCACCATTCCGGATCGGGAATGTCAACGTTTCGGAACAATCGGGCTACGATTTTAACCTCATCATAGCGCCTGGCGATGAGCTGCTCATCAAATTCAGCTACAATGCGAACGTTTATGATGAAGTATGGATAGAGAGCGTAAAAGGACACTTGGAAGAAGCTCTGCGCGGCGCCGCCTTCAATCCCGATGTTCCCGCTGATCGGCTTCCGATGCTCGGACAAAAGGAAAAATCAAGAATAATCGGCGAATTTAATGACACGAAAACAACTTATGAAAGAGATGAAAGCATCATCAGCCTGTTCAGCCGACAGGTGAAGAAAACCCCGGACCATCAGGCGCTTCACGCCGGCGGGCTGACGATGACGTACCGGGAGCTCGATGAACGGTCAACTGCATTCGCCCGCACCCTGCTGGAAAACGGTCTGGCGCCAAAGGGAATTGCCGGGATTCTGGCCGAACGCTCACCGGAATTTATCATCGCTGTTCTCGCTGTATTGAAAGCGGGAGGGACGTACCTTCCTCTTGATGCAGAACTGCCAACCGACAGGATCGCCGATATGCTCACTGAGAGCGGAGCACAGCTGTTAACGGTACAAAAAGGAATTGAGACTGACATTGACTTTTCTCACATCATCTCTATCCCGGCTGCAGCTGAAAAACAAACACCTGATGCGGGAAAACTGAATACCGATACAGCACCTGATGACCTTGCCTATATTATGTATACATCCGGTTCAACAGGAAAACCGAAGGGCGTGATGATTTCCAACCGAAACGTCGTATCGCTCGTGTCAAACAGCAATTACACGTCGGCTGGCATGTCGGACCGTCTCATTCTGACAGGGTCCATCGGTTTTGATGCAGTGACGTTTGAAATCTTCGGAGCGCTTTTGAACGGAGCATGTCTTCATGTGGTTGACCGCTCGACAATGCTTGCCCCTGAGAGGTTCGGCAATTATCTTTCTTCCAACCGTATTACGATTCTGTTTTTGACGACGGCGCTCTTTAACCAGTTCGCCCAGGCAGATCCGGAGATGTTTTCTGGGTTGCACACCTTATATGTCGGCGGAGAAGCATTGTCCCCGGCGCTCATCAATAAGGTCAGACACCGCTGTCCGAATCTCAGCCTTTATAACATATACGGACCGACAGAAAATACGACATTTTCTACCTTTTACGAAATCAGGCACGATTTTTCTCAGCCGATCCCAATCGGAAAACCGATCAGCAATTCAACCGCGTATATCATTGATAAAAATGGCGGACTTGCGCCGATCGGCGTGCCCGGTGAGCTTTGTGTCGGCGGTGACGGGGTTGCCAAAGGCTATTTAAACAGGCCTGACTTAACAAGTGAAGCGTTTGTCAGCCACCCGGTTCATCCTGAAGAAAAGATCTACAAAACAGGCGACTTGGCACACTGGCTGCCTGATGGAAGCATCGGATACATCAGCCGTATCGACCGCCAATTCAAGATTCGCGGGAAGCGGATTGAGCCGGCCGAAATCGAAGCGCGCTTGACTGAAATTGATGGAATCAGGGAAGCGGCAGTCATCGTGTCAGACGAAGGACAAGAAGCAATCCTTTGTGCGTATTATACAGGCGCACATGTTGAAGAAAGAGCCATTCGATCCCTGTTGGCCAGGTCGCTTCCCGACTATATGATTCCTCAGTATGTGATGAAGCTTGACCGTATGCCGCTTACCGCAAACGGCAAAGTGGACCGCCGCGGGCTGCCTGCGCCAGAACGGAAAAAAACGTCATCAAAAGCCGTTCCGCCACGAAACTGGGTAGAGCGTGAGCTGATCGACATTTGGACGCCGATCCTCGGCTGCAGGGAGCTGGGCATACAGGATGACTTCTTTGAGCTGGGCGGCCATTCTTTGAAAGCATTGCAAGTGATTCATCAGCTGAAGACCAGGCAGCAGATGGATGTGCCAATTGAAATGATATTTGAATATCCGACAATTGAACAATTGGCTGAAAAGCTGTATTCAAACACACTGACAGAAGCTGCAGAGCAGCATATCAGCAGACTGAACCAGCCGAAAGGCCGAAATCTTTTCTGTTTTCCGCCTATCTCAGGTTTCGGGATTTTCTTTAAAGATCTTGCGGCGGCATTAAACGAACGGGCTGCTGTGTACGGTTTTAACTTTATTGAAGAAGACAGCAGAATGGAACAATACATTGATAAAATGCTGGAAATCCAGCCGGAAGGCCCTTATATACTCTTCGGATATTCGGCAGGCGGCAATACGGCATTCGAGGCGGCAAAAGCGATGGAAAAGCGCGGCTTAGAAATCAGCGACGTCATTATCGCAGACGCGTACAGAAAGCTTGACACATTGCCGCCGCAGCCAACAAACGCAACAGCCGAAAATGTCCCGGAAGCCGTCAGGGAAGCGGTCATCCGAAAAACAGAGCGCTATCAAACGTACTGGGCGGAACTGATAAATGACGGCCAAATCGCGGCAAACCTCCATTTTATCGAGGCCGGCATAAAGGAAGAGCACAGTGATAAGACCGAGCCGATGAAATGGGAAGGCGCCACAACGGGACTCTATCAGGAATATCAAGGTGAGGGCGCCCATAAAGATATGTTTGAACCCGCCTTTGCACAGCAGAATGCTGAGATCATACTGGACATCATTGCAAACAGCGGAAGACGCTTGGCGCGGAATCTGTAACATCCGGCAGAATGGTTCAGGATGACAGAGGGCAAGATAGGGGAATCAAACCAGTTTTTTTGGAGGCTTTGACATGACGAACCTATCTTGGCTTACGTATGTAATGATCATTCTTGCCAGCTACCGGCTGACCCATTTGATCGTATTTGATAAGATTACGGAATTCATAAGAAAACCCTTTATAAAGCAAGAAAAAACCGTCGATCAAAACGGGCGCGCCGTCCAAAAAAAAGTCCCTTCCTCCGCATTCGGTTATATGCTGCAATGTTATTGGTGTGCGGGCGTCTGGTGCGCCATATTGATCGGCATCTGCTACTTGGTCTGGCCCCGCTATGCACATCCGGTTATTTTCATTTTGTCCATCGCCGGAGCGCAGGCCATTCTTGAAACGTGTGTCGGCGTCGGAACGAAGGTCATTGACGTGCTCGCCGCTATGAAACATAAAAAGTCCTGAAGCGTTTTGATTCGCTTTAGGACTTTTTTCTTTCCCTTTTAGGCTGAGAGGAGCAAAGCAGGCTTTCTGATTCACCGCCCGGAATGCTTCGGAATACCGTAAAGCAGAGAGGGGGAAAAACATGAAAAGCTGCCGTTTTAGCATGATATGGTTTTTGGCCGTTGTACTGACAGCCGGCATCTTTACATTCTCAGCATCCGCACAAGCAAGCGGCACTCAGCCGGAAAGAGAAATGAGAGCCGTATGGATCGCGTCTGTCACCAATATCGACTGGCCCTCTAAAAAAGGGCTGTCACCGGAAGAGCAAAAAAGAGAATACAGCAAGCTGCTGGATGACGTTCAGGAGATGGGAATGAACGCCGTTATCGTCCAAATTAAGCCTGCGGCTGATGCTTTTTATCCATCAGATTACGGGCCTTGGTCAGAGTATCTGACAGGAACACAAGGCAAAAATCCCGGCTACGATCCGCTTGCTTTTTTAGTTGAAGAGACACATAAACGGAATCTTGAATTTCACGCTTGGTTCAATCCTTACCGGATCACGATGAATCACACAAATTTGAATGCGCTTTCAGATGATCATCCCGCGCGTTCGCATCCGGACTGGGTCGCTGCATACGGAAAACAGCTGTACTACAATCCGGGCATTCCGGAAGTAAGACAATTTATAACGGATGGAATCAAAGAGGTGGTCAGCCGTTATGATATTGATGCGGTTCATATGGATGATTATTTTTATCCTTATAAAATTGCCGGACAGGAATTCCCCGATCAGGCGGAATACGAACGGTACGGAAAAGCTCACTTTGCATCAGTTGATGACTGGCGCAGGGATAACGTCAACCGGCTTGTAAAAGAAATCAACCAAACCATCAAACGAGAAAAACCTTATGTCAAATTCGGAATCAGCCCGTTCGGCGTATGGAGAAATGCCGCAGATGACCCGACAGGCTCCGAAACGGCCGCAGGGGTGCGGAACTATGATGATTTATATGCTGATACGAGAGAATGGATCCAAAAAGGATACATTGATTACATCGCACCGCAAATTTACTGGAGCATCGGATTTAAAGCGGCGGCATATGACGTCTTAGCGGATTGGTGGGGAAAAGAAGTGAACAATCGGCCGGTGCATTTATATATCGGGCAGGCAGCTTATAAAATCAACAACAACGCTGATCCGGCCTGGGCCGACCCGGGGGAATACGGAAGGCAGATTACTCTAAACAGGGGATCAGCATGGATAAAAGGCAGCATGCATTTCAGTTTAAAGGATTTAAACCGTAATCCGCTCGATGTAAAAAACCGTTTGATCAAAGACATGTACAGCCGGCCCGCATTAATTCCCGAGATGCCTTGGCTCGGACATTCCGCTTTAAAAAAACCGGCTGTCAAACGGGCGGAGAAGAACGCTTCAGGCCATACACTCTATATCGAAGATGCGAAATCCAACGGTAAAAAAACGGCTTATTACGCCATTTACCGCGCAGAAAAGGGAAAGCAGCCTTATTTAGTGGATACAGTCAGAAAAACATCGTCACGGACGCAGACATTTTCAGATACTGATATTCGGGCGAAAGAAGCCTGCACCTATTTCGTTACTTCCGTTGACAGGCTTCACCATGAGAGCCGTCCCTCCGCAAAACGGACAATTAAATAGCCATTATTAATAAAACTGACAGTTGCGGCGCTGTCAGTTTTTTTGCAGCGGATGAGTCCGAATGTTCAGACTTTATTTGGATGGAATGAATAAAGACCCCCATTAATAAAATGTAGAAAGCAGCAGAAGGAGGAAGGTTAATGAATTTTCAACTGACAAAAGAACAGCAGATGGTGCGCGAAATGGTCAGAGATTTCGCCAAAAATGAAATTGCCCCGAAAGCCCATGAGGTTGATCAATCGGCCGTCTTCCCGATAGACACATTTAAAAAAATAGGCGAACTCGGGCTGCTCGGAATTCCGTTTCCGGAAGAATACGGCGGGGCGGGCGGTGATACCATTTCATATGCAGCAGCGGTCGAAGAAATCGGAAAAGCCTGCGGCAGCACGGGGCTGAGCTACGCGGCGGCCGTGTCACTCGGCGCAAGCCCATTATACTATTTCGGTACTGACCAACAAAAGCAAGAACATCTTATTCCGCTTGCTTCGGGAAAAGCGCTCGGATCATTCGGGCTGACAGAGCCGAATGCCGGTTCCGATGCCGGCGGAACCCAGACAAAAGCCGAGAAAAAGGGCGATGACTATGTGATAAACGGAGAGAAATGCTGGATCACAAACGCAAATTACGCCCGCACTGTCATTGTCACCGCCGTTACGGGAAAGAACTCCGCCGGAAAACCGATCATTTCAGCTCTCATCGTCCCGACAGACACACCGGGATTTACGATCACAAATCCGTACGACAAGATGGGTGTGAGAGGGTCGGATACGGCCGAACTTGTGCTGGAGGATGTCAGGGTGCCTGCCGATAACCTGCTCGGTGATCCTGAAAAGGGTTTTAAACAATTTTTATATACATTAGACGGCGGGCGGATCTCGATTGCGGCACTGGCTGTCGGTATCGCTCAAGGCGCACTGGAGGCATCGCTGTCATATGCGAAGGAACGCAAGCAGTTCGGCAGTCCGATATCGTCATTTCAAGCCATTCAATTTAAGCTGGCCGATATGGCGATGGAAATTGACCTTGCCAGACAGATGGTGCTTAAAGCGGCATGGCTGAAGGATCAAAACCTGCCATTTACGAAAGAAGCTGCATTCGCCAAGCTCTATGCTTCTGAAATGGCCGTCAGAACGTGCCTTCAGGCCATCCAAATTCATGGCGGTTCCGGTTATATGAAGGAATGCGGTGTCGAACGTATGCTTCGTGACGCAAAGCTGATGGAGATTGGCGAAGGAACGTCAGAAATTCAAAGAATGGTCATCGCAAGACAGCTTTTGAAGTGAAATGAAAACGTTTACTAAGACAGGGATGGAAGGGGGCAGGTCATATGGCTGAACTTATCCATTTAACAGCCGGAAAGCTGCTTGAGCGGACCGCGGAGCTTTTTCCGGATCGTGAAGCGGTTGTTTACCCTGAGCGCGGCCTTCGTTATACGTATGCCGAGTTTGACCGGTTATGCCGGCAAATCGCAAAAGGGCTGATGAAGCTGGGAGTTGAAAAAGGAGATCATGTTGCCATATGGGCATCCAACATTCCGGAATGGCTCGCGGCGCAATTTGCAACGGCGAAAATCGGCGCCGTTCTGGTCACCATTAATACCAATTTTCAAATCGCAGAGCTCGATTATCTGCTGGCGCATTCAGACGTCTCGGCCTTGATAATCATGGATTCCTACCGGCAGACATCTTATGTTGAGATGGTGAATAAGCTAATTCCGGAGCTGAAAACTTGTGAGCGCGGCAGGCTGCGTTCGAAACGTTATCCCTTTTTAAGGACGGTGTTATATATCGGTGATAAAAGCCTGCCCGGGATGCACCGTTGGGATTCATTGCTGGATAATGCCGAAGCTGTAACGGATGCAGCGCTTGACGGAAGGATGGACAGCCTGAAAAAGGATGATTGCATTCATATGCAATATACATCAGGTACGACCGGATTTCCGAAAGGCGTCATGCTCTCACATTTTAATATCGTAAATAACGCGGCCAATATCGCAGAATGCATGAAGCTTACTTCATGTGACCGTTTATGTATTCCCGTGCCGTTTTTCCACTGCTTTGGGTGCGTGCTCGGCGTGCTGGCATGTGTTTCCGCGGGTGCGGCGATGATTCCGATCGAACAGTTTTCTCCGCCGGCCGTTCTGAAAACGGTGGAGCAAGAAGCCTGCACGGCTCTGCACGGTGTACCGACGATGTTTATCGCCCTCCTAAATGACAGCCGTTTTTCTGAATATGATCTTTCCCACGTCCGAACCGGGATTATGGCAGGCTCGCCATGCCCGGCGGAAGTCATGAGAGAAGTGATCGGCAAAATGGGGATGACTGACATTACAATTGCCTACGGACAGACCGAAGCATCACCTGTCATTACGCAGACAAGAACAGATGATCCGTTTGAAAGAAGAGTGGAAACAGCGGGGTGCGCGCTTCCCCATATCGAAGTCAGAATCGTTCGGCCCGGAACATCCGGAGAAGCCGCCAGGGGCGAACAAGGAGAGCTCTGCACCCGCGGATATCATGTCATGAAAGGCTATTATAAAAATCAAGAAGCGACCGAAGAAGCGATAGACAAAGACGGCTGGCTGCATACCGGTGATTTGGCGGTCATGGACGAGGACGGATACTGCAAAATCACGGGCCGTCTGAAAGACATGCTGATCAGGGGCGGCGAAAATATCTATCCGCGCGAGATTGAGGAAATGTTATATCGGCATCCCGCAGTGGCGGACGTTCAGGTCGTCGGCGTTCCTGATCCGAAATACGGAGAAGAGGCCGCGGCGTGGATCAGGCTCAAAGACGGACAAACCGCTTCCGCAGAAGACATCAGAACCTTTTGCAAAGAACATATCGCCCGCTATAAAGTCCCCAGGTATGTTTTGTTTACAGATGAATATCCAATGACAGCCTCAGGAAAAATTCAGAAATTCAAGCTGCGGGAAAAAACGATTGAAGAGCTCAAGTTAACTTAATGAAAAAGGAGTGCTTCACATTTGTTTAAAAAAGTCCTGATTGCCAACAGAGGAGAAATCGCCTTACGAATTATCCGCACCTGCAAACGTCTCGGCATCCCCTCGGCAGCTGTGTATTCAGAAGCCGACCGGGACGCGCTGCATGTAAAAGCGGCTGATGAGGCCTATCCGATCGGTAAATCGAGAGTAAATGAAAGCTATTTACATATCGACAGAATCATAGAAGCCGCCAAATCCGCCGGAGCGAACGCCATTCATCCGGGCTACGGGCTTCTGTCAGAAAACAGCCTGTTCGCCGAACGCTGCCGAAAGGAACAAATCACATTTATCGGTCCACCCGGTGATATCATCGCCAAGATGGGAAGCAAGATTGAAGCCCGAAAAACGATGCAAAAAGCAAAGGTCCCGATCGTTCCCGGTGTTTCAGAGCCATTGCCCGATGTTCACTCCGCCTTAGCCGAAGCCCGTGCCATCGGTTTTCCGGTCATGCTGAAAGCATCCGCAGGAGGAGGCGGAATCGGCATGCAGATCGTACATTCAGAAGAAGAGCTGGCCAAAGCGTTTGAAGGCAATCAAAAGCGGGCCGCCTCCTTTTTTGGAGACGGCGCAATGTATATGGAAAAGGTCATTGAAAATGCCCGTCATATTGAAATTCAGATACTCGCAGATTCTTTCGGCAACACCGTTCATCTGTTTGAACGTGACTGTTCAGTCCAAAGGCGCCACCAAAAAGTGATAGAAGAAGCGCCGTCGCCGTTTGTTGACGATGAATTAAGACAAAGACTCGGTGAAACCGCCGTTAAAGCCGCAAAATCGATCGGCTACCAAAATGCAGGCACAATAGAATTTCTCGTCGACCAAAAGAAACAAATCTATTTTTTAGAGATGAACACAAGACTGCAGGTGGAGCATCCGGTGACAGAAGAAATTACAGGACTGGATCTTGTGGAAGAACAGCTGAAAATTGCCGCTGGGCAGGCGCTGCCTTTCTCGCAGAAAGATATCAACCACCGCGGTCATGCGATTGAAGTGCGGATCTATGCGGAAGATCCGGTCACCTTTTACCCGTCACCCGGTACCATCTCGTCTTTTTACGTTTTAAGACACCCGTCAGTGCGACACGAATGCGCCGTCGAAAAGGGAAGCGTCATTTCTCCGTTTTACGATCCGATGATTGCCAAAATGGTCGTCACGGCGAATACGAGAAAACAAGCCATTGAACAACTGAAAACCGCCCTTGGCGAATATCATGTAGAAGGGATTAAAACCAACATTCCGCTGCTGACAAAAATTGCTCATTCAGAAGTGTTTGAAAAGGGCGAGGCTACAACCGGTTTTTTACAAACAATGAACGAGGGGGCATCCAAATGAGCGTCATAAAAATTCAAATGGCGGGAAACCTGTGGAAAATTCATGTGAAGCCGGGTGATGTCATTGAAGAAGGACAGGAAGTGGCCATCTTGGAATCTATGAAAATGGAAATTCCGATTATCGCTGATGCAGCGGGTACGGTGAAAGAAGTGAAAAAATCAGAAGGTGATTTCACTGATGAAGGAGAGGTCCTGATTGAACTTCAATAAAACGGGAGGTGCAGCATGAACTGTCCGAAACATGTCCGCATCAATGAAGTAGGACCGCGTGACGGCTTGCAGAATGAATCGGCGTGGGTGGATACAGAAGATAAGATTGAGTGGATCAATATGCTGTCAAAAACAGGCCTTCCCTATATCGAAGTGACATCATTCGTGCATCCGAGATGGATTCCGGCTCTTCGTGACAGCCTGGACGTCGCAAAAGGCATTGCCAGATCTGAACATACGGTCTACGCGGCTCTCGTTCCGAACCTCATCGGACTGGAGCATGCGGCAGAAGGCGGAATCGATCAGGCATGTGTATTTTTATCTGCAAGCGAAACCCATAACCAAAAAAACGTAAACAAACCGATTGACCGGACCGTTCAAGAGCTCAGGCGGGTTATTACTGAAGCAAAAGCTGAAAAAATGGCGACGAGAGCTTATCTGTCCACTGTGTTCGGCTGTCCGTACGAACAGAACGTGCCGGTCGAACAAGTCATCCGCCTGTCAGACACCCTGCTCGAAATGGGTGTTGATGAAATATCGCTCGGCGACACGATCGGCGCGGCAAACCCCTTGCAGGTCATAGCCGTGCTTGAAGCCCTTTTGCCGAGAATTCCCGCCTCAAAAATTGCACTCCATTTCCATGATACAAGAGGAACGGCTCTAGCGAATATCATTCCCGCTCTTGATATGGGCATCACATCCTTTGATACTTCCTCAGGCGGGCTTGGCGGCTGCCCGTACGCCCCTGGATCAGCAGGAAACGCTGCCACAGAAGACGTCATTTATATGCTCGAACAAATGGGGATTGATACCGGGACGGACATGAATAAACTTCTTTATGCCGCCGGCTGGATCGCGGATAAAATAGGCAAAGACCTGCCAAGCAGAAACCTGCAGGCATTCAGAACGAAATGAGAAAGGAGAAGCCATGGGAGATTGCGTCTTGTATTCCGTCTGTCAAGAAACGATCGGTCTGATCACGCTGAACCGCCCGCATGCGGCCAACTCGCTGTCTTCAGACATGATTGATCATTTACAGCGTGTGATTGAAGACATCAAAAACTCGCCATCCATTCGTTGTGTCATTCTCACCGGCACCGGGAACACATTTTGCGCCGGTGCTGATTTAAAAGAAAGAGCGGGGATGAATCATGAACAAGTTAAGCAAAGCGTCAGGCGTATCGGTGAAACGGCCGCATCCATTGAAGCTCTCCCGCAGCCGGTCATTGCAGCGCTGAACGGAACCGCTGTCGGAGGAGGCCTTGAACTCGCTCTCGCCTGCGATATCAGAACAGCCGTCAGCCAGGCGGGCCTCGGCCTTCCTGAAACAGGGCTTGCGATCATTCCCGGAGCGGGCGGAACGCAGAGACTGCCCCGGCTTATCGGCCCCGGCGCGGCAAAAGAATTGATCTATACCGGCCGAAGGCTTTCTGCCGAAGAGGGAAAAGACATGAAGCTGATCGAGCATGTTTGTGAAGCCGATGAACTTATGGAAAAAGCAAAAGCACTGGCCGGCCGCATCGCCGCTAATGGGCCGATCGCCGTCAGACAAGCAAAATCCGCGATAAACAAGGGTCTGGAGACAGATCTCAATACAGGGCTCGAAATCGAACGAAAAGCATATGAACAAGTCATCCCCACACTTGACAGAGAAGAGGGCCTGCGCGCTTTTAAAGAAAAAAGACCCCCTGAATACAAAGGAAAATAAAACATGGAGGGACTCGGATGGATTACGAAAAAGAACGGCAGACACGCAGCAAAACGATTGAAAAGGGAGGAGCCGCGAAATATCACGCAAGCAACGAAAAGAAGGGAAAACTTTTTGTAAGAGACAGGCTGAAGCTTTTATTCGATGACGGCATATCCGTTGAAGACGCTTTTTTCGCCGAGTGCATGTCAGACGGACTTCCGGCAGACGGGGTCGTTACCGGGATCGGCACCATCGGCGGCAGAACCGTTTGTGTGATGGCAAACGACTCAACCGTAAAGGCGGGCTCGTGGGGCGCGAAAACGGTGGAAAAAATCATCCGCATTCAGGAGACGGCGGAAAAGCTTCAGTGTCCGCTCTTGTACTTAGTCGATTCCGCAGGTGCGAGAATTACGGATCAGGTCGACATGTTCCCGGGCAGAAGGGGAGCCGGCCGCATCTTTTATAATCAAGTAAAGCTGTCGGGCCGCATTCCGCAAATCTGTTTATTGTTCGGCCCTTCCGCTGCGGGCGGCGCTTACATTCCGGCCTTTTGCGACATTGTCATTATGGTTGAGGGCAATGCATCCATGTACTTAGGTTCCCCGCGTATGGCAGAAATGGTGATCGGCGAGAAAGTATCGCTTGAAGAAATGGGCGGCGCCCGTATGCATTGTTCCGTATCAGGCTGCGGTGATCTCCTCGCCCCAACGGAACAGGAAGCAATCATGATGGCGCAGACATATCTCAGCTACTTTCCGGCAAATTATACTGAAAAAGCGCCCGTCAACAAATCTAAGAACCCGAAAGCTTTTGAAAAACCGCTCTCAGATGTCATCCCGGCACATCAAAACGCACCGTTCAACATGATGGATTTAATTGAACGTGTCATTGATGAAGACTCATTTTTTGAGATTAAACCGTTATTTGCGCAGGAATTAATAACGGGGCTTGCGCGGATTCACGGACAGCCGGTCGGCATTATCGCCAATCAGCCGCGTGTCAAAGGCGGGGTTTTATTTCTCGATTCGGCGGATAAAGCCGCAAAATTTATCGCTTTGTGCGACGCATTCCATATTCCGCTTCTGTTTTTAGCAGACATTCCCGGATTCATGATCGGAACGAAGGTTGAGCAGGCGGGCATCATCAGGCATGGCGCAAAAATGATCTCCGCAATGGCGGAAGCGACTGTTCCGAAGCTTTCCGTTATCGTCAGAAAAGCCTACGGTGCCGGATTATACGCGATGGCGGGGCCTGCTTTTGAACCGGACTGCTGTTTAGCGCTTCCGACTGCGCAAATTGCCGTAATGGGTCCTGAAGCAGCGGTGAATGCGGTCTACGCAAACAAAATCAGCGAGCTAGCCCCTGAAGAAAGGCCGGCTTTTATTCAAGAAAAGCGTGATGAATATAAGGAAGACATTAACCTTTACCGGCTTGCCTCTGAAATGGTGATTGACGGCATTGTTCCTGCTGATTCCTTGCGGGAAGAACTCAATAAACGCCTCACTGCTTACATGTCCAAACAACTGACATTCACACACCGGAAACACCCCGTATACCCGGTATAAATAAAAAAAAGACTGCATAGATCCGGCTCGCAGCCGTTCTTATGCAGTCTTTTTTCATAGTCTTGATCTCATTTTCTTCACAACAAAATAAACAACAATAAATACGAGAGCCAATATAATGATCGGAGTTGTATACATTCCGGCATAGCTGTCTACGTCTTTCCACTGTCCCCCGAGCTGATACCCGAGATAAACGAAAATGACAGACCACGGAATAATGGCAAGCGTCGTCAATATGACAAACTTGGAAAGAGGCATTTTCGCAAGGCCGGCCGGGATGGAGATCGCATGTCTGACGACCGGGATAAACCGCGCCGAGAACACAACGCCGGCGCCGTAACGGCGAAACCAGTTTTCCGCAACATCAACATGATGCTTTTTCAGAAGTAAGTACTTGCCGTACTTGTCCAAAAACGGCCGTCCCCCATAACGGGCGATCCAGTAAATAAAGCACTGCGCGATCGTTCCCCCGATCACACCGGCGACAATGGCGCCGATAAAGCTGATCGTGCCTTCTGACACCATATAGCCTCCGTAAGCCAGAACGATTTCACTCGGAATGATTTCGATCATTAATCCGAGCGCAATCCCTAAATAGCCCATACTTGTCAGCCAGGATAATATTTCACTAATAAAATTGCCCACACTGTTCACAACCTCTTTATCTTTTTACCCAATTATATGACTGATTGACAAGCAAAATGGTTACAAATTATTTTTTAACGCACGATTTTTCAGATTCTCTTTTTAACACCTCTTCTAAATAAGCTAAAAGTTTCGGTCTCATTTCTTCCCACAGAAGCCCGATCTCCGTGCCGGCCTTAAAACAGCCGAACTTATCTCCTATATCAAACCGGCTTCCTTCAAGCTCCCGCGCGTAAATGCTTCGGGTGCGGCACACTTCGCGCAGCGCGTCTGTCAAATGGATTTCATTGCCCGCGCCTCTTCCGATCGTCTTCAGCGTTTTAAAAATAGCAGGGGTTAATATGTAGCGGCCCATCACGGCAATATGAGAGGGCGCCTTTTCAACAGCCGGCTTCTCAATCAGATCCTCAACCTGGTACACATGACCGCTCTGCCGCCCCGTCTGTATAATACCATATTTGCTGACATCAGCAGGATCGACGGGCTGTACGCCGACCGTTTCTGTGCCGTGTTGGTTATAGACGTCGATGAGCTGTGAAAGAGCGGGAGTATCAGATACCATAATATCATCACCTAATAGAACGGCAAAAGGCTCATCTCCGATAAAATGCTCCGCACACAGCACCGCATGTCCTAATCCGAGCGGTTCTTTCTGACGGATGTAATGAATATTGGCCAAATCGGCAATCCGCTGCATTTCCTTCAGCGTCTCCGTCTTGCCTTTTTCCTGCAGATTGAATTCCAATTCCGCCGACCGGTCAAAATGATCTTCAATCGAGCGTTTGTTTCTCCCTGTAATAATCAATATATCTTCAATTCCTGACGCTGCGGCCTCTTCGACAATATATTGGATGGCCGGTTTGTCGACAATCGGAAGCATTTCTTTCGGCTGCGCCTTTGTCGCCGGCAGAAATCTCGTTCCTAAACCTGCTGCGGGAATGACCGCTTTTCTCACTTTTTTTCTCATTCATCTTCACTCCTGATCCTGTATGTTTTTCAGCGAATCTCCAAATACCCAGATTCGGTTTCCGATAAAATTCATCATCATCCCGCCGATAGTGGCGGCGAACTTACTCACCAATAGCGAACAGCCGCCTTTTTGAAACGCGTAAAGCAGCAAAAAGGTGATTCCCGACGCGGCAAGATTAATCATGAGAAATCGCATGATCTCTTTCCCGTCAGCCTTGCGTTTTACACGAAACGTCCACTTCCGGTTCCATACATAGCTGTTGATGATCCCTGCCGAATAGGAGCAGATCTGCGCCGGAAGATAGGGGACATGACAAGCGGCGAGAAGAAAGAAGACACCAAAATCGATCAGCGTATTGCCGACGCCTACAGTGCAAAAACGGCCTGCTGTCTTTACTTTTTCTTTCAGCATAACGGTGACCTCCCCTCATAATAAGATGCGGTTCGCTGTCCTATTTGTTGATATGGATTACTTTAGCGGACAGTGTTGAATAAACAATTACTAAAATATGAACAAAACATGAAAACGTAATGAGACTTTGCAAAACTTATTAAGTTAACAGTTTGATAGTTTAGGTTGACATATTACGTACAAGACACTAATATTCTGTATAAGTGTTAACCTTTTGTTATTTCGGTTAACATTAAATTTCAAAGTAAGAGAAAGGAGGGAGATTTAATGCGGGAAGAGACCTATTACAGCGTCAGAATGAGAGCTTCCCGAAACGCCCCCCATGAGCAGGGCGGAAAACACATTTCCGGCGGAGAACGGCTCATCACTTACAGCGGTTTACAGGAAGCGGTAGATGGCTTATTACATAAAGGCTTCTCGCACTCAAGAGGGATACCTGATTTTATGCAGATTCAGCTTGAAAGCATTAATGAACCGATCGAAACGATCCGCCCTTTGCCGGTTGCTTTCCATCAATCAGACACGCCGAAAAAAGGACAAGCAATCGCCCGCGAGCTTCTGCAAAAGGCGGGGATTCCCCCGCACATGATAGAGAAAGCGTACGAAAACATTGCGGAATATGCAGAAGCAAGAGGAGCGGTCCTGTTTGATATCCGGGCAGGAAAACGCATTGACGGCAGAGGAAATAGAGGTGTGCGGGTATCCCGAGTGGATTGGCCGTCACATGATTTTCAAAAATGGGCTTTTACGCACAACATGCCGGAACATTCACGAATAAAAGAAGCACATGCCATCGCGGCAAAAGTTTGCGCACATCCGGGGATTATTGCTGAATTGTGCTGGTCGGATGACCCTGATTACATAACAGGCTACGTTGCCGCAAAGAAGCTGGGATATCAACGGATTTCCAAGATGAAGAATGCCGGAGATGAAAGCGGATGCCGGATTTTCTTTACAGATGGCTCCATAGATACGGAGAGCTGTATCCATTTTTTAGAGAAGCAGCCTGTATTCATTCAGCGGGAGGGGAACATATGAAACAATCAATGATTGAAAAAAGCAAACAGCATCTTTGGCTGCCTTTCACACAAATGAAAGATTACGATGAAGATCCGTTAATCATTGAAAGCGGAAACGGGATCATGCTGAAAGATATCAGCGGCAAAGAATATTATGACGGCTTTTCTTCAGTATGGCTTAATGTACACGGCCACCGCAAAAAAGAAATGGATGAAGCGATTCAAAAACAGCTTGAAAAAATCGCTCATTCGACTTTGCTGGGTATGACGAACGTTCCCGCAACAGAACTTGCCGAGATGCTGACAGGCATCACACCGGAAAAGCTGACACGCGTTTTTTATTCCGACAGCGGAGCGGAAGCAATGGAAATCGCTCTGAAAATGGCCTTTCAATACTGGAAAAACATAGGGAGACCCGAGAAACAGACGTTTATTTCTATGCAGAACGGCTATCACGGCGATACGATCGGAGCCGTCAGCGTCGGCTCCATTGAACTCTTCCACCATGTGTACGGCCCGCTGATGTTTGAAAGCTACAAAGCCCCGATTCCGTATGTATACAGATCTGAAAGCGGCGACCCCGTACAGTGCCGGGATGAATGCCTTCACGCGCTCGAACAGCTGCTTGCAAAGCATCACGAAGAGATTGCCGCACTTACGATTGAATCGATGGTGCAAGGCGCATCCGGCATGATCGTCATGCCTGAAGGCTTTCTGGCAGGCGTACGAGAGCTGTGTACGGCATATGATGTGTTAATGATCGTTGACGAAGTGGCGACGGGGTTCGGCCGCACCGGAAAAATGTTTGCCTGTGAGCATGAAAATGTCCAGCCGGACTTGATGGCGGCAGGGAAAGGCATTACGGGAGGCTATTTGCCGATCGCTGTGACGTTTGCCACAGAAGCCATTTATGAAGCCTTCTACGATGACTACGACAAAATGAAAACATTTTTCCACGGCCATTCCTATACAGGAAATCAGCTTGGCTGTGCCGCGGCAATTGAAAATCTGCGTTTATTCGAATCAGAGCGCATCGTTGATCAAGTCGCCGAAAAATCAAAAACGGCAGCGAAATTTCTTCATGATCTGAAGCAGCTTCCTCATGTCGGCGATGTCCGCCAGCTCGGTTTCATGTGCGGCATAGAGCTTGTGCAGGATAAGGGGACAAAACAGCCTTATCCGCCTGAAAAGCGGATGGGATACAAGGTGTCCTTGAAAATGAGAGAGCTTGGTATGCTGACACGGCCGCTCGGAGACGTCATCGCCTTTCTGCCGCCGCTTGCCAGCACAACCGATCAGTTACAAGCCATGATCTCCATTATGAAAGAAGCGATAGCCGAGGTGACCGGCCGTGGATTTTGACGGATGGCTCCTCGGAAGGCTCGATGCGGTGAAAAGAGACGGGCTGTATCGGACGCTGCGAACACAGGAAACCGCTCTCAAAACCAAGGGGCAAAAGCGGCAGACCTGGGCGTCCAATGACTATTTAGGCCTGTCAAAAGATGAGCGGCTGATCACAGCCGCGCAAACGGCGCTGAGCCGGTTCGGAGCGGGAAGCGGCGGCTCACGGTTAACGACAGGAAATACTGTGTGGCACGAAAAACTTGAACAAACAATCGCGGACTTTAAACAGACGGAAGCGGCTTTATTGTTTTCAAGCGGTTACTTGGCGAATATCGGCGTGCTTGCCTCACTGCCTCAAAAAGGCGATGTCATTTTAAGCGATCAACTGAACCATGCGAGCATTGTTGACGGCTGCCGTTTATCAAAAGCGGAAACCATCGTGTACCGCCATATTGATATGGCTGATCTTGAGAAAAAACTTGCTTCCGTCCAGGCTCGGAACCGCCGCTTCATCGTCACAGACGGCGTCTTCAGCATGGACGGCACCATCGCGCCTCTTGACCGCATAATGGCGCTTGCAAAGCAGTACCAGGCATTTGTGATAGCAGATGACGCGCATGCAACCGGTGTACTCGGGGAAAACGGCGGGGGAACCAGTGACTATTTCGGTGTTTGTCCTGATGTTGTCATCGGCACATTAAGCAAAGCTGTAGGAACGGAAGGCGGTTTTGCCGCGGGATCAAACATTTTCATTGATTTTTTGCTGAATCAGGCGCGGACGTTTATTTTTCAGACGGCCCTCCCGCCGTCAATTTGTGCGGCTTCGCATACGGCATTTGACATCATATCAGATATGCACGATACGCGCCGTGAGCTGCAGTCGTCTGTCAAAACGATAAAAACGCGTCTGGCCGATATGGGCTTTACCGTAAGAGGCGGAGATACACCGATTATCCCCGTTATCATCGGTGATGCAAAAACAGCAGTTTCAGCCGCTGCGCTGCTGGAGAAAAAGGGTATCTGCGCCCCGGCCATCCGCCCGCCCGCCGTTCCGGAAGGCGAAAGCAGAATCAGGCTGACCGTTACGGCGGATCGCAGCTTACAGGACATAGACGAACTGACAGAAGCATTTGATTCCATTAGAAAAGAGCTGAATATAAACAAATGAGAAGTTTTTTTGTCACAGGAACAGATACCGGCGTCGGAAAAACCATCGTTTCTTGCGGACTTGCCGCGGCATTCCGGCAGAAACAGGCGGATATCGGAGTGTTTAAGCCGTTTTTAAGCGGTGTGCCGCGAACTCATCCGGAAAGTGACACCTCGCTCTTGAAAGACATGTCACAAACCGCACTGTCTCATGAAGAAATTACGCCATTTGAATGGAAAGAGCCGCTTGCGCCGTACACGGCCGCCATGCTTGAGGGGAAATCCGTGAGCATGGCGGATGTCATGGCCCACTGGAGTAAGATCAAAAATCGTCATGAGTGTTTCATCGTTGAGGGGGCAGGCGGCATTTCCGTCCCGCTTGGTGAAAATTACTTAGTCAGTGATCTGATAAAAGCCATGGAATTGCCGGCGGTGATTGTCACCAGGCCTGATCTCGGAACCATCAACCACACATATTTAACCGTTGAATATGCGAAAAACATGGGGATAGAGGTTCTCGGCATTATTATCAACGGCGTAAAGAGCAACCCGGGGCTGGACGAAAAGACGAACCCGAGCATGATTGAAACATTATGCAAAGTTCCGATTTTGGGAATCACACCGAAGCTGGATCACGTTTCACCGGAAAACATTCAACACATGATTGAGAAACATATAGATGTTTCCTCTTTCATGAATCTGACACAAATGGGGAGATAAACATGAATCAATGGATGGATCTTGCAGAGAGAGTGCTGGACGGGGCGGAAGTAACGAATCAAGAAGCGCTGGCCATTTTAAATTGTCCTGATGAGGATCTTTTATTGCTGATGCATGCCGCTTTTCATATCAGAAAACGATTTTACGGAAAAAAAGTAAAGCTGAATATGATTATGAATGCCAAATCAGGCCTGTGTCCGGAAAATTGCGGGTACTGTTCACAATCTTCAATATCAAAAGCGCCGATTGAGTCTTACCGGATGGTGGATAAGCATATATTGCTAAAGGGGGCAAAACGCGCCCACGACCTGAATATAGGGACATACTGTATCGTCGCCAGCGGGCGGGGACCGTCAAACAGAGAAGTAGATCAAGTTGTTGATGCTGTCAAAGAAATTAAAGAAACGTACGGTTTAAAAATCTGCGCATGTCTCGGTCTGCTGAAGCCGGAACAGGCAGAGCGGCTGAAACAGGCAGGAGTAGACCGGTACAATCATAACATCAATACATCACAGAGGAATCACTCAAACATTACGACCTCCCACACGTATGACGACAGGGTCAATACAGTGGAAACGGCGAAACAATCGGGGATGTCACCTTGTTCTGGTGTCATCGTCGGCATGAAAGAGACGAAACAGGACGTCATTGATATGGCGAACAGCTTAAAAGCGCTTGACGCCGACAGCATCCCGGTTAATTTTCTGCATGCGATTGACGGAACTCCGTTAGAAGGGGTAAGCGAATTACATCCGGTGTATTGCCTGAAAGTGCTCGCCTTGTTCCGTTTTATCAATCCGTCAAAAGAAATCCGTATCTCAGGAGGCCGGGAAGTCAACCTTCGTTCGCTACAGCCGCTGGGACTTTACGCCGCAAATTCGATTTTCGTCGGAGATTACTTAACGACAGCAGGGCAGCAAGAAACAGAGGATCATCAAATGCTCCATGATTTAGGTTTTGAAGTCGAATCCGTTGAAGAAATGAAAGCCGGCCTGCAATCCGCCTGCAATACGGAGGTATAAGATGACGGCGGACCTATCGATTGTACATCCGTCTCTCCATGCGGATTCGGATTTTTGGAATGACCCTTACCCGTTTTATGACAAACTGCGATCCATTGATCCTGTTTATAAAGGAACCGTATTAAAATATCCGGGCTGGTATGTCACCGGGTACAAAGAAGCGGCAGCGATTCTGAAAGACATTCGGTTTAAAAACCGCATTCCTCTTCCGGAAGCTTCAACGAAATATCAAAATCTATCGCATATCCAGCACGATATGCTGTTATTTAAAAATCAATCAGACCATAAGCGGATGCGGATGCTTATCGGTAAAGAATTTACCGCAAAGACGGCGGAATCACTTCGCCCTTGTATAAAAGAAACGGTTCATGACTTGTTGGATCAAGTCCAAATCAAAAAAACCGCGGACCTTGTTTCAGAGTTTGCCTTTCCATTGGCAAGCCTTATCATTGCGGAGATACTCGGAGTGCCGAAAGAGGAGAGATATCAATTCAGACAATGGACGGCAGACGTCATCCAGGCCATTGATCTTACCCGATCAAGAAAGACGTTAGTCAGAGCAAGCGACACCGCAGGCAGGCTGACGTCATATTTCAAAGATTTGATTCACAAGCGGAAAGCGCACCCTCAGCAAGACTTGATCAGCAGGTTTATTATGGAGGAACAGCTTTCAAAAGAGGAAGTGCTCGCGACATGTATCTTACTTGTCATAGCCGGACACGAGACGACGGTAAACCTCATAAGCAACGGTGTGTTTACTTTATTGAAACACCCTGAACAGCTTAGCGCACTGAGAGAAAACCCCTCGCTTATTGAAACTGCAGTTGAGGAATGTCTGCGCTACGACAGCCCCGCGCAGCTGACGGCACGCACCGCCTCAGAAGACTGCGAAATAAATGGGAAGACCATAAAAAAAGGAGAGCAGGTATATATCCTTTTAGGGGCAGCCAATCGCGATCCAAGCATATTCGATCAACCTCACAAAATGGATATCCAAAGAAAGCCGAACCCGCATCTTGCATTCGGAAAGAACGCCCATTTTTGCATAGGCTCCTCATTAGCGCGCATCGAAGCACAAATTGCAATTCTTACACTGTTTGAGCGGATGCCTAAGCTTCGGCTGGCTGCACACCGCCTTGAATACCGCAAGCTCATTGGTTTTAGGTCGCTCAAAGAGCTCCCGGTTGTCATTGGCTGAATGACCATGCAGGAGGGCCGGATTTTATCGGTTCCTCTTGCAGGAAATAAATGAAAGAAAAAAGAATACATATTTATAAAGCAAAAATCCTCTCTGATCCATCTCACTATCCCTAAAAAAACTCACTGCTCAGCCAATCAATCTAATACAGCAAGAGTCTCCCTTTCTTTCGCCAAAACGGAACATTCACCATGATGCACATTTTTTCAGCCTCAGAAACTGTGCAAAACCGGCATGTTTTTTGCTTTATTTTCTCGATTTTTTGTAAGCGCTTACTAATATTGAGCAGAAAAGAGGGGGATTTGTGGACATTGTTATTATTTTATTGGCATTAGGCATGCTGATGTTTGCGGCTTACCGGGGCTTTTCAGTCATTTTATTCGCCCCGATTTGTGCGCTGTTTGCCGTGCTCCTGACAGATCCAAGCTTCGTACTTCCTTTCTTCTCGAATATATTTATGGAGAAGATGGTAGGATTTATTAAGCTGTATTTTCCCGTATTTCTTTTAGGGGCCGTTTTTGGCAAGGTTGTTGAAATATCCGGGCTCGCCGAGTCGATTGCAAAAACAATCGTCAGACTTGTGGGAGCAAAAAGAGCCATTCTCGCCATCGTCTTAATGGGTGCGATTTTAACGTACAGCGGCGTCAGTCTCTTCGTAGCGGTGTTTGCCATTTATCCGTTTGCTAAAAACCTATTTATTAAAGCTGATATTCCCAAGCGTCTGATACCCGGTACGATTGCATTGGGCGCGTTTACTTTTACAATGGATGCGCTTCCCGGCACACCGCAAATTCAAAATGTCATTCCGACAGCTTTTTTTAAAACAAACATTTATGCCGCTCCCTGGCTCGGACTGATTGGTGCAGCATTTGTGCTTACGGCCGGAATGATTTATTTAGAATCCCGGCGCAAAAAAGCGGCCAATGCCGGAGAAGGCTATGCTGGATTTCAATCTGAAGTTTCCGCTGCAGAGGAATCCTCAAGTCTGGCTAATGAAACACATACGCCTGTTTTACCGCAACCCAGCCCCGCGCGGCAAGTGCTCGCCTTTGTTCCGCTTATCCTTGTGGGAGTCATGAACAAATGCTTCACGATGTGGCTCCCGCATTGGTACCCTGACGGATTTGATTTTGCGCCGCTCGGCTTAGAAGCGTTCGGGAAGATTGACCTTTCCTCCGTCACGGCGATCTGGTCAGTAGAACTCGCACTGTTCATCGGAATCATGACCACGATTTTGTTCGATTGGAAAAAAGTCCTCTTCAATTTGAAAGAAGGACTGAATGAGGGCATCGGGGGTGCCTTGCTGGCGTCGATGAATACAGGAGCCGAATACGGATTTGGCGGCATCATTGCGGCGCTTCCCGGCTTTAAAATGGTCAGCAGCGGCATATCGCAGACGTTTACAGATCCGCTCGTCAACGGAGCGGTGACGACCACTGCGCTTGCCGGGATTACAGGATCGGCATCAGGAGGAATGGGCATCGCTTTAAGCACGATGTCAGCAGCGTATACAGAAGCAATCAATACATTCCACATCCCGCCGGAGGTCATGCACCGGGTGATCTCGATGGCCTCCGGCGGGATGGACACTCTTCCGCATAATGGAGCCGTCATTACGCTGCTCGCGGTCACCGGGTTGACCCACCGCCAATCCTACAGGGATATCTTTGCCATTACCGTCATTAAAACAGCCGCTGTGTTTGTCATCATCGCCATTTACAGTCTGACGGGCCTTGTGTAGCCAAAACAGAAAGGGGAAACGAATATGGGAAAAGGAAAAGTGATGGACTCTTATCAAGATGCTGCTGCACTGATCAAGGACGGAGACACCCTCATCGCAGGAGGCTTCGGCCTGTGCGGCATTCCGGAACAATTAATTCTCGCGATCAGGGACAGCGGCGTAAAAAACTTGACCGTTGTCAGTAATAACTGCGGTGTTGATGATTGGGGGTTAGGCCTCTTGCTTGCAAACCGGCAGATCAAAAAAATGGTCGCATCCTATGTGGGAGAAAACAAAACCTTTGAACGGCAGTTTTTAAGCGGAGAGCTGGAAGTCGAATTGGTGCCCCAAGGAACGCTCGCAGAAAGAATTCGCGCGGGAGGGGCGGGCATTCCGGCGTTTTACACACCTGCGGGCGTCGGAACATCAGTAGCCGAGGGAAAAGAACATAAGACATTTGACGGACGCACCTATCTTCTGGAGAAAGGGATTACAGGGAACGCCGCCATCGTAAAGGCCTGGAAAGCCGATCCTCTGGGCAACCTGATGTTCAGAAAGACGGCGAGAAATTTCAATCCGCTCGCTGCAATGGCAGGCAAAGTGACGATTGCAGAGGCTGAAGAAATCGTCGATGCCGGAGAGCTTGATCCGGATCAAATTCATACGCCGGGTATTTTTGTGCAGCACGTGCTGCTCGGCGGGATTCATGAAAAACGGATTGAACGCCGCACCGTCCGGCAAGCATGATAAAGGAGGCTGACAGAATGAGAGATAGCAGAAAACGAATGATCAAACGGGCTGTAAAGGAAATTAAGGACGGAATGAATGTGAACTTGGGGATAGGGATGCCGACGCTTGTAGCCAATGAGATACCGAATGATTATAACGTCCTGCTTCAGTCTGAAAACGGCTTGCTCGGGATCGGGCCTTATCCGGCGGAAGGAACGGAGGACCCCGATCTGATCAACGCGGGAAAAGAAACCATCACCGAAGTAAAGGGAGCCTCGTATTTTGACAGTGCCGAATCCTTTGCCATGATTCGCGGCGGCCACATTGATGTAGCGATCCTCGGCGGGATGGAAGTGTCCGAACGGGGAGATTTGGCGAACTGGATGATCCCAGGAAAAATGATCAAAGGAATGGGCGGCGCCATGGACTTGGTCCACGGAGCAAAACGGATTATTGTCATTATGGAGCACGTTAATAAATATGGGGAATCTAAAGTGAGAACGGAATGTACGCTGCCTTTAACCGGCAGGCAGGTGGTCGATCGGCTGATCACAGATTTGGCTGTATTCGATTTTCATGATGGCCGTATGACGCTCACCGAACTGCAGGAAGGTGTAACAATGGAGGAGGTCTTTGAGAAAACAGAAGGTCATTTTACTGTCAGCCAGTCGTTAAAAAACGGGGTCAGACCAAAATGAGGAGGTGCCGTCATGCATTCATTGCTTATTGAAAAAACAGCCGTTGTAACAGGTGCAGCAGGAGGAATCGGGCTCGAAATCGCAAAAGAATTCGCCCGTGAAGGAGCAGCCGTCATCATCTCTGATGTAAACGAACAAGCGGGGAAAGAAGCGGCGGCAAGACTGACAGATGAAGGCTGTGAAGCAGTCAGCATCACATGCGATGTAACAAATGAAAAGCAAGTGGCCGACATGCTGCAGACGGTCGAGAAACAATTCGGACGTCTCGATATCCTTGTGAATAATGCGGGCATTCAGCATGTCGCGCCCATCGAGGAATTTCCCACCGAACAGTTTGAACGGCTCATTCGTCTCATGCTGACTGCGCCATTTATCGCAATGAAGCATGCATTTCCCATTATGAAAAAACAGCAATTCGGTCGAATCATTAATATGGCGTCTGTCAACGGACTGATCGGTTTTCACGGGAAAGCGGCATATAACAGCGCCAAGCACGGCGTCATCGGTTTAACGAAAGTCGGCGCACTTGAAGGCGCGGCTGACGGCATTACCGTCAATGCGCTTTGTCCGGGATATGTGGACACTCAGCTTGTCCGCAATCAGTTAAAGGACATTTCCGCAACAAGGAATGTACCGTACGAGCGGGTGCTTGAGGACGTCATCTTTCCGCTCGTTCCCCAAAAACGGCTGCTGTCAGTGAAGGAAATCGCTGATTACGCCGTATTTTTGGCCAGCGACAAAGCAAAAGGGGTCACAGGTCAGGCCGTAGTCATGGATGGCGGGTATACCGCTCAATAGTTCTTATACTTTTTAAAAAAACAGCCGCTCTGAACGGCTGTTTTTTTATGCCTGAAAACCTTGTTCACTCAATAGGCCGATTTACTGCGTCAATCGGTATCCGGGCAGGGTCATTCGCATGTTCTGCGGCGTATTTCGTCCTTGCGGATTTTCCCCATCCAGATCCATCTCTTGCGCCACATTTATAAACAAGCGCAATCAGTTTACAATCCTTCACAGATATACAAATGATTTTTTACAATAAACAGAAAATATGTAATTTCTGACACAATAATGCCAATAGCCCTAAAATATATGAAACATGAAGAGCGCGTCCTAAGTGAAGAAGAGCCGGTAACAGGCTCCACCCCGGCTTTCATCATCTCTCTTTAAGACTGATTTTCGGTGAAACCCCCATGTTTTATTTTATGAATAAATATATCTAATTCGTTTGTGAAAACGAACAATAACTCCTCCGAAAGTATTCTATACACATTTGTTATAATCATGCTAGGATGTTAGATAAAGGGATATTTTGTAGGATATTGTATCCCCTGTTCAATATGATCGGAGGAATCTCATGAACAATCTTGCCTTTTTATTTCCTGGACAAGGGTCTCAATTTGTAGGAATGGGCAAACAATTTTGGAATGATTTTGTGCTCGCAAAGAGATTGTTTGAAGAAGCGAGCGATGCGATCTCCTTGGATGTAAAAAAACTGTGTTTTAACGGAGATATGAATGAATTGACAAAGACAATGAACGCGCAGCCCGCTATTTTAACGGTCAGTGTGATTGCTTTTCAAGTGTATATGCAGGAAATAGGGGTGAAGCCCCGCTTCCTGGCAGGCCATAGCTTAGGCGAATATTCAGCGCTTGTCTGTGCCGGCGCCCTTTCTTTTCAGGATGCCGTTACACTTGTAAGGGAGCGGGGAATTCTTATGCAAAATGCGGATCCCCAGCAGCAGGGGACGATGGCCGCCGTGACACAGCTCTCTCTCCAAACCTTGCAGGAAATATGTTCGAAAGTATCGACGGAAGACTTTCCGGCAGATGTAGCCTGCATGAATTCAGAACAGCAGCATGTGATTTCCGGACACCGGCAAGCTGTGGAACGTGTCATCAAGATGGCGGAGGAAAAGGGTGCGGCATACACTTATTTGAATGTCAGTGCGCCTTTTCACAGTTCGATGATACGATCAGCCTCCGAACAATTCCAGACTGTATTACACCGGTATTCCTTCCGGGATGCCGCATGGCCGATCATTTCAAATGTCACCGCGCGCCCTTACAGCAGCGGAAATTCGATAAGCGAACATCTCAAGCAGCACATGACGATGCCGGTTAGATGGACAGAATCGATGCATTACTTGCTTTTACATGGAGTCACAGAAGTCATCGAAATGGGTCCGAACAATGTCTTAGCCGGTCTGCTGAGAAAAACAACGAATCACATTGTACCATATCCCTTAGGACAGACATCTGATGTTCCCCCGCTTTCCAATTCAACGGAAAGAAAGAAACATATTGTCCATTTACGCAAAAAACAACTGAATAAATTGATGATTCAATCCGTCATTGCGCGAAATTACAACAAGGATTCAGCGGATTATTCCAATAGGACGACGCCATTATTTACGCAAATCCAAGAGCTGAAAGAGAGAATGAAAAGGCATGAAGACGTGCTTTCAGAACAAGAACTCGAACATTCGATCCATTTATGCAAATTAATTTGTGAAGCTAAACAGCTTCCGGCTTGGGAAGAATTGCGGATTTTAAAATAAAGCGCCCAGGAGGGGACCTATGTATACCAGACAATTCCAAACCTTAGTAGATGTCATTCGGGAAAGAAGCAATATCTCTGATCGCGGGATCCGTTTTATCGAATCCGATAAAAACGAGACGGTTGTCTCTTATCGCCAATTGTTTGAAGAGGCGCAAGGGTATCTTGGCTATTTACAGCATCTCGGCATTAAGCCGAAGCAGGAAATTGTATTTCAAATCCAAGAAAACAAATCATTTGTCGTTGCTTTTTGGGCTTGTATATTAGGAGGAATGATCCCGGTTCCGGTCAGTATCGGAGAAGATGATGACCATAAACTGAAGGTCTGGCGCATTTGGAATATATTAAATCATCCCTTTCTGATTGCCTCTGAAAAAGTATTGGACAAAATAAAGAAATACGCTGCAGAACACGATTTACAGGATTTCCATCATCAATTAAACGAAAAATCTGACATCATTCAAGATCAAACCTACGATTACCCCGCTTCATTTTATGAACCTGATGCGGATGAACTCGCCTTTATCCAATTTTCTTCCGGATCGACAGGAGACCCAAAAGGAGTCATGTTAACGCATCACAACTTAATACATAACACGTGCGCCATTGGGACTGCCCTAGCCATTCATTCGAAAGACTCTTTCTTATCATGGATGCCTTTAACGCATGATATGGGGCTCATCGCCTGCCACCTTGTTCCCTTCATAACCGGAATCAATCAAAATCTAATGCCTACAGAGTTATTTATTCGCAGACCTATTCTTTGGATGAAAAAAGCTCATGAACATAAAGCCAGTATTCTATCATCTCCTAATTTCGGGTACAACTACTTCCTTAAATTTCTGAAAAACGAACCAGACTGGGATTTATCCCACATCAAGGTCATCGCAAACGGTGCAGAACCGATATTGCCGGAGCTGTGTGACGAATTTTTGAAAAGATGCGCAGCATTCAATCTGAAAAGATCCGCCATTTTGAATGTTTACGGTTTAGCGGAAGCTTCGGTTGGCGCAGCGTTCTCTAAAATAGGTAAAGAATTCGTTCCCGTTTATTTGCATCGTGACTATTTAAATCTTGGTGAAAGAGCTGTAAAAGTCAGCAAAGAGGACCAAAATTGCGCTTCATTCGTTGAGGTGGGACAACCTATTGACTATTGTCAGCTTCGGATCTCCGATGAAACAAATGAAAGAGTAGAAGACGGAATCATCGGCCATATCCACATCAAAGGAGACAATGTGACGCAAGGGTATTATAACAACCCAGAGAGTACGGAAAAAGCGCTGACTTCTGACGGCTGGGTAAAAACGGGAGACCTCGGATTTATTAGTGAAAGTGGTAACTTAGTCGTAACCGGAAGAGAAAAGGACATTATTTTCGTGAACGGAAAAAATATCTACCCGCACGATATTGAACGGGTCGCGATTGAAATGGAAGAGGTTGACTTAGGAAGGGTTGCCGCCTGCGGTGTATATGATCAAAAGACACAAAGCGGAGAAATCGTGCTCTTTGTTGTTTACAAAAAATCACCTGAAAAATTCGCACCGCTTGTCAAAGAGATAAAAAAGCATTTGTACAAGCGGGGCGGCTGGAGCATAAAAGAAGTCCTTCCGATCCGAAAACTCCCTAAAACAACCAGCGGAAAGGTTAAACGCTACGAACTTGCCAGACAGTATGAGGCAGGGAATTTTTCAACAGAGTCTGCCGCCATCAATGAATGTTTGGAGAGCAGCCCGGAAACATCCGGACAGACACCCATTCATGAGATAGAAACGGAATTGCTGTCTATCTTTTCCGAAGTGCTCGATGGAAAAAAGGTTCACCTCGCTGACAGTTATTTTGATATGGGAGCAAATTCATTACAGTTATCGCAGATTGCCGAGCGCATAGAACAGAAATTCGGACGCGAGCTTGCCGTTTCAGATCTCTTTACGTATCCTTCTATCACTGATTTAGCGGCATATCTGTCTGAAAGCCGGGCTGAAATCAAACAGGACGCGGCAGCGAAACCAAGCCATGTGACACCGAAAGATATCGCCATTATCGGGATGTCGCTCAATGTCCCGGGAGCGTCAACGAAAAGTGATTTTTGGAATCTGCTTGAAAAAGGTGAGCACAGCATTCGAGAATACCCCGAATCCCGGCTGAAAGATGCGGCGGATTATTTAAAGTCCATCCAAAGCGAGTTCAATGAGAATCAGTTTGTGAAGGGCGGCTATTTAGATGAAATCGACCGCTTTGATTACTCGTTCTTCGGTTTAGCTCCTAAAACGGCTCAGTTTATGGACCCTAACCAAAGACTGTTTTTGCAGTCTGCATGGCATGCGATTGAAGATGCGGGCTATGCCGGCGGCAGCATGAACGGGAGCCGTGTCGGGGTATATGCAGGGTACTCGAAGGTGGGCTACGATTATGAACGTCTCCTTTCTGCGAATTATCCGGAGGAACTTCATCAATATATCGTGGGCAATCTTCCTTCCGTGTTAGCCAGCCGAATCGCTTATTTCTTAAATTTAAAAGGGCCGGCGGTCACAGTGGATACGGCATGCTCCTCATCGCTTGCCGCCGTTCATATGGCATGTAAATCTTTAACGTCCGGCGATTGTGAAATGGCTCTTGCAGGCGGTATCCGGACATCGCTCTTGCCGATCTGTATCGGGCTTGATATGGAATCTTCGGACGGATACACCAAAACGTTCAGCAAAGATTCAGACGGCACGGGCACAGGTGAAGGCGCGGCCGCAGTCCTGCTAAAACCTTTGCAGGATGCTGTTCGCGACGGAGACCATATTTACGGCGTAATCAAGGGAAGCGCGATGAATCAAGACGGAACAACCGCCGGGATTACAGCACCGAATCCGGCAGCTCAGACTGAGGTCATTGAGACGGCTTGGAAAGACGCGGGCATTGCCCCTGAAACACTGTCTTTCATCGAAGCGCATGGCACCGGAACGAAGCTCGGCGATCCGGTTGAATTTAACGGGCTTTGTAAAGCGTTTGAAAAGTACACGGCAAAAAAACAATTTTGTGCGATTGGTTCTGTTAAATCGAACATCGGTCATTTGTTTGAAGCGGCAGGCATCGTCGGGCTGATCAAATCTGTCCTCATGCTGAATCACAAGAAAAATCCGCCGTTAGCTCACTTTAATGAACCTAATCCGCTCATTCATTTTCACTCATCACCATTTTATGTGAATCAGGAAGCTGCAGCGTTCACATCCGGTGATGAGCCGCTGCGAGGCGGAATCAGCTCGTTCGGTTTTAGCGGAACGAACGCTCATGTGGTATTGGAAGAATATATTTCTCAAAGTGAGTATGCACCCGAGGATGAACATGGGCCGCACCTATTTGTTTTATCCGCTCATACTGAAAAATCACTCTATGAACTCGCACAGCAGTACCGGCAATATGTATCGGATGACAGCCAAGCTTCATTAAAGTCCATTTGCTATACAGCAAGTACGGGCAGGGCTCATTTGGATCATGGCATTGCCATGATTGTATCCGGTAAACAAGAACTATCGGATAAGCTGACCCGCCTGATTCAGGGAGACAGAAACCTTCCCGGTGTATACATCGGTTACAAGAATATGAAGGAAATGCTGCCTGCTCATAAAGAAGAGCTGAATCAACAAGCAGCCGCTCTGATTAAGCAGCGTTTACGTACGCAAGATGAACGGATCACATGGCTGAATCGCGCAGCCGAATTATTTGTGCAAGGAGCCGTTATCGATTGGCGCGCGCTTTATTCCGGTGAAACTGTACAAAAGACGCCATTGCCACTGTATCCGTTTGAACGGAGCCGATGCTGGGCTGAAGCTGACCAATTGCGCTTAAACGAGGACGAAAAGAGAGGAGAAGCGGCATTGAATATCAACCAATCGAAGGCGCACATTGAATCCTTCCTGAAAACTGTAATCAGCAATGCTTCGGGGATCAGAGCGGAGGAACTCGATCTGAATGCTCATTTTATCGGGCTCGGAATGGATTCTATCATGCTGTCACAGGTCAAAAAAGCCATCGCGGACGAATTTGGGGCAGACATCCCGATGGATCGTTTTTTTGATACGATGAACAACCTTCAAAGTGTCATAGATTACTTGGCTGAGACCGTTCCATCGTCCTTTGCATCCGCTCCCCCTCAAGAGAATGTTCCGGCGCAGGAAATACAGGTCATTTCAGAAGCGCAGTCTGAATCGGATCGCAGAGAAGGTCATCAAGAGCATATGCTCGAAAAAATAATCTCTTCTCAGAATCAATTAATTCAGGATACCTTGCAAGCTCAATTAAATAGCTTTAATTTGTTGAGAAACAGCGGGCATCATTCCGATGAGAAAGAATACGCTAAGGCGCAAGAGAAATCAATTCCTTCTGTCAAGCAGGGGCCTCCGGCCGTCACTGCAGAAAAGAAAGCGGCTCAAGAAGCGAAACCCTATGTTCCTTTCCAGCCTCAGAACCTGCATGATCAGGGACACTATACCGCACGGCAAAAACAATACTTAGAAGACTTCATCAAGAAATACGCAGATAAAACGAAAGGTTCCAAACAATATACGGACAATACCCGATTTGCTCATGCAAACAACCGCAATTTGTCCAGCTTCCGTTCGTATTGGAAGGAAATCGTATACCCAATTATCGCCGAACGTTCTGACGGTTCTAAAATGTGGGATATTGACGGAAATGAATATATCGATATCACCATGGGATTCGGGGTTAACCTTTTCGGGCATCATCCTTCCTTTATTACACAGGTTATCGATGATTCAACCCGTTCATCATTGCCTCCGCTCGGCCCGATGTCAGATGTCGCCGGTGAAGTTGCCGACCGGATCCGCACATGTACCGGAGTGGAAAGGGTCGCTTTCTATAATTCAGGAACAGAGGCCGTCATGGTTGCCCTGCGTTTGGCGCGGGCGGCAACAGGAAGAAAGAAAGTCGTGGCGTTCTCCGGATCTTATCACGGCACGTTTGACGGCGTATTAGGGGTTGCCGGCACAAAAGGCGGGGCTGCGTCTGCGAATCCGCTGGCTCCGGGCATACTGCAGAGCTTTATGGATGATTTGATTATTTTACATTACAACAATCCCGATTCGCTGGACGTGATCCGCAGTCTTGGTGATGAATTGGCAGCCGTACTGGTGGAACCGGTACAAAGCCGCAGACCGGATTTGCAGCCGCAGGCATTTTTGAAAGAATTGCGGGCGATCACGCAGCAATCCGGAACAGCTCTGATTATGGATGAAATTATTACCGGATTTCGGATCGGTCTTGGCGGCGCACAGGAATGGTTCGGCATTCAGGCTGATTTAGTGACCTACGGAAAAATCATCGGCGGCGGACAGCCGTTAGGGGTAGTTGCCGGAAAAGCTGAGTTCATGAATGCGATCGACGGGGGTACCTGGCAGTATGGGGACGATTCCTACCCGCAAGACGAGGCGAAACGCACGTTTGTGGCCGGCACCTTCAATACTCACCCGCTTACCATGAGGATGTCATTAGCCGTCCTTCGCCATTTACAAACCGAAGGAGAACATCTGTATGAGCAGCTTAATCAAAAAACAGCCTACCTGGTCGATGAGCTGAATCGCTGCTTCGAACAAGCGCAAGTGCCTATCCGCATGGTTCGATTCGGTTCTTTATTCCGGTTTGTCTCATCGCTTGATAATGACTTGTTCTTTTACCATCTCAACTATAAAGGGGTCTATGTATGGGAGGGACGCAACTGCTTCTTGTCTGCGGCGCATACCGCGGATGATATCGAAAATATTATTCAAGCGGTGAAAGACACGGTGGAGGATCTTCGCCGAGGCGGATTTATTCCGGAAGGCCCGGATTCCCCTGATGGCGGAGGCCGTAAAAAGTCCGGGACGCGCGAGCTTTCACCTGAACAAAAGCAGTTGGTTATGGCATCCCATTACGGGAATGAAGCTTCCGCCGCTTTAAACCAGTCCATTATGCTGAAAGTGAAGGGCGAACTGCAGTATACATCATTAAAACAAGCCGTCCGGCATATCGTTGACCGTCATGAAGCTTTACGTACGGTGATTCATCCCGATGACGAGGTACAGCAAGTGCAGGAACGGATGAATATAGAAATACCTGTCATTGATTTTACCGGTCACCCGCATGAACATCGGGAGCCGGAAATCCAAAAATGGCTGACAGAAGATGCCAAGCGGCCGTTTCATTTCCATGAACAAAAACCTTTGTTTAGAATCCATGTGCTTACATCGGCTCACAATGAACATCTGATTGTGCTCACGTTCCATCATATCATTGCCGATGGATGGTCAATCGCCGTTTTTGTTCAAGAACTGGAGAGCAACTACGCGGCAATCGTACAAGGAAAACCGATTTCGCCGAAAGAGGCAGATGTTTCGTTTCGCCAATACTTAGACTGGCAGCAGGCACAGATTGACAGCGGCCATTATGAAGAAGGGGTCCGTTATTGGCGGCGTCATTTCTCTGAACCGATACAGCAGCCAATTCTGCCAAGCACAGATTCTGTCCGTTATCCGAACGGGTATGAGGGAGACCGGTGTACCGTCAGGCTTGGACGGCCATTGAGCGAGGCTTTAAGGTCATTAAGCATTCAGATGAAAAATAGCGTATTTGTGACGATGCTGGGTGCATTTCATCTTTTTCTGCACCGGCTTACCAAACAGTCAGGCCTTGTGATCGGGGTCCCCGCAGCAGGTCAATCGCATATGAAACAGCATGATCTGATTGGAAATTGCGTCAATATGATTCCGGTGAAGAACACGTCTTCTTCAGAAAGCACTTTATCCGGTTATCTTGGCAGTATGAAAGAAAGCGTGAATCTTGCAATGCGGCACCAAGCCGTCCCGATGACACTGGTGGCCAGAGAGCTTCCGCACGATCAAGTGCCGGATATGCGTATTATCTTTAATTTAGACAGGCCTTTTCGAAAGCTGCATTTCGGAAAGGCGGAGGCGGAGCCCGTTGCATACCCGGTAAAATGCACCCTATACGATTTATTTCTGAACATAACAGACGCGCATCAAGAATATGTTCTTGATTTCGACTTTAATACGAACGTCGTCAGTCCGGAAATCATGAAAAAGTGGGGAGCGGGTTTTACAAAATTGCTGCAAAAAATGGTTGAGGGAGATTCAATCCCTCTTGACGCCATGATGATGTTTTCCGATGAAGAACAGCATGATTTACAAGCACTTTACGCCGAACACCAGAAGCGGATCTCTTCAATAGGAAGCAATACGGCAAATTTTACTGAAGCCTATGAGGCGCCGGTAAATGAAACGGAACGGCAGCTGGCGCGGATTTGGGAGGAACTTTTCGGCCTTGAACGGGTTGGCAGATCAGATCGCTTCCTGGCTCTGGGGGGAAACTCACTTCAGGCAACGCTTATGCTTTCCAAAGTTCAGAAGACATTTCATCAAAAGGTTTCCATCGGACAATTTTTCAATCACCAGACTGTTAAGGAATTAGCACGTTTCATTCAGAACGAAACGAAAGTCGTGCACCTCCCAATGAAGGCTGCCGAGAAAAAAGCGTATTACCCGACATCGCCGGCACAGCAAAGAGTATATTTCCTGCACCAACTGGAACCGGATCAGCTGGCGCAAAATATGTTCGGCCACATATCAATAACAGGGAAGTACGATGAGCAAGCCCTGATCTCATCTCTTCAACAAGTGATGCAGCGGCACGAAGCGTTTCGCACGTATTTCGACATTATAGATGGCGATATCGTTCAGAAACTTGAAAACGAAGTTGATTTTAACGTTCATGTCCGGGCAATGAGCCGGGACGAATTTGATGCCTATTCAGACCGGTTTGTAAAACCGTTCCGCCTGGATCAAGCTCCGTTAGTTCGTGCGGAGCTGATCAAGATTGAAAACGAGCAGGCCGAACTGCTCATCGATATGCATCATATCATTTCGGACGGTTATTCCGTCAACATCCTTACAAATGAATTGCTGGCTTTATATCATCAGAAACCATTACCGGACATTGAATTTGAATATAAAGATTTCGCAGAATGGCAAAACCAACGGCTGAATGAGGATGCCATGAAGCGGCAGGAGACATATTGGCTGGAACAATTTCAAGACGAAATTCCCATTCTCGACCTGCCGACAGACGGTTCAATAGCGGCAGAACGGTCTTCTGAGGGACAGCGTGTGACATGCTCCTTACAGCCGGATGTCATCCGTTCGCTTCAAGATTTGGCGCAAAAGGCGGAAACGACTCTCTATACGGTGCTTCTGGCCGCCTATAATGTGCTGCTTCATAAATATACGGGACAAGAAGACATTGTCGTAGGCACGCCTGCTTCAGGAAGAAATCATCCGGATATCGAAAAGATCATCGGTATTTTCATACAAACCATTGGAATCCGGACGAAGCCGCACGCCAATAGAACGTTTACGGATTATCTGGAAGAAGTAAAGCGGCAGACGCTTGACGCTTTCGAAAACCAAGACTATCCATTCGACCGGCTTGTGGAGAAATTAAATGTACAGCGGGAAACAACCGGAAAGTCTCTGTTTAATACGATGTTTGTGTTTCAAAACATTGAATTTCATGAAATCCGGCACAATGAATGTACATTTAAAGTGAAAGAACGAAATCCAGGGGTCTCTTTATATGATTTGATGCTCACGATCGAAGATGCCGGTCAACAGATAGAGATGCATTTTGATTATAAACCGGGACGATTCACAAAAGACACCATTGAACAGATCACCAGACACTATACCGCCATTTTAAACAGCCTTGCTGAGCAGCCGGAGATGACATTGTCTTCCGTTCCTATGCTGTCTGAAACCGAACGGCATCAACTGCTGACGGAGTGTAATGGCACAAAGACGCCGTATCCGCATAAGGAAACGGTATATCGGTGGTTTGAAATGCAGGCGGAACAGAGTCCCGATCATGAAGCCGTTATTTTTGGCAATGAGCGGTATACGTACAGACAGCTCAATGAACGGGCGAACCGATTGGCGCGGACGTTACGGACAAAAGGCGTACAAGCGGATCAATTCGTTGCCATCATCAGCCCGCATCGGATCGAGCTGATTGTCGGAATTTTGGCTGTTCTGAAAGCCGGCGGCGCATACGTGCCCATTGATCCTGAATATCCGGAAGATCGGATCCAATATATGCTGAGAGATTCAAGAGCGGAGGTTGTGTTGACACAGCGCAGCCTGCTGGATCAATTACCGTATGATGGTGACATTGTGCTTTTGGATGAGGAAAACTCATACCATGAGGAGCACTCGAATCTTGAATCGGACAGCGATGCGCATGATTTGGCCTACATGATCTATACGTCAGGTTCGACGGGAAATCCAAAAGGTGTACTCATTGAGCATCAGGGGCTGGCTGATTATATTTGGTGGGCGAAAGAGGTTTATGTAAGAGGTGAGAAAACCAACTTTCCATTATACTCTTCCATCTCTTTCGATCTGACTGTGACCTCGATATTTACACCGCTGGTTACGGGAAATACCATCATTGTCTTTGACGGCGAAGACAAAAGCGCTGTGCTTTCTGAGATTATGCGGGACTCAAGAATAGACATGATCAAATTGACCCCGGCACATCTGCACGTCATCAAGGAGATGAATATCGCTGGCGGCACCGCCATACGGAAAATGATTGTCGGCGGAGAAAATTTAAGCACCCGTCTGGCCAAAAGTGTCAGCGAGCAGTTTAAAGGCCGGCTGGACATTTTCAATGAATACGGACCGACGGAAGCTGTCGTCGGATGTATGATTTATCACTTCGACGCAGAACGGGACAAGCGGGAATTTGTACCGATCGGCACTCCGGCTGCCAACACGGATATTTATGTGGCCGATGCAAGCAGAAACCTGGTTCCGATCGGGGTAATCGGCGAAATATATATCAGCGGACCGGGTGTTGCCAGAGGGTATTGGAACCGCCCGGATTTAACGGAAGAGAAATTTGTTGAAAACCCGTATGTCCCGGGAGCGAAAATGTACAAATCAGGGGATTTGGCTAAGCGATTGAAGGACGGAAATCTCGTATATATTGGGCGCGTTGATGAACAAGTCAAAATCAGGGGACACCGAATCGAGCTTGGTGAAATTGAAGCAGCGATGCATAACGCGGAAGCGGTGCAAAAAGCCGCGGTAACAGTGAAAGAAGAAGAAGACGGCTTAAAACAATTATGCGCGTATTACGTAAGCGACAAGCCTATAGCGGCTGCGCAGCTTAGGGAACATTTGTCATCCCAGCTTCCGGACTACATGGTTCCGTCCTATTTTGTCCGTCTGGAGCATATGCCGTTAACATCCAACGGGAAAATAAACCGTAAGGCGCTGCCTGCACCGGAAGCGAGTCTGCAGCAGACAGCTGAATATGTTCCGCCGGGTAATGAGACGGAGTCCAAACTGACAGATTTATGGAAGGAAGTGCTCGGAATAAGCCATGCGGGGATCAAACATAATTTCTTTGATCTCGGGGGCAACTCCATCCGAGCGGCAGCCTTAGCCGCCAGAATTCACAAAGAGCTGGATGTGAATCTGTCTCTCAAAGACATATTCAAGTTTCCTACCATTGAACAATTGGCTGACAAGGCGTTACACATGGACAAAAATCGATATGTACCGATTCCGGCTGCAAAGGAAATGCCATATTATCCGGTTTCTTCAGCTCAGAGGCGGATGTATTTATTAAGTCACACAGAAGGCGGCGAGCTGACTTACAATATGACGGGTGCCATGAATGTGGAAGGGGCGATCGATCCCGAACGGATAAACGCCGCTTTCCGAAAATTAATCGCGCGTCATGAAGCGTTGCGTACCAGCTTTGATTTATATGAAGGCGAGCCGGCACAGCGTATTCATCAGAACGTCGACTTTACGATAGAACGAATTCAAGCAAGCGAAGAAGAAGCGGAAGACCGTGTGCTTGATTTCATCAAAGCGTTTGACTTAGCCAAGCCGCCGCTGATGCGGGCCGGACTGATTGAAATTGAACCTGCGCGGCACTTGCTTGTGGTGGATATGCATCATATCATTTCTGACGGCGTGTCCGTCAATATTCTGATGAAAGATTTAAGCCGAATCTACGAGGGGAACGAACCGGACCCGCTCTCTATTCAATATAAAGACTTTGCAGTTTGGCAGCAATCGGACATTCAGAAACGGAACATCAAGAGCCAGGAAGCGTATTGGCTGGATCAGTTTCACGGTGATATTCCTGTACTGGATATTCCTGCGGATTATGAGCGACCTGCCATACGCGATTACGAAGGCGAATCATTTGAATTTCTTATACCCGAACACTTGAAACAGCGTTTAAGCCAAATGGAAGAAGACACAGGAGCAACACTGTATATGATTTTATTGGCAGCCTATACGATTCTTTTATCCAAATACAGCGGACAAGAAGATATTATCGTAGGAACGCCATCTGCCGGGCGGACTCATCTGGATGTAGAGCCGGTCGTGGGAATGTTCGTCAATACGTTAGTCATTCGCAATCACCCGGCGGGCCGTAAAACATTTGATGCCTACTTAAATGAAGTAAAAGAAAACATGCTGAACGCCTATAAAAATCAAGACTATCCGTTGGAAGAATTAATTCAGCATCTGCATCTTCCAAAAGATTCAAGCCGCAATCCTTTATTCGATACGATGTTTGTGCTGCAAAATCTTGATCATGCTGAATTGACTTTCGATTCCCTTCAACTCAAGCCGTATCCATTTCATCATCCGGTTGCCAAATTCGATTTGACCTTGTCGATTCAGGCGGACCGCGACAACTATCACGGACTGTTTGAATATTCGAAAAAACTGTTTAAGAAAAGCAGAATCGAGGTTTTATCAAACGACTACTTACACATCCTATCGGCGATTTTGGAACAGCCAAGCATTCTAATCGAACATATCGGATTGAGCGGCAGCAATGAGGAAGAAGAGAACGCGCTTGATTCTATTCAATTGAACTTTTAGGGAAAAGCATTATTTCTTTAAAATATATAAAATGAGGTGCTCCAATGTCGGTATTTAAAACTCAAGAAACGTACTGGGAAAACCTGTTTGATGAAGAAGACGGTCTAAGCGCATTCCCTTACTTTAAAGCAGCGGATAAAGCGTCGTTGGTCCGTACCGGCTACCAGGAAAAATGCATCTGCCGTTCCTTATCTCCGGAAGTATCTCAAAGAATCATGACAATGGCGAATCATTCCGATATGGCGGCCTATCTGATTTTATTGGCGGGTATTGAGTGCTTGTTATATAAATATACGGATCGAACGAGCCTGATTCTTGGCATTCCAACGGTATCGAAGCAAAAAGCCGGCCAGTCAGCCGTTAACAACATTGTCCTCTTAAAAAATACACTTTCAAACGAGAGCACATTTAAAACCGTATTCGGGCAGCTGAAAGAAGCCGTTAATGATTCTCTGAAAAATCAAAACCTGCCGTTCAGAAAAATGGCCCGGCATCTGAGCGTGCAATACAATGACGAGCATATGCCTTTGATTCATACCGTCGTTTCGCTTAACGAAATTCATTCCTTGCAATGTAAAGAAGATACTGCAACCGATACGCTGTTTCACTTTGATTTGGAGAACAACGGGATTCATTTGAAGCTTTTTTATAACGGCAATCTGTACGATGAGCGCTATATCAATCAAATTGTATCCCATTTGGATCAGCTGCTGTCTGTGATCCTGTTTCAGCCTCAAGCCGCGATCCATACGGCAGAGATCTTACCGGAAGCGCAAAAACAGAAGCTATTGTTTGATTTTAACGACACCGTCAGAGATTTCTCCGGGAGCAGAACAGTCTATCAATTATTTGAAGAGCAGGCAGAAAGAACGCCTGAGAATGCGGCCGTCAAATTTAAAAACGACCATTTGACGTACAGGGAACTGAATGAGAAGGCGAGCCGTTTGGCAAGAACATTGCGTAATTGCGGGGTTCAACCCGATACGTTAGTCGCCATTCTCGCTGATCGTTCATTAGAGATGATCGTATCCATTATAGCTGTTTGGAAGGCAGGGGGCGCTTATGTGCCCCTGGATCCTGAATATCCAAAAGAGCGGCTTCAATATTTGCTTCATGATGCGGATGCAGACGTTCTCCTTGTTCAGCATCATTTAAAAAACAGCCTCGCCTTTGACGGCCCGGTGATTGATTTGAATGATGAAGCATCATACCATGCCGATTGCTCATTGTTATCACCAGTAGCGGGACACAGCCATTTAGCCTATGTCATTTATACGTCGGGTACAACAGGAAAGCCGAAAGGGGTCATGGTTGAACACGGCGGCATTGTGAACTCGCTTCAGTGGAAGAAGGCGTTTTTCAAGCATTCTCCGGCGGATCGCGTGCTTGTCTTGTACCCGTATGTTTTTGATGCGTTCATTTTAAATTTCTTCGGCCCGCTCATCTCAGGAGCAACTTTGCACCTTCTGCCTAATGAAGAGAATAAAGAAACTTTCGCCATTCAAAATGCCATAAAACAAGAGAGAATTACCCATTTTTCAACTTCCCCCCGTCTTCTGAAAACGATGATTGAACAGATGAACAGAGAGGATTTCATCCATGTTCAGCATGTTGTTGTAGGCGGTGAGCAGCTGGAAACAGATACAGTTGAGAAGCTGCATTCTCTGCAGCCTCGCATTCGGATCAATAATGAATACGGACCGACAGAAAACAGCGTGGTATCTACATTTCACCCTGTTCAGTCCGCTGATGAACAGATCACAATCGGCAGCCCGGTGGCCAACCATCAAGCTTATATTTTAGGAGCGCACCATCAAATCCAGCCGATCGGCATACCGGGAGAGCTGTATGTCGGAGGAGCGGGAGTGGCCCGCGGCTACCTCAATCGGCCTGAATTGACGGAGGAAAAATTTGTGGAGCATCTGCATGTCCCTGGTCAAAAGATGTATAAAACGGGGGATCTCGCCAGATGGCTGCCGGATGGAAGAATCGAATATTTAGGGCGGATTGATCATCAAGTGAAAATTCGCGGCTACCGGATTGAGATCGGCGAGGTAGAGGCAGCCATGTTCAATCTGGAAAACGTTCGTGAAGCCGCAGTCGTCGCGCGGGAAGACGCAGACGGGGCCAAACAATTGTATGCCTATTATGTCGGCGAGCCTTCTTTGACCGCTGCGCAGTTCAGAGAAGAATTATCCCGGGAACTGCCGAATTATATGATTCCCTCCCGCTTTATCCCTTTGGAACGCATTCCGCTCACTTCCAATGGGAAGATTGATCTGAAAGCTTTGCCTGCTGCTGACGAAAATACGCGGGCGGAAAACGAATACATAGCCCCGCGGAACACAATAGAAGAACTGCTGGCGTCTATCTGGCAAGAAGTATTAGGGGCAGAACGTATAGGAATTTTGGATAATTTCTTTGATTTTGGCGGAGATTCGATTAAATCAATTCAGGTGTCATCCAGATTGTATCAAGCCGGATACAAGGTTGATATGAAGCATTTGTTTAAACACCCCTCGATTGCTGAACTTAGTCAGTTTGTAGCACCGGTCAGCAGGGTGGCTGATCAAGGAGAAGTGAATGGCGGAACCAAGCTGACCCCGATACAGCATTGGTTTTTTGAGCAAAAAATGCCGCATGCACACCATTACAATCAGGCCGTCATGTTATATTCGGCGGAAGGCTTTAAAGAGGGCCCGCTTCGCCGGACGATGGAACGGATCGCGTCGCATCACGATGCCTTGAGGATGATTTTTGAAAAAACGCCGGACGGATACGCTCCGCGAATTACAGGAACAGATGAAAGTGAACTATTCCATCTGGAAGTGATGAATTATAAAGGGGAAACCGATCCGGCTCAAGCGATTGCCGATAAAGCGAATGAGATTCAAAGCAGCATGGTATTAGACAAAGGGCCATTGGTGAAGCTCGGTTTGTTCCAATGTCCGGACGGAGATCATTTGCTGATTGCAATTCATCATTTGCTGATTGACGGTGTATCCTGGCGTATTTTGCTCGAAGATTTTGCAAGCGGTTATGAGCAGGCAGAACGCAGACAAACGATCCAGCTCCCGCAAAAAACAGACTCGTTTCCATTCTGGGCCGGTCAATTGTCCAAATATGCGGCGGAAACCGATATGGAAGAGGAGATTGCGTATTGGACTGAGCTTTCAAGTATAAAGCCTCAGCCATTGCCTAAGGACACTATCAGCGAAGGGTCGTTATTAAGAGACAGCGAAGAAGTGACGATTCAATGGACAAAAGAGGAAACGGAGCAATTATTAAAACAAGCGAACCGCGCCTACAACACGGATATCAACGATCTGCTGCTGACTTCGTTAGGGCTGGCTGTTCACAAGTGGACAGGCACGGAAGACATTGTCGTGAATTTGGAAGGCCACGGGAGAGAACCGATTATTCCGGATGCTGACATTTCCCGCACGATAGGATGGTTCACAAGCCAGTACCCTGTCGTCCTGAGGATGGAAGCCGGAAAAAACCTGTCGCAGCGGATCAAGATCGTAAAAGAAGGGCTGCGCCGTATCCCTGACAAAGGAATGAATTACAGCATCATCAAATATATATCCGGGCACTCGGAAGCCGACAGCCTGCAGCTGAATCCGGAGATATCGTTTAATTATTTGGGACAATTTGACCAAGACCTGAAGCATCAGGCTTTGCGCATCTCGCCTTTTTCCACAGGGTTGTCAATGAACGAAAACCAAGAGAGAACGGCCGTGCTTGATTTGAACGGAATGATTGCCGAAGGGACATTATCACTGACACTGAGCTACAGCAGCAAACAATACGAAAGATCTACTATGGCTCAATTTGCCCGGGGGTTGAAAGAAAGTCTGCAAGAAGTCATTGCGCATTGCGTAAGCCGGCAGCAGACTTCTCTCACACCAAGTGACATCCTGTTAAAAGACATCTCAATCGACGAACTGGAACAGCTTTTGGAGCAGACGCGTGAATTAGGCGAAGCGGAAAATATTTATCCATTAACGCCGATGCAGAAGGGCATGCTGTTTCACAGCTTATTTGATCCGAATTCTGGTGCTTATTTTCAGCAAACGATGTTTGATCTGCATGGAGATCTGGAAATTGATTCATTTTCAAAAAGCTTGGACGGCTTATCGCAAAAATATGATATTTTCCGCACGAATTTTTACAGAGGCTGGAAGGATCAGCCGCTCCAAATCATATTCAAAACGAAAAAAATCGGTTTTCAATTCAATGACTTACGAGAGATGAAGGAATCACAAAAAGAAGCGATGATTCAGCAGTATGCCAGAGAAGATAAGATGCGGGGGTTCGACTTAGAAAAAGGCGCGTTAATGCGGTTATTCATCCTTCGTACGGATGAAAAAACATACCGTTTTATCTGGAGTTTCCACCATATTTTGATGGACGGCTGGTGTCTGCCGCTGATTACAAAAGAAATTTTCGAGAATTACTTTGCTTTGCTTCAGCAAAAGCAGCCTGAACAATCGTCAATTACTCCGTACAGTCAATATATTGAATGGCTCGGCCGGCAAGATGCGAAAGAGGCCACGGCTTATTGGGATCAGTACTTGGAGGGATATGAGGAGCAAACCGGCCTTCCTAAGGATCACCATGCAGCGGAGGACGGACGATACGTTCCTGAAAAAGTGACGTGTGACATAAGCTCTGATCTCACTTCGAAAATGAAGCGGACGGCAGGCAAGCATCATGTCACGCTGAACACGCTGCTGCAGACGGTATGGGCGGTTTTGCTGCAGAAATATAACCGCAGCCGGGACGTTGTGTTTGGAAGTGTTGTATCCGGAAGACCCGCTGGAATTCCAAACGTGGAAACCATGATCGGCTTATTCATTAACACCATTCCCGTCCGGTTCCGGTGTGAAGCCGGGACAACGTTTGCTGAGCTTATGAAAGAGGCGCAGGAAAGGGCTGTAGCGTCTCAACAATTTGAGACACACCCGCTGTACGATATTCAAGCGCGTACAACGCAAAAGCAAGATTTAATTACACATTTAATGATATTCGAAAATTATCCGGTTGATCAGTATATGGAAAGTATAGGCCGCCAAAACGGAACATCCATCACGATTTCCAACGTACAAATGGAAGAACAGACCAACTACGATTTTAATTTGACCGTTATACCGGGCGACGAGATGAACATCTCTTTTGAATACAATGCAAATGTGTATGATCGGGCAAGCATAGAGCGGGTTCGGGAACATTTCATGCAAATCCTGCATCAAGTCGTGACAGATGCGGATATCCGGGTGGATCAAGCGGAATTGTTAACGGAAGGCGAAAGAAGAACTCTTCTGCAGACGCTTAACGACACGGCCGCGCCGTTTCCGCAGACGCCGGTTCATCAATTATTTGAAGAGCAATCGGAGCGTACGCCCGATCAAGCAGCCGTCATTGATAAGGACAGGCAGCTCACGTACGGAGAGCTCAATAAGCGGGCCAACCGCCTGGCGCGAACGTTAAGAGCGAAAGGAGTGCAGACGGATCAGCCTGTAGCCATCATCACAAGAAACAGCATCGAATCGGTGGTCGGAATCCTTGCCGTTTTAAAATCAGGCGGAGCCTATGTCCCTATAGATCCGGAATATCCGCAAGACCGCATCCGGTATATGCTGGATGACTCCCAAGCCGGAATCGTTTTAATGCAGCGGGACGTCAGGAAACAGCTTGCCTATGAAGGCGTCACGGTTTTACTTGATGATGAAAGTTCTTATCACCAAGATGGCTCTGACCTTGCTCCGATAAGTGATGTGAGCCATTTGGCATATGTCATTTATACGTCAGGTTCCACAGGCCGGCCAAAAGGCGTACTAATCGAGCACGGAGGCTTGACCAATTATATTTGGTGGGCGAAAGAAGTTTATGTAAAAGGCGAGAAAGCCAACTTCCCATTGTATTCGTCAATTTCTTTTGATCTGACGGTGACTTCTATTTTCACGCCGCTTGTCACAGGCAATGCAATCATCGTCTATGACGGAGAGGATAAAACAGCTCTGCTTGAATCAATTGTGCGGGACCCGAGGGTGGATATCATTAAATTGACCCCGGCCCATTTGCAGGTCTTGAAAGAAATGAACATTGCCGATCAAACGGCTGTCCGAAGAATGATTGTGGGCGGGGAAAACTTAAGCACCCGGTTAGCCCGCAGCATTCATGAACAGTTCGATGGCCGGATTGAAATATGCAATGAGTACGGACCGACGGAAACCGTTGTCGGCTGCATGATTTACCGTTATGATGCCGCAAAGGACAGGCGGGAATCAGTACCGATCGGAACCGCTGCGGCAAATACGAGCATTTACGTTCTTGATGAGAATATGAAACCCGCGCCGATCGGTGTCCCGGGAGAGATCTATATCAGCGGCGCCGGTGTGGCAAGAGGATATTTGAACCGTCCCGAATTAACGGCAGAGAAATTTGTCGATGACCCGTTTGAACCCGGAGCGAAGATGTATAAGACCGGAGATTTGGCGAAGTGGCTGGCGGACGGAAACATTGAATATGCGGGCAGAATAGATGAACAAGTGAAAATCAGAGGCTATCGTATCGAATTAGGCGAGATCGAGGCGGCACTGCTTCAAGAAGAAGTGATTAAGGAAGCTGTCGTTACAGCCAGAGAGGACGTCCACGGGTTTAAACAATTGTGTGCATATTACGTGAGCGGCGGGCAAACAACGGCAGCCCGGCTCCGGAAACAATTGTCTCAAACCCTTGCAAGTTATATGGTTCCGGCTTATTTTATCGAGCTTGATGAAATGCCTTTAACTTCTAACGGAAAAATAAACAAAAAAGGGCTGCCGGCTCCGGATTTCGAACTGCAGGACAGAGCAGAGTATAAAGCTCCCCGAACAAAAGCTGAAGAAATATTAGTTTCTGCCTGGGAATCGGTATTAGGCGCTGAAAACGTCAGTATTCTTGATAATTTCTTCGATCTTGGCGGAGATTCCATTAAATCCATTCAAGTATCCTCCAGATTAAATCAGCAAGGATACAAAATGGAAATCAAAGACTTGTTTCAATATGCAACAATTGCAGAATTGAGTCCGCATATCAAGCAGAATCTGCGTATAGCCGATCAAGGTGAGGTCAAAGGAAAAGTCAGCCTGACTCCTATTCAGCATTGGTTTTTCGAACAAACAACAACAGATCAGCATTATTACAATCAAGCCGTCATGCTGCATGCGCCGGAAGGTTTTCAGGAAACGCAGCTTCGTCAAACCCTGCAAAAGCTTGCTGAACATCACGATGCGCTCCGCATGACGTTCCGGACTACGGAAAATGGCTGTGAGGCACAGAATGAAGAAATCGCCCAAAGCGGACTGTACCGCTTAGAAGTCCTGAATCTGAAAGAAGATCCCGATCCGGGACGGACAATTGAAGCCAAAGCTGATGAGATACAAAGCAGTATGCATTTAAGTGATGGGCCGTTAATGAAAGCCGGGTTGTTTCAATGCGCAGATGGAGATCATTTGCTCATTGCCATCCATCATTTGATTATAGACGGGATTTCATGGCGCATTTTACTAGAAGATATCGTTAGCGGCTACAAGCAAGCCGAGAACGGGCGAGTGATTCAACTGCCGCAAAAAACAGACTCTTTCCAATTATGGGCTAAGAGACTGTCAGAATATGCGCAAAGTGAAACCATAAAACAAGAACAGGAATATTGGACAAAAATCGAACAAACCGAAGTCAAACCGCTGCCTAAAGATTTTCATGAAACCCATACAACTGCAAAAGACAGCGAAACAGCAACTGTGGAATGGACGAAAGAGGAAACGGAGCTCTTATTAAAACAAGCGAATCGCGCTTATCACACGGAAATAAACGATTTGCTTTTAACTTCTCTGGGTCTTTCCATATCGCATTGGTCAGGACTGGAACAAATTCCGATTCATTTAGAGGGACACGGCCGAGAACAGATTATACAAGATATAGATATCTCCCGCACGGTCGGGTGGTTTACAAGTCTGTATCCGGTTGTGCTGCACGCGCAGCCGGGCAAAGAAATCTCTGATTATATCAAGACGACCAAAGAAGGATTGCGCCAAATTCCGTATAAAGGGATCGGATATGGAATAGCAAGGTACTTAAGCGGCGGAATGCCATCGAAACTCAATCCTGAGATCAGCTTTAACTACCTGGGACAGTTTGACCAAGATTTACAGCAGCATGGGGTTCAGTTATCTTCTTATTCTTGCGGTTCAGACTCAAGCGGAAATCAAGAAAGACCGTATGTATTGAATATAAACGGAATGATCACCGAGGGCCGGCTGAAGCTTACGATCAGCTACAGCAGCAAACAGTACGCAAAAGAAACGATCATGCGGTTATCGGAAACGATTCAAAGCCGCCTGCGGACAATCATTACGCATTGCGTTCATAAAGAACAATCGGAACTGACGCCAAGCGATATTTTGTTAAAAGGCATATCCATTGACGAATTGGATCAGCTCCTCATTCAACTGCCGCATGCAGGTGAGGTTGAAAACGTGTATCCGCTCACTCCGATGCAGAAAGGAATGCTCTTCCACAGCCTGCTGGACGAGGCCTCAAGTTCTTATTTTGAACAAGCATCGTTCGATTTGCAGGGAGAGTTAAAGATTGATTGGTTTAAAGCAAGCCTTGAACGATTATTTGAAACATACGCCGTGCTCAGAACCCGTTTTTACAGCGGCTGGAACGATACTCCTTTACAAATTGTCTATAAAACGCAAACACCGCAAATTCATTTTGCAGATTTGCGTGATATAGAGGAGCACCTGAGAGAGGATGCAATCGCAGCCTATCAAAGAGAAGACAAGGCAAAAGGATTTGACTTGGCTCGGGATCCGCTGATGCGCATAGCGATTTTCCGTATGGAAGACCGCAAATATCATTTGATTTGGAGCTTCCATCATATTGTGATGGATGGCTGGTGCCTGTCTCTTATCACGAAGGAAGTGTTTGATCATTATAGCGCCTTACAGGAAGGCAGGGAACCAGAACCGCCATCGGCAGCTCCTTACAGCGACTATATCGAGTGGCTTGACCGCCAAGATCAGGGAGCGGCAAAGCGGTACTGGAGCGGGTATCTTGAAGGATATAAAGGTGAAACCACGCTTCTTCATAAAATAGCGCAGCATGAACAAAAAGAATACGCTTATGCCAATGTGATCTGCCGATTTGATCACGAACAGACAAAACAATTACAGCAGATCGCAAATCAGCATCAGGTTACGTTAAATACGTTGATCCAAACGTTATGGGGGATTTTGTTACAGAAATACAGCGGGTCCGCAGACGTTGTCTTCGGCAGTGTCGTGTCGGGAAGGCCGGCGGAAATTCCTGATGTGGAACAGATGATCGGTCTGTTCATCAATACGATTCCGGTTCGCATCCGCTGCGATGAGGACAGCACTTTTGCTGATACGATGCAAATGGTTCAACAAAACGCGCTGGCTTCCCAATCGTACGATACCTATCCTTTATACGAAATTCAGGCCCAAACGGAACAAAAGCAAAACTTAATTGATCATATCATGATCTTTGAAAATTATCCGATAGGGCAGCAAGTTGAAGAGGGCCATGATGCTGCGGATTTAAATATCGTGAATTTCCATATAGAAGAACACACCCATTACGATTTTAATGTAGTTGTCATCCCTGGCGAACAACTCACTGTTCATTTTAGTTTTAACCGAAATGAATATGAACAATCAGAGGCAGAGCGGATTCGCGGACATTTTGAACAGCTTATGCAGCAAGTATTGCAGCTGCCGTCTGTCAAAGTAGAAGAAATGGAACTTCTGACGCAGCAAGAAAAAGAACAGCTGCACAGCCGTTTTCAGTCTAACGAAATGCATTACCCACGTGAACAAACGATTCATCAGCTGTTCGAGGAACAAGCACTCCGGACGCCGGACCATGAGGCGGTTATATTCGAGGAGCAGCGTATGACATACCTTGAGTTAAATGAACGGGCCAATCAACTAGCACGCACTTTACGAGCTGAAGGCCTACAGGCCGACCAGCTTGTTGCGATCATGGCTGAGCGTTCTCTAGAAATGATGGTCGGGATTTATGCAATCCTGAAAGCGGGAGGCGCTTATGTGCCAATCGACCCGGATTACCCGGAGGAACGCATCCGCTACATCCTTGAAGATTCAGGAGCGACCCTGCTGCTGTCACAGCGTCACGTGAAAGAACGGGTTGCTTTTGCAGGAACGGTCATCGATCTCGATGATACTTCCGTTTACGATGATGACGTTTCTAACTTGGATCCGCTGTCCGGTGCGGGCGATAGGGCATATGTAATCTACACGTCCGGATCGACCGGCAAGCCCAAGGGGGTTATGGTTGAACATCGTCCGGTTATAAACCGGCTGATGTGGATGCAAAAGGCTTATCCGATCGGCAGCGGCGATACGATTTTACAAAAGACAGCGATCACCTTCGACGTCTCGGTATGGGAGCTGTTCTGGTGGGCTTTGACCGGTGCGAAGGTGTGCCTGCTTCCGCTCGGCGGAGAGAAAGACCCTGAAGTGATTTGGAACACAATAGAAGAGCAAAGTATCACGACAATGCATTTCGTCCCGGCGATGCTGCACGCCTTCCTGAAGTTTGCGGAAACACAGACGGCGAGCGGACAGACAAGCAAGCTGCGTACGTTGCGGCAAGTGTTTGCAAGCGGCGAGGCATTAATGCCGGCACATACGGCAAGATTTCATCGCCTTATTACGCCTGTGAACGGCGCCCAACTGATCAACCTGTACGGCCCGACGGAAGCAACAGTCGATGTGTCGTACTTCAACTGCGAAGCGAACCAAGCGTATGCATCGGTACCGATCGGCAAGCCGATCTCGAATATACAGCTGTATATGATGGCACCGGGATCAATGCGTCTACAGCCAGTCGGAGTACCGGGAGAGCTTTGTATCGCAGGCGACGGACTGGCGAGGGGGTACCTGAACCGTCCTGAGCTGACTGCGGAGAAGTTCGCGGATCATCCGTTCGAACCCGGCAAACGGATGTACCGGACGGGCGATCTGGCGAGATGGCTGCCGGACGGTAACATCGAATATTTGGGCCGGATCGATCATCAAGTGAAAATTCGAGGATACAGGATCGAACTCGGCGAGGTGGAAGCTCAGCTCTTAAAGATAGAGGCGGTACAGGAAGCAGTAGTCACCGCTCTTGAAGACGGAGACGGAGAAAAGCAGCTATGCGCATACTTTTCAGCGAACACCGAGCTGATGGTGAGCGAGCTGCGAATAGCGCTGTCGCAGGAATTGCCGGGGTATATGATCCCGTCGTACTTTATCCAACTGGAGCGTTTGCCGTTAACGGCAAACGGAAAAATCGACCGCAAAGCATTGCCAGCACCAGAAGGAGGCGTGCAAACAGGAATCGAATACGTTGCTCCCCGTACAGCGGCGGAAGCGCAGCTGGCGCATATCTGGCAAGAGGTGCTTGGACTTCCGCGTATCGGCGTGAAAGACAATTTCTTCGACATCGGCGGTCACTCGCTGCGGGCAACGACGCTGACGGCGAAGCTGCACAAAGAGATGGGGGTCAGCCTGCCGCTGCGGGAAGTGTTCCGATCGCCAACAATTGAAGAAATGGCAGAAACGATTACCGGAATGAAACACACAGCATATACATCTATCCCGACCGTTGAAGCAAAAGAATACTATGCCGTCTCCTCGGCGCAGAAACGGCTGTACATTTTGAATCAGCTGAAAGGCGGAGAGCTGAGCTACAACATGCCGAGTGTCATGAGAGCCGATGGAGCTCTGGATCGGGAACTTGTCGAGAAAGCGATCCGCAAGCTGATTCAGCGCCATGAAACGCTGCGTACCGGCTTTGAACTGATAGATGGAGAACCGGTGCAGCGGATCTATGACGACGTCCAATTTGCAGTGGAATTCACTCAAGCGAAAGAAGAACAGGCGGAAGCCCTCGTTCATGGGTTTGTGCGGGCATTTGACTTGGAGAAAGCGCCGCTGCTGCGGGTAGGACTGATCGAGCTTGCAAAAGACCGCCATTTGCTGCTGTTTGACATGCATCATATCATTTCCGATGGCGTATCTATCAAGAATTTGATTGAAGAGTTCGTTTCATTATATGAAGGAAAAGAATTGCCGCCATTGCGGGTTCAGTATAAAGATTATGCGGCGTGGCAGCTGTCGGATATGCAAAGCGAACGGATGAAGAAACAGGAAGCGTACTGGCTGGATGTGTTCAGCGGAGAGGTTCCGGTGCTGGATATGCCAACCGACTACGGAAGACCGGCTGCGCGGAGCTTTGAAGGAGGACAAATCGAGTTTGTCATCGGACCGGAGTTGACGGAACAGCTGAAAGGCTTGGCGCTGAAGAGCGAAAGCACGCTGTACATGGTCCTGCTGGCTGCTTATACGACCATGCTTGCCAAATACAGCGGGCAAGAAGACATCGTAGTAGGCAGCCCGATTGCCGGAAGAACCCATTCGGATTTGGAAAGCTTAATCGGCATGTTCGTGGGCACACTGGCGATACGAACGAATCCGGTCGGGGAAAAAACATTCCGGGAATACGTGCAGGAAGTCAAAGAGCATACATTAAAAGCGTATGAAAACCAAGAGTATCCATTCGACGAACTGGTGGACAAGCTGAATGTGTCCCGGGATTTCAGCCGCCATCCGCTGTTTGACACGATGTTCATATGGCAAAACACAGAACAGGGAGAATTGAGCCTCGATGATGTGCGTTTTACCCCTTATCCGGACAACCATGCGATGGCGAAGTTCGACCTGACGTTCCAAGCGGCAGAGAATGAAGACGGAATTACAGGTATGATCAGTTACGCGGCAGCGCTGTACAAGCAGGAAACTGCGGAACGCATGGCAAAGCACTTTATCCAATTGATCGAGGCGATTGCGAATAATCCGCAGGCGCCGCTTTCATCGCTGGAGATGATCACCGCGAAGGAGAAAGAGCAGATTGTGGAGAGATGGGGCCAACCGGCGATAGACTGCCCAAGGGACAAAACAATTCACCAATTGTTCGAGGAGCAGGCGGAGCGCACGCCGGAACATACGGCCGCAGTTTACGAGAAAAGCCGATTCACATACCGTGAGCTGAATGAGCGGGCCAACCGCCTGGCGCGGATTTTAAGAAGCGAAGGCGTGCAGCCTGACCAGCCTGTGGGTATTCTGGCAGAACGTTCTCTGGAAATGATCGTGGGGATTATGGCGATCCTGAAAGCCGGGGGCGCGTATGTGCCGATGGATCCGGACAGCCCGCAGGAACGCCTCTGCTATATTCTGGAGGATTCAGGAGCAAAGGTTCTGCTGGCACAGCCCCATTTACAAGATCGTGTATCCTTTGCCGGAGAGATTTTACTGCTGAATGACGAACGAATGAACAGCGGGGATGGCTCGAATCTGGTGACGGCAGCCGGACCGGATCACTTGGCGTATGTGATTTACACATCAGGCACAACCGGCAAGCCAAAAGGCACGCTGATTGAGCATCGCCAGGTCCTTCATTTGATGGAGGGGCTCCGCGGACAAGTGTACGGTGCTTATGATTCGGGATTGCGTGTGTCTTTGTTGGCACCGTACTATTTCGATGCATCGGTCAAGCAAATTTTCGCGGCACTGTTAGGGGGACATGCACTGTATATCGTCCCTAAAGCATCAGTATCAGACGGTTATGCCTTGTCAAACTATTATCGCACCCACCGTATTGACGTAACAGACGGAACACCGTCACATTTGCAATTGCTTATCGCTGCAGACAGCCTTCATGGGGTAACGATCCGGCACATGCTTATTGGAGGAGAGGCGCTCCCGCAGGCGACGGTGGCGCAATTGCTTGAATTGTTCGCTTCGAACGGGTCATCAATGCCGCTCATAACCAATGTATACGGTCCGACGGAAACCTGCGTGGATGCATCAGTCTTTCACATCGTACCGGAGACATTGGCATCCGCTGACGACGGCGGTTACGTGCCGATCGGCAAACCGCTGGGCAACAACCGTGTGTATATTGTTGATTCCCATGATCGGATGCTGCCTATAGGTGTAAAAGGTGAGCTGTGCATCGCCGGAGACGGAGTAGGACGGGGGTATCTGAACTTGCCTGAATTAACGGGCGAAAAGTTTGTGGCCGATCCGTTTGTAATCGGAGAGCGGATGTATAAAACAGGCGACCTTGCCCGTTACCTGCCGGATGGAAACATTGAATATGCCGGAAGAAAGGATCACCAGGTCAAAATTCGCGGTTACCGGATCGAACTTGGCGAGGTGGAAGCCGCTCTTCTCAACATCGAGCATGTACAAGAAGCGGTGATCCTGGTCAGAGAAAATGCAGAGGGGCAAAGCGATTTGTATGCCTATTTTACAGGGGAGAAGTCACTGCCGATCAATCAGCTTAAAGAAAAACTCTCCGATCAAATACCAGGCTACATGGTTCCTTCATACTTGATGCAACTGGAGCAAATGCCGTTAACCTCCAATGGAAAAGTGAATCGCAGCGCGTTACCGCTGCCTGAAGCAGGCTTGCAGACCGGGATTGACTATGTTGCTCCAAGGACAAGACCGGAAGAGCAGCTGGTTCACATCTGGAAAGAAGTATTGAAGGTAGAACAAGTCGGCGTCAAAGATAACTTTTTCGATCTAGGCGGGCATTCGTTACGGGGGATGACGCTCGTTACCAAGATCCATAAGCAATTCGACAAAAGCATTTCATTGAGAGAAGTGTTTCAATACCCGACGATTGAAGAAATGGCGAGGGTCATTGCAGGCGCGGAAACCAGCGGACCGGATGAAATCCCTATTGCAGAAGCCAAAGATGTTTATCCTGTTTCATCTGTACAAAAGATGGTTTACCTGTCTACACAAATTGAAGGCGGAGAACTAAGTTACAACATGCCGGGGATTTTGACATTGGAAGGCAGGATCGACATGAATCGTTTACAATCTGCGTTCCAAAGTCTGATCCAGCGCCATGAATCGCTACAAACCGGATTTGAAATGATCCGCGGAGAGCTGGTGCAGGTGATCAAGCCGCAGGCGGATTTCTCTATAGAAAGGTACAAAGCAGCTGATGGAGAGGTCGAGGAGCTGTTCCGCAATTTCGTGCGGCCTTTCAATCTCAGCCAGGCTCCATTGCTTCGGGCCGGACTCATCGAATTAGAACAGGACAGACATGTTTTCATGTTTGACATGCATCATATCGTTTCAGACGGCGCTTCTATGAATATTTTTGTTGAAGAACTGATTCAATTGTATGACGGCAAAGAATTAACCCCGCTCCGGATTCAATACAAAGATTACACTGTATGGCAGCAGCAGGCGGAGCAGAGGGAACGCATCAAGAGGCAGGAGAACTATTGGCTGAACGTATTTCATGAGGAACTCCCGCCATTTGAGCTGCCGAAAGATTTTGCCAGACCGCGAATTCGAAGCTTTGAAGGAAAGCGATACAATTTCGCTCTCGATGAGACCGTGGTCCAGGGTATAAAACAGATGGAAGAATTGACCGGATCGACCGCTTACATGATCTTGCTGTCAGCCTATAACATACTGCTGGCCAAATACAGCGGTCAGGAAGATATCGTCGTCGGTACGCCTATTGCGGGAAGAATGCATGAAGATTTACAGCATATTATCGGGATGTTTGTGAATACGCTGGCCATCCGTACGGCCCCGGCTGGAGAAAAAACCTTTATGGACTATGTAACGGAAACAAAAGAAACGATGCTGAAAGCTTATGAAAATCAAGAATATCCTTTTGAAGAATTAGTTGAGAAACTGGGAGTGAAACGGGACTTAAGCCGTAATCCGTTATTCGATACGATGTTTGTTCTGCAAAATACGGAACAAACGGATATCGAATTGGACTCTCTCGCGGTCAGACCATATGAACAAACAAATACGGCGGCCAAATTTGATTTGCAGCTGACCTTCGTGATGAATCCGCACGAGATTCAAGGAAGCTTTGAGTACTGCACGAAGCTGTTTAAACAGAAAACCATTGCTACGCTGAGCAAAGATTATGCCATGATTCTGTCGGCGATCATAAAAGACCCATCGATTCCTTTAAAAGAAATTCAATTAAGTGAGAAAGTAAATAAAAGTGAACACTTTGCAAACGAAATCGAATTGAATTTCTAAAAACGGCCGGTATCGGCTGTCCCCGGCATGATGTTTTTACGGGGACAGCGGTCAGCCGGCTAAAACTTACTGGAGGGATATTAATGTCAGAATTTAAGCAACAGGAGTTGTTCTGGAGCAGCATGTTCGATGCGGAAGATCGTCCCAGTGCAATCCCTTCGTTTCAAATGTCGGACTCAACAATAGAGCACGAGGCGCCGAGTGCACCCAACCGTATTCACAGTTCATTGAGCTCCGATGTATCCCTGCGCATCATGAAGATGACGAATAAATCGCCAATGGCCGTTTATATGGTTCTCCTGGTCGGAATCGAGTGTCTTTTGTACAAATATACGGGGGAAGAGGGCGTTATTGTAGGTGTACCGACCTTTGAAGACGAAACCGATGAAGACCTTCGTTTAGATCAAGTCATGTTAATCAAACAAAACATAAATGCGGACGGCACATTTAAATCCATTTTTAATGAATTCAAGCATACGCTGAACGGAGCCATCTTACATCAGCACGTTCCTTTCGATAAAATGGCCGGTCCATTAAATCTGAACTACGATTCAAATCATTTGCCAATGATCCACACGATTGTATCACTAGATCAGCTTCACCCCATTCGTTTTATAGAAACGGCTGCTTCTGATACGTTATTTCAGTTTTCCATAGAAAATGATTCGATTCATTTAAAGTTAACTTATAATGAACAAGCTTATGATCGCCAGTATATGATCCAAGTGATCGAACATGTAAACCGGATTTTTTCGATTTTGTTATTCCAACCCGACCTTATGATCCGCCAGCTTAATATTCTGTCAGACTCAGAGACAAATCAACTCATCGCCTATAATCAAACAGCTGCAGAGTATCCAAGAGAAAAAATGATTCATCAATTTTTGGAGGAACAAGCGGAACGTACCCCTGATCAAACGGCTGTTGTCTACGAGGATAGCCGTCTGACGTACCGGGAATTGAATGAAAGGGCGAATCAACTCGCTCGGACACTGCAATCTGAGGGCGTGCAGCCGGATCAGCCGGTCGGGATTATGGCCGAACGCTCCCTGGATATGATTGTAGGGATCTTCGGGATCTTGAAAGCCGGCGGAGCGTATGTACCGATTGACCCGGGCTATCCGGAGGAACGGGTTCGATACATATTGGAGGATTCGGATACGAAGTTGTTACTCGTGCAGAATCAATCGCGAGAGAGAGTACCTTTTACGGGAAAAGTGCTGGATATGAAAGATCCGCAAAACTTTTGTGAAGACGGGTCGAATGTAGAGCCGGCTGCTGGTCCGGATCATCTGGCCTATGTTATTTATACATCGGGTTCAACGGGCAAGCCGAAAGGGGTTATGGTTGAGCATCGGTCGGTCATCAATCGGCTGGTGTGGATGCAGGAAAAATACCCTCTCGATGAGCGGGATGCGATTCTGCAAAAAACTGCGATCACCTTTGATGTATCAGTGTGGGAACTGTTCTGGTGGACGATATCAGGTTCCAGATTGGTTCTGTTGCCAAACGGAGGAGAAAAGAATCCCGAGCTGATTTTAGATACAATTGCACAAAAAGGTGTCAGCACATTGCATTTTGTACCGGCGATGCTGCATGCCTTCCTGGAATCCATGGATCAGAAGCCAAGCGGGATGTTGAAACAAAAATTAGCGTCATTAAGACATGTGTTTGCAAGCGGTGAGGCTTTGAAGCCTGTACATGTCGCAGGCTTCAAACGCATCATCACATCGGTGAGCCAAGCTCAAATCATCAACTTGTACGGACCGACTGAGGCAACAATTGATGTATCATACTTTGATTGCCAGACGGAAGAAATGTATGCATCGATTCCGATAGGCAAACCGATTTCCAACATTCAATTGTATATATTACATGCTGATTTGGAACATATGCAGCCGATCGGTGTGGCGGGAGAACTGTGCATAGCGGGCGATGGGCTTGCAAGGGGCTACTTGAATCGTCCCGAACTGACGGCCGAGAAGTTTGTAAACCATCCGATTGCATCAGGAGAACGGATATACCGGACGGGAGACTTGGCAAGATGGCTGCCTGACGGCAATATCGAGTATTTGGGCCGGATTGATCACCAGGTGAAAATCCGCGGTTACCGCATTGAAATCGGCGAAGTCGAAGGCGCTTTTTTTCAGCTGCCGGCGATCAAAGAAGCCATCGTTATCGCCCGGGAAATCGAGGGGGAAACATCCTTGTGCGCCTATTATACCGCACAACATGCTTTAACTGCAGGCGAGCTCCGTGAAGAGCTGTCCCGCCAGCTTCCATCCTATATGATACCTGCGTATTTCGTTCAGCTGGAAGAGATGCCGCTTACTTTCAACGGGAAAATAGACCGTAAATCCCTTCCTTCTCCAAGAGAGAATCTTACAGGCATGAACTATGAAGCTCCTCGAACAGAACTGGAAAAAATACTGGCCGCGGTGTGGGAGTCGGTCTTAGGCTTAGAACGGGTCGGAATCTCAGATCATTTTTTCGAATTGGGGGGCGATTCCATTAAGTCGATTCAAGTGTCCTCAAGATTATACCAAGCCGGGTATAAGTTTGAAATCAAACACTTGTTTAAATACCCAACGATCTCTGAGCTTGTTCCATACGTAGAGCCGGTAACCCGAATCGCAGAACAAGGGGAAATTAAAGGCCGGGCGCTGCTGACACCGATTCAGCATTGGTTTTTTGACCAGAAATACCCGGAATTACACCATTACAATCAAGCGGTTATGCTTTATTGGAATGAGGGACTGGATGAATCAAAGCTTCGGGACGTCATGAAGAAGATCACAGAGCATCACGATGCTTTGCGCATGGTCTATGTTCCGACAGAAGATGGATATGAAGCCCGAAATCGCGGGATCGATGAAGGTGATCTGTTCAGCCTTGAAGTGATCTCATTACGCGAAGAAAAAAATGTGTCCCAGACGATAGAAACCATTTCCAATGAGATTCAGCAATCCATTCATTTAGCCGAAGGACCGCTCATGAAACTGGGATTGTTCCGGTGTCAAGAGGGAGATCATTTGCTGATTGCGGTTCATCATCTGGTCATCGACGGCGTATCGTGGAGGATTTTACTTGAGGATATAGCGGCAGCTTATGAGCAGCTTCAAAACGGCGAAGCGATCCGGCTTCCGAAGAAAACGGACTCTTACCTGTTATGGGCTGAACAGTTGAATCGTTATGCAGAAAGTCAGGAATTCGAAGCGGAAAATCAATACTGGTTCAGACAGAAACATAATCCGCAACTTACATTGCCAAAGGACAATGAACAGGAGACCGGTCTGGCCAAAGACAAGGAAACGGTCATCGTTCAATGGACCGTTGAGGAAACCGAACGTTTATTAAAAAACGCTCACCGGGCTTATTCGACCGATATGAACGATTTATTACTGACCGGTCTGGGAACTGCTATTCATCGTTGGACCGGATGTGAAGACATTCTCATTGATCTTGAAGGACACGGCAGAGAGTCTATCATTCCGGATCTCGATATTTCGCGTACGGTGGGATGGTTCACAAGCCTATATCCGGTTTCGCTTCAAATCAAAGCTGATCAGGATATCCCGCAGCGGATTAAAACAGTGAAAGAAAATTTGCGTCAGATCCCCCAAAAAGGAATAGGTTACGGCCTGATCAAATATTTGTCCGATCACCCGAAGGCACATGAATGGACCGGACATCCGGAAATACGTTTCAATTATTTGGGTCAATTTGATCAAGATGTCCGGAACGGCAAGATGGAGGTATCCCCTTACTCAAGCGGGAAAACAGCCAGTGACAATCGTCCCTTGACCTATACACTTGATATCAACGGCATGATTTCAGACGGCCGATTGTCGCTGGCCATCAGCTATTGCGGTAAACAATATCAAAGAGAAACAATGGAAGCCTGTGCCGATCTCTTAAAAAGCAGCCTGCAGCAAGTCATCGCACATTGTGATGCTCAAAATCAAATTCACCTGACGCCAAGCGACATTTCGTTAAAAGGTATAACGATCGGTGAACTGGATCAATTTGTGCAGCAAACGAGTCATCTCGGTGACATTGAAAATATATACCCATTAACCCCGATGCAGAAAGGAATGTTGTTCCACAGCTTGATCGATTCGGCTTCCGAAGCTTACTTTGAACAAGCCGCTTTTGATCTCAAAGGTTTCTTGGATATCGATGCATTCAGGATGAGTTTAGCGCATCTGGCCGAAAAATATGATATTCTTCGGACTCTTTTTTATACAGAATGGAAAGATCAGCCTTTGCAGATTGTATTCCGGCAAAAGCCGATTGAAACGGCCGTTGAAGATATTCGCAGCATGAACAGTCATCAGCGCAGCGAGTTTATTGCCGATTTTGCAAGAAGAGATAAGGCGCGGGGATTCAATCTCACCCGGGATGCTTTAATGCGCGTATCGATCCTGCGGACAGAAGAAGACCAAGCGCGATTGATTTGGAGCTTTCATCATATTTTAATGGATGGCTGGTGTTTGCCTCTTGTTACGAAAGAAGTGTTTGAAACCTATTATGCGATACTCGAGCAAAGGCAGCCGAAGCGGGGAGCCGTCACTCCATACAGCCGATATATCGAATGGCTGGATCAACAAGATCACAAGCAGGCGTCAGCCTATTGGCGTAACTATTTAGAAGGTTATGAAGGGCAGACTGTTTTGTTACAAGAACAAACTTCCGACCGGGCGAAAGGATACGAAAAAGGTGAGCATGAGTTTCGTTTAGGAAAGCGGCTCACAGACGAAATCAAACGGGCCGCAAGCCGTCAGCAAGTCACCGTCAATACATGGATACAAACCGCATGGGGCTTATTGCTGCAAAGATACAACGGGAGTCAGGATGTCGTCTTCGGCACGGTCGTATCCGGCAGACCAGCAGAAATTCCGGGAATTGAAACCATGGTCGGTTTATTTATCAATACCATTCCCGTACGTATTCATACGCAGCCTGAAATGACAGCTGCACAAGTATTGAAAATGAACCAGGAGCGGGCACTGGCTTCTCAAAAATATGATACATTCCCGTTGTATGACATTCAGGCTCAAACTGAGCAAAAGCAGCAGTTGATCAATCATATTATGGTATTTGAAAATTACCCGGTTGAAAAACAAATAGAACATATGAAGCAGGATGACAACGCATTAGACATTCTCGATTTTCATATGGAAGAACATACTCATTACGATTTTACTTTTATAGTGATGCCGGATGGAGAAATTGACATTCGTTTTGTATACAATCGCGATGTTTATGACCAAGCAAGTGTCGAACGGATGCAGACGCATTTCATACAAATCATGAAGCAAATGGCGGACGATCAGGAAATTCGCGTTCAAGACCTTGATATCGTAACAGCGGATGAGCGATCGCTCCTGATAGATAAGTTCAACGATACGGCGGCGGAGTATCCAAAGGGAAAGACGATTCATCAATTGTTTGAAGAACAAGCGGAGCGAACGCCGGAGCAAGCGGCGATTGTTTTTGAAGATAAGAAGCTGACGTATCGGTTATTAAATGAACGCGCCAATCAGCTGGCCCGAACCTTGGTTGCCAAAGGACTTCAGGCCGAGGAGCTTGTCGGCATTATGGCAGAACGTTCACCGGAGATGGTGATAGGCATCCTTGCTATTTTGAAAGCCGGGGGCGTTTACGTACCGATCGATCCGGATTATCCGAAAGAACGCATCCATTATATGCTTGAGGATTCTAACGTCTCTATCTTATTATTGCAGCATCATCTTCTGGAAGGTACCGATTATCAAAGTCATACTGTCTTCCTTGACGATCCGTCATCATACGGCGCCGAAGCATCTAATCTCAATCTGAACGTAATGCCAAATCAATTAGCCTACGTTATTTATACATCAGGAACAACGGGGAATCCGAAAGGCACGCTCATTGAACATAAAAACGTGGTTCGTCTGTTATTTAATAATAAAAATGTTTTTGATTTTAATGCATCGGACACATGGACTTTGTTTCATTCCTTCTGCTTTGACTTTTCAGTATGGGAAATGTACGGAGCGCTGCTGTATGGGGGCAAATTAGTGATTGTTCCGAAACAAATAGCAAAAAACCCGGAAAGGTATTTGCAATTGTTAAAATCGGAAGCTGTGACCATTTTAAATCAAACGCCAAGTTATTTCTATCAACTGATGCAGGAAGAGAGAGCAGATCCCGAATCCAATTTAAACATCCGAAAAATCATATTTGGCGGAGAGGCGTTAAATCCATCCTTCTTGAAAGACTGGAAGCTTAAATATCCTTTAACACAATTAATCAATATGTACGGCATCACCGAAACTACCGTTCATGTCACATATAAAGAAATCACGGAACGGGAAATCGACGAGGGCAGAAGCAACATCGGACAACCTATTCCTACTCTGCAAGCGTATATTTTGGACGAATATCAGCGCATTCAGGTAATGGGCATACCGGGCGAACTCTATGTGGCAGGAGAGGGACTGGCCAGAGGATATTTGAACCGCCCGGAATTAACGGCTGAGAAATTTGTTGAACACCCGTTTGCCGCAGGCGAAAAAATGTACAAAACGGGAGATGTCGCCCGGTGGCTGCCTGACGGCAATATCGAGTATTTGGGAAGAATTGATCATCAGGTGAAAATCCGAGGCTACCGGATTGAAATTGGCGAGGTCGAAGCGGCTTTATTGCAATCGGAATCTGTCAAAGAAGCGGTCGTCATCGCAATTGAAGAAGAGGGCTCAAAGCAGCTGTGCGCCTACTTGTCAGGAGACGATTCATTAAATACGGCGCAGCTGAAGAGCCATTTGCTGAATAAACTGCCCGCTTATATGATACCGGCTTACTTTGTCCAAATGGAGAAGATGCCGATAACCGCAAATGGAAAAATCGATCGAAAAGCTTTGCCGGCTCCTGAGGGAAATAGGCTCACCGGAACCGAATACGAAGCGCCCGGAACGTTAATTGAAAAGCAGCTGGCCGAGATATGGAAGAACATTTTAGCTCTCAGCGACCCGGGAATTAAAGATAACTTCTTTGACGTTGGCGGCCATTCGCTCAAAGTATTGCAAGTAATTCATCAAATCAACGACCGTATGGGAATCAAAATGCATTATCAAGCCGTATACGATTTTCCTACCATCGAAACAATGGCACGCGCCATTCAAGCGGCAGTTTTCGAGTCCAAGACGGATAACGTATTCGTCAAGATGAATCAGAACGGTTTAATCCCTGTGTTCTGTTTCCCGCCTTTAATCGGATACGGGCTGGTCTATAATGAAATGGCGAAAAGACTTGACGGCCGCTGCACCGTCTATGCCGCTGATTTCCTAGAAGAGCCGTCTTACGAGCAAGAGATCGTTGACCGGTATGCAGAAAGCATGATAGGCATTCAGGAACAAGGGCCCTTTGTTTTACTTGGTTACTCCTCGGGGTCGAATTTGGCTTTTGAGGTTACCAAAGCCTTAGAGAAGCGCGGACGCATCGTATCGGACATTATGATGCTTGATTCTAAAAGAGCCGTTTCGGTGAATTATTTTTCGGAAGAGGAAACCGAAGAGATCATTCATCGGAATCTGGATATCATTCCGGATTATTATAGAGAATTATTAACCATTCCTTCGATTAAGGATAAAATCAGAAGCTATCTCACATATCACAATAAACTGATCAATTCCGGCGCGGTGAACGCCAACATTCATCATTTTCTATGCGGCGAGTTGACCGATAGAGGATGGAAGCAATCAACCGCACAGCATTACCTTGAGTATAAATTAAAAGGAGACCATGTGACGATCTTTGACCCTCACAATATTGAAGAAAATACGGATACAATTCGATCTATTATCAAAAGGATTGAAGAGCGGCATCATCACGGACTTGTTCTTGAAGAACAACTGTCAATGGGATCGTTTGCGGGGGACACGAAGTTTGACAAAATGTAAGTGATTCAGGGCAAAATGCCGCTGACTGCAACCGGCGGCATTTTTCATAAAAGAGGGTCAGATATTTGCAACGTTTTCACTCTAAAAATCATTCATTTTACGCATTCTTCATGACCTGTTGTTATCATATTTTTTAAAAACCTAATATGCGGAAACAGGAGGATGTTAAGCAGATGAAAAAGTGCAGCGTATGTTTATTGATTCTTGCTTTATTATTGAGCTGTTTACCTGGGGAATATGCGAATGCGGTAAGCACTCCAATTGCAAAACATGTTGGGAATTCAAATCCGCTTATTGACCATCATCTGGGCGCAGATCCGTTTGCGCTGACCTATAACGGAAGAGTCTACATCTATATGTCAAGCGATGACTATGAATATAATAGCGACGGCACGATTAAGGATAATTCATTTGCCAATTTGAATAAAATATCCGTCATATCTTCAGCGGATATGGTGAACTGGACAGATCACGGAACGATTCCCGCAGCGGGTGCCAATGGGGCGAATGGCGGCCGGGGGATTGCCAAATGGGCAGGAGCATCATGGGCCCCGTCAGCCGCGGTGAAAAAGATCAATGGTAAGGATAAATTTTTCCTTTATTTCGCAAACGGCGGCGGAGGTATCGGGGTTCTCACCGCAGACAGCCCGACCGGCCCATGGACAGATCCGATCGGAAAAGCGCTGGTAACGCCAAATACGCCAGGAATGTCCGGTGTTGTATGGCTTTTTGATCCTGCAGTATTCGTAGATGATGACGGTACCGGTTACCTATATGCCGGCGGAGGCGTTCCGGGCGGTTCAAATCCAACGCAGGGGCAATGGGCCAATCCTAAAACAGCAAGAGTCATGAAATTAGGTCCTGATATGACCAGTGTTGCCGGAAGTGCGTCTACGATTGATGCGCCTTTTATGTTTGAAGATTCGGGAATGCATAAGTATAACGGAAAATATTACTATTCCTATTGTATCAATTTCGGGGGCGCGCACCCGGCCGATAAACCTCCAGGTGAGATCGGCTATATGACCAGCTCAAGTCCTATGGATTCTTTTTCGTATAGAGGGCACTTTCTGAAAAATCCGGGAGCATTTTTCGGAGGCGGCGGGAACAATCATCATGCTGTTTTCAATTTTAAAAACGAGTGGTATGTGGTGTATCATACTCAAACTGTCAGCTCCGCTCTTTACGGGGCCGGCAAAGGTTACCGTTCTCCCCATATTAATAAGCTTGTGCATAATCCAGATGGCTCCCTGCAAGAGGTAGCGGCAAATTTTGCAGGTGTCAAACAGCTATCCAATTTGAATCCATATCACCGCGTAGAAGCGGAAACGTTTGCCTGGAACGGACGGATTTTGACAGAGGCATCCTCAGCACCCGGCGGCCCGGTCAATAATCAACATGTCACAAACATTCATAACGGAGACTGGATTGCTGTTGGAAATGCAGATTTCGGGTCAGGTGGTGCCAGGACGTTTAAAGCAAATGTAGCGTCCGCTCTTGGCGGGAAAATAGAAGTGCGGCTAGACAGTGCAAACGGTAAGCTTGTCGGAACCTTGAATGTCCCTTCCACAGGCGGAACGCAATCCTGGAGAGATATAGAAACTGCGATAAGCGGCGCAACAGGTGTTCACAACGTATTCTTTGTATTTACGGGAACTGGTGCAGGAAACTTGTTTAACGTTGATTACTGGCAGTTTACACAAAGATAAGCAAAGGTACGTTTTCTAAGTCCATAAAAGACATATGAAAGAGAGGAAAAAATGATGTCGAGCGTAAAAAAATCAATTTGTGTATTATTGGTATGTTTCACAATGATGTCCGTCATGCTCTTAGGACCGGGAGTTACTGAAGTTTCAGCAGCAAGTGATGCAACAGTTAATATATCTGCAGATAGACAAGTGATTCGCGGTTTTGGAGGAATGAACCACCCAGCTTGGATTGGAGATTTGACTGCGGCTCAACGGGAGACCGCTTTTGGCAATGGACAGAATCAGTTAGGTTTTTCGGTCTTAAGAATTCATGTAGATGAAAATAGAAATAATTGGTACAAGGAAGTGGAGACTGCAAAGAGTGCGATCAAACATGGAGCAATCGTTTTTGCTTCCCCTTGGAATCCGCCAAACGATATGGTTGAGACTTTCAATCATAATGGTGACACAACAGCTAAGCGGCTGAGATACGATAAGTACGCCGCATACGCGCAGCATCTTAACGATTTCGTTAATTTCATGAAGAGTAATGGTGTGAATCTGTATGCGATTTCTATGCAAAACGAGCCTGATTACGCTCACGAATGGACATGGTGGACGCCCCAAGAAATCCTGCGTTTCATGAGAGAGAATGCCGGTTCCATTAATGCCCGCGTGATTGCGCCGGAATCATTTCAATACCTGAAAAATATATCGGACCCCATTTTGAACGATCCGCAGGCGCTTAGGAATATGGATATCCTCGGAACCCACCTGTACGGCACTCAGGTCAGTCAGTTTCCTTATCCTCTTTTCAAACAAAAAGGAGGAGGGAAAGAGCTATGGATGACGGAAGTATACTATCCGAATAGTGACAACAATTCAGCGGATCGCTGGCCTGAGGCTTTAGGTGTTTCAGAGCATATTCATCATTCAATGGTAGAGGGAGATTTTCAAGCTTATGTGTGGTGGTACATCCGCAGATCATACGGCCCTATGAAAGAAGATGGGATGATTAGCAAACGCGGATACAATATGGCTCATTTCTCAAAATTTGTGCGCCCAGGCTATGTAAGGATTGATGCAACGAAAAATCCTGAACCGAATGTTTACGTGTCAGCCTATAAAGGAGACAATAAAGTCGTGATTGTTGCCATTAATAAAAATAACACAGGGGTCAACCAAAACTTCGTGTTGCAGAATGGAACTGCTTCGCAAGTATCCAGATGGATCACGAGCAGCAGCAGCAATCTTCAACCTGGAACGGATCTCAAAGTAACGGACAATCATTTTTGGGCCCATCTTCCGGCTCAAAGCGTGACAACATTTGTTGTAAAGCGTTAAAGGCATAAGCATCGCAATAAGCCAATTTTCTTACTCAAAAAAGAAAATTGGCTTATTTTCTGTGGGAGAGAAGTGTTGATTTTTTTAACGATACACAGACATTGGGTATAATAATGACAATGACTTCAAGGAGTGATCAATATATGTCACGGCTTCACAGCAAAGTATTAATCATAGACGACGAAAAAGAAATTTTGGAACTGATCAAAACCGTATTAATAAGAGAAGGCATTGATCGCGTAGTGACAGCTTCGACTGCCCGTGACGGATTGGCTCAATTTCATCAAGAAAATCCCGATCTGGTGATATTGGATATCATGCTGCCAGACGGTGAAGGCTATGATATCTGCAAGCAAATAAGAGACATTTCACACGTTCCTATTATCTTTTTGTCTGCAAAGGGGGAGGAAACGGATAAAATTGTAGGACTTGCCATCGGCGGGGACGACTACATTACAAAACCCTTCAGCCCTAAGGAAGTTGCATACCGGGTCAAAGCGCAGCTGAGAAGATCATCTTACTTACAGCCTTCTCAAACCGGAACCCTAATAAAAAAAGGGCCATTTGAATTAAACCAACAACAAGCCGAGCTCACCAAAAATGGAGCGGCTATTGAGTTAACACCTAAAGAACTTATGCTTATGACCTATTTTCTGCAGCATCCCAATCGGGTGATCAGTAAAGAAACACTCTATCAAGCTGTATGGGGAGAAGATTTCTTCGGTTCTGACAACACAGTGATGGTTCATATACGCAGGCTCCGTGAGAAAATAGAAAACACCCCATCAAAACCAGACTTTCTCGTCACTGTGAAAGGGTTAGGCTACAAATTTGTTGTAAAGGATGCGTAAGGATGAATTGGCGATTAACAGGCAGATATATGGTCTCTGTCATTATCGTGACCATCATTACAGTCTTCATTAATTTATTTATTTTTATGTTTTGGCTCGTTTTCCAGGCGAACAGCCAACATGACGAAGAAAGTACACCGGAAACTTTCACAAGATCATTCCGACAATATGTCACGTTATCGAACAATGGTATCACAGTAAACAAAGAGGGCCAAAAAGCTTTAAAAGAACAGAATGCATGGATTCAAATATTAGATGAAAACGGACAGGATGTTTATCATGATAGAGAACCTAAAGGACTGAAGAAAAAATATACGCCTATTGAAATTGTAAATTTACATAAATATAAGGATGAACGATTATTATCAACCATTTACGCCGGCGGGAAAAAAGTAAACGGCAAGGAGTACAGTTACTTTATAGGGTTTAAAAATCCCTCTCTCGGAAAATATGTCCTCTCATATGATACCAAGGAATTTGTGACGAAGTTCAATGCAGGAACCATCATATTATTATCAATAGATGCATTGATCGCGTTACTCATTGGCTATCTATTCAGCCGGCAGCTCACAAAACCGCTCGGCCGTGTCATTCAAGGAATCCAGCGGTTAGCTAATGGAGATTATACGATCAAAATGAATTCCAAAGGCATTTATAAAGATGTCTTCTATAATGTCAATCATTTATCGGAACAACTATCTTCAAGCAAAAAAGAAAAAGATAAATTAGAGCAAATGCGTGAAGAGTGGATCAGTCATATTTCTCATGACATTAAAACACCATTAGCATCTATTCAAGGCTATGCAGAAATCATCCAAGATCCAAATTACCATCTTACAGCCGAACAGGTCAGAGAGTACGCCCAGATCATTGAGAGTAAATCCCTCTATATGAAAGATGTGATGGAAGATTTAAATTTAACGACAAGGCTGAAAAACAACGATGTGATGTTACATACAGAACGGGTAAACCTTGTATCGCTGCTGCGGGAAACGTTAATTGATATGTTAAACGATTCTAGATATGCGGATAAGTCCATTGAGCTTCAAACGAACGTGGAAAAGCTGATGCTGAACCTTGATGCGATATTGATTAGGAGAGCCGTCACGAATCTCATTTTAAATGCCCTCGTTCACAATGATCCTGATGTGAAGATCGTTGTACAGCTTGAACAAAAAGAACGAACTCATGTGACAATTAAGGACAACGGCAAAGGGATAGAAGAAGAGGAGCTGGAGAAAGTGTTTGATCGCTATTACAGGGGCACAAATACAGGAACGACGCATGCAGGCTCTGGTCTTGGAATGGCCATAGCAAAGGATATTATCCAAAAGCACGGAGGGGACATCACCATTCACAGCACCGCGGGAGAAGGGACAACGATAGATATACAATTATCATAATGGCTATACAAAAAAAAACGGTTCTGTTGATTAATAACAGAACCGTTTTTTCCTATTGTTCCGAAAACACTTTGATTCCTTTGACAATGTTCCAAATGAAAAAATAGATCGCCACAAGGAATGTAACAGCATACGTCGCAAGCAGGAAAGGCCCGGCGTGCCTGATGTCATTCATACCAAGTAAACCTGAAGCGATGATGCCAATCCCAAAAATCAAATAAGGAATCAGATGCGTCCACAAAGATTTTTTCGCATGATATTTCACATCGTCCTGGCCTAAGAAATAGACGATAATCGGAAACAGAAACGGCGCAAAAAATATACTGAAGTAACATAATGAAGACAACATTTTATTTTCTCTCAAACCTTTTCACCTCTATGATTTATTGAAGGGGGAATTCTTCTGGCTGAATCCCTCACTGAAGTACAATCTTATTGTACAACTCCAACCTTAACCCGTATTAATCCGAACCTTACATCAACCTTAAATTAACAAGGACTCGTCTTCTTACAGCAATCATAAGATTCAATGCCATATTGAGACTCATCACATTCAGCGTGTCTACGTTGGAAATACATTTAATTTTTCGATTCGATTGAAAAATGACGTGTAAAGTCCCGATTCAGCCCGGTTTTCTTTGTTCTATATGTGTCAGGTGTGTCTTATTCAATAGAGATAGAGCAAATTGACAGGCTTTTACACCTCCCAAAAACAAGAAAATAGATTGATAGACAATCATGAGAAAGATTTTTACAATGAGTTCGAGCTCATAAGAAAGAGCCAAAATGATGCGAAGGAGGAAAAGATCAGATATGAAACGGGCAATTTCTATTTTTATTACGTGTTTATTGATTGCGGTATTGACAATGGGCGGCTTGCTGCCTTCGCCGGCATCAGCAGCAGAGACAAAAACGCCAGTAGCCAAGAATGGTCAGCTTAGCATAAAAGGTACACAACTTGTAAACCGAGACGGCAAAGCGGTACAACTGAAAGGGATCAGTTCACATGGATTGCAATGGTATGGCGATTTCGTCAATAAAGACAGCTTAAAATGGCTGAGAGACGATTGGGGCATAACCGTTTTCCGCGCGGCGATGTATACGGCAGATGGCGGTTATATTGACAACCCGTCCGTGAAAAATAAAGTAAAAGAAGCGGTTGAAGCGGCAAAAGAACTTGGGATATATGTCATCATTGACTGGCATATTTTAAATGACGGCAACCCAAACCAAAATAAAGAGAAGGCAAAAGAATTTTTCAAGGAGATGTCAAGTCTTTACGGAAACACGCCAAACGTCATTTATGAAATTGCAAACGAACCAAACGGTGACGTGAACTGGAAGCGTGATATTAAACCGTATGCGGAAGAAGTGATTTCCGTTATCCGCAAAAATGATCCAGACAACATCATCATTGTCGGCACCGGTACATGGAGCCAAGATGTGAATGATGCAGCCGATGATCAGCTAAAAGATGCAAACGTCATGTACGCGCTTCATTTTTATGCCGGCACACATGGCCAATCTTTACGGGATAAAGCAAACTATGCACTCAGTAAAGGAGCGCCTATTTTCGTGACGGAATGGGGAACAAGCGACGCGTCTGGAAATGGCGGTGTATTCCTTGACCAGTCGCGGGAATGGCTGAATTATCTCGACAGTAAGAACATCAGCTGGGTGAACTGGAATCTTTCTGATAAGCAGGAATCATCTTCGGCTTTAAAGCCGGGAGCATCTAAAACAGGCGGCTGGCCGCTTACAGATTTAACTGCTTCAGGAACATTCGTAAGAGAAAACATTCGCGGCACTAAAGATTCGACGAAGGACGTCCCTGAAACGCCAGCACAAGATAACCCCACACAGGAAAAAGGCGTTTCTGTACAATACAAAGCAGGGGATGGGCGTGTGAACAGCAATCAAATCCGCCCGCAGCTTCACATAAAAAATAACGGCAATGCGACGGTTGATTTAAAAGATGTCACTGCCCGTTACTGGTATAACGTGAAAAACAAAGGCCAAAACTTTGACTGTGACTACGCGCAGATAGGATGCGGCAATCTGACCCACAAGTTTGTGACGCTGCATAAACCTAAGCAAGGTGCAGATACCTATCTGGAACTGGGGTTTAAAACAGGAACGCTGTCACCGGGAGCAAGCACAGGGAATATTCAGCTTCGTCTTCACAATGATGACTGGAGCAATTATGCACAAAGCGGCGATTATTCCTTTTTCCAATCAAATACGTTTAAAACAACGAAAAAAATCACATTATATCATCAAGGAAAACTGATTTGGGGAACAGAACCCAATTAGTTAAGCTTTAGGCGGACATCAGCAACGATGTCCGCTTTTATCATCTTAAACAGCAATACAAGGAGGTTTACGTGGCGGATGAAACTCTGAAACAGTATATGGGCCTGTACAAATGTTGTTAGCAATCTCAAGAAAGCCAAGGAGTAGATATGATTCACTGAACATATGATGTAATTGTTTCACAGTTTTGAAAAGCGTTTATAGCGCAATGTGTGTATTTCACATCCGCCACTTTTATTACGTAAGGGGGAACAAGAGAATGAAAAAGTATGACGCATTTCCAGAGCCAATTGGCGGCTATACTGTCGGCCGAACCCAGATGGATTTTGAGTACACGGCATCAGATCATACAAAAAGAGAACTGACGGCGTTTGTGTACTATCCGTCCGACAGCAGCGAAGGGAAGACTACATCAGCGTACATGTTTCCTGAAGTCTGCGAAATGCTTGATGAGCAGCCGCTTCTCACTGCGTTGAAGGATGCTTACTCTATAGATATCAAGACCCAATGTTACGACGACCTTGCTCTCTCCGGGAAGGAAAAACGCTATCCGGTGTTATTCTATGTTTGCGGCGGGGGCGGTTCTCCAGAATGGGGTACAGTGATCTGTACAGACTTGGCAAGCATGGGATATGTTGTAGTAAGCATCGGCCATCAAAATAGCACGATGTATAAGCGTAAAGATGGGCGCCTGTTTAATGTATCAAAGGATTTTTCGGATGTCATTATGGCGTTTTCTGAAGATCCGGAGATGCTGGCTTTGGCTGGTAAGATGGAGATACGGCCCGACGATGAAACTGCCATTGAGATGTGCCAAAACGTGCTTACACTGCCGATACTTGACAAGTTAACAGAGTATAGTGAATTACAGGCAGAAGATGTAAGGTATGTAGCCGATTATCTTGTCAAATTGGATTCTGGAGAGCTGAATTCCATCTTTAAGGGCAGATTGTTGCTTGATATCGGCATGGGCATAGTCGGACATTCTTATGGAGGGCCTACGACGGCGATTGTTTGCCGGGACGACGAACGGTTCGCCTGCGGGATTGGCTTGGATAGCGGAGCGTTCGGCCTTCAGGGCAGCGACATTAAGAAACCCTTTTTGCTGCTGTTTTCTGAACCGAACTATAACATGAATGCGATCATTGGCGCTAACAATAGCATGGATACCTATTATTTCTCTGTTGATCGTGCTGCGCATTTAGATTACTGCGACATCGTGTTTACCAGTGTGAATAAGGAACTTAGAGGCGAACGGGATGCCATGGAGATGCGAAATCTTGTTACAGACTATACGAAGAACTTTTTTGATCATTACATACTGCAGAAGGCTGCAAGTATGGAAAGTCTGGCATACGATGGCGTGGACTTGATTAAGAAGACCAGCAACAAGTGACATAACCGATTAAAATACTCAAACTGAAAAACCTTTATGACCAATTTAATTTATTAAGGACGTAGAGGTTTTTTAATATTACCTTACAAAAAGGGGATGTTCTTAGAATATGGATCCACTTTTATATTCTCTACATAATTCCTAGTTTACATAATATATATTCTAGGAAGTTAAACGAAGAAATGAATTATCCGTCTCATAAATTAAGTATACTTTAGTTATTGAGACGGAAGAGAAATTTATAACGAACTAACCGTACATTGTGTTATTGCAGTCATTTCGTTACACGTATAAAAATGTTTGCAGCGTTAGGTTTGATTCAGCTTTGGCCTTTACCCGGAATGAGATCATTTTTAGGGACAGAAATAAAAAAACCATGTCTGGTAATACTTTGCCGCATCTTCCCTGCTTTTTTCCGACGAGTTTTTGCATCGGCTCCCCACATATGAGCAAGTATGACAGCCGCCAGCCAGAGCACTGCCGCGAAATAAAATCCGGCTCTGAGCCCAGCCAATCATTAAAAAATCCCGCAACCAAGGTCCTCCGAAAATACCGAGTGCATAAAGCGCCTGATATGCCCCATCGATGTTGCTCTCATGCCCGCCGGAACAGACTCAATCGACATTCCAAGCAGCACAGGAAAGATAATGCCGAGTGAAAACCTATTAAAAAACGTTTCCATCACCAGCGGAGCCAGTGCGTGCGGAATCATAGCGGTCGTTTTCATTTCGCGAATCATGAAAGACAGGCAAAGACCGAGGCCGCTCCCAATCCAAAGTGCCGCGTGCCACCCCATTCACTGACAACATAACCGCTCATGCTCATCCCTGACAGCTGAGCTAACACGTGAATAAATGAGATCCAGTGCATGACTCCTTTCGTATCATCCGCCGCAAAATAGGTCGCAAATAAAATGGTGAATATAACCCATGTAGATGAGAAAAAGCCGCCTGATGAACAGGCAGCGCTGCAGCTAGTTATTTGCTTCGGTTACCTGCGGAAGCATGAGTGATCCGATAATGCACAGTTAAAAATTTCAGTCCGAACAGCCACATATGATGAACGGCCTTCAGGCTGGTTTCGCTCTGGGCTGAAATAAGAAATGTCTCTGCCAGCGGAAGATGACACGTCCCCCATTTCGTCTGCAGATAAATCCCTTCATCACCCGCTCCGCTTTTTCGCCGTCTGCTTGTCAAAACAAGATTCTGCTTACGCGCATAAGGCTTTAAAATGCCCGTCATTTGGCCGTACGGCAGCGGAAGAGAGATATTCATGTATCCTTCCCCTTTTGCCCTGTACGCTGAATACAGCGCAGTAAAAACGGTTTCCTGCTTTTCATTTGTTCTGATCCACGCACGGACATTTTTTCTGCCGTCTTTGTCAGAGTCAACTCCTATAATATCACTGTGCATGATATACCAATCCGGATTCATGGACAGGTGAATCTGCCCCGCTCTTCTGCTGAACGGCTCGTACACGCGCGCGAACGGACGAAACCATCCGCTCCACGTCACTTTTGCCATGATGTCATAATCAATTGTCTCTTCATAAAAGGAAATAACGGCCGGCGCCAGTTTTTCAGTTGAAAAGTCTTCAGAATGCAGTTCTCTCAGCTGATCCAGAAGGCCGGTATAATGGATGTCATTTGCTGCATGAATATCAGTCAAAAAGTCTTTGCCTATCGTTCTCTTCCCGTAAATACGGCTGAACGTTCTTTCGCTGCCCTCATCAAACGGTCTCGGATTTTCCAACCTCCACCCCGCCAAAGCCAGCAGGATAACGCCGAATGCATTGACGGCCCCGTGAATCCAAATCATCTGGCTGATCGTGAGCGTTGCCTCCTCGCGGTAGACACCGTACGAATATATCAAAGAAAAAGCAATTGTGATCATTAACACAGCCGAAGAACTCCTGATCAAGATCCTGCCTGTTTTCGTAACAAACGGCGCCGTAAAGACGAGATATGCATTTACATACAGACCCGCCAGATACAGAGCGACAGCAATCACATCAAGTGTCTTTGAAAATGTAATCCCCAAGGCAATAAGGATCGGCGAAATCAAAATAATGACCGTGCTCCATCTGTAAAGAACCCGTTTCTCCCGTATGATCCTGCCGAGCAATCCGTTAAAGATCGGAATGAGAAAAGCGGAATAGTGAAAGTGCACCGCCGTCAGCAGAACGATAAGCGGGCCGAAATTCATGACGGGAATCTCAAGGACATATGCGAAGAACCAGAATCCGCCCCCGGCCAAATAAATGAAACCCGCCATAACAGACATCTCTTCTGTTCTGTGAATATTTGTTTTCATCAGCCGCCGGACAGCATACAGTGCCAGCCCAACCGTATAAATGAGCCACACAACGGCAAAAAAACTGAAGTCTGTGACAAGCGCAAGCACCGCACATAAAGCGGCAACAGGATAACTCCGTAATAACACATTCTCTAAGGTCTTTGACGGTCGAAAAGCAAAATCGAATACAGCGGGAACGAAAAAAAGTACGGAAAATAAAACAAACATCTCAGCAGCTGATATATACGGAGCTTCAGCCGCCGCAAATCCCAAAAAGCAAATCACGCTTACCATGAGATGACGCTTCAGCATGTTTCTCCCTCTGTTTCCCGGAAAGTCCCCCGGTAAGAGAAAAGCGTGCCGAGTATCCGGTTTTTCACATGAACCTTTATGCTGAAGCAATTCATTTCCTCATCATAAGCCTCATAAACGGTTGAACTGCCGCACAGCCATGCCGGAAGCGGGATTTTCTTTCCGACTATCAGGAGCCACTGCCTTCCGGATGTAATAACAAGCCCTCCGTCTGAAGACGCTTCTAAATGCAGTTCAGACAGTAGGATGCGGGGTTTGCCGAAGTAATCAAGAATTCTGTTTTCCCGCTCATCATACTCCATGACCGCATCAAAAAAACGCGGTTTGCTTTTAAAGAAAAAGGTACGATTCCATTCCACGCCATTTTGCCTGTTTTTGTTTTCGATAGTGAAAGGGATATCGTTTCCCCTCTCTGAGAAAAAACATCTGAAAAAAACACCTGTCTTTAAAAGCATTCTGACAAGAAAAGAACCTCCCTTTATTTCTGACATAACGCCTTCTCCGCAAAACGTGCGTGATCCGTCAAATCTGTACCGTTTCTGCAGCATCGGGTGCAGTGATTGATAATGAGTAATCGCTTTTTCATACATTGAATCCGTCATTTCACTTCTCTCTTTCGTTTTGTATGCCAGGCGCTCGGCAGCTTGAGCTTAAGAATCATTGCGGCTATCGTAAGCACTCCTAATGAGATCACGAATCCGCCGCCCGAATATAGCAGTGCCGTTACACAAAAGAAGACTGACTGCCCGGTGTGAATCAGCCACTTTCTCCGCATGGGAAGCAGCCATAATACCCCTAACCCTGTCTCCAGCGCTCCCCTCACGATCTCTGCATCGGCACAGCCATCATGAAAGCCTTGAAAAAACCAATACAGACTGAATACGAGACACATAAAGACATAGACAAACCCGAAACGGACTGATATCTTCGGATGTCTGTTTTGTTCTATCCAAAGCCGCAACGCATCAAAGCTCCATGCGGTAGCCCAGCTTAGCAGAGGACGAAATAAAAACCGGTCTATCCAACTTCCCGGCAGACCGCGGGCCGTTTCATATTGATATTGAGTCAAAAATGCGGTTTGTCCGTTATCCCGCTCTATATACTTCCAGTAGCCCCTGCCTTCTTTTATAAGTGACAGCGGATGATCAGAGGCAAAAGCGAGCGAAGACACTCTTTCTGACGAGCGAGACCTTATGTCACCTATTGATTCGCCCGTGCCGGATACCTTCAGCCCAAAACCGATTCGTGTTTCATATAGAAATCTCTGCGGTTCATCTGGCAGCCTATGAAGATATGTAATGTCAGAAAAACGCAGATCCCATTCTTTATGAAGATGCGGGTTTTGCGTATATTCCCAAAGCGTTTCTATATCAGATGCAATATTGATTTCGACATATATCGGCTTCTGTTTCATGCCCCCTCCTCTTCCCTTCTTTTGTAAACAATTCCTATATTATCATAGGAACAGATCAAGCGGCAGAACGAAAAGGCCATCCCGTTATCGGCAGGACAGCCTCAGTGGCTTTGATGACTTATGAATAAGGTATCGTGTCTTTTTTATCTTCAGAAGCGGTTTGAATGATAATCGGGCGCACGAAACGGATTACCGCAGCCGAGGCCAAAACGGCTAATCCGCCTGCAAGCAAAAACGCCCCGGAGAATGATCCGCTTTTGTCCGCGATAAAGCCGGTTAAAGCAGGCCCGATAATACCGGCCGTGTTTGCAAGAAAATGCATAAAGCCGCCGACTGATCCGACATTCCTTTGATCAACCACATCATGAATCACCGCCCAATAGATAGAGCCCGTTATATATAAAAAGAAGACTGATAAAGCAACAAGAATAACGGCACTTACGGTAGTGGTAACAAGTCCGGCAAATCCGATCAGTACAGCGGAAGCGAACAAACAAGTGACAAGAATGACTTTCCGTGAGAACAAAACCCCTTTTCCGGCTGTTTTTTTGAATACATAATCAGAAATCATTCCGCCTGCCGCCAAACCGATAAATCCAAGAATCCAGGGAATAACAGTCACCACGCTCATAAATTCAACACTTAAACCGCGTTCTTTCACCAGATAGCTCGGAAACCATGTTAAGAAGAAAAATAAGATGTAATTGTAGGCGAAAAAGGCAAAAGCCGTGAAGAGAACCGTTTTTTGTTTCAAATAAAAGGTCATCGCGATATGCTGCTCATGCGATTGAATCGCCGCTTTCATTGCCGGGGCGTCTTCCGTCGGCGCCGGCCGTTCTTTGACATATTTAAACCAGATGACCGCCCAGACTAAACCGATAATCATGATCAGGACAAAGGAAACCTTCCAGCTGAACGCCACAGCAATCATCCCGACAATCGGGCCGGAAATCGCCCCGCCGAGCGGCGTGCCGCTGTTTGTCAGGCCGATGACCGTGGCGCGCTGAGACGGAGGAAACCAATTGTTGACCATTTTGCTTATGGCAGCCGACAGCGGCCCCTCTCCCATACCGAATAAAACACGGATAATCAAAAGACTTACAAATCCGAAAGCAAGCGCAACCGCTCCGCTGAAAAGAGACCAAACGATCATCGCCGTACACAATGTCAATTTAGCCCCATACCGGTCAGATGCAACACCGCCGAGAAAGTTAAACACAGCGTATCCGACAGAAAAACTGCTGAAAATCAGCCCCATTTGTGTTGCCGACAATGTGAGATCCTGCTGTATGAACGGCGCTGCAATAGACAGCGCTGAGCGGTCTAAATAGTTAATCACCCCGGCTGAAAATAAAAGAAGAAGAATAGGGAATCTATCTTTTGAGAACATAAAATCCCCCTCTCATTTCATAATATTCAGACATTTAAATTGCCGGAGTAAACCGGTTTATGCAATGAAACCGGTTATCCAGATTGCCTTGCGAGCAGCGCCGGTTTATAGCGGTAAATCCGTTTTTCACCGCCATCTTTTTCTTGTATCTGGCGAAGAAGAAGGCTTCCCGCTTTTCGCGCCATTTCTGCCGCAGGCTGGACGATCGTCGTAATCGGAGGAGTAAAAAAACCCGCAAAAGGAACTTCATCAATTCCGATGACGGCTGCCTTATCCGGAATTGTCATATCATGCTCCTTCATATACTTCAGCACCTCAACAAGAACGATATCGTTTGCCGCCAATATCGCTTTCGGAGGCTCCTCAAGTGAGAACAACTCTGACAAAACATTGGAAATATCAGCCGCATCGGCTGTTTTGATATATTCGTCCCGCACCATCATTCCGTGGCGGTCAAGCGCCTTCTTATACCCTTCAATCCTTTCTACCCTCGGACTGATTTCCCGAATAATGGACGTCGTAATAATCGCAATTCTCTTAATGCCGCTCTCGATAAACCGGTCAACGGCAAGACCGGCTGCATGATGGTTATCAAGCATCACTGTCGGAATCCCGAGTTCTTCAATGGTTCTGTCCATAAACACGACCGGAAACGTATCGCGTTTCATCTTTTCATATAAAGAGAGATTTTCGCCCGTCGGAAAAATAATAATTCCGTCCACCTGCTTAGCCCGCAGCATTTCAATATATTTCTTTTCTTTTTCCGGTTCATCATCCGCATTGCAGACAATAATATGAAATCCTTGTTCATGAAAATAGTCTTCAACCGCCCTGATGACCTGAGTGGAAAAAGTGTGAAGAATATTAGCCACCACCACACCTACCGTAAATGTTGATTTCTGTTTTAAGCTGCGGGCGACGAAATTCGGCTGATAGTTCAGCTCTTGAATGGCCGCTTCTATTTTTTGTTTCGTTTTCTCGCTCATATAGTCATAGCGCTGATTTAAAAATTGAGATACGGTGCTTTTAGATACGTTTGCATATTTCGCCACATCAGAAATTGTAATGGTTTTCATAGACTCATCCCCGTCTGTCTTCATTTTTCACTAGTATAAGTCAGAAGTAAATGGTTTACAATCTGACAGGGACATGGATTCTGTCACACTCCGGAATAAGCCATAAAACCTCCGTCGACGGGAACGGTGACCCCGGTGACGAAGCCTGAGCATGAATCATCCGAAAACCACAGGAGCGTTCCCAGAAGGTCTTCCGGTTTCCCGAAACGTTTCATCGGTGTATGTGCCATAATCTTATTGGATCGGTCTGTCAGACTTCCATCTTCCTGTAATAACAACCCACGGTTTTGCGCTGTCAAAAAGAAACCCGGAGCGATGGCATTCACCCGCAGCCCTTTTTTTGCGAAATGAACAGCCATCCACATCGTAAAATTCTGAATCGCCGCCTTGGCCGCGCTGTAGGCGGGCACCTTTGTCATCGGTGTATACGCACTCATAGAAGAAATATTAATAATCGCGGGACATTCCGCCTTCAAAAGGTCTTTTCCAAACACTTGCGATGCCAGAAATGCACCGGTAAAGTTGGTTGAAAATACGCTGGAAAACCCCGTTTCGTCCATATCAAAAAATGATGTGCCCTGCTCATCCTCTTCATACGTCTCGCTGGCAGTGATCGCATCAGGGTGGTTTCCCCCGGCTCCGTTAATTAAAAGATTGACAGAACCGAACCGGCTGATAATCTCGTCTTTTGCCTTTTCGAGCGAATCACGGGCTGAAACATCAGCCGGTACAGAAACCGCGGTTCCTCCAGCGTCAGCAATCTCGCCCGCCGCACGCTCTGCTTTATCAGCATTCCGGCTGACGATCGCAATTTTCATCCCCTGCCGTGAAAGCTCCTTTGCCATTGCTGAACAGAGAACACCGCTCCCGCCTGTTATGACAGCGGTTCTTCCTGATAAACGTTCATGAATCGGTCTCATCCCTTCACCTCTTTCTCATGAGACGAGAACGCATCCCACAGTCCGTTCAAGTACATAATTCCTAAGGCACGATCATATAAACCATAACCCGGCCGGCATTGTTCGCCCCAGATATGACGGCCGTGATCAGGCCGTACATATCCTTTATAGCCTTGGCCGTGCAATTCTTTTACCACACCGGTAATATCAATGGACCCATCACTGGTAAGATGCGAAGTTTCCGTAAAATCACCGTTATCGCAGATTTTCACATTTCGTATATGGGCAAACGGCGCAGCTCCCGCATAGTGTTTGGCGATCTTCACCATATCATTGGCGGGATTCGCTCCCATCGAACCCGTGCACAACGTAATACAATTGGCGGGTGAATCTGAAATCTCTCGCAGCTTTTCATAACTTTTCTCACCGGTAATAATACGGGGCAGGCCAAAAATTGACCAGGGCGGATCATCCGGATGAATGGCCATTTGAATGCCGTGTTCCTCCGCTACAGGAAGGATTTCATGTAAAAAGAACTCAAGATTGGCCCAAAGCTGTTTTTCATCAACCGTTTGATAGGCCTCAAACAGTTCCTTGATCCGGGCCATTTTCTCCGGCTCCCACCCGGGAAGCGTCAAATCAGAAGATTCTTCAACCGTGCGGATGAGTTCCTCCGGAGGGAGACTTTCCACTTTCGCTTTTTCAAAAAACAAAGCGGTTGACCCATCCTCCAGCGCGCGGAACATATCGGTACGCGTCCAGTCAAATATCGGCATGAAATTGTAACAGATGACTTTCACGCCGAATTCGGACAGATTGCGAATGGTCTGTTTATAGTGCTCAATATATTGTCCGCGTTCTTCATGACCGAGTTTAATGGCTTCATGAACATTCACGCTTTCCACGACCTCTGCATGAAACCCATAGGATTGAATGTTTCTGACTTCCGCTTCAATGTCCTCCTTTTCCCATACTTCGCCCGCGGGCTTCTGGTGAAGAGCCCAGACGATGCCTTTGACCCCGGGAATTTGTCTGACATGTTCAAGAGTCACCGTATCATTACCTTGGCCGTACCAGCGAAACGTGATATTCATGTTATACCCCCGTATATTCGTTTTTTCGGCAGACGTATTCTTTGCTGAGGGATACGGCAGCTTCATAGCCGCCCTTTTGATATGCTTTTGTCAAGTCGCTTCCCACACCGACCGCGACCGCTCCGGCAGAGAGCCAGTCATTCATGCTGTTTAATGAGATACCCCCGGTCGGCATAATGCGGACATTCGGCAGAGGACCGTTGACCGACTTGATAAATGAAGGTTCAAACGAATTAGCGGGGAACAGCTTTACCACATCACATCCGGCTTCAAGGGCCAAAGCCATATCAGACACACTCATGCATCCCGGAAGATACGGTACGCTGTACTGGTTGCATAGAGATGCTATCTCTTTTACAAAATGAGAGCTGACGATAAATGAGGCGCCTGATAAAATGGCGTGTCTCGCCGTTTCTGTATCCATTACAGAACCGGCTCCAAGAAGAATATCTTGATGCCGGAGTTCCTTAAAGACATCTTCCACTTCAGGAGTTGTGTATGTAAGCTCAATGGCGCTGATACCTCCTGAAATGGCCGCTTTTGAAACTTCAAGCGCCTCTTGGCTGTTTTGTCCCCTTATGACAGCCACCACTTGTGCATGCAGAAGTTTTTCGTAAATGGCGTACTTAGGCAGCATTCTCGCTCCTCCTTTAATCAAACGTAATGATTGCTTTTCCCACCTTGTCCGGGTGCTGTTCGATCAACTGAAATGCTTGATGGACGTCATCTGCTGAAAATGTATGTGTAATAAGACCGCCGTGCGTTAACAGGCCTTTATTCAGTAAGTCTGTAATGTACGGAAACTGATTCGTCTGCAATCTTGAACCGGTTATCGTGACTTCCTTTTTTGTGATCGGAAGCTGAGAAATGCCGGCAGTCCTCTCATCAAAACCAAGCACAACCACATGACCGGCCGGAGACACCGCGTCAATGGACGTTTCAAACGTTGAGGGGAGACAGACGGCATCAATGACGACATTGGCGCCTTCTTTTTTTGTCCATTCGTTCACCCGCAAAACGGGATCTTCTTTTTGCGCGTTGACGGTAACGTCCGCACCGTTTTTTTCAGCGAATGCCAAGCGTTCATCATTCAAGTCGGTTATCATGACAGTAGCGCCTTTGAACTTTGCCATTTTTAATATGCAGATTCCGATCGGTCCCGCTCCCTGAATCAAAACGGTATCTTCCTTCTCGACACGGCCTCTCCAAACGGCCTGGGCGCCGATCGTATATGGTTCTGCCATGACCGCTTCCTCCCAGGCCAGATCGGGGGAAACGGCATGCAGCTGCTTTTCCGGAACCACGATATATTCCCGCATCCCGCCATCTTCATGAACGCCGAACACCGAAAGCGCTTTGCAGACGTTCGGACGTCCTTTCCGGCAGGCATAGCATGTTCCGCAATAAGATATCGGTTCAACCACTACGCGGTCACCCGGCTTGAAACGCCGGACATGAGAACCGGTATTTGCGACTTCCCCTGTAACTTCATGTCCGATTACTCTCGGCAGGGACGCTAACGGATTTGTCCCATGATAAATATGCAAATCTGATCCGCAAATTCCGACCCGCTTCACCTTGACAAGAACATCATCCGCGTGGACAACAGACGGTTTCTCACATTCCGTCACCACCAGATCAAATGCTTTCCGTACTAGAACCGCTTTCATTTTCCCACCCGCTTTTTAAGTTGTGCTTGCTACCGTTCAATCACAGTCTCTTTGTTTATAAATGACAGAACCTCTTCTAGATAGGGAAGCCCTTCATTGTCACCGGAAACTGTAGTGACGAGCGCACCGACCGCATTGGCAAACTCCAGACGTTTTTCCGGTTCAAAACCATGCAGATAACTGTACAGGTAGCCGGCATTAAAGCCGTCACCCGCTCCTACCGTGTCAACAGGCGCAACCGGGAAAGCCTCTTTGTGAATCCACTTATGATCATGATACAGCGCAGAACCTGCTTCACCGTCTTTTATGACAAGCTGACTGATTGAATAGGTCTCTGCAAACCGGGCTAATGCTTCATTTTCCCCTATACCTGTCAGCTGTTTCATTTCGTCCCGGCCCGCCAGAAGAATATCAGTATGCGGAAAGATTTGATGAAATGCCGCACGCGCCTCCTCGATCGTCCACAGCTTCAGCCTGATATTCGGATCAAAAGATACGGGAATCCCTCTTGCTTTGGCGATGGAAAGCACCCTTTCAGCAATTTCAACATTTTTCTTATCAAGCGCGAGGAACACACCGGTAAGATGAACAATGTGAATGCCGGCAAACATATTCTCTGTTATATCTTCCGGTGCAAGAGTCAGAATTGGTGAATTGAAACGATAATAAAACGTCTTGCCTGAACCGTCATTTCTGATCTCTTTGACATTTAAAGATGTAGGAAAGCCTTCAACATAGGAGACGTCAGTCACATCAATTCCTTCTCCTTTGGCAAACTGATAAATCACTCTGCCGAACTCATCCTTCCCCAGTCTGCTGACCCACTTTGAGTGCAGATTCAATCTGGCGCATGCAATCGCAAAATTCAGTTCAGCTCCTCCTGCTTTTCGTTCAAAATGGGTAACAAAACGCAAAGGTCCTGTGCTTGCGGGATTTAAGGTGATCATCGCATCACCGATCGTAAAAATGCCATAATCAGAAGCCACATCAATACTCCTTTCTTTTAAGACTAAATCGGTTTGGTAAACCGGTTTAGTAAAACTTTATATGAAAACCCTTACACACGCAAGAGAAAAATACAATAAATTCAAAAAACTGTTTTCGGTAAAAAAACCCGGTTTTTCACATAAAAAAACCCCTCACAACAAAATGTAAGAGGTTTTTTGAAAATTGTATGCATGTTTCCTCAGTTAGCAGTCTTACGTTCGGGGCTTGTACCTTCTTCTTCCGCCCATGTTTCAATATGCTTGAGCTCCGGGGTATTCTCGGCTTTGAATACGGGATCAAGACCTTTTTTGCGCTGAGCGGCATAATCCTTATAGATCTTGTAGGCTACATTACTCAGCAGTAAAATTGCCACTAAGTTAATGAGAGCCAAGAGTCCCATAAACAAGTTTGCCATGTCCCAGACGATCTGGAAGTCAGCCAAACATCCGTATACCACCATCACTACGACGAATACGCGGTAAATATTAAGCCATGTTTTGCTTGTTTTAATAAATTCAATATTCGTTTCACCATAGTAATAGTTGCCGACCACAGAGCTGAATGCGAATAAAAACATCGCAATCGCAATAAATGTCGGGGCCCAGCCGCCGAGGTGGTGCTGCAATGCGGCTTGTGTCACTTGGATGCCGTCGCCTTTAGGCGTAAAGCTGTACAATAAAATGATAAAGGCAGTCGATGTACAAACAATAAATGTATCAAAAAACACGCCGAGCGTCTGAATTAATCCCTGCTTAGCCGGATGCGACACATGTGCAGCCGCTGCGGCATTCGGCGCGCTTCCCATACCCGCTTCGTTTGAAAACAGGCCGCGCTGCGCACCGATAATAATGATGCTTCCTAAGCTTCCGCCGACGATCTGTTCAAGACCGAACGCATTTTTCACAATCGTAACAAACAGCTCAGGTACCGCTGTAATATTTACAATCACGACATACAGCGCGATCAGAATATACATACCCGCCATGACCGGAACGATTAATTGCGAAACGGAAACAACACGTTTCAGACCGCCGAATATAATGAAAGCCGTTAATACAGCTAAAATGATTGCGATAACTGTTTTATTCACATGGAATGCTTCGTCAAACGCCACAGAAATCGTATTTGACTGCACGGCGTTAAAGATAAGTCCGAAAGAAACGGTAATCAATACGGCGAATAAAATACCGAGCCAGCGGGCGCCCAGTCCCTTAGCCATGTAATATGCCGGACCGCCGCGGAATTCGTCACCGGAACGCACTTTATACAGCTGCGCCAAGGTGCTTTCCACAAAGCTGGAAGCCATACCGACAATCGCTACGATCCACATCCAAAATACTGCGCCGGGACCGCCTGTTGCAATCGCCAGCGCGACGCCGGTCAAGTTTCCGGTTCCGACACGAGAAGCGGCTGAGATAAAGAATGCCTGCATTGAAGACACTCCTTTATTCCCTTGCGGCTTCTCCCCGACGATTCTGAACATTTCAATAAAGTATTGGAATTGAATAAAGCGAAAACGGAACGTAAAGTACAATCCGATCCCGACTAAAATATAAACAAGATACTTCCAAATAAAATCATTTGGAACATTTATGATTTCACTGATGAAAGCCTCCATGTTTAACCTCCCTTTTACATATCTTTTACTGTCATTTTTGCTGCATATGTTAGATCTTTTAACACAACGAGTATTATTATATCACAACAACAGTGGTTGAGAAGTTTTTTTAAGAAAATGTTTCGGTTTCTACATCACGTCTTTTGCTGTCATGCCCCGTTTTTTATCTTACAGCCCGAAAAATGTTGTCACGTCATAAGGAATGCGTGCATATCATAACAAATAGGTCTTTAAGAAGAAAGAGATGAAAAGATGGATGGAATGGTATATACTTAACCAGGATAATAATTTTTTAAATTTAATAAATATGTTTACTTTACATTTAAATTAGGGTATTATAATAAAAATATTCAGACTTATGAAGGGGGGAGAACATTTGAAAAAAATCTTGTTTTTAAAAGCTTCTATTTTATTTTTAGCGATTGCAAGCTTTCATTTGCTCTCCATTCCCCATGCGTTCGATACTGCTCATCATTTTAAAGCGGTAGCCGACCAGCAGGAAATGCACGAAATGAAGGCCGGCCAAAATGCTGATGATGAGAAAAAATCGCTGACGGGCTCATATATCTTGACGGCGCTTTTTGCCGCTTCTGTCTCACTGATCGTGATATCAGACAGGAGACGCCCCGCTTCCCGGGGAAGACAGCGAAAGAAAAGCTTTTTAATCGCTAAATTTTATCAGTCCTCGTATTTCGATGAGCTTCATGTTCAACATCGCCTATCTATGTAACATAAAATGAGGAGGTTGTTAAACATGTTGTTTATCTTACGAATGGTGATTTTAGGGTTGTTTTCATTCACTGCATTGAATTTATTTGTATGGCAGGGAATCGAAGTCATTCACGCTATCACTGACTTATTCGGCAACCATGAAAGCTAAATAGTAAAACCTCCGCTCAATGAGCGGAGGTTTTTTTATTTTATTTTTACTCTTAAACATCAGACGCGGGGATACGCCATACATCTGTTACCGGCCCTGTCTCATCTTCATCGGTAAAGAAGGAACCGTTGCTGTATCGGTCATTCGCCCGCAAGGACTTCACGGCGATTTCGATTCTCTCGCCTTTTTCTGTTTCCGCAGCGATCATGTCGGCTAAAGCGCACGCGAATACGCCGACTGCGCGATGCGGGTTCTTTTTAAGCTCACGCAGCATGATGACACCGCGCTTCGCCCTGGATGTTTTTTCGAATTCAGATAGGTTCATCCGCTTGATTGCTCCCCGCTGTGTGACAAGGACAAGCGAATCTGTCTCATGCAGGATTTGTCCTGATACGACGGTATCACCGTCTTTTACATTTATGCCCTTTACGCCGGCCGCACGGGCACCGACTACATTTACTTCATCTTCACCGAACCATAAACCGTACCCGAGGCGGGTGGCGATAAACAGCTGGCTGCCGCCGTCTGTGACATGAACATCAATCAGCTCGTCGTCCCCTTTAAGGTTAAGGGCAACAAGCGCTTTCGAGTAACGCTGCGCTTTGTAATGCGTCATTTCAGTTCTCTTCACCATGCCGTTTTTCGTCATAAACAATAAATATGAAGATGGATCAAATTCTTTTACCGGTATAGCTTTCACGATGGTTTCATCACGGTCAATCGTGATGATGTTCGTTACGTGCTGCCCCATGTCTTTCCACCTGATATCGGGAAGCTGGTGAACCGGACAATAAACATAGCTTCCCTTATTGGTAAAGAGCAGGAGAACATCCGTTGTATTCATTTCAAATTGGTGAATCAGCCTGTCAGTATCCTTCATACCGAAATCCTGGCCGTTAGAAGCGGCAAATGACCGCTGACTTGTTCGTTTTACATAGCCGTCTTTTGTGACTGTCACATATACGTCCTCAGAGGCTACCATGACTTCAAGATTGATTTTAATTTCCTCAATCTTTTCTTCAATGACAGACCGTCTGCTGTCAGCATAGGTCTTTTTCAATTTTTTCAGGCTGCTTGTAATGACTTTTAACAGCTTTTTATCATGACTTAAAATGGCTTCGAGCTCCTGAATTTTCTTGCTGAGCTCTTCCGCTTCCTCTTTTAGCGCCGTAATATCCGTGTTTGTCAGACGATACAGCTGCAAGGATACGATCGCTTCGGCCTGCGGCTCCGTAAATGCGAATTTAGACATTACGTTTTGTTTCGCATCTTTCTTGTCGCTGCTGGCCCGGATGACGGCTATGACCTCATCTAACACAGACAGTGCCTTCATCAGTCCTTCAACGATGTGGTGCCGCTCTTTTGCTTTTTGCAATTCAAAGACGGAGCGGTTTGTCACCACTTCCTTCTGATGGGAAATATACGCATCCAGGATGGCCGTAAGACTCATCAGCATCGGCCGGCGGTTATGTATGGCGACCATATTAAAGTTATATGTTGTCTGCAGATCAGTGTTTTTATATAAGAAATTCAAAATGCCTTTTGCATCGGCTTCTTTCTTTAACTCAACGACCACCCGAAGCCCCGTGCGGTCAGTTTCATCCCGGACTTCAGAAATGCCTTCGACTTTTTTGTCTATGCGGTATTCGTCCATTTTCTTTACGAGATTGGCTTTGTTTACTTCAAACGGAATTTCTGTAATGACGATCTGCTCCCGTCCGCCTCTTACGGATTCCACTTCAGCCTTGCCGCGGATAATAATTTTGCCTTTCCCGGTTTCATAAGCCTTCCGAATGCCGTCGACTCCTTGAATAATGCCTCCTGTCGGAAAGTCAGGCCCTTTAATCACCTGCATCAAGTCATCGACGGTGCAATCCGGAGATTCAATCCGTTTAATGACGGCATCAATGACCTCACCCAGATGATGAGGGGGAATATCAGTCGCATAGCCCGCTGAAATTCCGGTTGATCCGTTGACAAGCAAGTTAGGGAACATGGCGGGCAAAACAACCGGTTCTTTACTAGTGTCATCAAAGTTCGGAACGAATTCAACCGTATTTTTATCGATGTCACGCAAAAGCTCTGACGCGATAGAAGACAATCTCGCTTCCGTATAACGCATGGCAGCCGGCGGATCACCGTCAATGCTTCCATTGTTGCCGTGCATCTCAATCAGCACATTCCGCACTTTCCAATCCTGGCTCATCCGCACCATCGCTTCATAAACAGAGCTGTCACCGTGCGGATGATAATTACCGATAACGTTTCCGACCGTTTTCGCCGCTTTACGGAAATTTTTATCGAATGTATTTCCGTCCGCGTGCATGGCGTATAAAATTCTCCGCTGCACCGGCTTTAAACCGTCACGAGCGTCGGGCAGCGCCCTGTCTTGAATAATGTATTTACTGTAGCGTCCGAAACGGTCGCCGATTACTTCTTCTAACGGTAAATCATGAAATAATTCTGGCTGTGCCACTATTAAACCTCCTCAGCGACCGACAAGTTTTCATTTTCTAAAATATTGCTTTCCTCATCTAATCCGAAGGCAACATTTTTTTCAATCCATTTTCTTCTCGGTTCTACTTTGTCTCCCATTAATGTCGTTACACGGCGTTCTACCCGTGCCGCATCGTCGATCTTGACTCTGACGAGCGTTCGCGATTCGGGATTCATCGTCGTTTCCCAGAGCTGGTCTGCGTTCATTTCTCCCAACCCTTTATAGCGCTGGATGGTATACCCTTTGCCGACTTTCTTTAAAACGCCGTCCATTTCTTCGTCGGACCAAGCATATTCAATAATCTCTTTCTTACCGCTTCCTTTGCTCACTTTGTAAAGAGGCGGAAGGGCGATGAAGACTTTTCCGTGCTCGATTAAAGGTTTCATATAGCGGTAGAAAAACGTTAACAGCAAGACTTGAATGTGCGCGCCGTCGGTATCCGCGTCCGTCATGATGATGATCTTGTCATAATTGATGTCGTCTATCTCAAAATCTGCGCCGACACCGCCTCCGATCGCATGAATAATCGTATTGATTTCTTCATTTTTGAAGATGTCTGCAAGCTTTGCTTTCTCTGTGTTGATGACCTTTCCGCGAAGGGGCAGCACGGCTTGGAATTTCCGGTCTCTTCCCTGTTTTGCAGAACCTCCCGCAGAGTCTCCCTCCACCAGATACAATTCATTCTTCGCCGGATTTCTGGAACCGGCCGGTGTGAGTTTTCCGCTCAGCGTCGCTTCTGATTTTTTGCGCTTTTTGCCGCTTCTCGCTTCTTCTCTCGCTTTACGGGCCGCTTCACGGGCCTGGCTTGCTTTAATCGCTTTTTTGACAAGCAGGGTTGCTGTATCGCGGTTTTCTTCCAGGAAATAAGCAAGATTCTCGGAAATGACGGCATCCGCGGCGGATCTCGCCTCACTTGTGCCAAGCTTCCCTTTCGTCTGGCCTTCAAATTGCAGCAGTTCCTCCGGGATACGCACGGAAATGATTGCGGACAAACCTTCCCTGATATCGGCGCCTTCAAGGTTCTTGTCTTTCTCTTTTAAAAGGGCGACCTTTCGCGCGTACTCGTTAAACGCTCTTGTCATTGCCGTTTTGGCTCCTGATTCGTGGGTGCCGCCGTCCTTTGTTCTGACGTTATTAACGAATGACAGCATATTTTCTGAATACCCGTCATTAAACTGAAACGCGAAATCGACTTCAATGTCATGATGCTCGCCTTCAAAGGAAACCACTTCGCATAAAGCGTCTTTTTCCTCGTTTAGATAAGCGACAAATGCTTCAATTCCGTTCTCATAATAAAATACTTCTTTTACTCCGTTCCGTTCATCAATTAATTCTATTTTCAAACCTTTTAACAAGAAAGCCGATTCGCGCAGACGTTCTGACAGTGTGTCAAAATTATAAACCGTTGCGCTGAACATTGACGGATCAGGTTTAAAATGGGTAAGCGTTCCCGTTTTTTTGGTCGTTCCGATTTTTTCAAGTGAAGTCACGGGCTTGCCGCCGTTTTCAAACCGCTGTTTATACACATATCCGTCACGCTCAATAGTAACCGTCAGCCACTCCGATAATGCGTTTACGACAGATGCGCCGACACCATGCAGACCGCCGCTTGTTTTATAGCCGCCCTGTCCGAATTTCCCCCCGGCATGCAGCACGGTGAAAATAACTTCCGGCGTCGGCTTTCCGAGCTTATGCATCCCGGTCGGCATTCCGCGTCCTCTGTCCTGTACGGAGATGCTGTTGTCCTTATGTATCGTTACGATAATATGATCTCCGTAGCCGGCAAGAACTTCATCGACGGAATTGTCGACGATCTCATATACCAGATGGTGCAGGCCGCGTGTGTCCGTCGAACCGATGTACATTCCCGGTCGTTTTCTGACGGCTTCCAGGCCTTCAAGCACCTGTATGGCATCTTCGTTGTAATCAAATTGCTGTTTTCTAGCCAAACGTACAAACCCCTTTCAAAAAACCTGCTCTTAATCATTTTCTTTTTTAAATGTTTTCATGTCTTTGTTTTTCAGTATGCGCAAGCTTCGGTCCAATTCTCCTCGGACTCACAATTATAACCAATATGCTTGATTTCGCAACATATTTAAGCGAATGGCTCGTTTTTTAGGCCGCAAGACATACATTCGAACGGCTTTTCATCTTTCTGGTGCCCTTTTCAGCGAATAAGAACATGAGTTCGCTTTCTATTATATAGCTTTATGCCGGCCATCGCAAACAGACTGTAAACCCCTGTATAAAGGGGTTTCTAAAAAAGCTGTTCATGCTTTATTGTATCTGTTTCATCATCATACGCAAAGAGTATTCTTTCAATAAAAAAGCAAAAACCCCTGATTTGCCAAGGATTTTTGCTTTTTTTGTTCCTATTTTATAACAGCGCGGGCGACTTTTATACATAAATCCATAACAGCCGTCCGTCCTTTGTCTGTAATCATGCGATACGCTTCTTCATTTGCAAGGCCCTGCTGCGCCCAAAAAACGGGAGCGTCCGTCTGTAAAAATTCTTCAGCGACGCCGGGAAGCTGCTCAGAGCGTCTGAACACATTCACGATATCAATCGGTCCCTCCACGTCTTTTAATGAAGCGACGGCTTTAACGCCAAGCGCCTCATCAATCGTTGGATTGACGGGAATAATTTCATACCCTTCATCCTGCATCGCTTTGGAAACCATGTAAGAAGTCCGGTCGGGACGGTCTGACAGCCCGACGACTGCGATCCGTTTGCTCCGATCCAGAATTTCTTTAATCTCTGATTTTGAAGGATTTTGCATCTTTACCATCTCCTTTTGATATATTGTACATGACCGCTTCGCCGGAATCAAAAAAAGCGCTTTGTCAGCTTAATTCTCAAAAAACTTGTCATCAGACGGTAACAACTCGTGTTAAAATAGAGTGAAGGGACATTGAAAAGGAGAAATGTAGATGTTGATTGCTTTATTGATTATTTTGGCCTATGTAATAGGCAGCATCCCGTCAGGTTTAATCGTAGGCAAACTTGCGAAAGGGATCGATATTAGAGAACACGGAAGCGGCAATTTGGGCGCTACAAATGCTTTTCGCACGCTTGGCGTTAAAGCGGGATCTGTTGTCATCGCAGCCGATATTTTAAAAGGCACCTTGGCCGCGGCGCTCCCATATTTACTGCACGTCCCCATTCATCCTCTTCTCGCAGGGGTGGCAGCAGTAATCGGCCATGTATTCCCCGTGTTCGCAAAGTTTAAGGGAGGCAAAGCCGTAGCCACATCAGGGGGCGTCCTGCTGTTTTATGCTCCGCTGTTATTCGTTACGATGGTTGCAGTATTTTTCGTATTTTTATTCCTTACGAAATTTGTTTCTCTGTCTTCAATGTTAACAGGGATTTATACGATTATTTACTGTCTGTTTGTAAAAGACCCTTATTTATTAGTCGTAGTGACGCTCTTGACCGCGTTTGTTATCTACAGACACAGGGCAAACATCAAACGGATTATAAACAAAACAGAACCGAAGATCAAATGGTTTTGATGAAACTTCAATTTTGACATCAAAATGCCATATGCGTTTATAATAGAGATAATTTCTTTATATGAGAAACAAAAAGGGAGTGTTCCGGATGAACATGAAAGTAACGAAAGGCGCGCTGGATTGGTACAAAGAAGAGCTCGATCTGGAAACAGGCGACCATGTCCGTTTCTTTGTCCGTTACGGGGGATGCAGCAACGTTCAGAAAGGCTTTTCTCTCGGCATTTTAAAAGACCGGCCGATGAACATCGGCACCAGCACGGAAGTTGAAGGCATTACCTTTTTTATTGAAGAAAGCGACTTATGGTACTTTGATAATCACGATTTGTCAGTCACATATTCAGATCAGGCAGAAGAGCCGGTATTTGATTACGTGTAAGAAAAAAAGAACGCAGCGGATGCGTTCTTTTTTTTTACAGCCTGAACCTTTTGAGATGATCAGTGAGATGTTCTTTTTCTAATATGCTTCTTTGCGTATCACCGAGCAGGTCAAAGTGGGGAAATTCATTTTTATGGTGAATCCACTCCGGCTTCAGCCCGTACTCCGCTCCCCATCTGATCAGTTTATTGAGATCGCTTGAACCGGCCTTCGTCACGGTCTTAGCCTCCGGAAAGCGGTCGTCCAGCCAGTAATGCGTTAAAAAAGCGATTTTCCCTTCCGATACATCCCGCTTCCATCTTTCCAGTTCCTTACGCGTAATTCCAAATGCCATAACTGCAGCCGCTCCTTATTTTTTTGCCTTTTCGTAAGCGGCATGCCAATCAGGAAAAGCCTTGCGAAACTGAATCGGTTTGAAGCTCTCTTTATCAACGCATATATGAGAGGATGTCGCTTTGATGGCAAGTTCTTGATCCGGATTATAGATGTGGTAGCCGTAAACGGTTTTAAATCCGTTATATTCTTCAATCCAAGTATGTACGACAGCCGTTTCTCCGTAGCGGAGCGGCTTTTTATAAGAAATGCTGATATCCAATACAGGGGACAGCACTCCTCTGTCTTCCATATCCTTGTAAAGGAATCCGAGTTCCTTAATCAGCGCCGTTCTGCCGACCTCCATCCAGACTAAGTAATTGGCATGATAGACGATGCCCATTTGATCTGTTTCCGCATAACGCACTTCTATTTCTTTTTTTGACACATGCAACGTTCTCTGCTCCCTTATTATCAGATTAGCCCCATTTTATCACAACGAGCCGGAAAGAGAAAAAAACCAGGTTTCCCTGGTTTTTATTATGATTGATAGCCGTTTTCTCTTGCAGCCGATTCATCCTGGATTTCACTGCGGAACGATTCAATGCTTTCATTGCGTCTGGCATTCTTCTCTTGAATGCGCTGTTTTTCCTCATCTGTCGCAAATTCCATTGATTCTTTGGCTTCTTCTATATTTTCAATTGTATTCTGCACCATATCCTGCAGCTTTTCAACGTTATCGGAACGGTCATCCGGATTCGGTTTTTGATAATTGTTTGTCATAATGTCTGCTCTCCTTTGATGATGTTATTCGCCTTTCGTCTGCATGACAATCGGATGTCCGTTTGACTTGTCATGAAACTTTTCCCCTTTGTTGCGTTTATATTTAACGGGTTTTGTCCCTAAGTGGCTCGGAGCGTATTGCGGCTGGCCGTCTTTCTTGTTTATGCCCATGTTCATCCCTCCTTAAGAGTATATTTTGCAAAAGGAGGTGCAAACATGACTGCAAATTAAAGGTTATTTTTGTTTGAACCGCTGCTCCAGCTTTTCTTCAAGCTGATTCAAATATTCCGTATTGGTCATCAGCTCACGTTTATTTTCCATAACCAATTCATGAAAAGAACGTTTTCGCATTTTTTTCAATCTTCTCACCTCCGTGTTTTCATTCATTTTTTCCAATTTTTCAAAACCTAAGCCCTCCACAAATAAAAAAACTGAACCTCTATTTGAGATCCAGTTTTTCTTTCATTTCTTTTTTTGTCATCGTGCCTACGCGAATATGCTGAATGGTTCCTTCTTCGTCTAATATGTATGTTGTCGGATAAGAAAGCACGTTGAAATCTCCGTTAATTCCGCTTTTGTCAATCAGAATAGGAAAGGTCAGCTGATAATGATCAGCAAATGATTTCACAGCCTGTATATTTTTTTCAGAGGACGTAAAATTAACGGCTGCTACCGCAATATCAGGATATTCTTTCTGCAGCTCCTGCATATCGGGCATTTCCATTCGGCACGGCTTGCACCACGTCGCCCAGAAATTGAGGAGCACTTTTTTTCCTTTATAATCAGAAAGGGAGATGCTTTTTCCTGACAATGTATCAAGTGTAAAGTCAGGGGCTTTCATCCCTTCTTCTGTCCCTTCTTTCGGACTTTTTTGTACAGAATAAATGTTCCAGCCCGCATATACTAACAACCCGATAAGTAACATTCCGCCCAGCCATTTCGCAAGCATCTTAAGGCCTCCCGCATAAAAAGAGAGAAAGCAGACTGCTTTCTCTCCTTTGTTCATTCTGCTACTGTTTCATTTTATCGCGAAGCACCATTTGTAAAATGCCGCCGTGGCGATAGTAATCAATTTCCACTTCACTGTCAAAACGGACAACAACTTCAAATGTTTTTACCGTACCGTCTTCACTGATTGCTCTGACATTCAGCAAGTCGCGCGGACGTACAGATTCATCAACATCCACCTCGATGACTTCCTTACCGGTTAAGCCGAGTGTATCCGCGTTTTCACCCTGTTTGAACTGAAGCGGCAGCACACCCATGAAGACGAGGTTGCTTCTGTGAATTCTTTCAAAGCTTTCGGCAATGACTGTTCTGATGCCGAGCAGGTTTGTTCCTTTTGCAGCCCAGTCACGTGAAGAGCCCATTCCGTAATCTTTTCCGGCCAGGACGACAAGACCCGTTTTATCATCTTTATACCGCATGCAGGCATCATAAATAGATGTCACTTCCCCGGTAGGCCAATGTGTTGTGTATCCGCCTTCTGTACCCGGTGCGATTTGGTTTTTAATGCGGATATTGGCGAATGTTCCTCTCATCATGACTTCATGGTTTCCGCGGCGTGAGCCGTAAGAGTTAAAGTCGCGAGGAGAAACACCTTTTTCCTGCAGGTATTTGCCCGCCGGTGTGTCTTTTCCGATCGCTCCGGCCGGAGAAATGTGGTCAGTCGTCACAGAATCGCCGAATTTGCCGACAACACGAAGTCCTCTTAAAGGCTCAACTTTTCCCGGCTCTACAGACATTTCCTCAAAGAACGGCGGGTTTTGAATGTAAGTGGAATCCTGATCCCACTTGTACAGCGCTTCATCCGTCGTTTCGATTTCGTTCCAGCGCTGGTTGTCGTCAAATACCGTTTCATACTCTTTGCGGAATAATTCCGGCGTAACAGTCTGTTTGACGAGAGAATTGATTTCATCCATGGACGGCCAGATGTCATCGAAATAAACATTTTGTCCGTCATTTCCGACACCGATCGGATCCGTTTTCAGGTTGATATTCACAGTGCCTGCTAATGCGTATGCGACAACAAGCGGAGGTGACGCAAGGTAGTTTCCTTTGACAAGCGGATGGATCCGGCCTTCAAAGTTTCTGTTACCTGACAAGACAGAAGTGATCAAGAGATCATTTTTAGCAACCGCTTCTTCAATCTCTGGAGAAAGCGGGCCGGAGTTCCCGATACATGTCGTACAGCCATACCCTACGAGGTTAAAGCCGAGCTCCTTCATGTAAGGAAGCAGGCCTGAGTTGACTAAGTATCCAGTAACAACCTTAGACCCCGGTGCAAGTGATGTTTTAACATAATTCGGCACTTTCAAGCCTAATTCTACCGCTTTTTTGGCTACCAATCCGGCACCGATTAATACATAAGGGTTTGATGTATTCGTACAGCTTGTAATAGCAGCGATTGCAATCGCCCCCGTTTTCATAACCGCATCTTCGCCGCTGTTAAGTTTAAATGAAATTTCTTTGTTCTCTTCAGCAGCATCCGCTCCGAATCCTTGGTTGCCGGCCGGGCTGACAAGATGTTTTTTAAACGTTTCCTGCATAACGGAAAGCGGGATTAAATCCTGCGGACGTTTCGGTCCTGAAAGGTTCGCTTCAATTTTTGACAGATCAATTTCCACAACGTCTGTAAAAATCGGCTCTTCCGCGTCAGGCGTATAGAATAAACCGTTGTTGCGGCAGTATGCTTCCACAATATCGATCTGCTCTTCTTCACGGCCGGTCAGACGCAGGTAAGAAAGTGCTTCCTCGTCAACCGGGAAGAATCCGCAAGTCGCTCCGTATTCCGGCGCCATATTGGCAATAGTCGCCCGATCCGCAAGCGGAAGCTCAGCAACACCAGGACCGAAGAATTCAACAAATTTATTGACTACGCCTTTTTCGCGCAGCACTTGAGTGACTTTCAGCGCCAAGTCAGTCGCCGTCGTTCCGTTAGGCAATTTTCCGACAAGTTTCGCGCCGATGACCTCAGGAACAGGGAAATATGAAGGCTGGCCGAGCATTCCCGCTTCCGCCTCAATACCGCCGACACCCCAGCCGAGGACGCCGATTCCGTTAATCATTGTTGTATGGGAATCTGTTCCCACCAATGTATCAGGATATGTCACAAGTTCTCCGTCTTCCTCTTTCGTATGAACGACACTTGCCAAAAACTCAAGGTTTACCTGGTGAACGATACCTGTTGCAGGCGGAACGGCCTGATAATTGTTAAACGCTTTCTTTGCCCAGCTTAAAAATTTATAACGTTCTGCATTTCTTTCGAATTCTAAGTCCATATTAATGGCTAACGCGTCTTCCGTACCGGCTTTGTCGACTTGTACGGAGTGGTCAATGACCAGGTCAACCGGAATTTCAGGATTGATTTTATCAGGGTCTCCGCCGACAGAAGCCATGGCTTTTCTTAAAGATGCCAGGTCAACTACGGCCGGAACGCCGGTAAAGTCCTGTAGAATAACCCGTGACGGTTTAAACGGCACATCGATATCTTTTAATTCAGCAGTACCCCATCTTGCTAAATTTTCAACATGTTCTTTTGTAATGACGCGTCCGTCTACCTGACGCAAAACGGATTCCAAAAGAACCTTAATAGAATAAGGAAGTTTTGAAACATTGCCGACCCCTGCGTCTTCCAATGCTTTTAATGAATAGTAGTTGTATGTTTTCCCATTTGAAGAAAATGTTTTTCTTGCTTGGAAAACGTCTTGTGTTGCGACTTTTTGCTGATTTGTCATTCTCCAAAATCCCCCTTCAATGATCAAGATCGTTCTTTAGATGAATGTTCACATTCCATCACAATTTTCTCACAATTTCATCTTAGTATAAAATCATACATAAGTAAATATCAATGTTTTTATTAAATACAATAAGATCGTCTTATCAGCATGATTTTCGGTAAATTTTGTCCGATTTTCCGCCTCATACAACGGGCTGTAAAGAGCCATATTAATGTTGAGGTGATGATCATGGTAAAACGGAAAGCCAATCATGTCATTAACGGCATGAATGATGCGAAAAGCCAAGGCAAAGGCGCGGGTTATATAGAAAATGACCAGCTCGTCCTGACGGAAGAAGAACGGCAGAACAATAAAAAAAGAAAAACAAACCAATAGCCGGAACACCTTAAAAAGGAGGCTTTAACATGACAAATAAAAATACGAGTAAAGATATGCATAAAAATGCTCCGAAGGGCCATAACCCCGGCCAGCCGGAACCGCTGAGCGGAAGCAAAAAAGTGAAAAACCGCAACCATACAAGACAAAAACATAATACAAGCCACGATATGTAAAACAGACCCCGTGTCTGTTTTTTTGTGCCATTCACCCATTCAAAGCTTCTGCATACGTTATAGCAAGGCTTTTTAATATGGAGGAATGCTTCCATGAATCACTCAAAAAACGCTGAAGAATTTGATGATACGGAAGAATGGCTGCGGCAGTTTTACGAGGACCCGTATGCTTGGTATGACGAGACGCTGCCGATCGATCTATATGAAACAAGCCGTCAATATATCATTGAAGCCGACCTGACGGCGCTGAAGCAGGTGCAAGCGATAACCGTCACTCTTTCGGGGAATGAGTTTATGCTCTCTGTTAAAACGCTTGAACGGACGTTAAACAAACAAATGATGCTTCCTTTTTATCTGAATGACAAACATATTTTCACTGATTTCACCAACCATATTCTGACCGTCTCCATGAACAAGGAGCCAAATGAGACTCCTGCCTCTTTTTCCTTTCAATTTCCTCTATAACATAAAAAAGCCGCTTTCATCCCTCAATGGAAGCGGCTTTTTTGTCCGGTCATATCAGTCATATACCCTCAAAGTGAAACTCCCATGGCCAAATAGCAGAATCACTATACGATAGAATATGTTCTACCAACCGGAATGACTGGACATCTATCATTTTTTCTATTCTTTTTTTCATGTGTTCTTCTATTCTGTCTTCGTTTACAATATGGTTAAAGTAAGGAGGAGATAGAACAATGCTGGAAGGCTGGTTTATGTGGTTTATTTTATTTTGGGTCATCGTGATGATCGGATTGCTGTCTATCGGCGGGTTTTTTATGTTTCGAAAATTTTTAAAACGCTTACCGAAAGAAGACGGCCGGTCAGAACTGGATTGGCAGGACTATTATATTGAAAAAAGCAGGCACTTATGGAATGAGGGTGACAAGGCGTTTTTGGATGAATTGGTCGCCCCCGTGCCGGAGCTCTTTCGGGATGTAGCCAAAGCGAAAATCGCCGGAAAAATCGGTGAACTTTCCTTAGCGGAGGAAGCTGAACAAATAAACCGTGATTTAATCATCAGGGGTTACATACTGGCCACTCCTAAGCGTGATCATCAATTTTTAAAAAAGCATCTCCGTGAAAAACAGATTGATCTTACTCCTTATCAAGCTCTGCTCAAATAAAAAACCTTTCCGGCGGACGGAAAGGTTTTAATTCATCTGAATATCAGCGGTCTTCAGTTCATTCGAAAGTTTGCGGTAAGACAAAAACATCGCGATGCGCCACGGGACAATCATTCCGAAAGCCAGAATCCAAAACATTCCGCTTAAAGCTCCGTAATCAATCGTCGTGCTCAAAATGGATTTCATAGCGATTCTGATAACCAAGAGACCAATCAGGATAAACACAAACGCTTTTGACCGTTTTAAATAGATTTCATTATTTTTAATCTCAAATTTAGATGTTTTAATCAGAAAAATAGAGAAGATCACGCCCAGCGTAATGGCCTCCAAAAATTCTTCGCCCGTCACTCTGAAAATCGGAAAAAGGAACATAAGCGCTCCCGTACTCATGAAAATCGGCGGGAGAATTATTTTTTTAGGTGAAGCGGGCTTGTCGGAGGATTTAATCCTGACGATCATCACGGAAATTGCCATGGCCGCTGCAATAACGGATGAAATTATAATCATCATCTTTATCATTCCTTTGCTTGCACGGAGTTTGATACTATATACTATACTCCAAAAACATAAAAAAAACCAATTTGAAAAGAGAACACGTTTACGTTCCCGTTACCCGGCCTACGGCCTCCAGCACTTTAGATGCTTCAAACGGTTTAACGATAAAGTCTTTAGCGCCTAATTCAATCGCTTCCAGAACGATCCGCTGCTGCCGCATGGCGGTGCACATGATGATCCGGGCTTTCGGGTCAAAAGCTAAAATATCCTGCAGCGCCTGTATACCGTTTTTGACCGGCATGGTAATATCCATTGTCACCAGGTCGGGACGGATTTTTTGATATACTGCCAGGGCTTCCTCACCGTCAGCCGCTTCCCCGGCAACTGTGTAATTCGCCGATTCCAGAATCTCTCTGATTTTCACCCTCATGAACTTGGCGTCATCTACAACTAAAACTCGTGTCATATTCCCCTCCACATATTTAACATTAACTAGTCTTATTGTACCAAAAACAAAAGGGTATATAATAGTTCAAAAGTTATTAATCCGTTACAGACCCGTAAATCCTCCGAAAAGATTTGACAGAACGATCAGAATGTAGCTCATCCAGTTAAAAAACAGCATAACTCCGATCAGAATCATAAGAATGCCGCCGATTTTCATGATAATCAGCTGATGCTTGCGAATCCAATTCATTCTAGTAATAAAAAATGAAAGAACAAGAAAAGGAATCGCAAATCCGAGAACATATAAAAACATATACGGCACTGCTGAAGAAGGATTTGTATTGGCCAGCGAAAACACAGCCCCTAAAATGGGCCCGCTGCACGGCGACCAGCCGGCTGCAAACGCAAGACCGATCAGAACCGAACCGATAAACCCCTCCGGACGGCGCTTAAAGTGAATGCGCCGCTCTTTCATCATGAATTTCGGCTGAAACACACCGGCAGTAATCAGCCCGAAAAGGATCAGCATGATAGCGCCAAACTGGCGGATCGCTTCATGATATTGGGTAAAAAAACTGCCGATAAATGAAGTTCCATATCCCAATGCGATAAAAATCACGGAGAAACCAAGCAAAAAACAAAGTGTATGCACGAGGCCACGCTTTTGCAGCATCACCTTTTCTGTTTTCACCTCGTCCATACTGACACCAGTTATGTAAGATAAAAAGGCGGGGTACAACGGCAGACAGCATGGAGAAATGAAAGACAGAAATCCGGCCCCAAACGTCAGAAAGTAATTAAAACTCACGATGACACACTCCCTTCGAGTTATGACAAAATCATTTCATTTTTTTAACACTTTTCCGAGAAGGATTACTTTTTATAGAAAAAGCTTATATAATTTAATTTGACATCGAGATATTATACTCCTTCTTATTTGAAAAACAGTATAAATGTGGATATAATAATAGCGACTCAGGTGAAAGATTTATGTATGAAAGGATATATCCCTGTGATTAGAGAGCATCTATTAAATGAAATTGAAAAAAAACGGGCAGAGCTGCTTAAAATCGTCATGACAAACGGAATGACATCAAACATTACGATAGAACTCAGCCAGGAGCTTGACCACCTTCTCATACAATACCAAAAAGAACTGCACACCGGCAGTTGGGGTGAAACATGACGCCAAAATAAAAAACCCTCTCCGGGTTTTTTATTTTTATAACCATGTATATCTATATCATAATCTGTACGTATTATTTCGCTTGATTATTCATGGCTTTCATCATTTGATTAATTTTCTTTTGAGAAGGTTTCATTCCCATTTGCATCATCATCATGCGTAACATTTGTTCATTAATAGGCGGATTCTTTTTCAAATAGCTCATCATATATTTACGAGCAATAAAAAACCCGAGTGCAACACCTATGAGCAATGCGACAACGCCCACTAGTATGCCAACCCATAAAGTCATTTTATTTCCTCCTTCATGTTGTCTAGTTTAAAGTGTACTAAACCAAAGGCTATTATACAACATTTACATCTCTTTTTCCTCGTTTTTAGACAAAATTTCTTTCTCTGACCGGATTTAACCACCCGTAGCGCCGTGTCTTGAAATCCATTGCAAGAAAACAGGGGCTGATTTTACGCAGAATCTCAAAGAAAATCGTTTCCGCCTCATAATCTCCCGAAGCCGCAATCTCAATTAAACTGTCTTTCATCATGAAGGTGGCGCGGCCCTTTTCTCCGGGCAGTGTAAGCCGGTAAATGGAATCCAAACGGCTGTAACTCATTCGGTTTAAATGCAGCTGGAGACGCTGATGCATATGTATCACCGGAATCGGTTCCGTTATATATTGAACTTGCTTTTCTGTCATTTGATATTCCTGGGGTGTCAGGTCTGTCCAATGATAGTCTCGAAACAACTCAAACATAGCCGTTTCCCGCCCGAAGTAGTGGTTCGCAAACTCATCCTTTATCAGGTGCGTATAGTAATGACGTTCCATTTCCTCATCCCCTTTTACAGCGCTTCGTTATTGCTTTCTATTATACAAAAGGAGAAAAGAAAGAATTGTCTATTACTGTTACGCCGCCCCTTCTATTTTTGTCGCATAAACAGGAAAAAGAGGATGATTTGACTCATCCTCTTTTGTCTCGTTATTTGTTTAAAAGTTTTTTCACGCGGTCAACCACGTTTTCTGCAGTAAACCCGTATTCTTTCATAATTGTTTCTCCCGGAGCTGAAGCACCGAAACGGTCAATTGCGAGCACGTCTCCTTCAAGACCGGTAAATTTACCCCATCCGAAGCTTGAACCCATTTCGATCGCAAGACGTTTCGTCACATTCGGAGGAAGCACGCTGTTTTTGTACTCTGCCGATTGTTTTTCAAAGCGGTCCCAGCTCGGCATGCTGACTACAGATACGTGAATGTTTTCTTCAGCCAGTTTCGCTTGAGCTTCGATCGCAAGTCCGACTTCAGAACCTGTCGCTAAAAGAAGAGCGGCCGGTGATTCCGTTTGGGCTTTGGAAACGATATAAGCCCCTTTTTCCACGCCCGCATACGCTTCTTCAGCCTGCTGATCAATCGTCGGCAGGTTTTGGCGTGTCAATACAAGAGCTGTCGGATGATCTTGGCTTTGAACGGCAACCTTCCATGCAGCTGCGGTTTCATTTCCGTCAGCAGGTCTGATCACAGAAAGGTTAGGAAGTGCGCGTAAAGAAGCAAGCTGCTCAATCGGTTCGTGAGTCGGCCCGTCCTCTCCTACGGCAATACTGTCATGCGTGAATACATAAGTGACGGGAAGACCCATCAATGACGCCAGACGAATGGCAGGTCTTAAATAATCAGAGAACACAAAGAATGTGCCGCCGAATACGCGGAGGCCGCCGTGAAGCGCCATTCCGTTTAATGCAGCGCCCATCGCAAATTCACGGACACCGAACCAGAAGTTTTTCCCGACGTAGTCTTTGGCCGTGAAGTCTCCTCCATTTTTGATTGTCGTTTTATTTGAACCCGCAAGGTCAGCAGATCCCCCGACAAAGAAAGGAATTTTCTTGGCGATCCCGTTCAGCACCTCACCTGAAGATGCGCGGGAAGCAAGGCTGCTGCCTTTTTCATAAACGGGAACTTCCTGATCCCAGTCTTTAGGAAGCTCGCCTTTCATGCCGAGTGACAGCTGTTCAGCAAGCTCAGGATATTTTTCTTTATAAGCCGCGAACAGCTCATTCCATTCCTGTTCTTTTTTCGAGCCGGCTTCTTTTACAGCTTGATTGAAATGCCCGTATACTTCTTCCGGAACATAAAAATCTTCTTCAAACGTCCAAGCATACGCTTCTTTTGTCAGCTTGCTCTCTTCTTGTCCTAACGGAGCGCCGTGAACGCCGGATGTGCCCGCCCGGTTTGGAGAACCGAAACCGATTGTCGTTTTCACTTCGATCAATGTCGGTTTTTTATCATTCTGGCGCGCTTTTTCAATTGCAGCCGTCAATTCAGCGATGTTGTTTCCGTCCTCAACATAAAGAACTTCCCAGTTCATTGCTTCAAAACGCTGCTTTACATTTTCAGAGAAAGAACGGTCTAAATCGCCGTCTAAAGAAATGTCATTAGAATCGTATAATACGATCAGGCGGCCTAATTCAAGATGGCCTGCAAGAGAAGCTGCTTCGGAAGAAATGCCTTCCATTAAATCGCCGTCTCCGCAAATACTGTATGTATAATGATCAACTACGTTGAATGAATCACGGTTATATGTCTCAGCCAGATGGCGTTCTGCAATTGCCATTCCCACTGCCATTGCAATACCCTGTCCAAGCGGCCCGGTAGTTGCGTCTACTCCGGCTGTATGCCCGAACTCCGGATGTCCCGGTGTTTTGCTTCCCCATTGACGGAACTGTTTCAAGTCTTCAATGCTGAGGTCATATCCGCTTAAATGCAGCATGCTGTATAAAAGCATTGAACCGTGGCCTGCTGATAAAACAAAGCGGTCGCGGTTAAACCAGCCCGGATTCTGCGGGTTTACATTCATAAATTTCGTCCACAGCGTGTATGCCATCGGAGCGGCTCCCATCGGCATGCCCGGATGTCCGGAATTCGCTTTTTCAATTGCGTCTATAGATAGTGTACGAATGGTGGCAACTGATTTCTTTTCAATTGTATCCATTATAATCCCCTTCCTTATTGTTGTACCTTTTCATCATAAAGCGATGCTGACTTTTTCTCAACTCTTTCAGCTTAAATTTGAGATAAACTTGTTGAAAATTGTCGTAAAACACATCCTGATATTAGTATATACGAAAAAAGAATACGTATTGCCGTATTCTTTCTGTTTAATGAAGATTATTTTTCTGTTGTTCTCTTTTTAATTTTTCAGGGGTGACATCGTTGCCTTCCGGATCAAACACTTTAACGCTCTTTAACGTATTTTTCATTGAGGAGCGGAATCCTTTCAAATACTCCTGGCGAAGCTTTTGCTGTTCAGCTTTTTCCTCATCCGTTATCGTGTTTGATTTAGCTTTTTGAGCCAATTCGTTAATTCTTGCAATTTTTTCTTTAGAAATCATAATAAGCTCCTTTGGTGCGTGTTGATTATATACTACTAAAACGCAGTCTTTTTTACAACTGATGCGCGTCAGCTGCCTTCTGTGTCTGCGGTATATTCCTGAAACCGCCGGTGAACCGTGGCTTTGGACACATCGTAGCCGAATCCCCTTAAGGTCGCTGCGATTTCTGCAAAGGTAAGCTTGTTGGCTCTCAGCCTGATAATTTCCGAAACCGGAACCTCTTTTTTTTCTTTTCCGCTGTTTTCATGTCTGTTTTTCAGATTCCGTTCAGGTTTGTAGCCGTTTTTCACGGCTCTTTTCATTCCCCGCCGGATTTTCATATTGTGAATTTTCCTTTGATATTCCTCAACAATACTGACGATTTCGAGTACCATCGAATCAGCTTCGGAAAGCTCCAGTTCACCTTTATGAGCCGTCGTATATATTTTTACGTTCTCCCTGTAAATGCAATGCAAAAGCGCAATCTTGGCGTTTCCTCTTCCCAATCTCGTTTCGTCCTGCACCAATATCGCGTCAATATGTGATTTTTTAATTTCATCAAGCATTTCAAATACTCCGTCGCGGTCCATTTCGTAACCGCTGGCTTTCTCAGAAATGACTTTCACGACTTCCATGCCGTTTGCAGCAGCTATCTCACTGAGCTCCTCTTCCTGTCTTTTTAATGATGTTTGCTGCTGTTCTTTGTTTGTGCTTACGCGGGCATAAATGAGCGCCTTCATTTCTCTCTTTCCTCTCTAATTGACAATGGCCAGCTGATATACGGCCGGATGCTTCTTCTTAACCGGAAGAATAAGTTCGTCTCCGGGCTTTATATCAGCAGTTTGGAGATGATTATTCTCCGTCACCCACTCAATGAAATCTTCTTTATTAATGTGTTTCTTTTCTGCTACATGATCCGCAAGTGACCAGAGTGTATCGCCGTCCTGAACCTTTATTTTAACATATTGGCTGAGGGACTGATCATTTCCCGCACATGAGACAAGTAAAATAGCGGCACTTAAAATCGCAGTAAACAGTCCGACAAATATAATAGATTCTTTCGCCATGTAAACAACCTCCGATAAGAATGTTTGTTCGCTTTTTATACCTTTCAGTATATACGAACAAACGTTTCTGTCAATCGTTTTTTTCGAACCTATGTTTGTACTGTCAGGAAAATCATGCTATAATCTACTTAAAATCGACGTTTTGAGGTGCGAAATATGACGAAGCTATCAAAAAGGCAGCTTGATATCCTGCGTTTTATTAAAGAAGAGGTAAAAACGAAAGGATATCCGCCTTCTGTAAGAGAGATAGGAGAAGCAGTAGGACTGGCTTCCAGTTCAACCGTGCACGGCCATTTGGCGCGGCTGGAGACAAAAGGCCTGATCAGACGGGACCCTACTAAACCGAGGGCGATTGAGGTATTGGATGAAGAAGAAGTCCACATTCCGAAAAGCCAGGTCGTAAACGTTCCGGTCATCGGGAAAGTGACGGCGGGTATTCCGATTACGGCTGTTGAAAATATTGACGAGTATTTTCCGCTTCCTGACCGGATGGTTCCTCCGGGCGAACATGTCTTTATGTTAGAAATCATGGGAGAAAGTATGATCGACGCCGGCATTTTTGACAAAGATTACGTCATTGTCAAACAGCAGAACACGGCCAATAACGGAGAAATCGTCGTAGCTATGACCGAAGATGATGAAGCGACGGTCAAGCGCTTCTATAAAGAAGACAATTATGTGCGGCTGCAGCCGGAAAATCCGACGATGGAGCCGATTATCCTGCAAAACGTAAGCATTTTGGGGAAAGTTATCGGCGTATTCAGGGCCGTACATTAATTCTATTAAACTTCATTTATTGTAAAAAACCCCTCTGTAAGGGGTTTTTTTGCATAAAAAAAAGCAGATTCGCCCTGGCTTAAGAAACGAATCTGCTAAGGAGGAAAAACTTACATTCTTATTATCCGACATCACACTTTTGAAGTCAACTAATAATGTTTCCCTCGAGAAACTTTTCATTCATTTTTCAACTTTGTATATTTGTGCGTGATGAATTTACTTTTGTTTATGTTTTCTTTGGGCGGGTGCATTAAAATTTATATATGAATATTTAGTACATAGTACAATAAGTTATATTTAAATATAAAAAAACCCGCTGCCTTTAGCGAGTATCTATTTTCAATCAAAATGATAATACTCTACACCGTAAAACCCTTTAATATAGACGGGGCCACAGACGTTTGAAGAACTTTCAACCAGAATTCTGTATTTGTGATACGGATCAATTGATTTTTTATCCTGGGCACTGAGGTTTAACCAGCTGCCGCTGTAGTTTTTAGAACTTAATGTATAAAAATTCCCGTTCAGCGCCATCCGCTGGAGTTTGATGCTTAAACCGCACGAAGAGTTGTTCATTATGGTGAACTTATATCCTAAAAAGTAATCGTCGGCAGCTACAGCCCCCGGATTTTCAATATGAAACTCTTTTGCATTTCCCTCCAAAGTGAAGCTTGTTTTTGATTCGAATTCAGTGGTAGCCGCTTTAGCTGAGTGTATTCCGCTAAAACATAATAAAAAAACAGCAATACATATCCAGTATTTTTTCATTTGTATCCCCCTTTTTACATATTTTAACTTGTGAATCCTGTGATGTCTATTCACATTTTATTAAAACGTATGCTTTATAACCACTATATACCAGTTTAAAAATTTGCGGATTGCTTACAATGAAGACTAAACGAAATAACGAAGGTGGTTCAAATGAAACACGTAATTGCTTTCGCTTCTAAAACGGCGCTCACACTTGCTTTACTGTACATTGTTCTGGATCTTATGTACCAAGTAACCTTTTTAAACGTTCTGTTTATTACAGTGATCTTAAGTTTAATCACTTATTTTGCGGGTGATTGCATGATTCTGCCGAGAACAAGCAATTTCACAGCCGTTGCAGCTGATTTCGGAATTTCATTCATTATATTATGGATATTCCTTATGAACATTGGCGGATTTAATGTCTCTCCTGCCGCGGCATCGGTTATCTCTGCACTTTGCATTTCTGTTTTTGAGGCATTTTTTCACCGGTATTTGCAGCAATATGTACTTCCCGAAGATTATCAGGACACAACAGAGACGGATAGCACGCTATGGAGCTATCAAACCGAGGCGTCTGAAGAATTAGTGCCGGAAAAAGACTCTCAGGAAAAAACATAAAAAGGAGGCAATCGCCTCCTTCTCATTTTATTTTTGCTTCTGATCGTCCAGCGGCAGCTGCAGCAGTGAGTCTGTGCCTGTCGCTTTCGGCGTTTTTCCGTCCCATTTTTCAATCCATTTATATTTGATCATCTCATCGGACATTGATTTCTTTATGATTTCGTTATAATCAGCGATCCCTTCCGCTTCAATTTTTTTCTTTTTCGCTTCGGCTTCGGCTATTTTAATTTCAGTTTGTGTCCGTTCAAGTTCCTGTGAAGACTTCACCCTTGCATCGATAGCTTCCTGTGTGGCTTTATCCGGCTTCGGTACGCCAAGCGTCAGATCATCAATTAAAAATCCAAGACTCTTCATATCATCAGCAAATCTCTTTTGAACATCGGCAGCGGCTTCTGCAGATTTTTGCCCGTATGTGTCAATAACCGAGTATTTGCTGATTGATTTTCGCGCCGCATCCCACAGCCTTGTTTTTAAATATGTATTTTCAATCGTTTCAACGTCTACCGCTCCGAATTTGTTAAACAGATCGACTACTTTATCAGGCTGCACGACATAGTTGTAAGCGATATCCATTTCTATATTTTTACCGTCTGAGGTTGCCACTTTTATATTTTCATTATTCACTGTCTGCATACGCACCGGATATTCCGTTACTTTATTAAATAATCCGACTAAGTGCCAGCCTTGGTCCAATGTGTCGGATTTTACCCCGCCATTCGGTGAGTATACAACCCCGACATAACCGTTCGGTATTTTTTCAATGAATAGTGACGCTGTAACGCCCGCAATTAAAAGGGCTGCACCTATAATCACACCGCCGATAATTTTTTTTGTGTTTCCGCGCTTATTTTCGCTCATGCTGATCTTCTTCCTCCCATGACTTTTTGAATTTTTTGGCTCCGCTTCCCACTTGTTTAAAGATTGGACTAAGCATCAGCCATAAACCGAATCCGATGATGACAAGAAGAATGATAGACCCGATCATCACTTTCATTTGCCCACCTCTTTTCTTTCATCCTGTCAATTATGTATACGATCTTAAGAACTTAAAGTTTCATAAATTTCAAAAGAAAAAGCCCCGCCGACAAAATAGGCGTGCTTATTAATATTTGTCACTGATAAAATCAGAAATCGTTTTTGTGAATTGGTAAAAGGTCCCGTTTTGTGTGGATGCTCTGCTTTTCAGCGTAAAAGTGTCAAATAGTGATTTTCTGAAGCCGGTGCTCATTTCGATTTGAATACTCAATCCGGATGAAGATTGATTGGCAAGGTTGTTCGGACTGACGCCTGCATATTTATCATTTATGCCAAGAAGAACGGCAGGATACCCGTGCCGTTTCAGCACATCGGTCAAAAGTTCGGCCCGTTCTCTGTCTGTACCGCCGATTTTTATCTTTTTATCGTCACTGCCGTAACCGTGCAATGAAATGACATGAGAGTGCTCTTTCACCATTTGCACGGCCTTAGGTTCATCGAAATGCGAACTTGTCAAATGCAGAGCCGCATTACCGGCTGATTTTAACCCTTCAAATAAATATAAACTCCGGTTTTCGGCAATTTCTCTGGCTAACTCACTGGTCCCCGGCTCTATGCCTCCGCCGTGTATAGCTAATATGAGGACAGAAGGGTCATGCTCTCGCGTTGAAATGGAAAAATCGGAAGGATCTTCATTCAGCTTTAATTCCTCGAAACTGCCGTAAATATCTGAAGCGGCATCAGCCCGAAAGAACGGCAGAAGCAAAAACGGTAAAATTAAAACTAAAATTCCTTTTTTGGTTATTGATGGCATTTGTATGTTTATGTTACAATACAAATGCTTCAGCCTTTGAAGCGAACGGCAGAACAGGGTGACTTTGGACGGTTTCTTCTGCTCTGCCTCTTTGCCAGCTGCTTTACGGTCTATTCTTCTAACCCTTTTTGCCATAACATCATCCTTTCTTTTGTTTACACTTTTGTCACAATATTATATACGTTGGACAAAACCTCCGTTCATCTTGAAGAATAAAAACATCAAAACAACTTCTATCCTTTAACCTAAAAAAGTCTTTCTGTTCAAAGAGACGGAAGGCTTAAATGATAAAAATGAAACCCTTCTCCAGTTTTGGAGGAGAGTGAGGACTGCAGGGAAATCATTTTATCAATATGCTGAGCTGGGCTGGCGTCCGGCTCAAATATTTGCTCCGGCATAGACGGTTACGGAGCGGCCGGTTATTTCGAAGTCAAATTCGAACGTGACGTATGATTTCCCAATTCAAGAATCCCCGAAACAAATTGAATGTAACTGCTGTTTCCATAAAAAAAAGACTGCTGTTAAGCAGTCTTTTTTCGTTTTATTTCGTACCTGTTGATCCCAGTCCGCCGCGGTCATTGTTCCCGAGCTTGTCTACTTCGATCAGCTCCACTTCAGGCATTTTCTTCATGATTCTGAATTGGCAGATCCGCTCCCCCTTGGAAATGTCGGTATCCCGAAGCGCGAATGCAGGAAAAAACCAGAAGTCATTGTCGCCTTTATAAGATTCATCAATGACTCCCATTGAATTTGTCTGAATGATACCGAAATGCTTATATGTACTTGAACGCGGAACGACATGGGCCTCATATCCTTCCGGCAGTTCCATCGCAACTCCAAGCGGGATAAGTTTGAATTCACCTTTTTTGATTGTTATATCTTCAGCTGCCCGCAGATCAATCCAATCGCCCTGTTCAATTTTACTGATTCTCGTTTGCGTATCATCTGAATATTTAATTTTGATTTGTAAAGTCATTTTCGCTGCTCCTTTTGCTTCCCTATTTCAGTCGTATTGATGACCAATCCGTGCCCCATTATACCATTTAACTGATAAAAATGTTGATTTTGGTGTATATGCAGCCGAAGAGGAAGCACTGCGAAGCCAATGAGAATAAACCTAAAATGAGGGCCCCTCCTATCAGTTTTTCCTCCATTTTCACATGACAGCTTCAATTACAATAATACAAAGCTTTATATCCGTTCTTTCAACAGAGCTTTTTTAAAATTTCACCTTGGTTTCAAAAGGAATTTCGTTCTGAATAAAGAATTTGAAGAATAAGCGCTTAAAGGGCGCACGACTCTTTTCTGTCCCCTGCCTCAGGCGCTTATATCAAAAGAAAGAGGTGTCTTTAGAATGGTTCAATTTAAAAACTTTCCTGATCCGTCTTTAAACGCCCCATTGCAGTCTCGCCCTGCACAGCCCTCTGAATTGGAGCATCTCAAAGCAAGGATGCAGAATTTTATTAAGCATTCCGCAACGGATGATAATCTTGAGATCGCAGATGCCCGGGTGACGGCGGAAGGAATGGTCACCTCACTTTTAAAAGAACGGCTTGATACCGAATACGAAATGCTTATGAATAAAATCACCCGGGAAGTGAATGTGGAGGACTACGGAGCGGTCCCTGACGGCCGGGACAATACAGAAGCTTTTCGGAGAGCGATCGGGAACGGCCGGGTCAAAGTAAATGTTCCCGCAGGAGAATTTTTGGTTCAAGGGATAAAACTCCCCTCATGGACTACCATTTCCGGTGAGGGACAAGGGATTACCGTGCTTAAGCTTCATGAGGACACTCCCGCATTCGAATGGGTCATTACTAACGATGATTACGAAAATGGAAACCGTAATATTTTTGTGGAAAACATGACTTTAGACTGGAATCCTGATCGTCAATGCGGGGTCAGGAACCCCGGAGGACAGTTTTCCAGCTGTTTAACGTTTGCTAATGTGCAATACGGCTGGATTAAGAATGTTGAAACGGTTAACGCGGGTCTCCATGGTATTGATATTACATCTCCGACTTACGATCATTTGCCTGAAACAGAATGGACGAAAGACGGCTGCCGATATATATGGATTGATAACTGTGTGGCATACGGCGCCGGAGACGACGGCATTACCACCCATTACAGCGAGTATATTTTCATTTCCAACTGCCATTCCGGAAACCCCCGCGGCACAGAGCATGCTGAGGGCAGCGCAAACTCGAACGGCATTGAAATTGACGACGGCTCTAAACATGTATGGCTTTTAAATAACTATACGAGCGGAAATATCCGCGGGATTGAGGTAAAGGCGCACAGCCTGTGGCCGGCTTCTCAAAATGTTCATATTATCGGTCATGTTTCGTATCGTGATGTACGTTCATTTGATATTCGTCATATCGGCCATCATCAGGCCTCAGACCCCGAAAGCACGACGGCTTATGATGTTACTTTAACCGATTGCACCGCGATTGAACCGGTATTCAATGCTCTCTATGACGGTGTGACCCCGAGGGCGCTGGTCATCTCTGCCTATAAAAACGTTAATGTAAACGGATTCACAGCTATTGGTGATCCCTCATACGACTATGGCGGGAATCCAGTCGTGGCTCTTCAATACCGCAGTCAAAATATCACGATCAACGGCATTAAAATACGCGGCTTTACACAAGCAGGTGTTGACATCAATATATCCGGCGGATCAAATAAAACCGATTATGTTAAAATTTTAAATTTTGATATATACAAGTCATCTCCTAAAGGCATCTCAATCGGCGGAGGCCAATATAACGTAAATATTATGAACGGTACGATGATCGGAGACGGCGGTTCCGTCGGAATTACGTCCCCTAACAGTCAGGCCGTCATTCTCGGGGTGCAAGCGGAAGGTTACAGCGCGGCCGCATCTATAAAAGGACAGACTTATGAGCAGATCCCCGTCAATTTAAAGGGAGGCGCACAGCTCGCGACCAGCTCCGGTTTTGCATTCAACCCGACAAGCGCCGTTATTGCGGGAACAGGCGATATTACGGCCAGAGGTGACAGAAATGCGATCATCAGCTCTTCCGGAGGTTCAAGTTCTGAAGGTTCAAGGGCATTTATCGCCGCTTCTAACAATGTCCATATTACGGGCAGCAAAGTCTCCAGAACAATTCTGTCATCAGAAAGCATTACATTGGAAGAACCATACACGGTTGCCGGAGGGCATCAGTCCATCAAATGGAAATTGGATTCAGCGGGCGGCCACGGTACGTTCGCCGGAGCTGTCACCTCTTCCCTGTCAGGGTACGGAGAATATTTTGAAAGTGTAACCGGCCAGACAATTCCCGCCGGGACGATCGTCACAGTGAAAGGCGAAAAAATTGAATCGGCTCACGTCGGAGATTACATGCTCGGCGTCATTTCAGAAACAGCCGCTTTTATCTCAGGAGCCGCAAGCTTCGGATGGCAAAGCCGCTTTTTGACAAACGAGTTCGGCGGTTTCATATACGAAAATGTGACTGACGAGGAAACAGGAGAAACGGTACGCGTGCCGAAACAAAACCCAGACTGCAGTCCGGCTCTTGAAGCTGACTATGAAGCACGCGCGGCCAGAGACGAATGGCACATTGTCGGACTCAACGGCCGGCATTACGTACGGGTCGACAGTACGGTCAGCCCGGGAGATTATATCACGGCTCATAACGGAATCGGGACTAAAGCCGCGGAAGGCTGGAAGGTATTGAAACTGACAGCCTTATACAGTTCTGAAAAAGGGTACGGCATTGCAATTGCGGTTATCAAATAGGGTCTCAATATCAGGATCATCTCCTCTCTTTTCTATCGGGCGGGTATGATCCTGTTTTTTATACCGAATGAGATGCCTCTTTTTCAGCATACCGTTTCATTTGTCCAAGCCATCCATGCTTTCTGTCATAGAATACTACCGTCAGATGAAAAAAGGAGGAATATGAGTATGGATATGGGTATGGATATGGATATGAACGGACATTATGATCACCACCCAAAGCAGCCTAAACAAAAAAAGAAGAAACAAGATAAAAAGAATCTTGATTATGATTACATCGTTGTTTATAAAAGAAAATGCAAAAAATGTAAAAAATGCTGCTAACTTATCATATCAACACTTTTTACACCCGGTAAACTCCGGGTGTTTTTCTTATTATGGCGTTTCTCCGGGCTATTTTCACCCAAAATCCGGTCATCCTATCACAATACATAAAAAGACTCTATTATTTTCTTCCCTTTTCGCCTAATTAAAAGTATTTCATTTACAGAAAACAACACAAATAGAATGACATGACTTTTGAGAAAATCTACTCTTTGCTTGGTCAATTTTTCTGCGATACCATGAATTTGCAACAATTTTTAAAAATTTCCTCAGGAGGTCATAGCCATGAAAATCGCCAGAACGATAGTCGGATCATGCTTAGCTTTATCTCTAACAATTCCTTTCACAGCCAGTGCCTCAGCAGCCAGTCAGTCTGAACACGCAAACGCGCCTCACGTTTCACCCGTTGCAAATCCGTTAGAAAGTAAATTATCCCAAACAGCAGACCAAAACGTAAAAGCAGCAGGTGTTGATGCCGGGCTGAACGTAAACGTAGATGTTCTCGGAATCTCAGATCGCATTGCTGAAGCGGTTAAGTCAGATCAAAACCGAACCGGCTGGGTAAAAAATGTCATGGAAACAACATTTTACGCATCAGGACAGAAGTACAACGTCATGGTGTTCAATTTAAATCAAGAATATGAAGACCGGTTTAACGGCGTTCAATTTTACGGATCAGCCGTTTATGACGGTATTACTTACGGAATCTGGGTCTTCGAAGACGGGTCCTTCGATAACAAAGGAGACGGGGGCTGGATCAATTGGGCATTCAGAGGGTGGTTCGATCGTGATAATCAGCATATTGAATTCCACAGACCTTAATACGGAGAAAACTTGCGGCAGTGCCCGCAAGTTTTTTTAACTGGACTGCACATTTTTCACCGTTATAACGACTATACTTGAAGTGCGGGCTCCGATCGCAGCCCCGGTAAAGTCTTTCAAAGTGAGGGTATACCATGTCAAAGTCTTTAAAAATAGTGTTGTGGAGCATATTGGTGTTCATCATCTTGTCAGTGATTATCGGAATCGTTTCTTACAATCAAACTCCGTCTGCAGAAAGCGCAGCAAAAAGAATGCTTTACAGCGTCTAATCAATGTTAAGCCTTTATCGGCTTTTTTTATTTACAGCAGAACACTTGACAAAACGACGAATTTTCAATTTATTCGTTAACGATCTCATTCAGTATAGAATATACACGTGTATCATGGGGCAGTCCGTTTTGATACATATATCTTCTCAAAATTCCTTCAGATTGAAACCCCGCCTTTATCAGTAATTGATGAGACGCTGCATTCTCAATGAAAACAACAGCGCCTATACGATGCAGCCCAAGCTTTTCAAACCCAAAAGAAAGAACATTCTCCAACGCTTCAAAAGCATAGCCATTCCTCCAATAATTCGGATGAATCTCATAACCGACCTCCGCCCGCTTATGCTTGGGCACCCAAGAGTTAAAACCAATAGTTCCGATGATTATTCCCTTCGCATCTTTTCTCTCGATTCCCCATCGCATTCCCTTTTTATCATGATATTGATCTTTAAACCAGCCAATCATTTTTTCAGCCTGTTCCATTGAATCAAAAGGTTCCAAACCATAATAGCGTGTTACATTTGCATTTGAAAAACAAGCAAATATTTGCTTTGCATCTTTCTTTTCAACTTCTCTAAGAATAAGTCTGTCCGTTTCTATTACAGGAAGCATTTACGGTCCCCCTTTAAAAGAAATGTGAGAAGAAAATATATGCAGACTAAAAAAACTTTTTTTCAAAAAGTAAACTAGCATCCCTATCAAACTTTTCATTTCGGCATAATATGTATTAATCCTCTTTAGGAGGTGAGATTATATGGGATTCTCAGGTGGTTATGGTAGCTCCTTTGCGTTAATCGTGGTGCTATTCATTTTATTAATCATCGTTGGGGCTTCTTTCCTCGGCGGTTATTAAGAATCCTCTTACCTCCGCATCCATGTCAGCAGCACCTCCATGATCGTACGGCGCCATAAATGAAATGTTTATGGCGCTCTGCTGTTTTCCCCTTTTCATTCACACATTAAAACTAAAAAGATCGGCCGATGTATCAACATGCAGCCGATCAGTAATTCATAAATTATTGTGTAAGGTTTACATCGATGACGTTATAGAAGGCATTGGAAGTATCCGCAACGTCCCATACCCCTAAAATGACATGATACCCGCTTCGATCAGTCGGCACAAAAATCTTATGAGTCAGATTCGTATCTGCCTTGGAACCGTCGTGGTTTACCGTTCCGATTAATTCGAATTCATCTCTTGACAAAGGTTTATTCGGATTCCAGTTTTTCTTGGTGATATAATAGTGCCACTTTGATGTCGCATGAGGGGCCGTGTAGTACCAAGTAAAGGTGTTAAAACCGCCGCGGATGTTTTGTTTCACCCAATAATCTGCAGTCTGCTTGTCTAAACCGAAGTCAATTTGTCCAGATCCCCCATTTGCAGACGCAATTCTTCCATCAGGCGGACCTGCGGCCGGAAATCCTTTCGGCCCTTCTACAGACTGAGGATTATCAATGACGGAGCCATATTTCTGCGCAGCGGCCGTCCAGCCCAATGTTTGTTTCTCTAATGCTCCCATGTACGCTCTGCTGACGGGCTCTTTTATATACCCGTGCGCAGATGCATCACTTGAATAAAAAGCGCCTCCAATACCAAGAGTAACAGTTAAAACTGCAGCTTTTACTAAACCTTTCATTACTGCATCATCCTCCCTCTTTTGTTAATAAAAACCCTTCAGTGTATACACTTCACGATGGAGGATGAAATGACCTTCCTTTTCTTGATAGGAAAAAGCAATGAGGTTGGCGCTTTTCCCTTTGTTTTTTATAATCATAAAGAAAAAGCCGGGCCGATTCTGTTATCGAATCCGCGATTGACCGGCCCGCCCCTTTTGCGCAGAACTTCATTCGCTGGATTTGCCGGTTTCCTTTCGGATAACCGGTGCTACTTCCGCTGCTAATCGTTCGATGTTTTCCGCGGCTTTTTTAAACGGCATACCTCCTATATCGATTTGCGCGAGAAATCGCTGATGTCCGAATAACTCGTATTGATGCATGATTTTTTCAATGATCTGCTGTGAGCTTCCCACAAATAAAGCTGTTTCTTTTCCGGACGCCCGCTCAAAATCTTCCTTCGTTAAAGGCTCATCGATCCCGTGATATGAATGAACGTGAGACCAGTAATTTGAATGATACGGATAAAATTCTTGTATTGCCTGTTCATTCGTTTTTGAAATGAACATATGTCCGGTTACGGCAACCTTCACATTTTCCGGAGGATGACCGGCTTTAGAAGCCGCTTTCCGGTATTTGTCAACAAGCGGCTTAGATGACATCGGATCACCGCTCAGTACAGCTAATGCCAACCCCGCACCTGCACGCCCGGCCCGTTCTGCGCTTTCCGGAGTCCCCGAAACACCTAACCATAGCGGAATGCTTCCGCGAAAAGGCCGAGGAGAAATTTCTGCCTCGCGCAGCGGCGGCCGGTAACGTCCTTTCCAGGTAACCGATTCTTCCCCGGAATTTAATTTTAAAAAAAGGTCAATGTGTTCTTCAAACAGTTCTTTATAATGGCCTACGTCATAACCGAAAAGAGGAAACGAGTCTAAAAATGCGCCCCGTCCCGCAATGATTTCCGCCCGGCCGTCTGAAATCAGATCAAGCGTTGCAAAATCCTCAAATAAACGGACGGGATCTGCGGTGGATAATACAGTCGTGGCACTGGTCAGCTTAATATTTTCAGTGATCTGTGAAATCGCTGATAAGATGGCCGACGGCGAAGATACCGCATAATCAAGACGATGATGCTCGCCTACACCGAATACATCAAGCCCTGCGTCGTCTGCCAGTTTCGCCAGCTTCATCAATTCATCTATCCGCTGCTTTGCGCTGACTGTTTTCCCTGTCAGAGGATCGGGATATAATTCTGCAAATGAATAAATTCCAATTTCCATACAATCACGGTGTTCAGCCCTCACATTTCTCTCCTCCTGCACTGTGTAAAAAAGCTTTTATGTTATTCTATTCAGCCGTTTTACAAATAGGAATTCGTTCAAAATAAATACAGAAGCTTAACATGCAGAAGGTGGTATGAGAGAAAAAAAAGTTTCTGGCGTCCTTCAATTCTGCCCATTATACTCATGCAGCCGGACTAGGCAAGAACAAAGCCGGCACAAGCGGATTCGAATTCATGTGTTCATTTTCAGTCCAATTCAATCCAATCGTGATATTGATCATAAAGCTTTCGTATTCTTCCGGCATCAAGAGCAATGACTTCACACCTTCTGTCATCATACAGAAAGAAAATAATATCTTTTGTCATATTCACAAAGAAAACATCAGGATACCCAACGGAACAGCCCCCGAACCTTGGCTTCAGCGGAAAATCTTCGTGGACGGCTGCCTTAAGTAATTTGGGGATACGCAGATCTTTCCGTTTACATAATAAAGAAAACTGCTGCATTTCATATTCTTCTTCGACCGGGCATGGACAGGTCTTCACTTGAATCCGATATAAATCATCCTTACACTTCAGAAACGGCTGATAAACCTTTAATTTTCTCGCGGATTACCTTGAGTTTTGTGCTTATACACGTTGGCAACAAGAAACAAGTCATCGCTATGTTCAAACAGCTCATTGAAAAGTGCGGCGGTTTGATGATGGACAAGCTGAAAACACTCAAGATTCAAAGCACCGCTTTCATTAAATTGATACATATTGCCGCCGAGAGAAAAATGAATTCCCACGTCCCATTGATGATAAATGCCGGGCACTAATTTTAAAGTCGGAAACCTTTCCTTCAGATAATCATTTATTTTCATTCAAACATCTCACTTTCCTTTTCCCGCTCCAGAGGCAGAAGAAGCCGAAAACATTCCGCTTATTTCTTTTTCACCCTTGTAATATTATTCCGATTGGAATACAATGAAATAGAACACTGTGAACCCCATTGATCAGGGTGGATGCTGGTCACATTCATCCTGATCCTTTCTTTTACACAAGATCGCCCAACTTTGAACCCCTCTGTTTCCAACCCTATTCATTGATATTACATATATTTCAATGGTATTATTTTCTTATACATGAGCATCAAGAGGTGTCCGCTTTGAACAACATCAGAAGATTAAGAGAATTTTTCCGGTCTCACCGTAAAATAGGTCTGGCTGCAGACTTGCTTACGGCTGTATTGCTTATCTCATTATCCATTCTTTTTTACGGATGCCGGCAGGGAGCTTTTAATGGTTTCTTTATGTATGTCTTAGTAAGTAATTTTATCGGCTCCAATGCCTCTTTTATCGACTTCAGCAAATCGAGGAAAAACAGACAAAAATAAAGGCTCTGCGTCAAAAAGAAGGTTATACCGCCCTCTTTTTATTCTTTCAGTCATACCAATGCGTTCTTTTCAGATTGAATTTTTCTGAATAGGACTCATGATCGGTTTTCCATGCTGCTTCAACAGTGATTTCATGACCGATTACTTCATGTTCCGGCATATATTCAAACGTCTGAATATGGTCTTCTCCCGTTCCGCCGCCTTCTAATTTCTCTCCGGTGTATTCTGAAAGATGATAGTCTTTATCTTCACCATATTTCCGGCCGTCAACAAATAATGTTAATCTCTTAATCACCGTGTTCTTTTCATTCACTTTATTACCTCTGTAATACAAATTCAAGAAATAGTTAGGGCCGATAGAGGTCTTGCCTGATTTTTCGATTGACGCTTCCCACGTCTTGCTTTGGCTATAGCCGATATATTTAACTTTTTCTCCTGAAATTAAAGAAAACAGTGCAAATCCGGCTGCTATTATGAGAACAGTGATAATAACCAGCAATGTTTTAATGACTTTACGTTTTTTCATGACATCCCGCCTTTATCATTTAGAACGTATGAATATTAGAATTGTTACATTTAATTTGAAAGAATAATAAAAAGGGATTCTAATCCCAGGAATAAAAAAAATACTAAGAAGATCATATTCCCCTTAGCTTCACATCCCAGATTGCCATGCAATAATGATAAAAGTCGTCCAAAAAGTTGTGACTAAAATAAGCATAACGGTTACAATCATTAAAATGAGACAACTTATTGTTAGAATTGAGTCTTTGTTTTTGTGAAGAATCAGAGTAACCATTGATCCTGCAGCAAATAGATACGACAAAACCGCACCGACCCAATACCACAGCATAGAGTCATTGCTCCAGTAAGCCATTGACTGCATATAAATACTGAATATAAATCCTGACAATGCTAATAGAAACGAAACTAAATTTGATTTCACGTTAGAGTTCCTTTCTTCATAAGTTTTATTTTTAGGCACGGTCATACATCTGATAACACCTTTTATGCGATATGCTTCGCTGCTTTGTCTGCATATTTTAATTCTTATTTCGTTTTTAAATATGTTTACGAAAACAGAAATCATATAAAGTTCACCTGAAACGCCGATTTAAAATTAAATAGATGTTTTATAAGCGTTAATTGCTTGATTTCTCAAAAGCATATTATCTTTCGCAACCATTCCAAGATTGTATGCTTGTTTGATGATATCCAGCACTTGATTATCCGTTTCAGTTACAGCTCATCCACCAGTTATTCTGGATTTCCAATAATCAAACTGGTGATTTCATTCTGAACTGCTTTTCACATTTTGAGTATCAACCATTTTTCCATTCTCGAGCGCATCATTGCTGATTCGATTACTTCCCGCTCCTTCTGTCGTTAAACTGCAAAATGTCCATCACATTCATCCTCTCTCCAATTTTACAACGTTGCTATAACGAATTTTATGTTTTTCCCAACCTTCAAGCTTAATCTTTTTGATCGTTACTAATCTAAGTACTTTTTTCAATTCCATAATCCATTGGTATGATCGGTAACCTAATGAAGTATTTAACTTAAATACAAAAAAACCTGCTTTCAGCAAGGTTTTTTCGACAAAGGGGAGATTATTTCCCCACAAATTCTATTAACTATGTTTTTGTTTTAACCATTCTTTCTTTAGCAATGCGTATTGGTAAGTGTTTTCATATTTAGGTGTTCCATCCTCGTGTGCAGTAAATGAAATAAATTCAAGAAAATAACCTTCTTTACGCATTCCTAATCTTTCACATAATTTTTGTGACCTGCAGTTATCATCTTCAACATATGCATAAAGCCTTCTTGCTTCTTTTTGCATAAAGAGATACTCAAAGAAAGCCTTCGCACTTTCACTTGCGTATCCCTTCCCTTCAAAACGGGCATTGAAATTCCAACAAACAGAATAGGTATCTGGCTCTTCTTTTAAATAAAATAGTTCTCCGACCAGATCTTTACTGTCTTTTAAACAAACTGCAATATAAGAGTCATCTCGGCTTCTTTTTTGAACGTTTACGGCAGCTTCTTCTAACGTAGACATTCTGTCATCAAGAAAGCAATTCACTCTCGGATGTGCCGAATATTCCAACAAACCTTGCGCATCTCTCTCCGTAAAATTTCTTAAAATTAAGCGATGGGTTTCAATTTTTTGCATTTGCAGTCTCCTGTTTCATTGTTATCGATCTTTGAAAAGAACTTCTTCAACAGATCTTCTTCGTTTGTTGAAGAACTTATCTCAATCTATTTTTACTATAATGATGGACGTTATCATCTTTGTCAAAAACAATAATCATTCATTTGCCGCCCGCGATGTAAAGTACTGAACAATTTTCGTGAAAAACCCTCAGTATCGAATATAGAAACGAGGAATAGTAATTAAAACAAAGTTAAGCCATTAAAAGCTTATTGAGTATTTTTTCAAACTTATTCACGCTCATCATCTCATGAGTGAGAAATGTCCCATTATAAAACACGCTGAAAGTCGTCCAAACTGCCGGGGATTTTTGCGCCATATCTTTTGACTTTATTCGCCGGGCCTGAAAATGAAGTCCTTTCTTTTCAGTCAGTTCCTTTAAATCCTTTAACAATCCGACTGCAAATGGGCATTGAGCTGTATAAAATATTGTGATTCCCTCATCATTAACGGAATTACTTTTCACCTGTTTTTTAAATACAGGAGGATATGCATGTTCATTCCACGTCAGTGACATCAACTGAAAATAGGGTTCTGCTTCATCTTGCACAGCAAATCCCATATGTTCAAAGAAATGCTTATCACTTAAATAAGGGAGTTTTTTCTTCCCCACTATATGAACTATCCCATCCATACCGCGGGATTTTGCATCTGACACACATTTTTCTAACAAGTGTTTCGCATGTCCGTTATTCTTATATTTACCTGAGACCCAAAGACAATTAATAAACATAAAATGAGGTGCGCTTACCGGAACCCACGCTTCTTCTGCAGGTAAATATTCAATAAAAACTTTTGCCCGTTCGTTTAGGCGATAGAACACCAAGCCATCAATCATCCGATCTTTGAGCCAGCTCTTCTTTTCATTTACCGCATCCTCATATTGTTTCGCACCTAATGCACAGCAAATATGATTGTCATCAATATTGCCTCTAGTCAACTCAATGTATTTCATTTTTCCTCACCCGCTTTCTTTTGGAAACACCAGCTTTACTTGCAGTGAACATTGTAATTTCTCAGAAATATAGAGTCCCAGAACCAATATATGAACGCAGCAACAATGCTCATTATGTAATAAATGGGCATTCTGAAAACTGTGAAATCAATTGGCGGATTATCTATGTACCAGAACAAGAACACAGCTAAAAAAGCGACTGCTGTATAAATGAAAAGATGAACCAAACTAAACTTTTTAGGCTTCTTTCTTAGCCATAGTTGCACAGGAACAGCAAACAAAAAGTAAGTAATAAATGCATAAAAAGCAATGATAACTACAGTAACCAATGCAAATGGCACAAAACCCGAGTATACAAACATATATAGCCCGAAGATCAAACCATACGACAAACTTGAAAAAGCCAATGTGTAAGTATAGCTTTGACTTTTGCTCCAAGACGCCGCTCCCATATATTTCACCTGCTTTTTATAAAAATACATTTCTCATTTTTTTCCTATTGTTTAAAATCAGTATATATCCATCACTTTAAAAGATCTATGTTTTTTTGGCAGATCATCAATTCACTATCTTAATATCCAGAAATTTTATTGCCATTAAAAAAGGTCAAGGAAATACCTTGACTGTGTATCGCTCACCAATCTGCATCCGGCTCATCGTGTTCGAATCCGTAAAAGCCTTTAATCCACACATCTCCGCAGCCGGCTCCTTTTGTGATCAATAAGTAATGATTTCTGTTTGCATCACCATTCACCTTATCAGCCGCGCTCAAGTTCAAATGATTACCCGTGAAATTCTTTTCACTAAGGGTAAAATCATCTCCTGCCAGTGTAATTCTCTGCAGTTTGATATTCAATGTACATCCGTCAGCATTGTAGATGGTGAACCTGTATCCCAGCTTAGTCGGCCAATAATGAAGGTTTTTGTCGTCAGCCATAAAGAAACCTGTTTCATTCTCTGTCATTTTAAAGCTGACCTTATGTTCATCTTTTGTCATTTTGGCCGAAACAGTTCCGATCCCCAAGCACCATGTTAAAAAAACTCCTGCGATACCCAACCCTATCTTTTTCATATTCATCCCCTCACTTCCTCATCATACATTATGTAACAAAATATTAAAGAGCATTTATAGACTAATTACAAAACTAAAATAGCCTATCAACACGCCACTAATTATTAAATAAGGAACATATTCAGCTTGGTTATAGGGGGAGGATACTATGTTTGGCACATAGGTCTGCAAAAAAAGTATAGCTAAGTAACTTAATATACCTCAATATATAACTCTCCTCACGAATTAAACAGCTGATTTAAGTGATAGAATTAGTCGAATTAATATAATAAAAGCAATACCTAAAAAGGTATTGCTTTTTTCATTTGTCATTATGAGTTTTCCATCATAACAACATTGGTAATATTATTTTTTATTCCACTGTTTACTGAAATCCATCGTTTTCCGTCTAAGGAGAATAAAACAGTGCCGGAATCCCCTACTGCAACAAAACGTTTATTTACGTAATCCCATTCAACATCATTTAGTTTGTTGGCTGTAGGGGAAGATGCTTTAGTCCAATTGTGCGCATCCTCAGAATAATAAATTGATCCAAGATCTCCTACAGTAATGTATACTCCATCTTTATAAGTAACAGAATTCAGAGGAGCATTATACCCCAGTACCGTCGTTTGAAAACTTTCGCCTTTATCAGATGAAACAGCAACTAAACCATAATCGCTAAATGTCCCTCCTGCTTGTTGTCCAACGGCCACCACCTTATCTCCATTGTAAATAGCATCAAAATATTCACCATCAAAACTTCCTTTTCTGGTAAATTTAATACCATCTGAAGACTCACTTATATAGTTTGTAGCATATGAGTTACCGAACATAAGAATCTTTTCATCAATTGCAACTCCAGTGTACACGATACCTAAGTAGCCACCCGTGGTGTAACTTGACTCTTTGGATTTATAACCACTGACCTTCTGTGACCAGTTCGCATCACCGTCAATTGATGTGAAAATTGTTGAACTGATCCCATAGTTGCGTGATTCTCCTCCACCGGCGGCAAATTTATTATCACTTGTTTTGATTAAATCAAAAATTGGCCCGCCTCTAAAACTCACAAGTTGATCCCATGCTTTTAAACTATTATTCCATTTTAGTATTTTTGCATAATAACCATCGTCCGCAGTAGCATATAGGTTTTTGCCATCAAATGATTTAACATCTTTAATTGGTGTTGTAGATGATTTATAAACCCATTTGTTATCAGCATAATTAAAAACAGAACTAGAATTAACAAAATGATAATGACTTATATCTCCCGACTCAGATAATAATGAAGCATTTTCACTAGGAAGAATGCCTGCTTCCGCAGCAGAAGCTACGTTATTCATAAAAGAAGTTTGTGAACCTGACTCAGTTACAAAACCTACACAGCCCAAAATAGAAACTGAGGAAACTATTTTCATTAACATGCTACTTTTTCTATTCATATGTACCTCCGTAATCTAATAATCACATAATAGTTCAATATTTTTACTGCATAATATTAACACATAATCATAAAACAGTCAATTTTCCCATAAATACGCTCGGAATACGTCCGATTCTCATGATGGATGTTCGCACATAATATTTTAAATACAATATTACATCGTTTATTGAATCACTAAAGACAGTATCAGAAGATGATGTCTAGTGAGTTTCCCGAAAGTGTAAAGTGGTGTAACAGCCCATCAAGTCAAATATCGACAGAAAGATTACGACCACAAATTCAAAGCAAGAAACGACAGCCCCCATGCAGATAGACCAAACATTACAAAGAACCTAAGCAAAACTTCGAATTTTGTAAGTCTTCGCTCCCTTTTCGTTTTACCCAATTTCCAATAAACGGCGTAGCAGGAAAACACCAAAATGAGTTGTCCAAGTCGCGACACAGATTCTAAGAATTCTATACCATTCATTGATTTTCACCTCGTTTATTTAAACAGAGAGTCCTTCTTACAGCGTTTATCCAAAGCACTAATTTCTTCGGTTATAAAAACCGCTTGAGGAATTTGTTTGTAAAATGGTTTGCGTGCCGCTTGATAAAAACAGCCCATCCTTACTCCCCCATGAATCAATCAAGATGAATTTTATTATCTCAGATAGAAAGATGATTTCCAACAGTTATGTAAAAATAAGTAACTTGTAAGATGTCTAATTGTATAAGAAAAGCTGTCTTATCCAGCAGAACCATGAGTGCTGCGTTTCCCATTAAAGCGTCAAAGAAGCATCATAAAAGAGCAGCTTTTAGGCTCATTCCCGAAGCTTTATCATTTTATTTTTATGATTGTATCCTCCTGTCAGTCCTGCTGGAATAAATTTGCGGGAAAGTCAGTTTTAATCCGCCGCCCTGCTCACCTTCGACCCTTCTTGCAGCTTCCCCACAAATATCCGATGAACAGCTTTCATCTCTTCCCTCTGTGGATCCCTGAGCGAAATCTGACTCTTCTCAAAACTGATCTGGCCTTGCATCGTGGGGCGCCAATTCTCATGCATCAATTTAATTCAGGATATTCGCATTTTGCTTTTCGTTAGCTGAATAACGCTTTATAAGAAGCGGAAAATTCTTGATTTACGCGCTGCACTTCCAATGTAAATTCACGTTCCTCTTCTGTCACTCGTCTGAGTCTGTCAGCTTTTTCTTGTGTATCCATGTCGGCACCTGGAGGAACGAACCGATTCGGTGCAATTCGTACAACATTTGTGATAACAGCATTGTATGAAATAAATGATCCTTCCTATAATTGGATTGTACACGATTGCTTTAAAACCGATGAATGTGTGATTTCCAAGATAACAAGGGCCATGAATGAGAGCATCATGTCCGACACTTACTTTGTTTCCGATATAAATGGAATATGCCTTATCTTTGACTGAAACAAATTGTTTTAACAAACCATGTAAAATGACTCCGTCTTGAAGATTTGTATGTGTGTTCCTTCATCTGCACGAATAGCAGCATGTGGCGCTACTTAACATTGTACTTTATTCTCACGTCTCCTTTCACGCTGGAAAACGGACTTATGAACGAGGTTTTATCGATTTTAAGGTATCTTTGAACCGGATTACATGATGTAACAGGGTTAGGGCTGATAAAGGGCAAAAACTTAGTGAGCCGGTGATTGTCAAATTTATCTTCCGTCAGCTTTTTATCGCTCAAAAAAACCTCCTTTGAAAACGTATCTATTTATGTATATATGTAAATTCTGTGCATTTGGAGAAGACACATGATATCCATAGATTCCTCCCTGCATGGCGCCCTCAACTTTTGTAGAGACACTTGTCCGCAAAAAATGTAAGGGTTTTCAAAAGGAGAGCAGTGTGCTAAATTGTAAGATAAGTAAAAATTTTCTGCTAATATTCGAAAGGGGTGCATGATTTGAAAGCAGTAGTAGCAACAAAAGACAAAAGTATAGCGATCGTACAAAAAGAATTACGTCCTTTACGACATGGTGAAGCCAAAGTTAAGATGGAATACTGTGGTGTATGTCATACTGACTTGCATGTTAAAAATGCTGATTTCGGGGATGTTACTGGCGTCACTTTAGGTCATGAGGGAATAGGCATTGTGACTGAGATTGGTGAAGGTGTAACAAGTTTGAAAAAGGGCGACCGCGTCTCTATTGCCTGGATGTTTGAAAGCTGTGGCTGCTGTGAATATTGCTTAACTGGCCGTGAAACCTTGTGCCGTGATGTAAAAAATGCCGGTTATACAGTTGACGGCGCAATGGCTGAAGAAGCAATCGTAGCGGTTGATTATGCAATAAAGGTGCCGGAAAATTTAGACCCTGCATCAGCAAGCAGCATTACTTGTGCAGGTGTAACAACTTATAAAGCCGTTAAAGTCAGTGAAATTAAGCCAGGTCAATGGATCGGTGTATTTGGAGTCGGCGGTTTAGGCAACTTGGCTGTTCAATATGCAAAAAATGTCTTTAACGCTAAAGTGATTGCGTTCGACATTAGCGACGAAAAATTGAATTTTGTTAAGAGCTTAGGCGCTGATGCGGTTGTAAACAGTTTAAACGAAGACCCCGTCGCTAAAGCAAAAGAAGTGACTAACGATTTAGGGCTTGATGCTGTGGTCATCACGGCTGTCTCTAAAACCCCTTTCAATCAAGCGATTGATGTTGTAAAAGCAGGAGCCCGCGTAGTCGCTGTCGGTTTACCGGTGGACAAAATGGATTTAGATATTCCCCGTCTCGTGTTAGATGGAATTCAGGTAGTAGGTTCATTAGTAGGTACCAGAGAAGACCTGAAGGAAGCTTTTCAATTTGCTGCAGACGGTAAAGTTGTACCTAAAGTGACAAAACGCCCGATTGAAGATGTGAATGATATTTTTGAAGAAATGGAGCAAGGTAAAGTGACCGGCCGCATGGTTATCGATTTTACTTCCTAATCATTAAGGCTGCCGGGAATGATACGGCAGCCTTTGATCTCGATTCTTGCTCGGCGCCCCACCCAAACTGAATGAGACTTTGTCATTTAGTTCAGAAAAGAAACTTTGCAGACCATTCGTCGGTTATTCATTTTGCAAGTACTGCCTGAACTAACCCTGATACCAATATAATGCCAGGTCATTCATTGCCGAAGCGTAGCCCTGCTGTCTTAACATAGTTGTTATGCTGCCCTGATGATAAGTTCCGTGATTGGCAACATGGAATAAAATTTCTGAGTAAGCAGTTTCTCTGTAACCTAACCAAGGGTTATTTAAGTTCATTTTTTGTTCTACATCGGTTTGGCTATTCATCCATTCTTCAAACTGTGAAGCCAGTTCTTCATAAGACGCCGCAAATTCATCTGATATTCAATAAAACGGCTGTTGAACCTTTGCTATGTATACAGCTTCATCTTCACAGGCCCAATTTAATCTGCATAATAGTTCACTGAATCTTTCAACAATTTTAGATAAACATCTTCTTTTTATAGAGATGTTCGTTCAATCGACATCCTTGTGATATATATGGTAAAATTTATAGAAACAAAGGAGTGTTGTTACATATGAGTCTTATCATTTTAGCATCCATGCTTTTATGGGGTGCAGTGATCCACGAGCTAAACAAACCTTCAAAAAAGCAAAGTAAACGAAAAATGATCCCTTTGGTATCCCTCAGTTCTTTATCTACTTTAATCATCACAATTTCGCTTTTTTCTAATTTAATTGGTTGATATTTGTTATGAGGAAACCCGCCAGAGGTTCCTCATAACACTAAAAACCTACTCACTGCACTTTTTACAGCAGACCTTATCAGAGTGTTTGCTTAACACTTTATCCATTCTCCCCACAGGCATCTTCTTCTCACTCGGAAGTGTAAGATAAGCTGTTATCTCATCCCCTGATTTTAATGTTTTTCCGCAGATAGAGCATTTTAACTCAGTATTAAAGAAATTTTTTAATCCCATTCATAAGCCTCCTTATTTACCTTTATAAAGTAATACGTTAATGCTTTATAAAAGTTTCAGGTTAAAGAAATACTCCTTGCCTGGGAATATACTTCGTTTCAGTTGATCCGCAGCCGCCCCGGCATCGTTATACCCTCGCTCAATCAGGAAGCTTCTTCCTTATATCCTCTACGACATTAAATGCGGGGAAAACGTTCATTCAGGAATTCAGCGTTAACCAAAAAGGAGAATACATCCTGAAATATGATAGCGGCACCGGTGATAGTGTCGATGGTTTCTTTAGATCTGTTGAGATCTAAATTCCGTTAGGAAAGTCGGCAGTTTTGCCGACTTTCTTTTACAAGCATTCTGCAGGAATAAACGTAAAGTTTCGAATAAACATATGACCTTTTTGAAACGGAAACTTTATCTGCACCACAAACCCGCAAGCAGCCTCCTTTTATCTTACCTTCCGTCCCTTTGTGATTTGTCGTATACTGCGCTTGCCCAGGAAATGATGAATATTTTCGTTAACTATAATTTCCCTGTACCTCTTCGTATGTGGCTCTGCATGATGAAGTAACTTCATGGCTCACCACTTTCATACACAGTTTTATTGCATGTTTAGCCATATCCCTCCTCTTTAAACAGCAAACCGTCCCATCCATTTCTCTCTTTCAGTTAACCTCCCATTATTTTATTGTTTTAGAAGCTCTTCATTTTAGACATAACATTCATTTTTTCTTATTTAGACTTAAATCTATGTCGAATTTTATCGTCCGGCATATTATGTACTATCCTAACAACAGGAGGTGGCAATAATATGGGGAACTACGGTGGAAATTATGGCGGAAGCTCTTTCGTATTGATCGTTGTGCTGTTCATTTTGTTAATCATTGTAGGTGCTGCATTCCTTTTCTAGCACATTGACGATTTATATTCGTCTCCCAAACATTGCATCCCTTAGTTCGGACAGACGCCATAAGAAGTTTTATGGCGTTTTTACTTTTTAAAAAAACCAATCTGAGATAAACATTTTTTATTTTTACTCTGGTAAGCGGGAGAGTTTCCTCCCCTGCCTGCGCCAATATTGCCGCTATGAAGAATGAGGCGAACAATCCAAAAGGCGTTGTGATCCATTCTTTAAAAACGATTCCGAAAATCAACAATTCGCAAGCAGTTCCATATAAAATAGCTAAACCAGTGATTGCCCATTGGCTAATATTCTTATCGCCTAAACAATCTGATACATATCCAGTCCAACCGCTCATCATGTTTGATGATGGGCCCGTTGTATCTTCTGCAGACTTTTCTCTTTCAAAGACACTAGACTTATCTTCATCTTTAACGCCATTAACCCAAAATGTCATTTTGTTTTGAATAAAGACTTGTTCATGAACATAGCCCCTAAATAGTTGTTATTAATTCATCAGGATTACAAATGTTGTGAACTTAAAAAGGATATTACTCACCTCCTTTATAAAATTGTCATTCGTTAGATTTAGTCACTGAATCTTTTTTGTTGTTTGGTATCTTAGCGGCCTTCCACACTCATTTAAAAAGGGTCCGCCCACAAAATACGGTGTTCACACATTAAGTCATTTTCACATAAAAAAAACCGGATTCCTCCTCTAAGAGGTTCCGGCTTTTCTTAGTAAAATGCGGGAAATATCTGGTGACGTGCTGCACACCCCGCTATTATAATATTTCAATAGAGCCTTCTGTTCCATGAACGCGTATTCGCTGCCCATCTTTTATCAATTGGGTTGCATTTTCAACTCCGACAACTGCAGGTAAGCCGTATTCACGCGCGATAACCGCTCCGTGGGTCATCAGTCCGCCAACTTCAGTGACCAGGCCTTTTATGGATACAAACAATGGTGTCCAGCTGGGATCAGTATAGGAGGTAACTAATATATCCCCATCTTCCAAATCGGCATCTTCCATGTTTAAAATAACCCGTGCCCGCCCCTCTATGACTCCCGAGGAAACGGGCAGCCCTGCAATCGCTCCGGCCGGGAGATTTTCTCGTTTGTACTCGCCTGTAACGATTTCACCGTCAGATGTGATAACACGCGGCGGAGATAGTTTTTCATATACTTGGTACTCGCCTTTTCGTGTGCTGATGATTTGGTAATCCAATTTATGTGTGCGTACGACTTCCTGAAGTTCTTCAAAAGTGAGATAGTATATGTCCTCTTTTTCATGAATAACGCCCGCTTTTGCGAGTTGTTCGGCTTCTTTCAGTAAAGCCTGCTTATAAACGAAGTAGCGGCTGATCATGCCGTATTTTGGATATTCTCTGAACCCGCTGAAGTTCCGGATGATGCGGATCATTCGTTTAGTTTCTTTGGCTTTTTGTTCACCATCCGGTAATTGCTTCAATCGGTCTAATAACTCTTGTTCTTTCTTCAACGCCTCCCGCCGCCCTTGCTCAAATTTCCGCTGGCTGGCATTTGGCTCAAAGTTTTTGAGATTATTAAGAATCATAGGGACAAGTGCAGTTGGTTTTTCGCTCCATCGAGTTCTTGTCATATCAATTTCTCCGGCACATCGCATTCCGTACTTGTTGAGATAAGCATAGATAGCGTCACGGGTTTCCCGCCCGCCTTCAAACGTCACCAGCCCATCCAAAAAGTGATCATCTTTTACATTCTCTAAATAGGCAATTACTTCTGGATAAGGGCGGATCACATCGGCGACGTCCAATAGCGCAAGCCCCATTTCTGAAGTAATATTATGGGGTACAGATTGAGAAAGCGTATCTGCTGCGTTTTTTTCACCTAACCACTCGTTCATTTTTTCGTTAATCCATGATGAAGCATCCATTGCAGTTCGAATCAACACCGAACTTTTTGGGTTAAATAGAATCTTCTTTAATTCCTTGATATCTTCCAAAATAAAACGAAATAAATCAGATCCTGATTTCGTCTGGATGTTTTGTTTTAACTCTTCTATCGATGCTTGACTGCTCTTAATCAAATCAGAAACAATTGCCGGATCGTTTTCAGCTTGTTCCGGCATATCTGCATCGCCTTTGCCGGGAATCGGTGCCGTTTTATCAGGTATCGGCTTAATGAAATCATCTCGCTCTATTATGGTCATAAGTGCGTCTTTTAAGAGCGGATCGTGCTGCCCCATGCCTTTTAAGAAAACTTCTCTGACATTAGGGGATGCCAGTTGATGTGTGACATCAACGAATAGCCTTCCGCCGGCTTTACGCATGGGTGCAGCAGTCGTCAACAGAAAAAAAGACAATCCAAGGGGTTTTATGGGATCCGTCATCATTTGCTGATGACCAACAGAGATATAGACGTGATTTTCTTGATCGTTCGCTTCAGGAACGGGGTATAACGTTGTGATCGGACGACTTTGAACAATATAAAAAGTATCGCGGTCCAAACACCATTCGATATCTTGCGGCTGGCCGAAATGAGCTTCGATCTGTCTCCCGATACGTGCCAGCTGTAAAATTTGTTCATCAGTCAGTGTTTGAATCTTTTGCTGATCAAGAGCGATCTCCTGTGTTTCTGTTCCGCCTTCTTTTCGTCCATAGATAGCCAATTTTTTAGTTTCTATTCTCTTATCGACGATTTGCCCGTCCTGTACTTTATAACAATCGGCAGAGACTAATCCGGAGACCAGTGCTTCACCAAGTCCAAAACCGGCATCGATGGATAGCAGCTTTCGGTTTCCGGTCATCGGATCAGCGGTAAATAAAATTCCCGAAGCCTGAGGGAACACCATCCTTTGGGTGATAACGGATAAATAAACTTGGCTGTGATCAAACCCATTTTTCATACGGTAAATGACAGCGCGATCCGTAAATAGGGACGCCCAACATTTACTGATATGCTGCAAGATCGCATCGACGCCGGTAATATTTAAATAGGTGTCTTGTTGACCGGCAAAAGAGGCATGCGGCAAATCCTCAGCTGTCGCACTGGAACGTACGGCATAGGCATGTTCTTCGCCGAACCGGGAGAGATGATAAGCAACTGCTTTGACTACATCTGAAGGAATTTCTGCTTCCATAATGGTTTGCCGGATTTTTTTGCTGACTTCACCAATTTGATCCCGATTCTCCACTTTCAGCATGGTCAGTTGATCCAACAGCGCTTGTAACGTTTCGTTTTGTTCAATGGCTTTTTGATATCCTGCGGTTGTGACACAAAATCCTTCCGGTACTTGTATTCCTTGAATTTTTGATAATTCCCCTAAATGTAACCCTTTTCCTCCAACGAGCAAAGGCTGTGTTTTTTCAATTTCGTGAATGCCGAGAACCAAAGAACTCATTCTATATCTCCCCTTCAAAAAAATTTGACAAGAGCTTTTCAGCATGATATAATCATAATATAAGATGGATAACTATGACTTTCACACAAAAAGCGCGCGTGTTCTGATTATATCACCGTGTCTGTTTTTGTGCAATATAAAAAGAACCTGGCCAATTTGGCGAGGTTCTTTCTTCATTTTTGTCGAAAGCTCTTTAAAGCTGTATTGAGATCTTTTGTGTGAACGTAAATGTTCTTATACAACTCGAATAGTTTTTTATATTTTTGAACATTTTGTTCTTTTGGATAAAATGCAGCTGCTTCATGAATGAACTGCTCTGCACATTCTTCAAGAGAGTCAAACCACCCGCTTCCGAAGGCAGCTAACATCGCAGCCCCCATGGCGGGACCTTGTTCATTCTCTAACTTAACAACCCTCGTATTGAAAATATCAGCCTGCATTTGAAGCCACGTTTCATTTTTAGCTCCCCCGCCAATAGAGACAACCGTATCAACTGATTTTCCCGCTTCGCGGAATAGCTCAATTGATTCATATAAAGAGAATGTGATGCCTTCCATTATCGCCCTCAAAAAGTGCTCTCTTTTATGGGCTCCGTCCATTCCGATCAAGCTTCCCCGAATAGATGAATCAGCATGCGGCGTTCTTTCACCGACTAAGTAAGGAGTGTACAGCAGTCCATTTGCTCCTATCGGAATAGCTTCCACCCCATCCAATAATTGTTCAAACGATTCGTTCGGCGCAAACGTTCTTTTGAACCAGTCTAAGCTGTATCCAGCAGCGAGCGTGACTCCCATCGTATAAAAAGAATCCTTCTTTCCATGATTAAAAAAGTGCACTTTCCCTTTAAAGTCCCTTTCTTTGTCTTCTTCACAGGAAAGTATGACTCCTGACGTCCCGATACTGCATAATGTTTTTCCGGAAGAAAGAATACCGGCTCCGACAGCACCGCAAGCATTGTCTGCTCCCCCGGCGTACACTTTTGTTTTTTCCAACAGCCCAGTCTCCGCCGCAACGCTCGGAAGCAGCGATCCTACACAGTCATGGGATTCAACAAGCGGAGGACAAATTTCCGCTGAAATACCATATTGATTGCAAATCTCATCGCTCCACTCTTTGCGGGTCATATGTAAAAGTAACGTTCCCGCCGCATCGGAGTATTCAGTGTGAATGGCGCCAGTCATGCGGAATCTCACATAGTCTTTCGGAAGCAAAAAAACAGCGGTTTTGTTAAAAAGTTCAGGCTCATGTTCCTTCACCCATAACATTTTAGGTAATGTAAACCCTTCAAGGACACGGTTTTTTGTGATATCAAGCAGATGATCGCCAAATGTCTCGGTCATCCTGCTACATTGAGGCGTCGTTCTGGTATCATTCCAAAGAATCGCATGACGCAGCACCTGCTGATCTTGATCAAGCAGTACTAACCCATGCATTTGTCCTGAATAGCTAATCCCGTCAATATCCCCGGGTTGAACGTTGGATATCGAAATCAATTCAGCCAATGCTTCAATTGTTTGCTGCACCCAGTCTTCAGGATTTTGCTCACTATATCCCGCCTTCTCTTGGATGAGCGGGTAACTTTTGGACGTTTCTGCACAAACCTTGCCGTTTTGATTGACTAAAATGGTTTTAACGGCACTCGTACCAAGATCTATTCCAATGACATACTTCATTTTTTCACTCCTTCCTCTCTAAATAGATCCCCATTGAATTGACCCGCCATAACAGTAACTTCATGACGGGCAATTCCGGGAACTCGGCTGCCTGCATCTTTTTATAGCGGGATCTGGAGCTTCTTTTTTCATTTGTTATACCTCTAAAATGTATTGGTTTAATATCGCTTTTAACCGCTCCTGTCTCCCTGATTCATTTTTAATTGGCTGATTGTTCAGCGCATATTGCTCAAGTGTCTTAAAATTAGCTCTTCCTTCTGCAATTTCAAGACCAATCCCTTCAGTAAAGCTGCGGTAACGGTGTTGAATCACATCTTCAAACACACGATCTTCGATTAATTTGTGGGCGGCTTTCAACCCTCTTGCAAATGTATCCATCCCTGCAACATGGGCATATAGTAAATCATCAGGCTCAAAAGAAGATCTCCTGACCTTTGCGTCAAAGTTTAATCCTCCGCTTCCAAGACCGCCATTTTGCAGGATTTCGTACATTGCTAATGTCGCAGAATATAAATCTGTCGGAAATTCATCTGTGTCCCAGCCTAAAAGCGGATCACCCTGATTCGCGTCAACAGAGCCAAGCAAGCCATGCACTCTCGCCATGCGTAATTCATGTTCGAATGTATGCCCGGCTAATGTGGCATGATTGGCTTCGAGATTTAATTTAAAATGATTGTCTAACCCATATTGCTTTAAAAAGGCAATGGTTGTTGCTGCGTCCGTATCATATTGATGGGTGGTCGGCTCTTTTGGTTTTGGTTCAATCAAAAACTGCCCTGTATACCCGATTTCCTTCGCATAATCCACTGCCATATGCATAAATCTGGCCATATTATCAAGCTCAAATTTTAAATCGGTATTTAACAAAGTTTCGTACCCTTCACGTCCGCCCCAAAATACATAGTTCTCGGCGCCAAGCTCTTTTGCTGTTTCTAATCCTTTTTTTACTTGGGCTGCGGCATACGCAAATACATCTGCATTACAAGAAGTCGCCGCACCATGGACGAAACGGGGATTCGTAAACATATTTGCAGTATTCCATAATAGCTTAACGCCGCTGGTTCTCATGTAGTCTTTTATCATGTCCACGATTATATCCAGATTTTGATTTGTCTCTTTTAACGTACTTCCTTCCGGTGCGATATCCCGGTCATGAAAAGCAAAAAATGGCGCATCCAGTTTTTCAAACAGCTCAAACGCTGCATCTACCCTCGCTCTCGCCAGATCCATGCCTTTATAGTGATCCCACGGTCTCTGCATCGTAGCTGCGCCAAAAATGTCTGTGCCGTCAGCGGTAAATGTATGCCAATAGGCAATAGAAAATCGCAAATGCTCTTTCATCGTTTTTCCGCCAATTACTTCTTGAGAATTATAGTATTTAAATGCTAAAGGATTCGTGGATTCTTTCCCTTCGTAAATCACTTTGTTTGCGCTTTCAAAATAGTTGACTGAACCGGAATGAGAGTGAGCCATGTGTGATTTCCCCCTTAAAAATAAATTCTAAACATGATCATTCAAATACAGATGCTTTTATGTCATGTTACACATTAGTTTGTTGCCCAAACAAACTAACTTATTTTCATCTTATATAACCTCATCAGTATTTTCAATATTTTTTTTAGTTTTTTACGAACACATTAGATATAATAAAGGTTGGATTCGCTATGTACTGCGTTTCGCACGATAACACAGAACGTTCAACTTAATTTAAAGATTATACAAATGGAGTGGATGAAGTGGATATCGCTGATCAAGCCTTTGTCAAAAAAGTTAACCAAAAGTTATTACTAAACGAAATACTTAAAAATTCACCTATTTCAAGAGCAAAATTATCTGAAATGACCGGATTAAATAAATCAACTGTTTCGTCACAGGTAAACACATTAATGAAAGAAAACCTCGTATTTGAAATCGGTCAGGGACAATCAAGCGGAGGCAGAAGACCCGTTATGCTTGTTTTTAATAAAAAAGCAGGATACTCCGTAGGAATAGATGTTGGCGTGGATTATGTTAATGGCATTTTAACAGATCTTGAAGGGACGATCGTCCTTGATCAACACCATCATTTGGAATGCAATTCTCCAGAAATCACTAAAGATATTTTAATTGAGATGATTCATCACTTTATTGCAAAAATGCCGCAATCTCCATACGGTCTTATTGGTATAGGGATATGCGCGCCCGGGCTGATTGACAAAAATCAAAAAATTGTTTTCGCTCCGAACGCCAACTGGAGAGATATTGACTTAAAATCTTTCATCCAAAAGAAGTTCAATGTGCCCGTTTTTATTGAAAATGAGGCAAATGCCGGTGCATATGGAGAAAAAGTATTTGGTGCTGCAAAAAATCACGATAACATTATTTATGCAAGTATCGGTACAGGAATAGGGATCGGCGTTATGATCAACAATCATTTATATAGAGGGGTTGGCGGATTCTCTGGAGAAATGGGACATATGACAATAGACTTTAAGGGTCCTAAATGCAGCTGCGGAAACCGAGGCTGCTGGGAATTGTATGCTTCAGAGAAGGCTTTATTAACATCTCTTCAGACGAAAGAGAAAAAAGTGTCCAGCCAAGATATCATAGACCTTGCCCATCTGAATGATGTTGGAACTTTACAGGCATTACAGAATTTTGGTTTCTATTTAGGAATAGGCCTGACCAATATTTTAAATACATTTAATCCGCAAGCCATCATTTTAAGAAACAGCATCATTGAATCGCATCCTATGGTTTTACATTCAATTAAAAGCGAAGTGTCATCCAGGGTTTATTCCCAACTAGACAATAGCTATGAATTATTACCATCTATCTTAGGAAAAAATGCCCCTGCTCTAGGAATGTCCTCTATTGTTATTGATCATTTTCTCGACATGGTTCATAACTGAAATGTACATACTTCTATGTTTTACGCTCATCTTTAAAGATGGGTTTTTTTATTCTAGGAGTATTTCTGAATCAATACTGACATAGGCACCTTCTAATATGAAAAAGGAGTTCTAAAATAGAAATCTCCTTTTTCATGTGCTAATTATTTTTCTTTATAACGAAAATATCTGAAGTCGGCCGGAATATGATGACCGCTCGTATCTTGGCATTGCATCCCTACAAAAGCTCCTGTAAAGAATCCCCCGCCGCGGATGTAATCATCTGATAATTTTTTCGATTCTAATGCAATGTCGATTTTGTGCCAATCTTCTTTGTTAAATGAATACAAATAATAATATTTTTCGTTTTCAATATTCACTTTTAAATAGACATACTTGACTTCACAAGGAATCACAATTTTATTTTTTAACGGTTGTGAAAAAGAAAAGTTATCACATATCGTTAATTCAAGAATACGGCCAAGTTCTTCATCATACGTGACTTGAAGAGCCGTCCAGTTCTCTGTATTGTAATAGTTCACCAAACCAGCAGCTTGCTGAAAATTTTCCGGATAAAACGCAACAGCCGTTTCCGCTTCAAAATGGAGGCTTTGCCAGCGTCTGGCTACAAATGCCTGAGTAAATGTCGAAGTTAAGGATTCATGGCCATATAATCGTAAATGATTTGGCGCTTGAGTTAATGATCCTAATTTCTCCGTAAACGGAATTCTTAACGTTTGAAAATTAATATTTAATGTTGCATCCTCAAATTCATCAACTTCCGGATAGGTTTCTTCAAACATTGTTTCAGGTATAGAAGGCGCATCCACCTCCAAGCTCCCTTCTTTTCCACCTTCTACATAAGGCCAGCCATCTTTCCAATAGAGTTTTTGAATAGCAGTTTCTCTGCCCAAAGGACAATATCCCCTCTGCTGAAAAATTGAATCATCGTCCGGATGAATGGGACGTCCCGTTAAATGAGCTAAATACCACTCACCTGTATGTGTTTGTACAATGGATGCATGTCCGCATTTTTGCAGCGGATTTTCCGGCGCATGCCATGACGTTAAGATAGGATTATCAGGATGTACTTCATATGGACCCTCAATATTTGCAGAACGGGCAATTGTAGCAGCATGTTCGAACCGTGTTCCTCCTTCTGCGGTTAATAAATAATAATAGTTCCCGATACGGTAAAGGTGCGGCGCTTCTGTCAGCTTTCTTTCAGTTCCTTTAAAAATCACTTTCGGTTTACCGATTAGTTTTTGCTCCTTATCAGAATATTCCTGCATGACAATGCCTCCAAAGGAGTGCCGATCAATACGCTGATCCCATAACATATTTAATAAATATTTTTTCCCATCCGTATCATGGAACAAAGAAGCATCAAAACCCGAGCTGTTTAATGTGATCGGCTCCCCCCAATCACCATCAATCGTGTCACAAGTCACTAAATAATTGTGGCAATCTTTCCAGGCGCCATCTACTACCTTAACATCCGTATAGATCAGCCAAAACTTTCCGTCGCTGTAACTTAAACATGGCGCCCAGACCCCGCCTGAATTAGGATTTCCTTTCATGTCTAATTGCGAAACTCTCTTTAATGGATGTGCAACTAAGCGCCAATTGACTAAATCTTTTGAGTGGTGTATCTGGACTCCCGGAAACCACTCAAATGTAGATACAGCGATATAATAATCCTCTCCAACCCTGCAAATACTCGGATCGGGGTTGAATCCTTTAAGTACTGGATTGGTAATCTTCATTTTGAACTCCTCCTCAGCTATTTTCTGTTGACTCATCATGTTTTAAGCTTTGAAATCGTCAATATGATCCAAATAAACTTTGTCTCTATTCTCTAATTCTCGAACCATGCTTTTATATTTTTTCTCATCTAAGTTATAGAAATTAATATCAATCATGGCCAGAACCAGTAAGAACACGGGAATAATGGTTGTTGTAATTAAAATTCCCGTCAATGCCTCCGGCGTTTGCACCTGATTTGCCACATATCCAAACTGATCTAGAACCAAACCCGGTACAACCCCTCCCAAGGCCATGCCAAATTTAAAGAAAAATCCGATAATAGCGTATATAAGACCGCCCATTCTTTTCCCGGTCTTATACTCTCCATATTCTATTGTTTCAGGAATAAGCGCCCACATATATCCCCCGGCAGTGAGACTTCCTGCAGCAGCCAGCAATCGAAAGGAAAGTATCAGGAATACATTACTTGACGGAACGAAAAGTAAAGCTAAGAGGCCGATCATATTCAGTAATAATGCATAGTTTAGTAATTTCTTCTTCCCTAATAATTGATGAAGCTTTGGAATAAACGGTAAAATGACCAAAGCAGGCAAACTTCCCAACAAACCGTACCACTTCACTAAATCCGCTCTTTCTAAATTATACGTTACGTAATAGATGCCAACCGAATTACTGATTGAATTCACTCCAAAAATAATAATAAAGAAAATACTTAATACAACTAGAGGCCGATTAACACGAAATTGCTCAAATATATCCGAAAATTTAATTTTTTCTTCGGATTTTTGAAGCGTGACACGCTCTTTTGTGCTTTTAAAACAAAAGATTAAAAGGCACCCGCCTATAACTCCCATAATACCCATGGTTAGCTGCCAGCCAAGAGATTCGCTGCCGGAATTATCGCTTAAATAAGCAGCCAGTAAGGGAACAAAAAATGCAACGACAAGTCCTCCAAGATTTGCAAATAACATACGGACAGACGTTATACTAACAACTTCTTGATTATTTCTGGTCATTGCAGATGTTAACGCGCCATATGGCACGTTTATCATGGTGTATGTAAGCGATAAGCCGACATAGGTGATATAGGCATATATTAATTTCCCCATATCCGAAAAATCCGGGGTTGTAAAACAGAGTATTGCCAATATGACAAAGGGAAAAGCTCCGAATAAAAGATACGGTCTGAAGCGGCCAAACCTGCTATTTGTTCTGTCAACTATTGTTCCAATAAAAGGATCAGCGAGAGCGTCGATGATTCTAACCACTAAAAACATCGTACCGGCTGTTGCTGCCGATAAACCAAAAACATCTGTATAGAAGAACAAAAGATACGTAGACACTGTTGCATAAATTAAATTACATGCAAAATCTCCAGACGCATATCCAACTTTTTCAACCATGCTGATCTTCTTTACATTTTCACTGAGCATGATTTCTCCCCTTTTCGATCCTTTACATAAGGAACATGATGAATGGTATAACATTTCTTTAAAATTATCAGCCAGTGAGCGGCGTATAAAAGCGCTTTCAAAAATGACAACGGTTTACTTTCACAGAGCATTTTCAACATCCAAATGGTGATCAGATAGCAGTGAACAGGATAAAAGCTTGGCTTTCGCTTTTTATATACCTCCAATTAAATCGATCCTCTTATCCCCCTCCCATTTAAGACCTTTACATGATGGACAATTAAAGTGGTTTTATTAGTTTGTTGATCGAACAAACTAACTTGATTTCATATTATAAAATCTTTTCTGCTTTTTCAACTCTTTTTTCAGAGAATTTAAAACCGACCAAAGAACATACCATGTTGTAATTGCCGACTGCTTCGACAGACGTTAAGTAAAAACCCCCTGTGTCACCTGACTGACTTATTAAATGATAAGCACTTCCATCATCTTGTGTTTAGAAAAACTTATTAAGAAACATGCACTAGAAAAAATGCGAATCATATATAAGTGATATCCCGTTTAATTGGTTGAGGAGGATATTATGAAACCTATGCTGCCTTTTGAAAAATATTTTGGGGATTTAGAACTGGTTTATGCATTTTATGGAGCTATGCCTACTGGTGTTACTGTTTCAGAAACTGGTCGTATTTTCATTTGTTTTCCGAAATGGGGAGACGATGTTAAATTTACGGTGGCGGAAATAATTGGGGATAAATTGCAGCCTTATCCTGATTTACAAACCAATTTGGTTAACCCTGAGAATATCAAAATGACTTTCATCAGTGTCCAAAGTGTAGTTACTGATGGAAGAGGAACCCTTTGGGTACTAGATACGGCGGCACCCAATTTTTCTGAACCAATTAAAGGCGGGGCAAAATTAGTCGCTGTTGATTTAAAAACCAATACAATCAGCAGAGTTTATACCTTTACAGAAGATGTTGTCCTTCCAACAACTTACCTGAATGATGTCCGATTTGATTTTCGTGTTGGAACTGCAGGTTATGCCTATATAACGGATTCTTCTTCCAAAGGACCAGGAGCTATTATCGTCGTGGATTTAGAAACCGGAAACGCATTTAGACGGTTAAATGGAGCAAATCCAACTTCACCGGATTCCTATTTTATACCGAAAGTAGAAGGCAAAATTTTGATGAATCGTAACAGGGATGGTTCAACTTCCCCATTTAGGCTGGCATCCGACGGTATTGCGATTTCTCCTGACGGAAAGGTATTATTTTTTTGTCCACTGACCAGCCGTCATCTGTTCTCGATCTCAACAGAAGCCCTGAGAGATAGAAATATACCGGACATGGATTTACTTTATCATGTGGCGTATTGGGGAGAAAAAGGCGCGTCTGATGGAATGATTACAGATGCAAAAGGAGCCATTTATGCCGGAGATTATGAGAACAATAGTATTCGAAAGATGCTGCCGAATGGCACAATGGAAACCATCGCACATGATCCGAGAATTTTATGGCCGGATACTTTTTCGATTGGTCCGGATGAATACTTATATGTCATCGTGAACCAATTACATCGGCAGGCTAGATTTCATTATGGAAAAGACTTACGACAGAAACCTTATAGTTTACTTCGTATAAAAATTGATGAATTTCCTGCTCCTGCTTTTTGAAAATAAAAATGGCCGGTTCAATTTTAGAACATAATTAGCTTCATTTAGCCTTCATCCTAAACCGAATAAGGGATTACAATAAATACGTGTCCTCAATTATAACTTCAATTTTTTTTGGTCATATTCTGGTCAAGGACCAAAAATGTTGTTCTTTTAATCTTATGACCAAAACCAAAAAATCCCCTGGCACCAATAGTGCCAAGGGATTGAGAGATTAATACTGAGACATGTATTGTTCGCGCTCCCACGGATGAACCTGTGTGCGGAACATATCCCATTCGATTTCTTTTGCTTCGATGAAGTGTTCGAACAGGTGCTCACCGAGTGCCGCAACCATGACTTCGTTTGATTTGAATTCGTCGAGAGCTTCCGCCAGTGTCGCCGGAAGATCTACGATGCCGTTTTCCATGCGCTCTTCTTTGCTCATGACGTAGATGTTGCGGTCAATCGGAGCCGGTGCTTCAAGTTTGTTTTTGATTCCGTCAAGGCCTGCTGCAAGCAATACGCTTAACGCCAGGTACGGGTTTGCCGCCGGGTCTACGCTGCGGACTTCAACACGCGTGCTGATGCCGCGGGAAGCCGGGATACGGATCAGCGGGCTTCTGTTTTGCGCGCTCCATGCCACGTAGCAAGGTGCTTCATAGCCCGGAACAAGGCGTTTGTAAGAGTTCACTGTCGGGTTTGTGACAGCCGTAAAGCTTGTCGCGTGTTTTACGATACCGGCAATGAAATGTTTTGCTGTTTCACTCAGCTGAAGATCAGCGTCTTTATCAAAGAACGCGTTAACGCTATCTTTAAAGAGTGATAGGTTGCAGTGCATACCGGAACCGTTTACGCCGAACAGCGGTTTTGGCATGAATGTCGCATGCAGACCGTGTTTGCGGGCGATCGTTTTGACAACCAGTTTGAAAGTTTGGATGTCGTCACAAGAACGGATGGCACCGGCATATTTAAAATCGATTTCGTGCTGACCCGGAGCAACTTCATGGTGAGATGCTTCGATTTCAAAGCCCATTTCTTCAAGCTCAAGCACGATATCGCGGCGGCAGTTTTCTCCCAAGTCAGTCGGAGCCAGGTCGAAGTATCCGCCTTTATCGTTCAATTCAAGCGTCGGTTCGCCTTTTTCATCTAATTTAAACAGGAAGAATTCAGGCTCAGGTCCAAGATTGAAATCGCTGAAACCGAGTTCTTTCATTTCTTTCAGAATCCGTTTGAGGTTGTTACGCGGGTCACCTTCGAACGGCGTGCCGTCCGGATTGTAAATGTCACAGATGAAGCGTGCTACTTTACCTTTTTCAGCCGTCCATGGGAAGATTACAAATGTGTTCAGATCAGGATATAAGTACATATCAGACTCTTCGATACGGACGAAACCTTCGATGGAAGAACCGTCGAACATGCATTTATTATCAAGTGCTTTTTCAAGCTGGCTCACAGGAATTTCCACGTTTTTAATCGTTCCGAGAATGTCTGTGAATTGAAGGCGGATATACTTTACGTTTTCCTCATTTACTAATTTTACGATGTCTTCTCTTGTGTACTTTGCCATTTCGTAAAACTCCTCCTCTAAAAGGTAAATGTATATAGCAAAACAGTTGCTAACGGATTAATGAAAGAATCGGGACATGTCACCTTGGCGGAAAGTATTTCCCCGCTGGAAACGGCCTGCCTGCATCAGTTCGTTTTTCAGAAGCTTTCTGAGTTCGTCATCAGACAGATTGTGCTTCATCGGTTTGGCGGTTTTTTCGGATTTTTCTTCCGGTTCGGCAGATGCCTTATCCAGAATTTGTTTGATTCCCGCCATATTGACGCCTTGTTCAATCAGATTTTTGATTTCTAACAGTTTATCTACATCATGGAATGAAAATAATCGTCTATTTCCTTCGCTTCTCGCTGGAAATATCAATCCATTTTCCTCATAATATCGAATTTGCCGGGCAGAAAGTTCTGTTAACTGCATGACAATCCCAATTGGAAATAAAGGCATTGAGCGGCGAATGTTATCACTCATCTCAATTTCCTCCTTTTCTTATCTTAGTCTCATTATAGGTGATGTTATATTTTGTGTCAACACAATGTAAGGAATCTTAACATCAAATTCTTTGAAAATTGCAAACGGCCTAAATCAGCTCTTTTTCCATTAAAGCATTTACGGCGCTGCAAATCGCATTTTTCACGTGCGCGTAGGTTAATCCTCCTTGGACATACGCGACATAAGGCGGTCTGATGGGTCCATCTGCTGATAATTCAATGCTTGCTCCCTGTACGAATGTGCCCGCTGCCATAATGACATCGTCTTCATATCCCGGCATATAGCTCGGATAAGGCGTCACATGCGCATTAATCGGTGAAGCATATTGTATCGCCTGGCAAAAAGCGATCATCTTATCAGGGTCCTGAAACTCAACTGATTGAATCAGATCCGTTCTCGGCGCATTCCATGCAGGGTTTGACGTAAAGCCGAGCTTTTCAAGAAAACGGGCGGTAAATACCGCTCCCTTCAAGCTTTGCGCCACTACATGGGGAGCGAGAAAGAAACCTTGATACATTTCCTGCAGTGAATAAAGCGAAGCGCCGGCTTCACTTCCGATTCCCGGGGAGGTCATCCGGTAAGAGCAGGCCTCAATCCACTTGGCTTTCCCTACAAGATAGCCGCCCGTTTTAGCAAGGCCGCCGCCCGGGTTTTTAATCAGGGAACCGGCCATAAGATCCGCTCCGACATGGCAGGGTTCCCGCTCTTCTGCAAATTCTCCGTAGCAATTGTCCACAAAAACAATGACATCTTCTTTGATTTCCTTTACGAAACGAATCATCTCTTCAATTTCATTTATTCTGAAAGACGGACGATTCGCATATCCTTTTGAACGCTGGATGCCGATCACTTTTGTATTCGGCCGGATTGCAGCCCGGACCGCTTCAAAGTCCACTCTGCCTTCTGATGTTAAATCGACTGCATTGTAACCGATTTGAAATTCCTTAAGCGAGCCTGAATACTCCCCGCCTCTTACTCCGACGATTTCCTCGAGTGTATCGTAAGGCTTGCCTGTTATATAAAGCAATTCGTCCCCGGGTCTCAGCACACCAAAGAGCGCGATTGAAATCGCATGCGTTCCGGAAATGATTTGCGGCCGCACGAGTCCCGCCTCTCCTCCGAACACATCAGCATAGATCTTCTCCAGTGTATCTCGTCCGATATCATCATAACCGTATCCGGTTGAAGGCGTAAAATGCGTATCGCTTACTTTATGTTTTCTGTAGCTTTGCAGGACTCTCCATTCATTCCGTTCACTGATTTCTTCTATTCTTTTATGAACGGCGGAGATTTCCGCTTCTGTTTCTTCGGCGGTTTTTTGTAAAAGAGCGCCGTGGGTCAGTGTATCAAACATGTTGTGTATACCTTCCTTACATGAATTTCTTCAGTTCTCCGAGTATGCTTTGTTCTTCCTGTACATAACCTGAGACTTCGTAGCGTTCATTTTCTTCATTAAAATAAAGGCTGTCGATCATGGTCTCTGATTTGATGCGTGACATCAATTTGCCTTCGGCGGCAGGCACATGAACTTCATACGGCGTCATCAGCTCCCGGCGCAAATAAGCTTCGATTTCCGCTTTTAGTTTTGCTTCATCCCCGGCGATTCTGGCGCTGATCATGATGTGGCCTTCTCCCGCTGTCGGGATGAAGTCAGGAAGTGTATCATCACGTTTGTTATAAGCGGTCAGCACCGGAATATCATCTGCCTCAAGCTCTTTTAACAGACCGAGGACAGTCTGTTCATGTCCGGCATAATCTTCATTGGATGAATCAATGACATGAATGATCAAGTCTGCTTCCTTCACTTCCTCAAGCGTTGAGCGGAAAGCCGCAATCAGCGTCGTCGGCAGGTCCTGAATGAAGCCGACCGTATCAGACAAAAGGACGCTGTAGCCGCTTGGGAGCGCCATCTTTCTCGTCATCGGATCAAGTGTTGCAAACAGCAGATCTTCTTCATAGCTGTCTGAGCTCGTTAATTGATTGAACCACGTTGATTTTCCGGCATTGGTATAACCGACTAGTGCAGCCTGAAGCACGCCGTTCTTTTTGCGCCGCTCCCGATAACGGCTTCTGTGGCGGATAACCGTTGAAAGCTGCACGTTAATTTCGTGTATGCGGTTTCTAATGTGGCGCCGGTCTGTTTCAAGCTTTGTCTCACCGGGCCCTCTCGTCCCGATTCCGCCGCCTTGTCTTGAGAGATTGATTCCTTGTCCGCTCAGACGGGGCAGCGCGTATTGAAGCTGGGCCAATTCGATCTGAAGCTTTCCTTCTCTCGTCTTCGCCCTTTTTGCGAAAATATCCAAAATAAGCTGCGTGCGGTCGATGATCTTCGCTTCAATTGCAGTGGCGAGTGATTTAAGCTGGCTCGGTGACAGTTCATCATTAAAAATGACCAGATCCGCTTCAAGCTCTTCACACAGCGCCTTCAGCTCGTCTACTTTCCCCTTGCCTATATATGTAGCGGCATCCGCTCTGTTCCGTTTTTGCGTAATCCGGGTCAGCACCGTTCCGTCAGCCGTTTTTGTCAATGAAGCAAGCTCTTCCATGGAATGTTCAAAGTGCTCATCTGTCATATGCGGAAGCTGGCAGCCGACCAAAATGACCGTTTCTTTTTTTCCTTCCTGTTCGTTCAAATGGATGTTCCTTTCTGTGTCGTATTGGGCAGTAGTACTATCATACCAAACCCGCAGGGCGTATACCACACATCCGGCGGGTTTTAAAGAGAGAAATAAAAAAGAGACCCCTCAGACCGGCTGAGAGGTCTATTCGTGAGCTGCCGCCTCATCTTTTATAAGTAAATCCTGGCTCTTGATCGTCATTAAATCGTTTTTTAAGTATTGGTCTCCCATTAAAAGTCTCATGGCCTGAGCGCGGATTGATTTTTCAATCACGTTTCTGACAAAGCGCCCGTTGCTGAATTTAATGGGGCTTGTCGTGCTTTTCACTGTCATTAAGTAATCTTTTAACTTCCACTCGGCTTCCTGGCTTAATTGATACTCCCGCTCTGCTATCATGCGCTTTGCGATGTCCATCAGCTGAGTGACAGAGTAATCCGGAAAATCGATGCTGATAGGGAAACGCGATTGCAGGCCGGGATTTAATGACAGGAAATGTGTCATTTCTCTCGAGTACCCTGCCAGGATCAGAATAAATTCATGCTGTTTGTCTTCCATATGCTTGACAAGCGTGTCAATCGCCTCTTTACCGAAATCCTTTTCTCCGCCCCTTGCAAGTGAGTATGCTTCATCAATGAATAAAATGCCCCCGAGCGATTTTTTAATCAGATCTCTCGTTTTTTGCGCCGTGTGTCCGATGTATTCACCGACCAGATCGGCACGTTCCGCTTCGATCAGATGTCCTTTGGAAAGCACGTTCATTTCGAAGAAAAGCTTGCCGATCAGTCTCGCGACGGTGGTTTTCCCGGTGCCGGGGTTCCCTTTGAACATCATATGAAGAGCTTGTTTTCCGACTTTAAGCCCTTGTTCGGCCCGTTTTTGGTTGACGAATATCCACGCGTAAATTTCTTTAATGTTGCGTTTCATTTCTTCCATACCCACTAATGTGTTCATTTCTTTTTCAATTTCTTTCAGAATGCTGTGCTTGGCTTCATTTTTTTGCAGGGCGGCCTGATATTCCGCCTCAGCTTCCGCATTTGTCAGCACTTGCTTTTGGCCATTAAGAATGATGTTAATTTGTCCGTTATTTTTATAGGTTACAGCGCGCTCCAACATGCTCACCTCTCTGTTCTCTCTTTATCTTACTCATGATGAAGCGGTTCCGTGACATCCGCCTATCATCATGAGACCCGTTTTCCTCTTTATCTGTCACTTTTTCCGTTCTCTTCGGGAATGATGTTGAATCCTGCGCTTTCCCGAGAAATATTTTTCATTTCTTATTGTATTCAGCAGAAACGGGAGGACAAACCATTTATTTTTATTTTCCGGGAAATGTTGGGTATATTTCTCATTTTTTTCATGAATGACAGCCGTACAAGCACCATTTGAATATCATCATATGCTGTAATGAGGTGATGGAGAATGGTTAAAATTTTTATAGACCCCGGTCATGGCGGAACTGATTCAGGTGCAACCGGAAACGGACTTCAGGAAAAAGCGGTCACGCTGGAGATCGCGCTGGCTTTGCGCACGATTCTGACGAATGAGTATGAAGGAGTTTCTGTCACGATGAGCAGGACAAGCGATAAGACGGTCAGCCTGACGGAAAGAACGGATGCCGCCAACAGCTGGGGCGCAGATTATTTTTTATCCATTCATATTAACTCAGGAGGCGGAACCGGATTCGAAAGCTATATTTACCCCGGTGTCGGAGCGCCGACCTCGACTTACCAATCAGCCGTCCACACGCAAGTGATTCAAGCATCGGGTTTTAATGACCGAGGAAAAAAAACAGCCAACTTCCATGTGCTGCGGGAGACAAGTATGCCGGCGATTTTGACGGAGAATGGTTTTGTTGATACGTCAGCTGATGCAAACAAACTGAAAACAGCCAGTTTTATTGAAAGCCTTGCAAGAGGACATGCCAAGGGCTTGGAGCAAGCTTTCGGTCTAAAAAAAAAGGCTGACTTATATAAAGTGCAAATCGGTGCATTCAAAGTGAAAGCAAATGCTGATGCGCTTGCCGCCGATGCGGTGTCTAAAGGTTTTGACGCGATTGTGCTTCCAAAAGGCGGCTTATTTAAAGTGCAGATCGGCGCATTCTCTTCCAAAGATTACGCTGAAGCGTTGGCCGCGCGGGCCGAAAAAGCCGGATTTGATGCCTTCATTGTGCAAGACTAAATGAAAAAACCCCGCTCTCCCTTTTTTGGGACGAACGGGGTTTTTTGTTATTGAAGTATATCGGCGACAAACTGAGACCAAGCTTCAAGACGCTGATACACATTTTCCTCTTTCAGTTCGCTCAGCTTCATCCAGCGCCCGGCGATTTGATCTTTTTCTTTCACTTCGACTTGTGCCGCAGACGCTAACTGGAGCGCAGAAAGGATGCCGATATGCACCTTCCCTACATCGTTTTCATCATCATTGATCAGGCCGAGTGTGACAATGTTTTGTTTGTCCTCCTCGCGAATGTACAGTTCTTCCGCCAGCTCCCGGTCGGTATTCTGTTTCAGCACTTCCGAAAATGAAGCCGCCCCTTCCATAGGGTTCATGTGTCCGCCGAAGCCGAGAGAAAGCTTATTATGGAGGCGCGATTCCCCTCCGCCGGCGAGCCGTTCATACACAAATATCTCATCGTCACGGCGGATGACGACATACGGAATCGGCTGTTTAAATCGCGGATCCTCTTCCGCGTCGCCTCTTCTGATTTCAAAAAAATGCGCCTCAATTTGAGCCATAATGTTTACGATACGTTCATCCTCGCTGTTGACTCCCTGAAATGTCAGCATTTCGTTTTGAAAAACGTCACTCCGCGGTGCAGCCAAAATGATTTCATCCATTTTATTCATGCCCGTTCCTCCTGTCTTACCTCTCCATTCAAGCCAAAAGAGCAGATATTATATCTGCTCTTCATCTTGGCCAAAATAAAAATCTTCGTCCTTAATCGGTTCTACCGTCGCCTTTTTGTAGCCGTTCCCTTTCATGGAGAAGAAATCATGTGATTTTGTTTTGGTGTTTAATCCGTTTAATACGATCGGATTAATATCCTCTTCTTCAAAGTAAGGATCGAACCCTAAGTTCATCAAAGCTTTATTGGCGTTATAGCGGATGAATTTCTTTACATCGTGTGAGAGTCCGACTTGATCGTACAAGTCCTCTGTATATTCAAGCTCATTGTGATAAAGCTCTTCTAAAAGCTCAACCGCAAATTCGCGAAGTTCCGCTTTTTTCGCTTCTGTTTGTTTATTGTATATTTCTTGGGCAAGCAGTCCGACATATACACCGTGGATCGCTTCATCACGAAGGATCAGGTTGATAATTTCACCGCTATGCATCAGTTTTCCTTGTCCGTAGAAATATAACGGATAATAGAAACCGCTGTAGAATAGGAAGCTTTCTAAATACACAGATGCAACCATGGCTTTGAACAGTGAAATCTCGTCATCTTTTTTAATCGCTTTGTAGAGTCCGACGATGATTTGCGCTTTTTTCTGCAAAAATTTGTTTTGTTTGACCCATTCGAATACTTCATTAATCGTTTCAGTCGGTGCCAGTGTCATGAAAATATTAGAGTACGATTTTGCGTGAACGGCGTTCTCCATCATCGCCATAAAATTCAGCACGGCTTTCCGCTGGTGGCCGTCTACGTGTTCAGCCACGATCGGCATTCCTGTATTCCCCTGCTCTGTATCAAGAAGAGTCAATCCGGCCAGTACCTTCATATACGTGTCTTGCTCGTTTTTCCCGAGGTACTTCCATGTGAGGATATCGCCGTTTAAAGCAATCTCTTCCGGAAGCCAGAACTGTTTCACATTTTGGTTATAGAACATTTGGGTAAAGTCGTCTTCATGCTTTGACCAGTTTGCTGCGTCATAAATTTTCGTCACTATAAACTCTCCTTTAATCAAACAACACAAGAAAGGCAGCTGTCTTGCCCGGTATCTTTCGTTCTTGCATAGTAAATGGTTTTGATGCCTCTATGGTGGGCATACAGATCAATACGGTTCAGATCACGAGTTGTCATCGTATCTTTCAAAAACAGGGTAAAGCTGATTCCCTGATCGATATGCTGCTGGATTGTCGCGATCATATCCACCACTTTGAACATGTCCATATCATAAGCTTCTTTGTAGAAGAACCAGTTATTAGACGCTAATCCCGGCATCGGGTAATACGTTTTTGAATTTCCGTATGTTCTTTCTTCGATCCGTTCCATGATCGGCATAACGGACGCCGTGCTGGATTGGACGTAGGAAATGGAGCCTGTCGGCGCGATGCACAGTCTGTAGCTGTGATACATGCCGTGTTCAGCGACAAACGCCTTCAGCTCTTTCCAGTCTTCGATTGTCGGAATGTGCATGCCTTCAAAGAGCGCAGCGATTTTTTCGTATGCCGGTGAGAACTCTTTTTCGATGTATTTATTGAAATATTCTCCCGTTGCATAAGTGGAGCCTTCATAATGCTCAAACGTTTCGCCTTTTTCTTTCGCAAGCTCAGCTGAACGCTGGATGGAATAAAAGTTCACCATCATAAAGAACGTATTCGCGAAATCTCTTGCTTCCGGGCTTTCATAAGCGATGCCGTTTTGGGCAAGGTAGCCGTGGAGGTTCATGGCGCCTAAACCGATCGACTTCATCGCTTTGTTCGCGCGTCTGACTGCCGGCGCGTTGCGGATATCCGTCGTCTCAGATACATGAGTCAGGGAATCCGTCGCGAGTTTCACCGTGCGCTCAATCGATTTATGTTTCATGACATTCAAAATATTTAATGAACCAAGGTTGCAGGAAATGTCCAAGCCGATTTCGTCTTCTTCATCATAATCTGTGTAAGCCGAAACTTGTGACGCTTGAAGCACCTCAGAGCAAAGGTTCGAGAATTTCACTTTTGATACGTGGTTATTCGCGTGCTCTTTGTTTACGTTGTCCTGGAACATAATGTACGGATAACCTGACTCAGAACGGAGAACGGCAAGCTTTTCAAGCAATTTGCGCGCATTCACTTTTTCTTTTTTGACACGCGGGTTGTCGACAAGCTCCTCATACATCGCCGTCATGTCCATTTCGTCCATATGCTGGCCGTATTCTTTATAAATCGTATGCGGATAGAATACATAAGCCGCTTTATCCTCACGCGCAAGCTCAACGAACTTATCCGGAATGACGACACCGATAGAAAGCGTTTTGACGCGCACATCTTCATCCGCAGAAATCTTTTTCGTATCAAGAAAATCATTGATATCGCGGTGGAAAATATTTAAATACGCCGCGCCTGAGCCTTGTCTTTGGCCCATTTGGTCAGCGTAACGGAACGCATTATCAAGAAGCTTCATGACGCCTACAACACCTTTTGTGGCGTTTTCAACATCTTTAATCGCTTCACCTTTCGCGCGAAGCTTGGACAGATTAAGAGAAACCCCGCCGCCCAATTTAGACAGCTGCATGGAAATATCGATCGCCCGTGAAATATCGTTTAAGGAATCATTGACTTCGAGCAAGAAGCAGCTCACCAGTTCTCCGCGGCGTTTTCTGCCGGCATTCAAAAATGTCGGTGTACTCGGCTGATATTCCTGGTTGATCATCAGGTTTACATATTCTTTTGCTTTCTCAGTGTCGCCGTTTGCGAAGAACAGCGCGACGATTGAGATTCGGTCCTCATAGCGCTCGAGGATTCTTTTCTTGTCATTCGTTTTCAAAGCATAGTCATTATAAAATTTAAACGCACTCATGAAGGAAGGAAAACGAAACTTCTTTGCGTAAGCTGTCTTAAACACTTCTTTAATGTCTTCAAAAGAGTAAAGGCTTAAGAATTCCTCTTCGTAGTATTGGTTTTCAATCAAATAATCCAGCTTCTCTTTTAAATCGTGAAAGTAAACTGTGTTTTGATTGATATAGTCAACAAAATAGCTATGTACAGCCTCTTTATCTTTATCAAACTGAAATTTTCCATCTTGTTGGATCATGATTTCGTTATTTAACTGGATCCATTTTGGCACTTGATTTTGTGACAACTCTTTCTACCTCCTGAGTAAACAATTCAACGTCTTTAGATGTGCCGCTGAGTTCAAATTTGTGCAAGATCGGCACCTGATATTGTCTTGAAATGGTATCGGCGCTTTTTGCAAAGTTATCGCCCCATACTTTGTTGCCGCTCGCAGCGACTCCTAATAAGAGATGGGCGTATTTTTCGAGAAATGATTGTGTTGACGCCGGTACCTGGCCGAAGTTTGTCGTGTAGGTGACCAAAACAAACGGAGTGTCCACGTGGTCCGTTTCGTCCACCTTGCGGATCAGCTGAAAGTCTGTTTTATTCACAAAACGCTGAACATTCCCTGTCTTTGAATCAAATATGATTTGAACCATCCTTATCACGACCTATCAAAAATAATGAATCTCTTAACACTATATATAGTATACTAACCTCTCAGAAAAACACAACATATTGAGATCGATTTATAAAAAATTCATATTTTTGAAAGAGCGGACTTTGGCTCTGGCCCGATTAACGCCCAAAAAAGAGAGCAGAACGAGAATCATCTCTCATCCTACTCAAGGTGTCATGTGTAAGCCGATGTCTATCATAACATGAAAAAAAACTGCTTAGTAGTCTAGACTTTTATTCTTATTTTTTGTAAGAATCACATTTTTTTTCGCTTTCAACGGTTTCTTCAATCTCCACATCAGCACCGATTTCTTTCAGTACGGCTTTCAGAGCGCTTGTGATGGAAGCCTCTCTGATCAGTTCTTTGCCGTCAACGATGATGCTGGTTCCATATTCATAGCAGGAATCATCTTCACAAGTTTCTTCCCAATGGTTGATTATCACCTTGTGTTTCAATCGTCTCACCCTCTGCATGATCAATGTCAGTACCTAGTGTAGCTTGTGCGGCCCGCTTTGTAAATTCGAACGCTTGTGAAATTTATTCAAGCTCATCCAGCGCCGTTTCTTTTTTCAGTTCGATTTTATTCGTTTTTTCATCATAGCGGTATATTTTTAAGTAACCGTCCTCGACGATGCCGAAACGATTATGTTCCAGCTGCACCATGCCTTCTGTCTGCGGTTCGGCATCCGATGAGCCGCCGTCATCATCCGTCACCACCGTCTCATGATTGCTGCAAGCTCCAAACAGCAAAAAAACAGCGATCCAAACGAGCGTAATCCTGATTCTTCTCAGTTCATTTTCACTTTCGAACACGATTTTCCGAACCCCCTTTTATGTTTCCGATATACAGCCTGCAATATACAGATGCGCATAGAAAAAGACCATTGTTCATGGTCTTTTTCAAAAAGTCTATTCAAGCTCAAGCTGGACGTTTTTTTGCGGGGCGAACGTGGAGATGGCATGTTTATAAATAAGCTGCTGCTTCCCCTCCGTTTCGAGCAAAACGGTAAAGTTGTCAAAGCCTTTTACCTGGCCGCGAAGCTGGAAGCCGTTGAGTAAAAACACCGTGACGAACGTATTGTCTTTTCGGATTTGATTCAAAAACTGATCTTGAATATTAATCGGTTTCATGTTTCGTCCTCCTTGGTTCTCAATACAATACTGTTTCGATTAAATTTCCAGTTTTCCTGCTATGCACTCGAAAATTTCCTTTTTTTTCTGCTCAATATCAACAGGCGGCGTCATATCTGTCCATGAAACGGGCATTTTATTGCGAAACCAGGTCAGCTGGCGTTTCGCATATCGCCTTGAATTTTGTTTTAATTGCTCCACAGCCTGAGGGAGCGGCACTTTTCCATCAAGATATTCATACAGCTCTTTATAGCCGATCGCCTGAATCGATTGACTGTCCCGGATATTCATATCATACAGCCGCTTTACTTCGTCAAGAAGGCCGGTTTCCAGCATCAGGTCAACGCGCTCGTTAATCCGGCCGTACAGCACTTCTCTGTCCATTGTAAGACCGATAAGAACCGCATTGTAAAGCAGCTCCCGTTTTTGGGTTTTAAGATGCTCTGACATTGTTTTTCCCGATACATGCAGAATTTCGAGCGCGCGGATGACTCTTCGCGTGTTGTTTTGATGAATGGCTGCCGCCGCTTCCGGGTCGGCTGCCGCAAGCTTGGCATGAAGCGCTTCCGCCCCTTCTTCAGCCGCCAGTTTCTCCATGCGCTCCCGGAATACAGGGTCGCCGGAGTTTTCCGTGAACGTATAGTCATACAGCACGGACTGAATGTACAGACCCGTTCCCCCGACAATCATCGGCAGCTTTCCTCTATCGGCAATCTCGGTGATTTTTCCCCTTACCATTTTCTGATAATCCGCCGTTGAAAAAGTGTCGGACGGCTCCAAAATATCAATCAGGTGATGCGGCACGCCTTCTGTCTCTTCTTCGGTGACTTTGGCCGTTCCGATGTCCATCCCTTTATATACCTGCATGGAATCTCCGCTGATGATTTCCGCATTCAGCATTTTCGCGAGTCCGATGCTTAGTTTTGTTTTTCCGACTGCCGTCGGTCCGACAAGTATGACGACAGGCTGTTTTTTATTTTTCAATATGTATCACTCTCTTTTATAAATCTCCCCCTAATTATAGCATTCATTTCTTCAGGCACCTATCCATTTTGCCCTTTTTCCTGAGCGCTAAACGTCCGCTACCACCCGATCGGCTCGTTTCCGACAACCTCTCTCGTTTTTCCTTTGAGCGTATGGCGGTGCGTTTTCCGTCCTTCCTCCCGCGGATCGTAAACGACGCCGCCGTGCTGGATCTGAATCGGCTCATTGTAGGCGGCAAAGGTGGTCTCTGAAAGCTCATGGTAATGTGTTCCGTCAACCCTCGGGATGGCAGGGCCGGAAATGCCGTAATACCTATGAAAATGGCCGTTTTCAAACGAGGTGATGCCCGTATAGAAATGTGTATGCTCATCTGTATTGCTGCCGTTCTCCGGTTGCGAAAAGCCTTCGATCACATGGTAATGTCCCTGCACTACATCCGTAACCGCCCGGTATGCGTGTGTGTGCGGAGGTTTTTTTGACCAATCGGACTGATACAGGCCCACAAAAGCTCACTCCTTCATTTTTTTGATAAACGCCCAATCAAAAATTGGTGGGCTGAATACTCTGTTATCATCTCAAATTTATTCTTGGAGGTACCTAAATTATGAATGAAGAATACACATACGAAGCAGATAGTGATATGAGACAGTTTGGACGGCCCGGATTTGGGTTCGGACGGCCGGGATTCGGGTTCGGGCGTCCCGGATTCGGATTCGGCTTCGGACGGCCGGGTTTTGGTTTTGGCCGGCCTTGGTTTGGCCGGCCTTGGTTTGGCCGCCCTTGGTTTGGCGGGTTCGGACGGCCGTTTGGTTTTTACGGCGGACCGTTTGTCGGAGGGCTTGTCGGGGGGCTTGTCGGAAGCGCTTTGTTCAATCCGTATTTGTACGGAGGTTACGGCTACCCTTACTATCCGTATTACTACTAAGACAATCAAAAAGGGCTCCTTTCAGGGGCCTTTTTGTATAGGCCTAATGTCTTGACTTGGCGGGCAAAGTTCGGATATTATTTTACTGCCTTAAACAAAAGGCATAAGGATTATGATGAGAGGGGGATTTGATATGATTCTGGGTTATATCTTCCTCACAATTGCTATTTTATCAGAGTCAATCGGCGCGGCCATGCTGAAGGTCTCCCGCGGATTTACGCGGTTTTTGCCGAGCGCGCTTGTAGTGGCAGGCTATTCATTGGCCTTTTATATGCTTTCACTGACACTGAATCTCATTCCGCTCAGCTTATCCTATGCAACATGGAGCGGAGCCGGAACGGTGCTCGCATCCATTATCGGAGCGAAATGGTTTCATGAAAAACTGGACAAGCAGGCCGTCATCGGACTCTTTTTCTTATTGGCCGGTGTCATTTTGATGAATTGGTAGAAAGGAGAGGCATGCTGATGAAAGGATTACTTTGCTTGGCATTAGCCATTGTATCAGAAGTGTTCGGGAGCACGATGCTGAAGCTGTCGGACGGTTTTACGCACCTGTGGCCCGCTCTCGGCGTCATCGCCGGAATCGGAGCCTCTTTTATGTTTTTGAGCTTCTCTTTGAAAAGCCTTGATTTATCCGCCGCATACGCGACATGGTCAGGTGTCGGCACCGCTTTAACGGCAATTGTCGGCTTTTTTGTTTTTAAGGAGGCCATGACAGTCAAAATGATGATCGGGCTTGTTTTGGTCATCACGGGCGTCATCCTGCTGAACCGTTCCAAGTCTCAAAAAGCTAAAAAAAATCAAACGGCCCGGAGCTGACCGTTTGAACTCGTCAAGCGCGGGCAGCTTTTACTTCAACCTCAAGCTCCATCTCCACGTTTCCTTGGACCGCTCGTGAAATCATACATGAGGACTCTGCTTTTTGCGCTAACTTCCTGGCGAGCATAAAGTCCGTTTCGGCTGCATCCGGCTTTAATAATATAAACGGGCGGTGAATGATTTTCTGGTACGTGAACACACCGTTTGTGACGTCTACAATTCCTTCAGATTCCATATGTAGATCTTCTTTATCCAAGCCGCTTCTTTCCATCATCGCCGCAAGCGTTATAATATAACAGGTCGCGGCCGCTCCAAGCAGCATTTCATCAGGATTTGTGCCTTCTCCGGGTCCGTCCATTTCCTTAGGAATGGACACAGCCGTTTCCAGCCGGCCGCTTTTAATATCGCCGACGTCATTGCGATTTCCGGGCCAATTTGCTTTTAAATAAAAGTGATGTTTTGCCAAGGGACAAACCTCCTTTTTTTCAGTTTACTCATCTTTCACTCGTTTGTCTTTTTTTAAGCTTACGAATACTCTTGATTGATCACTCTTTTTATCGTACGGACAAACCGGTAAAATTCCTCCGTTTTTGTGAATTCCCTTTCGCGGTAATCAAAATTATCAAAAAACGCTTCCCGCTGTTCTCTGCTGATCTCAAGCTGTATGCTCAGCCCGGTTTGCGCCTGGTTATTGATATTTTCGGTGTCAACCCCGGCCAGACCGGTTTTTGAGGTTGCCAATTCTGCAGAAAATCCGTTTCGTTCGAGAGCTCTCACCAATTTTTTCGCCCGCTTCCGGTCGCTTCCTCCGACAAGAGTATTTTTCTCGTCGCCTTTATAACCGTGAACTGCGATAACATAATGGTGCTGCTTAATGCTTTCGACTGCTGAAGGCTCATCGAACCTGGTGCTCGTAATATGAAGAGTCTGGTTATCATGCGTTTTTAATCCCTCAAACAGATAGGTTGAATAATCATCTCTGAAAGAGCGGACGATCTCGCTCACCCCGCCCTCAATTCTCCCTCCGTGCGGCGACATGATCAATACGGGGCTCCCCTTTCGCTTATTGTACGATATATGATAATCATCGGGGTCTTCATGTTCAGCCAAATCTTTAAAATCTGTGTATGTATCAGAAGAATTCGAGGGATCAGGGTCTGACGCATAATGAGCACATCTTATTAGTAAGACCATTGCTACGATAATGATGACATTAAGTAAAATTCTTTTCATCAGCTCTCCTTCTTTGCTCCTTTCTGAAAAATGACATGTTCATTATATGGATTTTTGTCAATAGGTCTTATCTTAACATTCTATTAACATTATCATCAGTGAAAAACTTCCCGGTTTCGAAAAATCAATGGATTGTCACGGTTCAAGCGCTCAAATGCCGGGCATCAGTGAAAAAAGGTTGAGAGAGGGCAAAAAAAAAGGGAGGAACGCCCGAATTTTCAGGGGCGGGAGATTCACGGCCGGAAACGGACGGCATCAAGAATACGCTTTTAAAAATGAATATCCGCCTCCCGAAGCAAATGCACAGGACAGAATGGAGCCCGTCAAAAAAGTTCTCATCTGCCTTTTTGTACAGCAAAATGCCGTTACAGCCCGCTCATCCCCTTTTTTTATCATAATGGTCCGTTTTGAAATGGAGCTGTCTTTTTTCATATATATAATATCAATCGGAAGCTGTTTTTCCAAGGAATGTCTCAATATTATGTTCATGTATATACCTCCTTCCGCCGGCTTCATTATAAACGAACAAACGTTCCGTTTCAACTCGAGTTCTTCTCCTGAAAAAGCCGCAAGTAACCAGCGCTCCTGAAGGACAAACGAACTGACCGAACATAAGGCCTGTTCATATGGTATAGAGAGAATCGCCAGAATGGGAGGAAAAGTATATATGTTTGGTTACTCAATGGTACAAATGGTGCGGTCAAATGCTCATAAGCTGGACTGGCCGCTCAGAGAAAACGTATTACAGTTATATAAACCTTTCAAATGGACACCTTGCTTTTTGCACAAGTTTTTCGAAAAAAAGGTGAAAAACAGAAAGAAAATGTCAGTCATCATTGAATTTGAAGAGGGCTGCCATGAATCCGGTTTTCACAGCACAGGACAGGTCTTATCAAAAGAAAAACGCTGCACCATAAAAAAGCAGTTTCAAACAATCAATTGCTGCAGCGCCGAAGTCACTCCGTCCGCCCTTCACATGCTTCTTTCGCAATGCCGGGATATCCGTAAAATCTATTTAAACCGTGAAGTAAAAGCGCTCCTTGATACGGCAGCTGAATCGTCTCATGCAAAAGAAGTGACCCGTAACGGCACCGTATTAACAGGAAAAGGCGTAACCGTCGCCGTTATTGATACCGGAATCTATCAGCATCCCGATTTAGAAGGCAGAGTTATCGGATTTGCGGACTTTGTCAACCAAAAGACAGAACCGTATGATGACAACGGACACGGCACCCATTGCGCCGGTGATATCGCAAGCAGCGGCGCTTCATCTTCCGGTAAATATCAGGGGCCGGCGCCGGAAGCCGATCTGATCGGAGTCAAGGTATTAAACAAATCAGGATCAGGAACCTTGGCTGATATCATTGAAGGTGTGGAATGGTGCATACAATATAATAAAGAACACACAAAGAATCCGATCAGAATCATCAGCATGTCACTGGGCGGAGATGCGCTCAGATATGATAAAGAAACGGACGACCCGCTCGTCAAGGCCGTTGAAGAGGCATGGAATGAAGGAATCGTCGTCTGCGTCGCCGCGGGCAACTCCGGTCCGGAAGCTCAAACGATTTCAAGCCCCGGTGTCAGCGAGAAGGTCATCACAGTAGGCGCCTATGATGACAATGATACGGCCGGCAATGAGGACGATACGGTCGCTTCTTTCTCAAGCCGCGGCCCGACGGTGTACGGAAAAGAGAAGCCTGACATTCTTGCGCCCGGGGTCGATATCGTATCTCTCCGTTCTCCGCGTTCATACCTTGACAAATTACAGAAATCAAACCGTGTAGGCTCCTTGTATTTCAGTCTGTCGGGCACGTCCATGGCCACTCCGATCTGTGCGGGCATTGCCGCCTTAATCCTTCAGCAGAACCCGCAGCTTTCGCCTGACGAAGTGAAAACACTGATCAAACAAAGTCCGGATCAATGGACAAATGAAGATCCGAACATTTACGGAGCGGGCGCAGTAAACGCTGAAAACGCCGTGCCGAAAGAGTAACCTTTTTATCATGAGAACGGGGTCGTCTAAACCTGCAGATGACCCCGTTTTTAGGTGAACAGATGAAACATTTATAATGAAGGAACTCGGAATGCTTCAGAACCGGCTGTCAGAAAAAAAGATCAATGCAAGGCAGTGTATTTCTAAAAAAATAGGGAATAAGTATGGTGTAGATAAAAGGAGGAATCACAATGGCACTTACAAACACCGAATTGTCTGAATGGCTGCAAAAACAGATCGGACAAACGCTTGATATCAGGAAAGGAGAGCTGACAGACAGCCGAAACGAGATTTCTGATATGGATCAGATCATGCTTCACCTTGATGATGTTCTCGTCCGCCGGACAAACCATCCCGATGACTATGTAGCGGACGAAGAACTCGTCTTAAAAGGGCATGGCACAACCTATACGGAGGAAGGAAATGTCCCGCTTCCCCAAGATGCGTATGAAATCCCTCTGCTCGGCGACATTACCATCCAAAAGGAGCAAGACGGATTAAAGGTACATACAGATCGGGCCGTTTATACAATCGGTACCCGGAAAGAGCAATAAAAAGAAAAAACGCCCTGAATCAGCGGCGTTTTTTTATTGGTTTTTTTCTTCTGAATATCCGTGGAACATCGTGAATGCGCAAAGCATAATGCCTAAAATAATGATAATCGGGAGCCAGATCACGGCAAACTTATAATCCGGTTCGGCAAAAGCGCCGATGACCGCTCCAAAGCAATACAGCACCAAGGCAAGCGCGCGCAATACAGCATCTCTCGTAAACTGCTTCCGCTTGTCCGCTTTGTAAAACCTTGCGGTGAGATCTTCAAAAAAATTAGCGAGCGTTCCCGTTAATACGGTCGTGGAAATCCCCGCTACACCAAGTTTTCTCGCGGCTGTCGTCTGCATTCCCATTGCGAAGCTGAGCAGCATAATCAGCACATAAACAGAAATGGCATCTGCAAAAAAGCAGGAGAACAAAGCAAACAGCAGCAAAACAGCTCCTTCAATAGCTAAAGCGGCAGTTACCGCAGGGGGCCAGAATGATTTCTTTTTATTGCCCACAAGCAGGGCCGCGGCAATAACGCCGGCAATAAATCCGATTAACGAGGTTAACGATTTGAGTACGGCAAGGTGCCACGAGTTGCCGATCGCCAGGCCGAACAGAACGATGTTCCCCGTCATATTGGCGGTAAAGATATGTCCCAGGCTTAAATAACCGATCACATCCACAATTCCCGCTGTTAAACAAAGAAGTAAAAGTGCAATATTTCGGTATGTAGTCACTGTCAATGTGATCCAATCCTTTCTCATGCTGATTCCAACATATAAGTTTACTCTTTGCCATTTCATATGTCCAGCCGGCGTGCCGCTTTTTCAGAGCATAAAAAAACTCCGGCGAACCGGAGAAGCTACTGAACGATAAATAATACTCTCGTGCCGTCGGAATATCCGCTCATTTGATTTCCAACCCATGAACCGGCCCCGCGGTTATCCGACGGGGTTACATATCTGACATCAGCCCCCGCCCCGCCTTCTGTGCAGACTGCCATGGGCCATTCATCACGGTCAAACCCGGGCTTTGTCGGAATTCCTTTCAATGATTCTTTCCTTCTATTCTCCGCTCCGCCCCGATCAATTGTACAAATCTCAGAATGACCTGCCGAAATGGCGTCTTTTATATGATTTCCCGTCTCCGGATATTTTGACAGCGGGAAATACAGCACCTGATCGTATCGGGATGCGGCACGAGCAGCACTGTCCGAATGGATGCCGGCGCCCGTAAGGCCGAACTGAAGAGAGATCACCAAAAGCAGACTTGCCGCCCATTTCATAAACGCATTCATTCACATCCTCCTTAAGAAGTTGATATGAAGCGTAAATATGTATATTAGCCGGATTTAACACACATGATGAAATGGCAAAAAAAGTTTGCTGTTTTGTTGATAATCAACGAAAATGGCGGCTTTACGATTTGTCTATTGAACCGGCTTCTGTTTCCTTATATATTTTAGACATACTTATGAGCCGTTGTGATCAGTGTCTTCGGCAGATAAAAGGAGGAATGCCGTCCGGTCGGCAGGCACCGGCTGTTTGTTATGTCTTTTCAAAAACATGAAGGCGGGGAAATCCAGATGGAAAAAACAATGTTTCACCCACACTCACCCGAGTTTCACGAAAACCCTTTTGCGGTTTTAAGCAGATTCAGAGAGCAGGACCCCATACATAAATTCGAACTGCAGCGTTTCGGAGGCACCTTTCCGGCTTGGCTCATCACGCGTTATGATGATTGTATGGCGTTTTTGAAAGACGGCAGAATTACGAGAGATGTAAAACGAGTCATGCCGAAGGAGCTGATCGCGAAGCTGAATGTCAGTGAAGATATCGATTTTGTCTCAGAGCATATGCTGGCAAAAGACCCTCCGGATCATTCACGACTTCGATCTTTGGTGCATCAGGGGTTCACTCCCCGGATGATTGAGCAGCTTCGCACCGGGATAGAGCAGATCACAGAAGAGCTGCTGGATGAAATGGAAACAAAAGCAGACCCTGATATCATGAGAGATTTCGCCGCACCGCTTCCGTTTATCGTCATTTCCGAACTGCTCGGGATTCCGAAAGAGGACCGCGCCAAATTTCAAGTGTGGACAAACGCAATGGTCGACACGTCAGAAAGCGGACAAGATGCGACCAACCAGGCTCTCAAAGAATTTAAACAATATATGAAAACACTGATCGAAGAAAAAAGAAAACATCCGGGTGAAGACCTGACAAGCAAGCTTATTTACGCTGAAGAGGACGGCCAAAAGCTGAGTGAATCAGAGCTGTATTCCATGCTGTTTTTGTTAGTCGTTGCCGGGCTTGAAACAACGGTTAACCTTCTCGGCTCCGGCACCCTGGCGCTTCTTCTGCACAAAGACCAGATGGAGAAGATAAAGCGGCAGCCGGAAAATATCCAGACGGCGGTCGAAGAGCTTTTGCGTTATACCTCTCCCGTCATCATGATGGCAAATCGATGGGCGATTGAAGATTTCACCTATAAAGATGTTTCCATTAAAAAAGGCGATATGATATTTATCGGCATCGGTTCAGCCAATCGGGACCCGGAATATTTCGATGATCCTGATACATTAAATATAGCGAGAACACCGAACCGTCATATCTCTTTTGGATTCGGCATTCATTTTTGTCTCGGGGCTCCGCTCGCCCGGATGGAAGCATCCATTGCCTTTACCGCGCTTTTAAAACGGTTTCCGAATATAGAGCTGAAAGGCGCGCCCGAGGATGTAACATGGAGAAAAAATGTGTTTTTGAGAGGGCTTGAAACATTTCCTGTCAGATTTTAACATCGCCCCCCCTGTTTATCGGGGGTTTTTTTAATGTCTTATAAACAGAAATCAATATGACAATGAAAATTTAGTACATAGTAAGTTTAGTTCTATATGGATAAAAAAAGCGGCCGGATTGCTCCGGCCGTTCTCTATTACCGTTTTACCAACTCATTTGTTTCGTCCAGCTTTTTTCTGAAAGATTTAAGGAAATTTGCGCTTATCGTTCCTTTGTTTGCGTACAGTTTTTCGCAGAATGCCTTAATGGCGTTTTGCGGCTTCGGTTCCGACAGCATCGTGACATGATTGGAAGAGTGGACGTCCAGCAGGTGAAACTGTTTCATCTGGCGTTCCCATTCTTTCCAATACGCATCATAGTCTAACGGAATTTGTTCTTCCTCTGCCGTCAGATAACGTTCAAGATCTCCGAGGAACAAACCGCTTTTATTACGGAAGTAGTAGCATTGCAGCGCTTCCGGATGAGGCAGCGGCTTCATGTCATACTCTTCCATTCCGTAAGCGAGCTGCGTCTTCATCATTTGCTCCAGCTGCATCCGGATTGCTTCTTCGGATTTTGGCAGACCGCGCTTTTTGGCAAGGCCGATCAATTCTTTCAATACTTCTTCTTCCTCAGCCTGGACGGTAATGTCTTCTCTGCTGATTAATGCCTCTTCAAGGTTTTCAGGCTTAAGATATGCTGTAAGCATCGTATTGATCGTTTGCAGCATGACTGACTTAACAGATGGTTTTCTTTCTTTCCATTTTTCACTGTACGGGGTGTCGATCATGACGGCGCTTTTTACCGTATGACCTTCCTCCTGCAAGAGGCGCGCGGTTTCATATGCAAGCATTCCGCCCAAGGAATATCCGCCGAGATCATAAGGGCCTTTCGGCTGTACCGCTTGGATGATTCTCTTATAAGAAGCGGCCGTCTCTTCGATTCCTTGCAGCGGCTCTTTCCCTGTCAAACCTCTTGCCTGGATGCCGTAAAAAGGTCGCTGACTCTTTTTGGCGAATGGCTGGTATGCTTCCACGCCTCCCGTTCCGCCGTGAAACCAAAAAACAGGACGGCCTTTTTCTCTTTCATTCAGCTTGACGAGTTCGGGAAAATTCCGGCCCGTCTCCTGCGGTTGGTTCGTTTTTAACAGCATGCAGATCTCCTGAAGAGTGCTGCATTTCTGAAGAGCCTCCAGACTGATGCGGCTGTCTCCGTCCTCAAGTTTCTTCAACAGCTGAATAGAGGAGATTGAATCGAAGCCGTATTCAGTCAGCGGCTTATTTTGATCAATTTCCGCTGCCTTCATCCCCAAAATGTCTGCCACAATGTCAGCCGCGCTCTCGCAGCGGATCTGAGGATTCTGTGAAACCGGTGCAAGGCTGATGTCTTCTGGCTGACCGCCGTTCCAATACTTATGGTTTTCAAAAGGATATGTCGGAAGCGGCACTCTTTGAACAGATTTGCCTTGGTGGAGTCTGTCCCACGGTATATCCGCACCTTTCACCCAGCAAAATGCAAGTTTTTCGAGATTGTTTTCAGCCAACAGCGTCTCCGTGACGACTGTACCGAGAGTCCCTTCCAGTAAAACGCCGATATCTCCTGATCCAGTCTGCTGACTGCCTGTAAAGAAGCTTTTCATTCCATTGCTTTCTTCGGAAAATGCTCTGTACTCTTTCAGTTTTTCCAGCAATTCATCTTGATTGCGGGCAACGAGTGCCAGGCGGCAGTTCATCGCCTCACGGCCGGTCTGAAGCGTATAAGCAATATCCCGCAATGACAGAGTATCTCCAGTTTGCACAAAATCAGCCAGCTGACTTGCGACCGCCTTAAGACGCCCTTCGCTCTTAGCAGAAAGCACGATAAGCTGCGGTTCATGCACAGATTCTTTGTCTTTATGGCTCGGGCTGTACTGTTCCAAGACGACATGCGCATTCATGCCGCCGAAGCCATAGCTGTTAATTGCGGCCCGGCGCGGGATCGGTCTGCCCGTATGGTCGGTGAGCTGTGTCCATTCCTGATTGTCTTCGGTGAAACGGAAGCGGCTTTTCTGAATGGCCATTTGCTCATTTGCAGCTGTAAATCCGGGAATACCCGGGATGGTATGATGCTTCATGGCCATCGCCACTTTTATAAGGGCGGCCAGTCCGGAAGCGAGTTCGCCGTGCCCGATGCAAGGTTTCACGGTGCTGATATAACAAGGCGCGCTTTCCTCTTGATTTGCAGACTCGCCGTAACCCGCTTTGATTGCATTAAACTCCAGCGCATCTGCCATTTCGGAGGCAATGCCGTGCGCTTCAATATAAGTGACAGTTTGCGGATCAACATCGGTGTCTTCGTACGCTTTTTTCATCGCGGCCTTCATTCCCGCCGGATTCGGTGCGTGAAGCGACATGCCTTTACCGCCGTGAGACACTCCTGTTCCTTTAATGACCATGTGAATATGATCGCCGTCTTCAATTGCCGCCTCAAGCGGTTTGATGATGATAACGCCCGCCCCTTCGCTTCTGACAAAGCCATCGGCATCTTTTTGGAACGATTTCGCCCGGCCGTTTTTGCTTAAATATCCCATTGAGTCAAAACCGATAAAGCCCTTCGGCGACTGCAGAATATTGGCGGCGCCCACGACAGCCTGCTCACATTCGTTATGACGGATTGATTGAACCGCCCTGTGCAATGCCACCAGGGTTGACGTGCAGGCAGCCTCGTAATATTCACTCGGTCCTTGTAAATTCAAGGCATATGATATTCTGTTCGGAATGATGGACGGGATGGCTGTTCCATTGTTCGGATCGCTGTTGCCCGCGGCAACGAAAACGCCTGTCGGTCTGCTTGATAACGCCTTATTTGTCAGGCCCGCATCCTCCATTGCTTTCCATGTATGCATCAAAAGCAGAAACTGCTCCGGCCCCATTTGTGATGCCTCTTTAGGGGAAATTCCGAAAAAGAGCGGGTCAAATTCGCCGACACCGTCAATAAAACCGCCCCATCTGAGACTCGTGTCATTCTCATCACCGGCGTAACGGCGCCAGTCCCAGCGGTCCGCCGGAATTTCGGTAATACAGTGATCCCCGTTTACGATGTGCTCCCAAAAAGACTGGATATCCGGGGATTGCGGAAACTGAGCTGACATACCGATAATCGCGATTCCTTGCTTGACATCGGCGTTATCACAAGGCGTATGCTGTTTCCTCGGTAAAGTGCGCTCTTCTGTTTCCGTGACCCTGGCCTCTTCTGAATGCTTATGATCGGCAAGCAATTGAGAAAACTTGCTCTCATATGCTGACGCGAAGTGGCGGGTCAGCTCCTCCGCGGTCGGATACTCGAAAAACAATGTTGGATTCACATCGATGTCCGCCTCTTGGCCGATCTCTTTTGTCAGCCCGATCAGGCTTGCTGAATCAAGTCCCAATTCCATGATATTCGCGTCAGAACGAAGAGATGGCCCGGGTTCATCCATCATCTTGGCGAGCTTGCCAAGGACGTAGCTGCGGATATCATCTGTCAGACTGCCGGCAGAAATCGGTGCTCCCGCATTCTTAACAGCCGTTCGGGCCGGCTGATTCATCTGTTCGGTTTTCGGACGGAACCGTTTCAGGGCATAGCCTTCAAAACGCATCACCACTTCCGATCGGCTGCTGATGACATCTGCGTTAATCAGAATCATTTCCCCCGTTTGTTTGGTCAGCTTGATGTGCAGCCAGCAATCGATAAGATCTTCAGGGCTGCTGAAGGTGACGGAATTAATGCCGAACGGCAGATAGCTTTCCGCCTCCGTTTGATCCAATAAAGAAAGTGAGGCCAAGTAAGCACTGTTGGCGATGAACGGATTTACGGCATAATGATGCGCTTGTTGTGAGTCGCTATTGTTCAGGTTCACTTTCGCTAAAACGGCATCAGAGCCTTTGTACAGGCGGGTAATCGTTTTAAATTCTTCTCCCCACACGACGGGTCCCGTTCCGTCTCCGTATAACTCATCTATCCGGCCCACTTCCCGGTAAGAGCGCTGAATGGCCGCCAGATCCGCGTGCTGCTTTTGAAACGGATAGGGGCTGCACTCGGCATACGCCGCTATGCTCCAATCAGGAGACGTGCGGCTGCGGTGCATTATGCTCAGTTCAAATCCATCCCCGTTTTGTTTCGATTCTGTTTTCAGCTCGATGCGATCGCCTTTTTTTACGGTAATGGGGCTGACGTAATTCAGTTTTTTAATTTGTCCTCCTTCCGCTTCAGGAAAAAGATCACAAAAATGATCGACTGCCAGACTGTTATATGTAGCGCCGACGAGTACCGGTTCTCCGCTGAATTGATGCCCTTTCACGTATGGATCGTCATCACTGTATACCGCCTGAACGCCGGCAGCGTTTTCTGATTCACTGAATTGAAAAGAAGTCCCGTGGTCAAAAGCGTAGGCCGGCAGATGAACGGCGTGCTCTTGCTGCAACTGATCAAACGCGATATTCTCTCCTTTTTCCCATTGCCGCGCACGCCGGCCAATATCAGATTCAGAGAAATTGAGATTCCGCTGATCCATGCGGTAAGCGGCCAGCTTTTCCAGCAGTTCCTGAACGGAAGCAGCCGTAAATGCCGCCCGATACTCCGAATGATGCGTTCTTTTTTGCAGCGCGGATGCGATGGCGGCCGGATGAAGAGATGGCGTCTTTTCTAAAAAGGCCGCCAGTCTGTCAAGATAGGCTTCAAAACTCCATTTTGTTTTCGCTGACACAGGGAAAATATATTCCTCATCGCCGTGACGGGCCTGATCGGAATTCGGGCTGATATATTCTTCTACGATGAGATTTGCATATGCCCCGCCTGCCCCGAAGGAATTAATCATGCTTCTCCGCGGGATGATGTCCCCCGTTTCGGCATCCCTCATACGCTCCCAATACTCGGTTTTTTCCTGCAGGTGAAAAGCCGTTTGTTCAAGGTTGATATTCGGATTTTGCGGTTTTGCGTTAATCGTCGGGACTAATGTTTCCCGCTCCATTTGCAGCAGCACTTTCGCGAGCTGGGACATGCCGGAAGCCGCCTCTAAATGACCGAGATTTGACTTGACGGATCCAAGCGCGCAAAAACGTTTTTTATCAGTATATTGCGCGAACGCATTTGTCAGGGCAATGACCTCAATCGGATCTCCCAATACAGAGCCGTTTGCCGCTGATTCAACATAACTGATTGTTTCCGGATTGATTCCGGCCTTGTCGATGGAAGCCGCCATGAGCTTCGCCTGCTGTTTCGGATCCGGAGCCGTGTACATCTGCCTTCCGCCGCTATGGCACAACGCGCTGCTTTTAATGACCCCGTAAATATGGTCTTTGTCGGCAAGCGCTTTGGAGAGCGGCTTCAAGAGCACCGCCCCGACTCCTTCTCCCGGCATCAGGCCCGTGCCGGTTCCGAAGCTTTTGCTTTCACTTCCCTGTTCAAGCAAATTCGCCCGTTCGAGCGCATCATATTTAGACGGTTCAAGCGTGAGATTGACCCCTCCGGCAATCGCCATGGAACAGCTGTTAAGCTTCAGGCTTTCACAGGCGAGATGAATGGCGCTCAGTGAGCTGGAGCATGCGGTCGTAACGCCCATGCTCGGGCCCGTTAAATTGAAAAAGTGGGAAATGCGGTTGGCGATATGCCAATCCCCTCCGTTAGAGCTGAGCGCAGCTTTTTCCAATGACGGGATATTCCAGAAATATTGATTGTACATACTGCCCATAAATACACCGATGCCGCTGTCTGATTCCTGCCATTCGTTTACTCTTTCTAACGAGTAGCCTCCGTTTTCAAATGTTTCCCATACGGTTTCTAAGCTTAGACGGAGCTCAGGCGTCATCTCCATCACATGGTCTTCCCGGATGTCAAACAAGTGATGGTCAAAAGCGTCAATATGCTGCAGAAATCCGCCGTACCGTGTTTTGTGTTCTTCTTTTCGTGTTTCTTTTGCCATCGTTTTCAGAAGACCGGACTTCCATCTGTTTTCCGGAGCTTTCGTAATACAGCTGTCTCCGGCTTTTAAATGCTCCCACAGCTCATCGAGGGTTTCAGACTCGGGATAGCGGCCGCTGATGCCAATAATGGCAATGTCGTCACGATCAGAACGATTAACGGTGACGGTTTCTGTTTCCGGCTTTGGCGCTTTTGGCTCTTTTTGTTCAGTGATAAACCGCCGCGTTTCCGTGACAAGCGGCACCGGTTCATTCATTGCAGGTTCCGGATGCTTTGTTTCAGGAGGCGCTTGTTCGGCTCCGAATGCCTGTTGCAGCTTATCCGGGTAAGTTTCCAGCAAATACTCGGCAAGTTCTTTCGTATTCGTGTGTTCAAATAAGACCGTTTTCGGCAGCTCGCCCGTCAATGTTTCCAGTTCACGGATAAAATTCACCTGCAAAATGGAGTCGATGCCGTATTTTTCAAAGCTGGTTTCCGGCTGAATGCGCTCGGGAGCAAGCTTTATGGACTTGGCTAACGTTTCTTTTATGAATTGCACAGTCCGGTCTGTGACTGAGAAAGACGGTTCTGTGAAATCAGCCTGCTCTTTGGAAGCCGCAGTTTCTTCAACCGCCTGCGCGTCCGGCTGCTTTTGCCTGATGACGCCGTCGCTTTCTGCCGCCACGATCTGCTGGCCGAGGTGATGTGACGATTCCGCCATAAATGTAACGTACCGATATCCCTCGCTTTCCAGCGCAGACTGCCACGCTTCAGGATACAGCCCCGGGCATCCGGGAATGCGCAGTTTGGCGTCTTCATACAGCCACCAGCCTTCCAAAAGACCGAATGTCAGATGAGAATAAACCGAATGGCTGCTAATCTCATTTAATAACAAAATCCCATTCTTTTTAAGCACCACTTTGGCATTGCGAAGTGTCCGCCGAATATTTTTTGTCGCGTGAAGCACATTTGCCGCAATTACCGCGTCATATGCGCCCGCCTCTATACCCTGCAAAGCCGGGGGCTCTTCCACATTAAACCGCTTATAAGTCAAATACGGATTGTCGGGACCGTATTCTTTTTCAGCATGCATGAAAAAGGCCTTTGACAGATCGGTGTAGCAATATTCTTTCACATGATGTTTGTACTCTTTTAATCTTTTGAAAACGGCCGCGCTCGTCCCGCCCGTCCCCGCTCCGATCTCTAATATCCGGATTTCCGCGTTCGGGTCTTCTTTCAGGCGTTCTTCAATGAAAGCCGTCAATGTGTCAGCGAGCACCTCATTAAAGTAGTCTGCCGTTTCATTGTTTTTATAGATTCCTTCCACCAATTCCATTGAGGAATCAGGAAACAGAACATCAGTGGCAGAAACTCTGCCGGATAAAATATCCGGCAAAGCTCTGAGAGCGGTCTCCACTAAGGTGATCATCGCCTGTTTGCTGCTGTCCTTGAGTAAAGGAGCTTTCTTTTCATCCCATTCTTGCCACAGAACGTCCGTACGCTCTATCGGACCTGTTAACACATACGTACTGCCTGACTGTTTCAAAAAGCCTTTTTGCACCAAGATGGAGATGCTTTCTTCCAGCCACCTGCCGTAAAACCCCTGCATGACAGGCTGCGTTTCGTTTTCCGTAAAAAATCCGACAGATTTCAGCTGGCCTGCCAATAGTTTGTAAAGAAGATCTTCAGTGTTTTGCAAAGCCGTCTCCTCCTTAACTCAATTGTTGTACATGTCTTGTTACTTTAGGCTGATAGCTTCGCAGTTTTTGCATCGCCGAGCCGTGATGTTCAGGGTATACTTCTATCATTTCTTCCGGTTTTTCCTCCGGCTCTTCCGCCTGTTTCATCATGACGAACTGATTCAACGGGCCGCCGAGCAATCGTTCAAGCGCCGCCATTGCTTCCGGTGCTTCAATTGATCCGACTCCCGCCTGTTTCATCCGTTCTTGATAGTCGGCAGATGATACGATTCCGACACTGCCCCAGTAGCTCCAATTCATCACTGCCGCCGAATACGGCCGAACTTGAGCCAAATGAGCGGCAAAGGCATCTTTGAAACTGCATCCGGCAGCATAATTGCTTTGTCCGGCCGCTCGTGCAAATGATTGAACAGATGAGAAGAACAAAGCAAAGTCCAGCGGCTCATTTTGGAACACGCGGGCCATATTCACGCTGACATTGACTTTCGCAGCGAGCACGCTTTTCAAACGGCTTTCCGGCATATTTGCCAGGCTCTGATCCTCTAAAACAATTGCGGAATGGATGATTCCGTTAATTTGCGGGTGCGTGCGTTTGATCGTTTCATACGCCCGTGTGAGCTCATTCGGATTTGCCGCGTCAGCTTCAATATAAATCGGCGCCGGGCCGAATTGGCTGAGTCTGTCGATTTTTTCCTGAATGGCGCTGTTATGTTTTCGTCTGCCGATCCAAACGACTCGCGCCTGATATGTTTTCACGGCATATTCGCTCCATGCCTCGCCGATGCCCCCCGCGCCGCCGATGACGACATAAACGCCGCCTTTTTGGTAGGCGGGCCGGCTTGACACCGGCTGCTGTACAGGAATAAGGCGCTGTTTGTACCAGTGATTGTTCCGGTACGCCCATGTATTGCCTTGCTCATCAAACGGCGCTGAGAACAGCTCCGCCTTTGAAACATCTTCCGGACATCCGGCATCAATCAGCCTTGTTTGCCAGTTCGGATACTCTTTTGCGAGCGAGCCGACCAAACCGTGAATGCCTGCATGAGCCGGATCAATAATGTCCGCCGGCTGTACGGACTGTGTTTTTATTGTGACTGTAGTCAAGCTGATTCGCTTGCCTCCATATCCTAAAGCAAGCATGGCCTTAATCACTCTGTACATCTGGATGACGCCCGCATCCTGAGCTTTTACCATGTCATCAGCGCTGTGAAAAGGAGCGATCCATACGATATGCCCGAAAGACCCTGTTGCTTTCAGTTCAGCCGCAACAGCCTCTATTTCATCCTCCGGGTTGATATGAAGCCGTTTCGCAGAAGGATGATGCAATTGAAAAGCCGCGCTTTCCTCATCCCCCGCGATAAAGACAACCTCTTCCGTCTTATATGCCGGGCTTTGATCACGGAATTCCGCGAGATCCCACACCGGAGCCAGAAGGTTTGCTCCATTTAATGATGTTTCCGGCGCGGGGCCTTCCATCATTCTGGAAGAAATCCCTTTAATTCTGACACAGACCCGGCCTGTCTCATCACATAAGTCAATGTCCATACGCTGTATTTTTTCATCCGTTCCCCGGGAGCTGACATACGCCCACATGCTTGTCGTGCACGGGCTGAAAATGTCCAGTTCTTCAAGGGCGAACGGCAGTGACAGCTGGTTATCATCGGCGTGCAGCTTCAGACCGATTGTCGCTTGCAAAGCTGAATCAAGCATACACGGGTGAAGAACGTATTGATCTGCCGTTTCTTCGAGGAAGGAAGGCAGCCGGAGCTCAGCCAACGCTTGATTGCTTCCGATATGAATCTGCTGAATTCCTTGTTGTCCGGGACCGTAGTCAATGCCGATTTTGCTGAATAAGCCGTAACACTGTTCAGAAGTCAGTATACTGAGGCCGCATTGAGCTTTCAGTGCGCCTATATCACGGTGCGGAGCCTCCCCGGCGCTGAGAATGCCGGCAGCGCCCTGACAGTGTATCTGCCTGCCGCTTGCTTCTGTTTGTGAATCCGTGTAAATGTCATACACGATTTCACCGTTTTCCCTCGGGTTCAGGCTGATTTGCGCTTCAATCGGGCGGTTTCCCGCTTCGATCGGCCGAACCCAAACGATGTTTTTCAGGCGGGTGACAGATGGACGTTCCTTTTGCCCTTTGACTGCCTGAGCAACCGCCGCCCTAGCCATTTCCAAGTAGGCAACGCCCGGCATAACCGGCTTGCCCTTAATAAGATGATCGGTGAAAATCGTCTCTTGTCCCGTAAATTCGGATCGGTACCGCTGCTCTGTTAAATCTGATACATTTTCGTGAAGCAGCGGGTGCAGCACCCGCGACGTCGGCACAGCTTGCGGTTTCTCTGCTTTCGGCCGATTGTCCGTGATCCAGTACCGCTCTTTCGCAAACGGGTAAGCAGGAAGACTCATCCGTTGAGGCTTGATATCAGAATATAGGCCGTCCCATTTGATATCCGCGCCCTGCACCCATAATTCCGCAAGCTTGTCATTCTCTCGGCGGCTTATCAGCTCTTCGATATCCGCCTCGCCGTTTGCACCTGCCAGAATGGATTTCAGGGAGGTTTTACCCGCTTTTCCTTTATAAATGCCCGCTATATCATAACGTCCTTTCGCACAGCTCTTTAGCTTGTCCCGCAGTTCTTCGGCCGAGGAAGCGATAATGGCCGCTCTTTCTTCCATGGCATCACGCCCCTGCTGAAGCGTGTAAGCAACATCGGCAAGATCCGCATCCGTAAAAGAAGCTTGCGCCAGCTGCTGCGCCTGTTCCTGCAGACGCTCTTCTTCTTTGGCCGACAGCACAAAGATTTGAGGGTGTGTGAAAACAGCTGTTTTTCTTTCTTCCTTCGGGATATATTCTTCAATGACGACATGGGCGTTTACGCCGCCGATGCCGAAAGAACTGATTCCCGCACGGCGCGGCAGAAGATTGCCGTTTTCGTCTTTCAATGCCGTCCATTCTCTTTTTTCCTGTACGATGTAAAACGGACTGTCTTTCAGCTTGATATACGGGTTGATGACCTCGCTGTGGAGGCTTTTTGCAAGTGTTTTATGCTTCATCTGCATCAGCACTTTGATCACACCCGCGACACCGGCTGCCAGTGACAGGTGGCCGATATTGGTTTTGGCCGAACCCAGACCGCAGTGACTCGCGTAAACGGCGGAATCGCCTGTTTTTTCGTACAGCTTTTGAAAGGCGGATTTCAGGCCGTTGATTTCGACCGGATCGCCAAGCTCCGTTCCGGTTCCGTGCGCTTCTATATAAGTGACGGTTCTCGGATCAATGCCGGCTTTGTCATAAGCCGTTCTGACGACTTCCGCCTGGGCTTTCGGGTTCGGTGTCGTCAAGGAGTTCGCGCGTCCGCCGTGGTTGACCGCGCTGCCTTTAATGACGCCGTAAATATGATCGCCCGCTTTTTCCGCTTCTGACAGCTTTTTCAAAAACAGAATTCCGGCACCTTCACTGACGGCAAATCCGTCCGCCCTGTCGGAGAATGTTTTACATTTCCCTTCTTTACTCAGAGCGCCGGCTTTGTCATAAGCGATGTGGCCTTGCGGTGTGACGACGGTATTCACGCCGCCGGCGATCGCCATATCGCAGTTCCCGTTTTCAATGGCGCATACGGCGTGATGAATCGCGACCAGCGAGCTGGAACAAGCCGTGTCGATCGGTTCACTCGGACCATGCAGATTAAGCATATAGCTGACGCGGTTCGGCCCCGCTGACGGACTCATATTTGCGGCTGACGCACCGCCGATATCCAGGTCGGAAAACAGTGAGCCGTATCCGGTATTCCCCGTGCCGATATACAGGCCTGTTTTCGTGCCGGAAAGGCTTTTAGCGGAATATCCCGCATCTTCTATCGCCTTCCACGCATACATCATTAACAAGCGCTGCTGGGGATCCATCTGTTCGGCTTCCAGCGGTGAAATTCCGAAGAACAGCGGATCAAAATCCGCAACTCCGTCAATAAATCCGCCCCACTTTACATTTGTTTTGTTGGCTTCATTAAGCGGGTCACCGTAATACTCACGCCAGTCCCAGCGATCCGCCGGCACCTCTGTTATACAGTCTTTTCCCTCTTCTAAGTTGCGCCAATACTCATCAATATTTGCGGCCTTAGGAAACACTCCGCTCATGCCGACAATGGCGATCGGTTCCGGTTTATGTTCAGCCGCCGTCTGAACAGGCTGTACGGCAGTTTTTGCAAATCGTTTGTTCCCCGCCAGTCTGATGCCGCCATCATCAGTTACGCTGCTTTGTTTTTCTTCTTTCGGCTGTGTGCTGCCGGCAAATTGTGTTTGATAGTCTTCTGCTAAATGATGCGCCAAGGCTTGAATCGTCGCATATTCAAAAAATACGGTCGGTGTCAGATCAAGCTGATAAGTGTCATTCAGCTTGTTGGCGAATTCCGTCAGCGTAATGGAATCAAATCCGTATTGATTAAACTCCAATTCGATATCGATTTCTTCAATGTTTATTTTCAGAAGCCCGGAAACCTCTTTTGCCAGCAATTCCTGAAGTTTTGGCGTCAGGTCTTTCGGCACAGGCGTTTCCTCCGTTTTCTTAACCGGTGCAAAAGCGGCTGCAGGAGTCTTTTGAAGCAGCTTTTCCCGCATTACGGCGCGGTTTCCTTCCATGACGAGCACGCTTGTTTTCCCCGTGCTCCATGCTTTGTAAAGAGCTTCTATTCCGGTCTCAGTGCGCATCGGCGTTACGCCGGTTCTTTTTTCGGTGAGCTTCGCCATTTCTTCATTGACTTGCATTCCGCCGTTTTTCCAAAGCGGCCAATTGATTGACAATGTGTGACCATGCCGGTACATTGCGGTAACCAGTGCGTTGCGGTATGCCGCATAGCTGTCCATAAATGCGTTTGCCGCCGCATAATCCGCCTGTCCCGCATTCCCGGTGACGCCGGAAATGGATGAGAAAACGATGAAAAAGTCCAGCGCTAAATGCTCGGTTGCTTCATCAAGGTTGACAAATCCGTCCGTTTTAGGAGCCAATACACTGTAAAACTCTTCGGTTGTTTTCTTTGCGATATACTGATCTTTCATCACACCCGCGCTATGAATGATGCCGTGAAGGCCGCCATATTCCGTCTCAATTGTTTTGACCAGGTCTGCCGCAGTTTGAGCGTTTGTTACGTCAGCCTGCTTGTATTCCGCTTTTGCTCCGAGTGATTCAAGCGATTGCAGCTGCATCCGCTGATTCTCGCTTAATGCGGAACGGCCTGTCAAAACCAGTGTCGGCTCTTTGACTTTGCGGGCGATTTCTTTCGCGAAAATAAAGCCTAAGCCCCCGGCTCCTCCGGTAATGAGATAAATGCCTCCGTCGTTCCACGGAATGCGTATTTTGCCGCCGGACACGGCCGTTTCTTTGACATCTGCGCTGTATCGGATGCCGTTTTCATATTTGATATGGCTGTCATCAGCCCGTGTTTTATTTTCTCTGATGATGTCTGTGATTCTGCCGTTTTCCGCCGGTTCTATTTCAATCAGCTGGGTTTTCAGTTTTTTATGTTCCAGGCCGGCTGTTTTTAACAGAGCTGAAATGCCTGAGAGCAGCTGATGCTTATCTGTTTTAGAGAGAACCGTCTGGATGAGGACATCTCCATCCGTCTCTTCCTTCAGCAGTTTTTGCAGCGTCTCCAATATCCGTCCTGTATAATCACGGAAGCGCGCCGCCGCTTTCCCGTGCCGGGAGGTCATTTCAATACATTCAGCTCCCGCGGCTTCAACGGCTTGTTTCAATCCGGCGTCTGTGTCACAAAGCAACACGATATGCCGGGCAAAAACCGGTTCCGTTTGAACGGCGGTTTCATCGCTTCGGGTCCATACCGGCTCAAGCATGAGCGTTTCCGGAGCTTTTTCTTTTTTCTCAGGTTCTTTTTCAGCCATTCTGAATGACAAACCTTTCAGTCTTACGCAAACCTTGCCGTTTTCATCACAAATATCAAGATCGCGTTTTTCAATCTGGCCGGCTTTGTGGTCTTCAGAAAGTCTGGCGTAAACCCACATCTCGGCAGCGCATGCGCTGAATACTTCAAGCTCCTGAACCGCAAACGGAAGCATCAGTTTCTCATCATTTGTTCCGGTTAATATGCTTGATGCCTGCAATGCAGAGTCCATTAAGCCCGGATGCATGACATACTCCTGTACCGTGTCCGCACAAGCCGCATCAAGTGACAGTCTGCCCAATACGAAATCACCACCTGTATAAATCGCTTTGACACCCCGGAAAGCCGGGCCGTAATCAAAACCGATTTTGCGGTACATATCGTACACTTCATCTGCAGAAAACGGTGTCTCGGCGGATTGTGATCTCAGCTTTTGGAGATCAATGACCGGAGCCTCGGCGTCAGGGCGGACTGATACTGCCCCTTGGCTGTAAACGGACGGCTGATCTGTTTCCCGGCCGCTGTAAATGTCGAATTGAACGTCATTTGCCGTTTCAGGAATGAGACGGATGTTGACATGAACCGGCTCGTCTTCAATGGTGATCGGCCGCACCCAAACCGTATTCTTAAGCTTGACGCTTCCTTGTCCGGCCGGAACTTCAGATGCCTGTTCCATTGCTGCGCGCGCCATTTCAAGATGTGCCACTCCCGGTAAAATCGGTACGCCTTTTACAACATGGTCCGCAAGGTAAAATTCTTTTCCTGTATAGATTGAACTGAACCGCTGTTCTGCAAGGTTTGAAGTATTTCTGTGCAGAAGCGGATGAAGCGCGTCTTGTTTTCCGGCAGATACAGTGCTTGTTTTTTCGTGTTTTCCGGTGCTTTTTGCCGCCCAATAGCGGTCTTTTGCAAAAGGATACGATGGCAGGCTCATGCGTTTAGGCGGCCGGTCTCCATACAGCTTCGCCCAATCGACGTTCAGCCCTTTGACCCATAATTCAAGCAGCTTCGCGTATTTGCCGCGTGCCATCCATTTTTCAACGGCTTCTTGAATTTCTTCATCTTCCGTCAGCATTTGCAGCGTGCCTTTGTCTATTCTTCCTCTGTACAAGTCCGCGTGCTTATCTCCAGTGATAAACTGTGACAGTTTTTCCTGCAGTTCTTCTGCAGATCCGGCAATAATCGCCAGACGTTCTTCCATGGCGTCCCTTCCGATTTGGAGGGTATATGCCATAGAAACGAGGGAGGATTGATCGTACCGTTTTTCAGTAAGCGCACGTTTCAGCTGTTTTGCCTGCTCTTTCAGGCGTTTTTCATTTTTGGCGGACAGAACGAAAAGACATGGGTCGATATGAAAATCATCTGCTTCCTCTCTGTCTTCTGGAATGTATTCTTCGATGACGACGTGGGCATTTACGCCTCCGATGCCGAATGAGCTGATGCCCGCGCGGCGAGGCTGTTCGTTTCCGCGTTCGTCCGTCTGCGTCTTCCATTCCATTGTCTCCCGCACCAGATAAAACGGGCTGTCTTCAAGCTGAATGTACGGATTTACCGTCTCACAGTGGAGACTTTTTACTAGTGTCCGATGCTTCATCTGCAGCAAAATTTTAATAATGCCCGCTACTCCCGCGGCAAGGGATAAATGGCCGATATTCGTTTTGACCGACCCTAAGCCGCAATAGCCGGCCGCTTTCTCTTTTCCGTCTGCAAACGAGCTGAACGCTTGTTTCAGGCCGTTAATTTCAACGGGATCTCCCAGTTCTGTTCCGGTGCCGTGCGCTTCGATATAAGAGACTGTTTTCGGATCAATGCCCGCTTTTTTGTATGCGGCTTTAATGACTTCCGCCTGTTGTTTCGGGTTAGGCGTTGTTAAAGATGCCGCGCGGCCGCCGTGATTCACCGCGCTTCCTTTAATGACGCCGTAAATATGGTCCCCATCCGCCTCAGCGGCTTTCAGCTTTTTGAGGAAAAAGAGCCCTGCTCCTTCACCATGGGCAAAACCGTCAGCCTGATCAGAGAACGTTTTGCATCTTCCTTCTTTACTCAGCGCGCCCGCTTTATCAAAGCTGATATACACATCCGGAAGAACAATCGTATTGATTCCTCCCGCCAAAGCCATGTCGCACGTTCCTTCTTCAATTGAAGAAACGGCATGGTGTATGGCAACGAGCGAGCTTGAGCAGGCGGTATCAATCGGTTCGCTCGGCCCGTGCAGATTGAGCGTATAGCTGACACGGTTCGGTCCGACAGACGGACTTGTATTCGCCGCGGATGACCCTTCAATCGCCGCATCGGTCTTGGCTAAAAGCGAACCGTAGCCGGTATTTCCGGTCCCGATAAACACACCTGTCTTTGTGCCTGAGAGACTCTTTGACGCATATCCGGCATCTTCGATCGCTTTCCACGCGTACGTCAGCAAGAGACGCTGCTGAGGGTCCATTTGCTCCGCTTCCCGGGGTGAAATCCCGAAAAATAACGGATCAAATTCAGCAATTCCGTCAATAAACCCGCCTTGGTTGACGTTTGTTTTATTGGCTTCTTTTGCGGGATCCCCGTAATAGTCCCGCCAGTCCCAGCGGTCTTTCGGAATCTCGGTCATGCAGTCTTTGCCTTCTTTCAGGTTCTGCCAGAAAGCTTCAATGTCTTCTGCCATCGGGAAAATCCCGCTGATGCCTACGATTGCAATCGGTTCCTGCCCTTGGTCCCGCTGCACTGTCTGCGGAAGTGTCTCAGGCAGAGTGCGGCGCCGCTTAACGGCCGGGCGCGTGATTTGAGTCTCTTTTACCGGTCTTGCCGATTGAACCGTTTTTGTATTTACCGCAAACCGCCCGGCAAATTCCTCTTCGTATTCACTGATTAAATGAACGGCAAATTCATGGATTGTCGGATGATCAAAGAAAATCGTCGGCGTTAACGTAAGCCGGTACGTTTTGTTTAACTGGTTCGTAAACTCAGTCATCGAGATAGAATCCAGCCCGTATTTTGTCATTTCTTCATGAGGATCAATTTTGTCAATGTTTACTTTTAACAGTGAGGCCGTCTGCTGTTTTAACAGATGCTTCACTTTTTCAAGCAGGCTGTCAGCATCAATGTCATGACGTACGCCGGTCTCTGCTTCCGGATGATCATTCTCTTTGCGGAACAGTTTTGCTTTCATGTGTTTCACATCTCCTTCAAGAACCGTCATCCGGGCTGTCCCGCTCATCAAGCCTTGATATAAAGCCTTGATGCCGGCATCTGTGCCGAGCGGTGCGATTCCCGCCTCCTGCATCAGCATATCTTCCGTCTGCTTTCCTGCCTGCATTCCGCCTTCTTTCCATAACGGCCAGCTGACAGAAAGCGTCTTTCCGTATCTTTGTCCTGCGGCTTGTAAAGAACGGCGGTACTCGGCATACATCTCCATAAAGACATTTGCAGACGCATAATCAGCCTGGCCGACGCTTCCAAGCACACCTGATAAGGATGAAAAGACAATAAAGACATCTAATTTCTCATGTTGTGACGCTTCATCAAGATACACAAGGCCCTTCACTTTCGGAGCGAGAACGTGTTGGTATTCCTCTGCCGTCTTCTTCACCATGTAGTTGTCTTTTATAATGCCGGCACTGTGAACAATCCCGTCCAGCCTGCCGTGCCGTTTGCGTATATTGCGGATCAATCGGTATACTTCTGCTTCGTCCGTGACATCGGTCTGCTCGTAGAAAACAGAAGCGCCGGCAGCACGTACTGTTTCCAGCATGTCTTTCTGCTTTTCTCTGAGAGCGGACCGGCCGGTTAGTATGATGACGGCGTCTTTTGTACGGTTTGCGATCTCTTTTGCAAAGATCAGACCTAAACCTCCCGCACCTCCTGTAATGAGATAAACGCCTTCGTCTTTCCACGGAATGTCCGGCTCCGCTTGAGAAATATCCATCTCTTCCCAATCAGCGGCAAAGCGCTTGCCGTTTTCATATTTCACATGGACGCTTTCGGCATGCATACGGTTTTCGGACGCTTTTTCCGCTATGCCTTCAGCACTTTCTTTCTCCTCGGCTTCGATCATTTGACAAATCAGCTTGGAATGTTCAAGGCATGCGGTTTTGAAGAGGCCGGTAATGCCTGAGAACACCCGCTGTAAGCCTGCTGACCGCGTAACAGCCTGAAAAAGAACGCGGCCCTTCGGCTTGCTTTTCATTATGGTTTTGATATGGTCAAACAGCTGGCCCGCATAAGAATGATACCGCTCTGCAATAGATGCGGGACGCTCGTCCAAGATAATGACGCTTGCATGTTCAAGCTTTGCTTCGACAGCTTGTTTTACGGCTTCATCGTACTCACAAAGGAAAATGATATGCTCTTCATACGTTGGCTTGTGATCGGCCGGTTCCGGCTGCTCTTTCCAGACCGGTTCAGCGAGCAATGTGTCCGTACGGTTGACCGAAACGCCGGCACCCGCGTTTTCTTCCATGATCCGTGTTGAGAAACCTCTCATCCGCACACAAAGCCCGCCGTTATTGTCATATAAATCAATATCGGCTTTTTGGATAGGATCGCCGGCTTTATTGTTCGCACTGAATGTGACGTGCACCCACATATCATCAGCGCACGGATTCAGAACGTCCAGCTCCTCTAAAGCAAACGGCAATGCGGCTTTGAATGGTTCCCCGCTTTCTGCAAGCAGCGCTCTCGTCACGTTTTGCAAATATTCGGCGGCCTGAAGCGCACCGTCCATCATACTCGGATGAAGGATATAATCAGCTTTTGTATGAGAGACGGATTCAGGAAGCTTCAATTTAGCAAGCAGCCGGTCTTCGCCTTTGTATACAAGCTGCACCCCTTTGTAACCCGGCCCGTAATCAGCACCGATCATTCCTTTGTAAAACGCTTGAGATTCGATTGTTCCCTGTGTGCACCGGCGCTTCAGCTGCTCAATATCCGCCGCTTCCTCCGGTTCCTTCCGGATGATTTCAGCGATGCCCTGATTATAAAGAGGAGCTTCTTCACCGATAGAATCGTTACCCCCGTACATTCTGTATTGAATCTGTCCGTCCTCTTCTTCATAAAGTCCGATATGGACACGGACAGCCTCCTGATCGGCTATCACCGGACGGACCCATACAATATTCTTTAAGCGCAGGCCCAGAGATTCCTCTGTTGCCCCGCCGATGCTTTTCTCCGCCGCGGCCCGTGCCATCTCAAGGGTAACGGCAGCCGGCACGATCGCCATTCCTTTAATGATATGCTCGGCAATAAAATACTCTTTTCCCGTGAATTCCGAACTGAACCGCTGCTCCTGCAAGACGGATGTATTCTGATGTACCAGCGGATGCAAAAGCTTGGTATCCGTTTGCTTCACCGTTTCCTCCGGCCAGAAGCGCTCCTCTGCGAACGGGTAGGTCGGCGCACTGATTCTTTGCGGCGCGGAATCCGGATACAATAAGCCCCAATCGACACGCGCTCCTTCAACCCAGAGCGCCGCGAGTGCTTTCAGCTTTTCATCCCGTGTCTGACATGCCGCAAGCTCTTCCATCTCCTGAGCTGACACTTCTCTGCTTCTCACTTTTTCGCCCCGTAAGATGTTTTGGTCATTGCCGTTGATGAAATCCTGCAGCTGACGCTTCAAATCGTGACGATCATGACTGATAAAAACGGCCCTCTCTTCCATCGCTTCACGTCCGGTCTGATACGTAAATGCCAGATCATGCAAGGAAACATCGTTTTCGGCTTCATCCAGAAAGCCGGATAAACAAGATGCATAGGCAGTAAGACGCTGCTTATTTCTCGCTGACAGCGGAACGATATAAGGCGGCTGTCCGTCATTTGATCCGCTGATCGTTTTGTTTTCATACTGTTCAAAAATGGCGTGTGCGTTTGTTCCTCCGAGTCCGAATGAGCTTAACGCTGCGCGGTGCGGCGTCTCCCTCTCCGGCAGCGGTTTTCTCTTATCCGCCACATAAAACGGCGAACCGCTGAATTTGATATTCGGATTCGGTGACGTGTAATTAATGGTAGGCGCCAGCTCCCGATGATATAAACTCATGGCGACTTTGATGCACCCGGCCAGACCTGCTGCTGTATCCAAATGTCCGATATTCGTTTTTACGGAGCCGATCCCGCAATACTGCTCCCGGTCCGTGTAACGTTTATACACTTGCTGCAGCGCGGACATTTCAATCGGATCACCCAATGTCGTTCCTGTGCCGTGCGCTTCGATATAGGAAATCGTCTCCGGGTGAATATTCGTGCTGTCTAAAACATGCTGGATGACGTCAGTCTGACCTTTTACACTCGGTGCGTAAAAACCGACTTTATCCGCTCCGTCATTGTTCAGACCGATGCCTCTGAGCATGGCGTATATGTGATCTCCGTCCTGAACGGCTTGTGACGCCTTTTTCAGCAGAATGACGGCCGCTCCTTCTCCGCCCGCCATACCGTCGGCTGAAGCATCAAATGCCTTGACATGCCCGTCGCTTGAAAAATTCAATCCGTTTTGGTGCACATAGCCGATGCTGCTCGCTGCATGCAGAGTTGCTCCGCCGACGAGCGCGTATTCCGATTCTCCGCTCGTTATGCTTCTATAGGCTGAATAAAGACCGACTAATGATGATGAGCAATTGGAATGAACGAAATAGCTTGGCCCTTTTAATCCGAGCTTATGGGAAACCATCGTCGGAATCGTGCCGCTCTGCGCTAACACCCATGACACATAGCCGTCGGGAGATTCATGGCCTTCTGTCGTTTTTTCCGGCAAAAGCGACCGATACGAATTATTGCTTGCCGACATATATACGCTTGTCTTCGGAATCTCTTTCGATACATATCCCGCGTCCTCGACGGCTTTCCAAGAATGAAGCAGCAGAAGCCGAAGCTGAGGATCCATAAATTCTGCGTCTTTCGGAGAAATGTGAAAGAACTCAGGGTCAAAGAGATCTTTTCCTTCTATCGTCGATAATGCCGGCACATAGTCGGGATTTTCGATCAAATCTTCAGGCACGCCGGCTTCCCGAAGTTCTTCTTCCGAGTAGAAGCGGACGCTTTCCTTTCCTTCTCTTAACTGCTTCCAAAACTCATGATGATTTTTCGCGCCGGGGAACTGGCAGGAGATCCCCACTATCGCCACACTGTCATCAAAGTAAGACGGCACCCCGTTTTGCGGTGTTTGTTCTCTTTCTCTCTCATCTTGGCCAGGCGCCACTGATTCAGCCGCCTGTTTTGTTTCAACAATAAATCGGCTGATCGCCTGAATGGTAGAGTGTTCGAATAAATCCGTGACGGTAAAATCGCATTCAAGCTCCTGTTTAATGCGTTCTGCCGCCGCAACAGCCAGAAGCGAGTCGCCTCCCACATCGAAAAAGCCGTCTTCGATTTTGATGCCCGCCGTATTCAGCAGGTCTTCCCATATTGCGGTCACTTTCGCTTCCGCTTCTGATAACGGCAGTCTGCCCGTCTTTTCAGACCGGTGAACGATTACCTTGCGCTGTTTTAGGTCTTTGCGGTTCACTTTTCCGCTCGGTGTTAACGGCAGCGCATCCAGACGGATAAAATGGGCAGGCGCCATATAATCCGGCAGACTCGATAAAAGATGGTTGCGGAGCGCTTTTTCGTCTGCCGTATGACCGGAGCGGGCCGTATAATAAGCAATCAGCTTTTTATGTCCGTTCTTTTCCTGAACCACAACCGCCTGGTCAAGGATATCCGGATGTTCGCTCAATTTCGTTTCAATCGCTCCCAATTCGATGCGGAAGCCGCGAATTTTCACCTGACTGTCAATCCGGCCGGCATATTCTATATTTCCGTCAGGCAGCCATCTGGCCAAATCACCTGTCTTGTAAAGTTTTTCTCCTTCACTAAACGGATTATCAATAAATGATGCCGCCGTCAGCTCAGGCTGATTGTAATAGCCTCTGGCCAGACCGGCGCCGGCCACGCAAAGCTCCCCGGCCACACCGTCAGGGACGGGGCTGAGCTTTTCATCGACGATATAAAGCCGCGTATTGTGAATCGGTTTCCCGATCGGCGTATTCCTGCTTGTGATTTCCTTTTGGCCGCAGCTGTAGTAAGCGGCATAAATGGATGTTTCCGTCGGGCCGTATATGTTTTCAATTCTGGCATGTTTGAAGATGGAAACTGACTTTTTAACTAAATCTTTCGGAAACGCCTCACCGGCCACCATCACATATTTCACAGGGCCGTCTTCTGTAAATGCCGTATGCCGCTTTACCGTTTCCAGAAATACATTAAACACGGCGGGCGCAAAATTCAGATGCGTGACCTGGTGGGTTTGGATATATTCCATGCAAAGCTGCGGATTTTTTTCTGCACCAGGCGGCAAAATGACAAGCCGTCCGTTTCCGATAAACCAGCCGAATAATTCAGAAATCGAAACGTCAAATACGTAATTCGTTTTTAACAGATAGGCATCCTCTTGAGCGACCGGGTACTCAGCTTCCAAAAACTGCAGCGTATTCATGATGGCCCTGTGCTCAACCATGACGCCTTTCGGTTTTCCCGTGCTTCCGGACGTATATAGAATATAAGCGAGATGATGCGGTTTTGAACGCGGCGTCAGTTTTGCCCCGCTGACAGAACGTCCGCTGTTTTCAATTTCCACCGTGCTCACACCGCCGATGGCCAACTGTTCAATCATGCCGCGCGTCTTTTCCTGCGTTAATACGATTGACACGCCGCTGTCAGTCAACACGTGCGCCATCCGTTCGTTTGGAAAAGCCGGGTCCAGCGGTACATACGCGCCTCCCGCTTTTAAAATGGCGAGGATGCCGATGACCATCTCAAAAGAACGCTCCGTACAAATGCCGACCGGGCATTCCGGTGTGACGCCCTTTTCTTGCAGGTACACAGCGAGCGCCGTGCTTCGTTCATCTAATTCGCGATATGTAAGACTGTTTTCACCGAATGTGACGGCTTCTCTGTCAGGGTGGCGTCCGGCTTTTTCCGCAAACACTTCATGAATGCAGCGCTCATTCGACTGATGGGATGAACGGCTTTCATCCCGTTTTTGATTGAGCAGACCGGAACAGGCTTCAAAAGCGATCTCCGGATCAGAAAGCACCTTTTCTGCCAGTTTCATATAATGCTCCGCCATTCGTTCGATGAAAGAAGGGCTGTAGACATCCGGGTTGTACAGAAATTGCAGGACGGTTCCCGTTTCTTTTTTATAGACTTCAAGCGCAAGCTCAAATTCGCCTTCCTGATGAATGTCTTCTATCATTTCAATGCCGAGTGATTGATATAGTTCCGCCAGCTTTTCCGCTCCTTCTGTCCGGAAGAAGTTTTGATAGAAAAACGCGGTTTGAAAAACAGGCGACACCGCAGGCGAGCGTTCCGTCTTCAATTCTTTGACAAGCGCGGGAAACGGATACGCGGCATGGTCCAGCCCTTCTGCCAGTGTCAGCTGCAGCTCCTTCAAAAATGCCGTAAAAGATTTGGCGCCCGTCTCCCTGCTCCTGACCGCGATCATATTAATAAAGTATCCGATGACAGACTCAAATTGAGCCTCAGAACGCCCCATCGTCGGCATGCCGACGATGACATCTTCCTGATTCGTATATTGATAAAGCAGCCCTTTGAAAATAGCGAGATACACAACGGATTCATTGACATTATGTTTTTGGGCGCACACTTTAATCTGCCGGTTCAGTTCATCAGGAAGCAAGCGCTGATACGCCTGCCCCCTGCAAGTTTGAACCGATGATCTCGGATAATCCGACGGAAGCTCAAGCACCGGCAGCGGTCCTTCCAGCTGCTTTTTCCAATAAGAGAGATGCGTTTTTCCCGCTTCGCTTTCCAGCAGCTCTTTTTCCCATTTCACAAAGTCATGATAATCTGCGGACTGCTGAAGCATGACAGGTTCTTTGCCTTCACTTGCTTTTGCATAAGCGTCCAGCAGCGCCGACATAAACGTCATAAGAGAGACGCCGTCAAAAATGATATGGTGAATGGTGATTAACACAATCGGCTCCCGCTTCGCCCGCCGGAATACTTGAACACGCAGGAGCGGCCCGGTTTCAAGCGCGAACGGTTCTTTTGCTTTTTCTTTAATAAACGAAAGAGCGTCACGCCCGCTTAATTCAGAAAGATCCATTTCTTCAATCGGAAAATGCCGATCCGTATCTTCTATCTGATACGGAAGGCCGTTTTCCTCTTTTATCACACTGGTCAAAATAGGGTGCTGGCGCTGCACGGACAAAAGGGCGTTTTTGAATGTCTCGATATCCAGCTTTTGAAAACGAAAGCATAACGGAATGTTATATGCGCTCATCTCCGGAAACATTTTCTGAAGCATCCACAAACCTTTCTGGCCTTCAGAAAGCGGACGTTTTGCAGTTGTCCGCTTGAAAGCCTGAAGCTTTTGTTCTACTTCAGCGATGGTGAGCGTTCCTGATCTGTAGGCATCGAGAAGTTCTTTATGATTCATAGGTCTTACTCCCTTCTATGATGACTTGCACTCTTTTAAAATCTAATGTCCCCTCAGAGACCTGTTTCATCATGGCGATGATCTCCTGATCCGTATACTCCTTGTTATCCGGAGGGGCGGCTTCTGTTTCGGTTTCTTCCGTTCGGTAAAACGTTTCGATCGTTTCTTTATGTTCTGTCAGGTAATAGCTGGTGACGTCTCCGAGCGTGGCATAGCTGTAAAATAACGCCGGAGTGACTTCAATGCCGTAATGACTCGTCAAAAGAGCGGCAAATTTGGCTAAATAGATGGAATCAAATCCGAATTCCGCCCAGTTTTTATGCAGGACGAGTTTATCTTTGGATATTTTCAGCAGACTGTGTATCAGCTCTTTCAAATCCGCTTCGAGCCGTTTTTCTGCGCTTTCTTCCGGGATGCGGCGGCTCACGGTTTCCAAAAGCGCATCCGGTTTTGATGAATCGTCCCGCCGTATGCCTAAAAATCGTTCGGCACGGCTTCTTTTGCCGGCAATGACAAGGCACTGGGTGTTGTCTTGAGAAATGACGCGCTCAAATAGCTCAATGCCTTCATCTGTTTCTAACAGGCGCTGGCCGCTTGATTTCAGGTACATGCCCGTCGTCTCTTCACCGCCGACGGCCATTCCGCCGTTTTTCCAGACCGGCCAGTTGATGACAAAAGCGTTTCCGCTTTCTGATTGTTCGTTTTTATAGTTGGCATACGCCATTTGGAACCTGTTCGCGACCGCATAATCACAGCAGCCGAAATCTCCTAAAACAGCCGATGTGGATGAAAAGTAGCAGATGAAATCAGGCGTTTCGTTTTTCAGCCACTCGTCAAGAAGCAGGCTTCCGTTTATTTTCGGTTCAAGCGTACTGCGGAAATTCCCGATTTCATTTTCAAAGACGGATGTTCTGCTTTCGATGCCGGCCGCATGAATGACGCCGTGAATGGCTCCGAATCGTTCTTTCGCGCGCTTGATGCAGTCGCCCATTCCGATCGGATCACAAACATCGGCTTCGGCGTAAAGAACACCCGCGCCGAGATTTTCCAGGTCTTTCATTTTTTCTTTCTTTTCTTCATTGATCGGCGACCGCCCCGTGAGAATGACATTTGCCTGGTAGTTCCGGGCGAGATGGCGGGCAAATAAGCAGCCGAGCCCTCCTAATCCGCCTGTAATGAGATATGTTCCGCCGGTTCTGATCCTGCCGTTTTCTTTCGTTAGTCCGGTTGGTTCGGTGTGATAGACATATCGTTTTCCCTCTTCCAAGAAAACGGTATGGTCTGTTTCAGCTTTCAGCTCGTCCCAAATGGTTCTCATCCAGTCCGTTATGGCCGCTCCGGCTTTTCTGAAGTGGCCGGTAACACTTGTTTTCGGGAGAACAATGCCGAGCGAACGCTCAAAGCCGATCCATGATTCCAAGTAGCACCTTTCCAGACCGGATGCATATTCCCCCGCCAATAACAGCCTTTCCGGCTGCAGACCGGTCTCAGCCATTGCTTTGAGAATATGGACGATACATGAATAATCTTCGATGCAGCTTTTATCTTCAAGCGCCCATAAATACAAAATGGCAGAAGCTTCACCGTACTCTTTTTGAATATCCGCAAAAGCGTTCACATATGATTGCGGATCTTCCCGCACCACTTGGCAGCGGCCGGCGGACAGAGCCTCATACCGGTCTCCCTGAGCGATAAAAATAACGTCAATGCCACTGTCATACGATTTGATCACAGAGACGGCTTCCTGCTGCTTCTTCTGATCAGATAAGAAAGAAATCACCGTTTTGACTTGCTTTTCTCCGGCAGCCGGCAGAGCCTGTTCTTTAAGAACTTCTCTAAAAGCCATCACTTCAAACTGTTCCGCCGGATCACTTTCATCAGCCGGCGCCTTAACGGGCGCAGCCTTGCTTTGTACAGGCTGCTGATGCCAGAAGCGTTCTTTCGCAAACGGATAAGCAGGCAGGCTGATGCGGGCCGGAGGACGGTCTCCGTATAATTTCGCCCAATCGATGTCCAATCCTTTTACCCAAAGCTCAAGCAGCTTAGAATATTTCCGTTTGCTGATCCAAGCGTCTATGATTGTTTCCAGATCATCATCCGCCGAAAATACGGCAAGCATCCGTTTGTTTTCTTCCGTGCCGTCACGGTGCAGTCCGGCGCTGTTTTGTCCGGCGATAAATCCATTCAGTTTTTCCTCAAGTTCATGAAGTGAATGGACGATAAAACCGAGACGCTCTTCCATCGGCACCCGGCCCGTCTGAAGAGTAAAGGCTATGCTCATAAGGTCGCTGCCGCTGTATCTTTTTTCACGGATGGCGTCTCTGAGCTGTTTTGCTTTTTCAGTGAGCCGTTCGCTGCTTTTCGCGGACAGGACGATGATGGCGGGCTGATCTGCCGGCGTCTCATCAGGTTCTTTGTCTGCCGTATATTCTTCTATGACGAGGTGGGCGTTTGCTCCTCCCGCGCCGAAGCTGCTTAACCCCGCCCTTCTCGGTAGCTCTTGGCCGCCGATGACGGGACGTTTCCACTCACCGAGCTCCTGCTGAACGGCAAACGGCGTATACGCGAAATCAATATTCGGATTCAGCTGTTCCGCGTGCAGGGACGGCGCAATTTGGCGGTCTTTGAGCTGGAATAGTATTTTTGTCAGACCCGCAATGCCCGCGGCGCTTTCACAATGACCGATATTTGATTTTGCGGAGCCGATGGCGCAAAACTGTTTATCTGTTGTATCCTCTTCAAATGCTTTCGTTAATCCGGCGATTTCAATCGGATCTCCTAATGCGGTCCCAGTACCGTGGGCTTCAATATAACTGACGGTGCGCGCCGGGACGTTTGCCCTTTCGAAAGCTTCTTTTATTAAGGCGGCCTGCGCATTCGGATTCGGAACGGTGTATCCGTTCGTTTTGCCTCCGCTGTTAATGGTGCTTCCTTTAATCACACCGTAAATGTGATCGTTGTCGGCAATCGCCCGGTCCAACGGCTTTAATACGACCGCTCCTACCCCTTCTCCGTCGACAAAACCATCCGCGCGGTCTCCGAACGATTTGCACGTGTCGCCTGCGGAAAGCATGTTCATGACTGACAGATTCATATAATGGATCGGGTCGGTCACTATGTTTACGCCCCCGGCAATCGCACATTCGCTTGAACCGCTGTATATGCTCTCAAGCGCCAGATGAATGGCCGTCAAAGAAGAGGAGCAGGCTGTATCAACGGCAATGCTCGGCCCTTGGAAATCAAAAAGGTAAGATACCCTGTTGGCAATGGACCAATAGCCGTAGCCTGTCGGGTAGTTTTTGTTCATCGCGCCGGCAAAAACACCGATTTTTCTGCTTTGGCACAGGTTGTCAGGCGTATAGCCGGCATCCTCGATACTCGCATACGCCGTTTCTAAAAATAATCGCTCCTGCGGGTCCATTCGCTCCGCTTCCAAAGGAGAAATCTGAAAGAACAGCGGATCAAACTTGTCCATATCCTCAATGAAGCCGCCCCATTTCGTATAAATAGAGCCTTCTTTACCTTTCTCTTCATCGTAGTAATCCTGCCAGTTCCAGCGTTCCCGCGGGATTTCTTCTATGCAGTTTTTTCCTTTTTTAATATTAGCCCAAAGCTCAGCCGCTGTTTTTGCCTGCGGGTAGCGTCCTGAAACACCGATGATGGCCACGTCGCGAACCGAACTTTGCCGGACGGTCTCTTTGGCTGCCCGTTTTTCCCTCCGCCGCCAGTCAGTGCGAAGCGGCTTAGCAGGCTGTACAGCCTGCGGTTCTAGTGATGCCTTCCGTTTTTCCTGAACAGGCGTTTGTCCCGTCAGTTTGATCATCGCGTCTTTTTTCGTCTTGATTAAGTGAGCGACGAGCGCCTCAATCGTCTGATATTCAAAAAATAAAGTGCTGCTGACTTGGTCCAATACATTTCGTAACGCGTTTGTCAGCTGTACGACGACGATAGAATCAATTCCGTATTTTTCAAGCGGCGCTTTCGGATCAATTTGAGCCGGCGGAATTTTTAATGTTTCTCCGATTAACGTTTTCAAGTACTCGGTGCTTTTTTCTGTTAAAGACGTGTCGCCTTTTTGCACCGTTGTTTGCGCCTGAAGTTCCGGCGCATGTACTGCTTTTGGCGGAGCGGTCCGTTTTCCGGCCCCTGCTTTAAGCGTTTTTTGGCGAACAATGCCGTTGCTTTTTGCCGCTATAATCTGATGGCTTAATTCATGTGCCGCTTCTGCCGGGAAGAAGACAGAATGCCAGCCTTCACTTTCTAACACGCGTTTCCAGCTTTCCGGATACAAGCCCGGGCACCCCGGAATACGAAGGGCAGAATCTTCATGCAGCCACCAGCCTTCAAGCAGTCCGAAAGTAATATGCGGGAACAGGCTGTTTCCCGCCATTTCATTTAAGAGCAGCAAACCGTTGTCTTTTAAAACGGCTTTGGCGTTTCTCAGCGTCTGTCGGATGTCTTTCGTCGCGTGGAGCACATTGGCCGCAACGACGATGTCGTATGCGCCCGGCTCTATGTCCTGGCCGGCAAGCGGCGCTTCTGCGTTAAAAAGCTTATACGTCAGATAAGGATTCCGTTTGCCGTATTCCGTCTCCGCATGCACGAGAAAAGCTTTCGATACATCGGTGTAACAGTATTCTTTTATATGGTTTTGATACGGCCTAAGCTTTTCAAATATGCCTGCGCTTGTGCCGCCTGTGCCCGCTCCGATTTCCAGTATGCGGATCTCGGCTTTTGAATGTTTGCTGATGTTTTCTTTCACATAAGCCGTTAATGTATCTGACAGGGCGCTGTTAAAGTAATCCGCGACTTGATTGTGCTTATAAATTCCTTCAACAAGTTCCATTGAAGAGTGCGGGAACATGATGTCTGTCGCCGGCACGTCTTCGCGCAGAATGTCCGGCAGTGCTTTAAGCATCGTCTCGGCTAAAACAGTCATCGCTTTTGTATCGGCGTTATTGAGCCATTCCTCTTTTTCCCGCTCCCATTTTTGCCATAGCGCGGCGGTTGTGTTTTCGGCTCGCGCCGACAGTTTATATGAATCCGCATTCCCTTCCAGATAGCCATGTTCCAGAAGGAAAGCGATCGTTTGATTGAGCCATTTTTTAAAGTATTCATGTTCGGGCTCATACGCTTTAAGGCTTTGCGGCGTCAGCAAGTCTGCTTCTTTAAGCTGGGCGATCAACAGCTGATACAGAAAATCATCAAGCTCCTGATGTTCAGCCTCTCTAACAAGACGTGCGCCGGGCGGAGCGACCTTCGGCTGTTGTGAAAAGACAAGCGGCTGAGGCGGATAAACGGAAATCTTTTCTCTTTCATTCATCCCTTCGACTGCGACCGGTTTTGTCGTATGAATGAAAGCCGCCTGATCAACCGGCAGCGTCATAAGGGTTTCAAGCGCCTCCATTGCAGCGTCCGGTTCGATTAATCCCAATCCGATCTGATCCATCAGCTGAATAAAGTCGCCGTCTTCAGCCGCTTCGCTGTTGCCCCAATAGCCCCAATTCATCACTTTGACCGGACAATTCCATGTCTGATCAAGTTCTTTCGCAAATGCGTCACTGAAAGCGCATCCTGCGGCATAATGGCTTTGTTTCACGTTATGGATAAATGCCACAAGCGAGGAGAAGAAGAGCGCAAAGTCAAGCGGCTCCCGTCCAAATACCTCCGCCATGGACACACTTACATCGGCTTTTGCCCGCAGCACCGATTTGAACTCTTCTGTCTTCATATTATTTAAGCTTTGCTCAGACAGATCCATTGCCGAGTGGATGATTCCGTTCATTTTTGTGTGGCGCTCTTTTATGAACTGATAAGCCCTCTCTAAGGAAGCACTGTCGGCGGCATCGGCGGAAACATATTCAGGCGCCGGGCCGAATGCGCTGAGCCGGTCGAGTTTCGCCTGTATGGAATCATTCAGTGTGCTTCTTCCGATCCAAATGATGCGTGCTTTGTAGCGGCGGATCATGTATTCACTCCATGCCTCGCCAAGATACCCCGCGCCTCCGATCACGGCATAAACCCCGCCTGTTTGGTACAGCGTGCCGTTTTTCGGCATATTGTCAAGCGGTATCAGCTGCCGCTCAAACAGCTGCTGATTGCGGTACGCCCAAATTTGACCGTTTTTCCCGGCAGAAAGACTGAGCGCCTCTTCGATCGGCCAGCTGCCGTCCGTTTCTGTGTCAATCATGCGGATATGCCAGTGCGGATATTCTTTCGCCATTGTTCCGGCAAGTCCGCTGACTGCGGCTTGTGACGGGTCGGCGCTGTCTTGATCCGAAATCGGCTGGGCATTTGCTGTGACGATGCACCAGTCCAAACGTTTTTCTCCGTACCCTAAGGCAAGTAATGCTTTCATCAGCTTGAACACATGAAGAACGTTTCTTTCCTGTTCCTTGAGGCTGTCCGCACTCTCAGCCTGCGGAGCAAGCCAAATGATTTGCTCCAGTTCTTTTTGTCCTTCAAGCATGTGCGTAAGAGATGTGATATCATCCGTACCTCTGATCGGATAATAGGAAGCGTTCGGCAGATGTTCTTTTATGCGCGTATGTCTCGAATCCGTTCCGCCGAATACTGCCGTCTGCTTATCCGCCGCTGCTTCCCCGGCTTTTTCAAGCGCAACAGGCTCCCAAGCCGGAATCAGCATCGTATGGCCGACAGGCGCCTCCGAGGTTTCTCCGCCCGCTGTTTGGCCTGTGTCAAGCGCCCGGACGGACGCGCCTTTCATCCGGACATAAACCGTACCGGCATCATCACACATATCAATGTCAAATTTTCTTACGTTGTCATCTGCTTTGCTGCCTTCTGTGTACCGGATATATGACCAGATATGTTCAGGACACGGCCCGAACACTTCCACTTCCTGCATCGCAAACGGCAAAGAAAGCTCGTGGCTGTCTGCATCGTCATGTATCGATCGGACAAGCAGACCGACGGATGCGTGAAAAGCGGCGTCCATCATACTCGGGTGAAGCGTATACTGTTCTTTTTTGTCATGTACGGCTGCTGGGAGTGAAATACGGGCCAATAATCGGTCTTCTCCGATCAGCAATTGCTGTACGCCCCTGTATGCCTCTCCGTAATCCAGACCGATCTTCTCAAAAGCACCGTAACATTCTTCCGCAGTCACAATTCCTAAATTGCAGGAAGTTTTGACAGACTCGATATCAATCTGGGCGCTTCCCGGTTCGGTAATGACCGCTTCACCCTGGCTGTGAATAACCGGATCTTCGCCGTTTTCTGCCTCACTGTATATTTCATAGGTAATCTCACCATTATCTTCTGGGTAAAGGGCAATATGTATTTCTTTCGGTTTGTCTTCAATCATGACCGGCCGGACCCAAACAACCTGTCTGAGTGTGACGCTATGGCCTTTTTCCGTCACGGCAGCGGCCTTTTTGACCGCCTCTGCGGCCATTTCCAAATAGGCGACGCCCGGTAGTATTTTTTGTCCGTTGACGACATGGTCAGATAGGAAAAATTCATCTCCCGTAAAAAGAGACGTGAAGCGCTGCTGCGAAAAATCTGACGTATTTTCTTGTAAAAGCGGATGCAGTACTGTGCCTGACGGGCTTTTCTCCTGTTTTTTCTGCTGCGGAATCCAATAGCGTTCTTTTGCAAACGGATAAGTCGGAACGCTTGTTTTACGCGGTTTACCCGAAGCGTACAGCTTATTCCAATCTATTATTTTCCCTTCTGCCCATAACGCGGCAAGCCGTTTCGGATCGTCCGTCTCGGGAGCGGCTTCGCTCATCTCCGGCAGCTCAGCTTGTCCGCGCCATAAACCGGGGATGTTTTCGTTTCCTTTTACGAAATCATTCAGCTTTTGCTTCAAGTCGCGGATGTCATTTACAAGGAAGACAGCTCTCTCCTCCATTGCTTGACGTCCTGTCTGAAGAGTATAAGCCAGTTCAGACAGCACCGTCTTTTCTGAAAGCGATCGGGCTAGTTTTTCCGCATAGGCCAGAAGCCTGTCTTTATTTCTTGCTGACAGCGGGATGAGTTTTGCTGCATCGTTCTCAGGTGCAGGCGCTTTTTGTTCAGGCTGAATGTATTCTTCTAAAATGATATGGGCATTCGAACCTGATGCACCGAAGGAACTGAGCCCGGCCCTGCGCGGATAATGTGTGACTTTACCGTTTTCTTCAGCTGACGGCTGCTTCCACGGAGCAGTCTGCTGCTGTACGTAAAAAGGAGATTCCTCAAATTTCAGGTAAGGATTTAATTCCGCAGAATGCAGTGATTTGACAAGCGTTTTGTGATGAAGCTGCAGCGCCGCTTTTGTTAACCCGCTGATCCCCGCCGCTGATTCTGCGTGACCGATATTTGATTTGACCGAACCGATGGAACAAAATTGCTGATCCTGCGTCCCTTGGCTGAACGCTTTTGACAGACCTTCAATTTCAATCGGGTCTCCTAACGAAGTACCTGTGCCATGGGCTTCCACATAACTGACGGTCCGCGGGCTGATACCTGCTTTTTTCAGACAGGCCTTAATGACTTCTGCCTGTGCAGCAGGATTCGGGACGGTAATTCCGCTTACTTTCCCGACGTGGTTAACGGCGCTTCCTTTAATGACCGCGTAAATGCGGTCGCCGTCTTGTTCGGCTTTTTCCAGCGGCTTCAGCAATACCGCACCGACTCCTTCTCCGGAAACGTAGCCGTCCCCGCCCTCGCCGAATGTACGGCAGCGGCCGTCACTTGAGTGCATGCCCACGCTTCCGTAGCTGAGATATTTCGCCGGGTGCAGCGACAAGTTCACCCCTCCCGCAAGCGCGGCCTCACATTCGCCGCGGCGGATGCTTTCAATGGCCAGATGGACGGCGGTCAATGATGAGGAACAAACGGTATCCACCGCGATGCTCGGCCCGTGGAAGTCACAATAATAGGACACTCTGTTGGCGATCTGCGCATAATTCAGTGAAACCGGAAAAGGATCAGTTTCAGATAATTGTTCTGCGCCGATTAAGGAATAATCTTTATGCATCACCCCTGCAAATACGCCGATCGGATGCTGTTTTTCCCCTTTATTTCCCAGCGTTTCAGGCGTATACCCCGCATCTTCAATCGTTTCCCAGCATGTTTCTAAAAACAGGCGCTCCTGCGGGTCCATCGTTTCCGCCTCACGCGGTGAGATTCTGAAAAACTGCGGATCGAAGCAGTCGGCATCGTCAATGAAACCGCCCCATTTTGATACTGTTTTTCCTGACGGGGACGTTACGTTTTTATATGTTTTCCAATCCCAGCGGGACTTCGGAACTTCAGTGATGCAATCCGTGCCTGCCTTCAGGTTTTCCCAAAACTCCGCCACACTTTTCGCTTTCGGATAGCGGCCGGCCATTCCGATAATCGCGATGTCTCCGGTGTTTTTATGATGTTCTGGCGCGTCCGGTGCTTCAGCTTCAGACCGTTGTGGTTCGGCTGCACGTTCCGCACATTCAAATGAAACGGTCTTTTTCAGATAGGCTGCGAGTTCTTTTATATTTGTATATTCAAAGAGAAGAGTGGGCGAGAGGTCCGCACCCGTCTTTTTATTGATATCCTGTACAATCTCAAGCAAAGAAGATGAATCCAGCCCAAGTTCGTAGTAGCCTGCAAGAACGTCCAGCGTCTCCCAAGGCTGCCTAAGCTTATCAGCCAAAAGCTTCTTTAAAAACAGAATGATGTCTTTTTCATCTGTGCTTTCCGGCTCAGTTACAGCCTGTTGATTCTGTTCGGCTGTATTCTCGTCTTCTTCAAGCCGAACCGCTTTTCCCGTAATGTTTTTAAGCTCCGCCACCTTCTGTCCGGATCGGCTGAAGTACTCGATCGTCATCGTTGTGAGTTCTTTTTCCTGACGGACGCCGGAAGCGGCGATACGCGCCGTGCACTCAGATTGCAGTCTGTCGGCAGCCGTGAACGATTCATAATATAAAGGCAGGTGAAGCCGGTTTGTTTCAGAAAGCACACCGCTCCCCCCGATTCCGCTCGCATCCAAAAGGGCCGGATGGAATAAAAAGAAATCTTTTCCTTCTTCGCAAGAAAGCTCAGCCAGCATGCCGTCTTCTGTTTCGTACAATCGTCCGTTCGATTTCATCATGCCGGAATGAACCAAGTCATGATCCAGGCAGCGGTTATACATGTCATCAAGATTCAGAGATCTGCCTGACTGCTTCACATCGCCGAAATCAATGGTTTCGTCAAATGTCACAGCGTCTCTTTTCACCATTTCAGCTGTCGCATATTGTATATTGTCTGACAGCTCGTCACCTTGCTGTTTCTGCCCTGAAAGGGAGATGAGCCACTTTCCATCTCCGCTATCAGAACATTGAATGGTCAGAATGATTGCAGCCGTTTCACTGACGGTTAAAGGCTGATAAATCGTAACGTGCTTCAATTCGAGCTCATTGTATACATAACCGTGTTCCTGAAAAACCTGATAAATCAAATCGATATAAGCAAGACCGGGCAATACCGCTTCACCAAAGACCTTATGGCCCTTCATGATGGGATGATCCAGTGAGATATTGATTTTTTCCGATATCATTCCTTCCCACTCCTCTCTCATTTAAATGCTTTCCAAAACATTTTTTTCGCAGGAAGCTCTTGTTTCTCCGCCGGTGCGTCAGGTTCTTTTACCAGAGCCTTACGTCTTAATGACGGTACCGGCAGCGGCTTTCTTTTCATTCGGGTGTCTTTTTCTTCCCAAGCTTCCAGAATGACGTGGGCGTTCGTTCCGCCGTCGGCAAAGCAGTTGATGGCTGCTGACGGTCTGGCTGCATCCCATTCACCGGCTGTTTTATGAAAATGAAAATCTGTCTTTGTTATATCAAAATGCGGCATCGGTTCATCTCCTGAGAGGAACGGAACCGTTTGTTTATGCTTCAGCATTAATACGACTTTAATGAAGCTTGCGATGCCTTCTGCGCAAAGCGGATGCCCGATGTTCGGCTTGATTGACCCGATGCCGAGCGGAACATGCTGACCTGAGCGGTATACGGATTGAATCGCCTTCAGCTCAAGCAAATCAGTCACCGCGGAACCCGATCCGTTTGCTTCGATATAAGTGATGTCTTCCGGCTTTTTGCCGCTTTTGAAAAGCGCGCTTTGCATGACGTCTTTTTGCGCCTGCATATTAGGAGCTGACGGGCCTGCCGTTCTGCCGTCATTGTTCATGGCGGCGGCCTTAATGACCGCGTGTATCGTGTCGCCGTCTTTTTGCGCCTGGCTTACTGTTTTTAACAGCACCATGCCGACGCCTTCACCGAGGACAACTCCGACTGAACGCTTGTCAAATACGTGAAATGCCGGCTTTTCGTTTAACAGCCCGCGCTCTTGGAACATCCGGTGCGCCGCATCCGTGTTCAGCAGGCTGACGCCGCCAACTACCGCCGCTTTGATATCGCCGCTTCTCAGTGCCTGAACGGCCATGTTCATTCCTGTCAAAGCCGATGAACAAGCCGTATCAAGCACGATGCTCGGCCCGCGCAGATCAAAAAATTGCGAAACGTTTGCCGCTAAATAATTCTGCCCGCCCGCAACGATCGGGTTGCGGGTATTCGCAAGAATTTCAGGATCAGGCTGATGCTGGCTTCGGCCTCCGATATACACACCGGCCTCTATACCCTTGATTTCTTCACGGGAATAGCCGGCATGGCACCAAAGTTTCAAGCTCTCTTCCAACACCGCCAATGCCTGAGGGTCCATCGCTTTCGCGTCGTTTTCCGGAATGAAAAAGAATTCGGAATCAAAGTGATCCATATTGTCAATCAATCCCGCAACGTATTGATTTGCATATCCGAAACGTTCCGCCGGGACGGAGCCGATTGCGGACCTGCCGCTTCTCAGCAAGTCCCAATATTGTTCTAACGATTCCGCTCCCGGAAAACGGCAGCTCATTCCGACGACAGCAATGTCTTCAGTTACGGCATCACGCTTTTGGTCAGTGTGAACCGTTTGTACGGCAGCCGGAACCAACAATGCTGTATCAGGTTCCTCCCTTTCTGCAAGCAGCGGCTGCCCATTGGATACAAGCCATTCGGAAAACGCGTCAATCGTCGGATGTTCATATAAAACAGACGGATCTAAGTCCTCTTTGAGCGCTTGATTCATTTGCTGTAAAAGCTGCGCTAAAATGATCGAATCAACCCCGTAATCCTGAAACGGTTCGTCTGTTTCCAGTTCTTCCGGAGCGATTTTCAGCTCATCGGAAAACAGTTTCACAAGCCACGCCTTCGTATCAATAAGCAGTTCTCTGTCTGAATGTTTTTCAGCGGCTTTGCCGTTTATTACGGCTTCAGTCTCTTTTTGTTTTTTCTCTTGACAGAGCAGCCTGTCAGGATGCCATTCGCTCCGATCAATGATAGCCGGCAGAACGGACGGGCGGATGTTTTCAGATAAAATGCGGTCCAGCAAGTCAAGTCCTTCCGCGTTGGACAGTCCCAGCAGCCCGGTCTGCTTCAGGCTTTCTGTGCGGACTTCACCCAATCCGGTTTCCTTCCAGTTCGGCCATTGAATGCTGACTAACGGATATTGATGCTGATGAGCCGCCGCGAAATAATCCATGTACGCATTTGCCATCGCATAATCCGACTGTCCCGCCGCGAGCGCCGGAACGACTGCAGATACTGAAGAAAATAAGACAAAAAATTTCAAAGGATCATTTGTGAAAAGGCTGCTTAATGTTTGAAGCCCGGCGACTTTCGGTTCCAGCACTTCTTGTATATCGTCAGCAGTCTTTCTGATAAACGCCGGATTTACTGAATTAACCGATCCCGCACAGTGAATGACGCCGCCTATCGGTCCCATCGTGCGCCGGATCGTTTCAATTTCCGCTGCCGCCGCATCATGATCAGACAATTTCAGACTGATCACCGCCACCTGCACTCCTTTTGCTTCAAGCTCTTCAATCGCCCGTATCTTCTCTTTCAGTCTCGTATTAACGGCTGACCGTTCATCGCGGGGAGGAATCGGCTCCCTGCCTGTCAGCACTACTTTTTTCACGCCGTGTTTTTCTGTGAAATGGCGGGCGCATAAGAGACCCAGTCCCCTCGTGCCTCCGGTAATGAAAAGCACATGGTCTTCAGGAAACGGTGCGGGCTTATGTTCTGCTCGCTTCCCGCTTGGTATCTCCCTGAATAAAGCACGGTATCTCTGTCCGTTTCGGCGGCAGATTTCCGGTTCTGTGCAGTCCGCCGAAAATTCATCTGCAATCTGTTTGGCAAGCGTCTGCTGATCCGTATCTGTATCGGCATCCATGTGTCTGGACGTCACGTTTTGATACTCATTTTGAAGCATTCTGTACAGGCCGCTTTTTGCCGCTCCTGCAAGATGAATCGTTTTCTGCTGAAATGGCTCCAAGCCTTTTGTTACATATAGCAGCGTCAGCGGCCGCGCTTGCCGGCGGCTTGTATCAATCAGAGTCTGGAGCCGGCTGATCCCTTCCAGTGAAGGGTCTTCGTCTCCGCATCCCGTCAGATCGATTGCTCCATCTATGTGATTCCAATCGCTAGCTGCAGTGTCAGCCGAATCGACCGGGAGAATGAATGAGTCAGCGAAATGCTTTGCAGTCTCTTCGGCTAGCTCCGCTGTTCTTGCATCAGCCAGAATCATGACCGTCTTGCCGCTTTTCTCACCGGCCGAATCGATCTCACACGGAACCCATTGCTTTTCTAAAAGCACAGCCTCGCGCCGGTCTTCTGTTTCCTGCGGTACGGCTTTCGGCTCAGGCAGCCAGTACGGCTCCTTCGCAAATGGGTAAGCCGGCAGACTGATTCTGCGGGGTTTTTTGCCTTGATAGAGTCTGTCCCAGTCCATCTGAAGCCCTTTGGCCCACAATTCCGCTATTTTGGCGTATTTTTTCTTATCGAACCATGACCTCACAAGCTGCTTCAGGTCATCGTCCGTTTCAAATGCTTTGATTTCTTTTTTAGCCGTTTTGATATGGGCTTCATATATCCCTTCACCCGTATTTCCGTTTACAAAATCGGTTAAACGGCTGATCAGTTCTTCTCTCGAACCGGCTGTAACCGCAAGACGGTAATCCATCGCATCACGCCCGGTTTGAAGCGTGTACGCCATATCTGAAAGATTGATATTCTGATTGGCTTTTGCAAATTCGATCACAGACTCGGCATAGGTTTTTACCTGAGGCGCTTTTTTCGCCGACAGCACAAAAATGTTTGTCTCATCAGGCTTTCGGCTTCCCCGGTCTTTCGGCTGATACTCTTCGATAACGAGATGAGCGTTTGTGCCGCTGTAGCCGAACGAGCTGACACAGGCCCGCCGCGGTGCTCCGCCTGTTTCCCAAGGTTTGAGTTCGGTATTGACAAATAAAGGCGAGTCATCGAAATCAAAATGTTCATTCGGCGTGCTGAAATGAAGGGTCGGCACAAGCTGCTGATGCTTCATCGACAGCAGAACCTTCTGGACGCTTGCTACACCTGCCGCCGCCGACGTGTGCCCAATATTCGATTTAACCGAACCGATGGCGCAAAATTGTTTGCGATCCGTTTTTTCCTTAAATACAGAAGACAGGGCTTCTAATTCAATCGGATCCCCCTGCTTTGTGCCGGTGCCGTGCATTTCCGCATAGGTGATGCTCTCAGGGTGGATGTTGTGCGCTTCATACACTTGGCGCTCTAAATCCATTTGGCTTTTCGCGCTTGGTGCGGTAATGCCGTTGGTTTTTCCGTCCTGGTTAATTCCAGATCCGATAATGACTCCGTAAATATGGTCTTGATCGGCTTCCGCATCTTTCAGCCTCTTCAAAACGAGCGCCCCCGCGCCTTCGCCAGGCACAAATCCGTTCGCACTGTTATCAAATGCTTTACATTGGCCGTCAGGAGACAGCATTCCGGCTTCACACATGCTGATGTATGATTCAGGCGTTAAATACAAGGTCACACCGCCGACAAGCGCCATGTCAATTTCATGATTCAACAGCGCCTGACGCGCCAAATGAGTCCCGACGAGAGATGAAGAGCATGCCGTATCGATCGGAATGGCCGGCCCTTTCAAATTGAGATAATAAGGCAGGCGGGCCGCCGCGATGCTGAAACTGTTGCCCGTCGCGCTTCCTCCTGTCTGATGTTTGTTTAACATCATGCCGTATTCATTGTTCATAATCCCCAAATAAACGCCGCAATTTTTCCCGTTTAATTCTTTTGAGCTGTAACCCGCATCTTCAAAGGCTTTAAAACCTTCCTGTAAAAATATCCGGTGCTGCGGGTCCATAAGTTCCGCTTCAGACGGAGATATATTAAAGAACAGCGGATCAAACTCTTCAATGCCGTCAAGCATACCGATTGATCTGCAGTATACTTTGCCCTTCTTGTTTAAGGCCGGATCATAGTATTTGTTTACATCCCAGCGGGAAAGCGGGATGTCGCGAATGGCGTTTTTCGCACGGGCTAAGTTGTCCCAATATGTCTTTAGGTCCGGCGCATCCGGGTACTTGCCCGACATGCCGACGATGGCTATCGCGTCCGCTATCTCGTCTTTAGGCTCCCGTTTGGCCTGCACCGGTTCAGGTTCCTTTTGAACCGTTAATCTCTCCGGCTCGGCAGGTGTTTTCTCCTGCGGGGCATGTTGCTGCGTAAGCGGCTTTGGACGTACGGGAACCGTCTGTTTTTTTCTTCCGCGGACAGACGGCTGCGTACGCAGAAAATCGGCAAATTGACGGATTGTCGGATAATCATACACTTTCGTTACGTTACAGTCCGTGCCGTACCGTTTATTGACGGCCTTTATCCATTCAAGACCGGTAATCGAATCCATACCCAAGTCAATAAAGGCCTCATCAATATCTACTTCATGCCGCTCCATGTACAATACATCAGCCAGTGCTTTTGATAACTCATCATGCACCGCTTCAATCGGTTCTTCCGGTTCGGCGGAAGCTGCCGTTTCTGACATCGCCTCCAGAATATCCGCTTCTGCTTGGATCACATGCTGCTTATGAGCGTTTAAAGGCTGCAGCATGATGTTTGACGGTTTTTTCACGGCTTCTGTTTTCTGCGGTTCGGTTGCTTCCTCAAGGATCGGTTCTGTCCCGAGCTCTTTTTGCAAGAAGGCCGCAAACTGGCGGATTGTCGGATAATCATATACTTTCGTCACCGTAAGGGACGTGCCGTATGCTTTATTAACAGACTTTATCCATTCAAGACCTGTAATTGAATCCATGCCGATATCAATAAATGTGTCGTCTGCGTCGATATCGTCGGCATCCATATATAAAACGTCTGCCAAACTTTCGGTTAATACGGCACTTACTTTTTCAGCGGAAACCGCCGGACGGGAAACAGACTGTACGATTCTTTTCGGTTTCGCGCCGCTCAAAGGCTGCAATGAAATGTTTGACGGTTTTTCTTTGGCAGTCTCCTCGTGAAGAGTTGTTACTTCAATGACCGGTTCCGGGGCGGCCGCCGGTGCGATCGGCGCAGACTGTGTGTCGGCCGGTCTTTTGACAGCTGTATCAGCTGATGTGTCGATCCAATAACGGTCTTTTGCAAACGGGTAGGCAGGGAGACTGATTTTTTGCGGTCTGCCCATTTGATACAGCTTATCCCAATTTAGCGGAAGACCCTTCACCCAAAGCTCTAATACCTTTGCGGCTTTGCCTTTTTCAAGCCACGCCTCAATGGTTTTTTCCATGTCCTCATCAGCCGCAAACAGCGCCATCGTGTCTTTATTCTGTTTGACTTGTCCGCGGTAGAGCTGGTCAATTGACTCCTTGCCGCCCGTAAATTCGTCAAGCTTTTCTTCAAGCTCTCGCAAATTGCTGACAATCATTCCGAGACGCTCTTCCATCGGTTCACGGCCGATTTGAAGCGTATATGCGATCCGGCTCAGATCTGCTTCCCGGTAACGCCCGCTCCGCAGTGCATCAAGAAGACGTTTCGCCCGTTTTTGAAGCCGTTGCTCATTTTTCGCGGAAAGGACGATCATCGACGGATGAGGCGCAGCATAAGCCGTCTCCTTATCCTCATCAGCGGAATATTCTTCGATGACGATATGAGCGTTGACGCCCCCGGCTCCGAATGAGGAAAGCCCCGCGGTTCTCGGCAATTCTTTATTTACTCCGTTTTCATTTATGACCGGTCTTTTCCACTCTTCAAGCGTCTGCTGCACTTTGAACGGCGTACTCGGAAAATCAATATTCGGGTTAAGCGTCCGGGAATGCAATGACGGTGCGAGCTGCTTATGCTTCATTTGCAGGAGCACCTTCGTCAGCCCGGCGATGCCCGCCGCGCTTTCACAGTGGCCGATATTGGATTTCGCTGAGCCGATGGCACAAAACTGTTTATCTTGTGTTTGTTCTGAAAAGGCTTTTGTCAGACCCGTGATTTCAATCGGATCGCCGAGTGAAGTCCCGGTGCCGTGGGCTTCGATGTAGCTGACCGCCCTCGGATCGGTTCCCGCGTCTTTTAACGCCTGTTTGATCACCGCGGCTTGGGCGTTCGGATTCGGTACGGAATACCCGTTTGTTTTTCCATCATGGTTCACGGCCGTTCCTTTGATCAGGCCGTAAATATGATCACCGTCCGCTTTCGCTTTAGAAAGCGGCTTAAGGAGTACGGCGCCCACTCCTTCACCGGGCACATAACCGTCTCCGCCTTCTCCGAAACTTTCACATCTGCCTTTGCTTGATAAAAATCTGTTCTGGCCGAGCATCAAATATTTATTCGGATGAACGGATACATTGACGCCCCCGGCAAATGCTGCCTCGCATTCCCCGTTCCGCAAGCTTTGGCATGCCAGATGAATGGCTGTTAAAGAAGAAGAGCACATCGTATCCAGAGCCATGCTCGGGCCGTTAAAACCGAATACATAGGAAGCCCTGTTCGCAATTGATGACGGATTTCCGGTCAGCGCAAGCGATTTTCCGCGCGCCTGTTCTTCGGCTCCGTAAAGCTGATATTCCTCGTACATGACGCCGACGTAAACACCGACATTGGCGCCAAGCAACTCACCCGATTTTTCCGTGAGCTTTTTGCGCGTGTAACCGGCATCTTCCATCGTTTCGTAGACACATTGCAGGAATAACCGCTCCTGCGGGTCCATCAATTTTGCATCCCGGGGCGAAATAGAGAAGAATTGCGGATCAAATTTGTCCACGTCTTTCAAAAATCCTCCCCATTTTCCGTACGTCTTGCCTTCTTTATCTTTATCAGCGTCGTAATAAAGACTGTGATCCCAGCGATCGTTTGGAATTTCGGTTATGCAGTCAGTGCCTTCACTCAAATTCTTCCAAAATTCCTGAAGATTTTCGGCCTGCGGATATCGTCCTGATATACCGATAATTGCGATATCTTCACGTTCTGTCAGCTGCTGATTTTTCCGCGTTTCCGGACGGACTTGCGCAAAGCCTTTTTTCCCTTCATTCCGTTTGGAAACGGGCTTTACTTTCGCTTTCTCAGACAGCGCCGGTTTGGCTTCAGGGGTTTCTTCTGTTTTCATCCCGGTCACTTCCAGCAGCGTGTCCCGGTGTGCTTTCATAAAATACTGCGCCAGCGATTCGATATTCTGGTACTCGAAAAACAATGTTTTTGATAATGAGCCGAAGCTCTTTTCCAGCCGGCCCGTCAAATGCATAATCATAATCGAATCAATTCCGTAATCTTCCATAGGCGCCTTGGCATCAATTTTGCCGACAGGAAGTTTGGTCACTTCCGAAAGCACTTGTTTCAAGAAATGCTCCGTTTTTTCTGCAAGCATGTTCTCTCCGCCTGCTGTAAGACCTGCCGTTTCTTCCGTTTCGCTGCCCTTATCCGGCTGATCATCCGCTGATTTTTTCAGAAACGCCCGGATTTTTGCGGCGTAGCCTTCCGTCACCATGACTTGGGATGTGTTTGCCGCCCACCCGCGGTATAAAGCCTGAATGCCGTTTTCTGTTTGCATAGGGACCATGCCGCTTTCTTTTGTCAGCATGGCTTCCGTTTCAGCATCAACCGTCATGCCGCCGTCTTTCCAAAGCGGCCAGCAGATTGAAAGGGTATGTCCATAGCGTTCATTTCGGGCTTTTTTACGGTTTCTTTTTTCACTGAAGGCGTTCATAAACGCATTGGCCATCGCATAATCAGCCTGGCCCGCGCTTCCGGCGCTTCCGGCTCCGGAAGAGAAAAGAATCAGAAAATCAAGCTCAATGTCCTTTGCCGCTTCATCAAGATGAACCAGCCCGGAGACTTTTGGCGCCAGTACATCACGGATTTCATCTTTGTGTTTTTTGAGAATATAGTTGTCTTTTATCGTTCCGGCGCTGTGTATGATACCGTTTAATCCGCCGTACTGCCGACAGATGTCCGCTATGAGCGATTGAACTTCTTGTTTTTCCGTCATGTCCGTTTGTTTGTACACAGCTTGCGCGCCGAGATCGGACAGTTCTTGAAGCTGGGCTTTTTTACGGTTATCCAACAGAGAACGCCCCGTTAAAATAAGAACGGCGTCTTTTGCATGCCGGGCGATTTCTTTGGCGAATAAAAATCCGAGTCCGCCCGCACCGCCTGTGATCAGATAAACACCTTTATCCTTCCACGGCTTTTCGGCGCCGAACTGTTCAAGCCCTGTTTCCTGCCATTGTGCCGTATAGCGCCTGCCGTTTTCATAGCGAATATGCTTGTCATCAGGATGAGCGCTGCATTCTTTTACATATCGGGACAGCGTGTCTGCCTTGACGTCCGGCTCCAATTCAATCAGCTGGCCGGTCAGGTTCGGGTTTTCAAGCGCCGCTGTTTTCAAAAGCCCCGTTAAGCCGCAAAGGAGCTGCGTATCCGCTTCTTGAGGCACGACAATCTGTATGAGCTCGCGCCCGCCGGAATTTGAAGAAAGGATTTTCTTCACTTCTTCGAACGCCTGAAGCGCACAAGCTTCAAACCGTTCGTCTTCACTCTTATGCTGATCACGGAGCACATGACAGCTGAAGTCCGTCTGTATGCTGTTCATTTGATCCGTAAACCGGTCAGATATCATCACGTGACGGGCTTTGAAATGGATCGGCGCTTTTTCACGTACAGCGGCCTTCTCTTCCCATACGTGTTCAAAAAATAGTGTATCTGTTTTATCCGTTTCAATTTCCCGTGCGGAATAGCCAGTCATTTTCACACATACATTGCCTTGTTCGTCACATACATCAATATCCAGCTTCTGCACGGCATCTTCAGGCTTGCTTTCGCCGCTGTACGCAATGGAAACCCACATATCGCTTTTACAGCTTTTCAACACATCAATCTGTTCGAGAGCAAACGGCAGCATCGGCCGTATGTCAGTCCCGTCTCTGTCCAGCATTAACCCGATTGTCGCGTGGAAGGCCGCATCCAAAAGGCTCGGATGGAGGACAAACTGATCTTTTGTATGAGAAATAGATGACGGGAGTGAGAGCTTCGCGAGCACTTTGCTGTCTTTTGCATAGATTTCCGTGACCGCTTTGTGAGCATCCCCGTATTCAATCCCCATTTGTTTGTATGCCTGATAGCAAGCGTCAGGTGTGATCAGACGGCGTGACTCTCTCAATTTGTCAATCTCGATTTTGGCCGGTTCGCCCGCTCGGACAAACGCTGCGCTTCCTTGCGCATAGAGAACGGGCTCTTGTTCCGAGGAAGCCGATTCACTGTAAACCGTAAATCCCATCTCCCCATTTTCTTCGTCATAAAGACGGAGATACAGATCTGCGGACTCATCCGCCGCTGTAAACGGACGTATCCATACGACATGTTTCAGACGGACTGTTCCTTCTTCCTTCGTTTCTGCCGCATGTTCAACGGCCGCCCGGACCATTTCCAGATAAGCCGCGCCCGGTAACGTCCGCTCGTTTTTGACGACGTGATCTTTCAGGAAAAACTCTCCACCGCTAAACGAGGACCGAAAACGGACGCCTGACATGTTTGATACATTTTCATGCAGGAGCGGATGCAGCATGCCTGCATTTTTTTGCGGCAGCGATTCTCTTTTCTCCGCCTTCGGCACCCAATACCGGATTTTTTCAAACGGATATGTCGGCAGGCTGATCCGATTCGGTTTGTTTTCACCGTACAAGAGATTCCAATCCATCGTTCCTCCGCCGGCCCACTTTTCGGCAATCATCTCCAGACTTCCGGAAGAACGCCATTTATGTATCAAGTCCGGAGCAAGCTCTGCCTGTTTGCTTTTATCAGCTCGGTTCCGCCAGCACCCGCTGACCGTTTTACCTGCCAGAAAGCCTTCCAGCCGCTCTTTGAGCTGTGTCATATTCTGAGCGGTGAACGCAACCCGCTCCTCCATCTGTTCACGGCCGATCTGAAGTGTATACGCCGCATCCTCAAGCGGCAGGCCGGGATGAATAAATGCAGACAGCTTCGCAACATACTCTTTTAGCCGTTCTTCATTCCGGGCTGAAACCGGGAAAATGAATGTCTGTTCTTCTGCCGGTTCAGCATTTGTTCCGTGTGATTCTTCAGGGATAAATTCCTCCAGAATGAGATGCACGTTTGAACCTGTCGCCCCGAAAGAGCTGATGCCCGCACGCCGAGGATATACGGTTTCGTTTCCGTTTTCCGTCACTGATGGCTGCTGCCATGCTTCGGTATGATGCTGGACGTAAAACGGTGATTGTTCAAAATCTAAATACGGATTCAGCTCCTCCGAATGAAGAGACGGCACCAAAGTTTTATGGTGAAGCTGCAGGGCAACCTTGCTTAAGCCGCTGATGCCCGCAGCCGATTCCGCATGGCCGATATTGGACTTCACTGATCCGATCGAACAGAACTGTTTGTCCTGTGTGTACTGGCGGAACGCCTTGACAAGGCCTTGAACCTCGATCGGATCGCCGAGAGAAGTTCCCGTCCCGTGCGCCTCAATATAACTGACCGTGCGCGGATCGATGCCCGCTTTGTCCAGGCATTCTTCAATCAAATCAGCCTGCGCGACAGGACTCGGCACGGAAATTCCGCTCACTGTCCCCACGTGATTGACGGCACTGCCCTTTATCACCGCATAAATCCGGTCGCCGTCTTTTACCGCCTCTCGCAGCGGTTTTAATAAAACGGCACCGATTCCTTCAGCCGGTACATAGCCGTCTCCGTCTTTCCCGAATGTATGACAAACCCCGTCTGTTGAAAACATGTCCCATAAACCGTATGTCAGATATTTATTCGGATGCAGCGACAAATTGACCCCTCCGGCAACCGCCGATTCACATTCCCCGCGCCGAATGCTTTCCGCAGCAAGGTGAACCGTAGTCAGCGAAGATGAACAGACCGTATCGACCGCCATGCTCGGCCCGTGAAAATTGCAAAAATATGAAACTCTGTTTGCGATTTGCGCATAATTAAGAGAAAGCGGGAATACATGATCTTCAGAAGAAGCTTCAGCCCCGACCAACGTATAATCCTTATGCATCACCCCTGCGAAGACGCCGACGCGCTGTCTCTTATTCCGTCCGCGCGCCTCTGCGAGCGACTTCGGCGTATATCCGGCATCCTCAATCGTTTCCCAGCATGTTTGTAAAAACAGCCGTTCCTGAGGGTCCATTGTTTCAGCTTCCCGCGGCGTAATCCGGAAAAATTGGGGATCAAAGCAATCCGGATCATCAATAAATCCGCCCCATTTTGAAATGCTCTTTCCGGAAGGCGACTTTACATTTTCAAACCGGCGCCAGTCCCAGCGAGACTCCGGAATTTCGGTGACACAGTTTTTTCCTTCTTTCAGGTTTTCCCAGAATTGATGAATATTTTCGGCCTGCGGGTAGCGGCCGGCCATGCCGATAATCGCGATATCTTCATCTTGCGGAACACTGCTTTTCCGTCTTCTCTCTGTTTGCGGCTCAACCGGCTTCTCCATTTTTGCCGGAGACGCGCTGAAATGGCTCCCGTACTGCTCAGTCAGGAAAGCTGCCAGCTCTGCTGCCGTCGTATATTCAAACAGCAAAGTCGGAGAAAGGGTTTCGCCGATTTTTTCGCTGATCGTTTCGACGACGTCAAGCAGTCCGGACGATGTCAGCCCCATTTCATAGTAGCCGACTTGAGAATCAATCTGTTCAAGCGGCTTGCCGATTTTTTCCGCCATCAGATTCATGACATACCGCTCTGCTTCCTCATGCGGGTGTCCGCCTTCAAGCGATGCCGCAACTTCCGGTAAACCGGCTTTTTCAGGAGACTTCTCAGCAGTCTTTCGTTCTGTATTGATCAGCTCGGCATCCCGCACGAGCTTGCTTGTGAAATCTTTCAGCTCGGCTACTTTTCGGCCGGATGCGTTAAAAAACTCCAGTGTAATGTAAATGAGCTCCTTTTCCTGCCGAAGCGACGAACGTTTGATTCTCGTGATGCAGCCGGCCTGCAAAGGTTCGGAAGCTGTAAAAGATTCGTAGAAAAGAGGCAGAAACAGCCTCTTTTCCCCATTTAACAGCGATGAGATCAATAGGTTTGCGCCGACGCCGCTTCCGTCAAGGAGAGTCGGATGGAACAAAAACCCCCCGGCCTGTCCCATCGCGTCTTTTCCGAGCGATACATCAAAGATGACGCCGTCCCGCTCCTCAAACACTTCTCCTTCTGCTTTCATATATCCGCTGTGAACCAATTCCTGGCTTCTGCATTGTGCATACAGCTCATTTAAATCGATGGTGCGTTCCGCCTCGCGTTTGACAGAGTCAAGATCAAGCGTGTCACTGAAAATTGCGGGTGCCGTCTCGTGCATTTCCGCTTTGACGTAAATACGTTCTTCCGGCTGTACTCGTCCGCCGCTGACCTCAGCCCCTTTTGCGGTAAGTTTCCAGCGCCCTTCTTTTACCTTTGTACATTCAACCGTAAGCTTGACGGCGCTGTCTTCTTTCGCAATAAGCGGCTGATATATGGATAAATGGCGCAGCTGAAGCCCGTCGTATGAATAGCCGCGCTCTTTGAAAATCTGATAAAACATATCAATATAAGCCAATCCCGGAAGGACTTTTTGTCCGTAAACGTCATGATGTAAAATAAACGGATTTTTCAGCGATAAAGTGATTTGCTTATTGAAGTTCTTCACGTTAAACCTCCACTTCATAGGTATCCCAGATGTTTGCCGCAGCTTTTTCGTTCGTTTCTTCTTTGCTGTCCGGCGAAATCAGCCGCTTATTTAATGCAGGCGGTGTTAAAGGATGGCGCTTGATTCGGCGCCCTTCGTCTTCCTGCCACGCTTCCACAATGACGTGGGCGTTTGTTCCGCCGTCGGCAAAGCAGTTAATTCCTGCCGCCGGTATTGGTGACGGCCAGTCTGCCAGAGTGCGGCTGAACTGAATATTGGCCTTTTCTCTATCAAAATGTGTGTTTTCATGCTCGCCTGATAAAAACGGAATAAAGCTCTTTTCTTTCAGCATGAGAACAACTTTTATGAAACTTGCAATTCCTTCCGCGCAAAGCGGGTGCCCGATGTTCGGTTTCACAGATCCGATTCCGAGCGGGCCGGCGTCTTTTGAACGGTAGACGGATTGAATGGCCTTCAGTTCTAACAGATCCGTCACGACCGTGCCTGAACCGTTCGCTTCAATATGAGTAATGTCTTCCGGCTGTTTTCCGCTTTTTTCAAGAGCCGTCTTCATGACGGATTTTTGCGCTTCCAGACTCGGCGTAGCCGGGCCGGCCGTTCTTCCGTCATTATTGACGGATGCCGCCTTCACTACGGCATAAATAGAATCTCCGTCTTCAATCGCCTGAGACACGGTTTTTAATAGAACCATTCCGACACCCTCGCCCAGCACGACTCCATCGGCGCGTTCGTCAAATACATGGAACGACTGCGCTTTACTTAATATGCCGCGCTGTGCAAATAATTTATGGGTTTCTTCTGATTCAAACAGGCTCACGCCGCCGACGACGGCCGCTTTTATTTCTCCTGTTACAAGAGCCTGCACGGCCATATTCATTCCGACTAAAGCAGAAGAACAAGCCGTATCGAGGACAACGCTCGGGCCGCGCATATCAAAGTATTGAGAGAGATTTGCGGCCAAATAATTCTGGCCCAGTGCGACGATCGGGTTTTTCGCGTCCAGCAGTTTCTCTTCACCCGGTCTGTGACGGCTGCGTCCGCCGAGATACACACCTATTGCTTCTCCCTTTATCTCATCCGGCGTATAGCCCGCGTGATACCACAGGTTAAGGCATTCTTCCAGAGCGGCCAAAGCTTGAGGGTCCATTGCCTTTACATCTTCTTCTGCCAGTAAAAAGAAGTCCGGATCAAATTGATTGATTCCGTCAAGCATTCCCGCGTAATAAGGCGTCTTCCACCCCCATCGTTCAGCCGGAACAGGACGGATAGCCGAACGGCCTTCAGCCAAAAGCGACCAGTACGCCTCTAAAGAAGCCGCTCCCGGAAACCGGCAGGACATGCCGACGACCGCGATATCTTCCCGGTGAATCTGTTTTCCGGCCGGCTCTTCTTGCACCTTAACGGCTTGTGTTTCAATCACCGGCTCAGCCGGCTTCTTCAGAACAGGCTCCGCCGCCGCCAAATCAAACCGTTCTGACAAAACTTCTGTATATCCTTCGAGAAGCCAATTTGCGAAAGATTGAATCGTCGGATATTCATACAGAATGGACGGGTCAAGCGATGCCGAGAGATTCCGATTGATCCGCTGCAGAAGCTGGGCAAGGATAATGGAGTCCACTCCGTAATCTTGGAATAATACGTCTGTCTCAAGCTGATCCTGGTCAATCCGCAGCTCTTCAGAAAATAATTCTTTCAGCCATTCTTCTGTTTTCCTTGTTAATTGAGCGTTGTCTGCGGCAGTATCAGCGGTTTTTTCCGCCGGTTTTACCATAGCCGGACTCATTGGCTGATCCTGCCTGCTCCGCCGCAGGAATCGCTCCGGCTTCCACAGCTTAGGATTCAGAACGGCCGGCAGCACCGGGCCCCTTGCTGATTCAAGAAGTATGCCGTCAAGGAGCTGTAATCCTTCTGCATTCGTGATGCTGTATAGCCCGCTCTCTTTATAAGCTTTGTTCGTTACTTCGCCCATTCCGGTTTCTTTCCAGTTCGGCCACTGAATGCTTACGATCGGCAGCTGCTCTTTGTATGAGTTTGCAAAATAGTCCATATACGCATTGGCCATGGCATAGTCGGCCTGTCCTGCCGAAAGCGCCGGTATCGCAGCTGACACGGAAGAGAACAAGACGAAAAACTTCAGCGGCTCTTCGCTGAGCACACTGTATAACGCCTGAAGCCCGTCTACTTTCGGCTCGAGCACGCGCTGTATGTCTTCATCGGTTTTTCTGATGAATGCGAGCGTCTCTTTATCGGTCACACCCGCGCAGTGAATCACGCCGCCGATAGGTCCGAGCGTCTGTTTTATCTGACTCAGTTCCTGTCTCAGCCCGGCTTCATCAGCTAACGGGACTGACAATACCTTCACTTGTACACCTTTGGATTCCAAGTCGAGAACAGCTTCAATTTTCGCTTTTACAGAAGCCGTCACCCCATTCAGTCCGCCTGTCCACTCACTTCGCGGCGGAAGGGTCTCACGTCCTGTAAGCACCAGTTTTTTCACTCCGTAATGTTCGGCAAAATGGCGTGCGCATAAAAGACCGATCCCTCTCGTCCCTCCGGTGATCAGAAGCACATGGTTGTCCGGAAAATCAATTCTCTCGCCTTGCATATTCATATTTTCTGAGGCGCTCAATACGGCGCGGTAGCGCAAGCCGTCCCTCCGGCAAACTTCCGCGTCATCAGTACGGGCATGAAACTCATCGGCAATCTGCTTCGCCAGTTTGTCATCAGAAAGCGCTCCTTCAAGGTCGAGATGCCTTGAAGACAGATGACCGTACTCACATGCCAGCATTCTGTACAGACCGGCCCGTTTTGCTCCTGTTGTTTGATTGGCCTCTTTATTTAATGACTCAAGGTCTTTCGTGACACAAAGCAGTGTCATCCCTTCTTTATGCCCATGCTCAATCAATTGCTGAAGCCATTTGATTCCGGCCATGTCTTGAGAATCTTCTTTCGCTGCGCCGAGGAGGTCGATGACTCCGTCAAACGCCTGCCAGTCATATTCACCGGAAAGGTCTGATGCGGTGATGATACGGTGATTCGGCATATGCGCTGCAATCTCTTCTGCGAGATTGATCGTGTCCCCGCCTGTCAAAATCGCAACGGAACGTGCGCACGGTTCACGCAGTTCGAGCGGGCTCAGTTCCCATTGTTTCGTCAGAATACGTTTCATCCGTTCCTCTGTATGGACCTTCTTTTTGTCAGGATTCTCAGGCACCCAATACGTGTCTTTTGCGAACGGATAAGACGGAAGACTGAGTAAACGCGGCGTACCCTTTTCATACAGCCGGTTCCAATTCAACACGCCGCCTTTCACCCATACCTCTGCCAGCTTGGCGAATTTGCCTTTTCTGATCCAAGCGTCAATGACGATGTCCATATCTTCATCGGCCGTGAACAAGGCAAACGTATCTTTATTGCGGTGAGACTGGCCGGTATACAGCCCGGCGATGTTTTTCTCATTTTTCGTAAATGCTTCCAGCTTTGTTTCCAATTCCGCCATCGTCGCTGCAAGAATGGCCAAGCGCTCTTCCATTTCGTCCCTTCCGGTTTGCAGCGTATAAGCGACGCCCGCCAAGTCTTGATCTGTATACGGCGTTTGACGGATCGCTTTTTGCAGCTGCTGCGCCTGTTCAAACAATTTTTCTTTTGATTTGGCGGACAAAAGGATGATTGCCGGATTTTCCGGGCTGTGCTCAGGCTGAGCGGCTGCTTTCGGGACATACTCTTCAATGACGATATGGGCGTTGACCCCGCCGATGCCAAATGAGCTGACCCCGGCCCGACGCGGAATGGCATTTCCGTTTCTATCTTTTGCTGCCGTCCATTCCTGATTTTCCCGCACGATGTAGAAAGGACTGTCATCAAGCTGAATGTACGGATTGATCGTCTCGCAATGCAGGCTTTTCACCAGCGTTTTGTGTTTCATTTGCAAAAGCACTTTCATGACGCCTGATACCCCCGCGGCAAGCTCTAAATGGCCGATATTGCTTTTGACCGAACCGATGCCGCAGCGGTGACCGGAGACTTCGGGCTCTTGATTTGTTTTCGCCAGCTCGTGAAACGCCGCTTTCAGACCGTTTATTTCAATCGGATCGCCCAATTCCGTTCCTGTACCGTGCGCTTCAATATACGTGACGGTGCTCGGGTCCACTCCCGCTTTCCGATATGCTTTCACCAATAAATCAGCCTGCAGTTTCGGATTCGGCGAGGTTAACGTATTCGCCCGGCCGCCGTGGTTTTCAGCCGTACCGCGGATCACGCCGTAAATCGGATTGCCGTCACGTTCTGCATCTGTCAGTTTCTTCAGCATCAGAATTCCCGCGCCTTCTCCTCTGACATACCCGTTGGCATCTTTGGAGAAGGTTTTGCATTTTCCGTCTTTGCTGAGCATGCCTGCTTTGCTGTAGCTGATATGCGCTTCTTCCGTCAGAATCGTGTTGATTCCCCCGGCAATCGCCATGTCGCATTCTCCGTTTTCTATAGCGGATACCGCCCGGTGAATCGCCACAAGCGAGCTTGAACATGCCGTTTCAATCGGCTCGCTCGGCCCGTGAAGATTTAACAAATAGCTCAAACGGTTCGGACCTATGGAAGGAATCATGCTGCCTGTCGCCGCATGTCCTTCCGGCGCAAGACCTGCCCTTGTGAACAAATCTTTATAACCGGTATTTCCGGTGCCGATAAAGACGCCCGTATTTGTACCGGAAAGGCTTTCCGGCTTACAGCCCGCATCTTCTATCGCCCGCCATGCATAAGTCAATAACAGCCGCTGCTGCGGATCTAAATATTGGGCTTCCCGCGGTGAAATCCCAAAGAACAGCGGATCAAATTCAGCTATTCCGTCGATAAAGCCGCCCCACTTGATATTCGTTTTGTTCCCTTCAAGATTCGGGTCGCCATCAAACGCTTGCCAATCCCAGCGTTCTTTCGGAATGGTTGTGATCGAATCCTTTCCTTCTTTCAAATTGCGCCAAAATTCCTCTATATCCTTCGCGCCCGGGAATCGGCCGCTGATTCCGACAATGGCAACCGGGTCAAAGCGGCGCGGCTCTTGTGTCGCTGCCGAAGCGTTCATTACCGTTGCGAAGCGCTTTTTCCGCTGCATTTTCGGTTTTTGGGCTTTTGGCTGCTCTTTTTTCGGAGACTCTTTCTTCTTTTCGCCGAAACGGCCCGGATGCTCTTTTGCCAGATATCCGGCGAGACCGCTGATCGTTCCGTACTCAAAGAAAATCGTCGGCGCCAGCTCCAGCTGATACGCTTCATTTAATTGATTCGTAAAGACGGTAAAGGATACGGAATCAAAACCGTATTCACTCAATTCCGTATCTGTCTCAATGTCCTCACGGTCAACTTTTAAAATGCCGCTTACCATGGCTGTCAAAGCGGTGTGAAGTGTTTGAAGAGATTCTTCTGCATCGTGTTTTTCTTCCGGCTGAAAAGGAAGGCCGGCTTCTGCCTCATCCGTCAAATACTCTGCTAAACTGCGGATCGTCCCGTGTTCGAAGAAGATCGTCGGTGCCAGCTCCAGCTGATACGCTTCATTTAATTGATTCGTAAAGACGGTAAAGGATACGGAATCAAAACCGTATTCACTCAGTTCCGTATCAATATCAATCTCGTCTTGGCCGACTTTTAAAATTGAACTGACCAATCTGATAAGCGCACCGTGCCATTTGTCTCCCGAAACGGCGGATACAGGCTCTATTTTCTCCACCTGCGGCTTTTCAGTTTCAGAAACGGATAGGAACGACTGTTTTAATTTTGCAGCGTGTCCTTCAGATGCTAAAAGCTGCGGCTTTTCCTGAGCCATTCCTTCATAAAATGCAGCCAGGCCTGACGCCTTTTGAAGCGGAACCATGCCGAAAGCTTTTTTCATCATTCTCTCCGTCTCGTCTCCCGCCTGCATACCGCCATCTTTCCACAGCGTCCAGTTAAAGGCGACCGTTTTTCCGTGCCGAAGGCCATTCTCCGTAAGGGATTGCCTGTAAGCGGCGTATGCATCCATAAACGCGTTGCCGGCGGCATAATCAGCCTGCCCGACATTGCCGAGAACGCCGGAAACACTGGAGAACAATACGAAAAAGTCAAGATTGCAGTCTTTGCTGGCTTCATCTAAATAAGCGGTTCCGATGACTTTCGGATCAAGCACTTCCCTGAACTCTTCCTTTGTTTTTTGCAGCAGGAAGCGGTCTTGTATCACTCCCGCAGCGTGAATAATTCCGTTAAGCTTTCCGAATTCCGCCGTAATCTCTTTGATCAGCGCTTCATTTTCCCGCCGATCTGCCGCATTCAGCTTTTTGTAGACGACATTTGCGCCTGAGTGCTGAAGCATAGCAAGCTCACGCTGTTTGGCTTCTGCCAGATTTGAGCGGCCCGTCAGAATGATTTTCGGGTGTTTTACGCGACCTGCGATTTCTTTTGCGAACATCAAGCCCAGGCTTCCTGCACCTCCGGTAATCAGATATACACCTTCGTCTTTCCAGACGGTGCCGCCTCCTGCAGGATGCATTTCTTCCCAAGCCTTCACATACCGTTTTTCTCCTTTATAACGGATATGTTTATCATGCGGCCGATGACTGTCGTTTTTCAGTTTTTGAGCGACAGCCGGCATTTCGCCGATTGATTCCATTTCGATGAGCTGACAGTCAAGTTTTCCGTATTCCAGCTCGGCTGTTTTTAACAGACCTGTTAACCCTGCAAACAATTGCTGGCTGCCGTCTGCTGAGATAACGGTCTGAATCAGAATGCGGCCCTGCCTTTTTTCGCTGATGATCCGCCGGATGTGTTCAGCGATCGTCTGCCCATAGCTTTGGAATCGTTCAGCGGCTGTTTCACCCTCACCTTCTGCAATCAGCAGTTCGGCGTCTTTCAGGCCGGATGCCGCTTCATCTTTTATACGGCAGGCATCTTCACAAAGTATGATCAAATGCTCATCAGCATGGACAGAAGCTTTCTCGGATGCGGCGGCTTCTTTCCAGATCGGTGCAAACAAGACCTTTTCCGAGCCTGATAGCCGCTGAGCCGATTCTGCATCGCCTTCAAGCACTCTCGTAGAGAATCCTCTCACCTTCACGCAAAGCGCTCCTGTTTCGTCGAACAGGTCAATGTCGGCTTTCTGCACGGAATCACCGGTTTGATATCCTTCGCTGAAGCGTGCATGCGCCCGCATAGTCGGCGTGCATGCTTTGATGACTTCAAGATATTCCAGCGCAAACGGCAGAATCAGCTTTTGTCCGGAAAACTCCTGCATAATGCAGATCGTCGCCGTCTGAATAGCCGAATCAATGATGCTCGGATGAAGCGTAAATTGTCCGTTCGTGTAAGAAACAGAATCCGGAAGCTGTATGTCCGAGAGCACTTCTTTCTCGCCGATAAAGGCGGACTTAATGCCTTGGAAGGCTTTTCCGTGGAACATCCCCCTGCTCCGGCCTTCCCGATAAAAGGCCGCCGGATCAAGAATGTCCGCTGTGCATCTGTTTTGTATGGCAGAAAGGTCTCTCTCAGGCTCTTGTTCAGCCTTAATGATTTCGGCCCGTCCTTGGCTGTGCAGCACTTCTTCGCCGTCAGCGTTTACGCTGTAAATGTCATATGAGATGATGCCGTCCTCTTCAGGGAACAGCGCAATATGGACCTGGCGCTCTTGTTCGTGAACGACGATCGGCTTCATCCAGACGGTATGATGGAGCGTTATTCTGTCTTGGTCTTTTAATAAGCCGCCAAGCGCCCGTTTTACCGCTTCATAAGACATTTCCAAATATGCCGCTCCCGGCAGCACCGCTTTTTCCCTGACCACATGATCCTTCAGGAAAAATTCTGAGCCTGTAAACCGTGAGCTGAACCGCTGAACGGCCAAATCTGACGTATTTTGCTGCACGATCGGGTGTAAAACTGAGACTCCGGTGTGTGCGGCAGATGTGTTCTTTTCTGCTTTTTTCGGCCAGTACGGCTCCTTTGCAAACGGGTAGACCGGCACGCTGATTCGTTTCGGATGCTTGTCTTTGTAAAGCTTGTGCCAATTAATGGCGACGCCTTTACTCCACATTTCACAGAGCTTCGGTCCTTTTCCTTTCGCAAGCCATTTCTCAATGAGTTCAGCGCTGTCATCATCATCAGAAAGCCAGGCAATATCTTTCGCCTGCTGTTTTTCTCCTCTGAAGCAGCCTGTTACTGCCGGCTTATCATTGATAAAATCGGCAAGCTGCCGCTTCAGCTCCGCAGTGCCGCTTGTGATAAAGGCCGCGCGCTCTTCCATCGCTTCCCTTCCGACTTGGAACGTGTAGGCAAGATCAGCGAGGTCTGTGTCCGTTTTTCTTTCCAGAAAAGCCAGCAGCTGTTTTGCGTACTCCTTCAGACGATCTTTTTTTCTGGCAGACAACGGAATGATGAACGGACCGGCAGCGTCTGCTGCTTCGGATGCATCCGGATATTGTTCAAAAATCGCGTGTGTGTTTGTTCCGCCAAGACCGAAAGAGCTTAAAGCCATGCGGTGCGCTCTGTTCTCACGGGTTAACTCTTTCTTTTCTCCCGCTACGTAAAACGGAGAGTCTTCTAAATGAAGATTCGGATTCGGCTCTTTGTAATTGATGCTCGGCGCGATTTCCTGATGATATAAGCTCATGACAACCTTGATGCAGCCCGCCATTCCGGCCGCTGTATCCAAATGCCCGAGATTTGTTTTGACTGAACCGATGCCGCAGTATTGTTTTTTATCTGTATATCGGCCGTACACCGATTGAAGTGCGGACAGTTCGATCGGATCGCCGAGTTTTGTTCCTGTGCCGTGAGCTTCGACGTACGCGATCGTTTCGGGATGTATGCCCGTCTGATCAATGACCTTCTGAATGACCTCAGCCTGTCCTTTGACGCTCGGCGCATAAAATCCGACCTTATCCGCTCCGTCGTTATTGACGCCGATTCCGCGCAGCAGCGCATAAATATGGTCGCCGTCCTTAACGGCATCCGACGCTTTTTTCAAGAGCACGGCGCCGGCCCCTTCACCGCCGATCATTCCGTCAGCATCCGCGTCAAACGCTTTAATATGCCCGTCGCTTGAAAAATTCAGCCCCGGCTGATGAACATATCCGGCGCTTGATTCCGTATGAAGGGTCGCACCGCCGACAAGGGCGTACTTGGCTTCGCCGGACTGCAGGCTTTGAAAAGCCGAATGCAGGCCGATTAACGAAGATGAACAGTTGGCATGGACAAAATAGCTCGGCCCTTTCAACCCGAGTTTATGAGAAATCATCGTCGGAATCGTACCGCTTTGGGCAAGCACCCATGACACGTAGCCATCCGGCGTTTCCAGCTGTGCTGTCGTCTCCTCCGGCAGCAGGCTGCGGTAAGAGTTCGTGCTGGCAGACATATACACGCTTGTTTCCGGAATTTCTTTGGAGATATACCCCGCATCCTCGATTGCCTTCCATGAATGGAGCAAAAGCATTCTCAGCTGAGGGTCCATATATTCCGCATCTTTCGGTGAAAAGCCGAAGAAACCGGGATCAAACATTTCTTTCCCCTCTAAAACTGATTTAGCCGGAACGAAGCCGGGATGATCAGCCAGTTCTTCAGAAATACCGAATCGGCGGAGCTCTTCTTTTGAAAAGAAGGTGATGCTTTCTTTGCCTTCTTTGATGTTATTCCAAAATTCATAATGATCTTTCGCTCCCGAAAACTCACAGGATATACCGATAACCGCAAGGCTGTCCTCATAATAATCGGGAAATTCTCCCGCCGGGTGTTCCCGATCTTCTGTATTCACTTTCTTTTGCGGTACAGGAGCCAAAACGGCTTCTTTCGGTTTTTGTTCAGCGATATACCGGCTGATGTCTTTTACCGTCGCGTATTCAAACAGCTCCGTTACACTGAATTCACAATCCAATTCCTGCGTCATCCGGTCAGTGACAGTCACGGCAAGAAGCGAATCTCCCCCCGCATCAAAAAAGCGGTCATCAAGCTCTATATCTTTGCTTTTCAATACATCCTGCCAAATCGCCAGCACCGCCTGCTGGATATGAGATGATGAAAATGTTTGTGTGTCCGGCTGCTTTTCCGTCAGATCGCGGGCAGCAAGAAGCTTGCGGTCCACTTTTCCGTTCGGTGTGAGCGGCAGCTCTTCAAGACGGATAAACGAAGCTGGCGTCATATAGGCCGGCAGCGCTTGTTTCAAATGATTGCGCAATTCCTTTGCAGATGGAAGCGGCTCTCCGTTTTTCAGGATATAAAACGCGCAAAGCTTCTCATTTCCTGAGTGATTGTTCACAACCACTACGCTTTCCTGTACGGCCGGATGGGCATTCAGCCGACTCTCAATATCTCCGGGTTCAATCCGGTAGCCGCGGATTTTGACTTGGGTGTCCATCCGTCCCATGTATTCAATGCGGCCGCCGGGAAGAAAGCGCGCCATATCGCCTGTTTTATAAAGCTTTGATCCCAGTTCGAGCCGGTGGCTGACGAAAGCTTTATCTGTCAGCTCAGGCTTGTTGAAATACCCTCTTGCCAATCCGTCTCCCGCAATACAAAGTTCTCCCGGCACCCCTTCTAAAACAGGGTTGAGACCGGAATCCATAATATACACGCGGGTATTGGCGATCGGGCGTCCGATCGTAAGCGCGCTCTCATTCTCCGTTATCCGCTGCACCGCGGACCAGATTGTCGTCTCTGTCGGCCCGAACATATTCCAAGCCTCACTTTTCGTATCGAGAAACTGCTGCTTCAATTGTTCGCTAAGCGCCTCTCCGCCGCAAAGGATTTTCACATTTTCTTCATTTGACCATCCGGAATGAAAGAGCATTTTCCATGTAAACGGGGTCGCCTGCATGATCGTCGGTTTGTACTCTTGAATCAGCTCTTTCAGCTTCCGTGCGTCTTTTGTGACTTCTGTCTTACAGATGTTGCACTCCGCTCCTTTGATTAAAGGAAGGTAAAGCTCTAGTGCCGCGATGTCAAAGCAATATGTCGTGACGGCAAGCAGTTTGTCTTCGGACGAAAGCCCCGGTTCATTCGCCATCGAGAGTAAGAAATTGGTCAGCGCCCGGTGCGGAATCATCACGCCTTTCGGTTTGCCCGTGCTGCCCGACGTGTAAATGACATACGCCAGATCGTCAGGTGTCACTAACCGCTTCAGCGACGTTCTTTCCGCGGCTGTACTTTCAATATGAGACCAATCGCGGTCAATGGCAGTTGTCTGCACGCCTCCCCAGTTCAAAGAGTGCTCTAAATCAGCTGTCGTCAGGCACATTGAAATCCTGCTGTCGGCGATCATATATTCCAATCTGTCAGCGGGATAAGAAGGATCAAGCGGCACATACGCTCCCCCGGCTTTTAAAATGCCGAGAAGGCCGACAGCCATATGCAATGAACGGTTTGTATAAATGCCGATGAGATCATCAGGGCCTGCACCGTGCGCCTGCAAATAGAGCGCCAGCTTCGTGCTTTTTTCATCAAGCTCACGGTACGTCAGCTTTTGCTGTTCATACACGACCGCACAAGCGTCCGGCGTTTCTGCCGCCTGACGTTCGAATAATTCATGGAAGCAGGCATCCGGATATTCACGGCTTGTCTCATTCCAAGACTTAAGAATCATGTGCTCCTCTCTTTTTGTCATGAGAGAAACGTTCTCAAGCGGCGCATCCGGATTCGCCGTCAAAGCTTCAGCAGCCTGTACAAATTGGCTGAAAAGTCTGGCCGCCCCTGCTTCGTCGAATAATTCGGTGCTGTATTTAATCGTAAGATCCATGCCTGATGCTTCTTCCCACATTTCAAATACAAGATCATATTCCCCCTCTTGATGAATGTCTTTTACAAACTCACAGGAGAATTCCTTGTATTCATCAAGCATCGATTGATAGCTGGAATGCTGCAGAAAGTTCTGATAGAAAAAGGCATTGCTGAAAACAGGCGAACCGTTCTGCCGGGGTTTCGCATGCACATCACGCACCATTTTCGGAAACGGATAAAAGGAGTGATCCAGTCCGTCCAGAACGGCATCCTGCACCTTTTGAACAAAGTCAGCAAATGTTTCTTTTCGTCCGGCTCTGCTCCGTATGGGAAGCATGTTGAGGAAATGGCCGACCACTCGGTCAAAACGTTCTTCGGGTCTGACCATTGCAGGCATGCCTGTCACAATATCTTCCTTATCCGTATATTTGCTTAAAAGCACCATATAGCAGCTCAGCATGACGGTAGACAAATGAATCGAACGGGATGCGGCAAACGCCGTTATATTATTCAGCAGCCGTTCGGGAAGACGGCGTGTCAGCGTATCTTCTGTAAACTCCGGAACACTGCTGTCCGTGCGCATCGGCGGAAGCTGAAGGTCAGGCAGATCGCCCTCGAGCTGTTTCATCCAGTAAGCGCGGGCAGCTTTGCTTTCTTCACCCGCTAAATACCGCTTTTCCCAAGCCGCGAAATCGGGATGAATACCGGGAGCGGCAGCTGTAAACTCTTCTTTTCCCTCCAGCAGCGCCTGATAATGATCCAGCAGACTGTGAATAAATGTAATGGATGAAATGCCGTCAAACACGATGTGGTGAATGACCGTCAAAAGATAATGTTCCTCGGCGGATTTTGAAAGCAGCTGCACGCGCAGTAAAGGTCCGCTTTCTTTGACAAACGGCTCTTTCACTTTTTTCCGGATCAGAGCGGATATTTGTGATTCATTGACGTCAGAAATATCTTCTTCCGAGAATACAAAAGGATCTGCCGCTTCTATGAAATAAAACCCGCCGTCTGTTTCATTCACGGCGCTTTTGAGCATCGGATGCTGCTTTAATACGAGCTGAAACGCCTGTTTCAGTTTCTCTTTGTCGATTCCGGATGTGAATCGGAAACAGAGCGGGACATGGTATGCAGTCGTTTCAGGCGACATTTTCTGCAATGTCCACAGCCCTTTTTGGACTTCTGAAAGCGCTGGCGCCGTTTGCCGTCTCTCCCGTTCTGCCGGCGGTTCGGCTTTTTGGGGATGATGGTCCGCTGACATGTTTGCCGCTTTTTCAGCAGTATAAGCCGCTAAAGCGCCAATCGTCGGGTTTTTGTGCAGCTCTCTTGCCGTCAGCCGGATGTGATACGTTTTTTCAATTGATCTGGCGAGTTTCATCATCTTGATGGAATTGACGCCAAGACTTTGAAACGGCGTATTTGGATCAACGAGCTCATCCGCGATGGAAAGTTCCTCTTTCAGAAAACGGATAAAATCCCGTTCAATTTCTTTCTCTGCAGAAGCCGTGTCTGAATTGCTGCCTTCTTGTCTGTTATTATGTAATGAATCAAATTGCCCTTGTTCAAATGAATGTTTCAGCTGAGTGCGCTGGATTTTCCCGATCGCCGTCTTAGGAATGTCTTCTTTTGCGACCGGAAGCAGATAATCAGGGGTAACGCCGATTCTCTGTGTCACGTGCTGGTGAATGTGATGAAGAAGCTTCGTCATGCGGTTCTCATCCAACGGAACAGATGTCACAAAGAAAATCGCCAGCTCATCTGTCGTGCTTTGATTCGGCCGGACGGCGCATGCCGCTGTATATGACGTTTCAATTTCCGGCAATTCCTCAACGGCTGATTCAATGGCATGGCTGTAATAATTCACACCGTTGATAATGATGGCATCTTTCGTGCGCCCCGTTATCGTCAGGCGGCCTTCACGCAGAAATCCGAGATCTCCCGTTTCAAACCAGCCGTCTTCTGTAAAGACACTCTCATTTAAGTCCGGGCGCTCATAATATCCGCTCGTTACAGTCAGACCCGACACTTGGAAGCGGCCGATTTCTCCTTCTTCCACCACTTGATTGCGGTCATCCGTAATTCTCATATTAAATCCCGGGATCGGCAGACCGATCTCGACGAAACGATCGTCGTCATTCGTGTTTTCCAGTGTAAACTCATCTGAGAAAATAACGCCCGAAGACGTTTCGGACATTCCCCATGCGGGACGGATGGCATTAGCCGGCAGACCGTGCGGCTCTAAAAGCTCCATAATTCTGCGTCCGACTTTCGCAACCGCGGCCTCCCCGCCGTTCAGCATGTAACGCATGGAAGATAAGTCCCATTTCCGCGTTTGAATCTCTTCTGCAAAATCAGCAAGCAGCCCAAAGGCAAAATTTGGGGCCCACGTGACCGAAGCGCGGTAATGATCAATCAGGTCGAGCCATTTTAAAGGGTCCATCAAAATGGATTCGCTCGGTATGTTGATTTCCTCACATCCGAGATAAACATCACGCAGATGAAGCATTCCGATGCCGCCGACATGGTCAAAAGGCATCCAGTTAAACGTGACATCCTCACTTGTATAGCCCTGCATCTGAATATTTCCTTTGACCATGCAGACGATGTTTTCATGGCTGAGCATCACGGCTTTCGGCGTGCCCGTGCTTCCCGAGGTCAAAAGCAGCATCGCCAAATCTTCCGGACGGGGATGATGACAGTCCGTATCCATTTCGTGCGCACTGAGATCTTCTGCCGCCAAAGCGCAAAACCCGGAAAGCTCCTGCTCCTCCGCCCATTCAGTCATCTCCGGCAGCACGTCACGGCTTGTGATGACATACGGCTGATTCAAAAGCGTCCAAGCGTCTTTCAGTTTTTGCGTCCCGCTGTTCATTTCTGTATAAGAAGGAGCGGCCGCAAGCGGAACCGGGATCGCTCCTAAAAAAACACAGCCCCAAAAAGCAGGAATGAGCTGGGAATTGTCACTGAGCTGTAATATGACTTCATCCTGAGCCTTCACTCCTGATTGGCGGAGCCCTTTCACAATCGAAAGAGCGATCTTTTTCAGGCCGCTGTAAGTCTGGTACACTTTGGTGCCGTCAGGCTGTATAAATGTGATGCCCTTTTGATCTCCCGCTGCCGCGGCGGTTTTGTGCAGGACTTCAGGAATCGTCATCGGCTGATCCGCTGAAAGCCGCAATGATTTTCCATAGCTGACAGATGGCTTGAGTAACCCGCTTGCCTTCATATCACTTTTCATAGAGCTGCCTCCATTTCATCTGTATGTAAGATGTATGTCTTATACTCCGTACATCGTCGTGATTCGTTTTTTCACTTCATCATCATGAAACGTCTCATCGTGCATGATTAACTCCTTCTCAATGACGGCCGGAAGCTGCTCGCGAAACGGCGTCACCAAGTGCCTTTTCAATGTAATTAAAGAGTTTCTCGGTTTTTCTGCTAGCTCACGGGCCAATTCCTGCGCATAGTCTAGTACTTCCTGCCGAGGAAGCACCGGAAAAGGCACCCCTCTTTTCTCCAGGTCACCGCCGCGGTAATGGCCGCCGTTTAACAGCATTTCATGGCCGAGGCTTGCCCCAAGCTTCTCCGGAACGATAAAGGTAGCGCCCATTCCGGGGGTGAAACCGTATTTCATAAAGTTTGCGGTATACACGCTTTCTTTGCTTAAAATGACAAAATCACTGAAAAGCCCCATGACAAATCCGCCTCCGATTCCGTGGCCCTGCATGGCGGAAATGACGGGAATATCACATTCCAGCGCCAAAGAGTACATGCGGTCTTCCGTAAACTTCGTGATGCCCTGCTGAATCCTGAGCAGGCCTTCCTGTGTGCCTCCGGAAGCAAAGTAATGGCCGTATCCTGTTAAAATCACAGCTTTATAGACTGACGATTTTTTTATACGGGTGAATGCTTCCATCAATCCATCCGTCAGTTCTTTGGAGAAGGCGTTTTTATGGGCTTTATCCTGCATTGTCACTTGGATAATATCCGGTTCAATTTCGAGCAGTTCAACTGCGGCGTTCGGCATGATATCCTCCTAACTGTTCTCCGTTTCCCAAGGAAGCCGCCCCGTTTCTGCATAACGGGTGATGGCTGATTGGTTATCCGGATCTGAAAACATCGCTTGATTTTCGGCTAGAGCAATGGATTTCGAACGATGAACAAGGTCGTTTAAGGAATCCATGTATTTTTTATAGCGGATGACTGCTTTTTTCGACAGCGGGCGGAGGCGCAGCAAATGCTTTCTCAGCTCTGTTGCTGAGTCCGGGACGCATACGTCACAAAGTCCCCATTCAAGCGCCTGGCGTGCCGGCACGGGCTTTGTCATGATCGTCATATAATGCGCCTTTTGAAATCCGATTCTTTGAATTAAAAACGGCAGAACGCAGGCCGGATAAAGTCCGAATAACAGTTCAGATAAACTGAACGAAGCATTCTCCTCTGCTATGACGATATCGCACGCGGCGGCAAAACCGACACCTCCCGCATTTACTTGTCCGCGGACGCGGGCGATTGTAATGTACGGCCCGGATTTTAATGCCAGCCACAAACGGTAAAGCGGCTCCTGCGATTCCGCATGCTGCATTCCCTGCCTCATTTTCCGGTACATCTCATCAAAATCCGCCCCGAAACAAAATACCTCCGGCTGCCCTTCAAGCACTACGGAGGTCACGGAGTCTTCACATTCAGAAAGAACATGCAGGCATTCCTCCACTAAACGCTCATTAATCGTATTGTTGGCTTCAGGCCGATCAAAGGTGATGAAGCAGACATTTTGCTGAAAACGGACGTTTATCGTTTCATAGGTCACGATATCCACCTGTATTTCCGATGAAATTCCGTGATTTCTTCCAAATATAAACGGGGACTCCCGGCATGATGGTCTAAAATGTTCGGAACCATATTCATATCCAATTTGACATTCCGGGTACCGAACTTCACCAAACCGCTGCCTTTAAACAGTTCTTCATATTCTTCCATGGACAGCCTGTACCTGTTGTTCAGATGCTCTTCTATTTTGAAAGAATGCTGCCGCGCTTGCCCTTCAGGCGTCACAACGCCGCTGTAAAATTCCGAACAGCATCCGGAGCCGTAGGAGAAACAGCCGATCCGCTTAGAAGTGCCGAATGCCCCTTGGTCAATCGTGCTTGCAAGAGCCAGTAAAGAGGCTGCCCCCATAATGTTTCCGACTCTTTGGCAGTAGCGGAGCCCCGGCTCTACTCTGGTTTGAAAATCTTGTTCGATCTCAGCGTTTTTCGCTTTTGCAAGCTTGCGCATCATCGTCCGGTGGGCCCCTTTGACCATGCCGCCAAACGGTGTATGGAAGGCAAGATAGTGAAACGTCTCTTTGTAGTCAGCGCCCGGCACACGGTTTTTGTACTCGCGAAATGTCTGTTCACAGCAATCGAGGTAAGACATCAATGACAAATCGGCGTCACCGGCTTCACTGTCCGGGATCGGACGGCATGTATCCATCACCTCATAGCCGTAGTAGCCGTTAGCGCCCACATCCGCCTGAAATACAATTGGATTTTCACCGATCAATAAGGCGACGGCACCCGCTCCGGCGCTCGGTTCTGCGTAAGACCAATCCTCGCTTAACGCATCGCCGCCTTCGGCAATTAAAAACCGGGAAATATCCGTCGCGACGACAAGCGCCTTCGCTCCGGGGGATGTCTGCGACAAAATAAAGTTAAGCGCCATCTGCAAACCCGCCGTTCCTGAATAACAGGCTTGTTTCAGTTCAAATAAACGGCAGTTCCGGTTGAGGCCTAAGTAATCATGAATATATGTACTGAGTGATTTTCCGAAGTCGATGCCGGACTCCGAGCAGGTAATCAGCAGCTCGATTCTGTCTTTTTCAGCCTCTGTCAATCGGTCGATAATCGGCTTTGCCGCGTTAACGCCGAATGTAACGGGGTCTTCGTACGGAAGCGCCACCGCTTTTTCTTTCATCAGTAAATTCTCAAATCTGGCAGGGTCTAAGTTTCTGTACTCCGCCAGCTGCATGACATCAAGGTATGCTGTCCCGCCAAACACATTTATCGCTTCTATTCCGGCAGCCGCCATGAACTTCGCCTCCAATATGAATTTTGAGTTTCCGATTATTTCACCGTTTTATCAGACAGCCTGTACCTTTTCATAAAGCTTTGCCGCCAATTCGCCGATGTTTGACACTCCCGTCAGCTCAACACGCGGGATCTGCAGTGATAATTCTTCAAGCATCATCGTGATAATTTCGGCGCGGTCCACTGAATCCGCCCCCAGATCAACTAACCGGTCTTCCTGCGAAAGCTGTTCGCCTTCTAAATCAGGTAAAACCTCGTAGATTGTGTTCTGCAGCAATTCAAAGATTCTTTCTTTACTCATTGTCAGTTCCTCCCTGTTTCATCTTTTATGAATATTCCATGTTTTCAATCTATCATTTCGTCTTGTCAACACGTTTGCAAAAATGAACCTAACTTCTGATTCAAAAGCGAGGCCGTCTCTTCCATAAGCCGCATGCCGATACCATCGGCATGGCGGTTTTTCCAGGACTCCAGCTCCGTACCTTTCACCCATTGATTAAAGGCGCCTAATGCCGGGCCGCAATGAATCTGGAAGTCTACCTTGGCATCCGGGTCTCCTTTAATCGCCGAAGCAGAGCTTTGCCTGAAATACCATTTGAATATGAGCGCCATTTTCTGTTTCGGATTCCGTTCGGCTTTTGAAATGTCTTCATTCGAATAATGAGCCTTCACTTTGTCATAAATACTGCTTACACTTGCCTTAAAATACTTCTCTTCTATTTGTCTGAGTGTCTTTTCATCAATTTCTTCAATTGAGCGGTGACGCTGATACAGTTCATGCAGCTTAGAGGCGCGGGTCGGAAAGAACAGCCCTTTCTTTAATACCTGCACCTTGCTGCCTGATTCAAACATATCGCCGGCCGGCGCGTAGGCCGTGTCCTGTACATTCATCTGCTGCAGGAGGTCCTTTACGAGGCCGCTCGTCGCTGCCTCAACGGTGCATTGGTTAATAGATCCGGTCACAATAAAATCAGCGCCGAGCATAAATGCGGCCATGGCAGCCTCGGGCGTTCCGATTCCCCCTGCGGCTCCGACGCGGACAGTTTTGCCGTATCGGTATTTTTTCATCATGTCATCTCGTAAACGGATGATCGCCGGCATGAGACTGTAAGCAACTCCGCCGTCAGTGTGGCCGCCTGAATCAGCCTCTACGCAGATGTCATGCGCAACGGGTATTTCTCTCATCAGACTTGCTTCTTCAGCGGTAATTTTGTTTTCGGCTGCAAGTTTCTGCAGAATGTGATCAGGCGCCGGGCTGAGAAACGCTTCCGCTACTTCCGGACGGGACAGCTTGGCGATAATCCGCTGACGCGCTATTATTTGTCCGCCGGCACCGCGTTTTAACCCCTTAGCGCGAAACCTTACTAAAGCGGGAGTAACCGTTAAAAACGCTGATGCTTCCAAGTTCTGAATCCCATGCTTCAGTAAAAGATCAATCATTTTTTCTTCTGAATCTGTATGCTTCATGTTATGTACAACATTTATGCCGAAGGAACCGCCGTCACGAAGCTCATGCTGAATTGACAAAATGGCGTCCTCAACGTGCGCGATGTTCAAACCGCCCGTTCCGAAAAAGCCCATCATTCCTTTTTCAGCCAGTTTGACAACCATTTCCTTCGAAGAAATTCCGCGGTACATGCCGCCGGCCAAGTAGGCGTATTTCAATTGATAATCGCGCTTAAACTCTTCATTTCCTAAAGACGCCGCCGTAATTGAGCTTTTTCCAGCCTCAGCCGGGACTTTGATTTCATCTGTTATCGGCTCCGCTTCAGTCGTAATTCTTTGTATCAGCCCCGTCAGCACTTTTCCGGGACCGATTTCCTCAAAGCTCATGTTCTTTCTTCCCATTAAGAAACGGATGCTGTCTGTCCAGTTCACCGATCCCGTTATTTGTCCGGTGAGTGTCTCTTTCAGCTCTCTCTGCTCATAGGGTCTTGCCGTCACATTTGAAATGACCGGGATGGACAGCGGCTTAAAATGGAAAGATTCAATAAACCGTGAAAACTCTTCCTTCGCTTCCAGCATGTATCTGGAATGAAAGGCGCCGCTGACATTTAAGCGGTGAACCATTTTTACGCCGTTTACGGCTTCAAAAACGGATGCTGCTTTTTCAATATCTTCTTTATATCCGGAAATGACAATTTGCTGCGGTGTGTTCATGTTGGCGATATCAATCATATCCAAGTGATTTTCTCTTAAAACATCCGTCACCTGCTCATGAGTCAGGCCGATCACCGCTGCCATGCCGCCTCCTTTTGCGCGGCTCATCAGTTCGCCCCTTTTTTTGACCAACTGTAAGCCTTCTTCAAAATCAAAGGCGCCCGAAGCGTATAACGCGTTATATTCGCCCAAACTGTGTCCGGCGGTAAAATCCGGTTTCAAGCCGGTTTCTTCTGTTTTTTTCAAATAACTGAGGGCATTGACGACATAGAGCGCCGGCTGAGTGAATTGAGTCTGATTGAGACGTTCTCCGTCCCGGCACAGCTCCTGAATGGAATATCCGAGAATGTGATCGGCCTTTGCGGTTAATTCAGGATAGCGGCCGAACAGGTCCTCCCCCATCCCTATTCTTTGCGAGCCTTGGCCTGGAAAAACAAAGCTGATCATCTTACAGTCTCCTTCCGGGCGGTGATAAAATGCTGTCTTCTATTTGCTGCAAATGTGTTTGTTCTTTATGAAACGGCGTCATAATGGCACGGATGCGTTCAGCCGATCCTGCAGGAAGAATCTGTTTGGCAAATGCGGCCAATGTTCCGGAAGGCCCGGCATCAATATAGAATCCTTTTTGGCGGCTGTCTGCGAATTGAAGCGCTTCGCGGAATCGAATCGGCTTTCTTACGATATCCCAGAAAAAGTCCGCTTGTATATCGGTCTCAGCCTCTCCGATCGCACTGGAGATGTACGGTATAAACGGAGTCCGGATTGATTTCTGAGCTAAAAAGCGCTTGTACGGCTGTTCCGCCTGATCAACCAGCGCTGAGTGAAACCCGTAAGATACCGGCAATAGCTGATGAGGAATCTGCTTTTCTCTCAGATCGTCCATGATCTTTTTGATATGTTCCCGCTCTCCCGAGATGACAAAGTGAGAATGATAGTTTACAGATGCCAATTCACTATGTTCGCCGAGCAGCGGATCATCTTGATATAAAGCCGGATCACCCAGTATCGCAAGCATGCTGCCGTTACGGCAAGTTTCCGTAACGATTCGGGCCTGTTCCAGCACGCAATCTAAAGCATCCTCGGCGCTCAGCACGCCCGACACAGCGGCCGCTGCATACTCTCCGAGGCTTGCTCCGATCACATAATCGGGACGTATGCCTCTTTGCTCCAAAGCATATGCAAGTGCGTACTCAGCCATAAAAATGGCAGGATGGCTGAAAAGAAGGCGGTCAAATGGATCAGACAGACGATTGCCTGTATGATACATCTCTTTAAGGACAGAGTAACCGAAACGGCTGACTGCAAAATCGTCCAAGTCAAGCATTTTCTGCCGAAAAGCGGCGTTATGTGCAAACAGCTCTTTCCCCATTTGATAGTATTGGGAACCCTGTCCAGAAAACATGAAAACAATTGGCTGGTTCATTTGTTCTCCTTTTTGCTCTTTATTTTTTCAAAATATTGATTTGTGAGTTTTTCGTGATGTCGTGTGCAGGTGAAGTGGTCGTGATGTTGTATGGCTGGCACTATTGTGTGAGATAAGAATTTTGACTTGCGTTCCGCTACATGGCGGGTGAAGCTTCAGTTTCTTTTTTGATGCGGTGAATAAGTCCTGTCAGCACATGGCCCGGGCCGACTTCTTCAAATTCCATCCGCCCTTTGTCCAGCAGATAGCGGATGCTGTCGTTCCATCGCACTGAATGGTCGATCTGATCGGCCAGAACGGAGTGGATTCCGTCTTGCTCATAAGGTCTGGCATGCACATTAGAAATGACAGGAATTGATATAGCAGAAAAATGAAATGACTGTAAAAATTTTTCGAACTCTTGTTTTGCTTCACTCATATACCTCGAGTGAAAAGCGCCGCTTACGTTTAACGGATGAAACATCGTAACGTCTTTTAATCCTTCGAATACGCTTTTGGCTCTTTCAATGTCTTCTTTGCGTCCGGATATGACAACTTGGTGAGGAGAATTCATATTGGCAATATCAATTGTATGTAATCCGTGCGTTTGAAGGGTGTCTGACACTTGAGCTGCAGTTAACCCCATAACAGCGGCCATTTTTCCGTCAGTGGCCATACTCATTAATTCGCCTCTTTTACGGACGAGCTGCAGGCCGGTAATAAAATCAAACGCACCTGCTGCAAACAGCGCATTATATTCTCCCAAACTGTGGCCGGCCACATAATCCGGCTTTATGTCATTGTCTTGGATTTTTTTCAAATAGCTTAACGCGTTTACAACATATAAAGCAGGCTGGGTGAACTGCGTCTTGTGAAGGTTGGAATACGGATTCTCAAGACAAAGCCGTTTCATGGAATATCCGAGTGTTTCATCAGCCTGCTCCGTTAAGTCTTTAAATTCATCAAACAATGAGCTCCCCATTCCCTGCTTTTGAGAACCTTGTCCGGGGAATAAGTATGTGATCATTTTCTCAGCCATCCTTTCTCGGATTCAGATAAGAAGCATGTTCAAGTTGATAGTAACTTCACAAAAATACCATGTCAAGTTAATTTATCCTATGTGAACTCCTGAATAATGCCTATTTTTCCCTGTCGAAAGGCGGACTCAGGGCTTTCGGAACAGGCGTAAGCAGAATGTCCCATCCGGCCTGCCCGGCGTTCTCTTCCGCAAACTCCCGTTACTCAGCCATTCATCACCAGAAATCTAGTAATAACTACCATTCCATTTCAGAACTTCTTTGCCTCAAAAGAAAAGCTAGTTAGAAAGAACTAAATTACACATTACTTAAAATGAAACAGCCCTTTTTGATTTTTTCTGTTGCGGAAATTCACAAAATGTTCTTTTTTTTCAATCTGAAAGTAAATATTGTTTTTCAAAAGACTCTCCATTTTTTGACCCGGCTTCTCCCCGAAGGAGTGCCCCGGATACACACGCACATGCGGCGGAATGGAGGCTTTGATCCTCTGTATACTGTGAAACATATCTTCAGCTGAGCTGCCCCTGTCCTCACATATACCGCACCCTTCTGTAAACACGGTGTCACCGGTAAAAAGATGATCAGATAGCAAATAGCACATTCCCCCGGCCGTATGTCCCGGGGTCAGTATACTTCTGATGATAAACCCTCCGGCCGCAAAGGTTTGGCCGTCTTCAAGCGCTATTAAGTTTCTGCACCGGAATTGATAGAAATCGATTTCCGCCGACGACATGTATATATCAGAATGATAGATTTGCTGAAGCGGCTCCGCCAAGTTTACATGGTCATAATGCGAATGTGTTAATAAAATAGCTGATAAATCAACATCCAATTCATGCAGTTTATCGGTTATTTTATCGATTTCCCAGGACGGGTCCACCGCTATCGCAGATTTTTTTGAGCGGTCTGCGATAATATAACAATAGTTGGACCACATCTGGTGATAAGTTTTGATTTGATGCACTTCATATGTATGATCCATTGTCACCATTCCCATTTAAAAGATCCGGGCAGACTGCTGCCGCCGCCCAGCCGACTGTAACCACTTTACCAGATGACACCACGTTTTTCCATGGATTTTCCGGTAAAGTTAAAAAAACTTTCTGCTCCCGCCAAAAGCACCAGTCTGGACCTTTTTTACAATTTGCTATGCTGATATATAAGGAAATCAGAATATTAATTTAGATGAATTCTTTAGGGAATTTTATTCAGAAAATGAAGGATGAATATGGGTTTCGGATAAAAAGAAAACAAATTGAGCTTTTGTTTTGAAAAGCAATTGCCGAAGCGGCCAAAGGGAATAATCAGTTTTTAGAAATGATCCGCAATCAAGATTATTATTTCAATCCTTTTCTTCAAGATAAACTAAATCATACGGGCTCTCGAAATATATCAGAATACCTTAGTTCTTACACCGAATTCAACGTTATGTTGACATTAACATAATTGAACTTAGAAAAGTACGGCGTAATTTACACTCTTTTCAAATCAGCCCTAGCTACAACAATTCACGAAAGCGTCGCGCAGCTTTTTACTGTACAAAAACAAAAATAACATAAAATCATTAAGTGTAAAAAGTAAATATTAATCATTAGACAAATAGACTATGTTATATGGGTCGGAGTTTACTGCTCAAGGTAAATTGCTCTGGGATGCAAAAGCACTAAGAGCAGATTGGGATGCAATACCTGCTAAAGTTAAAGCTGCTATGGGCGGAATCGGCGTTTTGAAATAATTCTTAATACGATCGACAATTTTACTGGTGCAGTTGAAGATGCGTGCTATGCGGGTGCTCTAAAAGAACTGGCAACCCAACAGCCGCTTGGTGGATTACTAAAACTCTTAAGCTTTTCATTTAAACGGGGCTATTGTTGGCGTTTAACAAATTTATCCTGTGTTAAGCTTTAAAGTGATTATTTCTAAAGTGTTAAGACAGGAGGTAACTATGGAAGATAAAAGTAACGCTGACCCGAGCCCAAAAGTTATAAAAATTCTAACTTACATTATTCCTATAGTTTTAATAGGGCTTATCCTTGTTCTTAAGAATATTAATACCGCAGCAGCAGAAATTTCATTTTATATCGTTGCTATCGGTGTGGTTCTCTTAGTGGTTTTCAGTTTGATCAAAAATAGAAAAAACCGCAGGAAGAACTAAATGTAAGGGGGGGCTAATTACTAGTCCCCCTTGACTAACTTGCGGATAGTATAACCTGCCAAATTCCAATTTTATTTAAATTCCCCCTCCATCTCCTCCCTGTGAATTTGGAAAAGCAGGTACCCATCTATATAACTCAGGGTAGTCACCTGGTTCTTCACAGATAACTTTAAGATTTTAAGGAATCGCTTTCTCCATTATTTCACTATTAATGCAGTGACATATAGACGGTTACACCAAACACAAGATGCTGCGCTGTCACCCCAAATACTATCCATAAACAATTTTTATATGAAAGAAAAGCAGCTGGATGTTAAACAAATTATTTTCATGATTTACGGCATACAGATGCAACAATTATACCAGAAATTAAAAAACTCAAAAGTTATCTCTGACAGGCTGGGTCATTCAAACTAGTAAGGCTACTTGTGGGCAAATAACGGTTTAGTCTCACATAAATCATTGTTCTTGCATCACACGCTTAAACATCTTCTCCATCTCATACGTACTGTTATTTTTAGTTTTTTGACAATAAACCATGATTACTCAAAACATTGATATTTCAGAGCTTCTAATAGTTTTCTGGGTAAATATTTTTATTAAATTAGCATGGTTAGACATAAAGAGAGCAGCCTCCTTTTTTGATGATAATAAATATGATGATGAGTGGACCGAGAATGGTTACAAAATTAAATTTAAGCGAACCCCTATTATAAATATAGCGGATGTTTATATATCTAAGAAATAGTCTTAACTTTTTAATTTAAGGGAATGAAAGATATGCTGACTCAGAAAGGAAATATACCGTATTATACTTAACATGAGCTACCGATGTAAAAGGCCAGTTAAAGAGAAAAACAGGAAAAAGCGAAATAGATTTACGTGCAGTTGTAAAAAGTCTCATGCGACAAGGAGAGGTTCCGTAAGACAAAATACAAAATTGCATCATCTAAAAAAGCCCAAACTCTAAAAAGTTGGGCTTTTAATTTAAGCGGGGAGAAAGCGATTTGTAGCCTTAAAATAAAGTTTGATTAAATGAACTTAATAAACCTTGATAAAAGTACAAATAGAAAAAACGTGTTTTGAAAAAAAGATTGATCAAAACACGTTTTTTCTATATTCATTTCAATCATCGTTTTATAAAAAAGTTTGATCATTTTATGTCTAGAATCTTCAACAAACGCGCAGTCTGAGGAATAGTACCTTATAATAAAAACTGCTGAGTGCTACCTAGACTGAATACTCCACCCATGTGTTTTAAGCTTTTTTATATAATCTTCAACACTAATTTTTTCAACTTCAATTGCTAACGGCGTCAGTGAAACAAGGCACTCATTTGAAGTATAATTTATTGTAACTTTTACCACCTCGTATCCATTATGGAAACCTGAATCAAATCCAGGATCGTCAATTATATCTCCTACTTGAGGGCGAAAGTCAGATTCAAATGTTTTCACTAATGTTTGAGTATTTTCCTCTGTAGGTTCTTGATTAATTGATGAGACAAATAATATTAAATTTATATTCAAAGCATTTCCCCCCTTTCTATGCTGTTTAAATAATCTTTAGTTTAATTCTATTGTTATTGATGATAACAAATTTTAACTTGCATCACAAATTAATTGTGCCATTAAATGGACCGTTTGTTGAATTCTAAAAATCTGTATTGTTAATGTGATTCTATCAAACTTTTTTATAAATTATCGGACTTTGTTTTACATAATCAATCTTTATTTTAAAGCTACACGATTAATTTTTTTAGTCCTCCCCTGTTTTTCTTTTATTTGATTTTCCTACTATCCCCGTAATTTGCACAAATGGAAAAACCGCAATATGATTGCGGTCTGCTGTGAATCTGTATTTGAAGTTATTCAGTCCGCTCATCAGCTTGCGGCTTTAGTAAGATGGTTAAGACAATTCCTGATAATATCAAAACATTTCTATAAAAAAAGATTCGGATTATAGAATGCTTAAAGACAATTACCTGGACAAGGAACAAGTATCTGTCTTTATGGAGGCAGCAAAATCTTCTAAATATCATCATTACATGATCGCTTTAACTCTTTTAAGGACCGGCTTAAGAAAAGGTGAACTCATTGCTTTATATTGGTCCGATATTGACTTTAATAACAAAACTTTAAGGATTGCTAAATCTAAGAACGAGTTTGGAATCATAGCACCTAAAACCCGTAAAAGTGTTAGAACTATAAGCATCGATGACACTTTAATTAAAGAGATGAAAAAGTTTAAGGAATGGCAAGAAGAAAATAAAATAAAACACGGTGATAATTATAACCAGTCTCCCTTTTTTATTACCAACCATAAGGGAGATGACCTTGGACCGTTTGGAATTGATAAAGTCATAGATTCCTTGCTAAAGAAAACTGATCTGCACCACATTACTCCACATGGTTTGAGACACACACACACCATTATGCTGCTAGAAAGTGGTGCAGATATCAAATTTGCAAGTGAGAGACTCGGTCATACGGATGTGAAAATGACAACTGATGTCTATATCCATATCAATCAAAAAAGCATTAATCGGTTTGATGAATACCTAAACAGCTAAAATCAGTGGGCAAAATGTGGGCACGAGGGTACATCCCACACTGAACCCTTCTACATCACACGCTTAAACATCTTCTCCATCTCATACGTGCTGTGGTGAATTATGATCGGCCGGCCGTGCGGGCATGTGAACGGGTCTGTCGTTCGGCGCAGGTCGTCCAAGAGCGCTTTGATTTCGTCGTTTCGCAAATGGCGGTTCGCTTTGATTGAGCCTTTGCAGCTCATCATAATGGCCGCTTCCTCCCGCAGTTTCTTAATATCGATCTGTTTGGCGTCAAGCACCTGCTGAATGATTTCTTCAATCAGTTCAGCTTCTTCCCCTTTTGGAAACCAGGCCGGATGGCAGCGGACGATGTAGCTGTTCGTGCCGAATGCTTCTAAAAATACTCCGACGCTTTCAAGCTCATGCTGATGCTGGTCAATGATCAGCGCTTCATTTGCCGCATAATGAAAGGTGAGCGGCACGATCATATCCTGCACTTCTGGCTCAACCTGCCCGACTTTCTCCCGGAAATATTCGTATTTAATCCGTTCTTGTGCCGCATGCTGGTCAATGATATACAAGCCGTTTTCGTTTTGGGCTAAAATATATGTCCCGTGCATTTGGCCGATCGGATACATCACCGGAACTCTTTCTTCCCGTATTTCTTCAGAGTCAGCCTCCTCTTCAGGCTCCGGAATATCGGAAACATGCGCTTCCGTTACCGGCATGCCGATCTTCGGCGGCACTCCGTGACCCGCTTCATCCGGCAGGGACTCTTCTTCTATTACCGGCTCAGGCTCTTTTACGACCGAACTCAGCTTCATTGGTGAGTAAGACGGCTCCGGCGTTTTTTCAGGAAGTTTCCGCTCAGGCGCGCTTTCCTCGAATGTCATAAATTGCTGTTCGTTTTTGGCCGGTGCCGGCGCGGATTTTTTCGGGAGCTGGGCGCTCGGAATAAGCCGCTGCTTTTGAAACACTTCCTTTATCCCGTCACGGATCAGCTCATGCAGCTCCGTCTCTTTGCTGAGGCGGACTTCAAGCTTCGAGGGATGGACATTGACATCGACCAAAATCGGGTCCATCGTAATTTCGATAAACGTAATCGGATGGCGGCCGATCGGCAGTAGTGTGTGATAGCCCTCATGCACCGCTTTTACAAGCGGGAAATTCTTAATGTATCTTCCGTTAATGACAGATGACATGTAGTTTCTGGATGCACGCGTGATTTCCGGAAGCGCAATGTAGCCCTTGACTTCAAAATCAAGCGAGCTGACATGGAGCGGTATCATTTTTTTCGCAACCGCCGTCCCGTAAATTGCGGCCAGCACATGGCGCACGTCCCCGTTACCGTTTGTCTGCAGCAGATTTTTCCCCTGATGGCGGAGACGGATCGATACTTCCGGATGCGCAAGAGCGATCCGGTTGACAACATCCGTAATATTGCCGAGCTCCGTATGCACGGTTTTCATATATTTCAATCTGGCGGGTGTATTGAAAAACAGGTTGGTAACGATAATCTCCGTTCCTTTTCTGCTGGAGGATTTCTGCTCAGAAATGATATTCCCGCCCTGAAGAATGAGATGGGTTCCCGCTCCCTCGCCGATGCTCGTTTTGATTTCCAGATGAGAAACAGACGCGATACTTGGCAAAGCTTCTCCGCGGAAACCGAGTGTTCTCACCCGGAACAGGTCGTTTTCATCTTTGATTTTACTGGTCGCGTGGCGGCGGAAAGCCCGCTTGCAATCATCGGTTTCCATCCCTTCGCCGTTATCGAGCACCCGAATCGACGAAAGCCCCGCTTCCTCTATGTCGATTTCAATGACTGTGCTGTTTGCGTCGATGGCGTTTTCCACCAATTCTTTAACGACTGAGGCAGGCCGTTCGACCACCTCGCCGGCCGCTATTTTATTCGAGAGTTCATCTGACAGCTGGATGACTTTTGCCAAGTCCGTCACCTCTTTCTATTTTAATTTTTTTTGCAGCTTGTACATTTCATTCATCGCCTCAAGCGGCGTCATATCGAGAATATTGATTGACTTAAAAGCTTCAAGCACTTGTTTTTCTTTATTAGAAACAGCCGGTGCCTTCTGTTCTTTTTCACCGTCAGCAAAAAAGGACAGCTGTGCCGGTTCTTCTCTGACGGCGGACTTTTTCTCAGATACCGCCGGAAGCTCCGGTTTATCTCCCGTCTGCTCAAGCTGTTTCAAAATCTCCTGCGCGCGGCTGATCAGATCGTCCGGGAGCTCGGCAAGCTGGGCGACATGAATGCCGTAACTTTTATCTGCGGCTCCTTCTTTGATTTGATGGAGAAACACGACCGTTCCGTTATATTCCTCTGCGCGCACATGAACGTTTTTCAGCTGAGGAAGCTTATCTTCAAGCACCGTCAGCTCATGATAATGCGTGCTGAACAGTGTTTTAGCGCCGATATGATCATGGACATATTCAATAATCGCCTGTGCCAGCGCCATTCCGTCGTACGTTGATGTCCCGCGGCCGATTTCATCAAACAGGATCAGGCTGTCTTTTGTGGCGTTCACAATCGCGTTTTTCGCTTCCAGCATTTCCACCATAAAGGTGCTTTGTCCGGAAATCAAATCATCCGCTGCCCCGATTCTCGTGAAGATTTGATCAAAAATCGGCAGAACCGCTTCTTTCGCGGGCACAAAACAGCCGATCTGGGCCATGATCGATAGAAGTGCGATCTGTCTCATGTACGTGCTTTTACCTGACATATTCGGACCCGTAATCAGGAGCATTTCCCGCGAATCGCCCATCAGGCAGTTGTTCGGGACGTATTCTTGACTGTCCATCACCTTTTCAACGACGGGGTGTCTCCCTTCAATGACTTTTACTTCATTATCAGAAAAGACGGGCTTTGTGTAATGCCTGTTTTCACTGATCGTAGCAAAGCATTGCAGTGCGTCCAGCTCACTCATTTGTTTGGCAAGACGCTGCAAGCGCGGAATAAATTGTTTCACCTTTTCACGCAGTCCGGCAAAAAGCTCATATTCCAGCTCGCAGATGTTGTTTTCCGCTTCTAAAATAAGCGCTTCTTTTTCCTTCAATTCCGGCGTAATGTACCGTTCGGCGTTTGTGAGGGTCTGTTTCCGCTCATACCGTCCGTCTTCAAGCAGATGAAGGTTTGCTTTTGTGACTTCAATATAATAGCCGAACACTTTATTGAAACCGACCTTTAATGAACGGATGCCCGTATAAGCGCGTTCCTGCTGCTCCAGTCTGGCAATCCAGTCTTTACCGTTTTTGCTGGCGTCACGGTACTCATCGAGCTTCTGATGATAGCCGTCTTTAATTAAATTGCCTTCTTTTAACGATAACGGCGGGTTTTCATGAAGGGCTTCTTCTAACAGGTCAAGCAAATCTCCGCACGGATCAATCAAGCCGGCGCGTTCTTTTGCTTTTTTATGGTTAAGAGACCCTACAAGCTCTTTGATGCTCGGCACTTGTTTTAAAGATTCTTTCAGCTGGATTAAATCCCTTGCGTTGACGTTTCCGAATGCGACCCGGCCCGCCAGACGTTCTAAATCGTATACTTCCTTCAGGCGCTCTCGCAGATCTTCACGCTCAAACAGATGATTGATCAGCGTCTCGACCATTTCCTGGCGTTCTTCGATTTGGGATGCCCTGATCAGCGGGCGGTCAATCCATTGTTTGAGAAGCCGGCCGCCCATCGCTGTTTTCGTCTCGTCTAAAAGCCAAAGCAATGACCCTTTTTTGCTTTTCGAACGGATCGTTTCCGTCAGCTCAAGATTCCGTTTTGAATACAGGTCAATTTTCATCGCTTCTTCCAATTCATATACTTGAACCGGCTGCAGGTGATCCAGGCTCCGTTTTTGCGTTTTCTGCAAATACGTATATAAACGCATAAACGTCTCTGTCAGCTCTTCGCCCGGCAAGTGCTTTGCGATTTCAATGCGTTCTGTTATTTCCCCGTCTTCGATGGAAATCGTGGCGCCGCACCGTTCTTTCAGCTGAGCAGCTGTATGTTCGTTAAACTTGCTCGATACGACAATTTCCTTTGCGCCGACTGAGTAAATTTCTGACATGACATCTTCAATCCGCTCAATAAATACGGCCAGGTTTTCTCCAGTCGTTAAGTCCGATAAAGCGAGACCGTATCCGTCACGGAATTCGGAAACGGAAGCGATAAAGTTGTTTTCCGACTCGTGGATGCCTTTTCCATCCATCACGGTTCCCGGTGTGATCAGCTGGACGACTTCTCTTTTTACAACGCCTTTAGCCGCCTTCGGATCTTCCGTCTGCTCACAGATCGCCACTTTATAGCCCTTTTTAATCAGCTGTTCAATATAAGCCGCCGCGGAATGATACGGCACGCCGCACATCGGAATTTTATCAGCCGAACCTCCGTCTCTGCTTGTCAGTGTAATTTCAAGCTCTTGTGACGCTTTTTTTGCATCTTCAAAAAACATTTCATAAAAGTCACCAAGCCGAAAAAATAAAAAGGCATCTTGGTGCTCTGCCTTTATCTTCAAGTATTGCTGTATCATAGGCGTGTAACTAGCCATCATTTAATCCCTCACTATGTATCTTCTCTTATCCGAATCCCATTATAACATAAACAAAAGAGTGATATCTTTATATATAAAAAAGAGACTTGGGGTGTTAAACTCCCCTAGCCTCAACTTATTCTTCAGGATCTCCGACTAAAAATTCCGGGTTAATGTCCTCTAATTCTTCATCAAGATCGTCTTCCCAATCATCATCATCGTCTTCTTCCCAGTCAGGATTTACTTCGACGACGACTTTCGTTTCACCGACCACTTCTGCTAAAAATTCTCTCTCTGCCTGAACCACGATTTTATTTCCGTTAGGAGAAATGGTGACTTCAAGACAATTCGGCTGCTGCAGCACTTTGGCAATGACTTCGTGTTCGTCATCTAAGTAATTTGTGTCTCTGTATCTGAGTTTAATCACATCGACATACTTTACTCTCTCGGTTACAACTTCCGTTTTTGTATTATCGGCGTAAGAGTACCAGACGTTTATATCATAATACCCTTCAATTTCTACAGTCTTCCCGATCTTTTCGGCATCGTACTTGTGGTTGATAATCCAGCCGCCCAATATACTTGACGGTTTTTCTCCAGGTGAGATCGTGTTGGTGCATTGGGTGAATTTTCTTCCTTTCGCAACTACCGCTTTCGTAATAATTTCCCTGTATTCAGACATTCCGGCAGGCCTCCTTGTTCTTCTTCGTGTTATCTTATGCTGGGCATTTGTCTCATGTGCATTTTTATAATAAAAATATAAAAATACAAAGTTTCTGTTTCATTGTATGCAGCCCTGCCCAGAAACTTTACTTTTAAGTATGATAAAACTTTCCAGTAAAATGGGACAAAACGGTGAGTCAATGAAAATTTAGTACATATTACAATTAGTTCTCAAACAGCAAAAAAACACGGGCCGATGAAGGCCCCGTGTTTAAATAGAACAGCTGTTATTCGAATGTTTTACTTTTGAACCGGTTTCTCCCGTCAGCAGGTTGCCTCCGGTAGATGTAATGATTTCGTTTGTCACCTGATTTGAGATCGTATGTGCGACAAGCTGAAGAAGGTCATTGACCTCAATCTGGGAATCTCTGAATTCCTGAATGATCGGAATCCCTTCAAGCTCTTCCTGCAGGGCGTCAATTTTACTTTCCACTTGTTTCAGCGCTTCAAGCTTTTCGTAGTGCTTCAGGTTAACGGCTTGCTTTTGCAGGGTTTTAATCTGATTAATAATCGCAGAGACTTTTTCATTTTCGTTAATCTGCGCCTCGGCGCGTTTGAAAAAATCAACTTCTTCTGTTTCAGAAATCATTTTCGCAAGGTTCCTAGCCTGCTGTACAATGTCTTTCTTTGAGTAAAGCGTCATTATTATTTCACCTCGATTGCTTCTCCTGCCATCACACCGTCAAGCGACCATGTTTTCGCCTGTTCGATTTTGACGCGTACAATCTTGCCGATGGCGTCTTTCGGCCCTTTGAAGTTGACGAGCTTGCTTTTTTCCGTATAGCCGGCAAGAATGTCAGGGTTATTTTTGCTTTCTCCCTCAACTAATACTTCGACAGTCCTGCCTTCATATTCCTTCATTTTTTTGGCTGAAATTTCTTTCACCAAATCATTGAGGCGCTGAAGACGTTCTTTCTTGACCCTCATCGGAACATTGTCTTTCATCTTCGCTGCCGGCGTGCCTTCACGAGGAGAGTAAATAAACGTATATGCGCTGTCAAATTCCACTTCGCGATATAACGAAAGCGTTTCTTCAAATTGTTCATCGGTTTCATTCGGAAAACCGACAATAATATCGGTCGTCAGTGAAGCGTTTGGCATCGCTGCTTTAATTTTTCCGACAAGCTCCAGATAGCGTTCTCTGTCATATTTGCGCGCCATCATTTTTAACATCGCTGAGCTTCCTGATTGAACCGGAAGATGGATATGGTCAAGAAGGTTGCCGCCTTTGGCGAGCACTTCGATCAGATGATCATCAAAGTCACGCGGATGACTCGTCGTGAATCGGATTCTCGGAATATCAATTTTACGCAGTTCGTCCATTAAATCACCGAGACCGTACGTCATATCCTCAAAATCTTTTCCGTACGCATTCACGTTTTGACCGAGCAGTGTGATTTCTTTATAACCTTCGCTTGCAAGTCTTCTGACTTCCTGGATAATTTCCTCAGGACGGCGGCTTCGTTCTTTTCCGCGGGTATACGGTACGATGCAGTATGTGCAGAACTTGTCACAGCCGTACATAATGTTGACCCAGCCTTTAATTTTTCCGTTGCGGACTTTCGGAAGGTTTTCAATGACATCCCCTTCCTTCGACCACACTTCAATGACCATCTCTTTTGATAAATATGCCTCTGATAACAGTTCCGGCAGACGGTGAATGTTGTGCGTGCCGAAAATCATATCGACAAACGGGTGCTTCTTAAGGATGCGGTTTACGACTGATTCTTCCTGTGACATGCAGCCGCAGACGCCGAGAATCAAGTCCGGGTTATTTTTTTTGAGCGCCTTTAAATGGCCGAGCTCGCCGAACACTTTGTTTTCAGCATTTTCCCGGATAGCGCAAGTGTTTAATAAAATAACGTTCGCGTCATCAACCGAATTTGTCGCTTCATAACCGAGCGCCATAAAAATACCCGCCATGACTTCCGTATCATGCTCGTTCATTTGGCATCCGTACGTGCGGATATAAAATTTCCTGCCTTCACCGAGGCCTTTAAATTCTTCTGAGATTTTAAAATCGTTATGATATTGAACGGATTCTTTGCCCCGTTTTTTCGCATTTTTTAAAGAAGGCGGAATATATACGGCTTCAAAATACTTGCTGTAATCCTTTTCGGATGTTTTGTCCGCCGGATTCACTTGTCCGCTTTCCTGCTTTTGCTTTTCATTCATGTTCGAATGTCTCCTTTCAACCGAAACTTCCACCCTCAAGTATACTGGTTAAAAGCGTTTGGCACAACCGCCAGCCTATTATTGTACACCTTATTGAGAATAAGAATCAATAAGAAATAAAAAAGAGGGAATCATTTCCCCCTTACACAAGCTGAAGCTCTTTTGCGGCTGAACGGATTACTTCCAGGGCCCGGTCAAGCTCCTCTTTTGTATGCTCCGCCGTAATAATGGTGCGGATTCTCGCTTTTCCTTGGGCGACCGTCGGATACACGATGCTTTGTGCAAACACGCCGCGGGTCAATAAAAGGTCTGATAATGCCTGGGCTTTTTCTTCCTCCCCTATTAATATCGGCACGATCGGTGTTTCGCTTTTTGTGAGGGTCAGCCCCATTTGAACCAGTCTGTCTTTGAAATACGCCGTGTTCTCCCATAGCTTTTCCATATGCTCAGGCTCTTCCAGCAGGACGTCAATGGCTTCTATGCATGCGGCCGTTACCGCAGGCGGATGAGAAGTGCTGAATAAGAAAGGACGCCCTTTATGGCGCAGGTAATCGATCAGAACCTGCGACCCTGCGGCATAACCGCCAAGCACTCCGATGGCTTTGCTTAATGTGCCCACCTGTATGTGGACTCTTCCGTCAAGCCCGAAGTGATTAACCGTTCCCCTTCCGTTTTTTCCGAGTACGCCGGAAGCATGCGCGTCGTCGACCATCACAAAGGCATCGTACGCCTCTGCAAGTTTGACGATGTCAGGCAAAGGAGCGATGTTGCCGTCCATTGAGAATACGCCGTCGGTGACGATCAGGCGCATGCGGTAATTCATTGATTTTTTCAGCACCCTTTCCAAATCGTCCATATCAACATGGCGGTACACCTTTTTATCTGCTTTCGTCAGCCTGATCCCGTCAATGATGGAAGCATGGTTCAGTTCGTCAGAGATCACGATATCCTCTTTTGTAAGAATGCTTGATAGGACACCCTGATTCGTTGTGAACCCCGATTGAAAAACAAGTGCCGCTTCTGTTTTTTTAAAGTTTGCCAATTTTTTCTCCAGCTCATTGTGCATTGTGAATGTTCCGGCGATTGTCCGGACGGACCCCGTACCCGCTCCGAATTCTTCCGCGGCGCGTTTGGCCGCTTCGACAAGCCTTGGATGCGACGTCAAACCGAGATAATTGTTCGATGAAAGCTGTATCACGTTTTCCCCTTTGACTTCTACCGACGGACCCTGCTTCGTTTCAATTTGTTTCATTTGCTGCCACGTTTTATTTTCTTTCATTTTATCAAGCTCGGCTTTTAGAAATTCAAATTCTTTCATTATAGAATCCTCCCCTTATGGAATCAAAATGACTTTGCCGCACTGGCCCTTTCTCATCAGGTCAAACCCTTTTTCAAAGTCTTCAAGCGGAAACTGATGCGTGATCACCGGCGTCAGATCAACAAGGCCGGATTCAAGCAGGTGCGATACCTGCCGCCATGTTTCAAACATTTTTCTGCCTGTGATGCCTTGGACGGTAAGTCCTTTAAACACCACGTCATTTGTCAGGTCAACCGTCACCGGACGTTCCGGCAGACTCAGCATGTGGAACCTTCCCCCGTTGGCCGCCATCTTTAATCCTTGTGTTATAGCTGCCGGGTGGCCTGACATTTCGCAGACAAGGTCGATCCCTTCTCCGCCTGTTAAAGTGTCGATCACCTCAAGCGGATCTTCCTTATCAGCTGAAATGGTGATCGTGGCTCCCAATTTCTTCGCAAGAGCCAGCCTGTAATCATTTTTATCAATGGCCGCAATACGGGATGCACCGGCCGCTTTAGCCACTGCCACCGCCATCAGCCCGATCGGTCCGCAGCCGATAATTGCAGCGGAACCGCCCGCAAGCTGGCTGCTTTCCAGCACCGTATGCACCGCGTTGCCGAGCGGCTCTTGAACAGAAGCGACGGCGGGGTCCATATCAGCGGGATTTTTCCAAACATTTCGAGCCGGCACTTTGACATATTCAGCGAAGGAACCGGCTGTATCTACGCCGAGGATCTTTGTATGGGTGCACACATGATGTTTTCCTGTTAAACAAGGGACACAAGTACCGCAGACGAAGTGGGTTTCAGCCGAAACGTAGTCACCTATTTTGACATTTGTGACGTGCTTGCCCGTTTCCGCTACGATACCGCTGAATTCATGTCCGAATACTTGAGGTGTTTTGATTCGTTTCTGCGCCCATTGATCCCAATTATAAATATGCACATCTGTACCGCATATAGATGCGGCCTGTACTTTAATGAGAACTTCATTCTCATTAATGGAAGGTATGGGAATTTCTTTCAGATTTGCTCCGAAAGCGTTTTCATTTTTGACGATAGCTTTCATCTTTCCTCCCAACACGTACACTCCTCCTCGAAAAAACACTGTAATAACTGGATTGTAACATGATATAAAAAGGAGGTAAATACCAGTGTCCACTCCAAGAAAACAACTGCTTCCGTCCGGAAAAATGGGCGGGATTTTTTTTGAATATTATATGAATAAAGCCATTTATCATCTCTTCGTACTATCAATATAATATTGTGAGAAAATATGACAACAATAAAAACAACCCGCTCGCCTTACGCAAGCAGGTTGAGAATATCATGTTTTTGTTTTTAACGGGGTTCGACGATTAACTTAATCGCCGTTCTTTCTTCTCCGTCAATCTGTATATCTGTAAAAGCCGGAATACAAATCAAATCTACGCCGCTTGGCGCGACAAAGCCTCTGGCAATCGCAACCGCTTTAACAGCCTGGTTTAAGGCACCCGCCCCAATTGCTTGAATTTCGGCGGCTCCGCGTTCCCTCAATACACCGGCAAGCGCGCCTGCTACTGAATTTGGACTTGATTTTGCTGAAACTTTTAAGATTTCCATTTCTGCTCCCCCTTAGTTTTACAATGGATAAGTGAGTGTTCATTAGAACAATCATTATTAGATGTTGCTATCCAAAAAGCCATCCCCACAATGCTTTTCAAAAATAGCGGGCTACCTTCCATTTCTACTATATTCACTAAGAAGTTGCTATATTCCTGCTTTTCCTTTTAATATTTTTATAAAATAAACACATGATCACCTATTCAAAGAACATATGGTCATCATTGATTAATATCCGTTCGATATTTACGGCCTTTTTCGTTTGATCGTCGATGTCAATGAGCACTCCGCTCAGTGTAGTTTTACCTTCCGCCACCGTAAACCGGACGGGAAGATTGGTTTTAAACCGCTTGATGACCGTTTCTCTGTCCATACCGAGAATTCCGTCGTACGGACCCGTCATGCCTACATCAGTAATATATGCCGTTCCTTTCGGCAAAATGCGGTTATCTGCCGTTTGCACGTGTGTATGGGTGCCTACCACGGCAGAGGCTCTTCCGTCTGTGTACCAGCCGATCGCAATTTTTTCGCTTGTCGCTTCGGCGTGAAAATCAATAAAAATGTACGGCGTGCGCTTTTTCGCTTCTTCTATTAATTCATCCGCTTTAGCAAACGGATCATCAAGCGGCGGAAGAAACGTCCGCCCCTGTAAATTAATGACGGCAAGCTCTTTTCCGTTCGATTTAATATAAGTAATGCCTTTGCCCGGCGTACCTTCCGGGAAATTCGCCGGCCGGACAAGATGCGGCACATCATCAATAAAGTCGAAGATCTCTCTTTTATCCCACGTATGGTTTCCCATTGTAATGGCATCTGCTCCCGCTTCCATCAGGCTGTGGTAGATCTTTTCTGTCAGTCCTTTTCCATGTGCTGCATTTTCTCCGTTAATAATTGTAAAATGCGGTTTATGTTTCGCTTTCAGTTTCGGGACATATTCTTTTACCATGTCGCGGCCCGGGGAACCGACAACATCTCCGATAAATAAAATTCTCATACATTCCATTCCTTCCTTTTCAGGGACTCAAAAAAATAAAGTGATGCGCTAAGCATCACTTTATTTTGCATACTCTACGGCTCGAGTTTCTCTGATTACGGTCACTTTAATGTGGCCCGGATAATCAAGCTCGTCCTCAATTCGTTTACGGATATCACGTGCCAAACGATGGGCTTCTAAATCATTAATGGAGTCCGGCTTCACCATGATGCGAACTTCACGGCCGGCCTGAATCGCAAATGATTTTTCAACACCTTCGTAAGACTCGGAGATTTCTTCAAGCTTTTCAAGTCTGCGGATATAGTTTTCGAGCGTTTCACTTCTCGCACCCGGTCTTGCGGCTGACAGTGCATCAGCGGCAGCAACCAGAACGGCGATAATGGAAGTCGGCTCTTCGTCTCCGTGGTGTGACGCAATACTGTTAATGACGACTGGATGCTCTTTATATTTGGTCGCAAGCTCCACTCCGATTTCCACGTGGCTTCCTTCCACTTCATGGTCAATTGCTTTTCCGATGTCATGCAGAAGACCGGCCCGCTTGGCAAGCTTTGCATCTTCTCCAAGCTCGGAAGCCATTAAACCTGCTAAAAACGCAACTTCCATAGAATGTTTCAGTACGTTCTGCCCGTAGCTTGTACGGAATTTCAACCGGCCGAGGATCTTGATCAGATCCGGGTGGAGGCCGTGAACGCCGACTTCAAACGTCGTCTGCTCACCCATTTCCCGGATATAGTCATCTACCTCACGGCGGGATTTTTCAACCATTTCTTCAATGCGCGCCGGGTGAATACGGCCATCCTGAACGAGTTTATCAAGAGCGATTCTTGCCGTCTCCCGTCTGATCGGATCAAATCCGGAAAGAATGACTGCTTCAGGTGTGTCATCAATAATCAGGTCAATACCTGTAAGCGTTTCAAGCGTACGAATGTTACGCCCTTCACGGCCGATGATACGTCCTTTCATCTCATCATTCGGAAGATTGACGACCGATACCGTCGTTTCGGCAACATGATCTGCTGCACAGCGCTGCAAAGCAAGCGACAGAATGTTTTTCGCCTTTTTATCTGCCTCTTCTTTCGCACGGTTTTCGGTTTCTTTTGTCATGATGGCGATGTCATGTGAAAGCTCATTTTCAACCCGGTCAAGAATGATTTGTTTCGCTTCATCCCGTGTCAGGCTCGAAATGCGTTCGAGTTCTGACTGCTGCATACGAATCATCTCATCCACTTTGCTTTCCATCTCTTCAATATGTTGTTGTCGTTCATTCAGAGAATGATCTTTCTTCTCCAACATCGCTTCCCGTTTATCAATTCCTTCATGTTTACGGTCAAGATTTTCTTCTTTTTGAAGTAAACGGTTTTCTTGTTTTTGAAGCTCATTTCGTCTTTCACGAACTTCCTGTTCAGCATCTATTCGAAGTGTATGGATTTCGTCCTTTGCTTCAAGCAGAGCTTCTTTTTTCAGTGCTTCAGCATCACGCTTTGCATCTTCAAGGATTTGCTCGGCAGCACCGCGTGCGCCCGCAATCTTTGCTTCGGCAATGGTTTTACGAACATAGTAGCCAACAACTAAACCGAGCAGAGTCAGCAAAATGGAGATGAGAACCGTCATTGGGGTCATACTTTCACCTCCTCTTGCTATGAACTTGGTTTTTGCTTAAATAAGTGCCGGCATGTACATTGTCTGATTTTCTCAACATACAGAACCTTCACAGGGAATGAGTCTCTCACGCCCTTGTCAAGTTTAAATGGTTTAACAATCATGTTAAAAAAACAAATGTTACAACTTCATTGTAATTGTGTCGGAAATACTTGTCAAGCTTGCCAGCTTAACGATTCGCCTTCAGCTCGGATCTTCGCCCATGTATATATCATACCATACCTAGATCCGCTTTTCGTGAATGACGGCTCTGTTAGTCCGGCTGGTTAAGCAATTGGTAAATTCTATTGTTTACCTGTCCTAATTTGGCGTTATTCTGAATGTTTGACAGTAATATGACATATTTGCTTGCCGAATGGCTGAAGCTGTTCAAAATGTTGTAACCGGGCATAACACCGTGATTGGAATAGCTTCCCGGATCAATGTAAAACCCCATGCCGTAAGCGGCACTGCTTCCTGCTGTAAACATTTTTGTGAAGCTTTCTTTTGAAAGGAGCGTGCCGTTTACGATCGCTTTATCAAATTTATAGAGATCTTCAGCGCTCATATACATGTCGCCCGCCCCGTACAGCTGCGATAAGTCCAAAAGGTGCGGCGTTACAAGACTGCCGCTCTCATCGACTTTGTAGCCGACGGCAGGATATTTGGCTTTAGCAAATGTTTTGTAAAATCCGGCATGCTTCATTCCGGCCGGTTTGAACACGTGTTCTTTTATATATTGTTCATAAGACTCCCCGCTGACCTGAGATACGATATAAGCAAGCACTGAATAGTTGGAATCCCTGTAATCCCAAACCCCGGGCTGCCGTTTAATTCCGCGGTATTCTATATCCTTGATTAAATCAATTGGAGAAATCGGTCCCTGACCCTCAATATGCCCGTTTATGCCGGACGTATGATTGAGCAGGTTTTTCAATGTGATGCGCGTGCCGTTAGGAAAATTCGGCAAGTATGTACTGACGGGGTCACTCGTCTGCAGCAGCCCTTTTTCTTCAAGCTGCAGGACAGCCGTCGCGATTAACGCTTTTTGTGAAGAACCGATATAATATGATGTCTCCGGATTGTTTTTAATTTTTTGTTTTCGGTCCGCATAGCCAAAGCCTTTTTTCAGCACAACTTTTCCATCTTTTACGATCATTGCTGTGCCGCTGAACCCGATCTGTTGCAAGTAATTGCTGATCTGTTTATTGTGATCGATTGATTTAGGTGTTTTCTCTTTTTGCGTCTTTTCTTTTTTCTGTTGAGTCTGGTCTTTTGAAGTATCAGATTGAGCGGCGGGAGCGTTTTTAACGGATTCCTTCTCCCGGTGATGCGCTGTGACGGTCCAGATCATAATAAAAACAGTGACAAGCAGCAGAAAAAGAAACAGCCCTCCCGTTTTCATCAGCTTCTTCTTTCTTTTTTTATTTATTCTTGTGCGGCGGGGGCTCGTCATCTTTTTTCCTCCTCAGATATAATTTCAACTTTCGCCATGATGTTAGACGAGTGAAGGGTGAAAAAAGTTGTAACATTCCAGATAAAATTTTCCGAAACAGCCAGTGTTTTTTTGAAACACACAAAAAAAGAGCGGAAATTGCTTATTCCGCTCTTTTGATCGTGTTTTTATTCTTCTAATTCCATCTCTTCCTGAACTTCTTCCGCTTTGTCCGTTACACCGTTATTGTCTAAACCGTAATATTCACGGATTTGTTCCTGAATCATCAGCATGATGTCTTTATTTTCTTTTAAGAACTGCTTGGCGTTTTCACGGCCCTGACCGAGACGTTCTTCTTCATAAGAATACCACGAACCGCTTTTTTGCACGATATCCAGTTCAGTTCCAAGGTCGATGATTTCCCCTTCTTTGGAGATTCCTTCACCGTACATAATGTCCACTTCAGCCGTACGGAACGGAGGAGCGACTTTGTTTTTTACGACTTTAATTCTCGTTTTATTCCCCATCACGTCGTTGCCCTGCTTTAATTGCTCGGCACGGCGCACTTCAAGGCGCACGGAAGAATAGAATTTCAGCGCGCGGCCGCCCGGTGTCGTCTCCGGATTTCCGAACATAACGCCGACTTTTTCACGAATCTGGTTAATAAAGATTGCGATTGTTTTAGATTTATTGATGGCGCCGGAAAGCTTTCGGAGCGCCTGAGACATGAGACGCGCCTGTAAACCGACGTGTGAATCACCCATGTCACCTTCAATTTCAGCTTTTGGAACAAGCGCCGCAACAGAGTCAACGACTACGATATCAACAGCTCCGCTTCGCACCAGCGCTTCAGCAATCTCTAGCGCCTGCTCTCCCGTATCCGGCTGAGAAAGCAGAAGCTCTTCGATATTGACACCGAGCTTTTGCGCGTAAACAGGATCAAGAGCATGCTCAGCATCAATAAATGCTGCCTGTCCGCCTTTTTCCTGAACCTCAGCGATTGCGTGAAGCGCTACAGTCGTTTTACCTGAGCTTTCAGGTCCGTATACTTCAATAATCCGTCCGCGCGGGTATCCGCCTATTCCGAGAGCGGTATCAAGTGCAAGGGAACCGCTTGGCACCGTTGAAATTCTTGTATCCGTTTTTTCTCCGAGCTTCATGATGGAACCTTTGCCGAATTGTTTTTCTATTTGCTTAAGAGCCATATCTAAGGCTGCCTGACGATCACTCATTTATTTTTTCCTCCTTTATCTTGCCACTACATATACTATACCTTGTTTACTGGCATTTGCCAAGAAAAAAGCGAACGCATATTCGGATTTTTTCCGCGTTCGCTTTTCTGCAAAAGAGCATAATTTCCCTTATAAAACTTAAAAATCAGAGAAAACGGCTCTTTAAAACTTTATTTTTGATCCAGCATTTTTAAAATGAGATGGCAGCCGTATTTAGCGGCGCGCTTTCTGATCCCGGTTCTTGAGCCGGCAAAGTTAAATTCGTGCACCTCTTCTTTTCCTTCCGCTGAAATGCCGATAAAGACGCGGCCCGGCGCATGCCCTTCCTGCGGGTCGGGACCCGCAACCCCGGTAAAGCTGATGCCGATATCGCTTCCGGTCAGCTTTCTCACACCGGCTGCAAGCTCTTTCGCACACTCTTTGCTGACCGCTCCGCTTTCTGCGAGCGTCTCAGCTTTCACGCCGAGCACATGCTGTTTCACGCTGTCGGAATAGCAGACAACGCCCCCTGCAAATAGTTGAGACGCACCGCTTAAATCAGTCACCCACTCTGAAAACAGGCCGCCTGTAAAGCTTTCGGCAGAAGAAATCGTAATTCCGTTTTGTCTGCATGCTTTTGAAAGCTCCTTCACCAGAGACGTATCATCATATCCGTAGAAAAATTCACCGACACGTTCTAAAATGGCGGCTTCCGTTTCTTTTAAAAGCCGTTCTGTTTCTTTTTCGTCGGCATGTTTCGCCGTTAAACGCAGCGTGACCTCTCCGTCAGCAGCGAGCGGGGCAATCGTCGGGTTCGTCTGCGCATCAATGATATCTTCTAAATCAGCTTCAAGCTGGGATTCACCGATTCCGAAAAACCGCAGCACGGTTGAAACGATTTTCTCATTAGAACCGAGCTTTTTAAGAAGCAGCGGCTTCGCTTCATTTTCAAACATCGGACGCAGCTCGCTCGGCGGCCCGGGAAGCAGCATATAAAGCCTTGAGCCGTGCTCTGCAAGCATTCCCGGCGCCATGCCGAAATGATTCGCCAAAACGTCTGAGCCCTCAATGACGAGCGCCTGTTTGCGGTTATTCGGCGACATGGTCCGTTTTGTTTTCGCGAAATATTCTTCGATCGACCGGAACGCTTCGTCATTCAGAACGAGCGGGCGCCCCAGTGTGTTTGCAATGGTTTCTTTCGTCAAATCGTCCTTGGTCGGTCCGAGGCCGCCTGAAAAAATAATCAGGTCTGAGCGCTCTTCGGCAATGCGGATGACTTGCTTAAGCCGCTCCGGATTGTCACCGACAGCGGTATGATAAAACACGTTTACACCGATTTCCGCCAGCTCTTTACTGATAAACTGCGCGTTCGTATTGGCGATCTGGCCGAGCAGAAGCTCCGAGCCGACTGCAATGATTTCTGCTTTTTTTGCTATTTCCATCTTTAAGTCCTTCTTTCTTAGTTAGATGTTTTTAACGCATCCCAGTTCTTCGCAAAATAATCCCAGCCGGAAATGACTGTGAAGAGCACGGCCACCCATAAAGCGATATCGCCGAACGGGAAAGAAACGAGCTCAAACGGAAGATTATGCAGCAAAAGCGCGGCAACAGCGATGATCTGAGCCCATGTTTTAATTTTCCCCAGCATATTGGCGGCTACAACTTCCCCCGTTCCCGCCAGCACAAGTCTTAATCCCGTTACGGCAAATTCGCGGCTGATGATGATGATGACCATCCACGCCGGCGCAAGGTCAAACTGCACAAGCGTAATTAATGCCGCGGACACCAGCAGTTTGTCAGCCAGCGGATCTAAAAATTTCCCGAAATTTGTCACGAGGTTCAGTTTTCTGGCGTAGTAGCCATCCACCCAGTCAGTCGTTGATGCGATAATGAACAAAACAGCTCCCGTAAGATGCGCGACCGGAATCGATTCATCCCCTATATGAACGCTGCCCCACTGAAAAGGAACAAGCATGATAATCATAAATACAGGAATTAAAGCGATTCTTGCCAGTGTGATTTTATTCGGTAAGTTAAACATAAAGCCCCTCCAATATATGTACTCGGACGTGAAGAAAAAGTCATCTTAATCGTTCAGATGACTTTTCCCCTTTTATTTTTTCATCTTGATTGTGATGGTCTGCGCCATCACATCATGCGGATTGAGTTCATAGGACAGAACCTCTCCGTTGATTTTAATTTTCAGGTTAGGGGCATAGCCCGTGCGGATTTCAATCTGCTTTTGATCCGTGACGTCTTTTTTAAAGGTTTCGCCTTTTTGCAGCGTTCCTTCTTTTAAAGAACCGCCGCTGTCATCACGGACGCGGATCCATGCGCTGTCAGAAGCAATCAGTTCAAGCTTATACTTATCTGCCCCGGAGACGTTGTATGAAGAAGCCGAGCCTTCCGTTCCGGCCGCTTTGATCTCCGTCTTTTCACTGCTTTTTTCTTTCTTCTGCTCTGACGCTTTTGTGTCCTTTTTGTCTTTTTTGCTGTCAGATTGCGCTTCGTCATTTGTATTGCCGTCGTTTTTCAGCGCAGAATCCTTAGGAATCTCATACTTGCTCTCACTTTGGGTGACGGCCTTATCTCCGTCTGTCTGCCCGGATTTGCTCATTCCGAGCTGAATAATCGCATAAATGATCGCGATGACGATAATGACACCGATGACGACAAGGACGGTCGGAAGCCATTCCGCCGCCTTTGAAGCGGACTTAGGAAGCTCCCTTTGCATGGCGAGACCGGAGATTTTTTCCGACACATCGTCATGGTACGTGTTAGGGATGTCTTTTTTATATTCTTCAAATAACTGATCTGAATCAAGCCCGACAGCTTCAGCGTATTGCTTGATAAACGCCCGCACATAAAAATTGCCGGGAATGACGTCATAATTGCCTTCTTCCAGAGCGGTTAAGTATCTTTTCTGAATTTTCGTCGCCGCCTGGAGTTCATCCAATGACATCCCTTTTTCCTCTCTGGCTTCTTTAAGCCGGATTGCTAATTCTGTCACAACAAACACCTTCCAATATTAAAAATCAAAGCTTGAAAAACCGGTCTGATCAAATATTTGCGGTTCTTCTGCATGTTCATATGTAATAACTTCGTCAGGATCATTTCTGAGTTCGATAATATAATCGAAATCATCGAGCGTATACTCCGAATTTTGAACAAAAATATCGGGGTGCTCCACGACCTTTGTCGCCGGAAGCCGCATAATTTCACTGACGAGCTGAAGATGGCGCTCAGATCCCCGTCTTGTCGAAACGATGCCGTCGAGGATAAACACGTTTTCCGTGCTGTATTCATCGGCAACCAGCTGGCTCCGGATCGTTTGTTTTAGCAGCGTTGATGATACGAAAAGCCATCTTTTGCTGGCACAAACGCTTGACGCAACGATGGACTCCGTTTTTCCGACCCTCGGCATTCCCCGGATTCCGATCAGTTTGTGTCCTTCTTTTTTAAACAGCTCGGCCATAAAGTCAACCAGAAGACCGAGCTCGTCCCTTTCAAAACGGAAGGTTTTTTTGTCATCGGCATCACGCTGAATGTATCTTCCGTGGCGGACTGCGAGACGGTCGCGAAGCCTCGGTTCTCTCAGCTTCGTTACTTTAATGGTCTCCATTGTTTTTAAAATTGATTCCAATCGTTTAATTTGATCTATATGCCGGCATCTGAGCAGCATTCCCCTTCTGGAAAGGTCGACACCGTTAATTGTGACAATATTAATTGACAGCATCCCGAGAAGAGATGAAATATCCCCGAGCAGGCCGGGGCGGTTCACTTGAATTTCATATTCAAAATACCATTCGAGCTTTGCCAAATGATATACCCCCTCCATTGTGGCAAATTTTTACCTTCCTTTATCATAAAACATTTTTCTCTAATTAGAAAGAAGAATGTTGCTCTATAGAGGAAAACATAAAAAAAGAGAGGAGAAATCCCCCCTCTTAATGAGTGCTGTTATTTTCAACAAGCTTCACCATCATATTTGCGATGGCGCGCTGTTCATCTTCAGAAGCAACGCTCCAAAGATCAGCAAGCACTTTTTCCTGATGGTTTTTCGAGTCGACTTCGTTCGCAAGGTAACCGCCGATTTCTGTAGCGAGGTCAGTGATCGTTTCATCACTCATCCCTTTTTCCTGCGCATAGTTCAATCTGTCGCCAAGGAAATTCTTCCAATTATCCCAGTTTTCTAATACTGACATGTTGGGTTCCTCCATTTCATCTGTTGTTACAAAATTATTTTGTCCGTACAGATGCAAACTATACACACATTTTTTTCAGCAGTGCCAGCCGCCGTTTACGGATAATATATGCCCCGTAATATAGGAAGCCTTGTCCGATAATAAAAAGGCCGCCGCTTCGGCGATTTCCTCCGGCTTTGCCAGCCGGCCCGCGGGAATTTCCTCTGCCAACGCTTCTTTTTCATCAGACGTGAACTGATCAAGCATATTTGTATCAACGGCACCCGGCGAGACTGCATTCACGCGGACGCCGCTCGGAGCAAGCTCTTTGGCAAGCGCTTTGACGAACGAATGCTGCGCTCCCTTGACCATGCTGTATAATACCTCGCACGATGCGCCTGTTTCTCCCCAGACGGAACCGATCGCGACGATGCCCCCGCTTTTTTTCCGGATCATGCCGGGCATCAGATTACGCGCCAAAAGAAACGGACTCGTTACATGCAGCTGCACCATCTCCCGCGCCGTGTCATCCGTAACGTCCGTAATCAGGCCGAAATGACTTTTGCCGCTGTTTAATATCAGAGCATCCACAGGCTGCTTAACGGAACGGCTGAGTGTCTCCGCGCCATCCGGTGAGGACAGATCCGCCTGAACAACGGAGGCTTTTACGCCGAATGATGCGCTCAGCCTTTCCGCAAGCCTGTGTGCGGCTTCCTTATTAGAATGATAATGCAAAAGGACGTCATACCCGTTTTTTGCGAGGACTTCACTTATACTTTGTCCGATTCCGCCGCTTGCTCCGGTTACGAGCGCTGTCTGTTTCATCAATCAATACTCCTTCTTTCCCCAGAAAAACATCCCTCAGGGCGTGAGGGATGTTTTTGTTATGATTTTGGCACGACTTTGCAGACTGTCAGCCTGTCTTCTGATAGTTCTTCTTTAATGACCCGCTTTACGTCATCCAGCGTAATCTGCTCCAGTACGGTTACGACATCAAACAGACTCATATCTAAAAAGGCGTAGCGTGTGAATTGGTTGGCGATATATTCAGGCGAATTGAGCGCTTTTAAGAATGACCCGATCTTCTTTTTTCTCGCAAGATCAAGTTTTTCCGCAGTCACGGCTGATTCTGCATCAAGCAGCATGTGTTTTAATTCGTCAGCGAGCTTATCCGGCTCCGGTGTATCTCCTCCGACAGAGGCAAAACCGAATCCGTATTCAGCCGTGTAATCAAAGCTGAAAGTTTCATCAATGTAGCCTTTGTCGTACAAGTCACCGTAATGCGGTGAGCTTTTTCCGAAGAGACATTCAAGCATGAGGTTCATGCTGAGCTCGTGCTTCAACAGCTCCTGCCCCGTTTTATAAGGGTCTTTCGCCTTTAAGCCGACAAGACATTTTGAGCCTTGCACGTTCATTTTTAATTCCTGCTCCCGGCGGAAAACCGCTTCCTGCTCCTGAACTTCTTCACGTTTGATTTCGGGCTGGTCTGTAAACGGCTTTTTCTCCTGGTTTTTCCGCACCTGGCTGATGACCGCTTCAGGATCTACGGGACCGACGATAAAGAGCAGCATATTGCTCGGGTGATAAAACGTTTCGTAGCACTCATACAGCAGATCTTTCGTAATATGTGAGATGCTCTCCACCGTTCCGGCAATGTCAATTTTCACGGGGTGGTCTTTATACATATTTTCGATAAGGCCGAAAAACAGCCGCCAATCCGGATTATCATCATACATATTGATTTCCTGGCCGATGATGCCTTTTTCTTTTTCAACTGATTTTTCCGTGAAATACGGGTCCTGAACAAAATCCACGAGTGTTTCCAGGTTTTTCTCCACATTAGAAGTGCTGGAGAACAGATAAGCGGTTCGTGTAAATGATGTAAAGGCATTTGCCGACGCCCCCTGCTTACTGAAGTCCTGAAACACGTCGCCGTCCGCTTTTTCAAACAGTTTATGCTCCAGAAAATGCGCGATTCCGTCAGGGACGTGTACCATTTCTTCCTTATTTAAAGGAACGAATTGATTGTCAATGGAACCGTACTTTGTCGTAAACACGGCGTATGTTTTATTAAAACCCTGTTTCGGCAGCACATAGACATCAAGGCCGTTTGCCATTTTTTCATGATACAGCGTTTCCTGAAGCTGTTCGAAGTTTATCGGTTTAGTCAAGATGCTCCCCCCGTCCCTTTTAAGAAATAAGTCGTATCCAGCTTAATGTTCTTTCCGACATTGATAATGTCCTCTTTTGTCACTTTCTCGATATTGTCAAGGAATCTTTCGATCGGTATCTCTACTTGGGCTGAGGCCTGCTGATACAGAAATTCCGCTAAACCGTATGCCGTATCAATGGTTTCTAATACTTGATTTTTAATAACGGCTTTCGTTTGGGCGATATCATCTTCTGAAAAGTCACCGTTTTGCATAGCCTGAAACTGTTCTTCAATGATGGTGACGGCCTGCTTGTAATTTTTCACCTCAATGCCCGACATGACCATCAAAAGCCCTTTGAAACTTTCCACCCTTGAGGCTGCATAATAGGCGAGGCTCGCTTTTTCACGGACATTTATAAACAGCTTTGAATGAGAGAACCCCCCGAACAGCCCGTTAAACACCTGCAATGCCGGATAATCCGGATCTGTATATGTCGTATTGGTCCGGAATCCGATATTCAGCTTGCCCTGCTTGACGTCCTCTTCATCAATGACTTCCTTCGGATCGGGCTGTTCATTCGCCGCGCTTCTTTCAAAAGGCTGCAGCTTCCGTTCTTCCGTTTTAAAATACGTATCAACGGCCGTTTCCACCTGATCTGTATCAACATCGCCGATGACGTACAGGTCCAGCTGATCTTCGCGTATGGCTTTTTGATAGGCTTCATACAAATCATGCGGTGTAATGTGTTCAACATCATCGAACTCACCGTTGACGTGAAGGGCATACGGTTCGCTTTTGCACATTTCCTGAACGAGACGCAGATTAGAATATCTCATCTTATCATCATATACGGCTTGAATCCGCTGTTTAAGCGTCCGTTTTTCCTGCGTGACATAAAGGGGCAGGAAGGCGCCGTTTTCCAAAGCGGGCGAAAAGACAAGCTCTGATAAAAGCTGAAGGCCTTTTTCCAATAACGGTGTGCGGTCCTTCAGATACTTTTCATTAGGAATCTCAAGTCTGAACGTAATGACATGACGTTCTCCCTTTTTTGTCAGATCAGCTGAAACGGATGTGCCGTACAGCTCATCAAAATAAGACCGCAGATCAGCGGTTTTCGGGCGGCTTTCTGTTCCGCGCAGAAGCACATGCGGAAACAGCGCCCTTTTTGTTACGAGCTCTTTCGTTAAAGGAGCCAGCATTTTAAACGTCAGCGAAACGGTTTTAAATTTCTCGGTCTTTACGATGTGGGCGGTGATCCCGCCGTGCTTTGACTTCATTTCATTTACGTAAGTCATGTGAAACCTCCTTCGTTCATTCTTTCATAGTATGTATTATGACCAAATTTCAGCATTCGCAAAAAAGAGTGCGCAGATGTAATTATATCAACTGGAGGATTTATAAGGAAACAAAAAACCTCTGCCCGAAAACAGGCAGAGTCATTGAACGTTATTTTTTCAAATTGAAAGGCCACCAGTTGGCTCTTCCGAATATTTTCACCATGACCGGTACAAAAAACGGAAGGACGACAATTGCGTACATGAGAAGGCCTGTTAATACCACGGTTGCAATCTGTAATAAGGAAAGAACGCCTGACGGCAGCATGGCCGCAAAGGTTCCCGCTAAAATAATGGCTGCAGAAATGATGACGGAACCCATATTTTTCATACTGCTGATCATTGCGGGTTCCGTTCCTTCTTTTTTAAGCTCATTAAAGCGGTCCATTAAAAAGATGGAATAATCCACGCCTAGAGCCATCAAAATGACAAAGCCGAAGAACGGCACGGCCCAGTTTACGCCCGGATACCCGAAGAAGTGTGTAAAGATGTATTCCGTCACGCCGATGGATGCGAAATACGTCAGTACGAGCGACGCCACTAAATAAACAGGCATAATGAGGGAGCGCAGCATCACGATGAGAATCAGAAAAATTCCCGCCAGCATAAACATGGCCGTCCGTTTGAAGTCTGAATCCGATACTTCTTTCAGATCGGCATTCATGCTGGAGACTCCCGAAACGCCGAAAGAGGCATTCTTCAGATCCGTGTTCGGAATGGCCCTTTTTACGCTCGCTTTGATCGCTTGAATATCTTGAATGGCCGTATTTGAGTAAGGATTGTTATCAAGAACGACGGTCAATTCTGTCGTTTTTCTGTCATCTGACATGTACGTATTAAACACGCTTGTGAAATCACTGTTTGTCAACGCGTCTTTCGGCACAAACCAGCCTGTCATTTCTTTGTCTGACGCCTTGTGAAGCTCACCCAGGTAATCATTCGCCCCCATCATGCCGCTTGATACTTTCTTAAGCCCTTTTACACTATCGTTAAGGCCTGAAGAAAGATCGCTGAGCCGGGAAGAAAAATCACCGAGACCGCTCTTCATTTTTTTCTGGCCCTCGGCGAGCTGTCCTGCCGCCGATTCAAGGCGCGGCATTTGTCCCGCGAGAGCCCCCTGTCCGTCTGACACTTGCTGCAGACCGTTTTCAATACTGGTCAGACCATTGATCATTGCGTTAATTTGAGTGTCAATCTTCTTCTGAGCGGCTGCCAGTCGGGCAAATTGTTTTTCCGCTTGCTGCAGATGAGCCTTTTGACTGTCGACCTGTTTAGAAAACGCTTCTGCATCCGCGTTTGCCTTGGAAACGGCTGACTGTACACCCGTAAAGGCCGATTTGATTTCTTGGTAAGAGGGATCGGTTTTGACTGACGGTATTGACGCTTCCAATTTTGCAAACGGCAGCCGGGCAAGCTGCTTGTTCAAATCGGCAAGCTGTCTGCTGGCTTCATCTTTCATCGGCAGGACGGTTTTTACCAATTTTAAAGCGTTTTGCGTTTCTGAAGCGAGACCGCTGTTTTGTTTGAGCTGTGAAGTCAGCATTTGTTTTTGCTCTTCAATCTGCTTTCTCATCTGGGCGACGCCGGCTTTATTCTCGTTCACGCCAGCCTGCAGTTTATTCAGGTTTTCTCCTATATCAGAAAGCCCGGATTTCAGAGACAATGTTCCGTCAATAAGCTGATTGACGCTTTTGCCCGACTCTTCGATCTGCGGCTGTGAATCAGCTAACGACTTTGCGGCATGCCCTAATCCGTCCGTGATTTTTTCAAGTCCTGTATTGCCTTTATCAAGCCCTTCTTGAAGCTGCTTTGCCTGATTTGTGACAAATAATTGATTCAATCCGTTTCCAGCAGGGCGCGTGGCGCTTCTGACCGTTTTTACACCCTCTGTTTTTTCAAGTTCTCTGCTGATTTTTTCGATATCAATCAGGTGTTTTTCGGTATTTAATGTCTCATCATTTTTGATGACGACTGTGGCCGGAAGAAGTTCTCCCGGGCCGAATGCGTCTGAAATCGTATGAAACGCGCGCACGGATTCATATTTATCCCCGATTTCGTCAAGACTGTTGTAAGACAGCGAACCTTTGTAAAGAAGGATAGGCGGGACGGTGAATACCGCAACGATTGCAAGACTGATGAGCGGCCTTTTAAATGAAAACCGCCCTGACGTTTCCCATGCTTTGCTTTGAGGATGCGAAATATCGCCCTTAACAGGCCAAAACAGGCTTTTTCCTAAAACAGCCATAAAAAACGGCACGATCGTCATGAGCGCAAGCAGCAGCACCGCGACACCGACCGCAACGGCCGCTGCCGACTGATACAGCTTAAATGTCGCAAATCCGATGCAGGCAAATCCGATCAGCACCGCACCGCCGCTGTACAAAACCGTCTTTCCGGCCGTTTTGTAGGTGACGACGATCGCTTCTTTTATGTCAGCGCCATGCGACAGTTCTTCTTTAAATCTGCTGAGAAGCAGAATGCAGTAGTCTGTGCCGATCCCGAACATAATCGCAACCATAAAAATCTGCGTAAAAGTTGAGAGCGGAAAATTCAGCTGATCGACTAAAAATGCGACAATCGACTGGCTGACTAAATAAGATATCAATACTGATAAAAGCGGCACGAACGGAGCGACCACTGACCGAAATACAAGGATCAGCACGATCAGGATAAAAGCGACCGTTATATATTCAGTCTTTTTCAAGCCGTCCTGTGAGCTTTTTAACACATCTTCGTCGATCAGCGATTGGCCTGTAATGCCGTATGATACGCCGTACGGTTTCAGCTCTTTATCAATTTTATTTTTTATTTCGATGATATCGTTTTTGGATGTATCAAGCTGCAGCTGAACGAGCATCGTTTGTCTGTCTTTTGACAGCAGCTGTTTTTTAATGTCGTCATTTTTCTCCCCGAAGTATGAAGTCACCGTTTTAATCTGAAGCGCTTTTTTATGTTCAGACAAAGTGCTGACGGCTTCTTCCAGACGATCTTTTTTGTCTGTCATTAAGCCTTTTTCGTGAAATACGATGACGGCAGAAGAAGACGGTGCATCGGAATCAGACATTTCATCAAGCAATTCATGGGCGTAAGAAGAGGAATATCCGTCCGGTACGGAAATCTGCCCTTTCTCCCGTGTCAATTCAGCCATATCAGGCGCTGTAAGCATAAATATCACCGTTGCGGCGACCCACACCGCGGCGATGATCCAGCGGGCTCGGATAATGTTTTTCATTATGTCTGCTGATCCTCCTCAGTCATCATCAATCGATATAATTTTTCATATGTATTCACGAACATCTCCGCCTCGTCTTCATCAAAATACATAATATATGATCGGACGAGTTCCTCAATCCGCCGCTCCACACGGTGAAATACTTCCGTCCCCTTTTCCGTGACATTTAAAAGTATGCTCCGGCGGTCGCTTTGGCTGCGTTCTCTATTGATGTAGCCTTTTTCATACAGGCGGTTCGTCATAGATGTAATGGCGCTTTTATTGACGTGGCACACCGCGGCCAGTTCAATTGATTTGCAATCGGGATTGAGCATAATATAGCGGAGGATGTAATATTGATCCAATGTCAGTTCTTTGTTCACTTTTTCAGCGATAATGCTGTCAATTTTTTTTAAGACGTGCAGGTATACATCGGAATAACGCTGAATCAGCTGCTTTACTTTTTCTTCATGCACCTTTTCCCCCTCCTTCCGATAGTTAATATGTTTAACTATTAAAAAGGATAACGACTTGACGGTATCATGTCAATCTTCAAAATAAAATAAAGAAAGACAGTGCAGATTACACCGTCTTTAATGATTCCTTTTTTTCTTTTGCTTGTGATGAGATATTTAACAGCGCTAAAAATACAGACACAATGCCGCAAAAAGCGGATAAAATAAAAATCAGCCAGCCTGCATTTGACATCAGGGCAGCAAAGATCGGCGGTCCCGCCGCTACTCCGATAAACCGCATGCTGTTATAAAATGAGGTAATGGTTCCCGATTCCTCGTTGTCTACGCCTTCTGTGATGACAGCGTCTAAAGCCGGCAATGCCATTCCGATACCGATACCGCTGACACACAAAAAGATAAATAATAAATAAAAACTGTGATTCCACCATAGGCCGATAAACGACAGTGTCACGGCACTCATTCCGAAAACGATGCAAAACTTCATTTTGCCTTGGTCTTTTCCGATTTTCCTGCCTGCTATATATGAACTGACGGATAGAAATAAAAGCGGGATTGCCAAAAGCGCTCCTTTAGCCACACCGTCAATGCCGTATTTCTTCTCCAGTGAGTCTGATAAATAAAAAAGAACCCCGAACAGCAAAAACATAATCACGCAGCCGATGATAAAAACCGTAAAGAGCCAGCGTCCGTCACGCTTAAATATGCGGCCGACATTTTTCACAAATTCGGAAATAGAAGGCGCTTCTTTTTGTTCCTCCGGCTTTGCCACCAAAAACAATACGAGAAAAAAACTGATGAGCGAAAAAAACGGAATGAACCAAAATGGCATAAACCAAAACCATGCAGCCAAGAGCGAACCGAGAATCGGGCTTATTACTTTCCCGGCAGTGTTAGACGTCTCAATATCGCCGAGCCCCGCGGTAATCCGCTCATCATCCCCTTTGAATAAATCACCGATAAACGGCATCACTACAGGAGCCGCCCCCGCCGAACCGATTCCCTGCAGCACCCGCCCCGCCAAGATAATGGGATAAGGATGCTTGAACGCGGTGGAAGCTATCGCGGCAAGCGCTCCGCCCGCACCGGCTATGAGAAGACAAGGCAGAAGAACCTTTTTTCTTCCGAATTTATCGGACAGATATCCGGCAATCGGAATACAAATAATCGCCACAATCGAATAGACCGTTATAATTAACGATACTTGAAAAGACGATATGGACAGCTTCTTTTCAATCATCGGAAGCACAGGAATCAGCATGGAATTCCCGAGTGTCATCACGAGCGGTACAGAAGCCAGAGCAATGATATTTTTCGTTCCATTTTTCTTCTTACTCAACTTATTCACCCATTCACTATACTTGGTTGTTTCCTGTTTTATTGTGCCTTGCAGAAAACAAAGTATGTACTGAAACGGCAAATAAAAAAACAGACACATGACGCGTCTGTCTTAAAAACGTTTTCTTACAACATGAAAACTGAACTTATCAGCCCGGAAATAATTTAATGAATACAGCACAGGTTCATCATTCTGATTATAGTGGGTTTGCTTCAGCAATAAAAGCGCCGTCTCCGGCTCGCATTCCAAAACCGGTGAAATCGTATCGTGATATCCGATCGGTTCGATATCAGCAACGGCATAGCTGATTACAGACCCGGAGTTTTTTTCCAAAAGATCAAAAATAGACTCCTGTTCATGACAGAAAGAATTCGGCAGAATGTGCATCGGAATCGTATCTAAACAGTAAACGACCGGAGTGCCGCTTGCCGTTCTCACGCGTTCCAAATAAAAAAGCTCCTGCTCAGGCTCAAGCCGGAATCTAGCGATATCTTCATCAGACGGCGTGATGACCTGAGACGACAAAAAAATCGTACCCGGCACCATGTTCGCCTGCTGAATCGTTTTCGTCACGCTGTTGAGCTGTTCAATACCTGAAAGAAACAGCGGTTTTGTATGGACGAAAGTGCCCACACCGTGCCTTCTGATAATCACATGCTCCTCTTCAAGGATACGCAAAGCTTCACGCAGAGTTGCCCGGCTGACACCCATTGATTTTGAAAGCTCAAATTCAGAAGGAAGCTTTTCCTTTTCGGTGTAAATTCCGTTTTGTATATCCTCTTTGATTCGCTCAATCACTTTTAGATACAAGTGACGATTGTCAGCTTTTGTAGACATGTTTCCCCTCCGTAAACCACTTTCATAAATTATTGAACAATTGGGACAACTATATCATGTTTTAATAAAAAAATAAATAGGAATGATTTTGGTGATATCATTTTCAGTGAAAACTCTCTCCTTTTTAAGAAGAGAGCTCATCATATTGTTCCTTAGATAATAGTACTTCCCTCGGTTTGCTTCCTTCATACGGCCCGACGACGCCCCGTTCCTCCATTGCGTCAATCAGACGGGCAGCTCTCGTATATCCGATTCTGAACCGCCTTTGGAGCATGGAGACTGATGCCGTCTGCATGCCGATAATCAAATCGACCGCTTCGTCATAGAGATCATCCGTTACTTCACTGTGTGTTTCCGAAACTTCTTCCGGAATCATCTCTTCTTGGTACTGCGCTTTTTGCTGCGTAATGACATGATCAACGACATGCTCAACCTCTTCATCGGATAAGAATGCCCCTTGCACACGCACCGGCTTATTTGCGCCTACAGGCAGAAACAGCATGTCTCCGCGCCCCAGAAGCTTTTCAGCGCCGCCCATGTCTAAAATTGTCCGTGAATCGGTCTGAGAGGAGACACTGAAGGCGATTCTTGACGGGATGTTGGCTTTAATAACACCGGTAATAACGTCGACTGAAGGCCGCTGTGTCGCGATAATCAAATGAATTCCCGCCGCCCGCGCCATCTGTGAAAGTCTCGTAATTGAATCTTCCACGTCGGAAGAAGCGACCATCATCAGATCGGCAAGCTCGTCAACGATGACGACGATGTACGGCAGCTCAGGCTGCTTGACTTCTTCTTCGGCATTTGACCGCTTAATATGATCGTTATAGCCTTCTATATTTCTCGTACCCGTATGGGAGAACAGCTCATAGCGGCGCTCCATCTCATTGACGACCTTTTTCAAAGCCTGCGAGGCCTTTTTCGGATCTGTCACGACCGGCGCAAGCAGATGAGGAATGCCGTTATACACATTCAGCTCAACCATTTTCGGGTCAATCATCATCATCTTCACTTCATGCGGTTTGGCCCTCATCAGAATGCTCGTAATAATACCGTTGACACAGACGCTTTTTCCGCTTCCCGTTGCCCCCGCTACGAGCAGGTGGGGCATTTTGTTCAGTTCGGCAAGCACGGCTTCCCCGGAAATATTTCGTCCCAAGCCGATCAGAAGCTTCGCGTCCGGCTTGTCATTGAGCTTGGATTCAAGCACTTCTTTTAACGAAACCATCGCAACTTCAGCATTGGGCACCTCGATGCCGATTGCCGATTTACCCGGAATCGGCGCTTCGATCCGGATATCCTTCGCGGCAAGCGCGAGCGCGAGGTCATCGCTCAGATTCACGATTTTACTGACTTTGACCCCGACGTCCGGGTACACCTCATATTTTGTGACCGCCGGACCGAGATGAACCTGCGTCACTTTCGCCTTTACACCAAAGCTTTGAAAAGTCCGTTCGAGTTTTCTTGCATTCTCGTAAATGTTTTTCTTATCGGTCTGCTGGCCGGTATGTTTCGGGTCAGCCAGTATGTCCAGTGAAGGCATTTGATAATCTTTATTTTCAAGCTCTGTAAACGTCATCGGCGGAGCCGCAGCCGTTTCGCCACTGTCTTGAGCGCCGCCGGAAGGCTCATCTTTTGCCGCTTGTGCAGCCTCCTGCGTTTTTTCCGGGATCAGCGGTTCGGCGGGCTCTTCCTGACGGTCTGAAAAGCTTGAAATAATCGGCTCTGAATGGATGATCGGCGAAATGATTTCCTCATCCTCTTCCTCCGGTTCAGGCTCTTCTTTTTTCTTTTGAACCCGTTTTTGTTTTTTGCCCGATTTTGTTTTTGTTTTCGGTGAAGACATGTTCGTTCTGACTGTTTTCATATCCTCAAGAAATGCCTGCCATTGACTGCGGATAAACCGGCCGACGGGGCTCGTCCACTTTTTGAGCGTTTCCTGCAGTGAACGGCCCGTTACAAGAATCAGCCCCATTAAGATCAGCACGATCGCCATGATCTGTGAACCCGTTGATGCAAATAAAAAGTGGGAAGCTGCAAACAGTACCGCGCCGATCATGCCGCCGCCCAAATCAGGGGAAGCAGCCTGCTGTTTCATGTCAATCATAAACAGCTCCCACGTGTTGCCGATGACACTTGCCGACCGAATCGACCCGTGATAAGACAGATTTTTAAAGAGCTGCACGTGAGACAGCAGCAATATACTGGCGATAATACAGTACAGCCCTGCCTTTCTTCTCGTTAAAAGGCTTGGACTCTTCTTTTTCCAAAACAGCGAAATTCCGAGAAGGAAGAGCGCAATTAAGCATAAAATAAACCACTCTCCGGCAAAAAAACGGAACAAGTACACAAATGTCTGTCCCACAACGCCGAGCTGCAAAACAGCAATAATCGAGATTGCAACACAGAGCAGTCCGCTTAGTTCGTATTTTAGATTGAGCTTACTCTCTTGTTTCTTTTTAGATTTCCGTTTTTTCTTTGCCACACTCATCACCTTACTGCGTTAAAAAATGTAAAATCATACATCATGAAGAAAAGCAGCCTTTTGCCGGCTGCATTTTTCTGTAGGATTCCCCTATTATAGCATATTTTGCCCCCGAGAAACGGACTGAATGCCGGTTAGATTTTCAGCTTGATTTTTTGTCCCGGAGCGATGTCCGGATTCAAGAAATCCATCGGGTTCGTACTTAAAATCTGTACGACTTCAGCTTCATTTCCCTTCATCTCAACTAGCAGCGGCACGCCGGCATAATCTACCTGTTCATGCACGCTTTGCTCTATATCCTGACCGTAAACGACTTCTTGGGGCATGACGGTATAAAGGATCATTGAATCATCCTTCCTTCCTCGCCCTTTCGTTCCTCAATCAGCTGATTCAGCTTTTTTATCGCCTGTCCGACGCCGCCCACGGCATCAATTAATCCGTAATCAGCCGCATCTTTCCCGACTACGTTCGTCCCGATGTCCCTGGTTAAGTTTCCTTTTGAAAACATCAGCTCTTTGAATTTTTCTTCGGAAATATTTGAATGATGGGTCACAAAGTTGACGACCCGCTCCTGCATTTTGTCCAAGTATTCAAATGTTTGCGGAACCCCGATAACCAGACCTGTAAGCCGAACGGGGTGAATGGTCATAGTCGCTGTTTCCGCGATAAAACTATGATCACATGACACGGCGATCGGCACACCTATCGAGTGTCCCCCGCCGAGTACGATTGAGACGGTCGGTTTTGATAAGGATGCGAGCATTTCCGCAATCGCAAGCCCCGCTTCCACATCGCCTCCGACGGTGTTTAAGATGATCAGAAGTCCTTCGATTTTCGGATTTTGCTCAATGGCGACGATTTGCGGAATGACGTGTTCATATTTGGTTGTTTTATTTTGCGGCGGGAGCTGGACGTGCCCCTCAATTTGGCCGATGATCGTCAGGCAGTGAATATTGGTATCTTGGGACATTTGCGGCAGAGATGTCTCTCCCAGCTGCTGAATTTTGCTCATAATGCTGTCTTTCGCATCTGATTTTTCGGGCTGCTGTTCTTCGGTGTTTTCCATACGATGATCCATTTTATCTTTCACCCTTTCCGAATGTCTCTTTGTATTATGAACAAAGATGATGATTTCCATCCGGGACATGAACAAAAACACAGCCGGAGCATCATGCGCTCCGGCTGTGTATACATTATACTTCCATAATGATCGGAATGATCATCGGCTTGCGTTTTGTTTTTTCATAAAGGAATTGATTCAGCGCATCACGCATGGCTTGTTTCAGCGTGGACCATTCTACGGCAGATGTTTCCGTCGCTTCAGTCACGATAGAGCGGACGAGCTCAGTAGCTTGTACAATTAAACCTTCTGATTCTCTGACATATACGAAACCGCGCGTAATGATCTCAGGACCTGATACGAGGTTCTTTTTCTGCTTATCGAGTGAGATCACGACGATGAGAATGCCGTCTTGTGATAATAAGCGGCGGTCTCTCAGCACGATGTTGCCGATGTCGCCGACTCCGAGGCCGTCAATCAACACGTTTCCGTACGTGACTTTATCCCCGATTTTCACATTCTGGCCGCGGAATTCAACGACGTCACCTTTTTCAATCAAGAAAATGTCGCTGCGTTTCATGCCGATCTCTTCTGCGATTTTGGAATGCGCTTTTTGCATTCTGAATTCACCGTTAACCGGAATTAAATATTTCGGTTTCAGCAAATTAAGCATGAGTTTCAATTCTTCCTGCGAACCGTGACCGGACACATGCACGCGTTTTTGGGCGAAAATGACTTGAGCGCCGGCTCGGGCAAGCAGGTTGACGGTTTTGGAATATATCAATTCATGCCCCGGAATCGGTGTTGATGCAATGACAACGGTGTCTCCTTCTTCAATGTTAAGCTGCTTGTGCGCCTGCTTGGCCATCCGCGTAAGAGCGGCCAGCGGCTCACCATGGCTTCCGGCTGTAACAATTGCCACTTCCCGCTTCGGATATTTTTTCACATCCTGCACAGGAATAAACATTTCATCTTCGGCTTCAATATAGCCGAGCTTGCGCCCAAGCTGAAGCACGTTTTGCAGATTTTTTCCGGCGATTGCAAGTTTGCGGCCGTTCTGGACGGCAGCCTGTATCACTTGCTGGATCCGGTTGATATTAGACGCGAATACAGCAATGATGACACGGTTTTCTGAATTGTTCATCGCATCGGAAATTTCACCGCTTACATATGCTTCTGACGGAGTATACCCCGGGCGCTCCGCATTGGCGCTGTCAGAAAGCAGGGCGAGCACGCCGCTGTTTCCGATTTTGGCAATTTCGCCAATATCACATGATTGGTGATAAGCAGGCGTCTGGTCAAATTTAAAGTCTCCCGTGCATACAATAGAGCCAAGTGATGTTTTGAAGCTGACTCCCACTGAATCCGGAATACTGTGAATCGTTTTAAAGAACGATACTTTCGTTGATTCAAATGTAATGACTGATTTAGAGTGAACTTCACGCAAATCAGCTTTTCGATTATGCCCGTACTGCTTGAGTTTTTCTCTCAGTAATGCAAGCGTAAGCTTCGTTCCGTATACCGGCACCGACAGCTTGTTCAATAAATAAAAGACGCCTCCGATGTTTTCATCGTGCCCGTGTGTCAGAAAGATGGCCTTCACGCGGTCAGCCCGTTCTACTAAGTAGGAAATATCCGGAATGACGACATCAATACCGAGCATTTCATTTTCAGGGTGCATCAGCCCTGCATCCACTACAAATATGTCTGAGTCAATTTCAATGACATATAGGTTCTTCCCAATTTCTCCGACGCCGCCAAGGGCGATAATTCTGACGTTTTCTGTATTTTTCTTTTTCAAAATCTGTATCCTCCTAGTCTCATACCCGTCCATCATCACTTGTTCCTATTATAACTGATATCAATTTTAGAAAACAAGAAGAAGCGGAAGGTTTAGGGAAAACCAATATGTATACAAAACGGTCAAACTCACGATAAAAATGAGAATGACCGCGTATTTTAACTGTATAAATTTTTTCTTACAGTTCGCTGATGACGCTGCTCAGGCTCAGACGTTCATCTTCATTCAGCGGGATAAGAGGAAGACGCACAGATCCGACATCAAGGCCTTTCAGCTGTAGCGCCGTTTTGACCGGAGCCGGATTAGGCGCTTTAAAGAGCTCCTTCATGATCGGCAGAAGCTTCTGATGAATCAGTGCCGCGGTTGCCGTCTGCCCGTTCGTATAGTTTTTAATCATCTGCTGCATGTCAGAACCTACGATATGGCTGGCCACTGACACGACTCCTCTTCCGCCGACTGCGAGAATAGGAAGCGTTAACCCGTCATCACCTGAATAGACGTAAAAATCTTCCGGTGTTTCGGCAATGATTTTCGTAATGGCATCAAGATCGCCGCTCGCTTCTTTAATCGCAGAGATATTCGGTATCTCCGCAAGTCTGATGGCCGTTTCCGGCGCAAGCGAAGCGACCGTTCTGCCCGGCACGTTGTAAAGCATCACAGGAAGAGACGTTTCTTCCGCAATGGCTTTAAAATGACGGTACATCCCCTCTTGGGAAGGCTTATTATAATACGGCGTGACAAGCATAACGCAATCGACGCCGGCTTCTTCAGCTTTTTTTGTCAGTTTAATGGAGTCTTTCGTATTGTTGCTTCCCGTACCCGCAATAACAGGCACGCGTCCGTTCACTTCTTTGACTGTAAATTCAAAGAGTGCAATTTTTTCTTCCGTTGAAAGTGTCGGAGATTCGCCGGTCGTGCCTGCGACGACTAAAGAATCCGTGCCGTTTTTCAACAAATAGTCGATTAATGTAGACAGTTTTTGAAAGTCTACATTCCCTTTACTGTCAAAGGGGGTAATCATCGCTGTAGATATATTTCCGACATTCATTTTTTTCACCTCATCATGATTCAATCACATTTACTTTGAAAGTTCAAACACTTCATGCAGCGCATTTACGGCCGTTACCATATCTTTTTCATGAACGAGCACCCAGATCGTCGTATGGCTGTCGGCAGATTGCAGAATCGGAATGCCTTTATCAGAAAGTGCGGAGACGATTTTAGACGTGACACCCGGAACACCCATTATTCCGGCGCCGACCGCTGACACTTTCGCACAGCTTTCCGTCACTGTCGGCTCATATCCTAATTCAGCCAAAATGCTGCGCGCGGCTTCCGTTTTACTGCCGGCTACGGTATATACGATTTCACTCGGCGTAATGTTAAAGAAATCTACGCTGATTCCGGCATTTGCCATTGCTTTAAAGACTTCAGTCTGAACGTTGTATTGCCCCATTTTGGCGGGAACCTTAAATTGCGTCACATCTTTCACATGGGCGATCCCCGTGATCAGCCGTTCGAATACATCGCTGCCGATGTTAGACGAATGATGGGACGTCACCAAAGTGCCTTTGTCTTTTGAATAAGTGGAGCGCACGCGGATCGGCACCTTTGCCTGCATGGCGATTTCCACCGCGCGCGGATGAATGACTTTCGCGCCTTGATAGGCAAGGTTGCAGATTTCCGTATATGTGACGTTCGGAAGCGGCTTAGCATTTTCCACGATTCTCGGATCGGCTGTCATAACGCCTTCCACGTCCGTAAAAATGTCGATAAACTCAGCATCTACCGCCGCGCCGAGCGCCGCTGCTGAAGTATCGCTTCCTCCTCTGCCGATCGTCGTCGTGTCGCCTTTTTCAGTCGCTCCCTGAAATCCCGCGACAACGACAGCGTCATGGCTGGCGAGTGCAGCGAAAAGCCGCTCTGTTTTCATTTCTATAATTTTGGCGTCAGTATGCTGGGCATTGGTTAAAAAGCCGGCCTGGGCTCCTGTTAAAGCTGCGGCTTTTATGCCGTTTTCCTTCAGCATGCTGGAAAAAACAACGGACGAAATCGTTTCTCCGCAAGACAGAAGCATATCCTGCTCTCTCGGAGAAATGTCGGACTGGCTGCCGTAAAGGAGCCCGATTAAAGAATCTGTCGCGTACGGGTCTCCTTTTCTTCCCATCGCCGATACGACAACAACAACTTTATAACCTTCACTGATGGCATCTTTAATGTGTGCTAGCGCAAGCTTGCGGCCTTTGTCATCTTTTACGGATGTTCCGCCGAATTTTTGAACAATGATCTTCACTATTTTCACTCCAAATTAGTCTGACGTAACAGAAGAGAGCAGGCAGAGCCTTACTCTCTTCTGTTCGCCTATAGAAAATACGTTTGTTTTATACGAGGTTCAGTTTTTGCAGGCTTTCCGCGATTTGAACTGAGTTCCAAGCGGCGCCTTTTAACAGGTTATCAGAAACAACCCACAAATGAAAACCGTTTGCTCTGTCCAAATCTTTACGGATTCTTCCTACAAATACATCGCGTTTGCCGACGCAATCAGCAGGCATCGGGTAAAGCTGCTCCGCCGGATCATCCTGAAGCGTAACACCCGGAGCTTCTTTTAAAAGCTGTTTAATATCTTCAACGGTTGCGTCATCACGGTCAAGCTCAATGTAAACAGATTCTGAGTGCCCTGTTTCAATCGGCAGTCTGACACATGTCGCAGCCACTTCCAGATTCGGCATATGCATGATTTTTTTCGTTTCATTAATCATTTTCATTTCCTCAAACGTATAGCCGTTATCTTGGAATTTATCAATTTGCGGAATGGCGTTAAATGCGATTTGATAATGCTTTTTGTCGCCTTTAACCGGCATAATGGACGGTTCTGCGGGTTCATTGTTTAAAATCGCCTTTGTCTGGCTGTACAATTCCTTCGCCGCTTCATTGCCGGCCCCGGACACAGCTTGGTAAGTAGATACAATGACTTTTTTCAATCCGTACGCTTTGCGGATCGGTTCAAGCGCAGCCACCATCTGAATCGTTGAACAGTTAGGGTTGGCGATAATGCCGTTATGTTTGTGCAGATCACCTTCGTTCACCTCAGGCACCACGAGCGGTGTATTTTCGTCCATACGGAATGCGCTGGTATTGTCAATCACAATGGCTCCCCGTTTTACAGCCTCAGGCGCCAAGCTTTGTGATACGCTTCCGCCGGCGCTGAATAACGCGATATGAACGCCTTCGAAGCTTTCAGGAACAGCTTCCTGCACTGTATATTCTTCGCCTTTAAACGTTACTTTCGTACCAGCAGAACGCTTTGAGGATAGTAGTGTGAGTGTTTCGATTTCAAAGTTTCTGTCTTCCAGTGTTTTCAGCATTTGCTGTCCTACGGCTCCCGTCGCTCCGACAACTGCTACGTGTAATCCTCTTCCCATCTGTAAAACTCCTTCCGCCAATTAAGCATCATTTGTTGAATTGACTTTGCATTTTACGTTTTATTTTACCATAGAATAGTCACGGATTGATCGAATTTTTTTATTCCGGAATGATTTTCTGTCATCATGATTTTTTATTCATGGTGGTGTACGAGCACCGGCTGAACCTGCTGGTGCAAAAGAGCTTTTTCTACCGTAATCGGAAGGAGATCCATTCTGGCGACGAGCGATGTCGGTTTTTTCACGTGGTCGTCCTGGCCGAACGGGATGAAATATATGTTTTTTGCGGACATCAGCCTCATTAAGTTCGTTCCGTTTAAACCGAGTCCGTCGTTTGTCGAAATTCCGAGCACGACCGGGCGGCCGTTGCGGATCGTGGCTTTCGCAGCCATAAGGACGGGGCTGTCAGTCATCGCATTTGCGAGTTTGCTCATTGAATTTCCGGTTAAAGGGGCGATGACCATGCAGTCGAGCGGAAGTTTCGGCCCGAGAGGCTCCGCTTTTACGATGGAATCAATCGCCTCAAAGCCTGTTGCTTCTTCAATTTTTCTGACCCAATCTCCCCCCTCCCCAAAGCGGGTATCGGTCGATTGAACGGTTGATGTCACGACCGGCCGGACTTCAGCTCCTTGACTGATAAGCGCCTCTATTTGCGGAAAAACTTCCTCATATGTGCAATGCGAGCCGGTTAATCCGAATCCGATTCTTTTCCCTTTCAGAGACATGGTTATTTCCCCTCTTTCTTTAAGTCTGCCAAAAGCTTGCTCAATACGTTCGCAATAATCTGTCCGGCTGTTTTCGGGGCCACAATTCCCGGAAGACCCGGAGCAAGCAGCGCTTTAATGCCTTGTTTTTCAGCATATTTGAAATCCGTTCCGCCCGGACGGGATGCTAAATCCAAAATCAAGGTCTTCGGCGTCATGCGCGATAAAACGCTTTGATTCAGAATCAAGCTCGGTACGGTGTTAATGCAGATATCAATATCATTTACATGTTCAGTAAGCTCTTCAAGTTGAAAAGGAGAAAGCCCCATTTCCGTTATACGGGCCAAATGAGCCGAACTCCGCGCGCCCACTTTTACCTTCGCCCCTAACGCCGCAAACGTCCGGGCGATCGTCATACCGGTGCGCCCCATGCCGAGAACGGCGACATTTGATCCGTGAATGGTATAATCCGTATGCTGAATCGCCATCATGATTGTTCCTTCAACAGTGGGAATCGAGTTGAATATCGCGATATCGTCCCGTTCAAATAATTTCACAAGTTTGCGGCCGGCTTCGCTGGCGATCCCCTCAAGATACGCGTTGGAGATGCCTGAATAAATGACGCAATGCTCCGGTGTCCGCTCAAGATAGCTCTGCTTTAATACCACTTCTTCATTTGAAAAAACCGTGGAAACAACGCCTTCTCCGGTCGTTGCCGATACGGGCAGGATGATACTGTCTATTTTTTGAAAGGGAATCTCATCGATTTTGCATTTGACGGTTCCTGTAAAACCGTCATCCAATTGGTCAAACCCTGCAAGATAAATATCGGCATGCTGTTCTGTCAGCTTTCTTATAATCTCAAGCTGTCTTGCGTCACCGCCAATGATCGCAATTGTCAATCCGGTTAACATCTGAAACGTTCACCTTCTTTACAGTTACTGGATCTTTTAAGTGTCATCCTCCTCTTCATCGTATGTGCAAAGAGAAAGGGCGGTGAATGTACAGCGTCTTTTTCATGAAAAAAGCACCGGCTGTATGAGCCGGTGCTTGCAACAATTGAATAAGATCTACTCTTCGGGAGGCGTGATCTCCCCCGGAACGTCTAAAATGATCATGTCTGACCCGATTTTTTGGATATGGTTCCAGGGGACGCGGATGTCGTGGCCTTGTTTTCGCAATCCGAACCATTTTACCGTCGGTATCAACAGCGCGGTAATTTGTCCGTCCTGTTCATTAATTTCCAAATCGGTCTGGCCGAGCACGCCGAGCCGCTCTGCCCGTTTAATGTCCACAATTTCTTTACCTGAAAGTTCACTGAGCCTCATGATAGCCACCCCCTTGTACTATATGACCCGGAGCAAAAAAAAATGCCTGCCCCGTATAGAGGCAGACTGCTTTTCCGCTTAAGACGAGGCCGGCATATTGCCGGTCGGGCTGATGAGCGATAGTGCGTAATCATCCGTAAATAAGCGGCGGCTGAGGCCGTTGACGCTTTCCAGGCTGACCGCATTTAATTCAGTGATAATTTCATCCATGGTCTTATGCTTTCCGAGCAGGAGTTCGTTTTTCCCGTTCCGGCTCATTTTGCTGTTTGTGCTCTCTAAGCTGAGCATTAAGCTCCCCTTCATTTGCTCTTTGCTGTTTTCCAGCTCTTTCGGGGTGATACCCTCACGTTTTAGAACCGATAACGTTTCCTGAATGGTTTCAGACAGAAGTCCGAGCTGATTCGCGCCGGTGCCTCCGTAAATCGTCAGCATACCGCTGTCTTCATAGGAACTGTGATAGCTGTATACAGAATAGGCCAGTCCTTTATCTTCGCGCACATCCTGGAAAAGACGGCTGCTCATGCTTCCGCCCAGCACGTTGTTTAAGACGATCAAATCGTAAATGTCCGGGTCTCCGACTTTCAGGCCTTTGAAACCGAGACAGAGATGCGCCTGTTCGGTGTCTTTTTTTCTGGTCAGCTTTTCATAATGAAACTCAGGCTCGCTGATGCCGCTTGCTTTGCCCTTCGCTTCGTATGTACCGAACCATTTCTCCACGTCTTTAATGAATTGTTCCGTTACATTTCCGGCGACAGAAATGACGACGCGGTCCGGCGTGTAAAAGTCATCCATATGCTGTCTGAGAGAATCACCGTTAAACGACGAAAGCGTTTCCTCCGTCCCGAGAATCGGGTAGCCGAGCGAATGATTGCCGTATGTCGCTTTGCTCAGCAGATCGTGGACAATATCATCCGGCGCGTCTTCATACATTTTGATTTCTTCATATACGACGTTCTTTTCTTTTTTGAGCTCATCTTCGTCAAAAGCAGAATGAAAGAACATATCAGCCAGCACATCAAGTGCGTAGTTTGCATGCTCATCCAGCACTTTGGCGTAATAGCACGTATATTCTTTTGAAGTGAAGGCATTCACTTGGCCGCCTATCCGATCGAAGGATTCTGCGATTTCCCGTGCGGACCTGGTATTTGTTCCTTTAAAAAACATATGCTCAAGAAAGTGCGAAATACCGTTTGTATCCGGCGTTTCATGACGTGACCCCGTCCCGATCCAGACACCGATTGCCACAGACCGCACCGTTGGATTATTTTCAAGCACAACTCTTACACCGTTTTGGCATGTATAGCGTTTTATCAAGTCTGTTCCTCCTATTCAAAAGACAGGCAAACTGCCGCCTGCTACTTCATCAGCCTGTTTTCATCCATTAAGTCAGACACTGAGCCGAGCGCGTAGCCTTTTTCTTTGATTTTTGCAATCAGTGTATCCAGGCTTTTCGCAGTCGGATCAGTCGGATGCATTAAAATCATGGCTCCATTATGTATTTTGCTCAACACCCTTGTTTGTAAAACAGCCGGAGACGGTTTTTGCCAGTCAATGGTGTCCACGGTCCACATGATGGTGCCCATTCCTTTTTCCGCCGCAAGATCGACCACGGCTTTTCTGAAGCTGCCGCTTGGCGGCGCAAACCATTTCGGCTTTATGCCCAGCGTCTCGCTGATTTGTGCATTGGTTTTGTCAAGCTGTTCGGAAATGCTTCCTGAAGTCAGTTTGCTCATATCAGGGTGATTGTATGAATGATTTCCGATTTCATGTCCGTCTGCCGCTATTTTTTTCCCCAGTTCCTGATTGTTTTTCAGCCATTTCCCTTCAAGAAAGAAAGTTGCTTTGACCTGGTGCTGCTTCAGAATAGGCAGCATTTGCTCCACGTATTCATTTCCCCACGCGACATTTATCAGGAAAGCGACCATCGGTTTGTCGGGATTTCCTTTATAAATGGGTTCGGGCGCGAGAGAATCAAGATGGACTTTCGGTTTTACCTGCTCATAGACAAGGCCGCCTTCGTGAAATTCTCCGTCCTTTTTCATTTGTTTATAGGATTTTTCCACATTGACTTTTAAACCGTTATATCCCGGTATACTCTTCCATATTTTATCAATCCGCGCGTCTTGCGGCTTCACTTCATACTCTGACGCTTTTTGCAGTAATTCTTCATAGAGCGGATCTTTTGATGCTGACACAGTTACAGCGTCTTTTTTCATTGCGTCTATGTAATCAACTGTATACGGATTTTTTAACATTTCAAACGAAACAAAAAAAAGAAATAAAAAAACGGCAAACGGCACGAATTTTTTCAACATGTCCTTCCCCCCTCACCACACATTATGTATGAGGAGGACAAGGTAGAACCCGTCTGTTGTCTTTCTCAAAATAAAGAAGCCGGGTCTCCCAGGCTCCTTGTTAGGTTTTCATTTAAGATTGTTGTTGTTCCTGTTCTTTTTCTTTCTCTTCGCGCAGCACTGCTTTACGCGACAGATTCACTCGTCCCTGTTTGTCAATTTCAGTTACCTTCACAAGGATTTCGTCACCGATTTTCACAATATCCTCAACCTTGCCGACCCGTTCGAGCGCTAGTTCAGAGATGTGAACGAGACCGTCTTTTCCGCTGAAGATTTCAACGAAAGCGCCGAATTTCTCAATCCGTTTGACTTTACCGAGGTAAAGCTGGCCGACTTCGACTTCTCTGACAAGATCTTCGATGATTTTTTTCGCTTTTTGGTTGCTGCTTTCATCAGTAGAAGAAATAAAGATGGTGCCGTCTTGTTCAATGTCAATTTTAACACCGGTATCTTCAATGATTTTGTTGATTTGTTTACCGCTCGGTCCGATAACGTCACGGATTTTATCCGGATTAATGTTCATCGTTAAAATTTTCGGCGCATATTGAGAAAGTTCTTTTCTTGATTCACCAAGCGTGCTGAGCATGCTGTTTAAGATTTCCATTCTTCCTTTTTTCGCCTGCTGAAGCGCTTCTTCAAGAATTTCTCTTGAAAGGCCTTCAATTTTAATGTCCATTTGCAGCGCTGTCACGCCTTTTTCCGTGCCGGCTACTTTAAAGTCCATGTCACCGAGGGCGTCTTCCATCCCTTGAATATCCGTTAATACCGTATAGTACTCGCCTGATTTCACAAGTCCCATCGCGATACCCGCAACAGGGGCTTTAATCGGAACACCTGCGTCCATCATGGCAAGCGTACTCGCGCAAATGCTGGCCTGTGAAGTGGAACCGTTTGATTCAAGCACTTCGGATACGAGGCGGACCGTATACGGGAAGTCTTTTTCATTCGGAATGACCGGCTCAAGCGCACGCTCTCCAAGAGCACCGTGACCGATCTCACGGCGTCCCGGTCCGCGCATCGGGCCTGTCTCCCCTACGCTGAACTGCGGGAAGTTATAATGATGCATAAAGCGTTTTGATTCTTCCACGCCTAAACCGTCAAGAATCTGAACGTCCCCAAGGGCGCCTAATGTACATACGCTGAGCGCCTGCGTCTGTCCTCTCGTAAACAGCCCGGAGCCGTGCGTTCTCGGCAGAAGGCCGACTTCTGAAGAAAGCGGGCGGATCTGATCAACGCCGCGGCCGTCCGGACGGACTTTTTCTTCTGTGATCAAACGGCGCACTTCGTTTTTCACGAGTTTAGACAGTGTCTGTTTCACTTTTTTAATCGTATCTTCATCATGCTCTTCTTCTTCGAATTTCGCGACAACTGCATTTTTCACTTCATTGATCGCGTCTTCGCGAGCATGTTTTTCGTGAACCTGAATGGCGCTGAGAAGATCCGGCTCCGCAAGGCTTTTTACTTTTTCGCTGAGCTCTTCGTCAATTTCATACAGTTCGATTTCTGTTTTCTCTTTGCCGACTGCTGCGACGATTTCTTCTTGGAATGCGATCAGGCGCTTAATTTCTTCGTGACCGAACATAATCGCCTCAAGCATGATTTCTTCAGGAACTTCATCCGCTCCGGCTTCCACCATGTTGATGGCGTCTTTTGTGCCTGCAACGATGAGGTTGATATCACTTTTTTCAAGCTGGTCAACCGTCGGATTGATGACGAATTTTCCGTCAATGCGGCCTACCGTCACACCCGCGATCGGGCCTTCAAACGGGATATCGGAAACGCAAAGAGCGAGTGATGAACCGAACATTGCAGCCATTTCAGATGAGCAGTCCTGATCAACACTCATGACAATGCTGATGACCTGTACTTCGTTACGGAATCCGTCTGCGAAAAGCGGGCGGATCGGACGGTCGATCAGACGGCTGGCTAAAACAGCCTTTTCACTTGGACGGCCTTCTCTTTTAATAAAACCGCCCGGAATTTTACCTACTGCGTATAATCTTTCTTCATAGTTAACGGTAAGCGGGAAAAAATCTAGCGGTTTCGGTTCTTTTGATGCGGTTGCTGTGCTGAGCACTGCAGTATCGCCGTAGCGGACCATGACAGCGCCGTTTGCCTGTTTGGCAAGCTGGCCGGCTTCTACTGTAAGCTGTCTGCCGGCCCAATCTATGGTAAAGACATGTTTCTCTTGTCCCATTCGATTACGAGCTCCTCTCTTAATGTGTGAAATAATCAATTACTCCTATTATGAACGAAATGAATTGAACATATCAATGTCAAAGTAGTATGTAAAAGGATTTCATTGTTTTTTTATTATTATTTTTTTCGCTTTAATACGATAAAAAAGCGGGAATCCTCCCGCTTTTTACGATTATCGACGTAAGCCTAGTTTGTTAATTAACTCACGGTAACGAGTTACGTCTTTATTACGCAGATACGTAAGAAGATTACGACGTTTACCTACCATTTTAAGAAGACCGCGACGTGAGTGGTGATCTTTCTTGTGAGTACGCAAATGCTCGTTCAAGTTGTTAATTGAGTCTGTTAGGATAGCGATCTGAACTTCTGGAGATCCAGTATCAGATTCGTGTGTTTTGAACTCACTGATGAGTTGATTTTTACGCTCTTGAGTAATTGCCATCCTGTTTCACCTCCATATCATAATTAGCCCCAGTTACCTAGCAACCGTCGGTGACTTCGGATTGCCAAGCAATGGTTTTAAGACTACGAAACATATGATACTAAAAATCGCGCCCATATGCAAATCTTTTAGAAGAAAATTTGTGTACTTTTGATGTTTTTTCCGTTATTTGCTGAAAAAACGGATCGCTTCTTGTTTGTCTTTCCCGATCTGAGCCGTCAGTTCATCGATGCCGTTAAACTTCCGTTCGCTTCGGATTCGTTTGTACCACTCGATTTTAACGTCTTCTCCGTATACATCCTGCTGAAAATTAAACAAATGTACTTCAATTGACGGCTGATCGGGACGCTTTTCATAAAAGGTCGGTTTGTAGCCGATGTTGCAGACGCCTTCATACACCTCGCCTTTTATTTCGGCTTTCACTGCATACACGCCTGTCGGCGGCACGATATAACTGTTGTGCAGGCCGACATTCGCGGTCGGAAAACCGATGGTGCGACCTCTTTTGTCTCCGTGAATCACAGTGCCCCGGACAAAATACGGCTGGCCGAGAAGAGTGTGTGCAAGTTCAACGTCACCATCCTGCAGCGCTGACCGGATATAAGTGGAGCTGATCTTTCTGTCCTGCTCGGTCTGTTTCTCGACAGTCGTGCATCCGGCCTTGCCGTTTAAATCGTCCGGCAGCGTCTCCATCGTGCCTTTTCCGTATTTTCCGTACGTAAAATCGAAGCCTCCCACAGCGTGCCGCGCGTTTAACCCTAAAATATACTCCTCGGCAAACTGTTTTGGAGACAGAGACGCAAACGCTTCATCAAACTTTACGACATACAGCACATCAGCGCCTAAACGCCCGATCTGGCTGATTTTATCTTCAAGCGGCGTAATCAGATCCTTTGGCTCTTTGTCCCTGCCCAACACATGGGAAGGGTGGGGATGAAACGTCATAACGGCCAGCGACAGGCCTTTTTCTTCGGCAATTTGTCTGGCTGTTCCGATTACTTTCCGGTGTCCCAAATGAACGCCGTCAAAGTAGCCGAGCGCCATGACAGACGCCGGCTGCTCTTCTTTTTGTAAATGATGCGGATGAGAAATATGTATCGTCTTCACAGAACGGTCACCTTTTTTCTTATTGTTCGCTTTTTTGCATGAGCACTTTAGCCGGTTTCAGCAGTCCTTTTTTTGAAGGATGCGGCATATAAATGGCCACACATTCTCCGTCTTCAGTACAGACCGCTATACGGGCGTCAGCTGTCATTGCAGAAAATTCCGCCGGGATGTCAAACACTGACCCGTTTTCAGCTTTCTTAGCTAATGTATCACTTATGACCCATTTCGGCAAATGATTGAGCGCTCTATCGATCGGCACGGCATGCTCTGCAACCGTTCCGTCTGAAACCTGCTGTTCAAGTTCCTCAAACGTGAAACACTCATCAAGGCTGAAATCGCCGGAAGCGGTGCGGATGAGATGCGACATATGCGCGGGATAGCCGAGTTTTTCACCGATTGTCACCGCCAATGTTCTCACGTAAGTGCCCTTTGAGCACGTGACTGTAAAGCGGAATGATGCTGTGTCTTCTTTATAAGTGACAGGGGAAGTGAGCGCGATATCTTCAATCGTGATATTCCGCTTCGGCCGCTCCACCTCAATACCGGCTCTGGCGTATTCATAGAGCTTTTTCCCTTTGACCTTTACAGCGGAATACATCGGCGGCACTTGCTCCTGCGGTCCCTTCAGTTCGTCTAAAACGGCTTTGATATCCGCTTCTTTCAGCGGCTCCTTGACAGGTTTTACGCTGACCGTTTCTCCAGTCTGGTCTTCGGTCGATGTGGAGAAGCCGAGAGTGATCTCAGCATCGTACGTTTTTGACTTGTCGGTGACGTACTCAACAATCTTTGTGGCCCGTCCGACACAGATCGGCAGTACGCCTGACACTTCCGGATCAAGCGTTCCCGTATGTCCGACTTTCTTTGTTTTTAACAGTTTTCTTATTTTCATTACACAGTCGTGAGAAGTCATGCCGACCGGTTTATGTAAAAGGAGAACTCCGTTAACCATATGTCTTTCGCTCCTTTGTTATCAATTGTATCCCGTAAAACGCAGAAAAGAGGACAGACGACACTCGCCCATCCTCTTTCCTTGTTATTCAGACGGTTTATCTGAATGCAGTTCGTGAATCAATGTTTCAATACGGTTGCCGTACTCAATTGATTCATCAAATTCAAATTCAAGCTCAGGCGTTTTGCGGAGTCTGATTCGGCTGCCGATTTCGGAACGGATAAATCCTTTCGCTTTCTCAAGCCCTTTCAGCGCCTCCTCTTTCTTTTTCTCTCCGCCGAGAACGGAGATATACACCTTCGCTATTTGTAAATCACCTGAAACACGTACGTCTGTTACAGTGAGAAATCCGATTCTCGGGTCTTTCAGCTTTCGGCTGATAATATCCCCGAGCTCTTTTTTCATCTGCTCGCCGACACGGTTTGCTCTCATACTCAATTCAATCACCTCTAAGTTAAAACCACTCTGTTCTAGTGATCGTCCGTTCTATTTCGGGAAAGGAGTCAATAAACGCGAGTACACGCTGGATCTCCTTTTCCGCCTGAACGTGAGAGGAGGAGACGACGGCGATTCCGAAGCTGGTCCGCTGCCAAGTGTCCTGATAGCCGATTTCTGCGGCCGACACGTTGAACTTATTCTGAACCCTCGTTATAATCCGCTTCAGAACGGCTCGTTTCTCCTTTAATGATCCCGCATCATAAATGATGCATTCACATTCCGCAAATCCGATCACTTTCTTTCGATTTCCTGCATGACATACGCTTCAAGGATGTCGCCTTCGCGAATGTCATTGTATTTCTTAATTGTAATACCACATTCATATCCTTGCGAAACTTCTTTCACATCATCTTTGAAGCGTTTCAGAACGTCTACTTCCCCTTCGAAGATGACCACGCCGTCACGGATCAGGCGGAGTCCGCTGTCACGTGTAATGTGGCCGTCTGTTACATATCCGCCGGCAATCGTGCCGATTTTCGACACTTTGAATGTTTGGCGCACTTCAACCTGGCCGATGACTTTTTCTTCGTATTCAGGATCAAGCATTCCTTTCATCGCCGCTTCAATTTCTTCGATGACTTTGTAAATGATACGGTGAAGACGGATATCTACATTTTCAGCTTCAGCCGTGCTCTTAGCATTTCCGTCTGGGCGCACATTAAACCCGATAACGATTGCATTTGAAGCAGATGCGAGAATGATGTCTGATTCCGTAATCGCACCGACGCCTGTGTGAATGATTTTCACTTTTACGCCTTCTACTTCAATTTTTTGGAGAGCGGCTGTTAACGCTTCGGCTGAACCTTGAACGTCAGCTTTTACGATTAAATTGATGTCTTTGACATCGCCTTGTTTAATTTGTTCAAACAGATCATCGAGGCTCAGCTTCGCTTTGTCGCTGCGCTGTTCTTCCAGTTGCTTGGAAGCGCGTGCTTCACCGACAGAACGGGCTGTTTTTTCGTCTTTAAAGACGAGGAATTGATCGCCAGCCTGCGGTACGTCGTTTAAGCCAGTAATTTCTACAGGTGTGGACGGTCCGGCTGTTTTCACGCGGCGGCCGAGATCATTGACCATGGCCCGCACGCGGCCGAATGTATTTCCGACAACGATCGGATCTCCGACATTCAATGTTCCCGTTTGAACGAGAAGTGTCGCGACAGATCCTCTTCCTTTATCGAGCTCAGCTTCAATAACCGTTCCTTTTGCCTGACGGTTCGGATTGGCTTTCAGCTCTTCCACTTCACTGACAAGCAGAATCATTTCGACAAGCTCGTCAATTCCCTTGCCTGTAAGAGCGGACAGAGGAACGAAAATCGTTTCTCCTCCCCATGCTTCAGGAACGAGTCCGTATTCAGTCAGCTCCTGCATGACACGGTCAGGGTTCGCGCTTTCTTTATCCACTTTATTCACGGCAACGATAATCGGAACCTCAGCCGCTTTCGCATGGTTGATGGCTTCGACTGTCTGCGGCATAACGCCGTCATCAGCCGCTACGACTAAAATGGTAATATCAGTTACTTCCGCACCGCGCGCACGCATTGTTGTGAACGCCGCGTGTCCCGGAGTATCTAAGAACGTGATTTTTTTGCCGTTTTCTTCGATCTGGTAAGCCCCGATATGCTGGGTGATTCCGCCGGCTTCACCTTCAACAACTTTTGTTTTTCTGATGCTGTCAAGGAGGGTCGTTTTCCCGTGGTCAACGTGGCCCATGATCGTCACGACAGGCGGACGGATTTGAAAATCTTCTTCTTTGTCAGCCTCTTCATATTTTTCAAGCTCAGTTTCTTCAAGCACAATCACTTCTTCTGTTTCCACACCGTATTCAGATGCGATCAGTTCGATTGTGTCTTTGTCAAGCTCCTGGTTAATCGTAGCCATTACGCCCAGAAGCATCAGTTTTTTAATGAGTTCAGACGGCTCTTTGCCCAGTTCCTCGGCTAAAGCTCCGACTGTTAAAGAACCGGAAAACGTAATTTTCTCAGGAAGCTCTTTTTTCGGCTTCAGCGGTTTTTGCTGATACTGATTTTTGTTGTTATGATTGCGTTTGTTTTTGTTTTTGTTGTTGTTGTTATTCTTCTTGTTTTTGTTAAATTGATTATTCTGCACGTCATTCTTCTTTCCGTCTCGAATTTTGTTTGGTTGATTCCCAGCAGGCTGCTGATTAATCCCTTGCGGCTTGTTTTTGTTCGTTTCCGCAGGCTTCTGAGATGTAACGCCGGCGCCGCCTTTTTTAAATTTCGCATCAAGCTGCTTAATGGTCTTTTCTTCAAGCATTGCCATATGGTTATTTACTACTATATCCATGTTTTTCAGCGCAGTCAAAATTTCCTTGCTTGAAACATTGATGGCTTTTGCATATTCGTAAACTCTCATTTTAGCCATTCGTTCACCCCCAAAAATATTAATCGAGCAAGCTGATCAGCTTATTCGCAAAACCTTGGTCAGTGACGGCGACAACGACACGTGATTCCTTGCCGATAGAGCGGCCGAGATCCGCGCGGCTTTCGACTTTTTTATAAGGCACTTTATAATAATTGCATTTATCGGATACTTTTTTTGCAGTATTCGCAGATGCATCTTCTGTCAGCAGAACAAGTTTTGCACGCGCATTTCTAATTTCTTTTATAACCAAGTCCTCGCCCGACACGACCTTACGAGCTCGATTGGCCAGACCCAGCAAGGGAAACCATTCCATTCCAGACATGTTATTTTTTCACCTTTTCCGCCAGTTCCAGCAATTCTTCGAAAATCTGGTCATCGATTTGTGATTGAAATTGATTTTGCAATGTGTTTTTCTTTTTCGCAGCTAAGATGCATTCTTTCTCAAGGGTGATATAGGCACCCCGCCCGTTCTTCTTTCCGGTCGGATCGACTGAAATCTCTCCTTCTTTAGAACGGACAATTCGGATCAGTTCCTTTTTAGGCTTCATTTCCCCCGTTACCACGCATTTGCGCAGAGGAATTTTTTTTCGCTTATTCACCTAAAGTCACCTCTTATTCATCCGATTCGGCTGTTTCAGGCTCCATAAAGAGCGGCTCTAAATCGTCATCTTCTTCATGCTCTCTCGGATAGATGCCAAGGTCTCTTGCATCCGTTTCACTTTTGATATCGATTTTCCAGCCTGTCAGTTTCGCAGCTAAGCGGGCGTTTTGCCCTCTTTTTCCGATTGCCAGAGAAAGCTGGTAATCAGGAACGATGACAGTCGTGGCTTTTTCTTCTTCGCTGACGATGACATCCAGCACTTTAGACGGGCTGAGCGCATTGGCAACAAATTCAACCGGATCATCAGACCAGTTGACGATATCAATTTTTTCGCCCTTCAGTTCATTGACGATCGCCTGCACGCGCTGGCCTTTAGGACCGACGCATGAACCGACCGGATCAACGTCAGGATCATCAGTGCGGACGGAGATTTTAGAGCGGTCGCCCGCTTCTCTGGCAACGGATTTCAGTTCGACCGTTCCGTCATAAATTTCCGGCACTTCGATTTCAAAAAGACGCTTCAACAGACCAGGATGCGTTCTTGATACATAGATCTGAGGCCCTTTTGTCGTTTTTTCGACCTTTGTGATAAATACTTTAATCCGATCGTGCGGTTTATAGCTCTCATTCGGCATTTGTTCATTGACGGGCAGCAGCGCTTCAATCTTGCCGAGAGACACGTAAATAAACTTGCTGTCTAAGCGCTGTACAATTCCCGTCATGATGTCTTCTTCACGATCGATAAATTCTGAGTAAATCACGCCGCGCTCAGCTTCACGGACACGCTGCGTCACCACTTGTTTCGCCGTCTGCGCAGCAATGCGGCCGAAGTCTTTCGGCGTTACTTCTATTTCAACGACATCTCCGACAAGGTAGTTCGGATGGATGTGCTGGGCGTCGTCAAGCGAGATTTCAAGTCTTGAATCGTATACCTCGTCTACGACATCCTTTCTTGCGAACACGCGGATCGTGCCCGTCTCACGGTTCAGATCGACCCGTACGTTTTGCGCCTGGTTAAAATTTCGCTTATACGCGGAAATTAAGGCAGCTTCAATTGCTTCGATGATAATGTCTTTACTGATGCCTTTTTCTTTTTCAAGAATAGTGAGAGCATCTAATAGTTCACTGCTCATGTTAGCGGTCTCCCCCCTTAAACACTAATACTTCATTCATTAAAATGTTACAGCTAATCTTGCGTTAGCTATTTTTTCATACGGAATATTGACCCGTTTCTTTCTTGTTTTGACCGTCATCTCTATTGTAACAGTTTGTCCATCGAATTCAGCCAATTTGCCTTCAAACACTTTTAAACCGTCAATCGGTTCGTACGTTTTCATGTACACATTTTTGCCCAGTGATTTTTCGAAGTCGGCTTTTTTCTTTAATGGACGCTCGGCTCCAGGAGAAGATACTTCAAGAAAGTAGTTCTGGGTGATCGGATCGGCCTCATCCAGCTTTTCGCTTAACGCTTCGCTGACTTTGGCGCACTCCTCAATATCAACACCGTTCTCGGAATCAATAAACACGCGAAGGAACCAGTTTTGACCCTCTTTGACAAATTCAATGTCTACGAGTTCAAGCTGAAGGTCATCCAGTATGGGCTGAGCCATTTCTTGAACGGTATCAGTCACTTTTTTGCTCATGTTTTTCCTCCTTGTGCTGTCGATATCATATCAGCCGTTCCTCTGCATAAAAACCCTGCTTCAAAAGAGCAGGGGCATTGAGAAAACGATGGACATGTCGAGGCAAAATTGCCTGTTCAATACAAAAGAGCGGGTTTCCCCACTCTTTGCCTCGGTAATCGTTAGCATTTCCAATAAAACTATACCATAACCATATATTTAATGCAAATCAAACTCCGCTCGGAGGCTGTGCACAAAGCTTAAAACAGAGACAGCTGATTTTGGTCCGGAAGCGACTCAAGACAGCCGTGACGGTCTAAATACTCTAAAATGGTTTTTGACACTTTTCCGCGTTTTTGAAGATCCTCTTTTGAAAGGAACTCCCCTTCCTTCCGCGCTTTCACAATATTGAGAGCGGCGTTGGTTCCGAGTCCCGGAATTGAGTTGAACGGCGGGATGAGACTGTTGCCGTCAATGATAAATTCCGAAGCGCTCGAACGGTATAGATCGACCTTCTGGAAGGAATAGCCGCGCTCACACATTTCAAGCGCAAGCTCTAACACGGTAAGGAGGTTTTTCTCCTTCGGCGAAGCATCAAGCCCTTTAGAGCTGATATCATCCATCACCGCTCTGATGGCAGTCGAGCCTTTAATCATTGTATCAATGTCAAAGTCATCTGCGCGGACGGTAAAATACGCAGCATAATATAAAAGCGCGTGATGCACTTTAAAGTATGCAATCCGCACCGCCATCAGCACGTATGCGGCGGCGTGGGCTTTCGGGAACATGTATTTGATTTTTTTGCATGAATCAATATACCAGTTCGGCACATTGTTCTTTTTCATTTCTTCTTCCCATTCCGGCGTCAGGCCTTTGCCTTTACGGACGAATTCCATGATTTTAAAGGCCAGTGAAGGCTCAAGGCCCTGATAGATCAAGTAAACCATAATGTCATCACGGCAGCCGATCACTTCGCTCAGTTCACACGTATTGTTGTGTATCAGTTCCTGCGCATTGCCGAGCCATACGTCCGTTCCGTGAGAAAGCCCGGAAATCTGGACAAGCTCGGAGAACGTCGTCGGCTTCGTATCCTCAAGCATCTGCCGCACAAATCGCGTCCCGAATTCAGGAATGCCGAGCGTCCCCGTTTTACAGCCGATCTGCTCTTCAGTAACGCCGAGCGATTCTGTGCCTTGGAAAATCTTCATAACTTCCGGATCATCTGTCGGAATCGTCTTCGGATCAATTCCGCTTAAATCCTGGAGCATCCGGATGACGGTCGGATCATCGTGCCCCAATATATCAAGCTTCAGCAGGTTGTCATGAATGGAGTGGAAGTCAAAATGAGTCGTTTTCCATTCAGACCCCGTCGCATCTGCCGGGAATTGTATCGGTGAAAAATCGTAAATATCCATGTAATCCGGGACAACGATAATCCCCCCCGGGTGCTGGCCGGTCGTTCTCTTAACGCCGGTGCAGCCTTGCACCAGACGGTCGATCTCCGCGCCGCGCATGTGTAGGTTGTGATCGCCCGCATAGCCTTTCACATATCCGTAAGCCGTCTTTTCCGCGACGGTGCCGATCGTTCCCGCGCGATACACGTTATCTTCACCGAACAATACTTTCGTGTAGTTATGGGCATGCGGCTGATACTCACCTGAGAAGTTCAAATCGATATCGGGTACTTTGTCACCTTTAAAGCCTAAGAACGTTTCAAACGGGATATCATGTCCGTCCTTTTTCAAAGGGGTGCCGCAAGACGGGCAGCTTTTATCCGGCAGGTCAAAACCGGAACCGACTGATCCGTCATTAAAGAATTCGGAATATCGGCAGCTCGGGCACACGTAGTGCGGAGCGAGCGGGTTCACTTCAGTGATTTCCGTTAAGGTCGCCACAAGCGATGAACCGACGGACCCCCGGGAGCCGACGAGATAACCGTCATCCAGAGACCGTTTTACAAGCTTATGAGAGATGAGATAAATAACGGCGAACCCATGGCCGATGATACTTTTTAATTCTTTTTCTATTCTCGCTTCCACAATTTCGGGAAGCTCTTCACCGTAAATGCTTCTGGCGCGCTGATAGCTCATTTCACGGATTTCTTCATCGGCCCCGTCAATTTTCGGCGTGTACAGATCGTCTTTGATCGGTTTGATCTCATCGATCATCGAAGCGACTTTCTGCGTATTGTCAACCACGATTTCTTTCGCTTTTTCCGCACCGAGGAAGGAGAAAGCCTCCAGCATTTCATCTGTCGTTCTGAAGTGCACTTTAGGCAGTTCGTGTCTGTTTAACGGGTTGGCGCCGCCTTGGGAAGATATTAAGATCTTCCGGTAAATTTTATCCTCATCGTTTAAATAGTGGACATTTCCCGTAGCCACGACCGGCTTATTCAATTTTTCTCCGAGCTTCGTAATGTTGGCGATGATTTCTTTCAGCGCTTTTTCATCCCGGACGAGCTCAAGCTGCAGAAGGTGTCTGTATACTTCCGGCGGCTGCACTTCAAGATAATCATAGAAGGATGCGATATCTTCAACCTCTTCAGGAGATTTTTGCATCATGCCTTCAAAGACCTCACCCCTGTCACAGGCAGAGCCGATTAACAGACCTTCTCTGTATTTATTAAGCTGCGACCTCGGAATGCGCGGCACTCGGTAGAAATATTGAATATGAGAAATGGACACGAGCTTAAACAGATTTTTAAGGCCGGTCTCATTTACGGCAAGCAATGTAGCGTGATAAGGCCTTGATCTCTGATAAGCATTGGATTGTCCCATATTCTCATTCAGCTGATCATGATAAAAAATGTCTTTTTCAGCGGCATCTTTGAGCATTTTCAACAGCAGGTAGCCCGTTGCTTCAGCGTCAAAGACCGCTCGGTGATGCTGGGTTAATTCGATATCAAACTTCTTACATAACGTATTTAAGCGGTGATTTTTAAACTCAGGATACAGGAAACGCGCGAGTTCCAGCGTATCAATGACCGGATTTTTTGCTTTTTCCGTTTTCAAAAGACGCTTGTACGCCACATTTAAAAATCCCATATCAAAGCTGGCGTTATGAGCCACAAGCACGTCATCGCCGATCCATTCTTTAAAATCCCGTACGACGTCAACGACATCGGGAGCGTCGCGGACCATGTCATCCGTAATCCCGGTAAGCTCTATCGTCGTTGCTGACAGCGGATGGTGCGGATTGGCGAACGCTTCGAATTTATCGATGATTTCTCCGCCTCTTATTTTGACTGCGGCAAGCTCAATGATGGTGTCATACACTGCGGACAGACCTGTCGTTTCAACGTCAAAGACGACGTATGTGTCTTCTTCCAGGAGACGGTGAGCTGGATTGTATGCGATCGGAACGCCGTCATCTACGATATTGGCTTCCATTCCGTAAATCATTTTAATGCCGTGTTTTTTCGCGGCGGAATAGGCATCCGGGAAAGACTGCACAACGGCATGATCAGTTAACGCAATCGCTTCATGTCCCCATTTTTTCGCCTGTTCGACAAGCTTTCCGATGCCCGTTACAGCATCCATTTGGCTCATCGGAGAATGCAGATGAAGCTCAACCCGTTTTTCGCCTTCAGGAGCGGTGTCTTCACGGGTTTTGGCTTTTATTTCATTCACGTCATTTGCAATCATGACGAGGTCTCTGACGAATGTATCGTTTTGAATGCTTCCCCGCGCCTTCACCCACATGCCTTTTTTCAGCGTTTTCATCAAAGCGGCGTCTTCTTTTTCTCTGGCGAACATTTTTACTAAAATGCTGTTTGTATAGTCCGTGATTTTGAAAATGCAGAGCGTGCGTCCGCTTTTCAGCTCGCGTGTTTCAGCATCAAACACAAACCCCTGCACCGTAATTCTTCTTTCTTCATCCATGATGCTGTCAAGCGTCCGGATTTCTTCGTTCTCTTTAATTTGATAGCCGATGACAAGCGGTCCGGACGGTGCCTGATCCTCATCGCCCTCTTTTTCCTTCTTCTCCATCTCGATAAGCGCCTGCATCGCCCGCTCCTGATCTTCAGCAAGCTTTTGCTCGCGGAATTTCTGGACTTCTTGGTCAGATACGAAAATTTCGGTATCCAGCTGCAGTTCCGGAAAGCCGAATTGGCGATAGCTGTGCTGAATCAGCGCGAAGTATTTGTTTTTGAGCGCAGATGCTTCTGTATCTGTTTTTGTTTTCACGATCAGTTTGTTTCCTTTGAGCTTCGGCTTCTGCTGATTCAAAAGAGCCACCATCGGCGGCGAGGTTCCTTCAAGCTCTTCAATACAGCGTGTCCAATAATCCTGTACAAGCTCCTCTGTCACTGTAGGATCAATGACCTGAACAGACGATGTGACACGGGCGATGTGAGCAAACGATTGTGTTAACCTCATCATGAATGAATCATATATTTGATACGGCAAAAGAGCCTTAAAGCGAAATTGGAAATGCCAGGCTTTTTCTGCTTTATGGATTGTCAGTTTATCAATCTCTCCGTCTTCAAAGTATGTCATGAAGGTATCATCTGTCATATTAAGCTGCTGCAGAAGAATCTGAAACTGTCTTCTGTTTACTGATAACTGTTCCATTCAGACAGTATCCCTCCCTTAAAACATCATAAGTGAAGGTACCTCCGCAGGTGATGAGGTACCTTCTTTTTTCTCTATTTTAACATGATTTTGTATGATTCGTTATGGTGATTACTTCGTCTTGATAAATTCAGAAAGCTCATCCACTGAAACTTCGGCAGATTCACCGGTTTTGCGGATTTTCACTTCTACGATGCCTTCGTCGGCACGTTTTCCGACAGTGATGCGGATCGGAAGGCCGATCAGATCAGAATCAGCAAATTTCACGCCTGCGCGTTCAGCGCGGTCATCGTATAATACCTCATAACCTTCCGCCTGGAATTTGCCGTAAAGCTGTTCAGCAAGCTCTTTTTGCGCTTCGTTTTTCATATTCAGCGCCAAAATATGAAGATCATACGGAGCAACGCTTTTCGGCCAGATCAAGCCTTTTTCGTCGTGATGCTGTTCAGCGATGGCTGAAAGCGTTCTGGACACGCCGATTCCGTAACATCCCATCAGCATCGGCTGCGCACGCCCGTTTTCATCAAGGTATGTCGCATTCATCGCTTCAGAGTAACGCGTGCCGAGTTTAAAGACTTGTCCGACCTCAATCCCTTCAGCGAAACGGATCGTGCCTATTCCGTCAGGTGACGGATCGCCTTCCTGAATGATTCGAAGATCGGCATACGCTTTTACAGACGCGTCACGCTCGATGTTTACGTTTCGGTAATGACGGTCTTTTTCATTCGCGCCGCTAACGGCGTTTACCATTACTTTCACGGCTTGGTCGGCATAAATCTCAATGTCGCCGGCAGCGCCGATCGGCCCCGCAAATCCCGGCTCCGTGCCAAGTTTCTCTGCTACTTCTTCATGAGACGCAAGCTCAACCACTTCCGCGTTCAGAAGGTTTTTCACTTTCACGTCATTGACCTCATGATCGCCTCTTACTAACACGAGAACAAATCGGTCATCAGCTTTAAACAGCATGGATTTGATGCAGGCGCTCGGCTCGATCTGCAAGAACGAAGCGAGCTCTTCAATGCTTTTGACATTCGGCGTATCAATTTTCTCCAATGCCTCGGGTGTTTCATCTGACGGCTCGCTGTTCATGACAACTTCCGCCATTTCCGTATTGGCTGCGTAAGAGGATCCATCGGAATAAGCGATGGTATCTTCCCCTATTTCAGAAAGAGCCATAAATTCATGCGTGTCTTTTCCGCCCATCGCGCCCGAGTCGGCAATAACGGGACGGACGTTTAATTCACAGCGTGCGAAAATGCTGCTGTATGCGCCGTACATGTTTTGGTATGTTTCCTCCAGACTTTCTTCAGAAGCATGGAAAGAATACGCATCTTTCATGATGAATTCGCGTCCGCGCAATAACCCGAAACGCGGGCGTTTTTCATCTCTGAATTTAGACTGGATCTGGTAAAGAGTGAGCGGCAGACGCTTATAAGATTTCACCTCATCGCGCACGAGAGAAGTAATGACTTCTTCATGTGTCGCGCCTAAAGCAAATTCACGGCCGTGGCGGTCTTTCAGACGCATTAATTCAGGCCCGTACGTATACCACCTGCCTGATTCCTGCCATGTTTCAGCCTGCTGAAGGGCCGGCATCAGCATTTCCACCGCGTTGATTTTTTCCATTTCTTCACGCACGATCTTCTGAATGTTTTGAATGACCCTGTAAGCCAGGGGCATGTAACTGTAAACCCCGCTCGTATTTTGTCTGATAAATCCCGCTCTCAGCAGAAGCTTATGGCTTTTTGCTTCAGCATCAGCCGGCACTTCTCTCAGGGTCGGAATAAGCGTCAAACTTTGTCTCATGTCTTCGCACCTCTGATTTTTTACTAGTCAATTATAAGAATAAACGCTGGATATCGTTCCATGTGACAACCAGCATAAGAAGCATTAAGAAAGCTACGCCGATAAATACGACAAATGCTTCCTTGTCACGGTTTATCGGCTTGCCGCGGATTGCTTCAATGAATAAAAACAGCAGCCGCCCGCCGTCAAGCGCCGGGATCGGCAGCAGGTTGACAATTCCCAGGTTGATGCTTAAAAACGCTGCAAACTGGAATAGGTTGATAATACCGGTTTTTGCAACTTGATCCGTCATATCATAAATGCCGACAGGACCCGAAAGCATATCAAGCTTAAACTGGCCTGTCACAAGTTTGCTCAGATTGGTCAGGATCGCTTTTGTGACATCAACGGTAGATGTCGCGCCATAGGCAATCGCTGCAAGCGCGCCTTTTTCAGTCGGCGCATAAGAGCCGAAGCGGCCGATTGTTTTTTTATTTTCATCTTTTACAGCTTCAGGTGTAACCGAGATATGAAACGATTTGCCGTCCCGTTTGACGGCGACATCGATTTTTTTTCCGGGATTTTCTTTTACCGCTGTCACGATGTCTGTCCATGACCTCATTTTTTCCCCGTTAATGCTCTGGATATAGTCGCCTTCTTTTAAACCGGCAGCCGCTGCGCGTCCATTGTCTGTCAGCTTCCCGAGCTCAGGCTGATTCGAAGGCACGCCTTGAATGAATCCAAGCATGACGAGAATGACATACGCTAAGATGAAGTTCATTATCGGACCGGCAGCAATCGCCTTAATCCGCTTCCATACGGGTTTAGACCCGAATTGTCGATTGTAAGGCGCAATCTGCACTTCTTCTCCGTCTACGATAAAAAAGGAGGTCTGACTGACAGTAAAGCCCGCCAGTTCATCTTCTTTCCCCTGCTCGTACCCGGTAATCTTCATTTCGTGCTCAAGATCAGCCGTCTCCACCTCGATAATTAAAGCGTCGGGATATTTTTCCTTTTGATTAATGATGACTTTTTCCACTTCGTCATCTTTATTAAAAAGAAGCCCGACGGTATAACCGGGTTTGACTTCGATCATCTCCGGGTCTTCACCGGCCATGCGGACGAACCCGCCGACCGGAAGGAGTCTGATCGTATACACGGTTTCATTCTTTTTAAATGAAAAGATTTTAGGGCCGAAGCCGATCGCAAATTCACGGCAAAGGATTCCCGCTCTTTGGGCGAGCAATAAATGCCCCAGCTCATGGAAAAAAACGAGCGTTCCGAAAATAATAATAAACGCGATAACTGTATTCACGAACATACCACCTTATGTGAGTATTGAATTAACGTATCCCCGGGTGTCTTTGTCCACTTCTTGGATATCCGCAAGACTCGGATCCTGAATTACGCTGTGGCGGTCCAATGCTTTTTCAATCAGGTCCTCAATCGATAAGAATGAAATCCGTCCGGCAAGAAAAGCGGCAACGGCTTCTTCGTTGGCCGCATTTAAAACCGTCGGCATCGTTCCCCCTATTTTACCTGATTCAAAGGCAAATTGTAAGCAGCGGAACCTTTCAAAGTCAGCTTTCGCAAAATGGAGGCTTCCGATCTCCCATAATTCAAGCCTTTTTGTTTCAGGCAGAGGCAGCCGGTCCGGATATGTCAGCGCATATTGAATCGGCACCCTCATGTCCGGATTTCCGAGCTGGGCGATGACGCTTCTGTCGTGAAATTCAACCATCGAATGAATGATGCTCTCCTTATGTAATACAACGTCAATCTGTTCATACGGAATGTCAAACAGCCAATGCGCCTCAATGACTTCAAGTCCTTTATTCATCATTGTAGCCGAGTCAATCGTAATTTTTGCGCCCATCGACCAGTTCGGGTGGTTAAGGGCGTCGGCAATCGTTACAGACTCAAGCTCCTGCCGCGTTTTATCTCTGAAACTGCCGCCGGATGCCGTAATGACCAGGCGCTCGATATTTTTGCTCTGTTCGCCTTGCAGCGCCTGGAAAATAGCGGAATGTTCGCTGTCGACCGGAAGAAGAGGAACACCGTATCGTTTTGCGTGTCCTTTCACTATATGCCCGGCAGTGACGAGAGTTTCCTTATTTGCAAGCGCAATTGTTTTTTTCTGTTCAATCGCTTTCAAAGTCGGGATTAAACCGACGCTTCCAAGCAGCGCATTGACCACGATATCGACTTCGTCCATGACTGCCGCTTCAATCAGGCCTTCTTCTCCGATGCCGATTTGACATTCATGAGAAAAAGACGCTTCTTTCACTTTTTGATATGTATCCATGTCGCCGACTGCTACATATTTCGGCTGAAACGTTCTGATCAACGGGATCGCTTTCTCGGCGTTTTTACCGAAAGTCATCGAGACGAGACGGAACTGATCTTGATGCATGCGCAATACGTCTAACGTCTGCTCCCCTATTGATCCTGTTGCTCCTAAAAGACAAATATTCTTCAAAATGCCACTCCCATTCTATGCGTCCAGATCGGTCTTATTTTCATATTAGCCTTTCTCATGAAAAAAGCGCAAGCAGAAAGTATAAGAACGGCATGACAAACAAAAAGCTGTCAAATCGATCTAAAATGCCGCCGTGCCCGGGAAGGATTTTTCCCGAATCCTTCACATCATAGTGTCGCTTAAGCGCTGATTCAACCAAATCCCCGATCTGTCCGAACACAGACAAAACAAGCGTGATGACCAAAAGAACCGGGTATGAAATCGGAAGGTGCGCAAACAGCTGAAAAACAGCCGTAAAAATAAGGGCGATGACAATACCGCCGAGAAACCCTTCCACCGTTTTGTTGGGACTGATTTCGGGCCACAGCTTCCGCTTCCCGAGCGACTTTCCGACGAAATATGCGCCTGAGTCCGTTGACCATATGACAACGCAGGCATAAAAGATATACAAAAGCCCGTTTGTTTCAATGTTTCTGATTTCAATAAAATAATGAAAACACAGTCCGATATATACCGTCGCGAGAACGATAAACCCGACTTCGTCAAACGTAAAGGTGTTTTTCACGAGCACCGTATAGCTGAGCAGAATCAATACGGCGAAAATCGTTACTTCCATTTTCGCATCGAAAAAATGATACTTGTCCGGCATCATATACAGCCATAACAACAAGAGGCTGATCAGACCCGGAAAAGAAAAAAATCTGAGCTTTTTCATCCGCAAAAGCTCAAAAAGCGCTATACTTCCCATCACGTAAACAAATACGGTGAACGGCAATCCTCCGAAAATAACCAAAAATAAAAATAATGCCGCTGCCAGAACACCTGTTAACAATCTTTGTTTCATTTCCACCATCCTCTAAATTCCGCCAAACCTCCGGCCCCGCTGCTGAAATTCTCCCACTGCCTGCAGAAAGTGATCTTCTTTAAAATCGGGCCACAGGACATCTGTAAAAACAAATTCACTGTAAGCCACCTGCCAAAGCATAAAGTTGCTCAATCTGATTTCTCCGCTCGTTCTGATGAGCAGCTCCGGGTCCTGGAGTGATTCTGTCATTAAATGCCCGGAAAAGAGCGCTTCATCAATGTCTTCGATATTCAGCGTGCCGCTTTTCACCTGTTCAGCCAGTGCTTTTGCCGCATTGACGATTTCCGTGCGTCCGCCGTAGTTCAAAGCGAAATTGAGAATCAGCCCGTCATTTTGTTCTGTATCTTTTACGGCCTTCTCAATCGCCCTGTACGTATGAGAAGGGAGCGCGGATTCATCTCCGATAATTTTCACCTGTACATTTTCCTCTATTAATTCAGGAAGATACGTATTCAGGAACTCTTCCGGAAGCTTCATCAAAAAGTCGACTTCCATCTTCGGGCGCTTCCAGTTCTCCGTTGAAAACGCATAAAGAGTCAGAACTTTAACGCCGAGCTGACTTGCGAGCTTTGTCACCCTTTTTACCACTTTCATTCCTTCATGATGTCCTGCAATCCGAGGGAGTGAGCGCTTCTTCGCCCAGCGTCCGTTTCCGTCCATAATAATGGCAATGTGTGCGGGAATTTCACCCTTCAGTATGTCTTCTTTTGTATACCGTTCTAAGTTGGAAGCCGCATTCTGCTGATTCTTCCAATTTTTGAGTATGTTGAGCATGAGATTCCTCCGTCACCCAAAAAGGTTGCGTTGCTGATGATCAATGTAATCAACAGTATTAACAAAAAAACCCCCTGTAAACATGAGAGGGTCTTTTCACATTATCTATTGTACATAGTTTTTCATTAAACTTCCATGATTTCTTTTTCTTTGTCCTTCGTGACACTGTCAATTTTTGACACATATTCATCTGTCAGCTTTTGAACGTCTTCACTGGAAGCACGAAGCTCGTCTTCTGTAATGTCTCCGTTTTTCTCAAGTTTTTTGAGGTCATCGTTGCTGTCACGGCGGACATTACGGACTGCTACTTTCGCTTCTTCCGCGTATTTTTTCACGACTTTGACAAGTTCTTTACGTCTTTCTTCCGTCAGAGCCGGGATCGCGATGCGGATAATTGTGCCGTCACTTGTCGGCGTTACGCCAAGATCAGCTTTCAAAATCGCTTTTTCAATATCGCCGATTGCCGTTTTGTCATACGGTGTGACAACAAGCATACGCGCCTCAGGCACATTGATGGAAGACAGCTGGTTTAAAGGTGTTTGGGCACCGTAGTATTCTACTGTCACTTTATCCAATAGAGATGGGTTGGCACGTCCTGCGCGGACTGACGCCAATTCACGTGAATAAGCGGCAACCGCTTTTTCCATGCGTTCTTTTGTTTGTGTTAATACTTCGTTTGACAACGTTATTTCCCCCTTACGATCGTTCCGATTGATTCGCCGATTACGGCACGCTTAATATTTCCTTCTTCCATAATAGAAAAGACGATCAGCGGAATATCATTATCCATACATAGTGAAGAAGCCGTAGAATCCATGACTTCCAGCCCGTCTTTTAACACATCGAGATAAGATAATTTTTCGTATTTAACGGCTGACTCATCTTTTCTCGGATCAGCATTATACACACCGTCGACATTATTTTTCGCCATTAAGATCACGTCCGCTTCGATTTCAGCGGCACGCAGCGCTGCGGTTGTGTCCGTAGAGAAATAAGGGTTTCCTGTTCCCGCGGCAAAAATAACAACGCGTTTTTTCTCCAGGTGGCGGATGGCTTTTCTTCTGATGTAAGGCTCAGCGACCTGACGCATTTCAATTGATGTCTGCACTCTGGACTGAATTCCGAGCGTTTCCAGGCTGTCCTGCAGGGCAAGTGAGTTCATGACAGTAGCAAGCATGCCCATATAATCGGCCGTCGCACGGTCCATTCCTAAGTCACTGCCCGTTTTTCCGCGCCATAAGTTGCCGCCGCCTACGACTACGGCCACTTCGACGTCAAGCTCAGCGATTTCTTTTACCTGTTTAGCGATGGATTGGATGACAGTCGGATTAATGCCGTTTCCCTGCTCTCCTGCCAATGCTTCTCCGCTAAGCTTTAAAACGATACGATTGTATTTTGGTTTTTCCATAATAACCTCCAAGTGTAAACATTGCCGTTTCCTATTATGCAAGAGAAAAAAAGGTTTGTAAATATAGTTTTAAAAATAGGGAACACAAGTAGTGTCCCCTATACTGCCTGAAAAGCCGCGAAAGATTCGCCAAGGCTTTCCGCCATTATTTTTTCACTTGGTTCATAACTTCTTCAGCAAAGTTTTCTTGGCGTTTTTCAATACCTTCTCCAACTTCGTAGCGGACGTAAGTTTTAACAGATGCGTTTTTCGCAGCCACAACTTGTTTCACTTTTTCGTCTGGGTTTTTAACGAAAGCTTGGTCTAATAAGCAAATTTCTTCGAAGAATTTGTTCAGACGGCCTTCAACCATTTTAGCTACGATGTTTTCCGGTTTGCCTTCTTGAAGAGCTTGCTGAGTCAGAATCTGACGCTCATGGTTCGCTTCTTCTTCAGACACTTGGTCGCGGGAAATGTAACGAGGATTTACCGCTGCAACATGCATCGCGATGTCTTTTGCAAGATCTTCGTCAGTTGTTCCGCTAAGAACGGATAATACGCCGATGCGGCCTCCCATGTGAAGGTAAGCACCGAACGCTTCGCTGTCTTCTTTTGTAATAACAGCAAAACGGCGAAGAGTGATTTTCTCTCCGATTTTAGCAACGTTGCTTGTGATGTATTCTTCAACAGTAGAACCGTTTTCCATCTTTTGACCCATTGCTTCTTCAAGATCAGCAGGAGCGTTTGCAAGAAGGTGGTCAGCAAGCGTGTTCAGAAGCTCTTTGAAGCCTTCGTTTTTCGCAACGAAATCAGTTTCAGAGTTTACTTCTAAGATAACGCCTTTGTTGCCGTCAGTTTTAATAAGAGTAGAACCTTCAGCAGCGATACGGTCAGCTTTTTTAGCTGCTTTCGCAATTCCTTTTTCTCTCAGAAGGTCGATTGCTTTGTCCATATCTCCGTCAGTTTCAGTCAATGCTTTTTTACAGTCCATCATACCAGCGCCTGTTTTTTGACGCAGTTCTTTTACCTGCTGTGCAGTAATAGCCATTTGAATTCCTCCTTATATGTGTAAACAAGATATGTATAGATACATTTTTCTTGAAAAAAGGTGATAAAAGGCAGTCCCTCTTATCACCTTTTGATTAGGTTACGCAGTTGTCGTTTCTGTTTCAGGTGCAGTCTCTTCAGCAGCTTCCGCTTCTTCTTCGCCTTGCTTCGCTTCTAAGATAGCATCTGCCATTTTAGAAGTAAGAAGTTTGACAGCGCGGATTGCGTCATCGTTTGCAGGGATTACGACATCAATTTCATCAGGATCACAGTTTGTATCTACGATTCCGATGATAGGAATGTTCAATTTGCGAGCTTCCGCAACAGCGATGCGCTCTTTGCGAGGATCGATGATGAATAATGCATCAGGAAGATCCTTCATGTCTTTAATTCCGCCGAGGAATTTTTCAAGACGCTCTAATTCTTTTTTCAATTGAACAACTTCTTTTTTCGGAAGTACTTCAAATGTACCGTTTTCTTGCATTTTCTCGATGTCTTTCAGACGCTTAATGCGTTTTTGGATTGTTTCGAAGTTTGTCAGTGTACCGCCCAACCAGCGTTGGTTGACATAGTACATGCCAGAGCGTACAGCTTCTTCTTTAACAGAATCCTGGGCTTGTTTTTTTGTGCCGACGAAAAGGATTTTTCCGCCTTCAGCAGCAAGGTTTTTCGTGAAGTTGTAAGCTTCCTCTACTTTTTTCACTGTTTTTTGAAGGTCAATGATGTAGATTCCGTTACGCTCCGTGAAAATGTAACGCTTCATTTTTGGGTTCCAGCGGCGTGTTTGGTGGCCGAAGTGAACACCAGCTTCAAGCAATTGTTTCATAGAAATAACTGACATGTGATTTCCTCCTAATAAAATGGTTTTTTTCCTCCGCTTAGGTCATTTTTGTGCAGAACTGCCGTTTGCAGCACCCTCTGCATAAATCGTTAAGCGTGTGTATTTAACACCAAGACATAATATAACACAGCTTTATGCGACAATCAAGAATCCTTTACAGCTTTGCCGCGAAATTTTAAAAACAGCTCGATTTCTGTCTTTCCGCTCTGCATCCGTTTGGCGATTTCCGCGGGGGTGAGCCCTTGTTCATATAATTCTGAAACACGTTCTTCAAACGAATGCGCGCCGTTGTTTTCATCACTTTCAGCCCGTTCCGTTGCACTGATGAGCTTTTCCATGTGGTCAGGAATATCAGGCTCTTTTTTCGGTTCCGGCCGGGGTTCGGCGTCTTCTGCGTCAGGCGCTTGATCATTCCGGCTTTTTGCGTCTTCGAGTCTTTCATTTTCTTCTTTCAGCTCAAGCAGAAACGCTGCAAGGGTGTTTTCCGTCTCTTCAAGAATCTTCTTCTGCTGGCGCTCCGTCTCCTTGAGGGCTGAAAACCTCGTGTACAGAATAATGACGGCATAAAGCAGTACGCCGTGAAGCACAAAGCTTAAAAGCCATAATAGTGTTGACATGTTTTTCACTCGCTAACCATGAGTTCATTATTGAATTACTTTTTCAAGCAGATGCTTTAATTTAAACAGCGCCTTTGAATGAATCTGTGAAATCCGCGACGTCGAAAGGTTCAGGACTTGTCCGATCTCGGTCAAAGTCAGTTCTTCTTTATAGAATAAACTGACGACAAGCTGCTCTTTTTCAGAGAGCTCGTGAATTTTGCCCGCAAGCTGAGCGATCAGCTCGTCCTTCATGATTTTTTCTTCCGGCGGCACATTTTTGTCATCTCTGATCATCACTTGAATATTCTCACCGTCATCCTGGTCGTGAAGCTTTTCATCAATTGATAAGAGATTGGCAAAAAACCCTTCATTCATCGTTGATACTACGTCCTGCTCCGTCATCCCCAGCTCTTCTGCGATCTCTGAAAGCGTCACATTCCGAAGGTAGCGCTGTTCAAGTTTTTCGATCGCCGCTTCGACTTTTTTTGTCTTCTCCCGTGAAGTTCTGGGCAGCCAATCTTCTTTACGCAGCCCGTCGATGATTGCACCGCGAATTCTAAACGAGGCATAGGTATCAAATTTTAAATCCCGGCCGGGGTCAAATTTTTCCAGGGCATCATATAAACCAAGCATACCAAGGCTCATTAGATCGTCTTTATGCACCGATTTCGGCAGTCCGACGGAAATTCTGCCGACATGATATGTGACCAGCGGCATGTAACGGCGCATTAAATCATCACCGGCTTTAGGATCTTTCCACTCTTTCCAGCGCGACCAAAGCACCTGATCTTCATAATTCAAGGATTGCATTGTTATCCCCCTACCTCATACCTTTATTAAATCGTTGTTTCACCTTGTTTAACAGTTCGAATGTGCAGCATGCAGGACTTTGGCTCAAATTCAATCGTCCGGCCGCTTGAGCCGCCCGTATCTTCACTGATGACCGGAATGTTATACAATGAAAGCTGCTCTTTGATGGCCGCTACATTCCTCGGACCGATTTTCATCAGGTCGTTCGTCATTTTAAACTTAAACATCTCCGCTCCCCCGGCGAGTTTTGCCTTCAGGGCAAACTTGCGGCAGCCGGCTTTCAAAAGCATATCAATCGTCATCTTAACGGCGGTGTCCGCGTATTTTGCACGGTTGAGCTCCGCCGTTTTTGATAAACCGGAGTCCGGCAGCATGACGTGAACGAGTCCTGCCGTTTGTTTGTCTTTATCGTATAAAACCAGCCCTACGCATGAACCGAGTCCCGAGGTCCGGATTTTATCCGGGTAACGCGCGACTTGAACATCCGCAATCCCCACTTTAACGACTGCGGCTTCCGCACGGCTCATAAAGCCGCACCCAATGAGACGAAGAGCTTTTCAAAAGAATCATAGTCCGGGAGCATAAACATGTGGGCTTTGAGCTCCTGCCGGCTGCCCTGGTCAAAAATAGAAGTATCCACGACAATGGCATGCTCTCCGACTTGGCTGAGTTCCATCAGCCCTTCACTGATAACCGCGCCGAACATATCAAGTGAGATTTCCGGCACGCTCGGGTAAATCTCAAGCTTTGTCAAATCAGCCAATGCCGTTAAATAGGAACCTGCTAAAATATTGCCGAACTCATGTAAAGCAGAAGAACTCAAATGATCTTCGCCCAACTGGTCAATATCAAAATCCGGATTTCCGATCAGCTCTCTGATAAACTGTTCCGCCTGATGAAAAGGCATGATGAGAAAGATAGAGCCGGTCATGTCGCCTTCCATTCTTAAAAAGATACTGGCGACCGGCGTTTCAGCCCCGCCGAAAAAATCAGCGAGCTCATCAAATGTCAATAAAGTCGCAAACGGCACTTCCATGTCTATCTTTCTGTTCAGCAGCTGAGCCATTGCAGAAGCCGAGTGACCCGCCCCGATATTTCCGACTTCCCGCAAAATATCCATCTGCTCTTCTTTGATCGCTTCAAACTTACTCATGTTGTCTTTTCCCCTTTAAGCATTAGGCTCTCCGGACGCAGATGCCGAAGCACCTTTATCCAGCACCGCATGCGCATCGATAATATTGAGGAGCCTGTTATCTTGCTTGACGATCTGTTTAATCCACACATCCGTTTCCTTTGTCTGGCTTTCAGGCGCGGATTCGATTTCATTTTCATGTACGGTGATGACGTCATTGGCCTCATCCACGACCCATCCGACATCGGCGTCACGATAAGAAATGATGATAATCCGAGTCTCTTCTGTGATGTCCTGTTCAGGCTGATTCAGACGTTTTCTTAAATCAAGAACCGGGGTAATCACTCCGCGCAGATTGATAACGCCGCGGATATAAGATTCCACACCCGGGACCCTCGTCGGTTTTTGCCACTTTTCAATTGATTTCACCTGGGAAACTGAGATAGCGTATTCTTTCCCGTTTATCATAAACACAATCATTTTTTCACCTGTCTTGATTTCAGCAGTCATTCGGGCACCTCCTCGTGTCGTTTTAGTAGATCAGCGCATTGCAATCAATAATCAGCGCCACTTCTCCGTTTCCGAGAATCGTAGCGCCGGAAATCGCAAAGACGTTCGTCAAATAGTCGCCGAGTGATTTCAGTACGACTTCCTGCTGTCCGATAAAAGAGTCCACGACAAAAGCAGTGGATTTATCGCCCTTTTTCACGACGATTACATGGAACTGATCGGCATCCTGTTTTGAATCCGTAATGCCGAATTCTTTTTTCAGATAGACGATCGGAACGATTTGGCCTCTGAAATCAATCACTTCTCTGTCATGCGTCTGCAGGATATCTTTCTTATCAATAACAGCCGTCTCTATAATAGAAGAAATCGGTATCGCAAACGTCTCTTCTTCCAGTTTAATGAGAAGAACGGATATAATTGAAAGTGTCAGCGGAAGCTGGATACTGAAAAGAGAACCTTGACCTTCCGCGGATTTGACACTGACAGAGCCGCCGAGTGATTCGAGTTTATTTTTTACGACATCCAGGCCGACGCCCCGCCCTGAAATGTCAGAAATTTGATCGGCAGTCGAGAAGCCCGGAGCAAAAATAAGCTCGTAAATCTCATTATCTTCAAGCGTTTCAGCATCACGTTCGGTGATTACACTCCGCTCGAGCGCTTTTTCAAGAATTTTCTTTCTGTTCAGGCCGGCCCCGTCATCTTCAACCTCAATAAAGACGTGGTTGCCGCTGTGATATGCCTTAAGCACGACATGACCTGATTCCGGTTTTCCTTTATTCACCCGCACTTCAGGCGATTCAATGCCGTGATCGATGCTGTTTCTGATTAAATGGACAAGCGGATCGCCGATTTCATCAATCACCGTGCGGTCCAGCTCCGTTTCAGCTCCGATGATGGACAATTCGATTTTCTTGTTTAATTCCTTTTGAAGCTGGCGGATCATTCTCGGGAAACGGTTAAAGACGGTTTCTACCGGCACCATCCGCATATTAAGAATAATAGACTGAAGGTCGCCCGAGATTCTGGTCAGGCGTTCAACAGTTTCAGTCAGCTCATTGTGGTCAAGCTCTTTGGCGATCTGCTCAAGACGTCCGCGGTCAATGACAAGTTCTTCAAAAAGGTTCATTGAAGAATCCAGTCTTTCAATGTTGACGCGAATCGTTTTCGAGCCGCTGTGATGCTTCGGCTGTTCTTCCGTTTTCGCTTGCGGCTTAGGCTGTTTCTCAGCCTTTTTAACCGGAGCTTCCTTCACCGGTTCAGCCGCTTGCGGTTTTTCGGCCGTTTTTAACGGCGCACCGGCAGAAATTTCGACATTCTCCACTTCTGAAATGCCGCTGATGAGTTCTTTAATTTCTTCAGCAGGCTGCTTTGTCAAGAAACACACCTGAAAATCCGTTCCGAAATCTTCCGTCTCAAGCACTTCCGCGGCGGGTATTGTTTTTGCGACTTCCCCGGCTTCATTCAGCTTTTCAAATATCATGTACACGCGCACGGCTTTGAGCATGCAGCTTTCATTCAGGGAAACCGTTATTTCATAGCGGCTGAATCCTTGCTCTTCCGCCTCTTCAATAACAGTCCGTTCGAACTCATCATAATTCCATTCAGTTGAAGCCTGTTGTTTTGAAGCCGGCGGTTCTGCTGTTTCGGCTGAAGCCGCAGTCTCATGCACCGCATTTACGTCGAGCTTCGCACTCACTTCAGAAATATCACGTTTGCCGTCTCCTCCGTCAATAATGGACTGCACCATCTCTTCAAGATGATCAAGCGCTTCAAACAGCACATCCAGCCAATCTGATGTAACGGGCATTTCTCCGTTGCGGATGGCGTCCAGCACATTTTCCATCAGGTGGGTTAAATGCGCCAGATCTGTATATCCCATCGTTGCGCTCATGCCTTTCAGCGTATGGGCAGCTCTGAAGATGTCATGCACAAGCTGAAGGTCTGCCGGATCTTTTTCCAACAGCAGCAGCTTTTCGTTACATGTCTGTAAGTGCTCTTTACTTTCATCAATAAAGACATCTAAATATTGATTCATATCCAATTGATTCACACCCTCTCTTTTTTCACACATCCGGTGATGGATGCCGCGATATCTTCCACATGTTTAATCTCATGAATGAGGCCCGCCTTTATCGCTGACTTCGGCATTCCGAACACAACACAGGATTCGTCCGATTCCGCAATCGTTTTAACGCCGCCTGTTCTGAGCATTTCTTTTACGCCCTCGGTTCCGTCGCTGCCCATGCCGGTCATAATGACGGCTACCTTTTCGTAATCGGATAAGCGGCTTGCCGACCGAAACAAATAATCGGCCGAGGGTTTATGCCGGCTTTCCGTATCATGAACGTCAAGAATGATGCGGAGCCTTCCGCCTTCCTCTGCAACCGTCATATTTTTTCCGCCGGGCGCGATGTACACCCATCCGTCTTTCGCTTCTTCACCGTTTTCCGCTTCTTTGACCTGAATATCTGACAAATGGTTGAGTCTGTCTGCAAGTGAAGCGGTGAAGCCTTCAGGCATGTGCTGAACGACAAATACAGGCGCCTTTAAATCCTTCGGCAGTTTCGGAATCACCTTTTGCAGAGCCCGCGGTCCGCCTGTAGAGGTCGCGATGAATACGGCCTGCTTGGCGGATTTTGCTTTCGGTCTTTCAAATCCCGCCAAAGCCGGACGTTCCGGGATAGAAGACTCTTTCACTGCCGCCTCAGGTTTTTGTGCGCGGGACAGCCCGGCTGCAATCACCCTCTCAATCAGCTGCTCTTTAATTTTATAAAGATCAAGTGAAATCGCTCCGGAAGGCTTGGTGATAAAATCAAAAGCGCCCATTTCCAGGCAGTTGATCGTTCGGTCCTTCCCTTGCTGTGTCTGGCTCGATACCATGATGACGGGAAGTTTATATATGCTGATGATCTTCCGCAATGTATCCGTTCCGTTCATGACCGGCATTTCAATATCAAGCGTGACAACATCCGGTTTGAGAAGCTCTATTTTCTTCAGCGCCTCTTCCCCGTTTCTGGCTGTCCCGATGACTTCTATCTGCACTTCCGCAGCCAGAAAATCGGTAATCATCTTTCTCATAAAAGCTGAGTCATCAACGACAAGCACACGAATCACTGTAAAGTCCTCCTCAATAAAAAAGAAGATAATCTCTCAATAAATGCCGGTTTCTCTTCTCTTGGTTTGTTTTCTTCCGTTTGAAACAAGACATCCGTCAGAAGACGGACGGACCTGCTGGCTTTTGCTTGAGGACTTTTTATTAAAAAAGGCACCTGGTCAATGACGGCTTGACTTACTAACGGGTCATCGGGTATGGAGCCGGCGAAACGCACCTCCGCGCCTAAAAACGTGTGAATCGCATGAGAAAGGCGGTTGTACGTGTCCAGCGCCTGTTTTTGGGCGCGGGCGCGATTGACGGCAATGTTTACGGTCAGCCGTTCATCCGCGAGCAAGAGATGTTTGATCGCGCTGTAGGCATCCATAATGGCCGTCGGCTCAGGCGTTGTCACGGCGAGAATGTCTTCCGCCGATAAAATAAACGGCAGCTGTTCTTTTGAAAGTCCCGCTCCCATATCAAACAGAACGTAATCAAAATCGCCTAATACAGCGGAAAGACCATTCATAAAAGCCGACCACTTCTCTCCATCTGCTTGATAGATCGCCTCAAGCCCCGTTCCTCCGGATATGTAGCGAAGGCCTTTCGGACCGGAGGAAAGTGATTGAGCCAACGCGTGCCGATTCTCCATCACATCAATAATGGTGCGGGAAGAAGCAGCGCCGATCAGCACATCAATGTTGCCCATTCCGATGTCAAGATCAATGATGAGTGCTTTTTTTCCTTTTTCCTGCAGGGCAACTGCCATGTTTAATGTTAAATTAGATTTTCCGACGCCGCCTTTACCGCTGATGACGGCTAATGTCTTCGCTTTTTTCTCATAAAGCTCCGGCTTGATCATTTGCCGCTCTCTCATTTTCCTTCTTAATGACTCTGCCTGATCGGGTTTCATGTCAAAAGCATCCTTACAAACTCTTTTGGTGAAGCCGATAGGATGTCTTCAGGCACATCCTGTCCATTTGTCAAATAGGCGGCGCCGATTCTTGATTCCGACAGCACTTGAAACACGGAGCCGAGTGAGGCGGTTTCATCCGTTTTCGTGAAAATGAATTGATTGACCGGCACACCTGAAAACTGTTTCAGCACCTGTTTCATATCGTCATATTTTGCAGATGCCGATAATACGAGAAAGGATTGTAAGCCTGATTCAAACGGAATCATCTCTTGTAATTCCGTAATATACTGCTCTTCTTTAAAGTTTCTACCGGCTGTATCAATGAAAACATGGTCATATTCAGCGAATTTTTCCAGTGCCTTCAGACATTCTTCCTTTGAATAGCATACTTCAAGAGGAGCCTGAAGCAGCTCCGCATATGTCTTCAGCTGCTCGACTGCGGCAATCCGGTAAGTATCCGTCGTCATAAAGGCAATTTTTTTATGCTCTGTCAGCATTGATGAGGCCGCGAGTTTCGCAAGTGTAGTCGTTTTGCCGGCCCCGGTTGAACCGAAAAGCACGACGTATTTTGATTGAATCCCTTCCTGCCACCTGTCTGCCGAAGGGAGTTTTTTCACTAACAAATCCTGCAGTTTGGAGCTGACATTATCTTCAGTTAAATCTCCGGAAACAATTGAAGAACGGAGCAATTCACTGAGTACGGCGTTTTGCGTATGATCAGGAAGCCCGGCTTGCTTCAATAGTCTCTCGGCTTTTTTTAATGGTTCAGGGAACACTTCTTTAAAATGCGCCAGTTCGCCGGAAATACTTTGATCCGGAAGGCGCGGCGGCTGAACAGGCTCAGCTTTCTCCGCCGTTTTCGTCTTTTTCATTTCTTCAGCGGCAGCCGGCGGCGTTTTTCTCGCTTCCCTGACGTCACGATCTAAAACCGCTATCACTTCGACGGCCTGCTGCGACCGCAGCCCCAGCCATTTTCGTTTCTTTACTTGTTTGGAATGTAAAATAACGGCATCATTGCCGAGTTCCTTTTTGATTTGCTTCGCGGCATCCTGCATTGAAGCGGCTGTAAATTTTTTTATTTTCATTAAATATCCACCACTCCAATGCTCTGTACTTCAACATTTGCTTCCAGCTCATTATAAGAAAGAACCGGAAGATCAGGGAAATACCGTTCTAACAGCTGTTTTACATACATTCTGACAGCAGGCGAACAAAGAAGAATCGCCGACTCCTGGCGGATGGAAAGCTGCTCGGCCTCTTTAGCGACAGAACGGATGATGCTGTCTGAAACCTCAGGGTCGAGTGACAGGTAATTGCCCTGTTCAGTCTGCTGTACCCCGTCTGCAATCGCTTTTTCCACCCGGCCTGAGCATGTGATGACCTTCAGCGTTTCATGCTCTCTCGCATATTGTGCCGTGATTTGTTTGGCAAGCGACTGTCTCGCGTATTCTGTCAAAAGGTCTGAATCTGTCGTTAATCTTCCGTAATCGGCAAGAGTTTCAAAAATGGTCACCAAGTTTCTGATTGAAACTTTTTCTCTCAGCAATTTGGCAAGCACCTTTTGAATATCGCCGACAGAAAGAGGGTTTGGCGTGACTTCCTCAACAAGCACAGGATAATTTTCCTTCAGATGATCGATCAGCTGCTTGGTTTCCTGTCTGCCGACCAGTTCATGGGCATGCTGCTTAATTTTTTCTGTAATATGCGTAGATACGACTGACGCCGGATCAACAACTGTATACCCCAGCATGTCCGCTTCATCTTTTGCAGCTTCGCTGATCCATTTTGCGGGAAGTCCGAACGACGGCTCTATCGTTTCAATTCCTTCAATGACGTCATCTTCAGGCGTCGGTGACATCGCTAAGTAATGATCCAGCAGGAGCTCTCCTTTAGCGACTTCATTGCCTTTAATTTTCAATCTGTATTCATTCGGCTGGAGCGCGATGTTATCTCTGATGCGCACAACCGGAATAACAAGTCCCAATTCAAGCGCAAGCTGACGTCTGATCATGACGATGCGGTCAAGAAGATCACCGCCCTGCCCCGCGTCTGCAAGCGGCACGAGTCCGTATCCGAACTCAAATTCAATCGGATCAATATGTAAAAGCTGCACAACGCTTTCCGGGCTTTTCAGTTCATCCGCCTGAGCCTCTTCTTCAAGAATTTCTTCCTCTTCTTCGCTCGGCTTATCCGCTTTGGACAGCATGTAAGCGCCGAATGCAAGCAGACCGGCGATCGGCCCCGTCAGCAGAATGCCGATCGGTGTAAGAAGACCGAGCAAGAGTACAGTTCCCGCGGCTACATACAAGAGCTTCGGATAAGCAAACAGCTGGCCTGTAATATCATGACCGAGGTTTCCTTCAGATGCCGCTCTCGTCACGACAATCCCCGTAGCCGTTGAAATGAGTAAGGCCGGCATTTGAGAAACGATACCGTCACCGACCGTCAGCATTGTAAAGTGAGACGCAGCTTCTTGTATGCTCATCCCCTGCTGCAGCATGCCGATTACGATTCCGAAAATAATATTGATCATCACGATGATGATACCCGCGATGGCATCCCCTTTGACGAATTTGCTCGCACCGTCCATGGCGCCGTAAAAATCCGCTTCCCGGGCGACTTTTTCACGTCTGTGCTTTGCATCCTGCTCCGTAATCATGCCGGCATTTAAATCCGCGTCAATACTCATTTGCTTTCCGGGCATCGCATCGAGCGTAAATCTCGCCGCCACTTCCGATACCCGCTCGGCGCCTTTTGTAATGACGATAAACTGAATAATAATCAAGATAATGAAGACAACAAGCCCTACCAGCACATTTCCGCCGACAACGAAATTCCCGAATGTCTCAACAACCTTTCCCCCTTCTCCGTGAGAAAGAATCGAACGTGTCGTCGACACATTGAGCGAAAGCCGAAACAGCGTCAATAACAGCAGCAATGACGGGAATATCGAGAATTGCAGCGGTTCTTGCATATTCATTGTGGTGAGAAGCACGATCAACGCAAGAGAGATATTAATGATGATCAAAATACTTAACAACCATGGAGGGAATGGAATCACCAGCATTGCCACAATGAGGACAACACTTATTAAAACCGATAAATCTCTTGTTGACATGCTGTTTTTCTCTCCTTTTGAATCTGAAATTCACTATACTTTTTGTTTCGTTTTATATACATAAGCCAAAATTTCCGCAATGACTTTGAAAAACTCTTCCGGCACGGCCTGGTCAATGTCAACCTGATCATATAACGCACGCGCGAGCGGCCTGTTTTCAATCGTCATGACATCGTGTTCTTTGGCGATCTGCCTGATTTTTAATGCGAGATGGTCCACCCCTTTGGCAACAATGTAAGGGGCGTCCATTTTCTTTTCATCATATTTTAAAGCTATCGCATAATGGGTCGGGTTGGTAATGATGACATCCGCTTTCGGCACTTCCTGCATCATCCGCCTCATCGCCATTTCCCGCTGCTTCTGCTTAATTTTGGACTTGATTATCGGATCACCCTCCGATTTTTTGTATTCATCTTTTATATCCTGCTTTGACATTCTGATATTTTTCTCATAATCAAAACGCTGATATAAGTAATCAAGCCCGGCCAGCAGCATTAAAGCCCCTGATCCCGCAAGCCCCATCCAAAGAGTGAGCTTGGAAACGAAAGTGAGCACTTCCGCAGGCGTTAAAAGCGGAAGGCGGAGAATATCGCCATAATGCAGCCAGAGCACCATAAAGGCGGCAAAACCGACCACAGTAATCTTCAAAATGGATTTGACCAGTTCAACAATGGCCCTCATGCTGTAAATCCGCTTAAATCCTTTCAGCGGGCTGAGCTTATTCAAGTCAGGCTTGAGGACTTCCGCAGAAAACAGAAAACCCACCTGCATGTAATTGCTCACGACACCTGCCACAAGCGCGACCAGCATAATCGGCGCGAGAATGAGGCTGATATCTTTCACCGTATCCACGAACAGTTCATGCACGGCAGATGCTGACAGATGTAAAGATATCGATTTCGTATAAAACGTTTTAATAAAGGACAGCAGCCTGTCCCGCATATAAGGACCGAGCGCGATCAGCGAAAGAAAGATAATCAGTAAAGAAACGGCTGTATTCACATCCGTACTTTTCGCGACCTGTCCTTTCTTTCTTGTATCCTTCCGTTTTTTCGGCGTGGCTTTCTCCGTTTTTTCACCGGCAAAGAATTGCAGATTCAGTCTGAGCCTCATCATGTCACACCGACCAATGCCAATAGATTCCGCATGGTTTCAACGGTAAGGCTGAAGATGTTGCGGACAACGACAAACATCACCGCCATACAAACGATCAGCATAATAAAGCTCACGGCTATTTTCAGAGGAAGCCCGACAACGAAAACATTCAGCTGCGGCACCGTTCTCGCCACGATACCGAGCGCCAAATCAACTAAAAACAGACTGGCCACAACCGGCGCAGACATTTGAAAAGCGATAATAAACATGGCATTGAAGCTTTTTGCGATAAAAAGTCCAAAGTGATCATTTCCAAACGACGGAAATGCCTGATCAAGCGGGATATACTGAAAGCTGTAATAAATCCCGTCCAATAAAAGATAATGGGCGTTTACGCTGAGCATAAATAACAGCGCCAGCGTATAAACGAATTGTCCGATCAGCGGGCTTTGCGTTCCTGATTGCGGATCAATGACATTGGCGATGGAAAAGCCCATCTGAAAATCAATAAAGGAACCTGCTATCTGAATGGCTGTCATCATCATGAAAGCGATCAGCCCGAGGCTCAAGCCCACAACGGCCTCTTTTATGACAAGCAGCATATACTGTTCCCCTATTTCTATTTCCGGCGCATGTTTCAGCGTGCTGAAGCAGATCACCGAAAGAAAAAAAGCAAAGCCGATTCGGTGAACCGCCGGCAGATTCCGATGTCCGAACACCGGCACCGTTACAAAAAAAGCAGAGATTCTGATAAAGACCAATAAAAAAGCGGGAAATAAATCAATGATGGAATTCATTTGATTCTACCCTGCAAATCGGTTCAGATGAGAAAACAGATCAGTTGTGAACGAAAGAATCGTCGACAGCATCCAAGGACCGAAAAAGATCAGTCCAAGCATCACTGCCACGATTTTCGGAATGAACGCAAGCGTCTGTTCCTGGATTTGAGTTGTCGCTTGAAAGATACTGACGAGCAAACCGACAATCAGCGCGATCGCAAGCAGCGGCCCGCTGATCATTAGTGTTACATATACGGCTTTTTCCGCCATGGAAATTACAAATTCTGAACTCACAATTAGCACCTACCCTAAAAGCTGTCAAGCAAAGATTTCACGATTAAATACCATCCATCGACCAAAACGAAAAGCAATATTTTAAAGGGCAGAGAGATCATAACCGGCGGTAGCATCATCATTCCCATTGACATTAAGACGCTCGCCACGACCATATCGATAATTAAAAACGGAATAAAAATCATAAAGCCCATTTGAAAAGCGGTTTTGAGTTCTGATATCGCATAAGCGGGCACCATCGTCGTCAAAGGAATATCCTGAATCGATTCAGGTTTTTTCATTTTGGCATAGTTCATAAACAGCGCCAGATCCTTCTGCCTTGTATGCTTGCTCATATACTCTTTAATCGGCTTCTCGGCTTTTGTATATGCTTCATCGAGACTGATTTTATTGTCCATCAGCGGCGTTAAGGCTTCCTTATTAATCTCTGAAAAAGTCGGCGCCATAATAAAAAACGTCAAAAACAGCGCAAGGCCGATTAAAACCTGGTTGGGAGGCATGTTCTGCGTCGCCAGTGAGGTTCTTACAAAAGACAGGACGATGACGATTCTCGTAAAGCAGGTCATCAAAATCAGAATCCCCGGCGCTACTGAAAAGACAGTCAAAAGCAGCAGTAATTTAACAGTGGAGCTGACTTCGGTCGGACTGCTTGAATTAAAAAGATTAATAAATTCATTCATGATGATAAGGGCCTTTCTTCTTTCCTTCAGAACGGCTTTGTTTCAGCTCGTTCAGCTGTTCTTTCAGCGCTTTTGAAAACGACGGAAGCATCGTTTGCGGCTTTTTTTCTCCATCCTTACGCGGATTTACGAGCTTGGTCCATTCCACTTTTGAAGACATCGACTCTTCGTATTGGCTCAGAATCGCCTCGCGCTCTTTTTCATCTTCAATTTCTTTTAAAAGCTGTATCGTTTCGCCCACACCGACTACGAGAACGCTGTTTCCCACTTTAATCAGCTGCACGGAACGGTTTTGGCCGACTGACGTTCCGCCGATATTTTCTACATATTGAAACGGCTTCAGCAGACGGTTTCTTCTATTCATCAGTTTGACAAATCCATAGATCAGCAGAATGACGAATAATAACGCCCCAATCATCTTTACAAAATCAAAAGCGGAGACAGAAGATGCAGAAGCATCCCCTATCTCTTGATCAGCCGTTTGTTTCGATGTATCGCTTTTTTTCTCTGTTTTGTTTGTTGATTGTTTGTCAAACCATTCGTTGACGGTGGAATTGTCAGACTCCGCCGCAAAAGCAGGGAACGGATGTACATTGAGTAAAACGAAACAACAAATCAAAGCTAGTAAACCATGACTCTTTTTCAACAGTCGTACACCCTTTAGCTTAATGTTTTATTAATAGCTTCAAGCACGCGGTCCGCTTGGAACGGTTTCACGATAAAGTCTTTTGCGCCAGCTTGAATCGCGTCAATAACCATTGACTGCTGGCCCATAGCCGAACACATGATGATTTTCGCCTGCGGATCGATTTGTTTAATTTCCTTTAAAGCTGTAATCCCGTCCATTTCAGGCATTGTAATATCCATTGTCACAAGGTCGGGGGAATGCTCTTTGAATTTTTCGACTGCCTGCGCTCCGTCTGAAGCTTCAGCTACAACGTCAAAACCGTTCTTCACTAAAATATCTTTGATCATCATTCTCATAAATGCTGCATCGTCTACAATTAAAATTCTGTGTGCCATAATCTGTTTCTCTCCTCTATGTTCGCTTATTTTAAATTGTTAAGGCGGTCTGCCTGACTTAAAATATCAGTGACTCTCACGCCGAAGTTTTCTTCTATGACAACGACCTCGCCCTTTGCCACGATCCGCTGGTTGACCAGAATGTCAACAGGTTCACCAGCCAGCTTGTCAAGCTCAATAATGCTTCCCGCAGAAAGTTCAAGGATTTCTTTGACGCTTCTCTTCGTTCTGCCGAGCTCAACCGTAACGGAAAGCGGAATATCCATCAGCATATCAAGGTTATTCCTTGATCCTTGCGCCGCTTCGTTATGATCAAATGCCTGGAATTCTACCGGAGCGACTTGAACAGGAGCAGCTTTTTTTGCGGTTCCCTGTCTCTTCGGAAGCTCGGGTTTTGCCTGCGGCTCCGGCTGCATGGCAGGTTCCGGCTGCGGCGTTTCGTATGTTTCCTGTGGTTCTGATACGGTTTCTGCGGCCTCTGACTCATGCTGGTCTGCAGTCATCAGGTCTGCGATCAGATCTTTCGCAAACGTAATCGGATAAAGCTGCATGATGCTCGAATCGATTAATTCGCCGACTTTCAGACGGAATGACACTTTTACGAGCAGGTCATCCTCAGGTATTCTGTCGGTCCCTTTTTCTTCCGTCACATCCAGAAGTTCAACCCTTGGCGGAGAAATGTCAATCTTTTTACTGAACACGGTCGACATTGACGTAGCAGCCGAGCCCATCATTTGATTCATTGCTTCCTGCACGGCGCTCAGGTGGATTTCACCGAGTGACGGATCGGCGCCCCGGCCGTCCCCGCCGATCATCAAATCCGCGATGATAGCCGCGTCGCTTTGTTCGACGACGAGCAAATTGCTGCCGTCAAAGCCTTCTGTGTAGTTCACTTCAATGGCCACATACGGATGAGGAAATTCATCACTGATTTTGCTTTTTGAAATGACGGTCACACTCGGCGTCGTAATGTCCACTTTTTGATTTAAAAGAGTGGACAGCGCCGTAGCCGAGCTGCCGAACGAAATATTCCCGATTTCTCCGATGGCATCGCGCTCAAGTTCAGACAAGTTCGCCCCTTGAGGCTGTTCTGTATCCTCTGATTGACTGTTTGTGCCGTTAAGAAGAGCATCGATTTCATCTTGAGATAATCTATTGTTCATCTTGTTCACCTCTTATGTCGTGATCTAAAATTTGCACTGCCTGTCTTCGATTCACCCGGCCGGCCTGCCCTAAAAACTTCGGTTTGTTTCCGACCAATACAGTAAGAGGATCAGTCACTGATTTGTCCAGAGTTATACAGTCCCCGACTTCCAAACTTAAAAATTCTTCTATTGTCAGTTCAGAAGCGCCCAAGAGAGCCACAACGGGAATTTGAGCCGTCATGATGCGCTTTTCAAGCAACTTCGTTTCTTCGGGCTTCGCTTCATTCCGGTCTGATTGCATCCAATAATGTACGGAAAGCTTAGGGATAATCGGCTCAAGTACGACATGGGGAATACAAAGATTAATGACACCGCTGATTTCACCTATCTGCGTATTGAGAGAAATGACAACGACTGTTTCATTTGGGGAAACCATCTGTACAAACTGAGGATTCACTTCAAATTCAGTCATTTCAGGGTCAATATCAGCAATCGATTGCCACGCTTCTTTGTAGTTGCCCAGTGCATTTTCAAATAAGTTAGAAATAATATTCGTTTCAATTTCCGTAAGGCTGTCAGCTTTGTTATGAGTGATGCCGATGCCTCCCATGACGCGGTCAAGCATTGCGTATGCGATGGTGGGATTAACCTCCATCATGATTCTGCCTTCCATCGGATGAACATCGAATAAATTTAAAATCGTCATGTTCGGTATGGAACGGATAAATTCTTCATACGGCACCTGGTCAACTGAGCTGACGGATATATGAATATACGTTCTGAGCTTGGCGGAAAAGTGTGTTGTGAGAAGCCTCGCAAAGTTATCATGTATCCGGGTTAAACTGCGTATCTGATCTTTCGAGAATCTGAGAGCCCGTTTAAAATCATATACCTTTACTTTTTTCTCTTTAACTTCCTTTTTCAGCTCTTCCGCATCCGCCTCACCCGTGGAAATGGCGGAAAGCAGTGCGTCTATTTCATTTTGGGAGAGAACTTCTCCTGACATTTTCTTCACCTCCGTATTCTGTCAAATTTGTTTTTATTGCAGATTAAAGGAGGTAATGTACACTTTCTGAACTTTTCCTTCCTGGAGATAGCTGTTTACTTTCTCTTTTAATGATTGTTTAAACGCTTCTCTTCCTTTATCTCCCTCAATCTCTCCGGCGCTTGTGCCGGCTAAAATGGAAATGATGTTGTCTTTCACCTGAAAATCGCGTTTTTCAAGTTCTTCCTTCGCTTTAGCCGAGTCGGTTTCAAGCTTGATGCCGATACGGATGATGCTGTCAGACTTTAAGTTTGTCGTAATATCGTCGACAGACACAGTGGCTGCAACGACTTCGTCAATTGTCGGCTTTTTGTCTTTGCCGGAATGTCCGCTGACGACAAAATATGCTGCCGTTCCGAGGCCGGCGATGACAATTAAAATAATCAGCAAAATGATGACTAATTTTTTCTTCATTCTTCTTCCTCTATTCCCTGATCCAGTGAAAATATTTGTATGCTATGGTAAAACGATATGACTTTTTTGAGAACTGCTTCTTCCGGTTCTTTCACTACGAACTTTTTGCCGTTGGACAGTGTAATCGTCGTGTCGGGGAAGCACTCAATCTGTTCGATAAACAGCGCGTTCAGCGTAAAAGGCTGGCCGTTTAAACGGGTGACTTGAATCATGCAATCCGGAGAAGCGGCCTAACCGCCTCTCCTCCCTCCTTACCGTTTCAGATTAACCAGCTCCTGAAGGATTTCATCTGAAGTCGTAATGATTTTTGAGTTTGATTGGAAACCGCGCTGAGCAACGATCATTTCGGTAAATTCATCTGTCAGATCTACATTTGACATTTCAAGATAGCCTGCCAAAAGCTTACCCGTTCCGTTTTCGCCCGGAGTGGTGACTGCGCTTGCAGCTCCTGAACTTAATGATTCTCTGTAAAGGTTTCCTCCGATTTTTTCCAGACCGGCGCTGTTAGGGAACGTGACCAGACCGATTTGTCCGGCATCATGAACCTCATCCCCTGCATCAGTGTATGTAACGGTTCCGTCTGCACCGATGCTGTAATCTTTCGCATCAGTCGGAATATTGATTTTGCCGCCGCCGATTTTTTCAAGATAGTATCCGTCAGTCGTAACAAGGTTCCCTTGATTGTCCTTTCCGAAATTCCCCGCACGTGTGTAAACAATTCCCGCACCTGTATTAATCTGAAAGTAGCCGTCTCCGTCAATGGCTAGGTCGGTTTTATTCTGTGTAGCCTGCGGGGCGCCGGTTGAATGAACGACATCAATGGAAGAAGTCGCGGCACCTAAGCCGATTTGTTTTGAATTGGTCACGTTTGAACCGCCGGCGACTGTCTGGCTGATCATATCTTTAAATGTAACGCGGCTTTTCTTAAATCCCACTGTGTTGACGTTGGCGATGTTATTGCCGATTACATCTAGTTTTGTCTGAAAGTTTTTCATGCCGCTGATACCGGAATATAATGAACGTAACATGTTAAATTCCCCCTGAGTTTCTTATTATTTAGATGTTTCGCTGACGGCCGTGACATTCCACGGACTGACCTCTTTGCCATTTTCAAGCACGAGCACGTAATTGCCGTTTGAATGCTTGACTGAATTGACTGGGCTTGTCTGATCCTTCCCGTCGCTGTCGCTGAATGTGACATTTTTGCCGATCCAGTTCACATACATCGTAAACGGATCTTGATTTTCTACAAATTTAGTCATCGTCGTATTCATATTCATCATTTGCTCCAATGAAGAAAATGTCGCCATCTGGCTGATAAATTCTTTGTCATCAACCGGATTGAGCGGGTCCTGGTTTTGAACCTGCGTCATTAAGATCTTCAGAAATTCGTCTTTCCCTAAATTCGTGCTGCTGTTTACTGCGGAGGTGCTCTTCGCGCTTGAAGTGGTTGAAGCGCCCGCCGCGGCATAATCTGAGTTTACTGATGTCAACTATTCTTCCTCCATTTCATTGAGAGAAAGCTCCTCCAGCATATCTCCGAAATCGCCTGACTGCTGCTGGTTCTTCTGCTCTCTCTGTCCCTGATGCTGCTGTTTATTGTGATCGGCCGTCTGCCCGTAAACAGGCTGCTGATCCCCGCTTTGAAGCGGGACTGTAAAACGGTCGACCTGGACCGACATATTCGGAAGCGACTGTTTCAGCTGAGGAAGATGCTGTTCCAGCAGCTCTTTCGCGGACTGGCTGGATGCGATTATTTTGCTTTGAAACATCCCGTTTTCGTTTGTCACCTTAATTGTGACAAATCCGAGGTTCTCGGGATTAAGACGAATCGTAAAGCTTCCGGTTGTTTTCCCGAAAGGCGTGTATTTCATCTGTTTCCAGCCGCTGATGACCTGATCCGTTAACGGTTTATTTTCTGCCGGCTGCTGTTCAGCTCCTGCGGACGTTTGCTGAATGCCGGCAAGGCTTCTCGTTCCCGAAAACAGTATATGTGCAGACAATTTGCTGTCAGGCGCCTTTGCGTGAGAAACCGTGCCGCCGTTTTGCTGTTCTGTTTTTCCGGCTGACTCTTGGGATGATTCAGATGATTGAGATAACACAAAAGCTTTCAGCTCAGTTTCAGCCATATCCCATTCCTTTGTTCCCTTTTGAGAAAGGCCCGCAAGCTGCTCCGCGACGCTTTGAAAGCTCTTCAGCTCAGCGGCTGTCATGGAGTAAAGTTTAGATGCAGATTCGTTTTTCGGAAAAAATGTCTGCCGCAGGTCTTGAATCACGCGGTCTGGGACACCTTGTTTTTTCAATGCCTCTAATAAACGGGCGCCTTCCTGGTAAACCGCCTTTGCCTGCGCGCTGTCCGGCAGTTCCTGCTGAGATGTGAAGAGCTGGGATACGGCTTCTTGAATGAAAAGCAGACCCTTCTCAAGCGCATCCTTGACGGAATCCCCGTCTTTTGCGAAAGAATCCGGCTCATCCGTTTCAGGCTTCGCCCCATGCTTTTTCCCCGCTAACATGTCTTCAACAGATTCGGCAAGCTGTTTCAATAAAGGAAGAGCTGTTTCAGCCGTCTGCTTTCCTTCAAGAGCTTTTACCGCCTCAAGCAGCTGTTTTAGCTGCAATTCTTTATCTTCCGGGCCGGCTTTCAGCCAATCACCGATTTTCGATAGGGCATCATTCAGCTCTGCGTCACTTGTTTTTGTTTCATCTCCGGGCTGCCGGGGAGAAGTGATTTCCGACAGGAGCCAGTTCTGAAATAGACCTAAGCTGTTTACATTCATCTTCACATTGCTGTTTTGCACAGTCTGCGTACGATTACCCGTTAATTCAAGCAGCTTCAACTTACATCACTCCTTATTTCCGTCAGCGGATAGTTTTTCTGTATATTTAGCCGCTTGTTCAGGAGTCATTTTCGTCAAGATTTCAGCAAGCTGCTTTTTACTTAATCCGTTTAAAATATCGAGGGCTTCTTTTTCTTTCAGCTTTACGATAATGCTTGCCGCTTTACCGCTGTCCATACTTTTATAGATGTTGATCATTTTATCTTTTCCGGCTGAATCCGCAGCGTCTTTTTTCGTTTCATCCGTCTTCGTTTTCTGCTGCTGTTCAGCTTCCTGTTTCAGTGAACGGATTTTCTGATTCAGATTATCGATTTCGGACTTGCTTGTGTCTAAATCTTTATTCAAAATGTTAATTTCACTTTTTTGTTCCTTTATGGTCTTTTCAAGAGAAGCCGTTCTGTCTTCCTTCTGCTTTTCCGCCGCGCTTTTCATTTCTTTCGTTTCGGGAACCAATTCTTTTAAAACAGGCGTTTTAGCGGCTGTTTCCTGAATCGGCTTCATCACATCAACGCCGGCAGCCCAAAGGATGATGCTTGCGACGATGATCAGAAAAATCAGCGGGATCATGATAAAAAGCAGGATTGAACCGAACTTTCCAGATCTCTTTTCTTTATCGGCCATTTCATTCGCTCCTAATGCCCCTGAATCATAAACTGCTTGATTGAAATGTCGTCCATTTCCCTCATCTCTGCAGCTTTGTCTTCAAGTGCGAACATATTAAATTGTTTTTCCCGCATTTTTTCAAATTTCTTTACTTCAATGTTTTTTTCGGTGAGCTGTTCCTGCTTCTCATTCATTTCATTTCGTTTCATGATGACAAGCTTTTGATAATGATAGATGGTGTTCTCAAGATTGGAAACGAATTGCTGATAATGTCTCATTTCCTGAACGCTCATCCCGCATTTCAGCTTTGATTCTTTGTCTTTTTCGAGCAATTCTTTTTTGCTCATATTTTCATATAGTTTTTCAGCCACTGTCTCAAATTCAGAAACCGATTGTCTGTATTCAGTCAATGTTTGGTCTTTTTCATTTTCTTTTAATTCCAGCAGCTTTTGAAATCTGAATTGGTATGCCACGATGTTTATTCCTCTTTTCCTGTCAGACTCGTCAATGCCGCAATGCTGTCTTCCAATTGAGCAGGTTCTTCCGTTCCTTGTTTTAAAAATTGAATAAGCTGCGGATAAAACTGAATCGCTTCATCAATTTCTCTAGATGACCCTCTTTTGTAAGCTCCGATATTAATGAGATCTTCAGAGTTTTGATAAGTTGACAGAAGATCGCGGAATTTGTTGGCCGCCTCTATATGCGCTGTGTCTGAAATATTAGACATGACCCTGCTGATGCTTTTCAGGATGTTCACGGCCGGGAACTGCCCTTTGTTGGCAAGCGCCCGATCGAGAACGATATGCCCGTCTAATATTCCGCGCACCGTATCGGCAATCGGTTCGTTCATGTCATCTCCGTCTACGAGAACCGTATAAAAAGCGGTTATCGTTCCTTGTTCATTCGCGCCCGTTCTTTCCAGCAAACGGGGCAAAATAGCGAACACAGAAGGTGTATATCCTTTTGTTGTCGGCGGTTCTCCCGCTGCCAGGCCGATTTCCCGCTGAGCCATCGCGACCCTCGTGACGGAGTCCATCATGAACATCACATTCCGGCCTTTATCGCGGAAGTACTCCGCAATGGCGGTGGCCGTATACGCCGCTTTCAAACGCATTAAGGCAGGCTGATCAGAGGTCGCGACTACGACTATCGAGCGTTTCAGGCCTTCTTCGCCTAAATCCTTCTCGATGAATTCACGCACCTCGCGCCCCCGTTCACCGACGAGTGCGATAATGTTTAAATCAGCTTCAGTCTGCTTCGCGATCATTCCCATCAGGGTGCTTTTTCCGACTCCGCTTCCGGCAAAAATCCCGATTCTCTGCCCTTTTCCTACCGTCAGCAGACTGTCAATCGATCTGACGCCGACACCCATCTTTTCCCGTATCGGCGGGCGTTTCATCGGGTTTGGCGGCGGCTGTTCCGTCGAAACGGGGGACAAACCTTTCGGAAGCGCCCGGCCGTCAAGAGGTTCGCCGAACGCGTCGACAACTTGTCCGATTAAACCCGCGCCTACTTTGATGCGGAGCGACTCGCCAGTGGCCTCCACAATGCTGCCCGGCGCGATGCTGGCCGCTTCCAGATAAGGCATTAGCAGAATGTTTTCATCCTGGAAGCCTACAACCTCAGCTTTAATCGCTTTTTTCGCATGGCCTTTCGGATAAATGAGACAAACATCTCCGATTGAGCTTTCGGGCCCTTTTGATTCAATCATCAGCCCGATGACCCGTTTAACCTTGCCGTAGCGTTTGTACGGATCCGCTGTTTCAATTGAGTCTATTAAATACTGTGTCTTCATTGCTCCGCTCCCGCCTCAAGCGCCGTTAAAAGCTTTTGCTTTAATTGCATCAGCTGGGTGTCTATGCCTGCATCAACACGTCCGAACGGAGTTTCTATCGAGCACGTTCCCTTCGCGGCTTTTTCATCGGCATATAAGCTTAATCTGCATTCTTTGTATAACAGCTGCTGAATTTCGTCCATATGCTGATGAACCGTCTCATAATATTCAGGGTCCACATAGATGGAGATGTCATCATAATCTTTTACTTCGGCTACTACCTGTTTGACCAGCAGAAGGAAAGCCTCTTTATCATCACTTTTTTGCCGCCATACTTTTTTAGCGAGCGCAACGGAAAGCTCAATAATCTCTTCCTCAGCGCTTTCCAGTTTTTCCTCGACTGACTGTCTCGCCATTTCCATAACGGCATTGGCCCGGCTGATGAGATTGGCGTATTCAGCTTGAGCCTCGGCTTTTCCCAATGCCATGCCTTCTTTATATCCTTCTGCCTTTGCTTCTTCTATCAATCTTTGTTTTTCTTCCGCCCAGCGGTTTTTCTCTTCTTCAATCTGCAGAAGAGTGTGCTCTAATTGATTTTTCGCTTCTTCAGACACCCTGTCGGCTTCGGCCTTGGCAAAGGCCATGAGAGCCTCCGGATTTTCGGGTTCCTCCCGGTCTGGATGGGAATGTGATTTCCTGACTTCCTGCAAGGAAAGCTTGCGCCGTTTTTGTTCAGGAGAAAATGGTGATTGCTGTTTAATGATATTAGACAATAATATCATCTCCTCCGCCTCGCGCGATTACAATTTCTCCGGCTTCTTCCAGCTTGCGGACGACGCCCACGATTCTTGATTGCGCCTCTTCTACATCACGCAAACGCACAGGCCCCATAATTTCCATTTCCTCTTTAAACGTTTCAACCATACGCTGTGACATATTGCTGAAGACGATCTCTTTGACTTCCTCGCTCGCAACCTTCAATGAAAGCAGGAGGTCGTCGTTTTCAACATCTCTGATCACGCGCTGAATCGCACGGTTATCAAGGGTGACAATATCTTCAAAGACAAACATCCGTTTTTTGATTTCATCCGCCAATTCAGGATCTTGGATTTCCAATGAATCAAGGATCGTTTTTTCCGTTCCTCTGTCTACGCCGTTTAACACTTCAACAACGGCTTCTATGCCGCCGGTCTGCGTATAATCCTGCGTAAAGGAGGAGGACAGCTTTTGTTCAAGGACCCGCTCCACTTCATTTATGATTTCAGGAGACGTTCTGTCCATAACCGCAATCCTTCTTGCCACCTCAGCCTGAACGTCCGGGTTCAGCTCAGACAAAATCTGTCCGGCCTGCACCGGGTCAAGGTAGGATAAAATCAGCGCCATCGTTTGCGGATGTTCCTGCTGAATGAAATTTAAAATCTGTTCGGGCTCCGCTTTTCTCGCGAAATCAAACGGCTTTACCTGCAAAGAAGAGGTGAGCCTGTTTAAAATGCTTACCGCTTTGTCTTCTCCGAGCGCTTTTTCAAGCACTTGGCGGGCGTAATTTAAACCGCCTTGTGAAATATAGTCCTGAGCGATTGCGATATTATGAAATTCTTCAATGATTTCATCTTTTCTTTGATGATCGACGCTTCTGACCCCCGAAATCTCGAGTGTCAATCTTTCAATTTCTTCTTCAGACAAATGCTTGTACACAGAAGCTGATACATCAAGGCCTAAGGAAATCATGAGGATGGCTGCTTTTTGTTTTCCTGTAAGCTTGTTCTGATCACGTTTCGCCATTTTCCACTCCCCCTAATCCTCGTCCAGCCAGCTTCGAAGCAATTTGGCAAAGTCTTCCGGTTTTTCTTTAGCCATTTTTTCAAGCTGTTTTCGTCTGACTGTTTCTTCCGTTTCAATTTTCTCTTCGTTGATATCAGGCAATCGAACCGGCTCCAGTGGTGTTTCATATTCATATTCTTCGTATTCATCCTCTTGTGAGCGTTTCTTTCTGATGAGGAGAATAATAAGCAGAATAATGGCCGCAAGCAGTACGCCGCCTGTAATGTATACCCAGATCGGAAGACCTGAAGATTGTGCCGAATCTGTGTTCAGGCTTGTTTTTCCGTCAAACGGCTGAACGGATACAACGATTTTATTATTGATATCATTGTCTGTCAGGTTTTGATTTTGCGTTTCGTTTTTATCAAGAGACGTTCTGACGACCGTTCCTAAAATCTTCTGTATATCAGCCTGTCTCTGTGCTGATAAGGAAGCGGCATTTTTCGGATTAGGCGGCTCCACCATGACCTGAATGCCTAAATCACGCACTTTATACGGGCTTTCAGCGATTTCTTTATGAATGCGGTTGACTTCATAGTTGATTTTATTGCTGCTTTTTTCGTAGTCCCCGCTGTTTGAACCGCCGTTTGTCTCGGCATAGTTCGCGGTGTCATTGCTTCCCGTTCCGGCCGTGCCGCCGTTGGCCGCGCCGTCGCCTTTATACGTTTCCGCAACTTTTTCGGCGCTTACCGCTATGCCTTCCATGTTATCTTTATCGACAGGTTCGACAGTGTCTTCAGTGCGTTTTTCCTTCGTGAAGTCAACATCCGCCGTCACGGAAACAACGACCTTATCCTGCCCCATCATTGTGCCGAGCAGTGACTGAACATGTTTTTGAATGTCCTTTTCGACCTGCGACTTAATACCTTGCTGAGAAGCATAACTGTCAGAAACGGACCCTGCACCGCTGTCACTTTTGTCATAATATGTAGAATTTTGATCCATTATGACGATATTATCTTCTTTTAAGTTCGGAACACTTTTAGAAACGAGATGGTACAGCCCGTTGATCTGGTTTTGATCAAGCGAGTAGCCCGGTTTCATCTGCAAAACGATTGAAGCGGACGCTGCCGGCTGATCTTCACCGACGAACACGGCTTCTTTCGGCATGTTGATCATGACCTTCGAGCTTTTAATACCGTCCATTTCATTTATCAGGTTTGACAATTCGGTCTGAGTCGCCTCAACCTTTAAAACGTCAAACTCATTATCCGTCAGGCCGAAGCCCGCATTTTGTCCGAAAAACGAATAATCAATTGATCCCGTTTTCGGCAGACCTTCCGCGGCAAGCTGGACTTTAAGCGAATCCACTTGGCTCTCAGGAACCTTAATGACCGTGCCGCCGTCAGCAAGTTCAGAAGACACCTTTTTCGTATCGAGCTCTTCTTTAATCTTCCCCGCTTCTTCCGCGGACAAATCTTTATAAAGAGGCACCATCTTTTCAGACGAAGTAAAAATAATAACGACGATGAGTAAAATAATGAATGCGGCCAAGCCGCTTACCATGAGTATCTTCTGTGTTTTTGATCTGTTGTTCCAAAACGCTGCCGTTTTGGTTTTCATTTGCATTAGAGTACGATTCATGTTAACCCCCGGTCATTCCAGTCATTCTCTTCAATCTGACCACTACATCTGCATTCTCATGATTTCCTGATAGGCTTCCACGGCTTTATTGCGGAATTCGGTAGCGGCCGTCAGAGAAATATTTGCTTTTTGGGCAGCGATCATGACCTCGTCAAGGTTTACATCCTTTCCTGCAGCCAGTTCGTTCGTTATTTGGTCAGATTTCACTTGTGACTCATTTAACGAATCAATAGAGTTTTTTAAAAGCTCCGAAAAGCTTGTTTGGTTTGAAGAATCAGTTTTTTGAGTTTGGTTTAATTGATTCGTTACGTTTTGAGTATTTTGGGTTTGTTGAAGCTGAAAAGGAGTAATAGCGTTAACCACTTACATCACCTTACTTTCCGATTTCTAACGCCTTCAAAAGCATGCCTTTGGAGGCGTTTAATGCAGTTACGTTTGCTTCATATGATCTCGAGCTGCTGACAAGATCCACCATTTCCTTTAATGGATCTACATTTGGTTTTTGTACATATCCGTCTTTATTCGCATCAGGATTCTCCGGATCATAAACGAGATTAAAAGCGGACGGGTCTTCCGTAACACCAGATACCTTTACGCCACTTCCCGCGCTTCCTGTTCCGTTCATCTTGGAATGTAAAAGGGACGAAAATGATTCGCCTCCGGATTGGAGAGATACCAGCTTTCTTCTGTAAGGCACCCATTCACCATTTACCTGCTTCGCTCTCGTTGTATCCATATTGGCCAGGTTGGACGATACGACGTCCATCCGGACACGCTGTGCAGTTAAAGCGGAACCCGAAATATTTAAGCTTTGAAAGCCACTCATTATTTTCCTCCTGTCAAGACGGTTTTCAGAGAATTGAATTTGCCGCTCATTCTTTCAACCAAAGCCTGATAATTAATTTGGTTTTCGGCTAAATCTGTCATTTCTTTGTCGATATCGACATTGTTTCCGTTTTGCTGGTACGATGTATCACTGCTGGACACGATAGAATAATCGTCCCCTGAACCCGTAAAGTCAACGTGCCGATAGTCGGTTTTTACCGCCTCAAGATTGGATGTTTCCTGATCTAACAAATTTCGGAAAGAGACTTTTTTTGCCTTATAGTTCGGTGTATCTATATTGGCGATGTTATTAGTTAAGACTTTTTGCTTAATGTCCGCTCTCCCCAAGGCATTCTCAAGATTTTGTATAGTTCCAGAAAATAAGTCCAAATCCACTTACCTCCATTTCAGATATTTTTCTCCTAAAAATCCTTGTCGAGAATTGTAAAACCATATGCTTATTGTAAGAAATAACAGGCTTAAAGTCTATGAAGTTAGGCTAAAAAAAAGTACTCATTTGTATCCATTTTACACATAGGTATAAAGTCCTAGAGTATTTGGACTACAAATATTTGATTAATATAAGACTGAAAATAGCCGAATTTCTGTATCTTCCCCTTATTTTCACACAGCAAGATGGATTATCTCAGATCAGATTCCAATAAGCAACTTTAAACTGCAACTTTTCACCTATTGTCCATAAAAAAAGCAGGACCCCCATTTTTAGGGATCCTGCTTTTGTCTTAATGAGATTTAAGGTTTTCCAATTCAATAAGGAATTTGTTGTTCAGAACTTTAATGTACGTCCCCTTCATTCCTAGTGATCTGGATTCAATGACACCTGCGCTTTCCAGCTTTCTCAGCGCATTAACGATTACTGAACGCGTAATGCCGACACGGTCGGCAATCTTACTTGCCACAAGCAAGCCTTCGTTTCCGTCAAGCTCTTCAAAGATATGCTCAATCGCTTCAAGTTCACTGTAAGACAGAGAACTGATCGCCATTTGAACAACCGCTTTGCTTCGCGCCTCTTCTTCGATTTCTTCCGCTTTTTCTCTTAAAATCTCCATTCCTACAACGGTTGCTCCGTATTCAGCAAGAATGAGATCATCATCTTCAAATTGATCCTGCAGACGGGACAGAATGAGCGTGCCCAGTCTCTCTCCTCCGCCGATGATCGGCACGATCGTTGTTAAGCCCGCTTGGAACAGGTCTCTGTTTTCTACAGGAAACGCCGTGTATTCGCTGTTGATATCAAGGTTTGAAGACGTCTCCGGAACATTGAACAGATTTCTCGTGTACTCTTCCGGGAACTGGCGGTCTTCAAGCATTTTTTTCATGCGGTCATTTTCAATCTGCTGATTAATAGAGTAGCCCAAAAGCTTTCCTCTGCGGCTGACGACGAAAATATTAGAATCAATGACGTCACGAAGCGTTTCAGCCATTTCTTTAAAGTTTACGGGTTTGCCTGCCGCAGCCTGCAGCATGCTGTTAATAATTCGTGTTTTTTGTAGTAAAGCCATGATAAATAATCCTCCTAGAATTCCTCTTATTAAATTTTCACAATATAAATTGACTTAGATCTTTGTTGTTTGCAATCGTTCCGAGCTTTTCTTCAACGTATTGCGGCGTGATGGCTACTTTTTCCATCGTCACGTCCGGCGCTTCAAACGACAGGTCTTCCAAGAGACGTTCCAATATCGTGTGAAGCCTTCTCGCTCCGATGTTGTCCGTATCCTGATTCACATGATAAGCCACTTCGGCGATCTTACGAATAGCTTCGTCAGAAAATTCAAGAGATATACCTTCTGTCTGCAATAAAGCCTGATATTGTTTTAACAGCGCGTTATCGGGTTCGACGAGAATTTTCACAAAATCATCTACCGTCAGCTTGCTCAATTCTACACGAATCGGAAAGCGGCCCTGCAGCTCCGGAATCAGATCAGACGGTTTGGCCATATGGAATGCCCCGGCTGCGATAAACAGCACGTGATCTGTTTTGACGGAGCCGTATTTCGTGACGACGGTAGATCCTTCGACAATCGGAAGGATATCTCTTTGAACGCCTTCTCTCGATACATCTGCTGAGGAAGAAGCCCCTCCGTTTTTTGCGATTTTATCTATTTCGTCAATGAAGATAATGCCGCCCTCTTCAGCTCTTAACACGGCCTCTTGGCCGACTTCATCCATATCGATTAATTTGCCTGCCTCTTCATTGGTCAGAACCTTCCTTGCTTCTCTGACCGTCATTTTGCGGCGTTTTTTCTTTTTTGGCACCAGGTTGCTCAGCGCATCCTGCATATTCATGCCCATCTGCTCCATCCCGGAGCCTTGCAGCATGTCAAACATCGACGGCTGCTGCTCTTCCACCTCTACGGAGACGTAATGGTCTTCGAGCTCTCCCAATGCGAGCTGATGCGCCATGCGCTTTCTTTTCTCTTCAAGGCTTGCTTCTTCCTGCTGGTCGGCTTCATCATCATTTGCCGCCTGGTTTCCTCCGAAAAGCATTTCAAACGGATTTTTCACACCCGCTTGTTTTTTCTTTCCAGGAACGAGAAGCCGCACTATACGTTTGTTTGCATTTTCTTCAGCCTGTTCTTTCACTTCGCTGATTTTTTCTTCTTTAATGAGCCGCACGGATGTCTCAACGAGGTCTCTGACCATTGATTCGACATCTCTGCCTACATAGCCGACTTCTGTAAATTTTGTCGCTTCAATTTTTATAAATGGCGCACCGGTAAGCTTGGCGATCCGTCTGGCGATCTCTGTTTTCCCCACCCCGGTCGGGCCCATCATCAGGATGTTTTTGGGAACGATCTCGTCTCTCAGTTTTTCATCAAGAAGACTTCTGCGATAGCGGTTTCTTAATGCCACGGCGACAGCTTTTTTCGCATCCTGCTGTCCTACAATGTATTGATCCAACCGATCTACGATTTGTCTCGGTGTTAACGGTTTGTTTTCCATGCGCCTCAAGTCCTTTCTATTCAAGTTCTTCCAAAATGATCTGATCGTTTGTGTACACACAAATCTCGCCCGCGATTTTCAAAGCGGCTTTTGCAATATCTTTGGCGGACAGATTCTCTCCGGCATAGGTTTTCAGCGCTCTTCCTGCTGACAGGGCGTAGTTTCCGCCGGAGCCGATTGCCAAAATGCCGTCATCCGGCTCAATCACTTCACCTGTTCCCGATACGAGAAGCAAGGTATCCTGGTTCATGACAATCAGCATGGCTTCCAGCTTGCGCAGCACTTTATCGCTGCGCCATTCTTTCGCAAGCTCAACCGACGCACGTTTTAAATTGCCGTTGTATTCTTCAAGCTTCGCCTCAAACATTTCAAAAAGTGTGAAAGCGTCTGCAACAGATCCCGCAAATCCGGCCAGAACCTTTCCGTTAAACAGCTTTCTCACTTTTCTCGCGGTATGTTTCATGACTACAGCCTGACCGAATGTGACCTGGCCGTCTCCTGACATAGCGCTTTTCCCGTTATGCTGGACGGCAAAAATCGTTGTCGCATGAAAAGATGACATGAGAAGGGCCTCCTTTTAATTTTCTTTAAAAGCTCTCGGGTGGTGGGACATATATGTGTTTCTCAGCATTTCCTTCGATACATGCGTGTAAATCTGCGTAGAAGACAGATTGGAATGGCCCAAAAGCTCCTGGACGCTTCTTAAATCAGCCCCTTCATTCAGCAGATGAGTCGCAAACGTGTGCCGAAGCATATGCGGGTGTATATGTAAAGTGCCGGATGCTTTTTTTACAAGCCCGCTTAAAATATACCGGATTCCTCTGGCGGTCAGCGGGCCGCCTCTTTGATTGACAAACAGCACATCATGAGGCTCTTTTGCTTTTTCAAGCAGGCACTGCCTTCCGCTGTTGATATACAGCTCCAGCGCATCACGGGCATATGAGCCGAACGGGATATAGCGCTGCTTCTTGCCTTTCCCGTGAACGAGCACCGTATCCATGAACAGGTCAAGATCGCCGACAGTGAGCGTACAGCACTCACTGACCCTCATTCCGGTCGCATAAAGAAGCTCAAGCAGGGCCTGATCGCGCATCCCTGACGGCTGACTTCTGTCTGAAACAGCGAATAGTTCCTCAAGTTCTTTTTCATAAAGAAACTTCGGAATCCGTTTCTCTTGTTTCGGCAGATGAACAAGCTGAAACGGATTCTCTTCAACAAGCTTTTCCCTCATTAAAAATTTATAGAAGCTTCTCAAAGCTGAAATTTTCTTGCTGATTGTTTTTCTTGACAGGCCTTTTTCATAAGCCTCCGTCAAAAATATTCTCACATCATGATATGCAGCTTCTTTCATTCCATTTATATTTTGAGCATGCAGAAACATCCCAAATTCTTCAATCGAATTAACATAATTCACAATAGTATATTGTGAATAATTTTTTTCAATTTGTAAATATTCAACGAATAACTTTAAAAAAAAGTTAACATTCTCAGTCATTATGAAGACCTCCCTCTCCGAAGGGCTTTTAAATGGTATCATATAATGCATCGAAGTTGCAATGAAAAGCTATATCGTTTTCGAAATAGTTTGAATAGTCTCAATTGCGCGTTTAGCGTATTCTTCATTTCGTTCTTTTTTGTTTTTAATTTTTACAGGCAATTCTTTTAAGAGGCCGAAGTTTGCATTCATCGGCTGGAAGTTCTTCTGATTTGTCGTCGTAATGTAGTGAGCCATGCTTCCGATCGCCGTCTCCTGCGGGAATGTCACAAGATCCTGACCGAGCACAAGTTTGGCGGCATTGATTCCCGCTACAAGACCTGAAGCGGCAGATTCAACATAACCCTCTACGCCGGTCATTTGGCCCGCGAAAAACAGATCGTTCCGCTGTTTAAATTGATATGTCGGGTTCAAAAGGCTCGGCGAGTTGATAAATGTGTTTCTGTGCATGACGCCGTATCTGACGATATCAACATTTTCAAGACCGGGGATCAGTTTAAGCACTTCTTTTTGGTCTCCCCATTTTAAATGTGTCTGAAAACCTACAATATTATAAAGCGTTCCCGCCGCATCATCCTGTCTGAGCTGAACGACTGCATAAGGGCGCTTGCCTGTTTTCGGATCTTCCAGTCCGACCGGTTTCATCGGTCCGAACAGCATTGTTTTCTTGCCTCTTTTCGCCATGACTTCAATCGGCATGCAGCCTTCAAAGAAGATTTCTTTCTCGAATTCTTTTAAAGGTACCGTCTCAGCCGTCGTCAATGCTTCATAGAAACGGTCGAACTCTTCCTCTGTCATCGGGCAGTTTAAGTACGCCGCTTCTCCCTTGTCATAACGGGATTTTAAGTACACTTTCTCCATATCGAGGCTGTCTTTTTCGACAATCGGCGCCGCCGCGTCATAAAAATACAGATACTCTTCTCCCGTGAGCTCTTTCAGCTGCTGTGAAAGCGATTCTGACGTAAGCGGTCCGGTCGCGATAACAGTCGGGCCTTCCGGAATCTCTGTTACTTCCTCAGTAAGAACCGTTACGTTCGGATGGTTTTTCACGAGATCCGTCACGCTTTGCGCAAATTCATGACGGTCAACGGCAAGCGCTCCCCCGGCCGGAACCGAGCATTTATCAGCAGATTGAATGATTGCCGAGTCAAGGGCCCGCATTTCTTCTTTTAATACGCCTACCGCATTGGCGAGTGTATTTGAACGGAGGGAGTTGCTGCATACCAGTTCGGCGAATTTATCAGTATGATGGGCTGCCGTCTGCCTGACGGGCCGCATTTCATATAGTTTCACTTGAATTCCTCGTTTTGCAAGCTGCCATGCCGCTTCACTTCCGGCAAGGCCTGCTCCGATTACATTAACTGTTTGCTGGTTCATTTCTTTTCATCTCCTGTTGTTTGTCCCTTCCACACAAAGAAGGTGAGCAAGGCTCTGCTCACCGCTACTTCTGTGGTTCTTCCTTATAATCGCATTCGACGCATTGGACTTGTATGCCTTTTTTAAGCTTTTTCTCTACGAGCATATTTTCACATTTCGGGCATTTTCGTTCAATCGGTTTGTCCCAAGATACGAAGTCGCATTCAGGATAACGGTCACAGCCGTAAAAGATGCGTTTCTTTTTTGATTTTCGTTCGACAATGTTTCCTTCATGGCACTTAGGGCATTTTACGCCGATTTGTTTGACAATCGGTTTTGTATTCCGGCAGTCAGGGAAATTGGAGCACGCCATAAATTTGCCGTATCGGCCCATTTTATAAACCATCCGGGAGCCGCATAACTCACAATCTTCATCGGCGTATTCAGGTTCAATTTCCACTTCTTTCATTTCGGCTTCCGCTTTTTTCACGCGTTTTTCGAAATCAGTATAGAAGCTGTCAATGATTTGAACCCATTCTGTCTGGCCATCTTCAACATGATCAAGGTCTCTTTCCATTTTAGCCGTGAATTCAACGTTAATGATTTCCGGGAAAAACTCCATGATAAGATCCAGCACGATCTGCCCAAGCTCAGTCGGCACAAACCGTTTATTGTCTAATCCCACGTAACCGCGGCGCTGGATGGTGTCAAGAGTCGGCGCATATGTCGAAGGACGGCCGATCCCCAGTTCTTCAAGCGTTTTAACCAGGCGCGCCTCTGTATAACGCGGAGGCGGCTGAGTAAAGTGCTGCTCAGGCTCAATATCTTTCGATAAAACCGTGTCTCCCTCTTTAAGGTCCGGAAGCATGCGGTCTTTTTCTTCCAGCTGATCGTCTTTACCCTCTACATAGACTTTCATGAAGCCGGCGAATTTGACTTTACTTCCGTTTGCCCGGAATGTCAATCCGTTATTGCTGAGATCGACGCTCATCGTATCAAGGACGGCAGGGGCCATCTGGCTTGCAACAAAGCGCTCCCAAATCAGCTTGTATAATCTGAGCTGGTCTCTTCCAAGCACCGCTTTTAAGTCGGCAGGTTTTCTGAGCACCGAAGTCGGGCGGATCGCTTCGTGGGCATCTTGTGCGTTTTCATTTTTCTTTGCCGGTTTCCGTTTTCCCGCTAAGTACTCTTTTCCGTACGCCTGATCAATAAAAGCTGACGCTTCTTCAACGGCTGTATTGGAAATCCGCGTTGAGTCCGTTCTCATATACGTGATGAGCCCGACTGTCCCTTCTTTGCCGAGATCAATTCCTTCATATAATTGCTGCGCGATCATCATCGTTTTCTTCGCTCTGAAATTCAGCTTTCTTGCAGCCTCCTGCTGCAGAGTGGACGTTGTAAACGGCAGAGCGGGATTTCGTTTGCGCTCTTTTTTCGTAACCTTGTCAACTGTATACTTATTGCCTTTCAGCTGAGCAAGGATGGCTTTTACGTCTTCTTCGCTTTTTAAAGGAAGCTTTTTGCCGTTTTTTCCGAAAAATCCGGCTTCAAACGTCTCTTTTCCTTTTAAAAATGAGCCGGTAATCGTCCAGTACTCTTCAGGTTTAAAATCGTTGATTTCCTTTTCCCGGTCGATGATCAGCCGGAGCGCAACGGATTGCACACGGCCCGCACTGAGGCCTTTTTTTACTTTTTTCCAAAGAATCGGGCTGATTTTGTATCCGACGAGTCTGTCTAGTATGCGGCGCGCCTGCTGCGCATCGACAAGATCCATATTAATCATGCGCGGATGTTTAAATGATTCTTTAATGGCGTCTTTCGTTATTTCATTAAAGACGACCCGGCAGTCCGAGCTGAGATCCAGATCAAGACTGTGTGCGAGATGCCATGCAATCGCTTCCCCTTCTCTGTCGGGGTCGGCCGCGAGATAGACTTTTTTTGCTTTCTTTGCCGCTGTTTTTAATTCTTTTAAAACAGGGCCTTTTCCGCGGATCGTAATATATTTCGGTTCAAAGTTCTGTTCGATGTCAACTCCCATTTGACTTTTCGGAAGATCCCGGACATGTCCCATTGAAGCTTTGACTTTATATTTCTTCCCTAAATAACGTTCAATCGTTTTCGCCTTTGCCGGCGATTCCACGATGACTAGATAATCAGACATTTTCATCCCCCTCAAGAGGTGTTCTCTCTCTTTTCAAGTATCAATTCATTTTAGAGCTGCCTTTTTATGGCTTTCAACATTTCATTCTTTATGATGAACGTCATTTTATACATGAAAATAATGTGCAACTTTAAATCCTCACTATTATTAAATATTACAATACCGTTTGTCAAACGATATTTCAAAAGGGTTCCGTATACTGAACGCATCGGGCGGTCAGCTCTCCGTCAATATCCTCTGTGCATAATACAGCTTTCGCCCCTTCTTGAATGAGTTTTATAGGTCCTCCGGAATATGGATTAAATATGGAACCCGGAACGGCAAATACCTCTCTGCCTTGATCGAGAGCCTGGTAAGCTGTGATTAATGAACCGCTTTTTTCTTTTCCCTGCACGACCACAATTCCTTCACTTAGTCCGCTGATTATGCGGTTTCTCATCGGAAAGTGCCATTTTTTCGGCTTTGTTTCAGGAGGATGTTCTGAGAGTAGGAGATGGTGTTCAGCCATGTATTCTGCTAACAGGAGATTTTCCCGGGGATAGATGTGATGGAATCCGCCGGCTATCACGCCGATCGTAAGCCCTTTTGCCCTGATGCTCGCCTTATGAGACAATCCGTCTATACCGGATGCAAGCCCGCTTACAATGACCCAGCCTTTTTTTGAGAGTTCGGCGGAAAGATGCCCAACCGCTTTTATTCCGTCTTCCGTCGGTTTCCGCGTTCCTACAATCCCGATTTTTCTGCCTTTTTCAAGAAGCAGCGTGTTCCCTTTTGCATACAAGACAGCCGGCGGATCATAAATCGCTTTAAGCCATGTTGGATAGCGGCTTGATGAAATCGGAATGACAGTAATGCCTTCGCGGCGGTAATCGGACAGAACTTCATCAAGTTCCGGATCCTTGCGCTCTATTTCCCGAAAAATTGCTTCCGGGGCTGTTTTCCCTTCTGATAAAACCGTTAATGGATGCGGATCCGGTAAAAAAGACAGAGAATGATCAGCTTTCCACCATTTTAATAGAAGAGACGGGGAAATGATTTGATTAATACTGCAGACCATTAAACAGCGCGATGCTTGATCCAAATCTGGAAACCTCCTCTTTTTTTCAGCAAAAACAGGAACAGCCGTTACGGCTGCCCCTGCTTCGATCAGTGAGTTTTGCACGTTTCAAATAAGCCTTTTTCTTTTAACACCTTAATCAGCGTTTCACCCATTACAGAAGGGGTTTCCGCGACTTCAATTCCGCAGGCGTTCATCGTTTTGACTTTTTCTTCTGCCGTGCCTTTTCCTCCGGAGATGATGGCGCCCGCATGGCCCATGCGTTTTCCCGGAGGCGCGGTTTTACCGCCGATAAAGCCGACAACAGGCTTCGTCATGTTCGCTTTCACCCACTCAGCCGCTTCTTCTTCAGCTGTGCCGCCGATTTCTCCGATCATGATGACAGCATGTGTTTCAGGATCTTCATTGAACGCTTTTAACACGTCAATAAAGTTCGTGCCGTTGACCGGATCGCCGCCGATCCCTACAGCGGTAGATTGGCCTACGCCGGCTTCTGAAAGCTGATGGACGGCCTCGTATGTCAATGTTCCTGAACGGGATACAACGCCTACATGACCCTTTTTATGAATGTATCCCGGCATAATGCCGATCTTGCATTCTTCAGGTGTAATAACACCAGGGCAGTTCGGCCCTATTAATCTCGTTTTCTTGCCTTCCATAAAGCGCTTCACTTTCACCATGTCCAAAACCGGAATGTGCTCAGTGATACAAATGACAAGATCAATTTCCGCGTCAACCGCTTCCATAATTGCGTCCGCCGCAAACGGAGCCGGCACGTAAATAACTGACGCATCTGCGCCCGTTGTATGAACCGCTTCTGCGACCGTATTGAATACCGGTACGCCTTCCGCTTCCGTTCCGCCTTTTCCAGGTGTTACACCGCCAACGATATTCGTGCCGTATTCCAGCATCTGCTTTGTATGAAATAAAGCGGTAGAACCTGTAATCCCCTGTACAATAACTCTTGTATCTTTATTGATAAAAACACTCATTATCTGGTCCCCTGCCTTTCATTCTTTCCTAAACTAAGGATACGATTTTCTGTGCGCCGTCTGCCATTGATTCCGCAGATGTGATGTTTAAGCCTGATTCATTCAGGATTTTCTTTCCTAAATCTACGTTTGTCCCTTCAAGGCGCACGACCAGCGGCAATGTCAAGCCGACTTGTCTCGTGGCTTCAACAACGCCCTCGGCGATGACATCGCACTTCATGATGCCTCCGAAAATATTAACGAAAATTCCTTTTACGTTTTGATCGGAAAGAATGATTTTAAAAGCTTCCGTAACTTTTTCTGCGGTTGCGCCGCCCCCGACATCAAGGAAGTTTGCAGGTTCTCCGCCGTAGTGTTTAATGATATCCATTGTAGACATTGCAAGACCCGCGCCGTTTACCATACAGCCGATATTTCCATCAAGGGAAATGTAGCTTAAATCGTATTTTGACGCTTCGATTTCTTTCGGATCTTCTTCATCTAAATCTCTGTATTCCATAATGTCTTTTTGTCTGTATAACGCATTGCTGTCGAAGTTCAGCTTAGCATCCAGCGCCATGACGTTTCCGTCCCCCGTAACGACGAGAGGGTTGATCTCGGCGATGGAGCAGTCCTTCTCAACAAATGCTTTATATAAACCGAGCATAAATTTAGCGGCTTTACCGACAAGCTCTTTCGGGATGTTAATTGCGAATGCAATTTCCCTTGCCTGATAGCCCTGAAGGCCGACAGCCGGATCAATTACCGCTTTTTTAATTTTTTCAGGTGTTTTTTCCGCTACTTCTTCAATCTCCGTTCCGCCTTCTTCAGACGCCATTAAAACGATTCTTGAAGTAGCGCGGTCAAGTACAAGCCCGACATAGTATTCCTTTTTAATATCGCAGCCTTCTTCAATAAGTAAGCGTTTTATTACTTGTCCGTCCGGACCCGTTTGATGTGTGACGAGCGTCTTGCCTAACAGTTCTTCGGCATACTCTTTCACTTCATCTTTTGTTTTTGCAATCTTTACCCCACCAGCTTTGCCGCGGCCGCCAGCATGGATTTGCGCCTTTACGACATAAACCGAGCTTGACAGGCTCTCTGCTTTTTCAACTGCTTCCTCTGCTGTAAAAGCCACTTTACCTTCAGGAACAGACACCCCGTATTTTCTGAGGACTTCTTTTCCCTGGTACTCATGGATATTCATTTCCCATCCTCCTAACTTATGTAGCAAAACTAAAAATAGACTGCGCTTTCATTCTATATAATACTGGAAGAATTGTCTAGGGTTCAAAACAAAATCTTTATATCCTTCCAAACATTCTAACTTTTATTTTATTGAAAATATAAATTTAAACGGAGTCCGGGAAATGAATGGTCCTTATTTTTCGTTTTTCAGGGTTTCATCCAGTCTGTAAACAAATGAAAAAATTTCGGCAACGGTTTCATAAAGCGCCTCCGGTATCTGATCGTCAACCGTCAAATGGCGCATTAATTCGACAAGGGTTCGGTCTTCCTGAATGGGGACCCCAGCCTTCTCAGCTTCTTTTATAATATTTTCCGCCACGTGCCCCCTGCCTGTTGCGACAACCTTCGGGGCTTGGTCTTTCTGCCGGTCGTAATGCAGGGCGACAGCTCTTCTTAACGGCGTTTGCTCTTTCATATTTTCACATCCACTTTTCTTCCGCCGTCTTTTTCTATAAACTCTTCCACAAGAGCGCTCTGGTCTTTCGGGCGCCGTTTTTTAGCCGTGACGCCTGACAGGCTGAAGCCCGTTTCTTTTACAGCTTCTTTTAAAGCCGGTACGAGAGGGTCGATGGCCGCCTGAAGCTCAAAATCAGTCTCAACCGTAATGGTCATTACATTTTGCTGAATCATGCAGTCCACAACGGTTTCTTGCAGTGTTTCAAGGTGCAGCAAAAACAGGAGCCTGCAATGTGACGGATCGAGTTTTCCGTCCGGCTTCTTCCGTCCTTTAAAGAGAACTGTGATGTCATTCTCATACGCGGACGCTCCCAGCGGAAATGACAGCACCATCTGCGTAACAGAAGGATTATGCTGCTCAATAAACAGCTGGCCGTTTAATTTATGAATAAGCGGTTCCGCCTCTTGTTTAACGGATTGGGGCGCCTCTTGAAGCGTCCGGACGGCTTGGAGGGCTGTTTTCAGTGCTTGTTTCTCCGGCTGCGGAGATACGCCTTTTTCAAGCGCTGTAATGAATGATAATTCATCACGCGTGCCCAGTCCTTTTTTGATTTTCTGCAAAAGGCTTAATACATCATGTTTTTCTGCATATTTCAATTCGGTGAGCTGAGCGGCTTTTTCAAAAACAGCCGCCTCCTGTTCTGTCAGATGTGCGTTTTGAAGAACAGGTGCTGTTTTCAATGTTTTTTCTTGAGAAATGAAAGCCTTAATGATCTCCGCCGTTACTTTTACGTGACGGTTTTCAGTTTTTTCTGCCGATGTCATTAATTTCTCTATGATCTGTTTTGCCGTTTTTTCAGGCAGTTCCGTATCTGTCCGTGCACTCGGAGGAGAAGGCTGGCTTGAGACTGCCTTTCCGTTTTCACGAGTCTCTCGGACAAATGGTGATTGCTTTGATTCCGTCCGTTCTCCTTCATCCATCAGCCCGGTTTCTGAGAGCGGCATGCGTGCAGCCTCGGCAAGCTTCTTCAGGAGACGTTCTGCATGAAGATCCGTTTCCGCGTTTAACACGTCAGAAACCGCCTCTTTGAGCACAGACAGCTCTTTTGCCGATTGCGGAGCCTGATTGATTGCCTGAAGCAGTCCTGAGAGGAGGCGCCGGGTCGGAACCGGATATTTAACGGCATGAATGGCTGACAAGACTTCCGGATGTGCGGGCAGTTCCCGTTTCAGCGCAAATACGATTGTTTCCGCCGCTTTTTTCAATTCGGCGGCCGGAAGCGATTCAGCCCAGCGGATGCAAGCTTTGAGGCTGTTTTCCGTCATCGGCAGCTTCTGCTGCATAAACGTTTCGGCAATCTGCAGAGACACAGGGCCTGGTTTGACAGAAAGAGCGTTTAACAGTCTTCCCGCCGCTTCCTGAACGGTTTTCGGGCTTCCTTCGAATTGGTCGATGACATGAAGCCGGCCCGTTTTTTCCGCCGGCTGTTTGTCATAAGAAAACCAGTAATACGCCTGCGGGCGAAGGGCGGTTTCAAGTTTTCCCTGCATCGTCCGGCCGCCGATTTGGATAAGAGCGCTTTGATCGTCCAGCAAACGGAGAACCTTCCCTAACAGCAGCCTTTGAGCGCCGCTGTCTTTACCGCCGTCTTGCCGGTCCGGAGGGATTTCCGCCGTCAGCTGTCTGAAAGCCGCTTGGATTTCGCCGCTTATGTTCATGTCTTAAGCCTCTTTTCTAACAATAAGATTGAACGGGAGCGAACGTTTTTCGGTGAATAGTTGTCGGTCCGTATGCCTGAAGAGCTTCAAGATGTTCTTTCGTTCCGTAGCCTTTATTTTTTTCAAAGCCGTACATGGGGTAGGTTTTGGCGTACTCAGCCATGAGACGGTCCCGCGTTACTTTTGCTATGCAGGCTCCGGCGGCAATTGACACGCTTTTGGCATCCCCTTTTATAACTGATGACTGCGGAATGTCAAGCGGAAGGGTCATGGCATCAACAAGCAGATAATCAGGTGTTTCCGTTAAAGCATTGACGGCTTTTACCATCGCCAGTCTCGCGGCCTCATAAATGTTGATCCGGTCAATGACGTCCGCATGGACAATGCCGACTCCTACAGCCGCCGCTTCTTCCGTGATCCGGCTGTAATACTCCTCGAGCTTCTTTTCCGACAATTTCTTCGAGTCCGTGAGACCGAGAATCTCGCATTCTGCCGGCAAAATGACGGCGCCGGCGACAACCGGTCCGGCAAGCGGCCCTCTTCCGGCTTCGTCAACACCCGCAATCAGGCGGAAGCCCTTTTTGGATGACAGTCTTTCGTATGACGTCATGTTCAGCCATTGCTCTTTAAGAGCTTTTTCCTTCGCGTGCTTTTTCAGCCATTGCTCTAAAAGCGTCTGTACGCTTTTTCTCGGGTCTTTCTCACATTGGGCAAGGAAGGGGTCGCTTTCGTCCCTGACCTCTTGCAGGCGTTCTTTTACGCTTTTTACGGTTAATGTATTCACGTTCTCTTCTCCCTTACATTATGTATATCGGTATTCTGCGGAAAAAATAAAGACCCGCATCGCTGCGCGTCTTTATTCTGATGGTGTTTCAAATGAAAGCCTGCCGAATTTTTCCGTCCGGATGTCCCGAATGATGACTTCCGTTGTTTTATCATAGTCAACCATTCCGCCGCCCATCAAACAGCCGCGTTTTTCACCGATCGCGTCGAAAAGAGCGGCGATATCCTCAGGGATTTCCTGAAGTCCGTAGCGCTCCTTCAAGCGGTCGGGATAATGCTCTTCCAGAAAGCGCAGCCCGAAGACGGCCACATCCTGCAGGTTGATAATCGTATCTTTAATCGCCCCGGTGATCGCCAGGCGCAAGCCGACAAGCTCATCTTCAAATTTAGGCCATAAAATTCCCGGTGTATCGAGCAGCTCTAATTCCTTGCCTACCTTTACCCACTGCTGTGAAGTGGTAATGCCGGGCCTGTCTCCCGTCTTGGCAATGTTTTTTTTGGCCAGCCGGTTAATGAGCGTAGACTTGCCGACATTCGGAATGCCGATGATTAATGCACGGATTGCTCTTGGCCTAACACCTTTTGCTTTCATTTTATCGAACTTATCTTTCAGCAGCTCTTTCGAGGACGGCACGATTTGATGCAGTCCCTGCCCGTTAACGGAGTTTATTGAAAGAGAGGGAATGCCCTGTTCCTGAAAGTGGTCCTTCCACTGGGCAGTCACAGCCGCATCCGCCTTATCGGCTTTATTTAAAAGCATAATGCGCGGCTTATTTTTTAAAATCTCCTCAATCATCGGATTTCTCGATGACATCGGGATTCTCGCATCCACCAATTCGTATACGATATCAATTAATTTCAGTTTTTCTGTTACTTCCCGTCTCGCTTTAGCCATATGGCCTGGGAACCATTGAATGGTCATGTGACTTCGACACCTGCCTTATTTACCGGAACCGGATGTTCCGATGATCTCTTATGTATTTTACGTTGCTTGTTCTGCTTTTACAAATTTCATATAAAAAAAGAGCCTGTTACGGGTAACAAGCTCTTTTCGTTCGTTATCATTATCGTCTGATTTCTTTAATACGAGCCGCTTTTCCGCGAAGTTCACGCAGGTAGTAAAGCTTAGCGCGACGTACTTTACCGTAACGTACAACTTCGATTTTCGCGATTTTTGGTGTGTGTACAGGGAATGTACGTTCAACGCCAACACCGTAAGAAATCTTACGAACTGTGAACGTTTCGCTGATTCCACCACCACGACGCTTGATCACAACACCTTCGAAGATCTGGATACGCTCACGGTTACCCTCAACAACTTTTACGTGTACACGTAAAGTGTCACCAGGACGGAACGCAGGAAGATCAGTGCGAAGCTGTTCTTTTGTGATATCTTGAATTAGTTTTTGCATCGTTTTCAACTCCTTCCAACAGATGCTCTTGGCCACAACTGCAAGGCACAGCGGAACATCGTTTTCAAGCTTCTGAAGGATAAGCCTCCTTAAGCCACAAGTAGTATCTTATCATATCTTCATCGCCTGCGCAATAGAATCTATTCGTTTTCCCACTCGGAAATCCATTTTCTTTGCTCATCAGTGAGAGGATAGTTTTCAAGAAGATCGGGACGTCTTAAAAAGGTTCTTCTGATTGATTCTTTATTTCGCCATTTTTGTATTTTAGCATGGTTGCCCGACAGAAGGGTCTCAGGCACTTTTAAGCCTCTATAATCTGCAGGCCTCGTATAGTGCGGATGCTCTAAAAGCCCCGTGCTGAAGGAATCCTCCACGTGGGATGCTTCTTTTCCGAGGACGCCCGGCAAAAGCCTGACAACGCTGTCGGCGATCATCATGGCAGGGAGCTCTCCCCCGGTCAGCACAAAATCCCCGATGGAGATTTCATCAGTGACAAGATGTTCCCGGATCCGTTCATCATACCCTTCATAATGTCCGCAAATAAACATGAGATGTTCCTCTTGTGCCAGCTCCTCGGCTTTCTTCTGCGTATAACGCTCACCTTGCGGGCAGACGAGAATAATGCGCGGCTTGGCGTCCGTACCGGCTGTCAGCTTTTCAACCGCATCAAATACGGGCTGCGGCTTTAACACCATCCCGGCTCCCCCGCCGTACGGGTAATCATCAACCGTTTGGTGTTTATTATCCGAAAAAGCCCGGAAATTGATGACGTCAAAACGGACAGCCTCTTTTTCCTGTGCTTTTTGCAGAATGGAGGAGCCGAGCACCCCTTGAAACATTTCGGGAAACAGTGTTAAAAAGTCGATTTTCATTCGTCTATTAACCCTTCCATTACATGAATCTTAATTTTCTTCTCATTTATATTAATATCCTTTACCACAGAAGCAATATACGGAATGAGCGCATCTTTTTTGCCTTTTCTTGCAACCACCCATACGTCATTAGCCCCTGGCGTCAAGATTTCCTTCACTGTGCCGATCAGTTCCCCGTCTTCTGACACAACCTCGCAGCCGATGATTTCATGAAAATAAAATTCATCTTCTTCAAGCTCTCCCAAGTCTTCTTCAGGGACTTTGATCACCATGTTTCTTAGGTGTTCGACTTCATTGAGACTCGGCATTTCTTTGAATTGCAGCAGGTGAAACTGCTTGTGAAGCCTGTGGGCGCTGACCGTTACTTTGATTGGCTCCGCAGCCCCTTCCGCAAACAAATAGAGCGTATTGCCGGGCTTGTACCGTTCTTCGGCAAAGTCCGTTTTAGAAATGACCCGCACTTCGCCTTTAATGCCGTGGGTATTTACAATTTTGCCTACATTAAACCATCTGTTTGTCATATTATCACCTCGGGCGGATTTCAATTACTACCCCGTCTTTTATGACGATGGTATTTGCCGCTGTTTTTTCATGCCAGTTATCACCGACGTTGATTGAAAGCAGCGCATCGATCTCCTTTTCCTTCACTTCGCTTCCAAGCGGGAGCGACTCTGTCTGGCTTATTTGGAAATCGATCATTTTGATTTTGTCTTGTCTTTTCTCAATGGCTTTTTTAAAAGATTCCGCTACATCGGGATTCTGCTGATCTTTTTCATGTTTTCTAAGCTGAAAATAGAGCTGGCTGCATTCTCGTTCAAGCGTTTGCTTTTTTTCTGCAAAAGAGGCCAAAAGCTTTTCCTTGCTTTGCTCGGTCAGAACCTGCATAACGGTTACTCTGTGAATAATCTGCATAGGACCAGACTCCCCACTCTTCCAACATATTTCTGTTCATTTGCCTTTTTTACGTGTAAAAAAAGGGGAGGTGCCGGCCCTCTCCCTTTTTCAGTCAAATATTTCAAATTGAACTTTCTTAGAAGACTGTGCGCCAGCTGCAAAAACGACGGTTCGAATCGCTCTTGCAGTCCGGCCTTGCTTTCCGATAATCTTACCGGTATCTGACTTATTGACAGATAAGCGCAGCGCAATCTTTTGATCAGTCTCTTCCTTTGTGACCGTTATGTCTTCCGGATGGTCGACAAGCGGAGCCACAATGCTGACAATCAAATCTTCCAAGTTCTGATCAGTCATTACTTGCCTTGTTTAGCGTTGTGGAATTTTTCCATAATTCCTTGGCTTGAGAACAAGTTGCGGACTGTATCAGAAGGTTTAGCTCCTGTTTGAAGCCATTTAAGAGCAAGCTCTTCGTTGATTTTCACTTCAGCCGGCTTTGCAACCGGGTTGTATGTGCCGACTGTTTCGATGAAACGGCCGTCACGCGGTGAACGAGAATCTGCTACAACAATACGATAGAAAGGAGATTTTTTTGCTCCCATACGTTTTAAACGAATTTTTACTGCCATTTTACTAGCACCTCCGAAAATATTTCAACAAGATAGTATATTAACAATGATAAAAGTGTTTGTAAAGTGTTTTTTCTTAACAACGGTTTTATCATGTATAACCGATTACATAAAAGGTAATTTAAAGCCTTTTTTCTTCCCTTTTGTCATGTTGGTCATCTGCTTCATCATTTTTTTCATTTCCTCAAACTGCTTTAAAAGACGGTTGACTTCCTGAACGGATGTTCCGCTTCCTTTGGCAATCCGCTTCCGCCGGCTGGCGTTAATGATATCCGGCTGTTCTTTTTCAAGAACAGTCATTGATTTAATGATCGCTTCCACATGATTCAGCTGTTTTTCATCGACTTGGATGTTTTTTAAGCCTTTCATTTTGCCTGCGCCGGGCATCATTTGCAACAGTTCGTCAAGAGGCCCCATGTTTCGGACCTGGCCGAGCTGCTCCAGAAAATCATCCAATGTGAAGCTCATCGTTCTCATTTTCTGCTCAAGCTCTTTGGCTTTGTCTTCATCAACGGTCGCCTGAGCTTTTTCAATCAAGGTCAGCACGTCACCCATTCCGAGAATTCGGGATGCCATCCGTTCAGGATGGAACGCTTCAAGAGCATCGAGCTTTTCTCCCATTCCGGCGAATTTAATCGGCGTTTCGGTGACCGCGCGGATAGAAAGCGCCGCACCTCCGCGGGTATCCCCGTCAAGCTTTGTTAAAATGACGCCCGTTAAACCGAGCTGGTCATTAAAGCTTTTGGCGACGTTTACCGCATCCTGACCGGTCATTGAGTCGACGACAAGGAAAATTTCCTCAGGATTTGCGACTTCCTTTACGCCGGAGAGCTCATCCATCAGTTCATGATCGATGTGCAGCCGTCCGGCGGTATCTAAAATCACATAATCATGATGCTCTTCCTTCGCTTTTTCAATCGCCTGTCTGGCAATTTCCACCGGGCTGACCTGATCGCCAAGCGAAAAGACCGGCATATCAAGCTGTTTCCCCAGGGTTTCCAACTGTTTAATCGCGGCGGGGCGGTAAATATCCGCAGCCACGAGCAGCGGTTTGCGGTTATGTTTTTTGCGCAGCAGGTTGGCAAGCTTCCCCGTGGTTGTCGTTTTACCGGCACCTTGGAGCCCGACCATCATAATAACGGTCGGGGGGCGTTTGGCGACGGCAATTTTGCTTTCTTCGCCGCCCATCAGCTCGGTAAGCTCTTCTTTTACGACTTTAATAACCTGCTGACCGGGTGTCAGACTCTGCATAACGTCCTGTCCGACAGCCCGTTCACTTACTTTTTTCACAAAATCCTTTACGACTTTAAAGTTAACGTCAGCCTCAAGAAGCGCAAGACGAACTTCACGCATCATCTCTTTTACGTCTTGTTCGCTGACTTTTCCTTTTCCGCGGATTTTTGAAATCGTCTTTTGCAGTCGGTCGGCTAATCCTTCAAATGCCATTGTTTGCCGCCTCCTAATCTAATTTCTCAAGCGCTTCAATCAGAGCCGTCATTTTTTCCTCTTCCTGCAACCCGGAAGCAAGCTCTTTCAGCTTTGTAAACATTTCTTTACGCTCCTGAAACTTTTTAAAAAGGAGCAGTTTTTCTTCATATTGTTCAAGCATCGCTTCAGTCCGTTTGATGTTATCGTAAACGGCTTGCCTTGAAACGTCATACTCTTCGGCTATTTCACCAAGGGAGAAATCGTCCAGATAATAAAGCGACATATAGCTCTTTTGTTTTGACGTCAGCAACGACTGATAGAAGTCAAATAAATAGTTCATTCTCGTCGTTTTTTCGAGCGACATTTGAGCTCTCCCCTTTGTTAAGTCAAATCCCTTTACAAAAACTTAGTTTACATGGTTTCAGAGCGTGTGTCAAGTTTTTATCTTGTCAAAGCAGGATGCTCTTTTTACATAATAAGTTTTTTCAAAAAAATTCATATAGACCGTCGTTAAAATACTCGAATTCTTGTTTTGATACACGATAGCGGCAATAGCCTTCGTAAAAAGCATTGAGGCATGCTTCATTTGTGACAAAATGACTGATCGCTAATGATTCATCATATCGCGGATCTCCCGCCGATATTCCCGCAGCATCGATAAACAGATAGACCTCTCCGTCTTTCACCAGCACATTATCAGTCGTGCAGTCACCGTGAATCATTGTCTGCTGAACAGGAACAGGCCTGCACCTGTCCAATTCCTTCAAAAGCTCTGCACTTCCTTCAGCCTGTCCTTTTTTGACATATTCCCCGGCTCGTTTGATTTGCAGATCGAGCCAGTCTGTTTCCGGCTGTAAACCAGAGACCATTTCGGTTTCATGCAGACGTTGCAGAAACTGGCCGAAACTTTTGATCAGCTTTTTCTTTTCAGTATCCCCTTTTGCTTTTCTTAAAGCCGAAGTCAGTGTGATTCCATCCTCAAATGACATTACGATATGGCTGGCATGCTGTTCCTGTATCATCCCATAATAAATAGGAACAGGCAGACGACGAGTTTCCGTCAGTTTTTGTAAAACGAAGGCTTCTCTCATTAACCATTCCCGATACTTCTGTTGAAAAGAACTTTTCAGCAGAAATGCGTCTTGGCCGGTCACTATTTTCCGAACGGTTGAAGTGCCTCCCTGTTCATCCAGCAGCGACATATGGTTTATCGCGCCGATCTTACTTTCCAATTCAGCTTTCAGCCATTTGTCCAACAATTGCCCCCTCCATTCCGATCTATCAATGCGTATAAAAAAACGAGTATAAAACCGTACATTTTATACTCGTTTTTTATTCATTAATCCTCGGCTTTTTCAACTAAATCAGAAAAGAGACCGTATACGTAAGATTCTGCATCAAACCGCTGGAGATCGTCAACCTTTTCTCCGAGGCCGACCAGTTTCACGGGGATGTGAAGCTCATTGCGGATCGCCAGGACGATACCGCCTTTAGCGGTGCCGTCAAGCTTCGTTAACGCGATACCCGTCACATTCGTCGCTTTGGAGAATTCTTTCGCCTGCGCCATCGCATTTTGGCCTGTCGTCGCGTCCAGCGCAAGGAGAACCTCATGCGGAGCCTCAGGCACTTCGCGTTCGATGACGCGTTTGACTTTTTCAAGCTCTTTCATTAAGTTTACTTTATTCTGAAGGCGGCCGGCCGTATCACAAATCAGCACATCCGCTCCTCTTGCTTTAGCCGCGTGTACGGCATCATAAATAACCGCAGCAGGGTCGCTTCCGGCAGCCTGTTTAATGACAGGCACGCCTGTACGCTCCCCCCACACTTCAAGCTGTTCAATCGCCCCGGCTCTGAAGGTGTCTCCGGCAGCGAGCACAACGGATTTGCCTTCATTCTTCAGCTTATGGGCAAGTTTTCCGATCGTTGTCGTTTTTCCGACGCCGTTTACCCCGACAAGCAGAATAACGTTCAGGCGCCCGTCCTGAATATTTAATTCAGAAATCTGTTCGTCGCCGCTGTTATAAATGTCGACAAGCTTTTCAGAAATGACGGACTGCACTTCCTGAGGATCCTGGATGTTTTTCAGCTTCACTTCTTTTTTGAGCTCATCAATCAGCTCCATGACGGTTGTAAAACCTACGTCAGCGCCAATCAGCACTTCCTCAAGCTCTTCGAAGAAATCCTCGTCGACTTTCCGGTAGCGGGAGACGAGTTCGTTCACTTTATTTGAGAAGGAATTTCTTGTTTTTTCAAGACCATCTTTAAATTTTTCAGAGACGGAGTCTGTCTGTTTCGTGATTTTCTCTTTTAATTTTTTAAAAAAGCTCATCTTTCAACCTCTTTCCTCGTTACTGAACGAATTCTTTTGTTTCTTCCAGTTTGACCGAAACCATTCGGGAAACGCCGGATTCCTGCATCGTAACACCGTAGAGGACATCCGCTTCTTCCATGGTGCCTTTTCTGTGGGTGATGACGATAAACTGGCTGTCGCCGCTGTATTTTTTTAAATATTGCGCAAACCTGAATACATTGGCTTCATCAAGCGCAGCTTCCACTTCATCAAGGACGCAGAACGGCACGGGCCTTACTTTCAGAATGGAGAATAAAAGGGCAATGGCAGTCAGCGCCCGTTCTCCCCCTGACAAAAGATTTAAGTTTTGCAGTTTTTTACCCGGAGGCTGCGCGATAATGTCCACCCCGGAATTAAGAAGATCATTCGGATCAGTCAGCTTCAGTTCAGCCCGTCCTCCTCCGAATAAAGAACGGAACACGTCGTTGAATTGAGAACGGATCTGGATAAACGTTTCATGGAATCGCTTCGTCATTTCAGAATCCATTTCTTCAATGACTTGAAACAGTGTATTTTTCGCTTCCGTCAGGTCATTTTTCTGCTCTGTTAAAAACTGATACCGTTCGTTTACTCTTTCAAATTCATCGATGCTGCCGAGATTGACCGTTCCGAGCTCTTCAATTGAAAGCTTGATCAGTTTGACCCGTTTTCTCGCCTCTTCAGGCTCGAGTTCGAGCTGATATTGTTCTTTTGCTCCTTCAAAGGATAAGCTGTATTCCTCGCGTAAATACTGCAAGAGATTATCAAGCTCAACTTCCATCCGGCCGAGTTTTACCTCTTCATCTTTCAGAATGTCTGCTTTTTGCTTATACAGACGCTTCATCTCTTTCAGTTCAAGCTCGTTCGTATCAAGAGCCCGCTGGAGCTTCACACGCTGGTCGCGCCGGCTGGCGATCAATTCGATCGTTCTCGTTTTATCGTGAAGCTTGTGATGGGCTGCTTCTTCAAGCTGCTCCTCACCGCTTGTGCTGGACGTCATCTCTGAGGTCAGGAGGCTTAAATCTTCCCGTGTTTCTTTCAGAGCGAGCTGTGTTTCTTCAAGCTCTTTTTTCAGCCTTTTGAGGTTGTCTTCCTCACTCGAGCACGCCTGTTCTTTTTTCGCAGCGGCCACTTTACATTCCGTCAGTTCATGAGAGAGCGTTTCTTTTGTTGAGGATAGGGTCTGCTTTTGTTTTGTCAGCCTTTCCATCTCTTCCTCAAGCTCTTTCAGCTGGCCGGATGCCTCACTCAGCTGTTCTTCCAGAGCTGATTTGCGCGTCTCTTTTTCCCGGCTGCTTTCCGTCAGTGATGCTTTCTCCTGATCGTAAAGCTCCAGATGGGTATTGATGTTCTTTTCAGCAACTTCGAGTTCATACAGCCTGCCTTTTACATCCTGCTGCTTTGTTCTGAAAGCTTCACCGTCTTCACGGAGACCGCTCAGCGTATGTTCAAGCTCTTGAATGGCCTGCTTCAGCGTTTTGACCTCTTTTTCGAGCAGAGCTGTTTTTTCTTCCATTTCGGCAAGCCGCGCAGTCACCGTCTCAAGCTCACGGCTTCTGCCGAGCAGAGAATTGTTTTTCTTTTTGACCGCGCCGCCTGTCATTGATCCGCCTGGATTGACGACATCGCCCTCAAGCGTCACGATGCGGTAGCGGTGCCCGAGAAGCTTGGCCAGTTCATTCGCGCCTTTTAAATCTTCAGTGATCAGCACGGTGCCGAGAAGGTTTTGAATGACATTCCGATACGCGGCATCATATGTGACAAGCCCGCTCGCTGTGCCGAGGAAAGACGGATGCTTCTGAGCCGTCTGTTCATCACGGGTTTGGAGCTGGCGCGGTTTCATAACCGTAAGCGGCAGGAACGTCGCGCGGCCGAAGGAATTCTGTTTTAAATATTGAATCGCTTTCCGCGCCGCCTGCTCATCGTCTGTGACAACGTGCTGCGCCGCTGCGCCGAGTGCAATCTCGATCGCCGTTTCATACTTTTGTTCGGTGGCAATCAGTTCGAGAACGGCGCCGCGGATGCCGCCGAGCTGCTCTTTCTGCTTCAGCACTTCTTTTACGCCTTGGTAAAATCCTGAAAAATCGCCTTGCATCGTTTCAAGCATATCTTTTTTGGATCTGGCCTGCTGGACGAATTGATATGCCTGATACAGCGCAGATTCTTTCTTTTCATATTGGCGTTTTTTCTGTTCATATGCTGTCTGGACTTCGCGAAAGCGGACGACCTGATTGTGAATATCCTCTTCAACGGCAGCCAATTCTTCTTCGCACGCCGCTTTGCGGACTGCAATATCGTTACGTTCTTCAAGATATTTTTCATTGTTTGCGGTCAGTCTCGCCTGCTGGACCGCGGATTGGGACATCTGGTCATCCAAAAGCTGCAGCTCGTTGCGAATCGACGCCTGGCTGTTTAACAATTCAAAGTAATCGCTTTTTAATTGTTCGATTTTCTCATCTACATTTTCATTATGCAGACTGAGAGCCTGCTGCTTTTCTTTCACTTGGGCGTTTAACCGCTTCACTTCCGCACGAAGTTTATCATATACGGCAGACTGTTTTGCAATGTCCGCTTTCAGTTCGGCTTCTTTGTTCGTGTAATGTGTAACGGATTCCTCAAGCTGTTCCCGGTTTTGCGCGGCGTTTTTTTTGCGCTCTTTCAGCACTTCTTTCCGGCCTTCCAGCTTTTCCAGCTCTTCACTTGTCACGAGCAGAACCTGCTGCAGTTCGTTGACGGATTCATCAAGCGCGTGGATTTTATCTCTCGTCTCTTCTATCATGGCTTCTTTTGCGGATAGAGCCGATGATTCCGCCAATTCTTCTTCTTTAGCAGCCTGCACCTTGTCTTTTAAACCCGACCATCTGCCATGCAGTTGTTCGATGTCAAAGGCGGTAAGGGCGATTTCGACATGCTCAAGCTCTTTCTTTTTTTCTAAGTAGTCTTTGGCGATTGATGCCTGGATTTTCAGCGGTTCGACCTGATCTTCAAGCTCGTGAAGAATATCTTCCACCCTGTTTAAGTTATCCTGCGTCTCAAACAGTTTGTTTTCCGCTTTTTTCTTTCTTGTTTTATATTTCAGCACGCCGGCCGCTTCTTCAAAAATACTGCGGCGGTCTTCCGCTTTGCTGCTGAGAATCTCTTCGACTTTCCCCTGGCTGATAATAGAGAATGCTTCTTTTCCGAGCCCGGAGTCCATAAATAAGTCAATGATGTCTTTCAAACGGCACTGCTGATTGTTGATGAGAAATTCACTCTCTCCGGAACGGTACACCCGTCTCGTCACGCTGACTTCGTGATAATCGATCGGGAGAAAATGATCTTCATTATCAAGCGTTAACGTGACTTCGGCAAGGTTCAGCCGCTTGCGTGAATCACTTCCCGCAAAAATGATATCTTCCATTTTCCCGCCCCGAAGCGAGCGGGCTGATTGTTCGCCGAGCACCCAGCGGATAGCTTCGGTAATGTTGCTCTTTCCGCTGCCGTTCGGACCGACAACGGCCGTGACGCCTTTTACAAAGTCAACGGATATCCGTTCTGCAAATGATTTAAATCCTATAACGTCTAAACGTTTGAGGAACATCCCAGATCCTCCTTATCGTATAAGTATCTCAATATTATCATAATCACCCGCTTATATCAGGCGCAGACATACTGAAATCCCCCTAGGGATACAGGGGGATTTTATTGTTTCGTATGATGTTTTTGCAATTTTGCAAGAGCTTCCTGTGCCGCATGCTGCTCGGCTTCTTTTTTGGAACGTCCGTTCCCGATACCGAGCGCCTCACCTTTAAGAGAGACTAGCGCCTCGAATTCCCGGTTGTGGGCAGGCCCTTTTTCATTGAGAATTTTGTACTCAAGCGATCCTTTTCCGTCCCGCTGTACAAATTCTTGAAGCTGGCTTTTGAAATCCATCACATGAGAAAAAGCACCATCGTTTATTTTAGGGAACACGTACACTTTCAGGAATTGCTGAACCGGGTCAAGGCCCTGATCCAGATACAGTGCGCCGATAAACGCTTCAAACACATCCGCTAAAAGCGCAGGACGCTTTCTGCCGCCCGTCATTTCTTCTCCTTTTCCCAAGAGAACAAGATCGCCGAATGACAATTCATGGGCAAGTGAGACGAGTGACGGCTCGCATACGATAGCGGCTCTCAGCTTCGTCAAATCTCCTTCACTCATGGCCGGGTATTTGGCAAATAAGAATTGGGAGATCGTCAGTTCCAAAACAGCGTCACCTAAAAATTCAAGCCTTTCATTGTCTTCATACGGCTTTTTCCGATGCTCATTCACATAAGATGAATGTGTAAATGCTTGATACAAAAGTTTCTCGTTTTGAAAATGAACCGAAATCCGTTCTTGGAACTCTTTAAATTGCTCTATTTTTTTATAGAACTTTTTTTTATCTTTAAAATGTGAGTGTTTTGACATAGTAACCTCCATAGGCACATCAGGTTCACCGCGCTCCCCGCCGTAAACGGAATCGGCAGCGCGTACAGCGTCAGACGCCGGTAACCGAACGATTAAAGGGCTAAAGCCCCGCTGTCAGGCGGGACTTTTAGCATCAGCTTATTGCTGGTTTTGTATGTAGTTCACAGCGTCGCCGACTGTTGCAATCTTTTCAGCATCTTCGTCAGAAATCTCCATATCAAACTCGTCTTCAAGTTCCATAACAAGCTCAACTACATCTAGGGAATCAGCACCTAAGTCTTCCTTGAAAGAAGCTTCAAGTTTGACGTCAGCTTCATCAACGCCAAGGCGGTCTACGATGATTTTCGTTACACGCTCTAATGTATCTGCCATAGCAATTCACCTCCCCTCAAGTATTATAGAGGATTCGTTTTTAAAAAACTAGAGAAACTAGGATGAAATTTTAAAAACAAATCTTTACATCACCATTCCGCCGTCAATATGAAGGGTTTGGCCCGTCATATAACGCGATCCTTCAGAAGCAAGGAACGTAACAACGCTGCTGATATCGGAAGGATCACCGAAACGCGCGAGCGGAATCTGCTTCAGCATTTCATCTTGGACTTCTTTAGAAAGCTTGTCCGTCATATCTGTAGAAATAAAGCCCGGAGCAATGGCATTAACCGTAATATTGCGGCTCGCAAGCTCTTTGGCTGATGACTTCGTTAAGCCGATTACACCGGCTTTTGCCGCCACATAGTTCGCCTGGCCGGGGTTTCCGCTGACGCCGACGATTGATGATACGTTGATAATCCGGCCGGAGCGCTGTTTCATCATCTGTCTTGTCACGGCTTTCGTGCAGTTGAATACACCTTTCAGGTTAATGTTAATGACATCATCCCATTCATTTTCTTTCATTCTCATCAGAAGATTGTCTTTTGTGATCCCCGCATTGTTCACGAGAATGTCGATTGAAGAAAAGGCAGCGACAGCCTCTTTCATCATGTTTTGTACTTCTTCGGAATTTGATACATCGGCTTTTACCGCGATCGCGTTTCGGCCCAAAGATTTGATTTCATCTACGACTTCGTTCGCTTTCGCTTCATTCCCGGAGTAGTTGACTACTACGTTACAGCCGTTTTTCGCAAGATCAAGCGCGATCGCCCGCCCGATTCCGCGGGACGCTCCCGTTACCACTGCTGTTTTTTCATTAAGCATCCTGATTCTCCTCCTTCAGCGTTTGAATCGCCAGTTCGATGGTTTCATGGTCAGAAACCGCGATTGTTTTAAGGCGGCGGTTCACTTTTTTCACAAGGCCTGAAAGCACTTTTCCCGGCCCGATTTCAACAAACGTCGTGACGCCTTCGTCAATCAGTTTGTTAATGGTTTCTTCAAAGCGAACAGGTGAATACAGCTGTTCGATCAGTTTTTTCTTGATATCGTCTTTTTCTGTCATAACGTCAGCCGAAACGTTTGAAATCACGGGAACAGCCGCATTTTTTAACTCACAGGCGCTGAGCACCTCCTCGAGTTTTTGCGCTGCCGGCTTCATTAATTCAGAATGGAACGGTCCGCTTACTTCTAATGGGATTGCCCGTTTTGCTCCGTTGTTTTTCGCTTCTTCTGAAGCCAGCTCCACGCCTTTTGCCGTTCCGGAAATTACGATCTGGCCGGGGCAGTTCAAGTTTGCAAGCTGTACGAGATGACCGTTTTCCGTCACTTGATCCGTCACCTTTTTCAAGGACTCCGCATCCATTCCGAGAATAGCGGCCATGGCGCCTTCTCCGGCCGGCACAGCTTCATTCATGAATTCTCCCCGTTTTCTTACCGTGTAAACGGCATCTTTAAATGTCATCGCTCCCGCCGCAACAAGCGCCGAATATTCTCCGAGGCTGTGTCCGGCGGTGAAATCAGGCGTGATGCCGGATTCTTTAAACTTTTCCAATACGGCGATGCTCGTTGTCAACAGCGCAGGCTGCGCATTGTATGTAAGGGTTAATTCTTCGGCGTCGCCTTCAAAAATGAGCGAGCTCAGCTTTGTTTCAAGCGTTTCATCCGCTTCATCAAAAATACGTTTTGACGCTTCTTCGCGTTCGTACAGGTCTTTTCCCATACCGATATATTGTGATCCCTGTCCGGGAAATAAAAATGCAATCTTACTCATGATGCGGTAACCTCCAGACTACTCATCTGTTTTTTCTTCTTTTACTTCTTCTTCTATAAATGCGGCCACGTTTTGGCTGACCATTTCTCTCGCCTGGCGCAGCGCATGGTAAACAGCGCGTGCGTCAGAAGAGCCGTGCGCTTTAACGACGGGCGCTTTCAAACCGAAAAGACTCGCCCCGCCGTACTCAGAATAGTCCATTTTCAGTTTCATTTCCATCAGCTTCGGCTTCAGCACTCCCGCTGCGAGCTTAGAAACAAAACTTGAAGTCAGTGTATCTTTCAGCATTTTGAAAATCGATAACGCTGAACCTTCCAATGTTTTCAACGTGACGTTGCCCGTAAAGCCGTCTGTGACGATGACGTCAGCAGCGCCTTCGAGCAAGTCTCTCGCCTCAACGTTTCCGACAAAATTCACGTTTGTTTCTTTTAATAATTCAAACGTCTTTTTTGTCAGGTCGTTTCCTTTCTTTTCTTCCGTGCCGACATTTAACAATCCGACGCGGGGCGAGCTGATTCCGAGAACCTGCCGGGCATATACAGATCCCATAATTCCGTACTGGACGAGATGCTCCGGTTTGGCATCGACATTGGCTCCCACGTCCAAAAGAAGGAAACCGTCGCCTGAAACGGTCGGAAGCGTCGGCGCAAGCGCAGGCCGGTCGATTCCTTTAATTCTGCCGACGATAAACAGTCCCGCTGTCATGAGTGCGCCCGTATTCCCCGCTGAGATGCAGGCGTCCGCTCTGTTTTCAGCCACTTCCTGCGCCATCAGCACCATAGACGAGTTTTTCTTTCTGCGTACGGCGCGGACCGGTTCATCCGTCGGTTCAATCACTTCATCGGCGTGCAACACAGTGATGCGGTCTGATGTTGTTGGCAAGTGTGATTCTATCGTTGTCTTGTCACCGACCAGCGTAATATGAAGATCGTCAAATGCCTCAATACTCTTCATTACTCCGTCAATAACAGCTTTGGGTGCGTTGTCGCCTCCCATTGCATCTACAGCTATTCTCATGCATGCTCCACCTTTATGATTGTTTTGAACGGTACATGTCAAAGCTGCCGGAGAACACGACTTCTTCTCCCACATAGCTGTTGACTTCAACTACCGTTCTGCCTTTTTCTTTTTCGACTGCCGTCACTTTGGCTTTCGCAACGACGCGCTCGCCTTCTTTCACCTGTCTTGTAAAGCGGATATTTGCGCTTGCGGTCAGCGCCAGCTCATCATCAATGACGGCTACGGCGAGTGAGTTCGCCTGCGCAAACAAATGATGCCCCCGCGCAATTTGATTGCGGCTGAAGACATGCTCGCGTCTTACTTCTAATATGGAAATGGCCTGGCCGTCAAGCTCCAGATCAATAATTTCACCGATCACTTCGTCTAAAGACAGTGATTTCACTTCATCATCAAGCGTTTGTTCTGCCACGTTTTTAATTCTTTCCCTCAGCTCCGGTATTGAGAGCTCTAAGCGGTCTAAACGGATCGTCTGAATGCTGACGCCGAATTTCCCCGCTAATTCTTCATCTGTGATGAAGGGTGTCGATTTGATCGTCTGCTGCAATAATTTTTGGCGTTCTTTCTTGCTTCTTCTCATCTGTAAACACCATCCGGACAATTAAGACTAGGTACTAATAGTAGTATATAATCTCATAGATTGGAATGCAATGATTGTTTTTTTGAAAGCCGCCGAATTTTGCAGAATCAGCTTAATTTCTCCCCTTCCAGGACGCCGCTTGAAAGTAATTGACCGCGCAGCATGCGGTATTCGTCATCTTTCCAAAAAGCCTCTGAAGACAGCAGATTGGCCGCATCCTGGCGGGCCGTTTCCAAAGCTCTGTAGTCATGAACCATATCCGCCACCTTGAACTCGGGCATACCGCTCTGTTTTTTTCCGAAGAAATCACCGGGGCCGCGCAGTTCAAGGTCCTTTTCAGACAGCTCGAAGCCGTCGTTTGTCTCCGACATGATTCTCATCCGTTCCTTCCCGGTTTCGGATTTCGGATCTGCCATCAAGATGCAGAAAGATTGGTGGTCTCCCCGCCCGACCCGGCCGCGGAGCTGATGGAGCTGAGATAACCCGAAACGGTCGGCGTCATAGATGACCATAATCGTCGCATTCGGCACGTTCACGCCGACTTCTACGACGGTTGTTGATACAAGTACCTGACATTGATTGGCGCTGAATTCTCTCATCACCTGATCTTTTTCATCAGAATGGAGCTTCCCGTGCATCAGGCCGACATTCCATTTACCGCGGTAAACGTCAGACAGCATGTTATATACGTCAATCGCATTCTGTACATCCAGTTTATCCGACTCTTCAATGAGCGGGCAGATAATATAGGCTTGCCTTCCCTGCTTCAGCTCTTTTTCTATAAAAGCCAAAATCCGCTCCAGCATGTCGTGTTTCACCCAATACGTTTCGATTTGTTTTCGCCCCGCGGGCATTTCATCTATCACGGAAACATCCATTTCTCCGAAGACGGTAATGGCCAGCGTTCTCGGAATCGGAGTAGCTGTCATAAACAGCACATCCGGATCCTGACCTTTATTCTTGAGTTTTTTGCGCTGTTCGACCCCGAACCGGTGCTGCTCGTCCGTAATAACAAGGCTCAGCGCTTTGAATTCCACTTCATCCTGGATTAAAGCATGGGTCCCTACTAAAATATCAATCTCTCCGAGAGCAAGCCGCTCCAAAAGCTCCCTGCGCCGCTTGCCTTTGACAGAACTCGTCAAAAGCGCGATATTTACATCTTCATTTGCAAACAACGATACGAGAGAATCTGCATGCTGTTCGGCCAGAATTTCAGTCGGCACCATTAATGCCCCCTGATACCCCGACAAAATCGCAGCGTACAAAGCGATGGCGGCGACGGCCGTTTTCCCTGAACCGACATCACCTTGCAGCAGACGGTTCATTCGGTAAGGGGATGTCATATCAGCGGTAATTTCCCGAAGCACGCGCGTCTGTGCGGTTGTGAGCGAAAACGGCAGGCTGTCTGTGAAAGCGGCGAGCTTTTCAGCAGGAAACACATGGCTGATGCCTTTTGACTGTTCCCTTTCCGCTTTACGGAACGCCTGCATTTTCAGCTGAAATAATAAGAATTCCTCGTAAACAAACCGGCGTCTTGCCTGCTGTAACGATTCCCTCGTTTCAGGCTGATGCATCGTCTGCAGGGCATGTTTGTAATCAGGCAGCTTGTAGCGGATTCTCAATTTTTCAGGAAGCGGATCGGCCGCACTGTCCAAATGATGCTGCAGCGCTTCCTTAATAAACCGTCTCATCATTTTTACGGTGACGTTTTCTTTAACGGAATAAACAGGCTCAATGCTTTTATCTTCTTGATGAGGACCGTTTTTTAATTCCTGCACGGAAACGGTCTGTCTGTGTTTATCCCATTTCCCGGATATCGTGACGACAGAACCTAACGTCAGTTTCTTTTTTAAGTAGGGACGGTTAAAGCAGACCGCGGTAATTAAATAATTGCCGACAAGCACCCTGAATGTCAGCCTGTTTCGTTTTTTGCCGTAATAGGTAAGAGAAGGTTCTGAATGAACCTTCCCTTCTACCGTCACTCTTTCTTCATGTTTTACTTCTTCTAAATCCCTCAGCTCATAGTCGTCATAACGGTAAGGGAAATAATTCAGAAGATCAGAAATGTCATAGATACCAAGTTCGTGCAATGTTTTTTCTGTTTCCGGCCCAATGCCCTTAATTTCCGCTATACTAGTTTGCTGATGGTGTGCCACTTGATTTCAGCGCTCCTCCGAAAATTTTTTTCTCTAATTCTCTTCCCGTCGGTGTCGCGGCTAAACCGCCTTGTCCCGTTTCACGCAGTGCTGTCGGCATTGTCTGGCCGATTTTGTACATCGCGTCAATCACCTCATCGCAAGGAATGCGGCTTGTAATCCCGGCCAGCGCCATATCCGCCGCGATCATTGCGTTGGATGCTCCCATTGCGTTTCGTTTGACACACGGCACTTCTACCAATCCGGCGACCGGGTCACATACGAGACCGAGCATATTTTTCAGTGTAATCGCCATTGCTTCCGCTGATTGCTGAGGCGTTCCGCCCGCCATTTCCACAATCGCAGCCGCTGCCATGCCTGATGCTGACCCGACTTCCGCCTGACAGCCTCCTGCCGCTCCTGAAATACTCGCATTATTTGCTACGACAAAACCGAACGCGCCGGCTGTAAACAGAAAACGGATCATTTGTTCTGTCGTAGGGTTCAGCTTATGCTTTACGGCGAATAACGTTCCCGGCACGACCCCGGCAGAGCCGGCGGTCGGTGTAGCGCAGATCGTTCCCATCGCCGCATTGACTTCATTTGTCGCCACAGCTTTAGAAACGGCGTCTAAAATCAGATTGCCCGACAGACTTCTTCCCGATTGGATGTATGCCTGAAGTTTCACGGCATCTCCGCCTGTTAAACCGGTCTGACTCGTGACGCCCTTCAGCCCTTTTTCAACAGCTGCTTCCATGACGGAGAGATTGCGCTCCATTCCTTGAAAGATTTCTTCCCGCGTTTTTTGCGTCACTTCCATCTCTTGGGTGATCATCACTTCCGAAATCGGAATTTGTTTTTCTTGAGTGATTTCTATTAATTCTTTTACATTACGAAACATGTCATTTTCCTCCTGACTTTTTAGTCAGCTATCTTAGTAACCTGTATAATATTAGGAAGTGTTGAAAGCTCGTCAAGCACTTCTTCTTCAATATTCTGATCGACCTCAATCGTCATCAGCGCAAGCTGGCCGACGTCCTTACGCGCCACTTCCATATGTCCGACGTTGATGGAGAATTTCGCAAGCACATTGGCAACGCCTGCAATCGTGCCGAATTTATCATTGTGAACGACTAAAATAGCCGGATGGTTTCCGGACAAACGCAGCTCAAAGCCGTTGAGCTCCGTGATTTCTATTTTTCCGCCGCCGATGGAAATACCGGTAAGGGCAAGCTCTCCCTCATCATCAGAAATGACGATGCGCGCTGTATTCGGATGAACGGGCACGGCATCCTCTGTACGGAACTCTACATATATGCCCTTCTCTTCCGCAATTTGAATCGCTGTTTTAATCCGCTCATCAAATGTATCAAAATCAAGCAGGCCGCCGATAATCGCGACATCAGTCCCGTGACCCTTATACGTCTCCGCAAATGATCCGTAAAAAGACACAACGATTCGGCGGGGCTCCCGCCTGAATAAGCTTCTGGCCACTCTGCCGATCCGGGCGGCGCCTGCGGTATGTGAACTGGACGGACCGATCATTACCGGGCCGATAATATCAAAAACGCTTCTATACTTCATGCTGGTTTGTTCCTCCTTAACATCACTTTATTCAGCGCTTTTCTTTAGACTAATTGAACATTTCTCAATTGGCAAGCAGGCACACTGCCGCACTGCCGCAGGTAAATAAAGGCATAAGAATAGAAGGGCCTGATAAGCCCTTCTATTCTGCCGCAAATATATATGGATACAGAGGCTGTCTGCCGTTATGGATTTCAACCTCGATATCTTCACAGACGCTTGCAATATACTCAGCAAGTTTCTCAGCTTCTTCTTCCGGCGCGTCCTCTCCGTACAGGATGGTGACGATTTCATCTTCTTCCCCGATCATTTCATCCAGCAGCAATTTCGCCGCACTTATCCGATCTTCGGCGCTGCCGATAATTGAACTGTTTAAAATGCCGATAAAATCACCTTTTTTAATATCTTTGCCGTCGATATGGGTGTCTCTGACTGAATATGTCACCTGTCCGCTTTTCACATTCCGGATGGCCTCAAGCATATTGGCTTCATTTACATCAGCCGGCTGGTCAGGGTTAAACGCAAGCAGGGCGGTCATGCCTTGAGGGACCGTTTTTGCCGGAATGACAATGACATTTTCTTCAGCCACGCTCGCCGCCTGATTGGCAGCCATCACAATATTGGAATTGTTCGGAAGAATGAAAACCGTCTCCGCATTGACAGACTGAACGGCTTCAACAATATCTTCCGTGCTCGGATTCATTGTCTGGCCGCCTTCGATTACGTGTGAAGCGCCGATGCTCGTAAACAATTCAGAAATGCCCTCTCCCATTGCCACAGTCACGATGCCAAAAGGCTTGCGGGCTTCTTTCATAACGCCGGCCGGCTTTTTTTCATCATGTTCTCGGCTGATGATTGAAGTATGCTGTTCCCTCATGTTTTCAATTTTAATTTTAATCAAATCGCCGTAACGCTGTGCGAGATTGAGTACGTTCCCTGGTTCTTCGGCATGAATATGAACTTTCGCAAGCGTATCATCAGCCACGACCAGCAATGAATCGCCGAAACGGCTCAGTTCGTTTCTGAACGTCTCTTCCTTGAACGTCCGTTTATCTTGATCCAGCCTCACCATCACTTCCGTACAAAATCCGAATTCAATGTCTTCTGTACTCAGCATGCTCTGCGCACTTTTATGATGCTCGGCATTCACCATATCATCGAGTGCCGGAAGAACCGCTTTTTTCGGTACGGCCTCTCCTTTTAAAGCAGCCAAAAAGCCTTCATATACACAAAGCAGACCTTTTCCGCCGCTGTCAACGACACCGACGTCCTTTAAAACAGGAAGCAGATCCGGCGTGCGGTTCAGCGACGCTTCCGCTTCTTCAATAACGGCCTCCATGACCGAAATAATATCGGTTTCTTCTTTGGCCGAGGCGACCGCTTTTTTAGCCGCATCCTTGGCCACGGTTAAAATCGTTCCTTCAACCGGTTTCATGACCGCCTTATATGCCATATCCACTCCCGCTTGGAGTGCTGCGGCAAATTCTTGGGCGTCTATTTGGTTTTTGTTTTCAATGCTCTTTGTGAAACCTCTGAACAATTGGGACAAGATCACCCCTGAGTTTCCTCTCGCTCCCATAAGCAGGCCTTTTGACAAGGCGATGCCGACTTTGCCGATGTCGGGTGAGTCAATGTGCTCTACCTCTCTTGCACCGGATGACATCGATAAATTCATATTTGTTCCGGTGTCGCCGTCAGGCACGGGAAACACGTTCAGCGCATCCACCGCGGATGCGTTTTGAGACAATGTCTCAGCCCCCGCCAGAATCATTGCCGCAAAAGCTCTCCCATCTAAGTTTCGTCTAGACAATACTCATCCTCCTCACTACGGGTTCGTTACTCGTACGCCTTGGACATAAATATTTACAGAATCAACTGCAAGTCCGATTGTTTGATTTACTGTGTATTTTACCTTCGTCTGAACATTGTGGGCTACTTCGGATATTTTAGTGCCGTAGCTGACAATAATGTACATGTCGATATGTATTTGTTCGGCTTCCTGACGGACATGTACGCCTTTTGCGAAGTTCTCTCTCCGGAGGATTTCAGACAAACCGTCTTTAATCTGGTTTTTTGAGGCCATCCCCACTATTCCGTAACAGTCAATGGCAGCGCCTCCGGCAACCATTGCGATGACTTCGTTGGATATATCAATCTGTCCGTATTTTGTCTTCATTTCAATGGACACACAGGTTCCTCCTTCAGGTGCATAGAGTTATCATTATTCTACTATATGTATCCCATTATGAAAAGAAAAGATACAGACAGCGGCCTTCAGCGCGGAAATGTGATTGGTTTTACATGTCAAGTGATTTTTCTTGAAAGTAAGGGAAACAATAGTTGCAAACGGTTTTTAGCTGTGGTAAATTATTTAAAGTATTGTATAACGAAAGCATCTGAGACACTATGTTTGAAAAGATGTTTCGCGCAGTTAGGAGGGAAACAAATGGCACGTAAATGTTTTATTACAGGTAAAAAAACAAAAGCCGGAAACAACCGTTCTCACGCAATGAACGCTTCTAAGCGTACTTGGGGCGCCAACCTTCAAAAGGTCCGCATCCTCGTTGACGGCAAACCTAAAAAAGTATATGTATCTGCCCGGGCTTTAAAATCCGGTAAAGTTGAGCGTGTATAAGCAAAAATGAACGCCTGCCCTTTTATGCGGCAGGCGTTTTTTATGCGTTCAAAGAGGGCAATTTCAGCTTCTTGGGCTTACTCTTTTCTAAATGAGCCCAGCATCGCCCGGACAATTCCTCCTAAAAACTTCGGCAATTTAATGGTATAAAATTTCATTTTGTCCCCTCCTATAAGTCCCGTATCCGCTGCGTTCATCACTTTAGGATTCATGGTTTTTTCCGCATATGGCAGAAGCCGCTTTTCTAATCCGCGCTCCTTACCATTATTAATATGCCTTTTGCAAACGAAAAAGTACCTCGTGAATGAATGAGTTCGTTACTAATACATAGTGTGGAACCCAGAGGAATATGACAATTATCAAGGGGATATTTAAAACCGTCGAGTGTCAGGCCGTCTGCCGCTTCCGTAAACGGAATGAAAGAAATATAGCGTCTGCACGCTTTTTCTTCAATTGTATAACGGCCGGGCCCGAACATCTGAATGTCATTCTGCCGGTCGATCAGCTCGACATCGGTGTTCTTATGTAAGGCTTTATACAGCAGCTGGATGTTCCCTAAAAAATGATCGGCTCTTCCGCCCGTCACACCGAATACCCGAATGTTTTCCGGTTCTTTTTGTAAAGCCCAGTCAAGGGCGAGTTCAAGATCGGTATAATCTTTTTCCGCCTGATACACATGGAGGGCCGGCGCCGCTTTTTGAATCTGCATGAGCTCCTCTTCCGTAATGCTGTCAAAATCACCGAAAGCTTCCTGCGGAATGATTCCGGCCTCCAAAAGAGCAACCGTCCCTTTATCGACTCCGACCCACATCGTATCTCCGTCTGTGTATTCGGATAGATCGGGAATAAGCTCCCGCGGGCCGCCCGCAACGATATTGATTGTCTTCATATGTTATCCTCTCTCTTAGACGCGAAAAGAGCCGGCGGCTTTCACCGGGCTCTTTTTCAGCATGTTTATGATGCGTTTCGGATGTCAGCGATGGCTTTTTTCCGATCCGGCTGATTATATACGGCAGACCCGGCAACAAGCAGATTGGCGCCCGCTTCAGCGCATAAAGGGGCTGTTTCTATATTAACGCCTCCGTCCACCTCGATTAAAAGCTCAGACAGGCCTTTCTCCTCAGCCAGCTGTTTGACCTGACGGATTTTCGGCAGAACCGAATGAATGAAGCGCTGTCCGCCAAAACCGGGGTTAACCGTCATTAACAGCACAAGGTCAAGCTCCTCGATCACATGTTCAATCGTTTGGACGGGCGTATGCGGATTGAGCACAACTCCCGCTTTTACTCCCTGCTCTTTTATCAATTGAATGGTCCGGTGAAGATGCGGACACGCTTCAGCATGAACGGAAAGGATGTCCGCACCGGCTTTTGCGAATGCCGGGATGTAGCGGTCCGGGTTTTCAATCATAAGATGGACATCCAGCGGCAGATCAGTCACCGGACGGACGGCTTCAACGATAAGCGGCCCGATTGTAATGTTAGGGACGAAATGGCCATCCATGACATCAATATGGATATAGTCCGCCCCTCCTTTTTCCACGTCTTTAATTTCCTCGCCCAGTGAAGCAAAATCGGCGGAAAGAATTGATGGCGCAACCTTAATCATATTAATACCTCGGCTTTCTCTCTTTTATTTCCTGCATAAATTCTTTGTAATGCTCATAGCGGTACGGCTGAATCTCTCCTTCTTCCACCGCTTGCTTTACCGCGCATTTCGGCTCTTTAAGATGCAGACAGCCTCTGAATTTGCAAGAGGCGCTTATTTCTCTGATCTCAGGGAACGTGCTGCCCAGCTCTTCTTCCTCAATGCCGGTAAATTCAAGCGAACTGAACCCCGGAGTATCCGCAACCAGACCGCCTGATGTATGAATGAGCTCCACATGGCGCGTCGTATGTTTTCCGCGTCCCAAATGCGCGGAAATCTCGTTTGTTTTCAGCTCAAGCTCCGGGCTGATCGCATTTAAAAGCGAAGATTTTCCGACTCCGGACTGACCGGCAAACACCGTCGTTTTGTTCTCGAAGTGTTTCACAATGCCTGTTAAGCCGCTGTTTTCTTTTGATGACGTCACATATACGTCATAACCGATCGCCTGATAGTCTTTCACGTAAGAAAGTATCGCCTCTTTCGATTCCCCGTCTGCAGCTAAGTCCATTTTGGTTATGCAGATGATCGGGTGAATGCCGTTGGCTTCCACAAGGACGAGAAAACGGTCCAATAAAGACGTGCTGAACGCCGGCTGAACGGCAGAAAAGACAAGAACGGCCTGATCGACATTTGAAATTGGCGGCCTGATCAGCTCGTTTGTTCGTTCTTTGATTTCCAGCAGGTAGCCTTCTTTATCATTTTCAGCCTGATAAACGGCATAATCGCCGACCAGGGGCGTTATTTTATTTTTTCTGAAAATGCCCCGGCCCCTGCATTGAATGATCTTGTCCTGTGATTCATCCAAGACATAATAGAATCCGCTTAACGCTTTTATAATTTTGCCCTCAGGCATAGGGTCCCTCCTTGTCAGTCATTATCTTTCGGGTATTCAATCGTTTTGTAGCTGACGACTTTATGATCGACCATCACTTGATAATACCCCTTCTGTCCCTGATCAATCTTCAGTTCAATTGTTTTTTCAGTCGGCTCTTTTATTTTAAATGAGTCATACGTATCAGAGATGCTGTGGTCCTTATCATCGATGGCGATTTGCACTTCAAGCTCGTCCCCTTCATGTTCGGGTTCGTAAGGAATGCTGATTTTTTCTTTTACCGTTTTCGCCGGTTTTTCTTCAGGTCCGAGCGAGAACGTCACTTCAACATTACTTCCCGGCTTAACCGCAGTGCCGGCTGCCGGCTCTTGCTTCATGACTTGTCCTTCCGGCACGTCATCTGAATGGGCTTGTTTTTCAACAAGCTGCAGGCCGTTATCTTCAAGATACCCTGAAGCCGCTTCTTTGCTGTAAGTCTTTAAGTCCCTCAGCGTAACGTCCGCCGGGCCGAGGCTGACCGTTAGATTGACTTCATCGTCGCTTGCGACCATGTCGGTGCCGGCTGACGGGTTCTGATCAATTACGGTGCCGGCCTCGCTGTCATCGTTCTCTTCTTTGACATTGACATGTTTGAAGCCTTTTTCCTTCAGCGCTTTTTTTGCGTCGCCGATCTGCCGCCCTTTCACGTCGATCAGCTGGGTTTTCGGTTTTCCGATGCTTTTGTACAGTTTTACAGAAGAGCCTTCTTTAACGGTAGACCCCGCTTTTGGGTCCGTTTTGACCATTAATTCCTCTTCTATTTTTTCATCTTCAATGTCCGTTATATCAGGATCCGCCCGGAGCCCGTTCTTTTCAAGCAGGGCTTCCGCTTTTTCGTACTTCATGCCCCGTACATCGGGGACGCTTACATCTTTAGGCATAAATAAAGACGGAAACACGGTGACCGCAAGAACAGCTGCCATAATGAAAATGAAACAGACGGCCAGCAAAACCCACGGCCATTTCCGTTTTTTCTTTTTGGCGGGCTGCTGTTCCTTATCATCCGTCTCCCCCGGCGTCTCCGCCTGAGGCGCGGCTTTTGTGCCGTCAGTAATAACGGGAATGGCTTTTGTCATTTCCTCATCATCCTGCACGGAAAATTTTTGTTCATTCAGCCTGCCGGCGTCAAAAGCCGTTCTGATGTCCGCTTCCATGTCCTCGGCGCTTTCATAGCGGTGAAACGGGTCTTTAGCGGTTGCCTTTAAAATAATGTTTTCGACGCTCTGCGGAATGGAAGGGTTCCACTTTCTGGCGGAAGGCGTTTCTGTTTGCAGATGCTTTAGCGCTATACTGACGGCTGATTCTCCGTCAAAAGGAATTTTACCTGTTAAAAGCTCAAACAGCACGATGCCGAGCGCGTAAATATCTGATTTTTTCGTTGCCAGACCGCCTCTCGCCTGCTCCGGAGACAAATAATGAACCGAGCCCAGCACAGAATTCGTATGTGTGATTGTCGTAGACGTAAGCGCTGTGGCGATGCCGAAATCCGTCACCTTGATATGCCCTAAATGATCTATCAATATATTGTGCGGTTTAATATCCCGGTGCACGATATGGTTTTGATGGGCATGGGCGATGGCCGAGACGATCTGCTCCATAACGGACAGCGCTTCTTTCGGATGAAGCGGTCCGTGTGCGTTTATGTATTCCTTTAATGTCATGCCTTCCACATATTCCATGACAATGTAATAAATATCGCCTTCCTCCCCGATATCGTAAATACTGACGATATTCGGATGATCGAGGCTTGATGCCGACTGTGCTTCTCTTCTGAAACGCCTGATAAAATCAATGTCATTCACAAAGTCAAACCGCAGAATTTTAATTGCGACTTCACGTTCGAGAATGATGTCCTCAGCTAAAAAAACGTTTGCCATTCCGCCGCCGCCAATGGGCCGGAGGATATGATAACGCCCGCTGATCCGCTTGCCGGTTAGCACTTGTCTTCACCCTCTTTTGCATCTGCGGAAAACTCAATCAACACAGCCGTGATGTTATCTTCGCCGCCGTTTTGATTCGCTTTGCTGATGAGAAGGTCTACTTTTTCCTGAGGATCAGATTCGGCTTGAAGCATTTGTTTGATCTCGTGATCTTCTATTTTATTTGACAGTCCGTCAGAGCATAAAAGCAGCTGATCGCCGTCAGACAGTTCAAAAGAACGGGCGTCGGGACTGATGGTTTCATCTGTCCCCAGCGCTCTCGTCAATACATTTTTCCGCGGATGGTGCTCGGCGTCCTCTTTCGAAATTTCCCCCGTCTTGACCAGCTCATTCACAAGCGAATGGTCTTCAGTCAGCTGAGTGAATTCCCCCTCTTGAAGCAGGTAGCACCGGCTGTCACCGATATGAGCCACAGTGACAAACTTCCCGGTGAATAAGGCGCAAACAACAGTGGTGCCCATTCCCCGGCATTCTTCATTCGCTTTAGCGTGGTCATGTACTTTGACATTCGCCTCATGAATCCGGTCTTTCAGCCAATCCTCGCAAGCAGACGGCAGAGAAGGAACCGTTTCGGTCCGGTTCCACTGCTCTTCCATCGCCGCAACCGCCATCCTGCTCGCTACATCTCCGGCAAGATGACCGCCCATGCCGTCGGCGACAACCGCAAGCACCGCGTCTTCTTTTGTGAAAATGCCCGCCGCATCTTCATTATGCCGGCGGACTTTACCTGTATCTGTTTTCAAGGCTGTAATCAACCTCTTCACCTCGTCTCGTCTTGACGCTCCTTCGCGCGAAGCTGACCGCAGGCCGCGTCAATGTCATGGCCTTGCTCTCTTCTGATCGTGACATTTACACCGCGGGATTTTAACGTTTTTTCAAATGCGAAAATCTGATCTCTCGGTGTGCGGACGTAATCCCGTTCAGGCACATAGTTTACCGGAATTAAATTGACATGGCATTTCACGTCTTTTAACAGTTCTGCAAGCTCTTCTGCATGTTCGACCTGATCATTTACGCCACCGAACAGCCCGTATTCAAAGCTGATCCGTCTGCCTGTTTTCTCGATGTAATATTTGACGGCCTCCATAAGGTCAGGAAGCTTATAGGCTTTGTTAATCGGCATCAGACGGCTTCTGATTTCCGTATTCGGAGCATGCAGAGAAATCGCGAAATTGATCTGCATTTTTTGATCGGCGAAATCGTAAATCTTCGGAATGATTCCGCTGGTGGAAACTGTGATATGACGCGCTCCGATGTTCAGCCCTTTATCGTGGTTAATGATTTTTAAGAAAGCGAGCATTTCATTGAAATTATCAAACGGCTCTCCGATTCCCATGATGACGACTGAGCTGACGCGTTCATCCGTTTCATCAAGCGCCTTTTGCACTTTCACGACTTGAGCGACGATTTCTCCCGCTTCAAGATTCCGTTTCAGTCCGCCGAGCGTTGACGCGCAAAATGTGCAGCCGATCCGGCAGCCGACCTGTGTCGTTACACATACAGAATTACCATACTCGTGTCTCATTAAAACCGTTTCGATCGTATAACCGTCATGAAGCTCAAATAAAAATTTCATCGTGCCGTCTTGAGATGTCTGTTTTACAGCCGTTTTCAGCGTTGTCAGCACAAAATTGCTCTCGAGTTTTTCACGCAGGCTTTTTGAGAGGTTTGTCATTTCATCAAATGAAGAAACCCGCTTCTCATAAAGCCATTCAAAAATCTGTGCTGCGCGGAACGGCTTTTCGCCATTCTCGGTCAGCCATTGTTTGATTTCATCTAATTCAAAAGAGTAAATGGACGGCTGCTCAGTCCGCAGCTCTTTCCGTACGCTTGTCTTTTTTAATTGTGTCATTTTTTATCCCTTCTTTCTCATGCTGCTAATAAAGAAACCGTCTGTTCCGAAATAATGCGGAAGAATTTGAAGGCTTCCATCCTGAACAAAGGGTCTCGCCTTTTCAGGCAGCCGCTTTTCAAGAGACAAATCGGGTTCAAACTCAGGGTGTTCTTGTATAAACGCATGCATAACTTCTTCATTTTCTGTCCGGTCCATTGTACACGTACTGTATACGAGTGTGCCACCTTTTTTTACTAATGGGGCGATTTCCCTTAAAATGCCGAGCTGGATTTCTGACAGCCGTCTGCTGTCCTCCGGCGTCTTCGTATATTTCATATCGGGTTTTCTTCTGATGACGCCGAAACCTGAGCAAGGGGCATCAACGAGAACACGGTCAAACCGTTCTGCGCCAAAGACCTCTCCCGCTTTTCGCGCATCCATCGTTTGCGCGTCAATGATCGTAAGCCCGAGCCGTTCTGCGCCCTCTTTAATCAGCTTCACTTTATGGCGGTGAAGATCAAGCGATGTGAGGCTCCCCTCGTTCTCCATCAGTTCCGCAATGTGAGCCGACTTTCCGCCCGGTGCGGCGCATGCGTCTAAAACGGTTTCGCCCGGCTTCGGGTCCAGCGCCCGCGCGACAAGCATTGAGCTTTCATCCTGTATGGATACCCGGCCGTTTTGGAAAAATGCCGTGTTCGCGATGCTTCCTTTTAAAAGCTTAATCGCATCAGGAGAAAGGTCTCCGGCTTCAGCTTCAAGACCGGCATTCTCCATCTCATTCAGCACTGTTTCCCTGTCGCTCTTTATGTGATTGACACGGAGCGTCTGCTTCGGCGGAATGAGATGAATCCGGCAGATCTGTTCAGCCGCCTCAAAGCCGTACGCCTCGACCCACTCTTTTACGAGCCATTCGGGATGGCTTGTCTCTGTAGAAAGACGGAGAACCGGGTCTTCAATTTCAGCGAATGACGGCGCCCCCTCACGCTGCAGGGAGCGGAGGATGCCGTTGACAAAAGACGCAATGCCCTTATGCCCTCGTTTTTTGGCGATTTCAACCGCTTCATGGATGGCGGCGCGATCCGGAATTTTTTCTAAATACTCCATTTGATACGCGGACAAGCGAAGCAGCTGAATCACCCACGGCTTCACCTTATTCGGCTTGCAGATAAAAGGCTTCAGCATGTAGTCTAAGGCGATTTTATTTTGCAGCGTTCCGTAGACAAGCTCTGTCAGCAGTCCTCTGTCCTGATCGCTGAGCGTGTTCGTTTTGATAACCGATGTAAGAAGCAGGTTGCTGTATGCCTGATTTTGCTCAAGCTTCTCAAGCGCTTCAAGGGCGAGCTCCCGGACATTAATTTTCTTCATTTGCTTCTCCTAACACGTCACCGGGCTGCACATTTTTGCCTCTTACAAAATCTTCGCCCTTCATCCGTTTTTTTCCCGCCGGCTGCAGCTCTGTGATTAAAAGGGCGGTGCTGTTTCCTGATGCGACGACAATGCCGTTTTGCTCCGTGCGGATGACTGTTCCGGGCGCAGCTTCAGTTTTTGCCGCAACTTTTTCAGAAGCCCATACTTTCATATTTTGACCGTTCAAAGTTGTATAGGCGACAGGCCAAGGGTTTAAACCTCTGATCTGGTTGTAAATCTGTTCTCCGGGCTTTGCCCAATCAATCCGCTCCTGCTCACGCTTAATGTTAGGCGCGTAAGTCGCTTTTGATTCGTCCTGTTTGATCGGATTAATATTTCCGGAAATGACGTTCGGGGCGGTCTCTGACAAAAGCTTTGCCCCCGCTATGCTTAATTTGTCGTGAAGCGTGCCGACGTTATCCGTTTCATCAATTTCCACTTCGATTTTCGAAATCATATCACCCGCATCAAGCTTTTCAACCATATACATGATTGTCACGCCCGTTTTCTTCTTGCCTTGGAGAATCGAATAATGTATCGGCGCTCCGCCTCTTAATTCAGGCAATAGTGACGCGTGTACGTTGATACAGCCGTATTTCGGGCCGTCCAGCAGCTGCTTGGGCAGGATCTGTCCGAATGCCGCCGTAACAATCAGGTCCGGCTTCAGGCTGAGCACTTTTTCTATTTCTTCTTCGAGCCTTACTTTTTCGGGCTGAAGCACGGGAATGCCGTGACGTTCAGCTTCAGCCTTAACAGGAGGGGGCGTCATGATTTTTTTTCTGCCTTTCGGGCGGTCAGGCTGCGTAACGACACCAACCACTTCATACCCGTCTTCAATAAGCGTGCGCAGGACGGGAACTGAAAAATCGGGCGTTCCCATAAAAACGATCCTTGTCATCCAATCATCCTTCCATTTCTGCCAGTTCTTCTTCAGTGTAGTAAGCCGTAATTTTTGATGTGAATAAAATGCCGTCTAAATGATCCATTTCATGCTGAACGGCTCTGGCCAAAAAACCCTCCGCTTCTAAAATAAACGGTTTTCCTTTACGGTTATAGGCTTTTACCTTTACGTAATCCGGGCGGGTGACATCGCCGTAAACTCCGGGAAAGCTTAAGCAGCCCTCGACTCCGGTCTGTTCACCGCTCTTTTCAAGAATAACCGGATTTACAAGGTCGATCCGGCCGCTTTCTTCACCGATGTCCACGACGGCCGCTCTTTTTAAAATGCCGATTTGCGGCGCGGCGAGACCGACGCCATCCATTTCGAGCATCGTATCGTACATATCGTCAAGCAGTTTTTTTAATTTTTTATCAAACACTGTCACTTCATCGGCAGGTGTTTCCAGAACCTCCGCCGGGTGTGTGACGATTTTTTTTACAGCCAAAATTTTGCCCTCCAAAAACTAATGTTACATCAGCATGTACGGATTCATATCGATTGAAATCATGACATGCTTTTGCGCAATGTCGCGTTTATAGTGCTCCAGTATCTTTTTCAACTGAATCTGCAACTCGTTTTCCTGTCTGTATTTTATCACGCATTGATAGCGATATCTATCTTTGATCCTGGCGATCGGGGAAGCCGCCGGCCCGAGAATTTTCGTATCAGGCCCGCATCCCGCTCTTAAATAGTTTGTAATCTTTTCTGCGGTGACCGCGGCTTTTGCCGCTTCTTCATGAGAAACGGTCACCAGCGCCACGTAATAATAAGGCGGGTATGACTGGGCCCGTCTGTGCGCCATTTCCTGCTGAAAAAAAGTTTCATAGTCATGCGTTTTCGTCAGCTGAATGCTGTAATGAGACGGTGTATACGTTTGAATGACCACCGTTCCCGGCTTTTCATGCCGCCCGGCCCGGCCGCTTACCTGCGTCAGCAGCTGGAATGTCTTCTCCGCGGCCCTGAAATCAGGGATGTGAAGCGTCGTATCTGCGCTTAATACTCCGACGAGCGTCACGTTCGGAAAATCAAGCCCTTTTGCGATCATCTGCGTACCGAGCAGGATATCCGCTTTTCCTTCACCGAACGCTGACAACAGTTTTTCATGGGCGCCTTTTCTTGAAGTGGTGTCCACATCCATCCTGATTACGCGCGCCTTAGGCAGCACTTTCGTAAGCTCCTCCTCCACACGCTGCGTTCCCGTGCCGAAAAAGCGGATATGTTCGCTGCCGCATTCCGGGCATGTTCCCGGGACAGGTTCCTCATGGCCGCAGTAATGGCATTTCAGCCTTTGTCCGTAGCGGTGATAAGTCATCGAAATGTCGCAATGCGGACATTGCGGCACATAACCGCAGTCCCGGCACATCACAAACGAGGAATACCCCCGTTTATTCAGAAAAAGGACGGCCTGCTCTTTTTTTGCAAGCTTCTCTTCCAGCTGTTCCATCAGTTCTCTTGAAAACATTGATCTGTTGCCGTTTCTCAGTTCTTCTCTCATATCAACGAGAGAAACGTCAGGCATGAGCTGGCGATTTACGCGATGTTTTAATGGAAGCAGCTCATAAACGCCTTTTTTCGCCCGCGCAAATGACTCCAATGTCGGCGTGGCGCTCCCGAGGACGACCGGACAGCTGTGATGCTCGGCCCGGCGGATGGCTACGTCCTTTGCATGATACCGCGGCATTTCCTCCTGCTTATAGGAAGATTCGTGCTCTTCATCAATAATGATCATGCCGAGATTTTCAAACGGGGCAAAGATGGCCGATCTGGCTCCGACGACAAGCCGGACTTCCTTGCGCTGAATCTTCCGCCATTCATCGTATTTTTCACCTGTGGATAATCCGCTGTGCATGACCGCAACCTGTGAGCCGAAGCGGCCTTTAAAACGGTTGACCATTTGCGGTGTCAACGAGATTTCCGGAACGAGCACGATGGCTTCTTGTCCTTTTGCCAGCACTTTCTCAATGGATTGCAGGTAAATTTCCGTTTTGCCGCTTCCCGTGACGCCGTGAAGCAGAAAGACGTGATGGACATGATCGGCTACAGCTTGTTTAATCGGCTCAAAAGCGGCCTGCTGCTCTTCTGTAAGAGAGAGCGGCTCTGTTTTTTTGAACATTCTGTCCTGATAAGGATCGCGGTAAACCTCCTCAAAGCTTTCCGTAAGAAGCCCCTTTTTAAGAAGCGTTTTCAGCGTCGCGGAACTGGAATCGGTCTTTTTGCAAAGCTCGGCCGCGGAAATCTTTGCTCCCCCGCCGATAAAATAAGTAAGCACGGCGAGCTGTTTAGAAGCCTGCTTTGTCAATGAATCTGCGTGCCGGGCGAGTTCTTCTTTGTCCGCCCCCGCTTCGATCATGCGGATCATTTTTTTATTCGTTTTTTGGGCGACTTTATATGTGACATCAATGCTTCCTTTGCGCACGAATTTTTGAAGTGACGAAAGAATGCTTTCATCGGTAATATCCGAGTACAGAAGACTTTTTTGATTCCTGAAAAGCTGTTTGATGTCCGGTGTCAGCGCTTCTTCGTCAACGACTTTCAGCTCTTTCTCGTACTTCGCCTTCAGTGCGGCGGGCAGCATTGCCTGAAGCGCCGTGATTTTAAACGACAGCGTTTTGTCAGAAAGCCATGAAGACAGCTGCATCAGTTCCTCAGTCAGAACGGGCGTCAAATCAAGAAGCTTCTCGACTTCCTTCATTGAGCCGCCGTTTAATTCAGACGAATCTTTCAAACCGGTCACAAATCCTTGAAGCTTGCGCGGGCCAAACGGGACAATCACCCGCATGCCGACTTCGATCATCCCTTTTAAATGATCGGGAATTTTGTAATCAAAGGGTCTGTCAATGTTTTTGGAGCTGACATCGACAATAACTTCTGCTACATTCATACGGGTTTTCGGTCCTCGGCTTTCAAAGCGGTCATTTCCTTCAGCATTTCAAAGGAAACGTCAAGTTTAGACATAAGCGCAAGCTCCCGTTTTCTTCCGTCCCGGAAATAGAAGGTGACGACATTCGTATCCGTGCCAAATCCGGCCCCTTCTGCTTTCACATCATTCGCAACGATCATATCAAGGTTTTTCTGTTCGAGTTTTCTGCGCGCATAGCGTTCGACGTCTTGCGTTTCAGCCGCAAAACCGACCAGCAGCTGGTGTGTTTTCCGTTCGCCGAGTTCTTTCAGTATGTCTGCCGTACGGTTGAATTCGATCACGAGCGAACCGTCTTTCTTCTTCATTTTGTGATCAGAAACAGCCGCCGGCGTAAAATCGGCCACGGCCGCCGTCTTAATCACCATGTCGCATGAATCAAACACAGAAAGCACGGCTTCTCTCATATCGGCTGCCGATTGCACAGGAAGAAACTGATACAGCCCGACTGGCGGCTCTATTGACACCGGGCCTGAAATCAGCGTCACCCGCGCCCCGAGACGGACGGCGGCTTCAGCAGCGGCGTAGCCCATTTTGCCGGTGGATTTATTTGTGAAGAAGCGGACAGGGTCCACGGCTTCGCGCGTCGGACCGGCCGTAATGACAATATGTTTTCCTTTCAGCGGCGCATCGTCTTCAGGCTCCTTAAAATGCTCTCTGACACGCTCAACAATAAGCTCCGGCTCCTCCAGCCTTCCTTTGCCGACATATCCGCATGCCAAATAGCCTTCACTCGGCTCGATAAAGCGGACCCCGTCCTGATAAAGCACAGAGATGTTCCGTTTCACCGCCGGATGATCATACATATGGACATTCATCGCAGGCGCCACCCAGACCGGGGCCTCAGCCGCCAGCACCGTCGTTGTGAGCATATCGTCAGCAATTCCGTTGGCAAGCTTTCCGATGATATTTGCCGTAGCGGGCGCGACAATAATTAAATCCGCCCAGTCAGCGGCATCAATATGAGAAATCACCTTCGGATTTTGTTCATTAAATGTATCTGTATATACTTCATTCCGGCTCAGCGCCTGAAATGTCAGCGGAGAAACAAACTCACGCGCGGACTCAGTCATAATCACTTTGACGTTTGCGCCGGCCTGAACCAGCTTGCTCGTGAGTGCGGAAGCTTTATAAACGGCAATTCCTCCGCTTACGCATAGCAGAATGTTTCGGTTTTTCATGAAGTCTTCTCCCCTTTATGAAAGCATTGGACAAATCCCAAACGGAAAAAAATAACAACCTATGTAGAGATAGGTTGCTACGTGTGCTTGTTATTCGCTGTCTTCTCTTTCAAACGAAAGCAGGCCCGCGTCAATTTCTTCTAAAGCTTTGCCTACATATTTGTGAGAAATGGTATGTTCAATCTGCTGGTCTTTTTTGATCTGCATTTCACGCGCGCGTCTTGCAGACACGGTCACCAGCGTATATTTAGAATCTAATTTATTCATTAAAGAGTCAATTGACGGATCTAACATAAGTTATTCTACCTCCAGCATTTTCTTATATCTCGGAGCGACGCGTTCACGTTTTAAGTGCTCGGCGAGAACGATTGCGTTAATCTTATCACAAGCCGTTTGGATATCGTCGTTTTCAACGACATAATCATACGCGTCCATCATTTCGATTTCAGCTTTTGCGGCATTCATTCTGTTTTCGATTAAATCGTCGGTTTCAGTCCCTCTTGTCACGATTCTGTTTTTCAGCTCAGAAAGACTCGGCGGCGCTAAGAAGATAAACAGGCCTTCCGGAAATGCATTCCGCACTTGGAGCGCGCCCTGCACTTCAATCTCTAAGAAGACGTCTTTTCCTTCTTGAAGCGTCTGTTCGACATAATCAACGGGCGTTCCGTAATAGTTGCCGACATATTCTGCCCACTCAAGCAGTTTGTTGTTTTCAATCATGCGTTCGAATTCATCTCTGGATTTAAAGAAATAATCGACGCCATCGACTTCGCCCTCTCTCGGGTTTCTCGTCGTGACTGAAATTGAGTATTCAAATTTCGTGTCCTGTTGTGAAAATATTGCTTGCCGAACCGTTCCTTTTCCAACTCCGGAGGGACCTGAGAGAACGATTAATAACCCTCTTTCTTTCATGCGGCAATTACCCCTGCCCTTCATCCATAATTTCTTCTTTCACAGAAAGTCTGTGTGCAACTGTCTCAGGCTGGACGGCAGATAAGATAATGTGATCACTATCCATGACGACAACTGCACGGGTTCTTCGTCCGTATGTAGCGTCTATTAGCATTCCGCGGTCTCTTGCATCCTGGATCATTCGCTTTATTGGCGCAGACTCCGGGCTGACAATCGAAATCATCCGATTGGCGGAGATGATATTGCCAAATCCGATATTAATCAGTTTAATCGTCATCTTCTACGTTCCCCCTGTAAAATAGACGTCTCTAGTGTAACCTGAAGAGGCCGTCTGTAAACAATACGCACAGTCGCTATTCTATATTTTGCACTTGTTCCTTCAATTTTTCAATAGAACTTTTCATTTCAACGACAAGCTTTGTGATTTGATGATCATTGGCTTTTGAGCCGATCGTGTTCGCTTCTCGGTTAAGCTCCTGAACAAGGAAATCAAGTTTGCGGCCGACTGCCCCGCCTTCTTTTAATATATCACGGAATTGAACAAAATGGCTCTTCAATCTGGTAATTTCTTCCGTTATATCAGAACGATCGGCGAAAATGGCGCATTCCGTGATCAGCCTGCTTTCGTCGAGCGCATCCTCCGTCCATTCCTTCATTCGGGCGTAAAGACGCTCGCGGTATTGAATAACAACGGCCGAAGCGCGCTCTTTCACCTGTTCGGACAGCGTCTCAAGCCGCTCAATGTGCAGAAAGCAGTCTTCCGCCAAAAGCCGTCCTTCTTTTTCCCTCATGTCACAAAGTTCCTTTACAGCCAGCTCAGCGGCTTCCCTGATGACTTCTTCAAGCTTGTCATCACGCATTTGTTCTTCGTGTATCTGCGCAATATGTTCAAATTTAAAGAACTCCATTGCATCGGGTTCTGCGGCCAGGCTGTAGCGCTCTTTCATGACGCGTGCGGCGCTCACATATTCATCAAGGAGCTCCCAATCGATGTTCAGGCTTCTTTTTATGAGCGCGTCACTGTTTACAGTGAGAAACAGCTCTACTCTTCCGCGCTGTATATGCTGCAATATCGTTTGTTTCAGCTTATCCTCTACATATAGCAAAGGCCGTGGCAGGCGGGCGTTCACTTCTTTGAACCGGTAATTGACGGATTTCAATTCAACGGTTGCCGAGAGATCGCCTTTTGTGCTGCTTGCGCTGCCGAAGCCTGTCATACTCCGTATCATATGAAACACCCAATTCTTTCCCGTTATCAAAATAAAAGGGCAATAGACATGCTATTACCCCTAAGATTATATCATATGGAATTATTTTTTTCTTGTCAAAAGTGAACCCGCCAGCAAAAAAGTAGGTATGCCCGACATACCGATAATCAGCATCCAATCGCCCGGCGTAATCGGCACTGTTTTGAAAATCGGCTGCAGCGGCGGATAATAGATGACGATGACCATCAGGAAGATAGAAGAAATGATGGCCCCGAGCAGATAGATATTTTCAAACGGATTCCGGGAGAAAACAGACGTTTCGCTCCGGCAGTCAAACACGTGTATAAGCTGAGCCAGGACAAGAGTCGCGAATGCAACGGTCTGTGCGTAGGGCAGATTTTCAGGATTGCGGTGATAGACGATGATAAACGCTAAAATGGTTGCAGCTCCGATTAAAAACCCTCTTGATACGACTTTCCAGCCCAGTTTTCTCGCAAACACTCCTTCTTTCGGGTGCCGCGGCTTCCGCCTCATCAGGTCTCCTTCCGGCTGATCCATACCGAGGGCCATCGCCGGCAGCCCGTCAGTGACTAAGTTCACCCACAGTATCTGAATCGGAACGAGCGGCAGCGGCAGAGCGAGAAGCATCGCAAACAGCATCACTAAAATTTCACCGACGTTGGAGGCGAGCAAATACCGGACGAATTTTCTTATATTTTCATAGATATTCCGTCCCTCTTTTATGGCTGATTTAATCGTAGCAAAGTTATCATCTACCAGAATGAGAGAAGAGGCTTCCTTTGCCACATCCGTTCCCGTCACGCCCATGGCAACGCCGATATCTGCCTGCTTTATGGCCGGCGCGTCATTAACCCCGTCTCCCGTCATGGCGACGACGTGTCCGTTTTCCTGGAACGCTTTGACGATTTTTAATTTATGTTCAGGCGACACACGTGCGAAGACGTAGACATCATCGACCGTTTCGATAAGTTCTTTCTCCGTAAGCTCATTCAGCGTCTTCCCGTCCATCACACGCCCCTTTTTCGGAAGAAGACGCAAATCTTTCGCAATGGCCTTTGCCGTTTCGACGTGATCCCCTGTGATCATAACCGTTTTAATGCCGGCTTCACGGCATTCTTTAATCGCCTGTCTGACCTCCGGACGGGGCGGATCAATTATGCCTGACAAGCCGAGCATCGTCAGATTTTTTTCCGCCTGCTCCATTGTCGGTTTTTCTCCGGGCTTAAGCGGTTTATAAGCAATCCCGATCGTACGCAAAGCTTGCGACGCCAGCTCTTTCAGAACCGCTTCCGTTTCTGCTTTCTTTTCTCCAGAAAATGGCGCGCTTCTTGCGTCGTACATCAGATGTGACGAGCGGTCAATCAGCACATCGGGCGCTCCTTTAGTGATGACGAACTGCTTTTTTTCCTGATCCTCTACAATGACGGTCATCATTTTGCGGACGGAGTCAAACGGAAACTCGGCAACCACGCGGTAGTGCCCGCTGAGCCAATCGTTTGAATAGCCGCCCTTTCTTGCAGCCGTCAGCAGCGCTCCTTCTGTCGGATCGCCGTCGAGTACATAATGGCCGTCTTTCAGTGCGATTTCGGATGTGTTGCACAACGCGCCGAAAACCAGCATCTGTTCAAGAATCTTCTCATCTTTCGGCTTGATTTCCCGCTCATCTCGGGTGAAAACGCCCTCCGGCTCATAGCCGATGCCTGACACTTTAAATGTTTTTCCCCCTGACCACATATGGGTGACGGTCATTTTGTTTTGTGTCAGCGTGCCGGTTTTATCAGAACAAATGACAGAGGCGCAGCCCAATGTTTCAACCGCCGGGAGCTTTCTGACAATTGATTTTTGTTTGATCATGCGCTGGACGCCGATTGATAATGCCACCGTAACAATGGCGGGAAGCCCTTCCGGAATCGCGGCGACGGCCAATGACACCCCGGCCAAAAACATGCTGTAAAGCTCATGTCCCTGTAAGACGCCGACTGCAACGACCAATACCGTTAAAAGGAGCGCGACGATAATTAAAATTTTGCCGAGCTCTTCAAGTCTTCGCTGCAGCGGTGTTGAAAGGCTGCCGGCGGATTCCAGCATATCGGCGATTTTCCCCATTGCCGTATTCATTCCTGTACCGACGACGACGCCGACACCGCTGCCGCGCGTTACGATCGTACCCATAAACGCCATATTGCTGATGTCGCCTAACGAAACATCCGGCTTTCTCAGTTTATCAGCTTGTTTAACCACCGGAATTGATTCCCCGGTCAGCGCCGATTCCTCAATTTCAAGGCTTTTCGCTTCAACGATCCGCACATCCGCGCCAATCCGGTCGCCGCTTGAAAATTTCATGATATCGCCGGGAACGAGCTCCTTGGACTGAATTTTCTTCCAGCTCCCGTCCCGCAACGCTGACACATACGGCGTTGACAGCTCTTTTAATGCATGTAAAGACTTTTCCGCCCGCCGCTCTTGAAAAAAACCGAGAACCCCATTGACAAATACAATCGCCATAATCGCTACGGCATCTACATATTCGCCTAAAAACCCGGATATTAAGGTTGCCGCCAGCAGCACGAGCACCATAAAATCTTTAAATTGGGCGAAAAACACGGCGATCGCCGGTGTCCTCTTGCCCTCCTGAAGCTCGTTCGGTCCGTGCTTTTCAAGGCGTTTTTTCACCTCTTTTTCGGTCAACCCCTGTTTAATGGACGTATTTGTTGCTTTCAGCAAATCGGTTTGTCCCATTTCATGAAACTTCATTCTTCTCGTCCACTCCCCTGCCTCGCTTTAGAGATGTCACTCTGTAAACAAGCTTATTCTGACTCGTCCCTTTTCATGCTATAATTATCGAATGCAGGAAGAAGGAAAGGGTGTTTTATATGTCTTTTGATGGCATGTTTACATACGGAATGACACATGAATTAAACAGCCGGATCGCCGGAGGCCGGATTACGAGAGTCCATCAGCCTTTTAAGCACGATGTGATATTTCATATCCGCGCTAACGGAAAAAACCATAAATTATTATTATCGGCGCATCCGAGCTATTCACGGGTGCACATGACAAACCAGGCCTATGAAAATCCGAGCGAGCCGCCGATGTTTTGTATGCTGCTCAGAAAGCATATCGAAGGCGGATTTATTGAGAAAATAGAACAGGCCGGATTAGACCGGATTATGATATTCCGCATAAAAAGCAGAAATGAAATCGGCGACGAAACCGTCAGAGCGCTGTATGTTGAAATTATGGGGCGGCACAGCAATATTATTCTGACTGACGGAGAAGGAGCCATCATCGACGGGCTGAAACATTTATCTCCGTCGATGAACAGCTACCGGACCGTTCTGCCGGGATATGATTACAAGCTTCCTCCCGCTCAGGAAAAAATTTCGCCGCTTGCCGCGGATGAAGAGGACGTTTTGCGTTATCTCAGTTTTCAGGAAGGACGGCTTGACCAGCAGATCGTCAGACACTTCTCCGGTGTTTCTCCGCTGTTTGCAAAAGAAGCCGTGCACAGAGCGGGCCTCGCTAACAAAATAACGCTGCCGAAGACGCTGATTGAAATGTTCCATGCCGTGAAAGATTGCAGGTTTACACCGAACATTACGACAGCCGGCGGAAAGGAATACTTTTATCTCCTGTCTCTCACACATGTAAACGGAGAAGAGCGCACCTTTCACTCACTGAGTGAGCTGTTGGACCGGTTTTATTTCGGCAAGGCGGAACGCGACCGCGTCAAACAGCAGGCTCAGGATCTCGAGCGGTTTGTCGCAAACGAACGGAAAAAGAACGCCAATAAGATAAAAAAGCTGGAAAAGACGCTCGACTACTCAGAGAATGCGAAGGAATTCCAGCTATACGGCGAACTGCTGACGGCAAATTTGTACATGCTGAAAAAAGGTGACAAAGAAGCGGAAGTCATCAATTATTATGATGAAGAAAGTAAGACATTGACCATCCCTTTAAATCCGAACAAAACACCGTCAGAAAACGCGCAGATGTATTTTACTAAGTATCAAAAGGCGAAGAATTCCGTCGAGGTGGTAAAAGAACAGATCCGTCTGGCCGAGGAGGAAATCGCTTATTTCGATCAGCTGATCCAGCAGCTCTCCTCCGCCTCCACAAAGGATATTCACGAAATAAGGGAGGAGCTTGTGGAAGGCAAATATCTGCGACCGAAACAGCAGCGAGGACAGAAAAAACAGAAGCAGCACGTTCCTGTTTTGGAGCAATATGAATCTTCACGGGGATTGACGATTCTTGTCGGCAAAAACAATAAACAAAATGAGTACTTAACGACAAAAGCTGCCGCAAGGGATGATTTATGGTTCCACACGAAAGACATTCCGGGTTCCCACGTTGTGATTAAAAGCAGCGATCCGGATGAACAATCCATACTGGAGGCGGCTGCGATCGCCGCTTATTTTTCCAAGGCGAAAGATTCCGGCTCCGTTCCCGTTGATTATACAAAAATCAGACACGTGAAAAAGCCAAACGGCGCAAAGCCCGGATTTGTCACCTATGACAGCCAGCATACCGTATTTGTCACACCTGATGCCGACCTTGTCATACGGCTGAAAAAATAAACGCACCTCCAAGCTGAAACCCGCACTCAGCTTGGAGGTGTTTTTTATTACGTATAAACGGAGACGACACTCTCCCAGCCGTCAGAACCGATCTTTACAATATCTGATCAGTTTCCCGTCATGTCTGCCTGATCCGCCGGGGCCGTCTCTGATTAAAACGGTCACACCTGATTTGGCGGCGGATACTATCACCTTCCCTCGTCAAACCTGAACACATCCGGCCCAGTTAATATAATCATGCCGGGTCTCTGACCTTTCCTTTGTATGCGGGCGGAATCCAGGCGGCATTGGGATCAGATAGATATTCCGCGTCACTTCGCAATCCTGACCGCTTGCCGGCATATACCGTTCAAACTGCCCGCTTTCGTTTTGAATTGTTCACAATCGGGGACTGTCAGGACAGTATAAAAAACACCCTGCCTGATGACAGACAAGGTGTTTTTTATGGTCTTCTTCTTTTCTCAAATAATCGATCCACTTCTTCAGCCAAATCAGCAGTAATGAGATGCTCTATGTCCTCAGCCAGTCTTTTCGTATGTGCCGGGCTTGCGCCGCTTGTTGATACGGATACTTGAATGCGCCCTTTGCGGATGATCTTCGGCATATACACGCTGCCCTGTTCAGCATCGCTTACACAATTGACCAGCTGCGTTTCAGAAGCGCTCGCGGCTATCTCCTGATTCACGCTGCGGTCATTTGTCGCGGCAATGATGAAAAAAGCGGGCGCGAGATCCTTCATTTCAATTTTACGGGAAACCCAGCGGATGCGCCCTTCATCCGCCAGCTGTTTAATTTCAGGCAGGGCATCGGGACTGATTACAGTAATATCCGCGTCTTCCGGAAGCACCGTTTTGAGCCTTCTTAAGGCAACATTGCCTCCGCCCGCGATGATAATTCTTTTTCCGCTTAAATTAATGTGCAGAGGCAGCATACTGTCCCCCCTTAAAATCAAACTGACCGCCGGGGTTTCGAACAGCTTCTGACACACGGTTCAAAAACGCCTGCTTAATATGCGGGTGAAAACCTAAGTATGAAGCGAGATGAACATTTTGATTGACCGTTTGAAGCTTTTGAACTTCCCGTTCAATCTCAGTCATTAAAAGCCCGGTAAACAGAAGATATGGAACGATAAAAACGGGTGCTCCGTCATCCTCTTCAAGGCCGGCAAACACTTCTTTATAGTGCGGATCACATGCTGTTAAAAAACAAGGGATGACTTCTTTAACAGGTGTAATCGCCTCAAGTTTTCCGGCAATCTCACTGACTGCGTTCTTAACTGCCGGATCTGTGCTTCCTCTTCCGATCAGCACCACTTTCGCCTGCTCAATGGGCACTCCGGTATCTTCAATGCGATGATGCACCGCTTTTACGACTTCATCGTCCACTCCGATCGGAACACCATATGTCACTTTTATATCGGGATGCAGGGCCGCCGCACGGGCGATTTCAGCCGGAATGTCATGTTTTGCGTGGGCAGCGGTCAACAGCAGCAAAGGCACGGCCGCAATATGAGTGGCGCCTTGTCTGACACATGCTTCAAATCCCGCTTCAATAGACGGTTCCTGCAGTTCTAAAAAACAAATTTCCTGAATGGGAGCGTCAGCGTGCGGCATGCACCCTTTTAAAAACGCCGCCGACTCTGTCTGCGCTTTTTTCAGCCTGCTTCCGTGCCCGATGTATAAAATCGCCTGCTTCATTTACAACGCCTCGCTCAAATCCAGATTTTTCTGTTCAGATGCATACCAGTCCAGTTTGCAATGATAATTGACGACATCGCCGATAACAATTAAGCTCGGGTTTTTGATTTCTTCTTTTATCACTGTGTCTGAAAGCGTGCCGACGGTGCAGACGACTGTTTTTTGCCTGTCCGTCGTTCCCCAATGAATAAAGGCTGCCGGGGTGCCGGCGTCTCTGCCGTTTTCCAGCAGCATTCTTTCAATCTGCCGGATATTTTTAATTCCCATATAAATCACCAGCGTATCAATGCCCGTCGCCAGCGCTTTCCATTTTTCTTCAAAGTCGTCTTCTTGTTTATAATGTCCCGTAACGAATGCGACATTGGAGCTCGCCTCTCTGTGCGTCACGGGAATGCCGGCATAAGCAGCAGCCGCGATTCCTGATGTAATGCCGGGAACGATCTCAAACGGAATGGCGTTTTGCGCGAGAGCCTCCGCTTCTTCGCCTCCGCGGCCGAAAACAAACGGGTCGCCCCCCTTAAGCCTTACAACGGTTTTCCCCTTTTTCGCATACTTCACAAGGAAACGGTTGATCGTATCCTGTTTCATAATGTGAAAATCCGGGAGCTTGCCGCAGTAAATCAGATCCGCTTCTTCTCCGGCATACTGTAAAATCTCTTTGCTTACCAATCTGTCATATAATATAACATCCGCTTTCTGTATGGCTTTCATTGCCTTCACCGTTAATAAGTCCGGATCTCCCGGACCGGCTCCAACGATAAATACTTTCCCCATAGCATGTCTCCCCGATCCGTTTTGAAATCTTCCCAGAACAGCCGCGAGGCCGCACTTCAGCTATTTTACCATATCCCGCCATTGCGGGGGATATCCGGCTGATTGCGCGGCCTTTTTGGACCTATTATGCTAAGCTGTTTTTCACAAAGTCAACCAGTCTTCCGGTGCATTCTTCGCGTTCACATTTCCCTGAATCAAGTACGAGCTCAGGCGCTTTCGGCTCTTCATACGGTGAGTCGATCCCCGTAAAGAACGGAATTTCACCATTTCTTGCTTTTTTATATAAACCTTTCGGATCGCGTCTTTCACATATATCGAGATCGCATTTCACGTAGATTTCATTAAATTCGCCCTCTGCCACAAGCTCTCTCACCTGATCTCTGTCCTCACGGAACGGAGAAATAAAAGCCGTGATGACGATGGTTCCCTGCTGAACGAAAAGCTTCGCCACTTCCCCGATGCGGCGTATATTTTCCTTGCGGTCATCATCGGAAAAACCTAAGTCCTTGTTTAAGCCGTGGCGGATGTTATCACCATCAAGCACGATGACTTGATAGCCTTGTTCAAACAGCTCGCGCGCTGCGGCGTTTGCAATCGTGGATTTTCCTGAACCGCTTAAGCCCGTCAGCCAGAGGATAGAGCTTTTATGCTTGTTTTTCTGCTGGTATTCTTCTTTCGTTATTGAGGCTTCATGCCACACGATATCACGATTTGTCACTCTATTTTCCTCCTTAAGAAACGCCTGCTTCTTCTTTCGTTTTCAGCCCTTTAATCAACACCTCGACAACTTCAGGACGGCTGAATTCCGCCGGCGGCATGACGCCGCTTCGCAGCATTTCTCTGACCTTTGTTCCTGACAGAATGACGTGGTCTTCTCTGTCATGCGGGCATGTTTTGGCCGTTCCCATGTTGCCGCATTTCTGGCAGAAGAAGCTGTGCTCGAATTTCATCGGTGTAATCCCGAGTTCATCCGCTGTAAATTGATCAAACAGCTCTTGCGCTTCATATGTGCCGTAGTAATCACCGACGCCGGCATGATCGCGGCCGACGATAAAATGCGTGCAGCCGTAGTTTTTGCGGACAAGCGCGTGGAAAATGGCTTCTCTCGGCCCCGCATACCGCATAGCCGCCAAAAATACGCCGAGGAACACGCGGTCTTTCGGATAATAATGATCGAGCAGCACCTGGTAGCTTTCCATTCTGACATCCGCCGGAATGTCATCTGATTTTGTTTCACCGACGAGCGGGTTCAAAAACAGGCCGTCAACCGTCTCAAGCGCGGTTTTTTGGATATATTCGTGGGCGCGGTGGACCGGATTTCTCGTTTGGAAACCGACGATGGTTTTCCAGCCCTTTTCTTCGAAGCTTCGTCTTGTATCGGCAGGTTCAAATGTAAACTCGGGAAACTGCTTTGACGCTTTTTTAACTAATGTGATCGGCCCGCCGACATACGTATCGCCGCGTGAAAATAATTTTTTCACGCCCGGATGCGCGGCATCATCGGTTTTATATACGTGAACGGCTTCTTTTTGTTTATCCGGCGTATAAATATCTTCGATGTCGACTACGCCGTATGTTTCTCCGCCGTAAGTCAGTTTCACCGTGTCGCCGACGGCAAGCTCAGCCGCTTTTTCTGAATCGACCGGAAGCGTGATCGGCAGGGACCAGACAACCCCGGATGCCAGACGCATATTTTCAACGACTGACACGTAATCTTTTTCTGTGAAAAATCCTTCAATCGGGCTGTACCCCCCGATCCCGATCAGCTCTAAATCAGCGAACGAAATCAAATCAAGCTCAATTTCTTTTTGGACGGATGTAAGATCATACTGCTCATTTACCCGATTAATTAATGTTCCTCCGTGCGGTGCTAAACTCATAATACATGATTCCTCCCAGTTAACAGATAAATAAACTCAGATTAATAGTTAAATGCCTCCGCCTTGTTCATGGACAGAGCGTTTCTCTTTTCGGATGGCTTTCATCAGACTGGCGGCTCCGCCAGCTGCCAAAAGCACGCTGGCCATCATAAAGATGGAATAGTAATCTCCTTTTAACAGCAGGGAGACAAGCAAATACGAAATCGACAGTGACAAAAACGGTGAAACGACCCATACTTTGAGCATCGTTTTCACGACTTCTTTATGAAAAACGTTCGGCCCGTTTTTGGCCATTCCCATACCGATAATTGATGATGATGTGACTTGCGCCAATGGGACCGGCAGACCGAAGACGGAACTGATAATGACAAGCCCCGCGCCGGTTCCTGAAAGCAGTATGCCTTCTCCGGCTGAAAATCTCGTAATCTTTTTCCCGTTGGTTTCAAGCACTTTGCGTCCTAAAAGCAGAGCGCCGAGAGCGACAAAGATGCCTCCGTACAGCGTTCCTTTGGACACGCTGAGCACGCCCGCAGCAACCAAAGGGCCCACCGCATTTGCGACATTGTTCATTCCGGCTGAAAAAGCTTCCCAAAACCCCGCAATCAGCAGCACAATCCCTAAAATCTTCTGTTTCCGACTCGAAATGACTCGAATATTCAGAGAACTGAATACCTTCGAGACGAGAAACGTGAAACAGAACGCGACGAACGGTACGAGCACCCAAAAAATCACGATGACTAAAAGATGCTGTAAAAACAATACTTTGTACGCGACGCCGACACCGACAATCGCCCCGACAGTGACCTCACTCGTCGACAGCGGAATGCCGAGCACATTCGCCGTGAATAATGATAGCGCCGCCGATCCGATAATAATGCAGACAATGGTGAGCGAAATGGTTTGTTCGGGAATGATTCCGCCGCTGATCGTCTTAACGACTTCACCGCCGCCGATAACCGCCCCTGACAGGACTCCGGCCGCGCAGATGATCAGCGCATACGTTTTCTTTTTAACTGCGCCGGACCCGTAAGCGACTCCCATTGAAGCCGCGGCTCCGCTGGCTCCGATATTCATGGCAAAAAACAGGCAGAATAAAATAGCGGCTAATTCCATCGTGCAGCTCCTTTATTCATGCAGTCCGCATTCTGTTTTCGCCATGCCGTTCCATCTGCCGCTCCGCAAATCTTCCGCGGTAAACGCAGGTGAAGTGCACGGTTCACAGCCGATGCTAGGATACCCCTGATCGTGGAGGATATTGTAATCCAGCTCATGCTTGGAAGTATATCTCCAGATGTCTTTCCATGTCCAATGGATCAGCGGGCATACTTTAATCGATTGAAACTTGTCGTCTTTATTCAGGAAATTCGTATTCGCCCGGCTCGGCCCTTGATCCCGGCGAAGGCCGGACAGCCATGCCGGATGCCCTGCGAGCGCTTCTCTTAACGGCAGAATTTTTCTGATGTAGCAGCACTGGTTCGGTTCTCTTTCCCACAGTTTATCTCCGTGAGCCTCGGCCTGTTCTTCAAGAGTAAGGCTTGGCTTTTTCAGGATAATGTTCAGTCCCGGGTAACGCTCTTTCACTTTTTCGATCGTTTCATATGTTTCTTTAAAGTGAAGACCCGTATCAAGAAACACGATTTCCGCGTCTTTCTTTACTTTAGAAATTAAATCGATCAGGACGATGCCCTCAATCCCGAAGCTGCACGCGTAAACAAGCTGGTCTCCGTAGTGGCCGTATGCCCATTTTAAAACGGACAGCGCGCCTTTATAGGAATCGTCTTCCGGAAATGTAATCGCCGGCTCTTCCCATGTGTCATACGTTAGCATTTTTCCTTTCCTCCTCCCGGAGACAATCAATCAGCTGTTGTTTTCTGCCGGTTGTCTTATCCCTCAATCTTTTTTTCATATAAAAAACTTTCAATCCAGCGGAATGAAAGACAGTGACCCGGTATAGCCCTTATCTTCAAAATGCTGTGCATTTTTCTGGATGCGGCACCTTGCATGACACGCAGGTTGCCGGGCGTCATCGGTCCAGTCCCTCAGCCGCTCTTGATAAGCTTTTTAGATTTGTACTAAATTTTAGCACAATTCTAACAGAAGTCAACCCGAGTTTTTTGATAGGAATAATAAAACAGGCCCTGAGGCCTGTTTTTATTGTCATTATTTTTTAAACCAATCTTTTGACTCGGGATTCTGTTTCCATGATTTCAGTTTCTCAATGTCATCTGAATGAATCGTTCCGTTTTCAAGCGCGACTTCAATCAGCGTGTCATAATCCGTTAACGAGTAATAAGGAAGACCCGCTTTTTTAAAGGCTTCTTTTGCTTTCGGCAGTCCGTATGTAAAAATGGAAATGACGCCGAGGACTTCCGCGCCCTCTCTTTGAAGGGCCGCTGCAGCTTCAAGCACGCTGCCTCCGGTAGAAATCAAGTCTTCAATCACGACTGTTTTTTGCCCTTTTTTAATGGCGCCTTCTATTTGATTTCCTTTGCCGTGCGCTTTCGGTTTGCTTCTGACGTAGCACATCGGTGCGCCTGCACGGTCTGCGAGAAGCGCAGCATGCGGAATGCCCGCCGTTGCAGTGCCCGCGATCATCTCCGCCTCGGGAAAATGCTCTTTCAGCAGTTTGCCGAGCCCGTCCGCCACATCATTTCTCACTTTTGGATACGACAATGTCAGACGGTTGTCACAATAGATCGGTGATAAAATGCCGCTCGCCCACGTAAACGGCTCATTCGGGCGTAAAAAGACAGCTTCAATGTGTAATAGATGTTTTGCGATAGCCTGTTTCATCGGCGAACGCCCTCCCATTCCAGTTTAATTGCTTCATATGCTTCAACGGGGTTTTCCGCTTTTGTAATTGAGCGGCCCACGACAATGGCTGACGAACCGTTTTCTTTCGCAAATAACGGAGTCGCCGTCCGGACTTGATCGTCAGCTGCGTCACTGGCCGTGCGGATGCCCGGTGTGACTGTCAGAAATGAAGGCCGGACCGCTTCATAAATGGCTTTTGTTTCATGCACCGAACATACCACTCCGTCCAGCCCGCACTCTTCCGCCATTTTGCCGTAATGCACGACCGTTTCTAACAGCGGCTTATGCAGCAGAAGCTCTTCCTTCGCCACCTGCTCTGAAGTGCTGGTCAGCTGAGTCACCGCGATTAAAGACGGGCGTTTTCTGCCTGCCGGCGTGCCTTCTTCAAGCCCCTCAAGGGCCGCGCGCATCATGCGTGCGCCCCCTGCCGCATGCACATTGACGAGATCAACGCCGAGGCCGGCCAGCCGCTTCATCGCTTTATTGACCGTAGTCGGGATATCATGAAGCTTTAAATCTAAAAATATATCACAGTTCCGTTCTTTTAATTGGTGAATGATGGCGGGGCCTTCCTGATAAAAAAGTTCCATCCCGGTTTTGACAAAAAGCCTTTCCTTTTCAAACAAGTCTAAAAACGTTAAAGTCTCTTCCCCTGATGCAAAATCAAGCGCGATGATGGGCAGGTTGTTTTTCATGTTTCCAGCTCCTTCCGATGCATTCACTTACAGATTGAAAGCCGTGTTGGCTCAGTACACGGGGGAGCTGTTCTATGATTTCCGGGCAGACGAACGGATTGACGAAGTTTGCCGTGCCGACGGCAACCGCACTCGCTCCCGCAAGAAGAAATTCTAATGCATCCTCTGCGGTCTGAACGCCTCCCATCCCGATAATCGGGATTTGAACGGCCTGGCTGACTTCGTATACCATCCGGATGGCGACCGGTTTGATCGCCGGGCCTGACAGTCCGCCCGTTTTATTTGCTAAGATCGGCCGTCCCGTCTTGAGATCGAGCCTCATCCCGATGAGTGTATTAATCATCGTCAGACCATCAGCACCGGCCGCTTCAATCGCTTTAGCAATTTCGGTTATGTTTGCGACATTAGGCGAAAGCTTCACATACACAGGCACTGCGGAAACTTCTTTCACCGCTTTTGTCAGTTCGGCCGCCATGACGGGATCAGTACCAAAAGCAATCCCCCCCGTTTTGACATTCGGACATGAAATGTTAAGCTCAAGCGCATGCACATTCGGCGCTTGGCTGATGTGCTCGGCCACTTCTTTATAGTCGTCCACCTGAGAACCGGCGACATTTGCGATAATCGGCGTGTCAAATTGTTCGAGCCAAGGCAGCTCATGATTGAGCACATGCTCAAGGCCGGGATTTTGCAGTCCGATGGCATTCAGCATTCCCGCGCTTGTCTCCGCCACTCTCGGCGTCGGATTTCCGAAGCGGGCTTCGTTCGTCGTAGCTTTAATCATAATGCCTCCGAGGCATGATAAATCGTAAAATCCGGCATATTCTTTCCCGAAACCGAAACATCCGGAAGCGGGGATGATCGGGTTTTTCAATTGGAGACCCGGCAGATTCACCTCTAACATTACAGCGCCACCTCCTCAGCTTTAAATACCGGCCCGTCAAGGCAGACCTTTACATAGGATGTATCGCTTTCACCCGTGCGGCACACGCAGGCGAAGCAGGCCCCGATGCCGCAGCCCATCCGCTCTTCCATCGAAAGATAAACCTCTTTATGGCCGTACTGCTGCTTCAGAGCTTTCAGCATCGGTGTCGGTCCGCAGCTTAGCAGGACATCGAATTCGAGCTGCTTTTCACGGATGACATCGGTGACAAACCCTTTCTCTCCATATGTGCCGTCAGCCGTCGCCACATAGGTGTCTCCGTACGCACGACATTCCTGTTCGTAAAAAACATCTTTTGCTGATTGAAATCCAAGCACATGAATGACGTTTACGCCTTTTTCCGTCAGGCGCTTTGACAGTTCCTGCAAAGGCGGAACCCCCACTCCGCCTCCGACTAACAGCGCGGTTTTGCCGGGTTCAATCCGCCGGACGGGGAATCCGTTGCCGAGAGGGCCGAGAACGTCTATCCTGCCGCCCTCTTTTTTCTCGGACAAAAGACGCGTTCCCTCACCGTCAGCTCTGTAGATAACGGATACTTCATTCGCGGCGAAATCGACGTCCGCAATGCTGAGCGGTCTTCTTAATAGCGGCGTGACCGCGTCACTCACCTTCAGATGTAGAAATTGACCCGGCTCGGTAAGGTGCCGGACAAGCTCTCCTTTCAGCACCATCTTATAAATCCGGTCGGCAATTTCTAAGTTGGATTGAACAGTCAAATGCGCTTTTTTCATATCGTGGCTGCCGCCTTTTGATTGGTTTCGGATGCAGGCATATGATCCGCCCGGAATGTCATGCTTTCCAATACCCGCAAAATGGCTTCGGCCGTATCTAAAGATGTCAGGCAGGCGACTCCGTTCTCAACGGATTCGCGGCGGATTCTGAAGCCGTCTCTGGCCGGCTGTTTGCCCTTTGTCAGCGTATTGATGACAAATTGCGCTTCGCCGTTTCTGATCACATCGAGCAGATTTTTCCCTTCTTCGCCGATTTTCCCGACGACTTGAGCCGGAATCTGAGCGTCTTTCAAATAAGCCGCCGTTCCTTCCGTCGCCAAGATTTTATAGCCGATGGCGTGGAACCGCTTCGCGATCAGCAGTCCTTCTTCTTTATCTTTATCGGCAACAGTCAACAGCACTGAGCCGTAGTTCGGGATTTGAATGCCAGAAGCAATCAGCGCTTTATAGAGCGCTTTTTCCAGGGTTGAATCTTTGCCCATGACCTCTCCCGTCGACTTCATTTCAGGGCCTAACGTAATATCTACTCTTCTCAGCTTCGCGAATGAGAAGACAGGCGCTTTCACGAATACCCCCTGCTGTTCAGGCTGCAGCCCCTCTTGATAGCCGAAATCAGCAAGCTTTTGGCCGAGAATGACCTTTGTCGCCAGATTCGCCATCGGAATCTTTGTGATTTTGCTTAAGAACGGCACGGTTCTGCTTGACCGCGGATTTACCTCAAGCACATACACTTCACCTTGCGACAGTACGAACTGGATGTTCAGCAACCCGATGATGTTAAGGCCTTTTGCCAAGGCTACAGTGTATTGTTCGATTTTTTTCTTAATGTCTTCGCTTAAAGACTGAGGCGGATAGACGGCGATTGAATCCCCTGAATGGACGCCGGCCCGCTCGATATGCTCCATAATTCCCGGAATAACGACTGTTTCGCCGTCAGATACGGCATCGACTTCGATTTCTTTCCCCGTCAGATAACGGTCGATTAACACCGGATGCTGCGGGTTGATTTTGACCGCATTTTTCATATAGTGAAGCAGCTCTTCTTCGTGATAGACGATTTCCATCGCCCGGCCGCCGAGCACATACGAAGGGCGGACAAGTACCGGATAGCCGATGGATGCGGCAATTTTGACCGCTTCGTTCACCGACACGGCGGTTTTTCCGAGCGGCTGCGGCACATTCAGCGCCTCAAGCGCCTGCTCAAACTTATCCCGGTCTTCCGCACGGTCTAAATCTTCAAGTGATGTGCCGAGGATTTTGACGCCGCGGGCGCTCAATTCTTCCGCAAGATTAATCGCCGTCTGGCCGCCGAATTGGACGACAACGCCTTCCGGCTGTTCCAAATCGATGATGTGCATGACATCTTCTACCGTCAGCGGTTCAAAATACAGTTTGTCTGATATGCTGAAATCAGTGGACACCGTCTCAGGGTTGTTGTTGATAATAATCGCTTCATAGCCTGCCTGCTTGATCGCCCAGACAGAATGAACGGTCGCATAGTCAAATTCGACGCCCTGTCCGATACGGATCGGGCCGGAACCGAGGACGACGACGCTTTTTCTTGATGTAACCTCAGACTCGTTCTCTTCCTCATATGTGCTGTAAAAGTACGGGGTTTCTGATTCGAATTCCGCCGCACATGTATCCACCATTTTATATACAGGCTTGATGTCTGCTTCTTTTCGCATTTGATACAGCTCTTGTTCCGGCATATTCCATTCCCGGCTGATATATTTGTCGGAGAAACCGAGTTCCTTCGCTGTCTGAAGGACGGCGAGGCTGCCTTTTTCCGCTTTCAGCTCTGTTTCAAAAGCGACCAGCTTACAGAGCTTGTGCAAAAAGAATACGTCAATTGCGGAAAATTCATGAAGCTGCTCCACTGTATAGCCTCTTCTGAACGCTTCAGCAAGATAAAACAAGCGTTCATCCCCGGCCTTTCTGATCCGTTTTTCCAAAAGCCCGTCAGAAATCTCTTCCGCATCCTTCAGTTCCAGGTGATAGACATCGGCTTCCAATGAGCGGACCGCCTTTAACAGCGATTCTTCAAGGGTGCGTCCGATGGCCATGACCTCTCCGGTGGCTTTCATTTGCGTCCCGAGCCTGCGGTTTGCCGACTCAAATTTGTCGAACGGCCAGCGCGGGATTTTAGAAACGACATAGTCAAGCGCGGGCTCAAAAGCCGCATATGTTTTTCCCGTTACGGGATTCATCATTTCATCAAGAGAAAGCCCGACTGCGATTTTCGCCGCAAGCTTTGCGATCGGGTAACCCGTCGCTTTTGAGGCGAGGGCAGATGAGCGGCTCACCCTCGGATTCACTTCGATAATGTAATATTGGAAGCTGTCGGGATCGAGCGCGAGCTGAACATTACAGCCGCCTTCAATGCCGAGCGCGCGGATCAGCTTTAATGAAACATTGCGCAAAAGCTGATATTCCCGGTCGCTCAAAGTCTGGCTCGGGGCAACGACGATGCTGTCACCCGTATGGATGCCGACCGGATCGATATTTTCCATGTTGCAGACGACGATCGCGTGATCTCTGCTGTCTCTCATGACTTCATATTCGATCTCTTTGTAACCGGCAATGCTTTTTTCCAGAAGGCACTGATGGACGGGGCTGAGTTTTAATCCGTTTTCGACGATCTCTTTCAGTTCTGCTTCATTCGAGCAGATGCCGCCGCCCGTTCCGCCTAATGTGTAAGCGGGGCGCACGATAACCGGAAACCCGATCCGGCCGACAAATTCCTCGGCTTCCTGTAAAGTGCGGATGATCTCACTTTCCGGCACCGGTTCATTCAGCTCATTCATCAGCGTACGGAATAAGTCGCGGTCTTCCGCCTGCTGGATGGCGGACAGCTTTGTGCCGAGCACTTCCACCCCGCATTCCTCAAGAACCCCGAGTTCAGACAGCTCGACGGCAAGATTCAGTCCGGTCTGTCCTCCCAGAGTCGGCAGGATGGCGTCCGGCCGTTCTTTTCTGATAATACGCGTGAGAAACTCCGGCGTCAGCGGTTCTATGTATACCCGATCAGCCATTTCTGTATCCGTCATAATCGTTGCCGGATTCGAGTTGACGAGAATGACTTCATAGCCTTCTTCCTTTAAAGCGAGACACGCCTGTGTGCCCGCATAATCAAATTCCGCCGCCTGTCCGATAATAATCGGGCCTGATCCGATCACTAAAATCTTTTTAATATCTACGCGTTTTGGCATACCGCTTCCCCTTCTTTCTCAGTTGTTTCGATCAAGTCAATGAATCTGTCAAATAAATGATTGGCGTCTTCCGGTCCCGGTGAAGCTTCAGGGTGGTACTGAACCGTAAATGCCGGCAATGTTTTATGCTTGAGTCCTTCGATCGTTTGATCATTGATCGCAATGTGCGTCACTTCAAGCTCTGTTTCATCTATTGAAGAAACTGTATATCCGTGGTTTTGGGCGGTTAAAGCGACTTTCCCTGTCGCAAGCTCTTTAACCGGATGATTGGAACCCCTGTGTCCAAATTTCATTTTTTCCGTTTCCGCTCCGGATGCCAGCGCAAATAATTGGTGGCCGAGGCAGATTCCGAATAACGGCACCTTCCCGAGTATGCCTTTTATCATTTCAATGGCTTCCGGCACATCTTTCGGATCTCCGGGTCCGTTAGAAAGCATGATGCCGTCCGGCTTGAGCTGAAGCACTTCTTCCGCCGTTACATTGTACGGCACAACGATGACATCGCATTTTCTTTTGTTTAACTCTCTTAAAATGCCATGCTTCATACCGAAATCGACGAGTACGATGCGTTTGCCGCGGCCCGGACTCGGATATGCCGTTTTCGCAGATACTTGAGCGACTTGATTTCTCGGCAGTTCCGTTTCTTTCAGCCTTGCAAGAACCTCTCCGACATTCTCCTCACTTGAAGCAAACGTTCCTTTTAATGCGCCGGCCGTGCGGATCATTCTTGTGAGCTTTCTCGTGTCAATCCCTTGTAAGCCGGGGATATTTTTCATTTTCAAATACTCGTCAAGCGTGTAAGCCGAACGCCAGTTGGAAGGCAGCTCGCACAGTTCTTTTACGATCAGCCCTTTTACAAAAGGAGTGATGGATTCAAAGTCATCTCTGTTAATTCCGTAGTTGCCGATCAGAGGATACGTCAGCGTCACGATCTGCCCGCAGTAAGAAGGGTCTGATAAAATTTCCTGATAACCGGTCATTCCCGTGTTGAATACGACTTCACCCGCGGTATGCTCCAGGCTCCCGAATGCTTCACCCTCAAATACCGCTCCATTTTCCAGCACTAGTCTTCTTTTCATTTGACGAGTCTCCCTTCTTCGTATGCAAGCTTACCGGCAGCCATCGTTGCAACAGGCCAACCGAAGCACTTCATCTTGTTGAATGGCGTATTTTTTCCTTTAGATAAAAATGTATCTTTGTCAATGGCTGCTTCTTTTTCCAGATCAATCAGGGTGATGTCAGCCGGCGCCCCCGGTGCAAGCGTTCCGTACGGAAGATCAAATGCCTCGCAAGGTTTTACCGTCATGAAATCAACCAGCTGCTTCAGCGTCCACGCCCCGTTTTTCACAAAATGTGTGTACAGAAGCGGAAAGGCTGTTTCTAAACCGACGATCCCGAAAGGCGCAAGCTTCATATCCGTGTTTTTCTCTTCTTCAGTATGCGGCGCATGGTCAGTGGCGATGAAATCAATCGTACCGTCTAAAAGCCCTTCAATCAGCGCCTCTCTGTCCTCTTTGCTGCGAAGCGGCGGATTCATTTTAAAATTGGTATCAAGTCCCGGGATATCTTCGTCACAAAGCAGCAGGTGGTGCGGCGACACTTCCGCCGTCACGCAAATTCCCGCTTTTTTTGCGTCTCTTACGGCTCTGACCGATTCTTTCGTGCTGATATGACACACGTGGTAATGGCAGCCCGCCGCTTCCGCCAGCAGGACGTCACGGGCGATATGTACCGCTTCACAAATGGAAGGTATGCCGTTCAGGCCGTTCGCTTTTGAAAAAGAACCTTCATGCACGCTCCCTCCGTAAATAAGTGAGTTATCCTCACAATGAGCGACAATCGCTTTATTCATTGAAGCCGCCCGTTTCATGGCTTCATACATCATTCCGGCCGTCTGAACGCCGACGCCGTCATCGGTGAAGGCGAATGCTCCGGCTTCATGAAGCGCCTTAAAATCTGTCATTTCTTCGCCGGTTTGCCTGATCGTAATGGATGCGTAAGGAAGAACCCTGACAGATGAGGTTTCTTTGATCCGGTTTTGCAGCCATTCCATCTGCTCTTTCGTATCCGGCACCGGTCTTGTATTCGGCATGGCTGCGACTGTGGTAAAGCCGCCTCGCGCCGCGGCTTTAGAGCCCGTCTCAATGGTTTCTTTTTTCTCGCCGCCCGGTTCTCTGAAGTGAACATGAAGGTCTACGAGTCCCGGTGAAACGAACAGTCCGTCAGCGTCGATCACCGTTTCTCCGTCTTTCGCTGTCAGAAGCCCGGTTTCCGAAATGAATTCACCCGTTACCCGGATATCCTGTGCCACTTTTTCTCCCTGTTCATTTAACATCCAGCCGTTCCTAATGAGATAAGACATAAGCCGCTTCTCCCCTTTTCACATTGGTTTGCAGTGCTCTTTTTAAGACTGCCATTCTGATATACACGCCATTTTCCATTTGTTTAAAGATTCTTGATTTTCCGCATTCCACTAATGTTGTGTCAATTTCGACTCCTCTGTTCACCGGTGCGGGATGCATGATGATGGCATGCCGCTTCATGCTCTCCGCCCGCTTTGCGGTCAGCCCGTATGCTTCCAGGTAGCCTTTTTGGTCGGCTTCTGTCTGATGCCTTTCATTTTGGATGCGGAGCAGCATGACGACATCTGAAGCTTGTATGGCTTCATCCGTCTGTACACAGGTGCCGAAGGCGTTTTTCTCATCCTGCCATTGCGGCGGACCAGAAAACAGCACGCGTGCGCCGAGCCTTGTCAGCACCTCGGCATTTGACCTTGCCACCCTGCTGTGTTTGATATCGCCATGAATGGAAACCGTCAGGCCCTGAAAGGTCTCAAATTCCTCTTGAATCGTCATTAAATCGAGCAATGACTGAGTCGGGTGCTGGCCGCAGCCGTCGCCGGCGTTTAAGATCGGAATATTGACTCTGCCGGTCAGATCTTTGTAATATTCATCCGTGCTGTGCCTGATGACGCAGGCGTCCGCTCCGATTGATTCCAGAGTTTTGACCGTGTCGTATAAGGACTCGCCTTTTTGAACGCTTGTGCTCGTATCGTCTAAGCTGAGCACGTTCATCCCGAGTTTCTTTTCCGCCACTTCAAAGCTGAACCGCGTTCTCGTGCTCGGTTCAAAAAACAGATTCGCAACAAATTTTCCCGCGAGATCGGGGCGGACTGTTCCCTCTTTTATCGCTTTTGCCTCACGCAGCAGTTCTGTAATTTCAGCTGCGCTCAGTTCAGACATCGCCGTTAAATGATTCATGTTTTTCTCCTCCGTTTCCGCTTGAAGGCCGTAAAAAAACACCCCGGTCTATAGACTCGGGGTGCGGTTAAAGAGAGAAGCAGCGTACAGCTTCTTCCCGTTATAACCCTTCCAAGCCTCTCTGGACTTTCTTTAAAAGGTTTTACATATGATTTTGTTTTTCTGATGCAATCGCGTCTTCTTCATTTGCATGCGGCAGGATAAGGTTCAGGATGACTCCGACGATTGCCGCAAGCGCCATGCCGGATATTTGGAACCCGCCTTTTGATACTTGAATAAAAGCCCCTCCGACACCGATCACGAGAATGACGGATGTGATAATTAAATTTCTCTTGTTTTCATAATCAATGTTGTTGTCAATCAGCATTCTTAAGCCGCTGGAGGCGATAATTCCGAAGAGCAGGAAGGAAACGCCTCCCATAACCGCGGACGGAACAGAGCTGATCAGCGCTGATACTTTTCCGATAAATCCGAAGCACAGCGCAATCACACCCGCGCCGCCGATGACAAAGACGCTGAAAACTCTCGTAATTGCCAGGACACCGATGTTCTCGCCGTATGTCGTCGTCGGCGGGCCGCCGATTAACGAAGCGATGATCGTCGCAACACTGTCCCCCATTATGGAGCGGTGCAGTCCCGGCTTTTTAATGAAATCCTGTCCGACGACTTTACTCAGCACCATTTGATGGCCGATATGTTCTGACATCGTCACGAAAGCGACCGGCACCATCGCAGCCGCAATGCCCAACGTCACTGACGGCGTATAGTCTTTGAAAGGGATGATAAATTCAGGAACGGCGAACCATTTTGCATCAATGACCGGCTGGAAATTGACGATGCCCTGTGTCAGCGCAAACAGATAGCCGCCTATAATGCCGATCAATACCGGAATCAGGCTTAAAAATCCCCGTAAAAAGATGGCGCAGATAATGGTGATGGCCAAAGTGACGCCGGCTACACTGAAATGTTTCAAGCTGTAGACGAGTTCCTTTGCATTCGGATCGGCATACATTGCCATATTGACGGCTGTGCTTGCCAGTCCGAGGCCGATGACGATGATGACCGGCCCGACGACCACCGGGGGCAGCAGCTTCATCAACCACCCCGTTCCAAGCTGCCTGATGAGAAGCGCGATCAGGCCGTACACAATTCCCGCCAGGAAAGCGCCGACCATGGCAGCCCCCGGCCCTCCCGTCGCCTTCACCAAGATAATCGGTGATATAAAGGCGAATGATGAGCCGAGATAAGCGGGAATCTGGCCTTTTGTCACCAAGAGATAGGCGAGTGTCCCGATTCCGCTCGTGACAAGCGCCACTGCCGGGCTCATTCCGACCAGTTTCGGCACGAGTATGGTTGAACCGAACATGGCGAATAAATGCTGCAGGCTGAATGACAGCCAAGACAATGGATTGGGGACGTCCCTGACTCCCAGGTTTACTTTTTTCTTACTCATGGCGTTTTCCTCCCGGTTGACTTTCAAATGGTATAAAAAAACCTCTTTGCTTTTTGCGCAAAGAGGCATACAAAACCTGGCCGCGTCGATCCGCCCGGCTTTGTGTTTTAAAATCCTCTTTGCAAACTCTCTGGAATGCATTTAAAAAGGGTGATTATTCATTTTCGTAAATGGCGACCATATCAGTCTGATCAACTTCGCTCAGCTGAACCATCACTTTTTCAGCTTTTGAGGTCGGAATGTTTTTCCCGATATAGTCCGCTCTGATCGGCAGCTCCCGGTGCCCTCTGTCGACAAGCACGGCAAGCTGTATCGATGACGGCCGTCCGACATCAACGAGGGCATCCATCGCCGCTCTCACCGTCCGGCCGGTATAAAGCACATCATCAACCACAATGACCTTTTGGTCTGTAATATCGGCCGGAATGTCCGCGCCTTTTACAAGCGGCTCTTCATTGCTCGTTTTTTTCGTGAGGTCGTCACGGTAAAGGGTGATATCGATTTCCCCGACGGTGACCGGATTCCCTTCAATCTGTTCGATCCGCTCGGCCAGCCGCTTCGCTAAATAAATGCCTCTTGTTTTAATCCCTACAAGAATGCAGTCATTCATTCCTTTATTCCGTTCGATCATTTCATGGGCTATCCTTGTCAGCGCCCGCCTGATCGCCTGTTCGTCGAGAATAACAGCTTTTTGATTCACTCGTGACACCTCTCCATTCGTATATAAGAAGAAAAAACCCCTCCTGCCAGAGCATAGAGGGGTTCCTTTCCAGGACGAAGACACACACGTGTATCTCTTCTGTCCTATCCGTTATCCTTCTCAGCCTCTCTGGACTGTGTTAAAGAATCTATTCAGCTTGTTTTTATTATTTCAGAAAAGAAAGTCGCTGTCAATGGCTATTTCTTAAATCTTCAATGAGTTTTTTCATATCTTCAGGAAGGGGCGCTTCAAACTCCATGTATTCTCCCGTCCGCGGATGATCAAAACCTAATATTCCGGCATGAAGCGCCTGACCATTGAAATCAATGGTTTTTCTCGGTCCGTACTTCGGATCGCCTGCCAAAGGAAACCCGATATATTTCATATGAACACGGATCTGATGCGTTCTTCCGGTCTCAAGACGGCACTCTACGAGCGTGAAATCTTGAAAACGCTCAAGCACGTGGAAATGCGTGACGGCGTTTTTGCTGCTTTCTCTTGTTACGGTCATGCTTTGACGGTCTTTTTTATCTCTCCCGATCGGAGCGTCAATCGTTCCGTCATCATGTGAAATCACCCCGTGGACAACCGCTGTGTACTTTCTGGTCACGGTTTTATTGACGAGCTGATTAACAAGTGATTCATGCGCCATATCGTTTTTAGCGACCATTAACAGACCGGAAGTATCTTTATCAATCCGGTGGACGATTCCCGGGCGCATGACGCCGTTAATGCCGGAAAGGTCGTTGCAGTGAGCCATCAGTCCGTTTACAAGCGTCCCTGTCACATGGCCGGGCGCCGGGTGTACAACCATGCCCCGCGGTTTGTTCACAACCAAGACGTCCTGATCCTCATAGTAAATGTCCAAATCCATCGGCTCTGCAAGCACGTCCAATTCTTCCGGTTCAGGAATGGTGACGTTTACCTGATCGCCGGGCTGCATTTTATAATTCGCTTTTACGGATTTGCCGTTAACGGATACCAATCCCTCTTTTACCCATTGCTGCACTTGAGTGCGTGACCAGTTTTCTCCCGTTGAAGCCAAAAATTTATCAATCCGTTCGCTCTTTTGTTCAGGCTGAACGGTTATCTCAAATTGATTCATGTTATTGCTCCTTCTTTTTCCCGCTGTCAAACAGCATATGAATAAATAAAAGTATTACACCGACGCACAGTGAGGAGTCCGCGATATTAAAAATCGGATAGTGATAATCCACGATGATGACATGAATAAAATCAACCACTTCCTGGCGCGCCGCCCGGTCAATAAAGTTTCCGGCCGCACCGCCCAGCATTAAGCCGAGAGAAATTCCGAGTAACATCTGCCCTTTTGCATAACGCTGTATGTAATAAACGATTCCGATAATCACGGCGATGGTAATGACGTAGAAAAACCACATTTGGCCGGCTAAAATCCCCCACGCCGCTCCCGTGTTGCGATGAGATGTGATATAAAGCACCTGGTCGATGACAGGTATGCTTTGTCCCAATTCCATATGGCTGACGACAAGCCATTTGGTCAATTGGTCGGCAATAATAATAAAAAGAGCGATAAGATAATAAAGCACACACGTTCCTCCAGTATACAGTTACTTTTATCCTTTATGAATTTTATCAGTAAAAGGTGCCAGAGTAAAGGCAGATCATAAGCGCATGCAAACAGACGCTGTCACTCATACAGCGCCTGATCATATGCATAATCTCCGGGTTCCCAATATGGAAGGGTTTTCTTTTCAAATTGAGCGGGATAATAAAAATCATCAGCGGTTCTGGCCGTCGGCAGCACCGCAAGTTTTTCAATCGGAATGGGGTCGCCTGTTTTTTCACAATAACCGTACGTATTGTTTTCAAACTTAGACAGGGCAAGAAGAACGTCCTGAAGTTCTTCTTTTATATGATAGATCAGAGTTGCTTCTTGGTCGTTCATTGAAGGTTCAACAGATGCTGACATTTGAAAGCAAGAATATTCGAATAATCTTGATTGAAGTTCTTCTTTCATCATGAGAAGCTCCGTGTGGATTGCGGTCAGTTGATCATTCATTCATCACAACTCCTGCTCTTGATGTTATAGCTTTATTGTTGCCCCCAGGGCGCCATTTGAAGCCCATAAGATTTTTCCTGTCGTTCTAATCGATGACATTAGTGGCATGTAAAAAAAGCGCCCGGCTGTCACCGGCGCTTTCTCATTCATTATTTTTGATAATATTTTTCAACGATTTCCGCATTGCGCAGTGATAGTGTCGGATATTTCGGATTGGCTCCGACATCTTTAGAAATTACGCGGGAACGTTCACACATCTGGCCTTCCGCTTTTTCTACGGTCATTTTTCCTGTTGTGAAGCTTTGCGCGTTTTCCGGTGCTTCACTTTCGTCTCTTACTGTCAGTTCTGAGACGATAAACAGCTGCGCGATATTTTCTTTAATGGATGACAAGAGGTCGCGGTTTTCTTTGTTCGGATACAAAGTCAGGCTCGCTTCCAATGATCTTCCGATAATTTTTTCGTTACGGGCTGTTTCCAAAGCTTTCAGCACGTCGTTTCGAAGCTCCATGAAGCGGTCGAACTTTTCTTCTGTCGCTTGACTGTCCGGAACAGCGATGGTTTCCGGCATATCTGTCAGCTGCACGCTCGCTTCTTCAACAAATGATAAGTGAGACCACATTTCATCCGCCGTATGCGGGAGAATCGGCGCCGTCAGCTTCACTAACGCCAGCAGCGTTTCATAGAAGACGGTCTGCATGCTGCGGCGGTCCGGATGATCCGCATGCTCGATGTACACAACATCTTTTGCAAAATCAAGATAGAAGGAGCTGAGCTCGATCGTACAGAAATTGTGAATGCTGTGATAAACAACCGCAAATTCATATTCATCGTACGCTTTTTTCACCTTATCGATCAGCTTATTCAGCTTGATCAGCATATATTGATCCACTTCGCGGAGATCTTTTACATCCACGGCATTGACGCTTGGATTGAAATCGAACAGGTTGCCGTGAAGGAAGCGGAACGTGTTGCGGACTTTCCGGTATACTTCCGCGACCTGCTTCAGAATATCTTCAGAAACCGGGTGATCGGCCTGATAGTTTACGGAAGATACCCATAAACGCAGAATTTCAGCTCCAAGCTGTTTTGCGATTTTTGTCGGGTCAATCGTATTGCCGAGTGATTTACTCATTTTACGGCCGTTTGCATCAAGTGTAAATCCGTGGCTTAATACGCCTTTATACGGCGCTTTGCCGGTGACTGCAACAGCGGTGGAAAGAGATGAGTTAAACCAGCCGCGGTATTGGTCAGAGCCTTCAAGGTATAAATCAGCCGGACGGACAAGATCATCACGTTCTTCAAGAACAGCCTGATGGGAAGAACCTGAATCAAACCACACATCCATAATGTCTTGCTCTTTCGTGAAGATTCCGTTCGGGCTTCCCGGATGTGTAAATCCTTCCGGCAGAAGGTCTTTTGCCTCTCTTTCAAACCAGACGTTTGAGCCGTGCTGTTTGAACAGCTCAGACACGTGTTCAATCGTTTCGTCAGTGATGATCGGCTCACCGTTTTCTGCATAAAATACCGGGATCGGAACGCCCCAGACGCGCTGTCTTGAGATACACCAGTCACCGCGGTCGCGCACCATGTTGTAAAGGCGCTGTTCGCCCCACTCCGGCACCCACTTCGTTTGTTTGATGGCATCAAGCAGATCGGATCTGAAATCTTTAATTGACGCAAACCATTGCGCTGTCGCTCTGAAGATGGTCGGTTTTTTCGTTCTCCAGTCATGCGGATAGGAGTGTGTAATAAACTCGAGTTTCAAGAGCGCGCCGTTTTCTTCAAGCTTCTCCGTGATCGGTTTATTGGCTTTATCGTAAAACATTCCTTCAAAGCCCGGCGCTTCGTCGGTCATGTTTCCTTTTTCATCAACAGGGCACAGTACTTCTAAGCCGTACTTTTGGCCGACGATAAAGTCATCTTCCCCGTGGCCCGGGGCAGTATGAACACAGCCTGTTCCGGCATCGGTTGTGACGTGGTCACCGAGCATGACGAGTGAATCTCTGCCGTACAGCGGATGTTCTGCAGTGATGTATTCTAATTCTCTGCCTTTATATGATGCGACAACTTCGGGATTTTCAAAGCCGCATGCCTCCGCTACGTTTTCGATCAGTTCAGCTGCCACTACATAACGCTTGTCTCCAACCTTGATGACATTGTATTCAAGATCAGGATGAACGGAAATTCCGAGGTTGGCAGGCATCGTCCACGGCGTCGTCGTCCAGATGATGAAGCTTTCTCCGTTTTCCAGAACGCCTTTACCGTCTTTCACCTTAAACGCAACATAAATAGACGCGGAACGTTTGTCCTGATATTCAATTTCCGCTTCTGCTAAGGCAGATTCACTGGAAGGCGACCAGTTGACCGGCTTCAGACCTTTATAAATATAGCCTCTTTTCGCCATCTCGCCGAAAACGCGGATCTGCTGCGCTTCAAATTCAGGCTGAAGCGTAACATACGGGTTTTCCCAATCGCCTCTGACGCCGAGACGCTTGAATTGTTCGCGCTGTCTTTCGATCTGCTGCCATGCATAATCTTCGCAAAGCTTGCGGAAATCAGCGACGGACATTTCTTTCCGGTTTACTTTTTTGTTTTTCGTCAGCGCCGTTTCAATCGGCAGTCCGTGCGTATCCCAGCCCGGCACGTACGGTGCGTTGTAGCCGCTCATTGATTTATAGCGGACGATGAAGTCTTTCAGGATTTTGTTCAGGGCATGGCCCATGTGGATGTCTCCGTTTGCATAAGGAGGTCCGTCATGCAGCACGAATTTCGGGCGGTCTTTCGTCCGTTCTTGAACAAGACGGTAAATGTCCTGCTCCTCCCAGTCTTTTTGCATGTCCGGCTCACGATTTGGCAGATTTCCGCGCATCGGAAAATCTGTTTTCGGCATTAACAGCGTATCTTTGTAATCCATTTTCATTCCTCCACAACATTTTTCAGAAAATAAAAAAAGCCCTCTCATCCCATAAGGGACGAGAAAGCTTATCTCGCGGTACCACCCTTTTAGAAAAAACGGATCATCCGTCTTTTCCTCTCGAACATCGTAACGTGATGGAACGTCCTATCCTACTCTCGGTTCAGAAAGGAAACTAAAGGGCTGATCTGCATGATTCCGGCCATCCCGGGCTTTCACCTTCCCCGGGTCGCTTTATAGCCTGTTTTGAGTCATGCCGGTCCCTTTCAATCGTCTTTTCATCTGAATTTATGAACGTATTATATTCGAACGGGCCGGAGAATGTCAAGAAAATCAGAAAATTATTCTTTTTCCTCAAATACCGCGTCGACTTCGTATTCCAGCAGATGATCCCAATCATCGTTCTTCAGCAGATCGAGCTGCGCTTCAATCAGCATTTGGAAACGTGTTCTGAAGACTTTAGACTGTTTTTTCAGCTCTTCGATTTCCATTGCGATTTTTCTTGATTTGGAAAGCGACTCATTGATGATGCGATCAGCATTTTTTTCTGCTTCACGGACGATCAGCTTCGCTTCTTTCTGCGAGTTGCGCTTTACGTCTTCTGCGGCTTCCTGGGCTACGAGAATTGATTTATTCAGCGTTTCTTCGATATTGGCAAAGTGGCCGATTTTTTCGTCCAGCTCGTTCACTTTCGCCTCAAGCTCCGTTTTTTTACGGAGTGCGATTTCGTAATCTTTTCTGACCTGCATTAAAAATTCATTTACTTCATCTTCATCATATCCGCGAAAACCTTTTGTAAACGTTTTGTTATGGATATCATTCGGCGTTAATGGCATATTGCCACCTCCATTTTTACATTTCAGTACGGTTATCTAGTTCACATTATAAAACAAATACGGCACAGATGGAGAAAAAAACTGAAAAAACGACTCATTTTTGCCGTTCAAATGTAACTTTCCATTTGTCTTTTTTCGTTTTTCCGTCAACTTTTGCCAAACTGCATCGTCCGAAGCCGCGAATCGAGAGCATGTCCCCTTCAGCAACCTGATAAGACGGATCTTCAATGGCTTTCCAATTCACCTTAACGAGCCCGTTTTTCACAAGCGCCTGCGCTTTCTGCCGGGATTGCCTGCTCATTGAAGCGCAGACGGCGTCGAGACGCAATGAAGAAACCGTGTCATCCCTTATTTCGACATCTGAAGCGGGAATGTGAAGAGCGGAAAGCTCGATTTTCTCAAGCTTTACCGGCGCTTTGCCCGCCTTGGTCAGCTGAGTGCTGACAAAATCGGCGATTTCACCGGAGACGATCAGCTGCACGGCTTCCTCAGAGAAAATCAGATCGCCGTATTTCTGCCGCTTTAAGCCGATCCCCATTAATGATCCGAGAAGAGAGCGGTGGTCAATGCTGACGAATTTTTCAGCGTATTGAACGTCAAAAGCCCGAAGCTCAAAATCATCCTGTTCAGGTTCCATATATTCAGGGTATAAAATCGCGCGTTTGCGCTCAGCTCTGTCATATCCTCCGAAAAACGCAAGACCGCAGGCGTCGCCGATAACGGCTTTTACAATGACCTGTTCTCTGGGATCTAAGAAATCAGTCAGCTTCATCCGATACTGGTCCAGGACAATCTGTTTCCATTCAAGCGCCTGATCAATAAAAGGCCGCTCGTCTTGTCTGAAGTGCTGGTAAATATCGCTCATGTTCTTTCCTTTCTATGTAAAGAGGCTTGGCTGGTGCCAAGCCCATATCAAACTGTCGCATTCAAGTATACATTGCGATCATGCGGTATAGGCCCCAAAGTCCCGTCGTGGCAAACCGAAGCACGATAATCGCTACAATCGGGGATATATCCAGCATGGCAATGGGCGGAATGATCCTTCTGAACGGCTCTAAATACGGTTCGCAAATCGCTGCGAGAAACCGTCCGACCGCCGTTTCTCTCGTACTCGGCACCCATGACATAAAGATATAGATGATCAGGGCAAACGAGTAGATGTAAATTAAATAACTCAGAACGGAAAAAATTTGATAAAGAATCATCCTGCTTTACCACCTCTGATGTTCGTCTTCATTTATAAGCTCCGAAATCGTGCCGGAAACGTCGACATTATCAGGCGTGCACAGAAAAATATCTGAACCGATTCTCTGAATGTCGCCGCCGATGGCGTAGACGGTACCGCTTAAAAAGTCGACGATTCTTTTCGCCTGATCATGCTGGATGCGCTGCAGATTGACGACAACCGCCCGCCTGTTCTTTAAATGATCGGCGATTTCCTGCGCTTCCGCATATACACGCGGTTCACTCAACACCACTTTAGAGGATTTCTGAACACTTTGCAAGCTTACTACGTTCTGCTTGCCCTGCGGCTTCTGAGCGTAAGCAGGCTGTTTATCTTTCTGCTGTTCATGCTCTTCCGGATGATCCTGCTCCGTTTCAATGTATTCGTACTCGTACTCCTCCTCATCCATTGAGAAAAAGTTTTTCAGTTTATTTTTCATGCTCATTTGTTTACACCCCCCGGTTCATTTCCGACTAATGAAGAGCCGATTCTGATAAAAGTTGCGCCCTCTTCAACAGCGATTTCATAATCATTTGACATGCCCATTGACAGTTCCCGGCACGGTGCGTTTGTCTGATGCAGTTTTTGCACCTGATCCCTCAGATCACGCAATTGCCGGAAGCAGGCTCTGATCGTTTCTGTATCGTCTGTCAGGGGAGCCATCGTCATCAGGCCCTCTACAGAAATGTTTCTAAACTCAGAAAGCTCTCTGATAAAGGGGATGACCTCCTCTGTTTTCAAACCGTGCTTAGACGGCTCAAGCGAAGTATTCACCTGCACAAAACAGCGAACCGCATGCTGCGCCCGTTTTTCAATCTCTTTTGCCAATGACAGTCTGTCTAAGGAATGAATATAAGATACACGGTCAACGACGGCCTTCACCTTTCTGGACTGAAGACTGCCGATAAAGTGCCACTCCGGGCTGCCTTTGATGACTTCCTGCTTATGGATAAGCTCGGCATCCCGGTTTTCTCCCAGACTTGTAATACCGGCATCAACGGCCTCTTGAGCCCTTTCGGCTGATACGTATTTTGTAACCGCGATGACAGTAACATCTTCGGGGCTTCGGCCCGATCTGTTACATGCTTCGTTTATTCTTTCGTTTATATGTCGTAATTGATCAGCAACACGCAAGATCTTACGCCTCCTTCATTCCGATAAAGGACATCATGCGTCCCGTTTTCCCTTTGTCGCGGCGGTGTGAAAAGAATAGTTCACGCTCTCGTTCGGTGCATAAACCGCTGACTGAAATGTTTTCTTCCGGAATGCCGCAATGTATCAGAAGAAGACGGTTGACCTCTTTTAAATCAAGCTGATACTGGCCTTTTTCCGTTTCGCATATGGCGGATTCAGCCGTAAAAGGCAGCGCCCGCACTTCATTGATGACGCGGTCGTCGACTGTATAGCTTCCCGCGCTGATGGACGGACCGATGACAGCCTGAATATCTGTTAAACGGGAGCCTTCTTCGTTTACCCAGCGTTCCGTCATGATACGTCCGATTTGTTTGACCGTCCCCTTCCATCCGGCATGGGCAGCGCCGATAATGGATTTCACCGGGTCATAAAAATACAAGGGCACACAGTCCGCAAAACAAAGGGCCAAAAAAAGATTCGCATCTTTCGTGTAGAGCCCGTCCGTCCCGCGGAATGCGGAAGAATAGTCTCTCGCTCCTTTTCCTTTATCCCCGGCTGTCACGCGCCGGACGCGGTTTTCATGTGTCTGGTCGGCGAACACCCAGGAATCCAGATCAGTACCGCATAAGGACGCTATGACTTCACGGTTTGTCACAACATCATGAGCTTTGTCCCGGACGTGCAATCCGGTATTTAATGACTCATACGGAGGATTGCTGACACCGCCGTTTTTCGTTGTGAATCCGGCGATGACCTTTGTGTTAAGCTGATTCACACAGTTCCAGTCTTCTATCATGAGTGCCGAGGGGGTGGTAAGACTAAACGGGTGATATGTATTCATGGAGATCCAACCTTTCGACAAACATTAAAAAAGCGTAATTTCCCACTCATTTTAACACAATTTTAAGCATACGTTTAGCGGCTGATTGAAAAATGAGATAAATAAATGTGCCGGAAACATTGAGATTTCCGGCTTTTTACAAGTAAAGGGAGGATTACGCTCCCCCCTTTGGTTCGTTTACACGCACTAAGATGACATCTTCCCCAATTTTAACTATATTTCGCCAAGGAATGATCATTTCCTCTTCTTTTCCGAAAAAACCGAGAACTTTTCCGCTGCCGCCTAAAATAATCGCCTGAATTTTTCCCGTTGTCACGTTAATATCAATATCACCGATGCTTCCGAGTTTTTTTCCGTTCGACACGTTTACCACATCTTTTATTTGAAATTCAGATATGCTGATCATCCGTATCACGCCCTTTGCCCGTTCTTTTTCCTATTATATGAACGGCCGGGCTGAACCTTGTCACATCGGGCAATCTTTTTTGCGGCTGCACCAGGCGAGGATAAATCTCAGCATAATTTTCGTATAGTCCATAAGCTCATCAACGGACACTTCCTCGTTTACGGAGTGGGCGTTTTTTAAATCGCCGGGACCGTATATGACGCTCGGAATCCCGGCATGATAAAGCCACCCTCCGTCAGTTACGGTTTGGGAAACATCAATGACGGGCTCCTGTTTTCTGACGGCTGAGTGTGATGCAGCCAAGACAGAAACTGCCGGATGATCCGGGTCGATTTCCAGCGCCGGGAACACCTCTCCTCTGTCTTCAATCATCGAAGATCCGCCCCATTTGAACACCGGCCTGTTTTCTTTGAGCCACAGATCACTGTCAGCGACACGATTAATATAGTCTTCGATTTCTGCGGCTGCTTGTTCGTGCGTTTCGTTCGGATAAAAGTGGACGGTGATCCATAACCGGCATTCATCGGCGACAAACGCTGCGTGTCTTCCGCCTTCAATGACGGCAGGGTTGATCGTATTGGTGCCGGGCGCAAAACCGGGATAGCTTTTCGTTACCGCCCAGTGGCGCTCCAGCTCTCCCAAGGCAGCGATGATTTTCGCCATTTTTTCGATGGCGCTCGCTCCGAATGTGCCTCCGCCCGCATGAATCATATTGCGCCTCATGCCGTCATGAAATGTTTGTTTGCTTTTCAATTCTATCCAGCCGGTGATGACTCCGCCCTGCCCTTGAATATGCAGGCTGCTCGTATCCGCGACAACGGCAAAATCCGCGTGATAGCCGCGTTTGCAGCATTCCAGCGTCCCCGCCTCACCGACTTCTTCTCCGATTACAGACTGTACAATGAGGTCGCCCGGAAGCTTAATGCCGGCATCATGGATCAGCTTCAGAGAGAAAAGAACACACGCCAAACCCCCTTTCATATCAGCGGCACCCCTTCCGATCAGCATGCCATCTTTTACGTGCGGCTGAAACGGGTCAGAGTGCCAGTCTTCGCCCCCGGCTTCTGCCACATCAATGTGTCCGTTTAAAATCAGGCTTTGATGCCTGCTTGAATCTGTCCCTTTTAAAACACCGACTACATTCGGATCTTCCGGATACACATCCCACATATCGACCGAGCAGCCCGTTTCTTTTAAAAATTCGGCCACCCACTTTTGGGCTTCTGCCGTATTTCTTGCTGGCGGGGCCGGAGTGGGAAAGGCTATCAATCTTTCAGCAATATGTATGAAGTCGTGCCGCCGTTTCTCCGCCTGGTGTAACAGCATATCAATCTGATGCATTGGAAATCTCCCCTTTGGCTGTATCAAAAAACCCGTTTCATTCATGAAATGAAACGGGTAAAAAACGGATCTTCCTCCGCTTTTTTCACCGCTTCCCTCCGCCGGCATGATCCGGATCAGGTCCGTTAAGGGTTGAGACAAACGTCTCTCTCAGCCGCATGGCAGCACCCCCAGGGTGAATTTATGTTATTTTACGGATGATGCCTCTTTTGCACGTGTTAAAAACGGGCGGCCATTGTTCCATAAGACATTGACAGGCATATCGAAAAACGCTGTAAGCCGCTCGTCAGAAAGCATGTCCCTGATTTTCCCGGAGGCGAACACCTCGCCTTGTTTTAAAAGAAGCGCCTGATCAAATACCGTCAGAATTTCTTCAGCGTGATGGGTGACATAAAGGATGGACGGCGCATTTTCTTTTTCGGCGATCGACGTAATCGTGTCCAGCAGCTGCTCCCTTGCCATAAAATCAAGACCCGTCACGGGTTCGTCCAAAATCAGCAGTTCCGGATCAGCCATAAGCGCCCGCGCAATCAGCGCTCTCTGTCTTTCCCCTTGTGATAATGTTTCATACCGTCTGTCGGCGTAACCGATGGCGCCCAAATCCTTCAGAAGACCGATCGCTTTTTCCCTTACCTGCTCACTCGGAGTTTCGTACAGCCCGATTGAGGCGTACGCGCCGCTGAGGGCGATTTCAAAAGCGGAGTCCGCGGCATATAATTTGTGCTGAAGACCTGCCGAAACAAGGCCAATTTTCCTTCTGAGCCTGTCACCGAGCTCTGTTTTGCCGAATTGATGGCCGAGCACCTGCATCTCTCCTGAAGTGGGGAAGTAATAAGAGCATAACATATTCAGCAAAGCCGTTTTTCCGGCTCCGTTTAATCCGTACAGCACCCAATTTTCGTTTTTCTCGACGCGCCAGTTAATATCTTTCAAAATCCATTTCCCGTTTCTTTTTAATGACACACTGTCCAGCTGTAAAATCATTGCAGTTTCCCCCGTTTGATTTTGTTTAAATTTTCTAAAAACTTTTACACATTAGAATACATTACTTTTTTGCAAACGTAAACCATCGCATGAAAAAAGCCTTTAAACAAGGTTTAAAGGCTTTTTCCGTTATTGATGGATATTCTTATTCATTTGTTTAATGGCTGCCTTTTCAAGCCTTGAGACCTGAGCTTGGGATATGCCGATTTCTTCAGCGACTTCCATCTGGGTTTTCCCTTGGAAAAAGCGCTTTCGCAAAATCATTTTTTCCCGTTCGTTCAGTCTTCTCATGCCTTCTTTCAGAGCCAGCTCCTCAATCCATTGTGTATCCTTATTGCGCTCATCGCTGATCTGGTCCATCACGTAAATCGGATCGCCGCCGTCATTATAAATCGGCTCAAACAGTGAAACCGGATCCTGGATGGCGTCAAGGGCAAACACAATTTCTTCATGGGGCACTTCAAGAACTTTGGCGATTTCCTCTGCTGTCGGCTCCCTGCTTGTCTCACTGATTAACCGCTCTCTTACTTGAAGCGCTTTATATGCGATATCGCGAAGCGACCTCGAGACGCGGATCGGATTGTTATCCCGCAAATATCTGCGGATTTCTCCGATGATCATCGGTACAGCGTATGTTGAAAACTTAACATTATGGCTTAGGTCAAAATTATCAATGGATTTCATTAGTCCGATGCAGCCGACCTGAAATAAGTCATCAACATACTCTCCTCTGTTGTTAAACCTCTGAATGACGCTTAAGACAAGGCGCAGATTGCCGTTTACAAGCTTTTCCCTCGCTGAATCATCGCCCTCATCCTGTAATTGCCTAAACAGCTTTCTCATCTCTTCATTCTTGAGCACCGGTAATTTGGAGGTATCCACCCCGCAAATTTCGACTTTATTTCTTGACACGTTTTTCCCTCCCACTAGGAGCTGCTGTACAACGTTAAGTATCTCCTCGGGTGGGAAAAATATGCACCGCCATTTTACAGAAATAAACATCCGGCTGCGGCAATCCTTGCAGCAGTAAGGGCTGTCAGTTGGAAAAAATTTTACACCATTTTGTTAAACTCTTTTCTCAGTCTTTTGATAATCCGCTTTTCGAGCCGGGAGATATAAGATTGTGAAATCCCCATCATGTCGGCTACATCTTTTTGTGTTTTTTCTTCTTCTCCGACAAGCCCGAAACGCAGTTCCATAATCTGCTTTTCTCTTTCGTTTAATTGCTCAAGCGCTTTTTTCAAAAGTTTTTTATCCACATTGGCTTCAATGTCTTTTGTAATAATATCATCATCTGTGCCGAGCACATCCGAAAGCAGCAGCTCGTTTCCGTCCCAATCAATATTCAGCGGTTCATCAAAGGACACCTCTGAACGGATTTTATTGTTTCGGCGCAAGTACATTAAAATTTCGTTTTCGATACATCGCGACGCGTAGGTGGCGAGTTTGATTTTCTTTTCCGGATTAAAAGTGTTTACCGCTTTGATCAAACCGATGGTGCCGATGCTGATTAAGTCCTCGATGTTGATGCCGGTATTTTCGAATTTGCGGGCAATGTAAACGACAAGACGTAAGTTTCTCTCAATCAGAATGGCCCGCGCCGCCTGATCCCCGCTCGGCAGCTTTAATAAGAGCACCTGCTCCTCTTCTTTAGACAAAGGCGGCGGCAGCGCCTCGCTTCCTCCTATGTAATACACTTCATCGCTTTTCAGTCCGAGTTTCATCAGCCATTTATACCACAAATATGTCAGACGCAGCTTAAGTTTTTTCATCTTCCTCCCCCTTCTAAATACAACGCGTTTTGAGTATGATGAATAACAGACTTTTCGTCAGGAAACATGTTTTACAGCCTTCCCTGTCAGCATCTTCGGATGAACGATTCCGTCAAATTCACCGTCCGCGGATAATGGTTTTGTGCTGATGCCGATCAGGCATTTTTCACAAGCGATCATTTCGTCTTTTGTTAAAATCGTGACGTAATCCGGCTTTAAACAGAGTAAAAATTGATTGTCCTGGCCGACGCCCCTGTATGGAATCAGCCTCAGCTTATCCGCATGGCGGAACGAATCATCAAGCTGCTCTATCACTTCAAGCGGACTGGCGGATTTGATGAGGTCCGTTTCCTTTTCGCTGAGAATCAGAGCGAATTTGTCAATGTGAAGGATCATGACCGGCGTTTTCGTCAGCGGATCATACAGCTGATTCCCGGAATCCACCAATCCTTTCGCGCGGATTGTCTGTCCGCTGAATTCCGCCTGCACCATGACAAGTTCATCGTACTGAATGGACTTCGTCTCGATGTCTTCAATTCTCTTTTTCGAGAAAAACCATATGGCCGGAAATCCGATAACTACAAACATCCAGCTGATCGGGTCGCCGAATCCGGTCTGGCTTGTGACCATTACCCCTTGCTGCACAATTGATTCTGTCTGCAGCAGGGAATGTACGCCGATCATTCCCCCGCCGACGAGAAAAGTCGCGAAATAAAAGGCGAACAAATTTTGAAAAAAGTATCGGAACCGTTTAAAGCCAAAAGCCGTAAGCACGATGACTACTGAAAACGCCATTTTTCCCGCCGGATGCTCCACAAAGGGAGAAACAGGCGTAAACATCAGAAGCACAATGGCTGACCCGATGAAACCGCCGGCGGCCACTCTTCTTTTTTTTACCTGGCGTTTTAAAATAAAGGCGGTCAATAAAAGCAAAAGAGAATCAAAACAAAAGTTCAACAGCCAAATGACATCCAGATAGATTTTCACATCTGACCCCTTTCCTCTTTTGTCTTACTTATCTGTTTCTCTCTCTTGTTTCATAAGTATAAAGCAAGCTCCGTGGGAAAGTCTGTCAATTAATGTTGAGGGTAAAGTACAATTTTTAAGGGATAACCGTTTTATTTGTCGAGGGCCGAAAGGGTTGCTTTCCTATTGTCCGTTTCAACTAAAAAAGCGCTGCCGTGATCTGGCAGCGCTCTGTTTTTACTCATTGATATAAAGTTTTCCTTTAGCCGTCTGTCTCGTTTCATTTCCGTAGTCATCTCTTGCGATAACGTCAATTTTTGCTCCGCTTGCTTTGATGGAAGAGGTCGCCGTCCAGTAACCCTCATATCGTCCCGGAGAAATTTCTCTCAGCGGAAGCTCTGTTGCGTTTTGGCTCCCTGCCCGGGCGTTTGTCAGAGGCAGACGGATAACGAAGGAAGCGTCTAATTTCTTTCCGCTTGAAAAAGCGATTTTCACTGATTCTCCGGCTTTTAATTCCTTATCCGCTCCGGGAACCAATCCGGAAATGACGGGAGCATTGTAATTGACATCGATTACCGTCTTTTTCGTTGTTTTGTTACCCGCTTCATCTGAGGCCGTGACCTTGATCTCATTGCTGCCGTTTTCCAGAAGGGTTCTCGCTTGATAAGAACCGTTATTTACTTCAGCTTTTTTTCCGTTCACCTTTACCCATTCTAAATGGGCGTCGTGCACTTTTCCTTTTACGGTCACTGCTTCTTTATTTGTTTTATCACCTTTTTCCGGACTGTCAATCGTCACATCCGGCTTATCCTCATCCAGTATGACCGTGACAGGGCGTGACTCATCGGTTGACCCGCTGTCTGTCACAGATGCCGCCGTCAGCCGATTGGCATCTTCAGTGAGTGTGACGCCGGCCTGGAAATTGCCGTCTGCATCTGCTTTCGTTTCTGCGGCGGTTTTACCGTTATTGGTAAGACGGACAGCGGTTTTTGGTGAAGCCGTTCCTTTCACCGTGATTGACCTCTTGTTTGTAAATGACCGGTCTTCAGGCGACGTTATTTCAGGCACAGAAGCTTCGTAGTCGACCAAAGCCCTGATCATAAAGTTTCCGTCTGATTTATCGGTTTTAGACCAGCGGCCGTCGAGGTATTGCCAGTTTCTGTTCGAGTACGGACTGCCGTCATCAGATGACAGGGCAGGTGTATAAGGATCGGGTTTCGTCTGGCGGAACACAAGATAAAAATCCTTTCCGACCGCGATTCCTTTTGAGCTGAGATCCACTTTGGTCCATTCGCCGTTTCGAAGCGCTTCAGCTTGGAACGGGCCGGCAATTTTGCTGCCCGGAGCTCCATCAGGGCCGGATGCATCATATACTTCTGCTTGGAATTCGGTACCGCCCGGATCAGGCCAGTCGGCGCCCCAAAATTTAAAAAGGCCTCCCGTCAGCATACCGTGTTCTTTTCCGTCTTTAAGCGTCATCTTTACGGCAGATTTGCTGCCGGCTTTAAAATATGACAGCGCGGCTTCTTCCATCCCGTTATCATAGGCAATTTCCCCTTCATAACCGATATACGGCTTAAGCTTGACGTTTTTTTCAGCATCTCCTTTGATGTCAACGGAAAATTCGCTATTGTAAAAGCCTTTTGCCGCTACTTTGATTGTGTAGGAGCCTTCGTACGCCTTAAGCGAATATTCCCCTTTATCGTTTGTCACCGCCGGTTCAATTGCGGCATCCTCGGCCACATAAAGCGCAGCCCCTTTTACCGGTTCGCCTGTGGACTGACTGGTGATGGTTCCTTTTAGCGTGCCGGACGGCATTTGCTCCAGTGTAAAGTCTGCCTGTGCGGTTTTGTCTGATTGAATAGAAACTTGTTTCGAAGCGGACTTAAATCCGTAAGCCTCGGCTTTCAGCGTATAGCTTCCCGCCTTATGCGACAGGCTGTAGCTTCCGCTTGCAGGGTCGGAATATACGGATTTCCCCGTCTCGGCGACACTGATTTGCGCTCTGAGAGGGAGGAGGTTTGTTTCACGTTTTACTCTTTTTCCGGGTGATTTCACTGCCGGTTTGGCCTGTTTCGGACTGACGGCTTTTTTCTTCAGGTGGCCGGGAGGTGTTTGTCTATTGTGTTTACTTTTTTTAGCCGCCTTGCCGAGAGGGCTGCTTGAAAGCCGGACATCATCGATATACCATCCGTCTTCATTGAGTACTTCGTCTGACTGCATATTAAACATGAGCTTTATGTTTTGGCCTTTATACGCAGATAAATCTGCCTCTTCATCGTTCCATCCTGCGGAGTCACCATTGTAAACGGCCGCCTGCTCCCAATTTGATTTTCCTTCCGGAAGAACGAACACATACCCGTAATCAAAAAATTCTTCGAGCTTGTGCCAGCTTTTAAATTGCAAAAACAGCCGTCCTGTTTCCGGAACTTGAATCGGAGGCATCACCAAATTCATGTTGGCTGAATCGGCATAAGGGCCGGACAGATTCGTCGCATACACTTTATCTCCGGAAAATGCGGCGCCGGGCCCTGAACCCGGGATACCCCATTCCCATTGGTCATGTGTCCCATAACTGGACCAGCCCGCCGGCTGTGATTCAAAATCCTCTTTGTATCCCGCCGTAATGCTCGGTTTCACGTCAGCCCGGTACGTATCAGATTCTACAGAATGACCTCCGAAATCTTTTATGGTCCATTTATAACTTACCTTGCTTCCCGTTACATCCGGAATCTCCGCCTGGTATGTTCCCTTTTTTTCATCACCGCTTTTTTGAACGGCGGCTGTCGTTTTCCACTTTCCTTCATCAAACTGATAGGAAAGGATGACTTCAGTTACACTTACATCGTCTTCTGCTGTAACCGTTAACGGAAGGTGTGCCCCTTTGTAAGCCGCTGAGACCGGTTCATGGTGAAAGCTGGGCGGATTGTGATCTTCGCCCGCAGAAGAGACCTTGCCTTCTACGCTTCCGATTCCGTCCGTTACGGCAGAAACGGCATCAAAAGCGTTAACGAGACCGTGGCCGTAACCGTTATTCGGTGATTCCGGAAAAACGGAATCTGTCAGCTTTTCGGCGGTGCGCGTCAAAACGTCTTCCATTTCATCGACCGTAATAGAGGCGTTCGCCTGCCTTAACAAAGCCGCCGTCGCCGCCACATGCGGCCCGGCCATTGAAGTTCCGTCCCAGCCGCCTTCGTATGTTCCTCCAGGAATCGAAGAACGGATATTCACTCCCGGAGCCGAAATGTCCGGTTTTGTTTCATGATACGGTGAGGGGCCTTGCAGTGAGAAATCAGCGAGTTTCTTGTCGATGTCAGTCGCACCTGTCGCAAATGCTTCAGGATAATTGGCCGGGTTTGCGATTGAACCCGGTCCTCCCGGTGTAAATAAGTCTTCATTTCCCGCAGAGAATTCCGGAAAAATCCCTGCCGCTCTCCACGCATTCACCATATCGCGGTACCACTCGTCCATTCCCGAACCGCCTGCCCAGGAATTATTGACAACATCCGGCGCCATCTCGGGATGGGGCGTGCCGTTTTTATCTTTAGGCGCGAGCACCCATTCACCGGCATCCAAAATATCGGCATCAGTTCCTCCGTCATCTGAAAATGCTTTTACTGCGATCCATTTCGCCCCCGGAGCCACACCGATTTGATTTGAGCCGTCAGGTTCTGAACCCGTCATGGTCCCTGTTACATGAGTGCCGTGTTCAAGATCATCGTAGGGAGCGTCTTTATGGGACACGGCATCATACCAGTTCATTTCATGATTCGGCGCTGCGGGATTTTCAGGATCGTAACCCCGGTATTTTTCTTTAAGCGCCGGATGATCCCACTGAACTCCCGTATCAATGGAGGCGACAACCGTGCCGGTTCCGTCGTATCCTGAAGCCCAGGCCTGCGGCGCATCAATTTGGCTGATATTCCATTCGATGCCTTCCTTTGCTTTGATCTCTTTTTGTTTTTTCTTCATTTGAAAAGGAGCTTTTGATTGTCGTTGAGTAAGCTGACGTTTTTCATTCGGAAGAACTTTTTCTACTTCAGGAAATGAGGCGGCTTTTTCCATTACCTCTTTCGAAGCAGTGACTGCCATTCCGTTAACAATATAATAGGAATGGATGTGATCAGCCTTGCCTTTCTTTTTTTGTTTTTCCAAATATGTTTTCAGATTCTGCTGCGCATCATGAGCCGCCAGTTTTAAAGAAGAAACGACGGCTGACCGCTTTTGATATTCGGTTTTTGCTGCGGAAAGCGATTGAGACTTGGCGTTTTTTTCTGCTTCTTTGACCGCTTTTTTCGTATTGGCTTTCTCTTTAAATTTGATAAGAAACGTGACTTTATCATTTTTTTCAAAACGCTTCTTGACTGAATCGGAAATCTTATGCTGAATGCTCTTAGAGGAAGAAAGATCTTTGGTGAAAGAAACTGCCCCCGGTGTGCTGTTCGCTCCGGCTGCACCCGGAAACAACAGGGAACTGACGACAATCGCGCTTAAAACGGAGCCTGTCCATCTGTTTCTTGTTTTTTTCTTCAATCGTATCCCCCCTTATTTGGTAACGCCCTATAAAATGTGTATCCCTCCTTCATAATTGGAATCGTTTGTCATTTCGATGCTGTACGTTAAATGTAGACAATCTTCCATCCAGATATTGTCGCATTCTGTAGAAAGCCGTATGAAACTAAAAAACAATCAATTCGTCATAGGTATAAAGTTTCTTTTTTCACTGTATAGATCATGGGGATAGGAAGGAAGACTGTACACAAAAAAGAAAAAGGACAAAACCATGTGGTCTTGTCCTTTTTTACATCAGCCGCGTTTGTTGCGGTTTCTTAAAAATGTAGGAATGTCGAGGGCATCATCCGCCGGCTGTGATGTATGGCGGTTCACCGTGTTTTGATGCTGTGTTTCTTCTCGTTTCGGCTCACGTTTCGCAGCGTTTTGGCTTTGAGACTTCAATCCTTGGTTTAAAGTCGGACGCTGCGGTTTTGAGTCATCTTTTTCCTGTTCGATAAAACCGGTCGCAATAACGGTGACGACGATTTCATCTTTCAGATTTTCATTGATAACTGAACCGAAAATCATGTTGACATCAGGGTCAGATGCAGAAGCGACGATGTCGGCTGCTTCCTGCACTTCGTAGAGGCTCAGATTTGTACCTCCCGTAATGTTCATCAAAACACCTTGCGCTCCGTCGATTGCCGCTTCCAGTAACGGACTGGAGATCGCCTTTTTGGCGGCTTCAGCAGCACGGCTTTCGCCCGTAGCGATCCCGATACCCATCAATGCTGAACCTTTGTTGGACATGATGGTTTTGACATCGGCAAAGTCCAAGTTGATTAAACCAGGCGTCGCGATGAGGTCAGAGATACCTTGCACCCCTTGGCGAAGCACGTTATCAGCTTCACGGAATGCTTCAAGCATCGGTGTGTTTTTATCGACAATTTCAAGAATGCGGTCATTCGGAATAACGATCAGTGTGTCAACGGCTTCTTTCATTGCCGTGATACCGCCTGCAGCCTGCAGCTGACGTTTTCTTCCTTCAAATGTAAACGGTCTTGTTACGACACCGACAGTCAAAGCGCCTAAGTCCTTTGCGATTTGCGCGATAACCGGTGCGGCTCCCGTTCCGGTACCGCCTCCCATTCCGGCTGTAACGAACACCATGTCAGCACCTTTTAGCGCTTCTTCGATTTGTTCCTTACTTTCTTCAGCGGCTTTTTTGCCGACTTCCGGATTCGCTCCCGCTCCGAGACCGCGGGTCAGCTTTTCCCCGATCTGCATTTTCACTTCCGCTTTTGACAGGTTAAGAGCTTGCGCGTCCGTGTTTACCGCAATGTACTCTACACCCTGCACTTCATTTTCAATCATTCGGTTGACCGCGTTATTACCGCCGCCTCCTACTCCGATTACTTTAATTGATGCTAAGCCGTCTATGTTTGTTTCGAAATCCAACATGCTAAATCCTCCTAATCTGCCGAATGACTATCAATCTATTCCCAAAACATGCTTAATAGTTTTTTCATTTTGCTCGGTTTGTTGTGTTCGGCTTGTGTTTTTTGTTTTGCTTTTGGACGCTGCTGCGCCTCTGGCCGCTGATGATGTGCTTCTTCGTGAGAGACCGCGATTTCCTGCACGGCTTCTTCCGGCATATGAAAGCCTATTTTTCTTCCCTGAATTCTGGCATTTCGGCAGGCAAATTGTATCAAGCCGACACCCGTCATATACTGAGGGTCTCTTACACCGATATAATTCGGGCTTGCGACCCTTACATTGTGCCTCAGCACTTCCTGTGCCAATGAAAGCACTCCGGGCATTGCGGCCTGTCCGCCGGTCAGCACAAAGCCGCCGGGCAGATCTGTAATTCCCATATGCTCAATTTCGGCTGCGGCAATCTCAAGAATCTCTTCCACTCTTGCTTCAATAATATTGGCAATTTCCTGCTGTGTAAAAGATTGCTTTTGATTCGTTCCTATGACGGTGACTTCAAATACTTCATCTTCTGAAGCCTCATCGTAGAATGCATGTCCGAATTGTTTTTTTACTCTTTCAGCCTCTTCGGTGGAAGTGCGCAATCCGATCGATACATCTTTCGTGATGTTTTCGCCTCCGAGCGGAATGACGGCTGTCTCCTTCAGGTGCCCCTGTTCAAATACCGCCACCGTCGTCGAGCCGCCGCCGATATCAATCATGGCGACTCCGAGGTTTTTTTCGTCTTTTGACAAAGCCGCCGAACCGGCCGCAAGCGGCTGCAGGCAAATATCAGTAATTTCAACGCCCGCTCTCTCCACACAGCGAAGTAAGTTATGTAAGATCGTTTTGGAGCCGGTAATCAGCGTGCCTTCTACTTCCAGGCGCACGCCGAGCATTTTTTTCGGATCGGTAATTTCGTCTCTTCCGTCAACGATAAACTGTTTCGGAACGACGTCTACGATCAGCTGCTCATGCGGAACTGACACGACCTGTGCCGCTTCCATTACCCTGCGGACGTCTTCAACGTGAATTTCTTTGTTTTCACTGGAAACAGCGACAACGCCGTTCGTATCTTGAATATGAATATAATTTCCATTAACGCCGACAATGGCTTTTTTCAGCGGAAAACCTACCATTCTTTCAGCTTGGTCAAACGCTTTTCTTATAGAATGAACGGTTTCATCTATATCAACGATTGAGCCTTTTTTCAACCCTTCAGACGGTACATTTCCCACTCCGATAATGTTAAGGGAATCATCTGTCATTTCTCCGACGATCACTTTTGTATTGGACGTACCGATGTCAAGACTGACGTAAAGTTCATTGTTGTTCATTCTATGGCACCTCCTCACATTTCGATCAAATTCTATTCTATTATTTGCGGAACAACAATACAATGAATGTGGCTTTACAAGTGTGTAACAAAAACAACAGCATCAACAAATTCTTATCTGATTTCTCACAATTTATGTTTAATGAAACTATTCGTTATATTCTATGTATATCCTCTTTTATATCGTATTTTTTTTATTTTTTTTAGAGACGGCCCACCTTACCGTAAGATTTCCTGTCACGGTGCCATACTGTGCAAACCAGATGCAAATATACCCGCTTTCCATTAGTCTACACTAAGATGAACCTCCAGAAAAGCTATAGATATTGCCAGAAACATCCGAAAAAAGAAGAAACAGGAGGAAAATTCCAAATGCAATGCTCACTGCAGAAGACACGCCCATTGCATTGAGAATTTTCCGCTTGTCCGGCAGCCATATACCGGACAAAAACAAACATAGTCATAATGATTCCGCTATCGGTTATATCGGCTGCCCCGCTGATCGCAATAGATTCTTTTGAATCACCTTTAAATTAGTTCTTTAGAACTATTAATCATTTTCTTTTTTCTTGCCGGATTTACCTTTGTTAAATTCTTCAAAATACGTAGCGACTTCTAAGTGGATAATCCCCTTTTTCCCGCCGTCCAGCTGGGAAACGATAGAAGGATAGGTCTTCATCCGGCCGGCAAACGTTTTAATAGAAGCGGTAACTACATACCCGTCGTTCATATACAGCTTGATCCGGTCCTGATCCATTTTTACCGGTGTATAATAGATTTCAGAAATCGACTGCTTAAGCGAACCGGAAAGCTTATCAAGCTGCTCCGCCATTTTGACCCGCTTTTTCGCGTTTGTCCAGTCAACCAAAATCGGGCCCGCGTCATCCGGCGTGACTTCGTTCGGCAGCACAGTGCCGTTTTCGAGCACTTCATAATATACATCATGCCGCTGCAGATACGCGATCGTCTTGTATTCTTCAATGTGAATGCTGACTTTGTTAGGAAATACTTTTGAAAGTTCCGCCTTTTTCACCAGCTTATTCTGCTCAATCTTTTCTTCTGTTTGTTTCTTGTTCAGACTCCAGAACTCGGTTTGTCCGTTATGTATATCAGAAAGCGCGTTGATCTCTTTTACAGACACGTTTTCGTTTCCGGAAACGGTGACAGAAGACACTTTGCTGATCGGCATCTGCAAGTACACGATGATCAGCACCATCATAAAAAAGAGCACAATGAATGAAATCAGCCGGCGGTTTGCTTTTTGCTTCCGCTGCTCTTTGATTTTCGGAATCCGCTCTTCAATATTTACAATTTTTTCTCTTTCATGATTTGGGTTCACTGCCTGTCCACCTCACTAAGAATGAAACAGCTTGACATTCGTCTGATTGAAAAACAAACGGCATGCTGTGATGCCGTTTGACATTTGTTAAAAGTATATCACATGAGCTCACGTAATCAGAGAACCTTTTAACGATTCCCTCCGATGATTTCAACTTCTGTATGCATGTCAACATCATACTGCTCACGGATTGTCTTTTTCACATATTCAATCAGGTCGAGAACGTCCTTGGCAGTCGCTCCGCCGGCATTGACGATAAAATTCCCGTGCATTTCGGACACTTTTGCTCCGCCGATCTGATGTCCTTTTAATCCCGCTTTTTCAACGAGGTTTCCGGCATGATCCGGCAGCGGATTTCTGAATATGCTCCCGGCGCATGGGCTTGAATACGGCTGAGTGTTTTTTCTGTAATCTTTGTTCTGCTGCATTTGCGCCGTAATGGCTTCCCGTTCCTTTTGCTCAAGCTGAAGAACTGCCTCGAGACAGACGCCGGGGCGTTTTTTCTGCAAAACAGACGTTCTGTAGCTGAAATCCATCTCTTCGTTTGTCAGCCATTCGATTGTGCCGTCTTCAAATAAGATACGGGCTTTCACAAGAATCTCACTCATATCAGATCCGTGCGCCCCGGCATTCATATAGACGGCTCCGCCGATTGATCCGGGAATGCCCGCTGCAAATTCGAGACCGGACATTCCTTTTTTACTCATGGAAGTCGCAAGCCGGACGACCGAATAGCCGCCTCCGACCGTCACCTGATCACCGTCAATCTCCAAATGATCCAGACCCGCGCCCAGTTTGATGACAACTCCTCTAATGCCTTCATCAAGCACGAGCAGATTTGAACCGCGGCCGATAACCGTCCATGGCAGATCATGTTTTTTCACAATATCCATAATATCTTTGACCGCTTCCACACGGTTGGGGATGATCAAAATGTCCGCCGGACCGCCGATTTTCATCGTTGTATGGTTCGCGAGCGGTTCTTGTTCCAGCACTTTGCCGACTTCGCGGTCTCTTAATTCCTGAATTACGTTCTCCATCATAAACCTCCGCATTCCATTTGCTCTATTTTTTTATGTCTTCCATGATACTGTACAGTCTGGCTGCCGCATCCGGAACACCGAGTGATTTTGTCCGCTCACTCATGTCTTTTAAGGTTTCTTCATTCATGACGATTTTGTCCAGCGCAGCGATCAGTTTTTCTCCGCTGAGCTCGGTTTCCTTCAGTACGATTGCAGCGTCATGCTGGCTGAGCGCCTTCGCATTGACTTCCTGGTGATTGGCTGTCACATACGGGCTCGGAATAAGCACGCTCGGAATGCCGAGAGCGGTGATTTCCGCAATCGTCGTCGCTCCGGCTCTGGCCACAATGACATCAATTGATTGTAAGTACTCCGGCATTTGGTGCAAAAACGGTTTTGTCACCATATTATCAGCGGCTTTTCCGCCTTTCAGCTCAGCCGTTACCTTCTCGTAATGCACTTCCCCGGTAATATAAAGCACTTGGTAAGGTCTCGTTTTCAATTCTTCCTGCATATCTATAACGGCACGGTTAATGGGAGCCGCGCCTCTGCTTCCGCCGAAAATGAGCACCGTTTTTTGATTGTCTTTCAGCCCGAACTCAGTTAATGAGCGGCCTGTCTTAATTGAGACGACTTCAGAGGCTCTCGGGTTTCCCGTAAACACAACTTTTTCAGCAGGAAAATGCGATTTTGCCTCTTCAAAGCAAATTGCTACCTTATTAACATATTTCGAGAGAAACTTATTTGTGATGCCGGGCAGGCTGTTTTGCTCATGAATGATCGTCGGAATTCCCATTTTTGCCGCCGCGTATACAACCGGACCGCATACATAGCCGCCTGTACCGATAACGGCATCCGGTTTAAACTCTTTTAAATATGATTTGCTTTTCTTCACGCCTTTTAAGAAACGCATGACGGTTTTTACATTTTCAAAAGAAAGTTTTCGTTTGAAACCTGTAATTTCAATGGCGCGGAACGGGATATTTTCCCGTTCAACAATTTTTTTCTCAAGACCGTTCTCTGTTCCGATATACAAAAATTCCACATCCGGATGCCGGCGCTGAACTTCTTTAATAAAGGCCAGGGCCGGATAAATATGTCCTCCGGTTCCGCCTCCGCTTACTGCAATACGCATTCGTATGTCCCCCTTAATCACATAGCGATAACCCTGTTTTTTAGGACAGGGTTATTGATGTTGTCTGTTTTTTTATAGATAACGAATAAATCATGAGTGATGAGGCAAGATACAGATCAATACCTCGAGTACCGGCTGACATTTAAAAGTACGCCGACCGCTGCGAGCATCAGCGTCAGTGATGAGCCTCCGTAGCTTAAAAACGGCAGCGTAATTCCTGTTACCGGGATCAGCCCCGTCACAACGCCGATATTAATCATGACTTGAATAGCTATCATAGAAATAATACCGATGGCGACAAAGCTTCCGTATAAATCCGGCGCGCCGAGGGCAATCCTGACGCCCCGCCATAATAAAATACTGAACAGCAGCAATATGAGCGAACCGCCGATAAAGCCGAGTTCCTCAGATAAAATAGCAAAAATGAAATCGGTTTGCGGCTCCGGCAGGTAAAAAAACTTTTGCCGGCTTTGACCGAGCCCCATCCCGAACAGACCGCCCGGACCTACGGCATAGAGCGACTGAATGATCTGAAATCCGCTTCCAAGCGGATCCTCCCACGGGTTTAAGTAAGAGGTAATCCGTTTAATCCGATATGGAGCGGACAGAACAAGCGCCGCAAATCCGCTTAAACCGATGAGTCCGAGAAACGCGAAATGAGCGATTCGCGCACCGGAAACAAAAATCATCACGATGCACGTGCCCACCATTACCGTCCCCGTTCCCAGGTCGGGCTGGCACATGATAATAATAAATGCAGAAAACACGATTCCGAGCGCGGGAACGAATCCGCGTCTGAATGACGTAATGTTCTTCTGTTTTTCAGAAAGAAATTTAGCCAGAAACGCAATCATCGCGAGTTTCATAAACTCCGAAGGCTGAATGCTGAACGCTCCCACTCCGATCCAGCTTCTTGAACCGTTCCGCACCATTCCGACTCCCGGAATCAGCACAAGCACAAGCAGAAAAAAACAAATGATCAGAAGCAGCTTCGACCATGTGCGCCATGTCCAATAATCCACATTCATAATGAAAAACATGGCAATGACGCCGATCCCCGCAAACAGCAGCTGCCGTTTCGCGAAGAAAAACGAGTCGTCAAATTTATAATCCGCCCATACCGCACTTGCACTGTAGACCATAATTAATCCTATTGTTAAAAGCAATAACGTAATGATAACTAATAACAAATCAGGCGCTGTTTTTTTAGTAGTCAAAGCAATCGACACCCCAAGCATAAGTCATTTAGGGCTGCCGATGAACAGAGACAAGCCCTTACTTAAGCATATGCACGGCATCTATAAACATGTCACCGCGTTCTTCAAATGTTTTGAACTGATCCCAGCTTGCACACGCGGGTGACAAGAGGATGACGTCTCCTTCATTTGAGAGCGCAAACGCCGCAGATACTGCTTGTTCAACATTATCGACACGTTTGACATGTTGTATTCCCAGCTCATTGCCCAGTTTTTCTATCTTCGGCGCTGTCTGTCCGAACGTCAGGACCGCTTTGACATTGTCCATATACGGTTTCAGGTCGTCAAAACCGTTGCCGCGGTCCAGTCCGCCTGCAAGCAGAATAACCGGTGCTTTGAACGCGGAGAGCGCTTTGCTTGTGGCCAAAATATTCGTCGCTTTGCTGTCATTATAAAATCTACGATTCTGGATCGCAGTTACATACTGCAGACGGTGTTTGACACCGGTAAAGCTTGTCAGCACCTTCTGAATCGCTTTATTAGACGCGCCCGCCGTTTTTGCCGCGGCTACAGCGGCCAATATATTTTCTAAATTGTGCGCGCCCGGCAGTACGATGTCATCAACAGGCAGAATCGCTTCATCGCCGAACATCAGCATTCCATCTTTAATGAATGCGCCGCTTGACAGTTCCTGGTGAACTGAAAACGGAACGGTGCCGGCTTTTCCGCTTTCGGCAAGCCGCACGACTGTTTCATCGCTTTGATTGACGATGGCCGTATCACTCTCAAGCTGATGAAGATACACGTTCTGCTTGGCTTTTTCATAGTTTTCACGGCTGTGATGGTAATCCAAATGAGCGTCGAACACATTTAAAATCAGGCCGATTTCAGGTCTGAACGCATGAGTCCCCATAAGCTGGAACGAAGAAAGCTCTGTGACGATCCATTCATCACCGTCAGCATGATAAGCCACTTCACTGGCGACAGTGCCGATATTCCCTGCGACCAGCGCCTTTATCGAGTCAGCTTTCAGCATTTCATAAATCAGGGTCGTCGTTGTTGTTTTCCCGTTTGAACCTGTAATGCCGATGAATTTTGCATTGGTGATATAATACGCAAGCTCGATTTCCGTCCAGACCGGGATGCCTCTTCTTTGCGCTTCCTCCACCATGATATTTTCATACGGGATTCCGGGATTTTTGATCAGAATGGTAATGTGATGCTGATCAAAAAGTGACGTCGGATGCTCACCGCAGATGACTTCAATTCCTCTTTCTGCAAGCCTTTGGGCAGGTTCGTTCTCTTCAAAGGCTTTTTGATCATTCACGACGACGTTAATGCCTTTTTCATGAAGAATCGACGCAGCCGCATATCCGCTTTTCGCCAGTCCGAGGACTAGAAAGTTTTGTTTTTGCAAAAAAAGTTCGTTTTCCACTTATAACCACACCTCGATGTAAATTCCTAAAACGGCAAGCAGCAGTCCCGCAGTCCAGAATGTGACGACAACTCTCCATTCAGACCATCCGACCAATTCGTAATGGTGGTGAAGCGGACTCATCTTAAAGATTCGTTTTCCTGTCGTTTTAAAGCTGATGACTTGTAAGATAACAGATAAGGTCTCAATAACAAATACTCCGCCGATAATGACGAGCAGAATTTCAAGCTTCGTCAGAATGGCAACGGTCACGATCGCTCCTCCGAGCGCAAGCGAACCGGTATCCCCCATAAATACCTTGGCGGGATGGGCGTTGAATACAAGAAAACCGAGAACGGCGCCGACAACGGCAACCGAGAAAATCGCAACGTCATATTGTGACTGGTTCCACGCAAGGATGGCGAAAGCGCCGAATGCGATAGCCGCGGTACCGGACAAGAGACCGTCCAGACCGTCTGTCAGGTTGACGGCATTTGAACCTCCGACAAGCATAAAGAGAACGAGGATAAAGTATCCCCAGCCGAGATCGATTGACAGATGTGTGCCCGGCACCCTGATGCCGGTTGAAAAATGGCAATAATGATATACTCCGTAAAATACAATGGCAATAATGATCTGGCCGATCAATTTCTGCTTCGACGTCAATCCGAGATTCCGTTTCATTACTACTTTAATATAGTCATCCAGAAAGCCGAGCAGGCCGTATCCGATCGTGACAAACAGCAGAAGAAACATTTCCGCGCTCAGATGCGAAAATTTCTGCGTCATGACAATCGCCGTAATGGCGATGGATACAATAATCATGACCCCGCCCATCGTCGGCGTCCCTGATTTTTTCATATGTGATTTCGGCCCCTCTTCCCTGATACTTTGGCCGAATTTTAAACGTCTTAAAAACGGGATAAGAATCGGAGATATCAGAACACTGATTAAAAATCCCATTATTATTGTAAATAAAATCACTTGCTCAAGCATTGCTCTTTTCTCCTCCCGTTTCGTTCAAACGACATACGTATTTATCATATTCACATTGTGTCCCCGTAATTCTTTTCATTTCCCTCATTCTAACACTCTTTCCTGTTTTACTTTTTATTCAGCTCAACAATAGCTCTTCCCGCTACTTCGGCGTCATCAAAGTCGAATGTTTCATTGCCGATCTGCTGATAGGTTTCATGCCCTTTCCCGGCAATCAGAACCACATCTCCCTTTTTCGCGTTGGCAATGGCAAAAAAGATAGCCTGCTCGCGGTTTGCGATACTGTGATAGTAAGTGCCTTCTACCCCTCTTTCCATATCTCTTAATATGGCCAGCGGGTCCTCGCTTCTCGGGTTATCTGAAGTGAAAATCGGTTCGTCGGCAATCCGCACCGCAATTTCCGCCATTTTCGGGCGTTTCGTTTTGTCCCGGTCTCCGCCGCAGCCGACGACGACGAAAAGCTTGCCCTCTGTCATGTCTTTGCATGTATTCAGGACGTTTTCCAGACTGTCAGGCGTGTGCGCGTAATCGACAACCACAGGAAACGGCTGATTGTGATTCACCAGTTCAAACCGGCCTCTGACACCTTGCAGCTCTTCAAGAGCGCTTGTGATCGTATCAAACGGCAGACCCGCTGCGATCGCTGTCGCCGCTGCAGCCAGTACGTTATACACGTTGAAGCGGCCGACGAGTGAAACTGTGATCTGCTTTGTTCCTTTTGGCGTAACGAGTTCAAAGCTTGTGCCTTGCGCAGAGATCTCGATTTGTTTCGCCATGACATCGGCATCATTCTCGATTCCGTATGTAAGGATGTGCGCCGCCGTCACTTTTTCAAAATAAGCACTGGCTTTGTCATCTGCGTTTAAAACGGCCCGCTTCGGCTTTTCGTGGTTAAAGGAGCCGCCCAGCTGGGAAAACAGGAGGCTTTTAGCCTGTCTGTAGTCTTCCATCGTCTTGTGATAATCTAAATGGTCCTGCGTCAGGTTCGTGAATACGGCGATATCATAATCGCAGCCGTGAACCCTGCCGAGTGACAGAGCGTGAGAAGACACTTCCATAATAGCTGTGTCAACATGCTCATCATTCATTTTCTTGAACGTTTTTTGCAGTGTGACGCTTTCGGGCGTTGTATTTTTGACCGGGAATGTCTCATCCCCGATTTTAATGTACATCGTTCCGATTAAACCGGTCTGTCTTCCCGCTTTTTTGAAAATCTCATCAACCATGTGCGTCGTTGATGTTTTGCCGTTTGTGCCGGTGATGCCGATAAGCTGAAGCTGCTTTGTCGGCTGCCCGTAAAACGCGTCAGAAAGAACGCTGAGCGCCCGCTGTGACCGGCGGACGATAATGACAGGAACATCGACGTCAAGCTCTTTCTCGGCAACGATGGCCGCTGCGCCGTTTTCTGCGGCTTTTTGGGCAAAATCATGTCCGTCTACCGTATACCCTTTTATACACACAAAAAGACTCCCTTTTCTCACTTCCCTGGAGTCCATCTCAATTGAAGTTATGTCAGGGTCATGAAAGTCATTTTGAACAGGTTCGGCCATTAAATATGTAAGCAGCTTTGTAAGTTTCATTGTATCAAACCTCTCAGAAATTCTATTCATTCTTTTATCATGATAACCGTTTATAAAAGTCAGAATGGCTTTTAAACATACAGTTCATATTTTAGCGTAAATAAAAGGATACATCCAGTTAATCTTAAAAGTTATCTTCTTTTTTTCTCTTTATGATAAGAGGCAGCCGAAAACAATCGGCTGCCTCAAAAAGACTCATTCTTCACTCAAGTAAACACGGATCTTTGAGCCTTCTTTTACTTTCGTTCCGGCTGCAGGTGATTGTTTCACAATTTTGCTTCCTTTTCCTGAGGAGTCAATATTCAAATTGACAAGCAGCGACTCAAGATCAGAGACAGACATCCCTACAACATTCGGAACCTCTATTGTTTTTGTGTCGTTCCATTGATATTTTTTCTCGATTTGATTTTTTCGCGGTTTCACGCCGAGCTCAGGCAGACTGTCTCTCATCATATTTCCGACAATCGGCGCGGCGACGGTTCCCCCGAATTGAATCGTGCCTTTCGGATTATCAACCGCGACATACACGACAAGGCTCGGGTCATCAGCCGGCGCAAAACCGATAAAGGAGACGATATGGTTGTTTTCGAGATATTTGCCGTCTTTGACCTTTTGTGCGGTACCTGTTTTTCCGCCGACGCGATATCCTTCCACAAAGGCATTCCGCCCCGTTCCCTGAGCGACGACGCTTTCTAAAGCATATCTGATCTGCTTTGACGTTTCCTGGGAAATAACTTGCCTTTTCGCAATCGGCGATTGTTTCTTAACGGTTTTTTTCGTAACGGGATCAACCCACTCTTTGGCGATAAATGGAGTATAAAGCGTTCCGCCGTTTATTGCTGCGGAAACGGCTGCCACCTGCTGAATCGGCGTGACGGAAACCCCTTGTCCGAAAGCGGTTGTCGCCTGTTCGACCGGGCCGACTCTGTCAAGCGGGAATAAGATCCCCGTTCCTTCCCCTTGCAGATCAATGCCTGTTTTCTTTCCAAAGCCGAAGTCCTTAATATATTGAAACAGCTTTTGTTTTCCGAGCCGTTCCCCCAGCTGTACAAACCCGGGGTTGCAGGAATTTTGAACGACTTCAAGATAAGATTGCGAACCGTGGCCGCCCTTTTTCCAGCATCGGAGGCGGGCGCCGTCGACCTCGGCAAATCCTTTGTCATAAAAGTGGTCTCTTTGCAAGTTTACTTTTTGCTCTTGAAGAGCCGCCGCAAGCGTAATAATCTTAAAGGTCGAACCCGGTTCATATGTGCTCCATACCGGCAGGTTCCGGTTGTAAACAGACGGATCCACCGATTGATAGTCAGCCGGATCAAAATCAGGACGGCTTGACATGCCGAGCACTTCCCCGTTTTTCGGATTCATTGCGACCGCAATCATTCCGTCCGGGTTATATTTCGCCGCTGCATTGTCGAGCTCTCTTTCTATAATCGTCTGAACCTTGGCGTCAATCGTCAGTTTCATATCAAGTCCGTCTTTCGGAGGGGTGTAATCATCCGCTTCATCAGGCATTTTCTTCCCCTTGGCATCCGTATAAAATTTTACGGATCCCTTGACACCTTTTAAGTCATCATCATAATAAGCCTCCAAACCGAGAAGGCCCTGGTTATCAATACCGGCAAAACCGAGAACATGGGACAAAAAGCTTCCGTACGGATAATGGCGGATGCTGTCTTCAGCCACATAAACCCCTTTTAAGTCGAGCGCTTTGATTTCTTTCGCTTTTTTATTGGAAATTTTCCGCCCCTCGGGTGAGATTTTTTCTATGGAGGTTTTCTTAGTAATGTGTTTGTAGACCTTCTCTTCCGACATATTTAAAACTGACGCGAGAAGCTTGCCCGTTTTGATGGGATTTTGGATCTGGCGCGGTACGACAAAGACGGTCGGCGCGCTTTTATTAGTAGCCAGCTTCACGCCGTTTCGGTCAAGAATCTCTCCCCGCTCAGGCTCAAACGGCAAATTCCGGCTCCAGGAATCCTTAGCCAGTGAAGTCAGCTTTTCTCCCATCACAAATTGGACATAGCCTAATCTGCTGTCAATGATCAAAAAAATGATTACGCCAATAAGCAAAACCAGTAATAAACGTTTTCGAACCGTTACATTTGAAACGCGCAAGGGACCGTCCACTCCTTATTTAGGCTTGTTTCAATTTATGCCTCAGCTTGGACACATAGAACGGCGGCGCATAAAAAAGAAGCCCGCGGGCATCCGCGGACTTCTCTGTCCCGTTAATCAGGATTTTTAAATTTCACCTTGATCACGGTATTTTCTTTCAGTTCTTTGCCTTTTTTCACACTTTGGCTTGAAGCGTAACCTTCACCGCTCACATCGATGTGAATGCCTGATACTTTGCTGAATTGAAGCACTTCCCGTCTCGACCATCCGGACATATCCGGCATCGTCATCTTTCCGTCTGTTTTTAAGAAGATTTTCTGATTGGTGATCACATCTTCTCCGGCTGTCGGATACTGCTCTTTTACGGCAACATCGCTGCCGATGACAATCGGTGTGAGATGTTCATTTTTCGCTTCCTTCTCAGCGCTCTTGACCGTCTTATCTGTCAGGTCAGGCATCTTTTGGCTTTTCGTTTCTTCCTGACCGGAATCTGTTTTTTCCGTCGGTTCGATATTCATGTAGTGGAGGCTGTTTTTCATCGTCGGGTTAAAGATTTCCGCGACAGGATCAGAGCTGCTTTGCCCCGCTTTTAATTGCGGCTGCTGCACGGCTACATAGATGACGAGCTTAGGATCATTTTTCGGCGCCATGCCCATGAATGAAAACACATAGTTGCTCGTTCCCTTTAAATATCCGCCCGTCCCGGCGATTTGCGCGGTTCCCGTTTTACCCGCGACGTCAAATCCTTCAATTTTATAAGGTTTTCCCGTTCCGATGTCTGACGTCACGACTTCTCCGAGCAGATTCCGGACTTTTTTCGCCGTATCGGCTGAAATCGGCGTGCCTACTTGCTCTGGTTTTGTCTGCTTGACGACTTTTTTCGTATCGGGGTCGACAATATGATCAATGACGTAAGGTTTCATCATTTTGCCGTTATTGGCAATCGCCGTGACGGCCTGAAGCTGCTGGATCGGCGTTATCGCCGATGCTTGGCCGTAAGCCGTAGACGCTTTGTCAAAATCATATTTGTAGTTAATTTTACTTGATACTTCACCGGGCAGATCAACCCCTGTTTTTTGATAGAGCCCGAATTTGTGCAGGTACTCATTAAACCGGTCAAACCCCAGTTTTTCGTTGGCCAGTTTGGCAAAAGCAACATTGGATGACCTCATAAGGCCGTCATGGAAGCTTGTCATGCCCCAGCCGGCGCCATCGTTCCAATCTTTAACAGGTCCGCCTCCCACTTTATATGTTCCTGATTTATATTTCTCGTTTGCGGAAAACACATTTTCCTGAATCGCCGCAGCAAGCGTAAAGATCTTCATCGTCGATCCCGGTTCATACGCGTACGACACTAAGTCGTTGTAATAATTGGTGACGTTTCTGATATTCGGGTCGAAACTCGGACGCTGCCCCATCGCAAGCACTTTGCCTGTTTTCGGTTCTACGACAGCCGCCATAATTTTTTTCGGTTTATATTTTTCCGCTACTTTCGTCATGCTGTCTTCTAAAAAGGTTTGAATTTTCTGATCAATGGTTAAATATACATTGTCACCGTTTTTAGGTGCGGTGATTTTTTCTTTGCTGTTCGGAAGTTTCCAGCCGGATTTATCACTTTCGTAAGTGACGGATCCGTCGCGTTCCGTCAGATAGTTGTTCAGTATTTTTTCAAGCCCTAAAGAGCCTTGTATCTCGTTTGTTTTTTCATTCACATCGGCATAGCCGAGAACATTTGACAAAAATACACCGTTCGGATAGTAGCGCTTCGTATCTCTTAAGAAAGAAATACCCGGAAGATTCATTTTTTCGATCTTTTGTTTTTTCGCATAAGAGATATCGCGGCCGGCTGAACCGAATTCCACCTGCTTCGCGCCATCCCTGTTTAAGATGTCCAGAATCTCGCTTTTATCAAGATTGATAACGGTCGCCAGTTTTTCCGCCGTTTTCTCTTTGTCTTTGACATGCTGAGGATGCTTCTTGTCGGTCGTCATCTTTTTATCAAGCACGGCAATGAGCTTATATGTCGCCGTGTCCTCTGCAAGCACTTTACCGTTCCGGTCAAGAATAGAGCCGCGGCTCGCTTCTATCGTCCGCTTTTTTTCGTGCTGCTCGGTCGCTTTTGTTGCAAGTTCTACACCGTTTGCTTTACCGGTTAATTGAATGTACGCCATTCTCCCGAGAATGACAAAGAAAAAGAGAGCGAAACAAATACTGAGTATCGCTGCTCCTCTGTTCATAAACTTATTTTTTTTCGGCATGGGTTATCATTCCTGTATGTTTTTCACTTTTTTATCTTTCAGATTCAAACCGTGCTTTTTGGCGATATCCATCAGGCGCTGCGGCTGGCTTAAGTCAGCAGCCGTCTTTTCGAGATCACCGATCTGCTTATTCTTCTCAGATACTTTCTCCTCCAGTTTTTGCACCTCAATATTGGATTGGTACGCCGCGTATGCCTTTGATACGATAAACATTGATGTGGAGAGAACGGCAATGGCAAACAGGACGAGCAGCACCTTTTCCCCGAGTGTAATGGAAGCCCTCTTTTTGACAATCACCTTTTTTTCGGGACTTATCACTGGCCGTTGTTGTTTTTCCTGCTGGTAAGCTAAGTTGCTCATAGGCTGATGACCTCCTTTAATGTTGTCATTTGCTGCCCGTTATTTTCGTTTCTCCGCAATGCGGAGCTTCGCTGACCGGGCGCGGTTATTTTCTTCAAGCTCCTCTTTTGATGCCGTAATGGGCTTTCTTGTAATCAGCTTTAATTCCGGTTCAAATTCTTCCGGTATCACAGGAAGACCCGGAGGCAGTTCGGGAAGTGATGATTTTTCCTTGAATGTCGTCTTGCACATTCTGTCTTCCAGCGAGTGAAAAGTGATCACAGACACCCTTCCGCCCGGCTTCAGCACCTCTATCGCTTGCAAGAGGGCCTCTTCAAATACTTGAAGCTCGTCGTTTACGGCGATTCGTATGGCTTGGAATACACGTTTGGCCGGATGACCTCCGCTTCTTCTTGCCGGAGCCGGTATCGCGTCCTTTATTAGATCGACCAGTTGGCCGGTTGTTTGAATAGGCGATTTTTCTCTTGCCTCTTCAATTTTTCGGGCGATCTGCTTGCTGAATTTTTCTTCTCCGTATTTAAAGAAAATCCTCACAAGGTCCTCATACCGCCATTCATTTACGACTTCTTTCGCCGTAAGGGCGGCCGACTGGTCCATCCTCATGTCCAGCGGTGCGTCATGATGATAGCTGAATCCCCGTTCCGGTGTATCAAGCTGCGGAGAGGATACTCCTAAATCAAATAGAATTCCGTCGACACTCGTAATGCCGTGTTCATGTAAACACTCTTTTAAATAACGAAAGTTGCTTTTCACCAGAATAAGCTGTCCTTTGTATTCGGACAATGTTTTCTTTGCGTTTTCAAGTGCCGTGTCATCTTGATCAAAGGCGATCAAGCGTCCTTTTTCCGATAATTGCTGCAATAAATATGTACTGTGCCCGGCGCCGCCAAGGGTGCAGTCCACATAGGTTCCGTCCGGTTTGATATTTAAACCGTCGACGGTTTCACGAAGAAGTACTGTCTTATGCTGAAACATTTGTGTCGGTCCCACCTTTATCAGGAATGAATTGAATTGTCAGTTGTTGTTGTGATGCACGAAGATCCATTATATATCAAATCCAATCATGTTTTCAGCAATTTCAGCGAATGAATCTTCTTGCTCTTCTGTGTATTGTTCCCATATTACCTTACTCCACAATTCAATTCGATTGGAAACCCCGATGACAACACATTCTTTTTCCAGTTTTGCGTAATTCAGAAGAGATGACGCAATATTAACCCTTCCCTGCTTGTCCAGTTCGCATTCGGTCGCACCGGAAAAAAAGAATCGGGTAAATGCGCGGGCGTCTTTTTTGGTGAGCGGCAGAGCCTTCAGCTTTTCTTCAATCAGCTTCCATTCATTCATCGGATAGCCGAAAAGGCATTGGTCCAGTCCTCTGGTCAGCACAAACTGCTCACCGAGGCCTTCTCTGAATTTTGCGGGTACGATCATGCGGCCCTTTGCATCAACAGTATGCCGGTATTCACCCATAAACATGATAAGGACCCCCACTTTCTCCCCTAAACTCACCACTATCCGCCACTTCTCTCCACAACCTCATTTTACACTGTTTACACATAAAAAAAAACCCTGAACTATTCAGGGTTCTTTAAAACTTTATTTCAAAGTTTGACAATCTGATGTTGGTTTTGAAAAGAAAATGGCAGATGTTTGAAGGTTGTGAAGAATTTTGGACCGTAGCGGTTCAGATAATACATCACATTCCAAATCCGTTCCTGCGGAGCGCCGAGCGGTCTGATGCTGTTTTGGATTCTTTCATAGTCACGCAGCACAAAGCCTTCTTTTTCTTCAATTCTTTTCGTTACCGTCCGTTCTAAAAACAAGAGCTGATCTTGAATGAAGGCGGCATTCTTCTGTAAGAGCGGCTCAAGGCTAGAATCGACCTTCAGCGCTTCGTCCCTTGCGCGTTTATGGACGGCTTCAATCTGCGACTTCGCCTGTTCCATTACAGAAGAAAACTCTTCCGGAATCTGCTCTTCAAAATAAGTGTCTTTCAGGTGTCCGGTGCCGTGTTCGATCGCTTCCTGAAGCGGGATATTCCGTTCTGAAAGCTTCTTTTCAATATGGCGCTCAAGAATCGTAATGTTCAGTCTCGGCACTACCGGAGTCATGCGAAAGCCCATTAATGAGAAAGCCCGCTTCAGCTCACCCCAATAATTGATCTCCCCCGGTCCCGCGATAAACGCCAGAGTCGGGATGAGAAACTCCTGCATAAGCGGCCTTGTCACAACGTTATTGCTGAAACATTCCGGTTTTTCTTCCATATGGGTATGAAGCTCGTCGTTCGTCCACTTCAGGTCAAGCTCCTTAATGACAAAAACGCCGTTTTCTTTTTCAATTAAGAAACGCTCTCCCTCATGTTCGTAAAACAGATTGGCCTGATCTTTGTCCGATTCAATAATCGGGTGATAACCGGCTTCCCGCATAAAACGCTGCTGGTCTGACACGGCTTTGGCAAGCTCATGATTGTGTTTTAAAATCTGCTGAAACATACCCGTTTCCAGCTTTTTAATCCCCGGATCTCCCGAATTCATCAGAATAAGGCCTTCTTCTTGAAACAAGTCGGCGATCAACAGCTCAAAAAAGTCCGTGAATGTCTCTGATGAGCGTAAACATCGCTTCACGTTTTGAAGGAGTGTGTTTGTGTGATCCGTCTCCTCAAAAGCAGCGAACACTTCATCAATCCAAGCCGCGCATTTTTCCTGATCAAGCTCGGTTTTAGCCGCCGATGTTTTTTTCCAGTACGACTGCGGCAGTTTCTGTTTCACCGGACCTTTATTCTCTGTTGACGTATGCACAAAATTGATTTCTTCCAGATCGTGATCTTCACCCGCCACCCAGAAAATCGGAACGACAGGAATCTGCAACGCCTCTTCCTGCTGTCTGGCAAGTACGATAATGGAGATAATTTTATGTATGGTGTAAAGAGGCCCCGTTAAAAGACCGGCCTGCTGGCCGCCTACTACCGCTGCGCTTTTTGGATCTCTCAGTTTTTCGATGGAGGCCTGCATGGCGGCGGAGTAAAATTTTTCGTGATAGGAGGATAAATAATCCGCTAATTCCTCTCTGGCAAACGGCCGCGAAGACAGGTCATGAAGCCGCTTTTGCCATACGTCCTCTGAATGAATATCATAATCAAAAAATGAAGACATGTTTTCTCCATCTATATAGTGCTGCACAAACTTATTTTGACTTTTGATGGAAAGTTCAGTTAGCTGCATCTGTCTGGAACTTCCTTTCTCCAATAAATAGTTAGGTTTCCGAAATGAGTATAGCATGTTACCGGAAAACCTCAAAAGACTTTGTTTCAGTTTCTTTCTAACGCTTTTATGCTGCGGTGTAAAAACGGGAGATGAACGGCCGGCAATCCGCGGCTTTCCGCTTCTTTTACAAGGTAGCCGATAATCGCATCGGCCTCTGTCCGCCTGCCTGCCATGATATCGACGAGCATGGAAGAATGATTTTTTTCCGTCAGTCTGCAAACTTCGCAAACCTTGTTCCACGCTTTTTCTCTATCGGCGAGGCCAAGTATTGTCTCCGCTTCTTCAAACACGTTTCTCATATACTTTTTGTAAGCGTCATTTCTTAACAGCTCTCCGTTTTTCACGCGCAGCAATGCAGTTAACGGGTTGATGCATACATTTATGATCAGTTTTCCCGTTAACAGCCGATACCAGTCGTTTTCATCATATACGGGAAAATCCCGGTGCATGCCGGAAAAGATGCTTTTGAGCGTTTCCGGCCGGGATGCGCTGAATACACTCCATCTTACGGCTCCGGCTCCCGTATGTTCAACGGCATGATCTGATATCTTTTTTGCTCCGTGCTCAACAGTGCCGACATAAAGCGAATGATCCGTATGCCAATCTTTAATGTCGTGTATGTGTCCCATGCCGTTTTGCAAAAACAGCACATTCGTCCCTTTTATCGTCTCAAGATCCCGCAACACAGCACTTAGCTGGTGCTGTTTAACGGCTGCGATTAAGAGGTCGAATCCGGAAGTGATGCCTGTTTGCGCTCTGCATGCCGCCGTACATTCTATTCCGTCTTTCAAAAGCCGTATACCGCCTGAGTTAATCGCATCAGCCTGCTCCGTCCGCCGCGTAATGACCGTTACCTGATGGCGGGACGATAAGTAGTAAGCACATAAAAGGCCTACCGCTCCGCCGCCGATAATTCCGATTTTCACACTGTCACACCCTATATCTGCATTTTTCCATATTATCATAGCAGAAGCCGCCGCAAATTACTTCAATTTCGTTTTGAGCAAAAAGACTGGCAAGCATATTATAGTTGGAATTTTCAATTAAAGCGTTTACAATAATGGTAGAACACAACAAAGGGGGAGTTTGTGTTGAAAATAGAGCGACTGCTCATCAACTTTAAGACACTCGAAGAATTTAAAAGGTTTAAGGAATACGGGATGCAGGAGCTGTCGATGCTTGAAGATCTTCAGGATAATATCATTGAAAATGACAGCACCTCGCCTTTTTACGGGATTTACTTCGGGGATAAACTAGTGGCGAGAATGAGTTTATATCAGGTAAACGGAGGCGCGAATCCGTATTTTGATCACCGTCAGGACTTTTTGGAACTTTGGAAGCTTGAGGTTCTTCCGGGCTATCAAAACAACGGATACGGAAAAGCGCTTGTTGATTTTGCAAAATCCTTCAGAATGCCGATCAGGACAAATTCACGCATGAAATCAGCAGATTTCTGGGATAAGATGAATTTTGAGCCCGTTAAATATGATATGGCGCGTGATAAAGGAGAAAATCCTTATATTTGGCATCCCGATATGGACGGTGAAATGACATCCGGAGAAACGGCATAATAAAAAACCGGCGGGGCGCCGCCCCCAGGCCGGTTCATTTTACAGGCTCTGCGCCGATTTTCTGTCGTCTTCTTTTGAATTGACCATCCTTCTCGCTCTGTCCATAATGTCAATTAACGCTTTATAATCTTCTTCCGTCATCTCCAGCTTGTTTCTCAAGCTTTCATTTTCCTCACGCAGATCCTCGACTTCTTTTTGCAGCGCGGTCAGCTGTTCTGTGAGTTTTTCTTTTTCATGACGCACATCCGCTGCGGCTGGCGACTCTTTAAATTGCTGCAGAAACAAAATGACATCATCAATGGATAGCTCTTTTTCTCCTTCCGCCCTGCGGATCGGAGGCTGTTTGACGGTTCCCGGCAGATTGGCGGAATGCACCCCGATCTGCTTTCTTAATTCCTTCCGCTGTTTTTTCGCCAGTTCTATCCCTGACTGATATTGTTTTCTGACATAAGAATTCCATCTGAACCCGCAGGCGGCAGCCGTTCTCGTCAGCGCTCTGCCGACTTCTTCAAAAGCGGAAAGCTGGGTCCCGCCTTCCCGAATATGCCTGAGCACCACTTCTGCCAGCAGCAAATCTTCATCTTGCGTCCACGCGTCTTGTCTCGTTATCGTCAATCGTATCTCCCTCCATATTTGCTCATTTACCTCATACATATGCCGCTGATAGATTAGATAGACTACTGGGGCTCACAATTTTTTCGGCGGGAGCAGGCTGGAGGGGCAAAAAAAAGAAAAGCGCAGGAACCAAGATTCCCGCGCTTTTCTTCATACATTAATTGCTTTTAACATTTATGTCTTTGCCGTTGTATGATCCGCATGCTTTACATACACGGTGAGACAATTTCATCTCTCCGCATGACGGGCATTCTGTCATACCAGGTACATTTAGTTTGAAATGTGTACGGCGCAATCTTTTTTTCATTTTAGAAGTTCTTCTAAAAGGTACAGCCATTATTCCCACCTCCTTAAAGAGTTAAGATTCATCATCTTGTGTTAAGAGCTTTTTCAGATCCGCAAGTCTGGGGTCGATTTGATTTTTCTTGTCTTCCTCAGAAATCACTTGCCAATCCTTCCCCACTTGGGGAGCGGCTCCTTCTTTTTGTTCAGTTTCACAAAAGACTTGCATAGGAATTTCTAAAAGAATCTCTTCTTTTATGATCGGAGTTAAGTCGACGGTATCGTCTTCAGCAAAATGAACGTCCTCATCTTCTATATCATCCGACTTATGAAATCTAAACAGTTCTTTTGTCGCGATTGTAAATGGATACGGCACATCAACTAAAGTTCTTGAGCACGGCAAAACCATTTCGCCTGAAATCGTAAAGTCAAACGAAACTTGCTTGGATTCAATCTCCGCGCGGCCCTTCACCCGGACGGGAGAAATGCGGCGGATGTCAGAATTCAATTTTGTCAGCTCATTTAACTCAACTGTTTCATCAAATTCAAAGCTCTTTTTCGCCATTTGATGAAGCTGATAAATCGTCCATTTCATTTGTATCACCTCAGGAAAGCAACAAACATGATTATAGCTTTTCAGAATGTTTTTGTCAATATTTTTTCTTTACAGCATAATGCCGCCGTCATGCAATCGTTGACAGCCGGATAGGCTATGCATACACTAAACGAAACGGACTAAAATATGCACTTCATTTGCAAATGTACCACACGAAGCAAAACATAGCAAGAAAGGCGGGACAAATATGAAAGCAGTCGGCCTGGTTGTTGAATATAATCCCTTTCATAATGGACACCGCTATCATGCGGAACAAGCAAAAATCAAAACGGACAGCAGCGTCGCGGCGGCGGTGATGAGCGGCCCTTTTTTGCAGCGCGGGGAACCGGCCGCCGTCTCAAAGTGGGCCCGGACAAAAATGGCGCTGGAAAACGGCGTGGATATCGTCATTGAGCTCCCTTATATATATGCCGTACAAAAAGCGGAATTATTCGCGCGCGGCAGCGTTTCGCTTCTTCATCATTTAGGATGCAGCAGCTTGTTTTTCGGCAGCGAAAACGGGCGGATCGAATCCTTTCTTGAAGCGTCTGAAGCGTTCAGCCGAAAGGAAGATGACTGCAGCCTGATTCTGAAAGAGGAGCTGAAAAAGGGTCTCAGCTATCCGGCCGCCGCCTCAAAAGCTTTTTCACACATATTCAAAGGGCGGGACATGCTCGATTTGTCCAAGCCGAACAATATTCTCGGTTTTCACTATGTTAGAGCGATACACACCTCCGGTTCCGCTATGAAGCCTTATACGACAGCCAGAATCGCTTCCCAATATCATGACGCCGAGCTTCCCGGAGATAACAGCCGGATAGCCAGCGCAACAAGCATCCGGAAAGCGCTGATAGAAAAAGGAACGGCGGCCGCAAGGAGCTTTCTCCCGGAAGCGTCTGCGCGTGAGCTGGAGGCATACAGAAAATCATACGGAATATGGCACAGCACGGAAGACTATTTTTCATATGTAAAATACAGCCTCAGCACTCTTTCCGCTGAAGAATTGAGCCGAATCTATGAAGTGGAAGAAGGCCTTGAGCACAGAATTCTGCGCACCATCAGACAAGCCCGATCCTATCGCGAAATGATGGAACGATTGAAAACAAAACGATACACGTGGACGAGGCTGCAGCGGATGAACACGCACATTCTGACACGGACGAAAAAAGAAGACATGCATCGGCTCTTGCAGCCTTCAAGCGCTCCTTATATCCGTCTTCTCGGAATGACGAAAAAAGGACAGGCGTACCTGTCGGCAAAGAAAAAAGAGCTTACCGCACCTCTCGTCAGCAAGCTCTCTTCTTTCTCTCATCCCGCTCTGGATCTGGACATACTGGCGGGACGGGTTTACAGCCTGCCGATAAACGAACCTGAACGCACATTGTTTGAGAAACAGGAATTTTCACAAGCGCCGATCCGCTATGATGAAGACGAAAAGTGTTTTTTGAATGCGTAAAAAAAGCACCTGTCTGTATCAGGTGCTTTTTACTTTCAGCTGATCCAAATAGTCAAGTGCGTCCTGCATGGTGTCGACAGGGACGATTTTCATATCGGACTTGATTGCTTTCGCCGTTTTTACCGCATTTTTGTAATCAGAATTTTCAGCTCCGTTTTGATTCGGCGCAAAGAAAATATCTTTTCCCGCTTTGTCTGCGGCGACGACTTTCTGATCGATTCCGCCGATCGGTCCGACTTTGCCGTCCACGTCGATTGTCCCCGTTCCGGCTATATTATAGCCTTTTGTTTCGTCAGGTTTTGTCAGCTGGTTGTAAATTTCTAAAGACATCATGAGACCCGCAGAAGGCCCGCCGATGTTTTCAATGCTGAAATGAAGATCCGGCTTCACTTTCACGTTCCGGTCCGTATATAATGCGACACCGATTCCCGCTCTTTTCGGGTCGTCCGGGAATGATTTCAGCACAATGTCAACGGTCTTTTCTTTCGTGTCCCGTTCAATGTGAAACGTTACTTTTTCCCCCGCTTTTTTGCTGCTGATATAATCAATCAGCTTTTCAGCGGATTCGTATGTTTTCCCGTCCGCGCTGATGATTTTATCACCGACCTCTATTTTTCCTTTTGCCGGCATGTCAGAGACGACTGAGCTGGCATAAATGCCGTTAAATGAGTATTTCACCTGTTTCCCGGCTTTTTGATAAGCGGCAATGACCGCGTTTTCTTGGGAGCTTTTCATCATTTGCAGCTGGCGCTTCATATAATCCGAGTCCGATTCGCCCTCTTCTTTTATGCTTTCATCAGGGACGATTTCTTCGTAAGGATGCACTTTCGCCCAAAGATATGTATACGGATTGGCGGGGCCTACTTTGACAGTCATCAAGGAAAGGCTTCCTTTTTCAGGATAGCCTCCGTCCACCTTAATCAGCGGTCTCAGCTCTGATGCTTCTCCCGGCTGTGTGATGTAATACGGAAGCTTAATAAATGTAACAGCGATTAATAAGATCAGGATGATAAACACCCAGCGAAAATGTTTTGCTTTCATATGAGTTAGCCCTCCCAGTTCTCTATTTCTTGTTTAATCCGGCCGATCATCCGGTCTGCGGCTTCTTCGCCCGCTGTGATCATATGATCAATGTTGGCAAAAGAACTTGAGCTGAATGATTCAAGAGAAGGGCGGATCATGACGTCTGCGGCAATGGTCTGGTGACGGACCAATTCATTTTGCAGTATATCCATACTTTGCATGATTACATCAAAAATATGTGCCGCCTTTTCCGTTTTTTTCACCCGGGATACGTCAGAGGCGATGACGATATCAGCACCCATATCTTTTACGGCGGAAACCGGGATTCTGTCGACCACCGCGCCGTCGACTAACATACGTCCGTTCATTTTTTGCGGGACGAAAACGCCCGGTATGCTGATGCTCGCGCGGACGGCTTCGGACACTGAACCTTTCGTAAAAACGAGTTTTTCGCCGGTCTGAAGGTCGCAGGCCACGATGCCGAGCGGGATCCGCAGTTCTTCTATCGGCTTGCCGTACGTATAGGCATGAACGAGCTGCCTGATGCGGTCTCCTTTTAAAAATCCGAGCTTCGGCATCGTATAATCCGCGTACAGCCGCCGCTTAAATGCTTTAGCGACTTTTTTCATCGTGGCCACGTCATGCCCGGCCGCATAAAAGCTTCCGACTAATGCTCCCATGCTGCTGCCGGCAATCATATCAATTGGAATCTGATGCTTATGTAAACTGGATAACACTCCGAGATGAGCGATGCCTCTTGCCCCTCCCGAACCTAACGCTAACCCGATTGTAGGTTTGGCCAACGCGACGAACCCCCTAATAGACATCCTATACATGAATTCTATGGTCTAAATTGAACCCCTATGCTCGTATATTAGTACAGGATGACAAATAGGTACTTGCCCGGCCGCCTTTAAGGTCTGTTCTATATTTTATCATGATATAAATGTCAGTGTGCAATTTTAGCATCGGGGAGGTAAGAATGAATTTGTCTAAGTTTCATACATTTTTGATTTCATTGTTTTTCATTTTTTTGACGGCTACGGTTATTTCACACCCTCAGGCCTCATTCGAAGCCTCCAAAACCGGTCTTTCCATGTGGTGGGAGGTAGTTTTTCCTTCATTGCTTCCGTTTTTTATTCTATCTGAGCTTTTAATCGGATTCGGCATTGTCAAGTTTGTCGGCCTTTTACTCGAACCCTTTATGCGTCCCATTTTCAGAGTGCCGGGGGTCGGCGGATTTGTACTGGCTATGGGCATGGCTTCAGGCAATCCGGCCGGCGCGAAGCTGACTGCACGGCTGCGCCAGGATAAACAAATCTCCAGAGTAGAGGCTGAACGCCTCGTCTCTTTTACCAATTCATCCAATCCGTTATTTATATTCGCTGCTGTGGCAGTCGGCTTTTTTCATAACGCGTCTCTCGGCATTCTGCTGGCATCGGCTCACTATCTCGGAAACATCGCCGTCGGCCTGACGATGCGTTCATACGGACGGAAAGAAGAAGCGGCGTATACCGGTAAAAAGACGATCGCTCTCCCTTCTCTGAAGGAAGCATTTCTGGCCCTCCACAAGGCGCGGCTTTCGGAAAAGCGGCCGCTCGGAAAAATTTTGGGCGACGCCGTCACCTCTTCTGTACAAACCTTGCTGATGGTGGGCGGTTTTATTATATTGTTTTCGGTTTTCAGCCGGTTATTATCAATCGTACAAGTCATGGATGTGCTTTCTGTATTTACAAACGCGCTGCTTTCGCTTTTTCATCTTCCGGCAAATCTGGACATCCCTCTTATCAGCGGAATGTTTGAAATTACACTTGGGAGCAAGCTGGTCAGTGAAGCTGATGCCGCCTTGCTGCCGAAAGCCATGATTGTGAGTTTTATTCTCGGGTTCAGCGGCCTTTCCGTACAGGCCCAGGTAGCCGGCATTTTATCGGAAACAGATATCCGCTTTAAACCGTTTTTCGCGGCGCGTATCCTTCAGGGCATTTATGCCGCACTCTTTATTCTCTTACTGTGGAAGCCGCTTTACCTTGCATTGGACGAACCTTACCAGTCCGTATTCCTCCCTTTCCGCGATCAGGAAGCGGGATCTGCTGCCGTCAGCGGCTGGAATACACTTGTTGAAACCGGGCCCGCCATCACGCTGACAGCTCTCGCCATATACGCATTGATTTATTGTTACAGGCTGTCAGCACGGACAAAAAAAGGATGAGACGCCAATCAGCGCTTCTCATCCTTTAAATTTCTGCATCAGCGCCTGTTCAACTTCCGGAGGAACAAACTCTGAAACAGGCCCGTTATATTTTGCGACTTCTTTTACGATGCTTGAACTTAAAAAAGAGTACTGATTGTTCGTCATCATAAAAAAAGTTTCTATTGATTCGTCGAGCACGCGGTTGACGGAAGTCCCCTGCATCTCATATTCGAAGTCAGAAACGGCTCTGAGCCCCCTGATAATCGCCTTCGCCCGCTTTTTTTTCGCATAGTCGATTAACAGTCCTTGTGACGTCTCGACCGTAACATTCGGTATGTCTTTTGTCACTTCTCTTAACAGCTCACATCGTTCCTCTACTGTAAACAGCGGCTGCTTAGAAGAATTATTGAGCACGCATACGTACACCTGCTCAAACACGTTTGCCCCCCGTCTGATAATGTCCAGATGTCCGTAGGTGACGGGATCAAAACTTCCGGGACATACAGCTATACTTGCCACATCATTACCCCCTATTTCGGTATATCGTCACTCCTGTAAGCCCGTAAATTTCCCTTCTTGTTACAGAAAGCGCGCCGACGGCTTCAGGAAGCGCAACGGCTTTATCATGCTCGGCTACGACAAAACCGTCTTCATTCAGCATGTTCTGCTCATCAATCATTTCGATAAGCGCTTTCAGCTTTTGTTCCTTATACGGAGGATCTAAGAAAATTCCGTCAAAACCTTTTTCCCGTTTCGCCGCGGCATAGAGGGCCCGCTCTGCATCATTGCGGTATACTTCCGCTGAAGACAGCAGATCAAGCGCTTTGATATTCGCTTTTACCGTTTGGATGGCTTTGAAATCACGATCCACAAAGATACAGCGGTCAAATCCGCGCGACAGCGCTTCAATCCCGAGACCGCCGCTCCCCGCAAACAAATCAAGCCCCGTTCCTCCGTCAAAATACGGGCCGATCATATTAAAAATAGACTCTTTTACTTTATCCGTCGTCGGCCTTGTTGATGTGCCCGGCACAGCCTTTAAGGCTCGTCCTTTTCTTGAACCGGAAATTACTCTCATTATTCACACCACTTTTTCTGAAAACTTTGATGTTTCTCATCGGCTGAGCCGTTATGTATCAAAACAATCCCTATCTTATCATAAAGCATTCTTTCAAACAATGAACGTGAAAAACGTGTATACATATTCACATTCCTGTCAAGACTACGTGTAACAGCATCAATGAATGATGTTGTTGCCAACCGCGGAGAAGACTTACGTTTCCCCATAAGTTCTTCCTCCGGTTTCTCCTCTCCCTTTTCCTTCTCCTTAACTTGTTAAGGAATAGAAGGACCCCGCAGGTATCTGCGGGGATTTTTTTATATACCGACTTTATAATCGTACTCTTTCGCCTTATCAAGCTTTGATTCAAATTCCAGCTTTAAAAAAGGTTTATAAGAAGGCTCTACCTTCTTCACATATGAATAAGAAGAAATCTTTTCCATTGTTTTTTCGATTAGGTCCATATCGCAATACAGCACAACGTATTTCAGCCGCTTGGAAACATAATGAACGTTGCCGAATTTTCTCAGCATTTTGCTGTGTTTTAAGGAATGCAGATATACGATTATGCCTTGGCGCTTATTTTCCATCATGATCACCCGCCTGACTTTCTGTTCATTTTATGTAAAAGACGAGACGGCCGTCTCGTCAGGAAACTTTGCATCCGCAGCCGCCGCCGGAACCGCACCCGCCGCCGCAGGATGACAGGCCGTCAAAATAAGGATTCCCCGTCGGAACTTTTACATGCTCCGAGACGGCCGTTCCGAGTTCAATGCTGATCTCGTCAAGCAGCGACTGAAGCTCAGTCTCCGCTTTTTTAAATTCGGCCACCTTATCGTTTAAATCCAGTTCCCGTTTCATTTCTCTCATTTTGCGGGAAATCTCTCTATAATCAGGATGGTATTTGCCAAAGCGCTGCACATCCTCATACTGCTCTTTAACGCTCATAAATGAACGAATGATCCGCCCTGCCTCTTCATCTTCACGGAGACGCTTGTAACAATCGCGGTAATTTTCAGCCGTCTCAGACTGCAGAATCATGCCGGCAAGCTGCTCCGCTTCACTTTGAAGCTTGACGGACTCAATTGTTGCATACATAAATACGCACCTCCAGTTGCTAGTTTACCATGAAACCACCCAATTGGAAAATGCGGCGTTTAAACGCTTTTTAATCCTGTGAACGCATGGCGTGAACCATCTGCATCATCATCTGCGCCATTTGAATCCCGTTTGAGAATTGGCTTACCCGATGCGGTATCGTCTTTTCATAAAAATTCATCATGTCAAGCTGAAAGGAATTGAGATCGTCCGGTTTTCTCGCAAGTCTGCGGTACCAGACGGGACGCTGCCGTATAAACCGTTTCCGTTCCTCATCTGCGGATATGAATTCCTGAACCTCTTTTCGCATACACGATCCCCTTCTTTAATCCTTTCTGAACGAAAAAGGATGTTGTCCGGAGCCTTGCCGGGGCTGCTTCGTGCTGCTCCCCGAAAATTGGCTTAAAAGGCTTTGCAATGATGAAATGGATTGGCTCATTTTATTGATCTGCTCATTCATTTGGTTGATATCCATCTTTTTGACGGCAGTGACCATTTTTGAAACGAAATCGTTTTTTTCAGCTGGTTCCTGTTTGGTTTCCGCGTCGGAAGAAGGCTGAACGGCCTCGTCTTTAAAAGGGTCCCATATCGGATCATCCTCGCCCAGAAGAACCCAATTTTCATAGACTTCCTGCCAGCTTCTTTGTTCCTTGCGAACATTTTGGATCAGTTTGGGATGCTTTTTTACGAATTGTTTAAAATCATCGATTGATTGCCGTGATTGCTGATTCGCCACAATTCTCACCCCCTCCGAAAAGTTTTGCCTGCTATAATGTATCGGTTCATGCGCCTTAATGTTCGCCTAAATTGCGAAAAAAAGCAGGTATATATAAAAATTGTTTTTTTCGCCAGGAGCACCGCTCGCGAAAAAACATAAAAAAACCGCGGGGGACGCGCTCCTCTGCGGTTTTTTACTGCCAAGGCTTAATGAAGTTTTGCGTATAATACTTCTGATCAACGCCGACACCGAGGTGCGTATAATCCGGGCTTAACAGCGCCTTTCTGTGGCCTTCGCTGTTCAGCCAGCCCTCAACGGCTGCAGGACCGTCCACATAGTTGTAGGCAATATTTTCACCGGCCTCCCGGTATTTCACATCGCCTTTTTCCAAGCGGTCCTTCAGAGTCCCGTATTTCTTTGAGACGTGAGAGAAATACTTGTTATCCTTCATGTCCTTGCTGTGGCCGAATGCCACTTTTGCGGCGCCTTCGTCCCATTTCAGCCTTGCAAGTCCGTGTTTCACGCGGATGACATTTGTAATATCGAGAATCTGCTGTTCACTCGCTCGTTCAATGTCGTTCCATTTTTTATCAGAAACAGGCTCGGGTTCTGTCAGCTTTCCTCTGTACATGACTTCATACGGCCTTTGTTTCACAAGCGTTTCCGCATCAAATGCCCTGATGCTTGACAGATTCCCGTCAAATTTGTCCATGTACAGCTGAACATACATTCCGCCTATCTTAACGGTGGGACGGGTATTGATATCTTCTTCAGAAAACTCGAACCGATACGTGTTTCCCTTGTCAGTCACATTGACAAAAGGAGAAACCTGCGTCGTTTTAAAAACTTCGCCAGTCGATTCGCCGATCTTAAACGGTTTTGCGTTGATGCCGCTTCCCGAAGCGTATAAAGTCACGGCTTTATCATTCAAAATACCGACTTGTACGTATTGGTCTTTCCCCTGGTTGTACACCCACCACTCGTAATCGTAGGCAGAAGGATCTTTCCGGGACGGTTCCCCAAGTTTCTTTTTCACATCGGCGGCAGATTTCCCCATGAGAGAAAGCAGTCCGGATGACGGCATTTTCAGCCGTTTTCCGCTCTCTTCTTCATTGGAAACCTGAGGCTCCTCCTGATCCGTCTTTTTCTGAGGAGCCGATCCATATTGTATAAACAGAACATACGCTCCGTAAATAAGCAAAAGGATAACGAGAGCCCTTGCGATATTTTTCAACCTCTCACCCCCATATGTTCAAACCGTTCTGTTTTTGTTTACTCTTATACAGTACAGCCTATTTGCATCGTCCGTGATTTATGTTTAATGGATAAACCCCTCCGGACCGCCGTCTTCAGAAATGTCAGACAGCACTCGGCCTGCTTGCTCATTTGATTGCTCGGCCAACGAAAGATCGCCGAGCGTAACAATGCCGACCAGTTTTTTATCCCTTGTGACGGGAATTCTTCTGAGCTGATGTTCAGCCATCAAATGGAGCACCTCCTCCACAGAGGCGCCTTCCTCTGCACTGATAACCCGCTCTGTCATTGCGTCGGTTATTTTTTGAGAGTTCGGCTTTTTTGAAGCAATTCCCCGTAATACGAGATCTCTGTCTGTCACGATCCCGACAAGTGTGGCGCCGTCTTCATCCACTATCGGAATGGCGCCGACATCTGCGTCTTTCATCTTCACCGCAGCTTCATATACATTATCTAATACTGTACAATATTGCAAGTCTGACGTCATGAGCTTATTGATCTTTGTCATTGCGGAATTCCTCCTTTTTTCTGCTACTATTGTCGTCAAATTTTTCTTTTTGCATACTTTCACCGTATGAATCATTGAAAGTGTAACGCTTTCATACTATGATTGTCAGGAAAGGGCATTTTTAAAAGGAGGGGGAAGGTTTGAAGTTTGAAAACAGCGGTCTTGAAGGGGTAACAGCGGAGCTCAGCCGCTTGAATGATCTGATGGAAGGTAAAGGGCTCATTCTGGCTGGACAATGGGATTATGAAAGAGTGACTTACGACAAAAAGTTTTCAGTACCTGAGGGGACATTTTATCTGCGGATTCAAGGAACGGCAAAAGAGGGCGATGTCGGCGGCAGCCGGGCCGTGATTCAGCTGAAGGCCCCTCTTTTAGGAAAGCATTATTATCCGCACGGCGTAGAATACGGCAGCGCTGAAGAATTTCCGGAACATGTCGTCGCTGAAAGCAAAGCTTTACTGCTTGAATTGGAAGAGTCATTAAAAACAGTGCAAATGTAATAAAAAAGTACAGCATATTCTGCTGTACTTTTTTTCATGAGACGGTATGCTCGATATACGGCGGCTCTGACAGCGTATCTTTTTCCCGTTCCGTTCTGACCCACTGAAAAAAGATGACAGCCAAATATGTTCCGTAGACCGCCTCTTGAATGATTTTCATCAGTACTGCCCCAAGCTGCTGATCTTCCAGAGGAGGGAGCGTGTTAAACATCTCCGGTCCGGATAAAGGGATCTCCTCCAGCAAATCTAAAGGAACGCAAAGCTTCATTGCTTCGGCCCAAGCCGCCGGATCTGTATACGTGGCATACATGGGCGCCCCGCTGAACATAATGAGCGCGCAGGCCGGCGTTAACAGAATCCCGTCTGCCATAATATACCCCAGCTTCATTAAACCGCTGAGACGGGGCAGACCGTCCACCTTATGCACAAGCGGCCACCACATAAAAAACGCCGTTACAAAGATGAGTCCGTTCATCAGCGTGTGATACAGCGAATCCGTTTTGACGAAATCAAATATAAACGGGATGTGATACAGTGAAAAAATACCGTTAAACAGCACTAATGCGATAAGCGGCATTGAAAAGAACGAAAACAGCGGCTTTACGACAGGACGGAAGATCAGTTTTTTCCATGCCCAGCCGGGAATTCCGGAAATCAACAGCGGCGGTACGACTAAAAACAGAACCGCCATCTGCGTCATATGGGCGCTGAACATCACATGGCCCAATAAATCAACCGGACTTCCCGCAGCCGCGTAAAAAAATAGCGCGGAAAGCACAAACAGCACCTTCTCCTTAGCGGACACACGTCCTTTATGCCGGCTGCACCAGTAAAAGTAAACACCTGTTATCACGGCAGTTATACAAAACAGATATGGGCTCCACATTGCGCGAAACCCGAACATTTCCAAATTAATCAAATCTCTCACTCCCCGCCGCCCCGATTACCACCAAATAATCGTGACAAATGCAAGCACGGTGATAAACGCGACAAATATTCCCGAATACAGAAATAATGACGGCGCTTCATGCCCCTTCTGGCTCATATGCATAAAGTAAAACAGCTGAAAGATGACCTGGATGACCGCAAGCAGGATCAGAAACGGCATCGTAAACCATCCGGCAATGCCGTCAGCAGCCACCGTCAAAAACGCGACAAGCGTAAGGCCGATCATCAAACCGAAGGATATGACCTGATATTTCATCTCCTCGGCATTTTTCTTTTTTCGATATTCGAGATCCGTACTGACAGTCCCTCTGTTTTTGTTATCGTCCATCGTTATCCCACCATCCCCATCAAATATACAACGGTAAAGATAAAGACCCACACGACATCGATAAAATGCCAATATAAGCTGGCCACATAATATTTCGGCGCATTATAAAGGCTGAGCCCTCTTTTTGCATTCCGGATCATCAGCGCGCTGATCCACAACAGCCCGAACGCCACGTGTGCTCCGTGTGTGCCGACGAGCGTGTAAAACGCTGAGCCGAGCGCAGAGCTTGTAATGGTAAAGCCGAATTCGTGAGTGTAATGCATAAATTCATAGATTTCTACCCCTAAAAATCCTGCTCCCAATAAAACGGTAACCAAAAGCCACACCTGCATTTTTTTAAAGGAGAAATTTTTCATATGATACATCGCATACACACTCGTTAAGCTGCTCGTTAAAAGAAGCATCGTCGCGATAAATACGATCGGCAGCTCAAACATCTCAGCCGTTGACGGCCCTCCGGCTTTAGATTCCCGTAAAGCAAGGAATGTTGCAAATAGCGAGGCGAACAGAACCGTTTCCCCGCCGAGAAACAGCCAAAATCCCAAAAACTTATTTTTCCCCTCCAGCGTTGCTTTTTCAGGAGAAGCCGGAAAGGTTTCAGCCGTCATTTTTTCCTGCAGCTGCATTACGCCTTCACCCCTTTATCATCATTCGGCAGATCTTCTTTGTGAATATGATAGCCGTAATCATCGACCACAGAGCGAAGCAGCATGGTAAAGAATGTGATGCCGAGCCCTATGAAGATAACCGGAAGCCCCCATGAATAATCGGAGTGGTATAAAAACCCGAACGCTGCGACAAACAGCCCGAAAGATATGATAAACGGCATGATGGAGCCGTTCGGCATATGAATGTCCTCTACAGGCTCTGCAGGCGCCATCCCTTCATTTCCGGCCTGCTTTTCAATCCACAGCGGGTCAAGTCCCCGGACAAACGGAAGCTGTTTAAAATTATATTCCGGCGGCGGCGAAGAGACCGCCCATTCAAGCGTACGACCGTCCAGCCACGGGTCGTTCCCGACGTATTTCCCCTTTATTGAGGTATAAATAATATTGACGACGAGTAAAGCAGCCGCGCCCGCCATGAAAAACGCGCCGATTGAACTGATCAGGTTGCCGGTATCAAGCCCCTGGCCGGGCAGATATGTGTAAACGCGCCGCGGCATTCCCATCAAACCGAGGAAATGCTGAATGAAGAAGGTAAGATGAAACCCGATAAAAAATAAGACGAACGAAATTTTCCCCATCGTTTCATGAAGCACCTTCCCGAACATTTTCGGCCACCAGAAATGCACGCCCGCCAGGATGCCGAACACAACGCCGCCGATAATGACATAGTGGAAATGCGCTACGACAAAATACGTATCGTGGAACTGATAATCTGCCGCTGCGGCCGCCAGCATGACACCCGTGACTCCTCCGAGTACGAAAGAAGGAATAAAGGCGACGGCATACAGCATAGGCGTCGTGAATTTGACATTTCCTCCCCAGATGGTCAAAAGCCAGTTGAAAATTTTAATGCCCGTAGGCACCGCGATCGCCATCGTCGCAACCGCAAATATCGCATTAGCGATCGGTCCGAGTCCCGTCGTAAACATATGGTGAACCCAAACCATGAACCCGAGAAAGCCGATCAGCACGATCGCAAAGACCATAGACGAATAACCGAACAGACGTTTCCTCGCAAATACGGGAATGATTTCTGAAAAAATCCCAAAGGCGGGAAGAATTAAAATGTATACTTCCGGATGCCCGAAAATCCAAAACAGATGCTCCCAGATTATCGTATTGCCGCCCAATTCAGGATTAAAGAAATTCGTTCCGAACAAACGATCCAGCATCATCAGCGCCAAACCGACGGTGAGCGGAGGAAATGCGAATAAAATGAGTGCCGACGCCACAAATGTCGTCCACGTAAACAGCGGCAGTCTCATATACGTCAAACCCGGCGCCCTCATATTAATAATCGTGGCGAGAAAGTTGATCCCCGCAATGAGCGTACCTAAGCCTGATATTTGCAGGCCGAGCACGAAAAAGTCTATGCCGTGCCCTTTCGAATTCAGCGCAAGCGACGCGTACGACGTCCAGCCTGCATCAGGAGCGCCTCCTAAAAACCAGCTCAGATTCAAAAAGATGCCTCCGAAGAAAAACAGCCAAAATCCGAGCGCATTCAGAAATGGGAACGATACGTCACGCGCCCCGATCTGAAGCGGCACAACCGCGTTCATCAGCCCGAATAACAGCGGCATCGCCGCCAGGAAGATCATTGTCGTGCCGTGCATCGTCATAATTTCATTAAACTGCTGAGCACCCATAAAATCGTTCCCCGGCCTCAAGAGCTGAATCCTGATAAGCATGGCCTCAAGTCCGCCGACGACGAAGAAAAATCCCCCGGCGATCATATATAAAATCGCGATTTTCTTATGGTCAACCGTCGTCAAATAATCCCAAAGCAAAGAGCTTTTTCTTTGCTGTCCTGTAAGCGTATTCATCATTTACGACCTCCCCCCTGATATCTCCCTGTCCTCACTTGTTCTCCGCTTTCAGCCCTTTTAAATATTCATACAGCGCATCCGTTTCAGCGTCCGAGAGCTTCGGATAAGTGCCTGTCATTTTATTGCCCGGTTTAATGCTGTCCGGATTTTTCAGCCAGGCTTTTATATTCTCTTTATTCGCATCCTTAATGCCGGCCACTTTGACCCGTTCACCGAAGGTAGCGAGGTTCGGAGCCGTTCTTGCCGCTTCAGCCCGTTTATCATTGGGCTCAACCGCATGACAGCTCAGGCAGTTTTTTTCCTTAAACAGCTCTTCTCCTTGCGCGGCTAAACCGGAGTCTGTTGTATGCTTATAATTTTTCATCGCTTTCGTCCATTGTTTAAATTCTTTTGACGGCAGCGGTTTCACTTTGAAATCCATCAGCGCATGTGAAGGTCCGCACAGCTCTGCGCATTTCCCGAAGAAATATTCTCCCGCTTCTTTGCTGCGTTTAGAATCGAAGGTCAGAAAGAAAGTATTGTCATTATCCGTATTCGTATCGATTTTTCCCCCGGCTGACGGAATCCAGAAAGAGTGTTTCACATCTGAGGACTTCAGCTTGAAATAGACGCGTTCATCTGTGGGAACGATCAGCTCCTGACTTGTCACAAACCCGTAATCAGGATACTCGAATTCCCACCAGTATAAATTCGCCCTTACATTAATCACGAGCGCATCCTCTGCTTTACGGTTTTTCTTATCCATCGGCGACGTATCCGCCAGCGCCAATGTATCGATGACAACCGGAATGACAAGAATAATCAGAAGCAGGATCGGAATAACGGTCCAGGTGATTTCTAAAAAACGGTTCCCCTCCACCTGTTTCGGTATCGTGTCCTCCCCTATACGCGACCGTCTGAATCTCACAATGACGTAAAAGAAAATAACTGCTACGACCGCAACGACGACAACCATGATAAGTGTGCTGAGCACCGTCAGATCATATTGTTTATCAGCCACTTCGCCGGCAGGCTTGAGTGTGGACAGAAACGGTTTTCCACAGCCGCTCAATAAAAGCGGCACTAAGGCTAATAATGATAAAAGACGCCAACGCTTTAACATTTCACCCAACCCCTTTTTTGAATCAGTACGAGATGCACAAGCAGTAAATCTGCTTCCAGCCGAAATACTTCTTTTCCTCATTTCTTAAAATATGAGATTTTTTACTTAAAATTCCATCTATGTATAAAAGCAAAGCCGCCTGATTAAACAAAAGGTCAAGGCGGCGTTTACTAGTTGTCATTGTTTGTTTTGGCGATCAAACAAGCTCATTATTTAATTAAAACAGCGTAAAGACCACCATCGCTACAAAATAAATGGTCATGTAATTAAGCGAATAGACAAACATAAGAGTTGCCCACTTCATGATGTTTTTCATGCGGAATCCCATCAGTCCGAGAACAAGCCATCCGACATTCAGCAAAGTGCCGAGAATGACGATCGGAAGACCTAGACTGCCGAGGAAAAATGGAAGCGGCAGCAGGCATGCGACCCAGACGATAATCTGTCTTTTCGTCACTTCAAAGCCGTGCACTACCGGAAGCATCGGAATATTCGCTGCTCTGTAATCTTCCGTCTTCTTAATCGCAAGCGCTAAAAAGTGCGGAATCTGCCAGATGAATAAAATCATGAATAAAACCCACGCGACAACACCGATGTGCCCTTCAACCGCTGTCCAGCCGATTAACGGCGGCACGGCGCCTGATACACTTCCGACAACCGTATTAATCGTATAACGGCGTTTCGTCCACATTGTATAAAGAACAACGTACGTAAACACGCCGATAAAACCGATGACTGCTGCCATCACGGTGGTCATCAAAAGCATGATAAGTCCTAAAGCAATGAGTAAAATTCCTGACCACAGCGCTTGATTCGGCTGAATCTTTCCGGTTACCGTCGGTCTTACTTTCGTGCGTTCCATTAAATGATCAATATCACGGTCGTAATAGTTGTTAACCGCACAAGAACCGGCGATGATCAAAGAAGATCCTATTAATGTAAGAAGCACGGTGTTTAAATTGCCTAAAAAACTCAGACCGGATATATGTAACGCAAGCCACATGCCGGTAAAAGTCGTAATTAAATTCGAATTGACGATTCCTATTTTGATAAGCGAAAGGAAATCCTTCCATGCCGTCGTCTCTTCAATCTGTCCGTCTATAGCTGTATCGTTTAAAATTCTGGAATTAGCCATAACGTAAACCTCCCTTACAAACCTAAAGCAGGTTTTTTAAGACCTGCAACTCTATCATACAAGATAATGACCTGTAAAAAAACATCCTCTTAAATATTAAACGAGAAACAGGAATTTATTTGTGAACTTTTTATGAATTTTACCAAATCCGCCGGTTTCATAATAAAGCGGTTACTTTATTTCTATCAGACCCATCTGGAATAATCAACCCCATTATCTAAGAAGTCCTGATTCTATTATATTTTTGTGAACAAACAGAATTGAGAATTGCCACAAAACACATATTCGCTTACACTTGGTACGTATATCATTTTGTCCAGTTTGTTAAGAAGGTGAATGTAAAATGAATAAAGCTTTGAAAGCGCTCGGCGTGCTGACGACATTCGTTATGCTCGTCGTGCTGATCGGCGGCGCTCTTGTCACAAAGACAGGATCGGGTCTCGGATGCGGAAGGCAGTGGCCGCTTTGCCACGGCCGGTTTTTCCCGGAGCTTAACGCCGCTTCTATCATTGAATGGAGCCACAGACTCGCAAGCGGTGTCTCAATCGTTCTCGTGCTGAGTCTCGCTTTTTGGGCATGGAGAAAAGTCACGCCTGTTTTCCGTGAAACAACCTTTCTCGCCATTATGTCCATTATCTTTTTATTTTTACAGGCGCTTCTCGGCGCATTAGCGGTTGTTTTCGGATCAAATGCGCTCGTTATGGCGCTTCATTTCGGCATATCGCTGATTTCTTTCGCTTCTGTTCTGATTTTGACGCTGCTCATATTCGAAGCTGATAAATCAGACAAAAAGCTCGTCAAGCCGCTCAGAATCGGCAGGAAAATGCAGTTTCATATGATCGGCCTTTCGATTTACACGTATATCGTCGTTTATACGGGAGCTTATGTGCGCCATACGAAATCAAGCCTTGCCTGCCCTGACGTTCCGCTTTGCAGCAGGCTGAATCACGGGCTTCCGTCCCATTTTCAGGAATGGGTGCAGATGGGCCACAGAACGGCAGCGCTGCTTCTGTTCGTATGGATTCTTGTCGCTTTTGCACATGCGGTGCGCTCCTACAAAGACCAAAAACAGATTCTTGGGGGCTGGATAGCGGCTCTTGCCTTTGTTGTATTACAGGCGCTCTCCGGAATCATGGTTGTTTATTCAGAAATGGCCACCGGCTTTGCACTTGCCCATTCGCTCTTTATTGCCGGCCTGTTCGGCGTCTTATGCTATTTCTTATTATTAATCGCCCGCTTCCGCTATGAATCAAAACAGCGGTACATCTGAGGCACATGAAAAGGCCGAAGCATTAGAGCTTCGGCCTTTTTACATCTAAAAAACCTGATCGCACACGAGGGCGGATCAGGTTTTTTAGATGTTCATTTTTTACGCTTTTTCAATTTCGATCAGTAAATCGCCTGTCTGAATCGGTTCACCGTTTTTCACATGAATCTGCTGTATCGTCCCGGAGAACGGCGCCTGTACCGTCGTCTCCATTTTCATCGCTTCATTAATCATCAGATGATCGCCTTTATTCACCTTTGCCCCGGTTTCCGTTAACAATTTAATGACGGTTCCCGGCATGGATGCCGCAATGTGGCTTGGGTTTGTCCGATCTGCTTTTAATTTTTCCTGTACGGATGATTTAATGCTTTCATCTTTAATGACCACCTCGCGCGGCTGGCCGTTCAATTCGAAATAAACGACACGTGTCGCATCTGGCTGCGGTTCACCGATAGATACAAGCTTCACGATCAGCGTTTTTCCGCGCTCGATTTCCACTTCGATTTCTTCACCGAGTGTCATGCCGTAGAAGAAAGTCGGTGTGTCTAATACGGAAATATCACCGAAGCGTTCCGCCGTTTTAACATATTCAGTAAACACCTTCGGATAAAGAGCATACGCGATTGCGTCCTGATCACTCAATTCCATATGATGTGTTTCTTTCCATTCTTCTTTAATGCCTTCAAAAGATACCGGTTCAAGCAGCTCACCCGGTCTTACCGTGATCGGCGTCTGCCCTTTCAGAACGAGCTTTTGCAGTTTTTCCGGAAATCCGCCGTGCGGCTGGCCGATCTGCCCTTTAAAGAGCTCAACGACTGAATCCGGAAAATCAAGCGTTTCGCCTTTATCATAAACATCTTGTTCTGTTAAATTGTTTTGCACCATGTAAAGCGCCATATCTCCGACGACTTTGGAAGAAGGTGTTACTTTCACGACGTCGCCGAACATGCGGTTGACGACGCTGTACATGTCTTTCACCTCATTCCAGCGATCACCGAGGCCGACTCCTTTTGCCTGCTGCTGCAGATTGCTGTACTGGCCGCCCGGCATTTCATGATTATAAATCTCAGTATGCGGAGACTTCATCCCGCTTTCAAATTCACTGTAATACTGACGGACGGATTCCCAGTATTGCGACAGTCTTTCCACCTGCCGGACATCCATTTCAGGACGGCGGCTGTTTCCTTCAAGGGCATGATAAAATCCGCTTGCGCTCGGCTGTGAAGTCAGACCCGCCATTGAGCTGACGGCGACATCCACGATGTCCACACCCGCTTCAACAGCTTTGGCATAGAGAAAGACGCCATTGCCGCTCGTATCATGCGTGTGAAGATGAACGGGAATATCAATCGTTTCCTTCAGCGCTGAGACAAGTTCGTATGCGGCTTGAGGTTTCAAAAGACCAGCCATGTCTTTAATGCCGAGAATGTGCGCACCAGACGCCTCAAGCTCTTTCGCCATAGAAAGATAATATTGCAAATCATATTTCGTCCGGGTCTTATCAAGAATATCTCCCGTGTAACAAATCGCAGCCTCCGCCACTTTTCCGGTTTCACGGACGGCATCGATGGCCAGCGTCATCCCTTTTACCCAGTTCAGGCTGTCAAAGATCCGGAATACGTCAATACCTGACTCCGCTGACTGCCGGACAAATTTTTGGATGACATTGTCCGGATAGTTTGTATAACCGACGGCATTTGATGAACGAAGCAGCATCTGGAACAATGTGTTCGGCACTTCCTTGCGAAGATCTTCAAGGCGCTTCCAAGGGTCTTCTTTTAAGAAACGGTACGCTACATCAAATGTCGCGCCTCCCCACATTTCAAGGCTGAACAGTTCAGGCCACAGGGCAGCCGTAGGATTCGCGATTTTTTTCAAATCATTGGATCTGATCCGGGTTGCAAGCAGGGACTGATGGGCATCCCTGAACGTTGTATCGGTCAGGAGCACGGATTTTTGCTCTTTCACCCAGTCTGCAAGCCCCTCAGCGCCTCTTTCATCAAGGATCTGTTTCGTACCGCTTGCCGGCTTTTCCCCGATACCTAACGTAACGGTCTGAGGCTTATCAAATGCAGGTTTTTCTTTTTTCCCGATTCCCGGAAAACCGTTTACCGTGACATTGCCGATATAGGAAAGCATTTTTGTTCCGCGGTCCTTCTGTTTTGGGAAAACAAACAGCTCAGGCGTTGTGTCGATAAACGATGTGTCATATTGGCCCGTCAGGAATTTTTCATGCTTTGCCACGTTTTCAAGAAACGGAATATTGGTCTTAATGCCCCTGATCCTGAATTCCTGCAGGTTGCGGACCATTTTCGCTGATGCCTGTTCAAACGTCAGCGCCCATGTCGACAGCTTGACGAGCAGTGAATCATAATAAGGCGTGATGACGGCGCCCTGGAAGCTGTTTCCCGTATCAAGGCGGACGCCGAAGCCGCCGCCTGAGCGGTAAGCCATAATTTTACCCGTGTCAGGCATAAAGTCATTCAGCGGATCTTCAGTGGTCACACGTGATTGTATCGCATACCCGTTTGTAAAAATGTCTTTCTGCTCAGGGATATTGACGGCACGGCTGTGCAGTCCGTGGCCCTGCGCGACGAGGATTTGCGTCTGAACGATATCAACCCCCGTTATCATTTCCGTAATCGTATGCTCCACCTGCACGCGCGGGTTCACTTCAATAAAGTAAAATTCACCGCGCGCTACGAGAAACTCCACGGTCCCCGCGTTGATATAGCCGACATTTTTCGCAAGCGCCACAGCCGCTTCACAGATTTCGTCCCTTAATTCAGGCTGCAAAGATACACTCGGCGCCACCTCAATGACCTTTTGATGGCGTCTCTGAACGGAACAGTCCCGCTCATACAGATGGACGACATTGCCTTCATTATCTCCGATCACCTGAACTTCAATATGCTTAGGATTTTCGATCAGTTTTTCAACATACACTTCATCGTTTCCGAATGCGGCTTTCGCTTCTGATTTGGCCCGCTCAAACGATTCTTTCAATTCGCTTTCGCTTCGGACGATTCTCATTCCGCGCCCTCCGCCTCCGAGCGATGCTTTAATAATAAACGGAAATCCGTGGACTTTTGCGAATTGTTCGACATCTTTTAATGTTTCAGCCGGTCCGTCACTCCCCGGAATAACGGGGATGCCGGCTTTTTCTGCCTGCTCCCTCGCCTTTACCTTATCTCCGAACATATCCAAATGCGCTGACGTCGGTCCGATAAATACGATGCCCTCTTCTTCACAGCGTCTCGCAAATTGGATATTTTCAGAGAGAAATCCGTAGCCCGGATGAATGGCATCTACGCCGTTTCTTTTTGCGATCTCAATAATCCCTTCAATATCAAGATACGCATCAATCGGTTTTTTGCCTTCTCCCACAAGATAAGCTTCATCCGCTTTATAGCGATGATAGGAGCCCGAATCTTCTTTTGAATAAACGGCTACCGTTCTGATGTTCAATTCTGTGCACGCCCGGAAAATCCGAATCGCAATTTCTCCCCTGTTTGCTACTAACACTTTTTGGATGGATTGTTGTGACAAACTTTTCTCCCCCTTGGCCTAATAAATATGTAGTTTATAATAAAGGAATATCCGCCCTGTGTATACACTTGTTTTTTAGAGATACACAGATTTTTCCGTCTGCCGTCTTTTTACCCCCTTAGACGGAACGGGCTCCCTCTTTTTCTTCTTTTCTGAGTACTTGACATGCATGCTGACATTCACCAATATACCGGCGCTCATTAATAACAACAACATTGATGAGCCCCCGTAGCTGATAAACGGCAGCGGAACACCTGTAATCGGAATTAAGCCGCTGACACCGCCGAGATTGATAAAGGTCTGAATCGCAATCATGCTGGATATCCCGATTGCCAAAAGGCTCCCGAACGGATCTTCACATTTTCTCGCAATATAAAAACCTTTTAACACGACAAAAGCCAGCAGCACAATGACAAACAGGACGCCGAAAATGCCGAGCTCCTCTGAAATAACCGCCATAATAAAGTCTGTATGCGATTCAGGCAGATAACCGTATTTTTGAATGCCTTCTCCAAGACCGAGACCGAAAAAACCGCCTGAGCCGATCGCATAATACGAATTTATAATCTGCAGGCCTGATGTGCTGGCGTATTTAAATGGATTTTCAAGGCTTTCAAACCGGCTCATACGCCCGGGTGTCAAAATATCGTCCCATTTCAGATAGATGATCGGGCTGACAAGGAGCAATACGATTCCCGCCATGAGAACCAGCCTGAGCAGGGTCCTTCCGCTGAATCCCGAACACATAATGACGCAAAATGCGATCAGGCCGATAATCATCGCCGTTCCGAAGTCAGGCTGAATGGCGATAAGCGCACAAATGACTACGGTGACGATCACCGGCGGCGCAACCCCCGTCAAAAGCTGATCGATATAGCTTTGTTTCTTTGCGTATACCGCGGCAAGGTACAGTATCAGGGTCAGCTTGACAAATTCCCCCGGCTGAATGGCCATTCCGCCAATTTTAAACCAGCTTTGCGCGTTTCCGGCAACATGTCCGAAAACAAACAGCGCGCAAAGCGCAGCCACTGACGCAAGCAGTATGAATTTCTGAATCTTTTGATGGGCGAACACTTTGTACGGAAAAACGGCCGCGATGATAAACAGCACAAACCCCGCGATGACGGCGAACAGCTGCCGTTTAAAGAAATAGTCGCTGCTCACGCCGTAACGCATAACGGCGGTAATCATGCTTGAGCTGTATACCATTACCAATCCGAAACTGCACAGCAGAATGATAGCGCATATCAATGAATAATCGTAAGATTTTAACATTCTTTTAAACATAACATCCTCTTTCCTGCTTAAAGCTTACGTTTAATACCTATTGCGTATTATATTTTACTATAATTCATAAACATTTTACGCAGTTTCTTTATAGTTTTTCGGATGAAATGCAGATTAAGAGACCGTCTTACGAAAAGAAGATGCAAAAAACGGTTTACGGTTATAAAAAAACCCAAACCGTTGAATAGTTTGAGTTTGATCATTTATTTTCCTGTAAACGCGTCATGCAAAGCAGACAGTTCTCTTTCAAGTCTGTCCAGCAGCTCTTTGCCGTCGTTTTCGTCAACTAATCCCAGGCGGACAGCAAAATCGATTTCCCTCGACAGTCCGAACATCTGAGTATCCAAGACCTCTTCATACAGAGGACATTGAGGCATCGTTAAGTTATCCATTTGTACTCGGATCAGCTTCAAAATCTTCTCAGCATCTAACTTCAACAGCTCGAATGCTTTCTGCTGATGGTCAACTATAATCTCTGAAGCCAAAAGTATCCCTCCGTTCCCCAGGCGAGTACCTAATTCTTCTATTTATCATAAAGGGTATCAGATGAAATTGCAAGAGAATTTAAGCAGATGTTATGATAAAAAATGTTTCAAAAAATACTCAGCCTGTATTTCTCAGACATGATTTCCAAAAGCTTCACACCCGCGATGCTGTTGCCTTTTTCATCAAGCGCCGGGCCGAATATACCGATTCCGAAGTTGTACGGCGAAATGCCCATGATTCCTCCCGAAACGCCGCTTTTAGCGGGAATGCCGACCTTGATCGCGAATTCCCCGCTCGCATTGTACATGCCGCATGTCACCATAAACGTCTTGCAGATTCTCGCCACATCTTTTTTAATGACCTGCTCCCCGGTTTCCGGATGCTTGCCGTCAAGGGCGAATACGCAGCCGATTTTGGCTAAGTCCAGACTGCTCATCTTAATCGCGCACTGTTTTGTATACAAATCCATGACCTCTTCAACATCGCCTTTAAAAATGTCATACTGCTTCATGTAATAACACATGGCCCGATTAATCATGGATGAACTGAATTCCGATTCCGCGACATGTCTGCAATATGTAATGTCCTGATTATTCGCAAGTCTTCTGATGAATCCGAGCAGGTAATCCAGGCGGTCTTTCGGCGAATGCCCTTTAATGAAACCCGTTACGACGAGAGCGCCCGCATTAATCATCGGATTTAAAGGCTTGCCCGGATTCACTGTTTCAAGCTTAATCATGGAATTAAACGGGTCGCCGGTCGGCTCCTGACCCACGCAGCTGAACACCTTTTCCTTTCCGTAATCCATCAGTACGAGCGCCAGAGAAAGCACTTTCGAAATGCTCTGCAGCGTAAATGTCCGGTCGGCGTCTCCTGCCGTCAGACATGTATTTTCCGCATGATAAATCGTGACCGAAAGGCTGTCTTGTTCAGATTCAGCCAGAGCCGGAATATAGTCTGCCACTTTGCCTTCTTCGGTCCTTTTTTTCGCTTCCTGAACTAATGCGTCCAGCTCTTGGTAATGCCGGCATACCATGTCGATCATCCTCACTTTGCTGCCGTTGTATACATCTAATTTGCGACGCAAAGTGACAATTCATGCGAAAACTTTTATACTTTAAGTAAAGGGGGGCTTCACCATGAGCGTTATTCAGGTAAAAGGCAATGTTACATATCCGATTACAATTGATCCGAGTGTCTGGATTTTCGATGACCGCAAGTTTCCGTTTGAAAAAAATCAGCCCGTTCATCCGGACGGCTCTGCAGAAACCCAGGAGCATACGCTTGATCCGGAACGGGTGATCAGAGAAGGGCGCATTTCGCCGCCGACTTTAAAAAGCGAAAAACGTTATGAAAAAGAAAGACTGATGAACGGCAGCTTCGCCATGAAGCTCGGCGCTGTTTTAGCAAATGCCGAGCCAAAAGAAAGCGCTGTCCTGTGCGCATTTATTTCAAAATCAGAAAGAACCGAAGTGCCGCTAGAAAAGGCGATGGACGCAATCGCGCATTTCAGCGATGCGGGGAAACCCCTTCAAGACGGCGGCCCGGTCCATTTTTACGTGGACGGAGACTTTGAAAAACCGATAACGGGCGTCACAGAAATCGAAGTTTTATAACAAATCGGCGGCAAGCTGTGCAAGGCCGGATCTCTCACCTTTCACAAGCTTCACGCTGCCGGAGACGGTTTGTTCTTTAAACCGTTCTACCACATAAGCAAGTCCGTTATTTAAACTGTCTAAGTATGGGTGATCTATTTGCTCCGGATCGCCCATCAGGACAATTTTGCTGCCCTCTCCCACCCGAGTCAAAAGCGTTTTGACCTCGTGCCTCGTCAAATTCTGAGCCTCATCAATAATAATAAACTGATCCGGAATGCTTCTTCCCCGAATGTATGTCAGCGCCTCCACCTGAATCGATCCGATTCCTGCCAAAATCGCTTCAAGTTCACCCGGCTTTTTCGCATTGAATAAAAATTCAAGATTATCAAAGATCGGCTGCATCCACGGCTTGAGCTTTTCCTCTTTTTCGCCAGGCAAATATCCGATATCCTTTCCCACCGGGACGATGGGACGCGCGACGATCAGTTTTTTATAAATACCGAGATCCTCCGTCTGCAGAAGCCCTGCCGCGAGAGCAAGCAAGGTTTTTCCCGTTCCCGCTTTTCCGATCAGGGTGACGAGCGGGATATCTTCCCTCAGCAGGAGTTCAAGCGCCATTGTCTGCTGAACGTTCTTCGGCCTGATACCCCATACGTGCTCATCATCGAAAACGAGTCTTTTTACGGTCTCGCCTTTCTTATCTGTCATGCCGACCGCAGACGAAGATCCTCCTAATTCATCTTTCATCAGCACAAATTGATTCGGATAAACCTGATGCTGCTGAAGCTCCTTGACTGAAATTTGTTTGTTTTTATAAAACGAGGCAAACCGCTCTTTATTCATAAATATATCTTTGTACCCGCTATATATTTCATCATGGTCAACGACTCTGTCGTTTAAAAAGTCCTCCGCCAAAAGCCCGATGGCATCCGCCTTTACCCTGACAAGCACATCTTTGCTGACCAGGATGACGAGGCGGCCGTTTTCTTTCGTTTCCTCCTCAAGGCTTAAATTTTTTGCCACCGCCAAAATGCGGTTATCATTCGTTTTTTCGATAAAAATTTCTTGGAGCTGGTGAAATGACCGGTGGTTCAGTTCAATTCTGAGCGTTCCTCCGCTTTCAAGCGGAACTTTCTCGTGCAGCCTTCCTTTCTCCCTGAGCCCGTCTATCAGCTTAGATACGTGCCTCGCATTTCTCCCGACCTCGTCCATATACCGCTTTTTTGAATCGACCTCTTCCAGCACGACGGCGGGGATGACAACTTCGTTTTCTTCAAAGGAAAAAATGGCGTTAGGATCCTGCAAAAGTACATTCGTATCTAACACATAAATTTTACTCAAGTCTCAGCCTCCTGAAATAAGGATCAAAGCCCATCGTGTGCTTCTCTTTCCACGAAAAACGGGGATGCCTGCTAAAATATATGATTTGGTGAATAAAGATAGAAGGTTAATTCAACAATAAAATAAATGAAAGCATTCAAGGAGGAAATCTGACGTGCGAATTCTTTTCATTATCATACAAGCCTTGTTTATCCTTACCGGCTGCACTGCTGTACAGGACGGCCGCGGCCGCAATATTCAGAACGAATCAGCCGATCAGCGCGATGGAAAACCGATCCATGTGAAAAATACGGCTCCTGAGGCAGCTGAAAATCCCGGCCGGACAGACATCGCTAAGCATCTCGTCGAGGTAACCGAAAAAATCCCCGGCATTTCAGATGCCACCGCGGTTGTACTCGGAAGATACTCCGTTGTCGGTATCGATGTGGATGACAATTTAGAAAGAAGTAAAGTGGAGAGCATTAAATACACGGTTGCCCAGGCGTTAAAAAACGATCCTTACGGCGCCAATGCCGTTGTCGTGGCTGATCCTGATACGGTTTCCCGTCTGAGAGGCATGGGCAGCGACATTAAGGCCGGCCGCCCCGTTTCAGGCATTTTGGACGAACTTGCCGCCATCGTCGGCCGTGTCATGCCAGAAGTCCCGAATGATGTGACCGACAATGAAAAAGAATCACCGACTCAATCAAATGATGATCAGCTGAACCAAAGAGACCAGAACAAGCTGCAGAACGAACAGAACGATCAATCGGATCATCATATGAAAAACCGCCGGTAAAAAGCAGCGCCCGCTCCAAAGGAAGGGCGCTGCTTTCTTTCCCTTTGGCAGGAGGGGCATCCATGATATAATGCTTGTCATAGTGAAAGAGGTGAAAAATCAATGAGAGTAAAATGTTCCATTTGCGACAAAATCGAACAAATTGATGATGAAACACTGACAGCCAAACGCCTCCGCAATCGTCCGATTCATACATATATGTGCCGGGAATGCCATGACCGAATCAAAGTCAAAACGGAGGCGCGGCTGAATACCGGACACTTTTCCTTTCATCCCGGACAAAAAGCGAAAAAAGATAAACTGAAAAAATAAACCGAATAAAAAAATGACCCGCCGGAAGGCAAGGTCATTTTTTTATTGCGGTTTAGCTGACTGGCTTTTTTTGGACTGGTGCAGACGGATTTTGTAAACGATCAAAATCAAGGCGGCGACAACAAGCCCTTCTCCGACCGGCAGAAACACACCGAAAAAAGTCAGTACGGTGCAGCCGAGCACGAGAAAGAGATAAACTGCCGCAGCCTTCAACACCGGCAGCCGTTTGGCAAAGCCGAGTTTAAATACAATCACCGAAAGCACGACGATCGTTCCGTATAACAGCCACATTCCCGACAGCGGATGCTCATCCACTTGGTAAAGAGCCGCAAAGAACGACAGCCGTTCACTTACTTCATTCAAAAGGATCCCCCTCCCCTTTTCCGTTCGGGTTCTACCTTTTCAAATTCTGCAAGTGATTAAGACATTCCTGCTGTTTTTTTCTTTTTCGCCGCTTTTTCACGTTCGTTTTTATTCAGGATTTTCTTTCTTAAACGGATGGATTCCGGCGTTACTTCACAGTATTCATCTTCGTTTAAGTACTCGAGTGATTCTTCAAGCGACATAATGCGCGCTTTCTTAATCGTAGTCGTTTGATCCTTCGTAGCGGAACGGACGTTTGTCTGCTGTTTCATTTTGCTGACATTGACGACAAGGTCATTGTCACGGTTATGTTCGCCGACAATCATGCCTTCATATACTTCTGTTCCAGGCTCAACGAAGATGACGCCGCGGTCTTCAATACCTTGAATTCCGTAAGATGTCGCTTTTCCGTTTTCCATGGAAACGAGCACACCCTGACGCCGGCCTCCGACTTGGCCTTTTTGCATCGGCTGATAGCTGTCAAACGTGTGGTTCAGGATACCGAAACCGCGTGTCAGTGACAGAAACTCAGTAGAATAGCCGATGAGTCCGCGTGAAGGTACGGTAAAGATCAGGCGGACCTGGCCGTTTCCGTTATTAATCATATCAAGCATTTCGCCTTTTCTCGCACCCATTGATTCCATAACAGAACCGGTATGCTCTTCAGGCACGTCAATCTGCACGCGCTCAACAGGCTCGCAGCTTACGCCGTCGATTTCCTTAATGATAACTTCAGGTTTAGACACTTGAAGCTCATAGCCTTCACGGCGCATGTTTTCAATTAAAATGGACAGGTGAAGCTCACCGCGTCCTGAAACAACCCATGCGTCAGGTGATGCAGTCGGTTCGACACGAAGACTGACGTCTGTTTGAAGCTGCGCGTTCAGACGCTCTTCAATTTTGCGGGCTGTGACATATTTGCCTTCACGGCCTGCAAACGGGCTGTTGTTTACGACAAATGTCATTTGAAGCGTAGGCTCATCAATGCGCAGAACCGGCAGCGGCTCATGGTGGTCAGCCGGACAAACCGTTTCACCGACGTTGATGTCTTCCATGCCCGAAACGGCAACGAGGTCTCCCGCTCTCGCTTCTTCAATTTCCACGCGTTTCAATCCTTGGAAACCGAAGATTTTCGTTACGCGGAATGATTTTACCGTTCCGTCAAGTTTCATCAATGAAACCTGCTGACCCACTTTCATCGTGCCGCGGAAAACGCGTCCGATACCGATACGGCCGACATAATCATTGTAATCAAGCAGCGCCACTTGGAATTGAAGAGGCTCTTCGGCGTTATCTACCGGGGCAGGGACATGTTCAAGAATCGTTTCATACAGTGATTCCATATTTTCGTCCTGCTTTTTCGGATCCAGACTTGCCGTTCCGTTAATCGCAGAAGCGTAGACGACAGGGAACTCAAGCTGTTGTTCGTTTGCGTCAAGCTCGATGAACAAATCAAGCACTTCATCAATGACTTCTTCCGGGCGGGCGAAATCACGGTCGATTTTGTTTACGACGACAACCGGATTTAAGTTCTGCTCAAGGGCTTTTTTCAGTACGAAACGGGTTTGCGGCATGCAGCCTTCATATGCGTCAACGACTAACAGAACGCCGTCAACCATTTTCATAATCCGTTCTACCTCTCCGCCGAAGTCGGCGTGTCCCGGAGTGTCCAAAATATTAATGCGTGTATCTTTATAGTTAATCGCAGTATTTTTCGCAAGAATTGTAATACCGCGTTCACGTTCAAGATCGTTTGAATCCATTGCGCGTTCGGCAATATTTTCGTTGGCACGGAATGTTCCGGCTTGGTGAAGCAATTGGTCTACCAAAGTCGTTTTCCCATGGTCAACGTGGGCAATAATCGCGATGTTGCGAAGATCGTTTCGAAGTTTCACATTTTCATCTCCTAAAAAAATTAGATAACTTTCATATTATACCACACATCCTCTTTAAAAGCGTTACGTTTTTCTGTAAACTGAAAGTATGACGTTAAAGGGGATGGAAATATGAAAAAATTGAATTGGCTCTTATTATTATTTGCATTCGCAGCAGTCTTCAGCATGATGCTGATCGGCGTATCAATCGCTGAGAAAAGCGCATGGGGCATCATCGGAAGCATTGTTCTTGTTATCGCCATGATGGGAAGCGGTTTCACCGTAAAGAAAAAAATGCGCGAACAGGGACTGCTTGATTAAAAGCATGACCCTTTGCAAAATTCCGTAAACATGGAAAGACAATATCTTATGAAGCCTGAATCAAAGATTCAGGCTTTTTTATATCCTCAAAACAGGCTCCAGATGTAAGGCTTATCTCCCCCGCCGCCTAGTCAGGAAGCCGGAAATGACAGCTCCCATTCTAGTTACATCAGCAGATTCCCTCAGAATATGCAGTCTGAAATAGTCCGGCATCGTTATGCAGAAAATACCATACCTCCTATTTCAATTCCATCATTGTCTTTTTATACTTGTGGCTGTAAGCAAATACACATGACAAGGAGAGAACGAAATGAAAACATCTTTTTTGAAGAAAACCGCTGTAACTGCCGCCGCAACCGCCTCAGCCGCCTTGCTTGCATTCAGTCCGCTTGATTCTGCCGGCGCAAAAACGATTCAGGCAAATGAACCGCATGCCCTGGAGGCTTCCGCAGAGAAAACACCGGAAGACGCGGCAAAGCTTTTAGACATCATCAGCCAATCGATTTACGAAAAAGACGGTGTCTATTATTTTGACGGTAAAAAAGCGGTTGAATTGGGATTAGATCAAGAACAAGCCCAGATCATTCAAAAGCTGTGGGACAGTTCAACCGAATTTTTAACCGTACTTTCCCAATGTATTGAGAAAACGGACGGCGAATATACATTTAATAAAGAAAAAGCGGTGGAGCTTGGCTTTACGGAAAAAGAGGCCCTTATCGTTGATCAGCTGTTCACCGCTTTTTCCCAAAGTCTTCATATCCTTCAATCTGCGCTGATTGAAGAAGACGGTGTGTATACATTTGATCAGGAACTTGCTGAAAAAGCAGGAGCAGGAAAAAAAGAAGCAAAGCTGTGTGCCGGATTCTTTAATTCACTGCCCCAGGAATTGCTTGAAGGCATTTATACAGCCTTTCATCCGGCTGAGTAAACGGATTAAAACGCCCGGTCATTCAGCCGGGCGTTTTTTTAAATCAGCAGTTTAAGGATCAACATGATAAAGAAAACAGCACCGAACAAACAGGCTGCTTTTATCAGCAGCTTCCCGTAATACCGTTCCTTAAACCGCCTTTCTTCTTCTGCATAACAGGCTGGCGCCTTCATCTCAGGGCTGCCGAGGTCAAGCGGCTCCTTCATCATATGATATAAACTCCCGCACTTACCGCATGATTCAAGATGACGGGAAATAAATCGCTCCGTTTCTGTTTCACAATCGCCTTCAATATATAAAGGGAGTAAATCTCTCACTAAACAGCAAGTCATATCTGTCCGTCCTTCCTTTTTTCCGCCAAGTGCTGTTTCAGCTGCATTCTCGCCCTGTACAGGGTGCTCTTCACCTTCGAAAGACTCCAGTCCAAAACATCAGCAATCTCTTCGTAAGACAGCTCTTGAAATACCTGTCGAAATGCTGAATAAAATGACTGAAAATCTCTGACATCTGAAACAATCCTTTTCGTTTATTAAGGCCTCACCCGTTTAGACAAACGGCTATAAAAAAAGTTTTACAGATCGGAACATTTTTCCCCTATCATTTTTCCCGACTTCATTTGTCATTTTTTTCAGAATAAATCGCATCATTCGACTCATGTCTGATTCAACACGTGCCTCTCGGCTTATCCCCCGATGCCGGCCGCCGGAAGCCTTTCCGGGACGATTCTATCAATTCATCAGCGGAGTCTAGTTTTATATTGCAGAATGAGAGAATGCTGGTTTATTATAACAATATAAGTTTTCATTATTTTCAAAAAGGGGGATTTATTGTGGGTTTAGGTAAGAAATTGTCTGTTGCTGTCGCCGCTTCCTTTATGAGTTTAACTATCAGTCTTCCGGGTGTTCAGGCCGCTGAGAATCCTCAGCTTAAAGAAAACCTGACGAACTTTGTGCCGAAGCATTCTTTGGTGCAATCTGAATTGCCTTCAGTCAGTGACAAAGCAATCAAGCAATACTTGAAACAAAACGGCAAAGTCTTCAAAGGCAACCCTTCCGAGAGACTGAAGCTGATTGACCACACGACTGATGATCTCGGCTACAAGCACTTCCGTTATGTGCCTGTCGTTAACGGTGTGCCTGTGAAAGACTCGCAAGTCATTATTCACGTCGATAAATCCAACAATGTCTATGCGATTAACGGTGAATTAAACAACGATGCTTCTGCCAAAACGGCAAACAGCAAAAAATTATCTGCAAATCAGGCGCTGGATCATGCTTTTAAAGCAATCGGCAAATCACCTGAAGCCGTCTCTAACGGCAACGTTGCAAACAAAAACAAAGCCGAGCTGAAAGCAGCGGCCACAAAAGACGGTAAATACCGCCTCGCCTATGATGTAACCATCCGCTACATCGAACCGGAACCAGCTAACTGGGAAGTAACCGTTGATGCGGAGACAGGGAAAGTCCTGAAAAAGCAAAACAAAGTGGAGCATGCCGCTGCAACCGGAACAGGTACGACTCTTAAAGGAAAAACGGTCTCATTAAATATTTCTTCTGAAAGCGGCAAATATGTAATGCGCGATCTTTCTAAACCTACCGGAACGCAAATTATTACGTACGATCTGCAAAACCGACAGTATAACCTGCCGGGCACGCTCGTATCAAGCACTACCAACCAGTTCACAACTTCTTCTCAGCGCGCTGCCGTTGATGCGCATTACAATCTCGGCAAAGTGTACGATTATTTCTATCAGACGTTTAAACGCAACAGCTACGACAATAAAGGCGGCAAAATCGTATCTTCTGTTCATTACGGCAGCAAATACAATAACGCGGCCTGGATCGGCGACCAAATGATTTACGGTGACGGTGACGGCTCATTCTTCTCGCCTCTTTCCGGTTCAATGGACGTAACGGCCCATGAAATGACACACGGTGTTACACAGGAAACAGCCAACCTGAACTATGAAAATCAGCCGGGCGCTTTAAACGAATCCTTCTCTGATGTATTCGGATACTTCAACGATACTGAGGACTGGGATATCGGTGAAGATATTACGGTCAGCCAGCCGGCTCTCCGCAGTTTATCCACTCCGACAAAATACGGACAGCCCGACCATTACAAAAATTATCAAAACCTTCCGAACACTGATGCCGGCGACTACGGCGGCGTGCATACAAACAGCGGAATTCCGAACAAAGCCGCTTACAACACGATTACAAAAATCGGCGTGAAAAAAGCGGAGCAGATTTACTATCGCGCACTAACGGTATATCTCACTCCGTCATCAAACTTTAAAGATGCAAAAGCAGCTTTGATTCAATCAGCGCGGGACCTTTACGGCTCTCAAGACGCTGCAAGCGTAGAAGCGGCCTGGAATGCGGTCGGCTTGTAAACAAGAAAAGAGACCGGAGAAATCCGGTCTCTTTTTTATATCTGAAACATTTCACAATGGCTTCACCATGATCATATATGTCTTTTCCCGATCGTCTTTTTCAAGCTTAAGCTGTTCAAAGCCGCATTGGCTTAAAAACAAAACCCATTCCTGCCTGTCCAGGGGAACGGCTGAAAACATCGCTTTATGCTCCCCTCTCAGCCGGCCCGCAATCTTTTCAATGACCGCGCGTCCGATTCCTTTCTCTTTTGCCTCCGGAGCGACGGCCACGGTTCCGAGCCACGGTTTTCCGTTTGAAGGCGCCCATTCCAAATGAAAACTGACGGCGGCAGGAGCGCCGTCAATCTCCCATACGAGCCACGTTCCATTGTACATGGAGTATGCAAGCATAAACTCCGCCGCATTTTTTGTTCCGAACTCTTCGTTTTTCCACACCGGGTGTGCAGCCGCCAGCTGCTCCAGAAACCCGAGATCTTCTTCTTCAAAATCTCTACCTGTCAGCATGTAAATAGTCGTCAAAGATAATTTTATGTATTGCCGGATTGCCCGCAAGCACGCTGTGGTTGTCTAAAAACGTAAACGGTTCGCCGTCTGTGGTCGTGTAAATGCCCCCGACTTCGTTCAGCAGCACGCAGCCGGCAGCGTAATCCCACGGCGCGAGCCTCATCGTAATGTATGCGTCAATGCGGCCGGCCGCAACACTGGCCAGCTCAAGTGCCGCCGAACCGTAGGAACGCGTTCCTCTGACCCGTTTTACGAGCGGCGCCAAAATACTCGGGTCAATCCTTCTGTTTTCCGTCACCCATGTGGCATTGATTGCAATAATGGCTTCTTCAATGGAAGCTTCTTTTAAAGGAGCAAGCGGCGTGTCGTTCAGATAAGCCCCTTTTCCGCTGAATGCGTGATACAGCTCGTCCTGCATCACATCATAAATTAAGCCGATTTTGCCTTTTCCGTCTTCAAAGATGCCGATGGAGATCGCGAAATGCCGCTTTTGATGGACAAAATTCATCGTTCCGTCAATCGGATCAATGATCCAGACGATTCCGTCAAGGGAGCGGAGCTTATCTCCCTGCCCTTCTTCTCCGAGAATCCGGTGTCCGGGAAAAGTTCCCTGTATACGGTCAATGAAAAAGCGTTCCGTCTCTTTATCAATATTTGTGACTAAATCATTCGGATTTGATTTTGTTTCAATCGTCAAGCTTTCCTGCATGGATTGTCTGATTCTCGTTCCGGCTTCTTTTACCCATTGTTTTGCGATATCATCAATTTCCGTCCAATTTGTCATACCGTGTACCTCTTTTCTATGTATAGCTTATTCTATAGCATACTGATAAAGGCGATGAAAAAGCAAGGAAAATGAAAAAAATGCCTTCTCACGTAAAAACGAACCATTTCCTGCGGTTCGTTTTTACTATTCTTTATCCGTTAAGCCGAATCCATTCTTTTCTGAGACGTTCCAGTTTTCTTTTGCTAAGATCGATTTGATCTGCATTCTCTTTTTGCATGGCCTCATACAGGGTTGCCAATTCATAATCAACCTCTAGTCTCCAGACAGCTACACGGTTATTTTTTTCCTCCCTGAATCCTTCCTTCACCACTTGCCTCATTGTCTTTCGCCCCTTCCAGAGATCATTTGTTAAAAAAGCATCCCATTTTTCCAATTTATTAATGATACTTCTTATATCGTATGGAAACTTATATTCGGCTGTAACAACATTCTTAAAATTGTGTGTTTACCTATTCGTTTTTTACCACCAATCCTCTCGGCTCAAACGTTCTCAATGTTTTTGCGGCCGGCGGCGGCTGTGGTAAAATATGAATACTTACGATAAGGAGGAAAAAGATGACTCAGATGCGTTTTACAAAAGAAGACTTCGATACATTTACAATAGAAGGTTTAGATCCGCGCATGGAGGTGTTAAAAGAACAAGTCCGCCCGAAGCTGACCTTGTTAGGAGAGCATTTCGCACCGACATTGTCAGCATTGACAGGCGATGAAATGTTTCCGCATGTCGCCAAGCACGCGAGAAGATCTGTCAACCCGCCGGCTGACAGCTGGGTTGCCTTTGCCAACAGCAAACGCGGGTATAAGAAACTCCCTCACTTTCAGATCGGTTTATGGGACACCCATATGTTTGTATGGTTTGCCATCATTTATGAATCTCCGATAAAAGAGGAATACGGCAGATTGCTGGAAGCGAAGCAGGAGGACATCACAAAACAGATTCCCGGTCATTTTGTATGGTCGCCGGATCATACGAAGCCAGGGGCGTACAAGCAGTCCGACATGGATCAGGAGCAGCTGAAAACATTATTTGAACGCCTGCAGACAGTGAAAAAAGCAGAGCTTTTGTGCGGCATTCAGCTGCAAAAAGAAGACGTGATCAACATGAACAACAATGAATTCCTGCAAACCATTGAAGATGCTTTTAGGAAGCTTTCCTTTTTATACACACTGACTCAGAAAGTCTCATAAAATAAAAAGCGGGCCGATTGCCGGCTCGCTTTGTCTACATTTTGATAATCGCTTGATCTGATTGTTTCGCCTGTTTCACAGTCCGATAAGGGGAATAGGTGCTGTCAGCTTCAAATTGGCTGCAGATTTTCTTTTCCTCCGCTTTCCCGGGAACGATTTCTTTAAAGCGGCGGTACGCATTCAGAAGTCTGTCTCGGTCAGCTCCTTTTTCATAGGCGTTTTCCACCTGCTGAAAAAAAGCAATGACATCCACGGCCTCCTCTGTCGTCCAGTCCTCATTCATCGGATATTGATATTCCAAATGTCTTCACTCCTTTATAATCATGCTCAAAATAAGCATCTTCCATAGATCATAAATTGTTCTTTACTTTCTTTCAAGTTCATAATATAATTCATTTGTTTTACGTTTAAAAAACGGGTAATAAAACTGAATGTAATACAAACTAATCCGTAGGTATTATGATAAAGGTGGGAAAACAATTGCCGCAACATGAAACACCCCTGTACAGCGGACTGAAAAAGCACGCGGACAGACAGCCTGTCCAATTCCACATTCCGGGCCATAAAAAAGGCGCGGGAATGGATCCGGAATTCAGACAATTTATCGGAGAAAACGCGTTAAGCATAGATTTAATTAATATCGAGCCCCTGGATGATTTACATGCGCCAAAGGGCATCATTAAAGAAGCCCAGGATCTGGCCGCTCGAGCATTCGGCGCAGACCATACCTTCTTTTCCGTACAAGGGACGAGCGGCGCCATTATGACGATGGTCATGGCCGTATGCGGACCCGGAGATAAAATCATCATCCCTAGAAACGTTCATAAATCCATTATGTCGGCCATTGTATTTTCCGGAGCGGTGCCGATTTTTATTCACCCGGAAATTGACGATGAGCTCGGAATTTCTCACGGCATTACGCTTGAGTCCGCCGAGCGGGCTTTGACGGAGCACCCTGACGCAAAAGGCCTGCTTGTCATAAATCCGACGTACTTCGGTGTGGCAGCTGACTTGAGCAGCATTGTAAAGCTCGCGCATTCTTTCGATGTGCCTGTGCTTGTCGATGAAGCGCACGGCGTGCATATTCATTTTCATGATAAGCTTCCTCTGTCCGCCATGCAGGCGGGCGCTGATATGGCAGCCACAAGCGTGCACAAATTGGGAGGCTCCCTGACGCAGAGCTCCATTTTAAATGTGAGAGAAGGTCTTGTTTCCAAAGAAAGAGTACAGTCGATTTTAAGCATGCTGACGACAACGTCAACATCCTATCTGCTTCTGGCTTCACTGGATGTCGCAAGAAAACGCCTCGCTACAGAAGGCCGCGACCTTCTTGAAGATACGATTCTGCTGGCGGATCAGACACGGAAACGCCTCAATCAAATTGAAGGCATCCGCTGTGTCGGCGAAGAAATCACAGGGTCTAAAGCTGCATTCAGTTATGATCCGACTAAATTAATCATTTCGGTCAAAAACCTCGGACTGACGGGTCATGACGTTGAAAAATGGCTCCGCGAATCATATAATATCGAAGTCGAGCTGTCCGATTTGTATAATATTTTATGTATTTTCACCCCCGGCGACAGAGCGGGAGATGCCGACCGTCTTGTAAGCGCGCTTACAGACATTTCAAAGCAGGCTTCCGACAATGACTATGCTCATCAGCAAACCGAAGTTCTGCTTCCTGAAATTCCTCTGCTAGCGATGACGCCAAGAGACGCGTTTTACGCAAATACGGAAGTCATTCCGTTAAAAGAATCCGCAGGACGGATCATCGCAGAGTTTGTCATGGTGTACCCGCCGGGAATTCCGATCTTTATTCCGGGTGAGATCATTACTGAAGAAAATATCAGCTACATTTTTAAAAACTTGGACGCCGGCCTTCCTGTGCAGGGTCCCGAAGATGCAACGCTTGAAATGATCAGAGTCATCAAAGAGCAAAAAGCCATCCAATAAACATAAAGAAGCCCGAAACGAAATCGTTTCGGGCCTTTTTACGCTTTTTACTCTTCTTCAAGATGACACTGGCATTGTCCGCAGCATGTTCCGTATAACGTCGTGACCTTCTCATCCTCAAAGTAATGAATCGCTTCGTTACAGTCTTGGCAAACAATTGTACCCATCTGTCATTCCCCATTTCTCAGAATTTGAAAACGCTTAATTTTTACTTGTTGTTATTATATTATTATGTCACATTTAATATGTCAACTGATAAATTGTATAACACATTTATTTTTTACGGTCTTTTTATAGCTCGAGGGTCAATCACAGTATATCCTTTATGACGCAATCCTTTTACAATGTCCGGCATGGCTTCCGCCGTCCATTTCCGGTCATGCATCAATATGTTGGCCCCGTCCCGCAGATAAGGACTGTTCAGTGTGATATCGGTAAGCGCTTTTTTGGATTGATATTTCTGATCCCAATCATACCCGAAGGTCCAGTTCATTTTCACCATACCTTCTTTTTTTATAAGTCTGTCACTGTAGTCCGTATTGCTTCCGAAAGGCGCCCTGAAAAATGCGGGTTTCTCTCCTATTACCTTTTCAACCGCTTTATTGACGCCAATGATTTCTTCCCGTTGTTTTTGCTCGGAAAGATCTTTTAAGTTTTGATGAGTCATTGTATGATTACCGATCATAAAACCTAACTCATGAATATGCTTAAGCGCTTTCTTATTTTCATCTTTTTTCAAAAAATGTCCGTTTACAAAAAAGATCGCTGACGCATTGAGATCGTGCAGTTTGTCCGCAATCTCAGCGGCATGCTGATCAGGCGCGTCATCGATCGTTACCAATGCGATCGGTTTTTTCTCTTTCTGTTCATCCATTTTTTCCACAGAAAAGCTTTTCGGATTGATATAGTAACGGGGCTCCGCCTTCTGTTTTTTCTGTTTTTCCTCTTTTGTATGGTGGTTTTCCCGTTTGGCATGATTGGCCGCGGCTTGAGAATGGGGTTTGTTTGTTTGCATCTTTTCATTTGATTGGCAGCCGGCAAGTAAGCACATACATATGACGGCTGCAGCGGCTTTATACATGACAATCCCTCCTGATATGGTTTTGCTCCCAGTATAACGAAAAAACAGCGCTCTCACGAAAAACAATGTGCCTTTTTTACACATCGGCTGCGCAAGTTGTCACACGTATTATTTCTTCATTAAAAACGGTTTCAATTATATAACAATTCAGTAACAAGCCTTAGGTTTTTCACCTCTCGTGATACACTTGATATAGTCCTTATAAATGGATGAACCAATATATTATATAAAACAGAGGAGTAAGATAGATGCGCTACCGTACGGTGATTCCCTTTTTTTTGATGCTGTTCGTTCTGTCAAGCTGTTCGGTTTCTACTGTCAGTCCATTCACAAAAAACCGGATCGACAGCATTCATCACACTCAAATCTTGTTTTTTTCCGATGAAAATCATATAGATAAAGAAGTGCCTTATTACGATGCGATTCTTGATTTAGAAAAGAAATATCCCCATCATGTCGATCAAATGAAGGTTTATGACAACAGAAAGGGATGGGAAGAGGAAATCAACACGTTCCCTGCGCTGATGGTGATCAATCATCGGCATGTGGTCATGAAGATTGAGGGATCCGTAAAGAAAAAAGAGGATATCATCAAACCTATGCAGCATGTGCTTGCACAATAAAAACAGCCCCCGCTTTTACAAACGGGGGCTGTTTCTTTGTTACATTATTATTTTACGATATGGATCGGGCTTCCGATTGCTACTTCGGCAGCTTCCATAGTGATTTCGCCCAATGTCGGGTGAGCGTGAATTGTCATTGCGATATCTTCAGCAGTCATTCCGCCTTCGATCGCCAGGCTCAATTCAGAAATCATGTCAGAAGCGCTTGCGCCGGCAATTTGCGCACCGATTACAAGACCGTCTTCTTTACGAGTGATCAGCTTCATGAAGCCGTCAGTTTCGTTAAGAGACAGCGCACGTCCGTTTGCTGCAAACGGGAACTTAGCTGCAACGACTTCAATGCCTTCTTCTTTCGCCTGTGCTTCAGTGTAACCGACAGAAGCCAGTTCAGGCTCAGAGAATACAACCGCCGGAATACCGAGGTAATCGATTTCAGCCGGCTCTCCTGAAATAGCTTCGGCAGCGATTTTACCTTCGTAAGACGCTTTGTGAGCCAATGGAGGTCCGTCAATGATGTCACCGATTGCGTAAATGTTCGGTACGTTTGTGCGGCACTGCTTGTCTGTTTTAATGACACCGCGGTCAGTCATTTCGATACCGACTTGCTCAAGGCCGAGCTCATCAGTGTTCGGACGGCGTCCGACAGTGATTAATACGTAATCAGCATCAACCGTTTTTTCTTCGCCTTTTACTTCGAATGTAACTGTTACGCCGTCAGGTCTTTCCTCAACGCCTTTAGCCATGGCGCTTGTATGGATTTCAACGTTGCCTTTTTTCTTCAGTCTGCGGGTAACGAGAGAACTCATTTGTTTTTCGAAGCCAGGAAGAATTTCATCTCCGCCTTCTAAAATAACCAATTCAGTTCCGAAGTTCGCATACGCTGTTCCAAGCTCAGTACCGATATATCCGCCGCCGATAACAACGAGCTTTTTCGGAATTTCTTTAAGCGCAAGTGCGCCTGTAGAGTTCAGAACGCGTTCGCTATATTTGAAGTTTGGCAATTCGATAGGGCGAGAACCGGTAGCAATGATTGCGTTTTTAAATGTGTATGTTTGCGCAGAGTTCTCATCCATTACGCGGACAGAGTTGCTGTCTACGAAATAAGCTTCCCCTTTTATAACGTCCACTTTATTTCCTTTTAAAAGACCTGCAACACCGCCGGTAAGCTTATTTACAACAGAAGCTTTCCATTCTTGGACTTTTGTAAAGTCAACCGTTACGTTCTCAGCAGTGATCCCCATGTCATCTGAATGTTTTGCATTCTCGTAACGATGGCCTGCATTGATGAGCGCTTTTGAAGGAATACAGCCGACGTTCAGACAAACGCCTCCAAGAGTTGCTTTTTCAACGACTGTTACTTTTTGTCCAAGCTGAGCAGCGCGGATGGCAGCTACATAGCCGCCGGGTCCCGCACCAATCACAAGAGTATCTGTTTCAATAGGGAAATCTCCTACTACCATAACATTACGCCTCCATTAAAATAAGTTGTGGATCGTTCAGTAAACGCTTGATGTGGTTTAACGCATTTTGTGCAGTTGCTCCGTCAATCATACGGTGGTCAAAGCTGAGAGAAAGAGCTAAGACAGGAGCAGCTACAATTTCACCGTCACGGACGATTGCTTTTTCAGCAATACGGCCGATACCGAGAATCGCAACCTCTGGATGGTTGATAACCGGTGTGAACCATTGGCCTCCGGCAGAACCGATATTTGTGATCGTGCAAGAAGCGCCTTTCATTTCCGCAGGTGCAAGCTTGCCTTCACGCGCTTTTGTAGCAAGGCTGTTGATTTCATCAGAGATTTCGAAAACGGCTTTACGGTCGGCATTTTTCACTACCGGCACAAGCAGGCCTTTTTCGGTATCCGCTGCAATTCCGATGTTGAAGTAATGTTTTTGGATCACTTCATCTGTTTTATCATCAATAGATGTGTTTAAAACAGGGAATTTTTTCAAAGCGGATGTTAATGCTTTGACGACGTAAGGCAGATAAGTCAGCTTGATGCCTTGATCAGCAGCAACTTGTTTGAACTGTTTGCGGTGAGCAACAAGATTTGTTACGTCAACTTCATCCATAAGAGTTACGTGCGGTGCAGTATGCTTAGAGTTCACCATTGCTTTCGCGATCGCTTTACGGATACCGCTCATTTTTTCGCGTGTTTCAGGGAATTCGCCTTCAGGAGCCTGAGCCGCTGCAGGTTTAGCTGTTTCCTGAGGTGCAGCTGTTTCTTGCGGTGCCGCTTCTTGAGCCGCTCCTCCATTTGCAAAGCTGTCGATATCTTCTTTTACAACACGTCCGTTATTGCCTGAACCTGTTACTTTACGGATATCCACGCCTTTTTCACGGGCATATTTGCGTACGGAAGGCATGGCGATCACGCGTTTGTTCGGATCAGCTTCCGCTTGGTCCTGCTGTCCTGCGCCGGTTTCTTTTGCAGGCTCTTTAGGAGTCTCTTCTTTAGAGATATCCTGCCCTGCTTCAGCAGACGACTGAACTTGAGCCTCAGTTTTCGCCTCTCCTGAATCATGGCTTCCTTTAAATTGAAGATCTTCGTAACCAGGTGCGTCAAACGTAATAATCGTTTGTCCAACAGTTGCAACTGTTCCCTCTTCAACTTTTAATTCTAATACTTTTCCTTTAACAGGTGAAGGAATTTCTACCACTGCTTTATCATTTTGCACTTCAGCCAGAACATCGTCTTCTTCTACCTCGTCGTTCGGCTTAACAAACCATTTTACGATTTCGCCTTCGTGGATACCTTCCCCGATATCCGGAAGTTTAAATTCAAATGCCACAGTTTTCGACCTCCTAGTTGATTAAGCAAATTTTAGTTATGCATTCGCAAGCATTGAACCTAGTAAACAGACTCCTTCATATAAGAGAAAAGGACTCTCTTTACCGTCTTTTATGATGCCTGATTAAAATTCAAGAACTTTTTTCGCAGTTTCAAGAACGTCTTTATGGTTTGGAAGCCATACGCTCTCAGCAAGCGAGAAAGGAAATACTGTATCAGGCGCCGCAACACGCAGAACCGGAGCTTCCAGGCTCAGAATCGCGCGGTCATTGATTTCAGCTACAACGTTGGCAGCGATGCCGGCTTGTTTTTGAGCTTCTTGCACGACAATTGCGCGGCCTGTTTTTTCAACAGAAGCAATAATCGTATCAATATCAAGCGGACTTACAGTGCGAAGGTCGATAACTTCAGCAGAAACGCCTTCTTTTTCAAGCTCTTCAGCAGCCTTAAGCGACTCATGAACCATCGCGCCGTATGTGATGATAGAAAGGTCAGTACCTTCGCGTTTCACATCAGCTTTGCCAAGCTCAATTGTGTATTCCTCCTCAGGAACTTCCTGACGGAAAGAACGGTAAAGTTTCATATGCTCTAAGAAAACAACCGGATCATTGTCTCTGATAGAGGCAATCAGCAGTCCTTTTGCATCGTAAGGAGTGGAAGGGATAACAACTTTAATACCCGGCTGCTGAGCGATAAGGCCTTCCAAACTGTCAGCGTGAAGTTCAGGTGTATGAACCCCTCCGCCGAATGGAGAACGGATTGTCACCGGAGAAGTCCAGCGTCCGCCGGAACGGTAGCGGAGACGAGCCATTTGTCCTGAGATTGAATCCATTACTTCATATACGAATCCGAAGAATTGGATTTCCATAACAGGACGGTAATCTTGCAGGCCTAAACCGAGAGCCAGACCGCCGATACCGGATTCAGCAAGCGGCGTGTCAAATACGCGGTCCTCACCGAATTCTTTTTGAAGGCCTTCAGTTGCACGGAATACGCCTCCGGCAACGCCTACATCTTCCCCGAAAAGCAGAACGTTTTCATTGTTTTTCAGTTCTGTGCGTAACGCATCAGTGATCGCTTGAATCATTGTCATTTGCGCCATGGCTTACTTCGACTCCTTCGCTTTGTAAATTTCAAGTTGTTCTTTCAAGTTGAACGTCGGCTCTTCAAACATATTCTCAATCAGCTCTGTTACTTTCGGTTTTGATTCGCCGTCAGCCTTTTTGATAGCTTGTTTGATTTCTTCTTTGGCCTGTTCAATCACTTTGTTCTCTTCTTCTTCAGACCATAGTCCTTTGTTTTCCAAGAACTTGCGGAAACGTACGAGCGGGTCTTTTTGCTCCCATTCATTTTCTATTTCTTTCGTACGATATTTAGTCGGATCGTCACCGGACATTGTATGAGGTCCGTAACGGAATGTAAGAGTTTCAATCAGAGTCGGACCTTCACCGTTAATTGCGCGCTGGCGTGCTTCTGCGGTTGCAGCATAAACGGCTAGTGCATCCATTCCGTCTACTTGAACACCTGTAATACCGACGGCAACTGCTTTTTGGGCAATTGTCTGTGCGGATGATTGCTTTTCTACAGGAGTTGAAATCGCATAGCGGTTATTCTGAACAACGAAGATCGCTGGCGCTTTAAATGCTCCGGCAAAGTTCATTCCTTCATAGAAGTCACCTTGAGAAGCTCCGCCGTCACCAGTGTAAGTAATAGCTACCGCTTTTTTACCGCGCTTTTTAAGACCTAAAGCTACACCTGCGGTTTGGATAATTTGAGCACCAATAATAATTTGAGGTGATAAAGCATTTACTCCCTCAGGCATCTGATTACCTTTAAAATGGCCTCTTGAGAACAGGAATGCCTGGTGTAAAGGAAGACCGTGCCAAATCAGCTGAGGAACGTCACGATAACCCGGAAGGATAAAGTCGTCCTGTTCAAGCGCGAAGTGTGATGCAATTTGAGAAGCTTCCTGGCCCGCTGTCGGTGCATAGAAACCTAAACGTCCTTGACGGGAAAGAGAAATTGAACGCTGGTCTAAAATGCGGATATACACCATTCTTCTCATTAATTCCTTTAACTGATCATCTGAAAGATCAGGCATTGCGTCTTTATTTACGACTTCTCCTTCAGCATTTAAAATTTGGAACGTTTCAAACTGCTTATTAATAGCATCAAATTGTTTTTTGCTATCAACAATTGAAGTTTTTGTCTTTGCAGCCATTTTTTAAACCACCTCTTCTTTTGATTTAACAGGGTTAGGATACCGTTTAGCCATCCGTATTAAAAACAGTCTTATCATGCTCTGCAATTCTAAAATTAATCATTCAGAAATTCACATAGCGCTTAAGCAAAGATAATGACGTTTAAACTGTACTAATAAAAAAAGATTTTTTATTAGTACAATATGATCAACAACCATAGTTTACAGTAATTAAACAAAGCCGTCAATTATTTATAACCTCATTTTGAAACCGCTTATAAAACATAAGATCATATTGCGCCAAACTGTACTATAAAAGACTTTAAACTGTATTATAAAAATGCTCTACTGTACTATAATTAAAAAAAATTACAAAGAGTAAATTAAGTTATTTAACTTCGGGGCGGGCTTTGAAAAGATGCCGCGGGATAAAAACGGGCAGTTAGCAATCGTCCCGCCTGCCGAACAGACGGGACGATGCTTTTGTCTAATTATTCAATACCCGCCCACACGATATTCAGCGGCGTCAGCACGGCATGAGGGTGAAACTCGGAAATCGGAGTGAAAAATACATACGTAAAATCTTCGGCTGGATCAGAAAACATGCCGCACCAACCCATTCCAAGATGTGAGAAGGTGCCTTCTGTCATGAAATAATGGTCACCGGCCGGCCACAAATTAATGCCTAAACCAAAGCCGCCTTCCTCTCTGGGCGCTCCGAAGAAGTAAAAAGGAAGACCGGGCTTTATTTGATTTCTCAGCATCGCTTCGACTGTTTTTCTTCCAAGCAGCTTCTTATCTTTCAATCTGCCTTTATTTCTAAACATTTCAGCTAACTTCCAAATATCTCGCAATGAAGAGTACAGACCGCTTGTCGCTTTATTCGGAAAATACGGGTGATGACTTTTTTCCAGCTGTACGCACTCGTGCTCATTGATCACACAAACTTCTTCTTTTAAAGCATCAGGCACATAAAAATACGTTCTTTCTAATCCGAGCGCTTCAATAATATGCTTTGTTACATACTGTTCGTAGGATACGCCTGTTACTTTTGAAATAATGATGCCAAGTATAACAAAGCCGGTTCTGGAATAGTTCCATGCTTCATCCACTCCGTACTCCAAAGGCGTACTGACCAGATAGTTTATCCATTCTTCCTCATTCGTTAAGTCAATGCCTTCAGCCTTTTGAATATCCAGCTCAAAACTTAATCCCGCCGTATGAGTCAAAAGGTGCAAAATTTTAATTTCTCCGAAACCCGGTTTATCAAACGCTGGCAAAATGAGCTTGACCGGCATTTTCAGATCGAGCAAACCTTTTTCGACGAGCTGCATGACTGCTACAGCGGTAAACACTTTTGTCAAAGAACCGATTTCTCTGATGGTATCAAGCTGAAATGTTTGCTTTTCTTTTTGTCCGCCGGTAAATTCCCCTAACGACTCAGCTGCAAAAACCTCACCTCCTCTTGACATCATATAACTCGCACATTGCAGATCTCCATTGTCTATCATCGTCTGATAATGGCCGTTAAGAGCGTTAATTTGTTTCATATCAAATGCCGGATTGCTTAATGTTTGTTTCATTGTTTTCTCCCCCTGTACTGTATGTATCGTTTTCATCCCTTACTTACTGATTTCTTGATGAATTCTGACACCGCTTTATTAAATTCTTCCGGATGTGTAATGTTCGGAAGATGCCCCGCTCCCTTAATTTTCTTTAATTCTGCATTACTCAGCAGGTTCTGCAGCCTTTTTGTTTCTTTCTGATCAACTACGCTTTCCTTCTCACCCGTAAGGATAAGCGTTCTTGTATGAATGTCTTTTAAAAAGCCGATTGTAGAATAGCCTTCTTGTTGATGTATCTTCATAAAACGTTCAATAGAAGCATTTAAGAATTGATTACTGTATAAACTTTCATATTCATGCGACTTTCCTATAGCTATAAAATCATTTTTCAGTTTTTCCTCGACACTGCTTTCAGGGTCTTCTTCGTATGCGGTGTAACTTCCGGAAAGAATGAGTGTTTTTACTTTTTCAGGGTATTCATAGGCTATCCTCTGCCCTATCATGCCTCCCCAAGAAGCTGCCGCAATGTGGATCGGCCAAGCAACCCCTATCTCGTTCAGCACTTCGATAAAAGTCTGAGCCAGCCCGCTCAGTGTAAAATCGGCGCTCCCCTCACTCAGCCCGTAACCCGGTGTGTGTATGACAATTACATTAAATTGATCTGCCCACTCCTTCATTTGTTCTTTCCACATGTAAGCAGTGGTAGCAAAACCGCAAATCAGTAAAATTGTTTCACCCTTACCGCTCATCAATATTTCCATATGCCGGGCATTTTCTGTGTTTGCCAGAAAATGAACGGTTTCCGTTTCTTCTGTCTGGTAAAAAGCGATAAGTTTTTTTGCGGCATCGCTTTGATCGTGCTGAAGGGCTCCTTTCTTCAGTCTGCTCCAATAATGCAAATAATCGTCGAGATGACGATTGGAAGCTGTGCCGAGTATCCGGAAAGGACTTTCAGCTTCTCCCGTAACGACTGACGAAGCATCAAAATCGGCTGCAATCGCTGAATCTCTTACCAGAGGCGGTGCTGAACGGGCGGATAACGGCTTGAAATCGTTTTGTATTTTTTCTTTTTCTCCGTATAACACGATCAGCTGGTGGCCTTGGCCGAGAAGCGAGTGTTCAAAAGCTTTGATTCCGGCAGTATTTTCTAATGGGTGAAGTCCGTACTCCGTTTTCATAATGTCTTGAATGCCGGGATCAACTGACATGCCTCCGTCTTTCCAGAAAGGCCAATTTACAGCGATGGTTTTTCCTGATCTTCCCCCCGCCTTTCTCATACATTCCCTCCACTCGGCAAAATGCTCCAGAAAACGATTGGCGTAGGCGTAATCGGCTTGACCCAGACTTCCGATTTCTGAGGAGATGGAAGAAAACAAAACAAAAAAGTCTAAAGGCATATCTCTGAGCGCTTCATCCAAATGAATCACACCATTGACCTTTGATTGCAGCACCGCTTGAGCTTCCGCGTCTGTTTTATTCATAATGAGAGAGTCTTTTAACACGCCTGCACTGTAAATGACCCCGTTGACTTCGGAATAATCAGCATGAATTTTTTCCGCTAACTTGATGACCTGCTGCTTATCTGACATGTCAGCCTGGATATAAGAAATGCTTGCCCCGTCATATCGGATGCTGTCTAATTTTTCTTCCATGTCTGCTGTCATTTTCGATCGCCCGGCAATGATAACGCTGGCTCCGTGATTTGCATAAAGAAACGCTGAAATAATCCAGCCGATGCCGCTTAATCCTCCGATGATGAGATACACCCCGTTTTTTGCAAACTTGGCGGCCTTTTGTCCTGTTTGCGGCGAAGCGTCTTTATATGCTGTCACCCGCCTTTTTTGATCGCTGTCATATTTCACAGCCTGATGATGTCCGGCACTTAATTCATTGAGAAGCAAAGGTGCTTTTTCAATGGTTTGTCTTGAAGAAATCTCAACCGTTTTACACTTTATATTCGGCTGCTCCGCATTCAGCGTTTTAAAAAAGCCTCCAATCGCGGCGTAAACCGGATTTGTATATTGACCCTTGTCATGTACGTACAAAATGTTGATGTTTTCTTTTGTTTTTTGACGGATCAATGCTTTGCTTAAATAAAGGATTGAATAAAAGCTGTGAGTCAAATCTAACGCTGCCTCAGTATAAGCTTTTTTTGACAGGTAATGAATGATTGACGCCGGAAATGCTCCGGACTTTTTCATATCTTCTAAAAGTCTGGTGTAATGAGCAGACTGCTCCGGATTAATTTTATAATGCTTTTCATTTACCATTTCATATTCAGCAGCGGCTTCCGCATAAATAACATTTTCACTGCCGATGTACTTTCGGATTTCATCACTCAATGAACTGTCGAAATCGAAAATCAATGTATTTTCCTTAGGTACTTCTCCGGACTTTAATGGCGATTCTATCCATTCTTTTTGTAAATACAAGGAATCAAGCACCGGCTTTTCAGACGGCTCTTTCGTTTGCGTTTTTTCTTTAAAAGCTGCGGCCGGCGTATTACGCACATCATATTTTTCTTCTAAATAAGCCGCTAAATCATGAATATTGTTATAATCAAAAAGCAATGTCGGATACAATTGTGTATCCAATCTTTCCTCGAGCATTTTCGATATATGCAGCAGCTGTTTTGAGTCAAGACCCAGTTCGTAAAAAGATTGGTGTTTGTCCGCATTATTTGGCGGTGTGTTTGTAACCTCTCCAATAATGGATGACAGCTCATCTGTTAATGTTTTATGACTGTCTTGGTGCTGAACTGTATCGGAGATAGAGTCTGTAATGTCGGCTCCGTATTTCCCCTGCAGAAATTCCGTCAATTCACCGATTGTGGAGTAATCAAATAATAAAGTCGGGTACAGCTTTGAACCTAACATCAGTTCTAATTTTTTGGATAAGTCTAATAATTGTTTAGAATCCAAGCCCATCTCGTAAAAGGAAATATCATTCTTCACTGTTTCAGCAGGTTTTTCAATCATGCCGGCTATCTCTTGGATCAAATTATTTCTGATCATTTCTTTATTGTTCGCTACGCTGCCGACTTCTTTAGCTTTTTGGGAATGCTCCAGCCTTTGTATTGATTTTTCATTTCTGACTCTTTTCACACCGAATCGCTCATAATAAAAAGCAAGCACTCCATCAGGCCTGTATACTTCTATGTCCGCATATAAAATGTCTTTAGAAGGCGGCTGCGTTATACTGGTTTTATTAATATACACAAAACAAGACCCAGTTGTTTTATGCAGTGCCCGGAATGTCTCAATATATATAGGGATAAACGCATTTGTTCCTTCATCCGGCAAGTCTGATGTAAGGATTCCCAACAAGCTGAGAGACCCATCCAAAAATGCGGGATGCATGTAAAAGTCATCTGTATATTCTTTTGAAAGTCCGCTTAAACTGACCTCTCCCAGAATATAATTTTCACCTTCATATACCGTACCTTCCAATTTCATAAAATCTTTATGAATCAGGCCGCCCCTGCGCAAATTACGATAGGCGGATTCAGCATCCGAAATCCGGACGGCCCCTTTCTTTAATTCTTCAATTGAAATTGTCTTTTCGTTTATCGCATTTTTTCTTATGATTTCCGCCTGCAAGTTGACTGACGCTTCACCTTCCGCCTTTTCAGCGACCCATTTCCTGCTTGTTGTTTCAACAAGCCAGCCGTTTTCTTGTTCCGTAAACTGAAAGGTGACTTTTTTATCAAAATGGACTGACGTCGCAACAGGTTCACGGAATAAAACATGTTTGATTTCAAAACTTCGGGGTGATATCCCTTTCTCAGCTAAAAATCGTGTTATTAAATCCAGATACGTTACGCCGGGTATCGTACGCACTTGATGAAGGACATGGTCTGAAACAATATAATCGTCATGTTTGACTAATACGCTGAACCTCATGCAACTCGACAACCTTTCTTCTTTTACAAAGTAAAGAAACAGAGCAGGTGCTACTCTGTTTCATCAATAATTTCAAGAAGCCGTTTTTTATTCTGTTTGATTTGTTTTTTCCGATTTGAATCCGGCCAGTACTCTTTTCTGACAAACTCGGCAGGCGGCAGCGGAGTTCTGACGGAATGATATGAATCATCCAGGCCGCTTACCAAAAGGTGGGCGTTTGTTCCGCCAAAACCGAAAGCGCTGATGCCCGCCCTCCGTTTTCCATCCTTCCAGCTTCTCAGCTCTGTATTCGGATAAAAAGGCGACTTTTCAAATTCAAAGCGGGGATTTGGCGTTTCACAATTCAATGTAGGCGGAATTTCCTTATGCCATATTGATAAAATCACTTTAATGAAACTTGCCGCTCCGGCAGCGCTTAATAAGTGTCCGATATTGGTTTTCACACTTCCTACTCCGCAAAATTGCGTTTTGTTTGTGTCTCTTCGGAATACTTTTGTCAGAGCCTGAAGCTCAATCGGATCTCCAATCATCGTGCCTGTGCCGTGAGTTTCGACGTAGCTGACTGATCCGGGAGTGATATCGGCTTTTTCAAATGCATCTTGAATAACCTGCTCTTGAAGCTTAGGATTCGGAGTCGTAATTCCCATTGTCGCACCGTCGTTATTAATAGCTGATGCTTCAATGATACCGTATATCCGATCTCCGTCAGCTTTCGCTTTCTCCAGCGGTTTTAACAGAACAGCGCCAAAACCCTCTCCGGGTACAAAACCGTTTGCCCTTTCATCAAAAGTAAAACACTGACCGTCCGGCGAAAGAGCTCCTCCTTCTGTTAACATCAGGTAAGGAATTTCATCCAAAAGCAGATCCGCTCCTCCTGCCAGCGCCATCTCTGAATCACCGTTTTTTATGCTTTGGCAGGCTAAATGAATGCTGACTAATGAAGAAGAACAAGCGGTATCAGAAACCATGCTTGGACCGTGAAAATTAAAGAAATGCGACACATGTGAAGCAATGAAGTTTTGACTAAGCCCGACAATGTGGCTGCTGCTTTCTTTCGGCAGTTTGTGACCGTAGCCGCCCATTCTGGAACCGACAAATACGCCGACTTTTTTTCCCGATAATTCTGTTTCTTCATAACCGGCATCCCGTACAGTCTGTACACTCGTTTCTAAGAAATGTCTTATCAGCGGGTCCGTTTGGATGGCTTTCTCCTCTTCCATGCGGAAATACTCCGGATCGAAGCTGCCGATTCCATTGATAAATCCTCCCCATTTGCTGATGCTTTTTCCCTTTTGCTGCACCGGAGAGTAATTTTCTTCTATATTCCACCGGGAATCAGATACTTCTTTAATATGATTCTTCCCTTTTCTCAGATTGTCCCAAAATTCCTCTTTATCAGCCGCTCCAGGGAACTTACATCCGATTCCGATAACAGCTATCTTTGCAGAGGAAGCCGTCTGCGGTTCTGTATTTCGGCTCGTCACAGACTGCATATCTTGCTGATTGCTGCTTTGAGAATCAGTCTGTTCGACTTGTTTTTTCAACGGCGGCGCCGTCTTACCGATATATTCCGCAAGACCATGAATCGTGTTGTGTTCAAGAAGCACAGTAGGGTCAATTTTTTTCTGAATCATTGCTTCTATTCGATGTATAATGCTGACAAGTAGTATAGAATCCACACCGTATTCCTGAAAATCCGTATTTGGGTTAAGCTTTTCAAGGGGAATGCTCAATTCCTCGGCAAATACGGCAGAAAGTTCACTGACAAGCCCTTCTGAATGATCAAAAGTGTCGGGAGTCTCCTGTCTTCGGACTGGAACCGAAGCTCCGCCGGTTTTATTGATGTTCAGGAGACTGTCTGCATGAAACACTGTTCCTTTTTTCACGATAGGAATGATATTGGCCGATTTTCTCTCCAGTGCATGATACAAAATCGCCAGTCCTTCCCGTGTGGATAGAGAGTCCAGTCCCAATTCATCATATAAAGGACTCGTCACAGTACCCATTCCGACTTCTTTCCAGCTCGGCCAATTGATGGACGTGAAATACGTTCTCCCCTTTTGAAAATGATAAACCGCGAAATAGTCCATATATGCGTTTGCAGACGCGTAATCAGTCATTCCTTTCGACAGTTTGGGTGACTGTGCTGCAATTGATGAAAATAGAATAAAGAAATCCAGCGGCCTATTATTAAAAATCCGCTCCAAATTCTGAAGTCCAGTGACTTTCGGCCCGTACACCGTCTTAAATTCACTCATTCTTTTATGAATAAATGCCGGATTTCCGCCGCTGTGCAGTCCGGCACAGTGTATGACACCGCTTATATCTTTAAATTCAAGGCTTACTTGGTGAAAGAATGAACGCAGCTTCTCTTCATTTGTGAGAGAACCGCTGTAATACATATAGTTGACACCTTTCTCTTCAAAACTTTGAAACAGTTTTATATTGCTGACTGTCTTTTCGTCCTGTCTGCCCTCTTTCAGCAAATGATCCCATTCACTTCGCAAAGGTAATGGACGCGTACCCGTCAGCACGAGTTTTTTCACTCCCCGTTTCACCAAATCTTCAGCTATTGCTCTGCCAATGCCCCCTGTCCCGCCGGTAATCACGACGGCTTTATCCGCAGGAAATGAAACAGGCCCGCCGGTATGGATTCTTTCTTCTTCAAAATACGGAACATATCTGACGCCGCTGCGGTAGCATACTTCATTCTCTCCGGTACATTGCCTTTCATTCTTAAAGATTTGTTTCAGCTCATGCGTTTCTTTCATGCTGTCTATATCTATTGTTTTCACATGAACAAAGCCGTATTCCGCAGAAAGGGCTTTCAGAAAAGCCGCTGATTCTGCCCCCGTCAGCTTTGGTTTTTCCGCTTTAAATACCTGCAAGCCATTGGTGATTTGTAAAATGGATAATGGTGTTTCCTTTTTACTCCGCTTAATTATTTCTTGTATAAATAAGAATTTACCATATGGGATGCCGTTCTGATTGTCACTCTGGTTTCCGATATCTGAGAAATCAAATATATTTTGGACCTGCCGCTCACCGCCCGAGAAGATCTCACGGATAACGTGGTATGCGTGGTTTTCATCTAATAAAGAACACTCAAACATTTGATCAGAGTGTTTTATAAATGAAGAGTGATGTTTGATGACAATCAGATTCTCCTGATCTATATCCGAACAAATGGAGCGGGCAATTGATTCTGTGTCTTGATTTACAAATGCTACTGTCAGTCCGTACTCTTTTGTTTCGGATGGATTTACAAACGGATTCTCCCTCCATTTTTTTTGCAAGTGATGTTGAAAAGAATGCTGAGGGATCTCTGTCTTCTCAGTCCTGGACGGAACCCAATAACGTTCTTTTGCAAACGGATAAGTCGGAATTGAGATCCGTTTACCCGGCTGCTGTAAATGTTGATGAACGGATTTCCAGTCGATATCCGCCCCCCAAACCCATAATTGAGCCAGCTTTTCCGCTTCACCGTTCTCAATAATGGTCTTTACAAACAATTCACCTGCTCTGCCTTCCGTTAACGCCTTCATTTTTTCAGCAAATGCATCTGCTGATTGCTGATGAACATATACGCCTGGAACTTGCTTGTCACCGCGGCAAAACTCAAATAATTTATCTTTCATTTCTTTAAGAGAGGTACCGGTAATCGCCGCTCTGGCCTCCATCGCTTCTCTGCCCGATTGTGTAGTGTATGCCAGATCCCGTAAAACGACGCTTTCCGATTGGCTGCCTTCCATCACTTCATTCGGGAACAGGTTTCTTATCGCTCCGGCATATTCCTTCAATAAGTATTCAGTAACCGCTTGAATGGAGGGGCAATCAGTTAATTCATACATCGTGAGTTCAATATGAAACATTTCGTTAATAAAATCCGCCATCCGGCTTAATTCCAAAGGTCCTACGCCAAATTCACTCAGGTGATCAGCAATATTAATTTCTTCCGGATGGATATGAAGCAATTCCGAAACAAACGGTTTGAGTACTTCATACACCTTTTCTTTCATATCAGGCTGCTTATCCTTTACTTCAGGACTTAGTGAACGCTGGATAAAATCTCTCATGTTTTCGGCATACTCAAGAAGACGTTCATTGTCTTTGGCAGATAACAGGACAATATGCGGTTCGTTCTCAACATGTTCTGTTGAGACGTTTGTTTCTTCATATTCTTCTATAATGATATGAACATTCGTTCCTCCCGCTCCGAATGAGCTGATCCCCGCTCTTCTCGGAACAGTTACTGTTTTTCCGTTTTCCTGCAGTTTCGGTTTCTTCCAATCTTGCAATGACCGCTGTACATAAAAGGGAGAGGCTTTAAAATCAATATTTGGATTCAACGTCTCCGCATGTATGGAAGGAAACAGTTTTTTCAGTTTCATTTGCAAAAGAACCTTTGTCAAACCGGCAATTCCCGCTGCGGCCTCAAGATGGCCGATATTTGATTTGACAGAACCGATGGAACAATATTGAGTGTGCTCCGTAAATTCCCGAAACGCTTTTGTTAACCCGGTGATCTCAATCGGGTCTCCAAGAGAAGTTCCCGTTCCGTGAGCTTCAATATAACTAATTGTACGAGGGTCAATACAAGCTTTCTGAAGCGCGTCCTGTATCAGTTCAGATTGACCATTTGGATTAGGAACCGTAAAACCGTTTGTTCTCCCTCCGTGATTGACCGCTGTCGCTTTAATCAGCGCATAAATATGGTCTCCGTCCCTTACCGCTTCCGCCGCCGGCTTTAAAAGTACGGATCCCACTCCTTCTCCCGGTACATAACCGTCACCGCCCTCGCCGAATGTCCGGCATCGGCCATCACTTGCAAAGAAGCGGCTTTGATTTAATAATGTATATTTATTCGGATGAAGCGTAAGATTGACCCCGCCGGCAACAGCAAGTGTGCTTTCTCCTCTTCGTATACTTTCACAGGCTAAGTGAATGGCGTTAAGAGAGGATGAACACATTGTATCAACCGCCATACTCGGCCCCTTAAAGTTAAAGAAATATGATATTCTGTTTGCTATTGCAGAAAATGGAGACCCGACGGCCAGTTCATTTCCTTTAAGTGATTCTTCAACGCCGAAAAATTGATAGCTTCCATATGTGACGCCTGCAAATACTCCGACCTTTTTGCGGGTCAGATCTGAAGGTTTATAACCCGCATCCTCTATGGTATTGTACACTGTCTCTAAAAAGAGACGTTCCTGAGGATCAAGAAAAGCCGCTTCTTTCGGTGATATCCGGAAAAATAAAGGATCAAACCGGTCTGGATTTTTCAGAAAACCTCCCCACTTATAGCAGCTTCCCTCCAGCATTTCTTTCCGGTCATCAGGAATTTCGCTTACGCAATCCCGTCCATTCATCAGCACATTCTGGAACTCCCTGATGTTTTCCGCACCCGGGTATCTGCCGCTGACACCGATAATGGCTATATCAGCAGAAAGGGGATCGGCCGCAATGTGCTCTTTTGAACCTTCTCCTTCAGAGCGTACCGGCGCTTTTGTTTTCACTGGTTTTCTTTTTTGCTTTTTTTGATATGAGACAAGTTCAGATGTGCCGGCCGGTTTCAGCAGTTTCATCATTCGTTCGCTGTGATGACTCAGGAAATATTCAGCTAACTGAGATATTGAATGATATTCAAAAAATAATGTTTTCGACAATCTGCCGATACTTTGCTCCAGCTTTTTGGTCAGACGCATGATCATTACTGAATCAATGCCGTATTTCTCCAGGTATTGTTTTTCATCTATGAGTGAGACCGGTAATTTCAATTCCTCTGACATTATATTTTTCAGATAACTGATGATATTTTGTCTTAATTCATCGTTTTGCAAATCGGCATCTTCCTGCTGGTCTGAATGTAAGCTGATTGTGCCGGCACGCTTCAGCACATCCTCAATCTTTTCTTTTCGGCCTTTCAGGGCAATCAGCTGTTCAGATGATTGACACAAGCTGTTCTCCAGAGCCTGTATTCCGTCACTGTCATCTAACGGGTCAAGACCGAGTTCCTGTTTCATGTAGGATATTCCTTCATCGTCAATATTCATCCCGCCGGAAGTCCATAGCGGCCAATTGACTGACACTATCCTTTCGGCAGACTCTTTTGCGGTCATAACTGCTGCATACTGATCCAAACAGGCATTGGCGAAAGCATAGTCACATTGGCCGGCTGAGCCGAAGACTGCCGATGTGGATGAAAACAAGACAAGTAATTCAACTTTCATTTTTTTGATTTCTTCCGCCAGCCACAGCGTGCCATAAACTTTCGAACCTGTGACTTGATCAATTTCTTCTTTTGTCTTTCTTAAGATAAAAGAGTCACGGAGTACGCCGGCACTGTGAAATACTCCATGTAAGGTGCCGAACTGCTCTTTTGCAAAAGCAAACATCCGTTCAGCATCACTTTGTTTTGAAACATCAGATCGGATATATTCAACTGTTGAACCTGAACTTCTTAAATATTCGATCTTTTTCTCCTGCTCTTCAGTTAAATCAGAGCGCCCTGTCAATATGAGATTCGCTTTCCATTTTTCCGACAGATGTTTTGCCAGAATATAACCGAGACCGCCCAGGCCTCCTGTAATCAGATAATTCCCATGATGTTTCAGCGGCTGGGTTAAATCGAATGAGCCGGCTTTATTATAGCTTTTCGTAAAACGTCTGCCGTTTTCATAGCGCACTTCAAAATGGATATCCCGTTTTTCGTCACACTCTCTCTGATATATATCCGCTATTGCTGGAAGAGCGGCTCCCGCACCCTCTGATTGCGTGATATTGATAATCTGATAGTGAAAATTGGGGTGTTCCTGGTGAACGGTTTTCACCAATCCGCCGAGAGCATGATGCAGCGGCAGTTGTTCTTTATTCTCTGTTTGAAAAATATGCGTCAGCTTTATTATCTTTTTCCATTTTAGTTCAATCAGCGCCTGTGTAATATACAGAAGAGAAAACAATCCGTTTTCCAATTGTTTCTGTATACCTTTCTTACTCATGTCAGCCTGAGAATCAGACCACAAGTGAAGAATCTTTTCGGGCAGCTGAAAATGATCATGAATGTATCGGAACAGCTTTAGATAATCGTCTTTTTTCACGTGGTTCATACAAATCGTATCATCATGTAAAACAGCAAATTCTTTTCCGCGGATAACAAACAAGAGAGTACAGTCCTTAAACAAACCGCTCAATTCTTGTATTTGCCGTTCATTTTCTGCAAAAATCAGGAGCAATCCCGTCAAGGGTACGCTCTTCTTACTGGGAATGAACGATTCAGTCCATTCCGGCTTGTAATATAAAAGCGGATGGTTCGATGCCCGTGATTTTTGATTCTGAATGGATGTCACACGGGCATAGCCTTCGTCAGCCGACATTTGTCCTGTTTGAATCAGATCAAGAATATCGCTGAGTAGTTCACGTTTTCCGTTCATCATTCTTCCCCCATTAATTGTTTCAATACAGCCTTCTGATCAATATCATTGGTTTCCAATTGACGCAGGAGACGAATGAGTTCGTCGTCCGTCTGAACAGTGTCTTTTTCATGACCATATCTGAATCTCACATCTCTGCACTCTGCCAGAATGCTTCCGTTTTTATCTGTAAACGTCATATGACACGTTACATCACGGCTGTTCTGCCGGTTCTCTTTTTGAGTATAGACATAAAAATTTTGAGCGAGAGGGTGATAGACATCCGCCGCTCCCATTCCGATCAATTCCGGGAAGGTTTCTCCGCTGACAAAAAACGCACTGGCTTGAATCGCGGACTCAAGCGCTTCAGGAGAGATCGTAAAATTCTCTCTTTTTGCATAAAGCTCATCCGGCAATGAATGAAGCGACAGCATTCCGTCACTGTTTTTCGCTGATTCAATGACAAAAGGCGCTTCAGCAGGATGTTCAGTCATTTTTGATTTGACTTCAGCAATATCAAGCGCTTCAGGAAACATACCGCTTTCAGGCTTAACAATATGCGCATTTCCCCTGGCAAGACGTACTTTATTTTCATTTTTTGTGTTTGCATATATGTCAAACCGCGCAAAGTCGCGCTCAGGCGTCAGCGTAATCATCAGTTCCCGTATATCAGTCATTCCGTTCATGCTTTCGGTCCACAATAAATCAGTCAATGTTTGAACCGGTTGTCCAAATGCTGCCGCTGCATTGACGATAGCCATTTCAGCCAAAGATGCATAAGGGAAAAAGGACACGTTTCCTTCAGACAGACTTAGTGCGAACGGATGATTACGGCTGATTTTTTTCGTGAAACTGAACTGATTAAAATCGGACGTGTTACTCCCCAAGAAAGGGTGAGTCGGCTTACTCACATCCGCTGAAACAAGTGCTTCCCCTTTTTCCGCTATCCAATACCGCTGTTTGATCAGCGGTTGTCCCGGAATAGAAATCCTGCGAGCATTCCGATTCACCTCAAAAGTCTCCCAATCTATCTTTCTTCCATTTACCCATTTGGATGCTGCTTCGGCGTAATCTGAACAAACGTGAGGCATTTCATTGTGAACTTCTGATTCGAATGTATTACCGGTATAGCTTAAGCTGCTTTTTTCACCCCTGGTATAAGCTGAAAGCTCTTTAGCAATGACCCGCTCGGAATCTGCCACTATCGCCAGCCGTTCTTCCATATGATCGCGTCCCGTCTGAAGTGTATAGGCAATATCCTGAAGACGCAGTTTATGATTGTTATCCTTCGATTCATTTTCTGATAGAAAATCAGCCATAACCTTTGCATATTTTATCAGCCGTTGTTTGTCTTGAGCCGATAAAACAAAGATCACTCGGCCGCTTTGATGATCAAAAGCTTTTGGCGGCTCATACGCTTCCAATATAAGATGCGCGTTTGTTCCTCCTGCCCCAAAAGCGCTTACCCCGGCTCTCAAAGGATGAACAGCATTGCTGTTTTGCGGAATATTCCATTCAGCCGCTTTCCGCTGCACTTGAAAAGGAACCTGATCAAAATCTATAAACGGATTAACAATATCGGAATGCAGAGAAGGAACAAGCTGCTTATTCTTCATTTGGAGAAGCACTTTCGTTACCGCAGCGATTCCTGCCGCAGATTCTAAATGTCCGATATTTGATTTCACCGAACCGATGGCGCAAGGATGGTTCAATTGATAGGAATCTTTCAGTCCTTGAATTTCAATCGGATCGCCTAATGACGTACCCGTTCCATGCGCTTCAATATAATTGACGGTATTCGGATCAATGTCAGCTTTACGAAGCGCTTCTGAAATGACCTCCGCCTGTGCATCCGGATTCGGTATGGAATATCCGCTCGTCTTTCCTCCATGGTTAACGGCGCTTCCCTTAATCACACCGTATATTTGATCTTGATCTTCTATTGCTTTTTTCAATGGTTTTAACAATACGGCCCCGACTCCCTCACCGGGAACATAACCGCTTCCATCTTTTCCAAAACTCCGGCATCTGCCGTCACTTGATAGAAACTGTCCCATACTGAGGAACTTATATTTATTCGGATGTATTGACAAATTCACTCCGCCGGCTAATGCCATATCGCTCTCTCCGCAATGTATGCTTTGGCATGCGTAATGAATAGAGGTCAGTGATGAAGAGCACATTGTATCCAGAGCCAAACTCGGACCTTTTAAATGAAAATAATAAGACACCCGATTGGCAATTGAAGAATAGACGGAAGCCGGCGAGAAAGCCACTCCATTTTCTTCTCCTTCAAATAGTTGATATTGGCCCCACATTGCACCGACAAATACACCGACTTTCATCTTTTCCAGCATGTTTCTCGGGTACCCTGAGTCTTCAAAACAATGTTTGGCCGTTTCTAAAAAGAGCCTTTCCTGGGGATCCATAAGTTCTGCTTCCCTTGGGGAAATATGAAAGAAAAGCGGATCAAATTGATCGGCTCCGCTGATAAAACCTCCCCACTTGCTGTAAGACTTCCCTTTCATATCTCTGTCTTCGCTGAAGAAATCATCCATATTCCAGCGGTCAGGCGGGATTTCTGTAATACAATCTTTTCCGCTCTTTAAATTCTCCCAAAATTCAGGTAAGTCTTCAGCCATCGGATACTTTCCGCTTAATCCGATAATGGCAATGTCCTCATGCCTTGTATCAGCTGTTTCATTTATTTGGATCTCACGGCTTTCATCCTCCATGAAGGTATCTTGAAGTGCAGATTCCAATTTTTCTTTGTCACCTTCAAACACGATCAGCTGTGATGCGTTCAGAGAGAGTGAATCTTGAAAAGCTTTGATCCCATTGGTTTTACTAAGGGGAACCATACCGATTTTTTGTTTCATCCATTTTTCAGTTTGTTTATCCACTTTCATGCCGCCGTCTTCCCATAGCGGCCAGCTGATGGCTACTGAGACGCCGGAGCGTTCTTTTTTCCGCCTCATTCCTTCACGCCACTCAGCGAAAAGATCGATGAACCGGTTGGCCAATGCGTAATCCGTCTGTCCGATATTCCCGTACATCGAGGTGCTTGATGAAAACATCACAAAGAAGTCCAAAGGTTCGGTTTGCAGCAAGCTGTCCAATAAGACCGTCCCATTTATTTTCGGAGCGATTACTTCCTGAATTTCATCTTTTGATTTTTGAATCAATAAAGCGTCGTGCGTCACACCGGCACTGTGTATCACACCGTTGATTTCTCCGAATTTCCTTTTAATGGTTTTTATGATTCGCTCTGCATCGCGGCTATCTGAAAAATCACCTCTTATATATTGAACCGAAGAACCGCCTGCTTTCATTCGGCTGATTTTGTTCTTTTTGTCTTCCGTAAGTTCAGAACGGCCCGCTAAAATAATATTGGCTTTCGTTTGGGCTGCAATATGTTCTGCAAATATAAGGCCTAAGCCGCCGGCCCCTCCTGTAATCATGTATACTCCGTTTTCTTTAAAGGAGAAATCTGAGTTTGGAGCCGGTTCTGCTTCCCGTAAGGCACGGACCCAGCGCACATTTCCTTCATAATAAAGATCGGTTTCTCCCGGATGCGCTTCCGTAGATTCGACTCTGATGATTTCAGCTGTAAGTTCCGGCAACGATGACTTGTCTGATACTGATATCCCGATTGTCTTAAGGGCCAGTTTCGGGTTCTCAAGCACAATAGACTGCCCTGCGCCATGGACTGAAGCGTAAAGCGGCTGATCATTTTTATGATCCGCCGGATAAAGGAAAAGCGATACAACCTTTTTTTCCGTCTTGCTGCGCATCAATGCCCGGCTGAAAAAGAATAGCGGGTAAGCCCCTTTAGAAAGCTGTTCACTTATTTTTTCCGGGCCGGCAAATGATCCTTCCGGCCACCCGTACACCACGGTGTCGGGCATTTGCCCCCTTTTTTTCAGATCAGCTGCAAGCCTGTCAAAGTGAGCTTCCTCCCTGTGATCTATCTCATAAACACCGTCTCCGTGATAGGAGAAACGATTCCCTGATAAAACGAGAATGATCTGTGTATTTTCGAACCCATTTTCAGCATTTTCCCGCATAAAATGAAAAAGCTCTCTGTCATATTGAAACAGCAGGCATGTTCTTTTCTTTTTATTGCTGCAATGCGGGTCCCAAGCGGCAGGCTTTTGTCTCCAATACGGCGTTAAATATGTCAGAGCCGTATGATTCTCTCCATGATGAAGAGGGAGGTCTTTGTCAACGAAAGTCTTTTCGCCGCTCTCTGCAAAATAATTTGCAAGTTTTTGAATCGTCGGATACTCAAACAATAAAGTAGGGTACAGTTCCCTGCCTGTTTTCTCCTCCAATGCTTTTACGGCTTGCATAAGTGTTACGGAATCGAGGCCTTGTTCATAAAAACCTTTTACAACAGAGAGTGTTTCAGGGGCAGTCCCTTTGATGTCTGCGATCAGCTGCTGAATGTCTCCTTCTGTTATAAGAGCGGAAAGATTTTCGTTCTTACTTTCTTTCATGTCAGGCTTTTCAGCCGGTTGATTTTGCGTTAAGAAATAACTGGACATTTTTTGATTTTCTTTAATATACGCGGCGAGTTCCCGGATCGTTTTCTGCTCAAACAGGAGTGTAGGATACAGCTGTTCCCCTGTTTTGTTTTCAAGTTCTTTGACAATGGCAAGCAAAGAAGCTGAATCCAGGCCTTGTTCATAAAAACCAATGTCTGTCCTTATGTCACGCAGATCTATATTTGAAACCCCGGATATTAATTCTTTAAGGTGTGTCTCGATGCTTTCGCTTCGATTTATGATTGAATCTTTTCTGATCAGGCTGTCTTTTGGCTGAGAAGCCGCTTCAGTTTCCAAACGAGTCTGCTTCAGGTTTTCAATTAAATCTTTTGAGCGAATATGTTTCACAGACAGCCGCGTAAAATAAGCGATCATCTCCCCGTATGCATCGTACAAACCGTAACTTACTTGGATGACATCCCCTGAATCATGATTTTGGTCTTGCTTCTCTATGTACACATAACACCTGTCTTCCAGGCGCTTCGTCATACGGAAAGATTCAATATGAATGGGAATATACGTTTTCATCCGGCTTGCCGGAGATCCTTGTGTAAAATATTCGGGACATGCCTGATAAAGGATCGATATGATGGTAGACGCATCAAGAAAAGTGGGATGCAATTGAAAATAGCCGGTATATTGATTGGCAATTTGGCTGAGCGACAACTCTGCAAGTACAGAATGATCAGACGCATAAACCTTCCCCAGACTCTTCATAAATTCAAAATGCTCTATATCAACCTTTTTTAAATAGTCATAACATATCTCCATATCGGCTTCACGGACGGAGGCATGTTTGATTTCATCGATATGAATTGAACTCATGCTTTCCGGGAATTTCTGCATGAGCCTGCAGGTCATATTCTCATCCCAGCTTTCATCCAGGATGCGGTCATCTTTTACCTTTCTGCTCTTCGCCTGAATTTCCCATCCCTGTTCCAATCCCTGAAAACGGATGCGGATTTCTCTGTCAAAGGTATCCGATGTTGCTACAGGTTCCAAATACAAAATATTCTGACATTCGAGTTCTTCAATAGGCAAACCTTTGCTCAGCGCCATACGGTATATCATATCTAAAAATGTGACACCGGGTATAATCCGGGTGCCATGCACCCGGTGATCCCTGACAATATAGTCCGTATGTTTAATTGTTAATGTGAACTGATAGTTTTGATTACTGGCCACCTGTCTCATTCCTTTTCTTTTCTTTATAATTCTTTGAAATCAAGTAAAGGAATCAGCAATTCTGACTCTTCCTTTTCTGGAGTTTCTCCATTGTCGATCCAGCATTGTTCCTTATTGAATATAACCGGAGAAAGCGGGTGTCTTTTTGTCTCTCCATATCCTAATGTGAGATGGCTGTCGCTCAATATCATATGTGCGTTCGTGCCCCCGAATCCAAAAGAACTGATTCCGGCTCTCAAAACCCCTTTTCTGGGACGCCATTCTTTTAAAGACGTGTTCGGAAAGAATGGCGACTGATCAAATTTAAAACGCGGATTTGGCGTTTTACAATGTAATGTCGGCGGGAGCATCTGATTTTTTATGGATAAGGCAACCTTTATAATACTCGCTATCCCCGCTGCGCTCATTAAATGTCCGAAATTCGTTTTTACGCTGCCTACTCCGCAAAATTGCCTTTCTTCCGTAACCTCCCGGAACACTTCTGTCAGCGCTTTTAATTCAATCGGATCTCCTATCATCGTACCGGTGCCATGCGTCTCGACATAACTGAGAGTATCTGCATCAATTCCGCCTTTTTTCAGGGCTTTTTTTATCACTGCGCTTTGCGCTTTCGGATTAGGTGTTGTCATTCCCATTGTCTGTCCGTCATTATTAACCGCGGATGAGTCAATTACCGCGTAAATTCTGTCACCTTCGGCAAGGGCGTCATCAAGTCTTTTCAAAAGGACTGCGCCGCATCCCTCTCCCGGTACAAATCCATCTGCCTTCTCATCAAATGTATGACATTTTCCTTCAGGTGAAAGCGCCCGAGCCTCACTCAGCATGACGTAAGGCTTTTGATCCAGCAAAATGTCAACTCCGCCCGCAATCGCCATATCTGACTCTTTTGACATCAGGCTTTGACAAGCGAGATGGACGCTGACCAATGAAGAAGAACAAGCCGTGTCTACAACCAGATTCGGTCCTTTCAGATTAAAAAAGTGTGAGATATGCGCGCCTATGAAATTTTGTCCTATACCCACGATCGTATTTTTTGAAGGGGAACCTATTTTGGACATAAACGTCCCGGTCCGCGAACCGATGAAGACGCCGACTTCTTTGTTTGATACTTCTTCTTTTGTATAGCCGCCGTCTCTCAAAGTCTGGACGCTGACCTCAAGGCATTTTTTGATTAACGGATCAAGCTCTGATGCCTCACTTTTGTTCATATTAAAAAACGCGGGATCGAAAGACTCAATATCTTGAAGAAATCCGCCCCACTTACTGATACTTTTTCCCTTTTCATAGGTGTCAGAGTAGTATGAAGAAATATCCCATCGCGACGCCGGGACTTCGCGGACACTATTTTGTCCTTTCTTCAAGTTTGTCCAGAACGTTTCTGTGTCCGGAGCATCCGGAAACTCACAGCCCATTCCGATAATAGCGATTTGGTTCAGACTGGTTTGTTGTATTTGAGATCCGCTGTCCCGTACTTCGGAAGCATTTTGATTTATATGTTGCTCTTTTTTCCGAACCTCAATGTTTTCTGAATCAATTTGAGGACTGATTCCCTCACTTGCAAATAATTCGTTTAAATAGACGCCCAGTTGTGAAAAACTCGGATACTCCAGAAAAGCTGATGGTTCAATTTTTATTTGAAATGCATCTTCCGCTTTTTTGACAAGCTGAACCAGTAAGATTGAATCAACTCCGTAATCCGCAAAAGACGTATCCTGATCTAAATTCTCATAAGGTATTTTCAGCTCCGCGGAAAAAATCTCCATTAACTTCCTGATCATAGCTTCATTGTCTCCCTGACCAGAGATCTCTTTTTCTTCAGCATCCGGGTTATTTTTAGCAGCTTGAATTCTTGTCTGAAGCAGCTGCTCCAGCTTGAATTTCTCCGGATGTGTCTTTGCCGGTATAAGGCAGGGGTATCCGTTTATCGTCATCATTTCATCCAGCATGGCAATACCTGTTTCTGTTGAGTGTGAAAGTAAACCAAGTGCCTGATATGATGGACTGGTCACCTCGCCCATCCCAATGTCCTTCCAGCTCGGCCAGTTAATTGATTGATAATACGTTCTGCCGGCTGCATGCTGATACGCCGCAAAGTAATCCATAAAAGCGTTCGCTGCGGCATAGTCACTTGTTCCGGCGCCTAATAAAGGAAAGGCGCTCGCAACAGATGAAAACAAAATGAAGAAATCAAGTTTGTCATCAATAAAAATGTCATGAAGTACCTGCATCCCCTGCACCTTTGGCTCAAATACTTCTCTTATTTCTTGATCAGATTTATGAATAAAAGCCGGATTCGAATGATTGGCTGCACCAGCGCAATGAATCACCCCGCCGATTTTGCCGAACTTCAGTCTCACCTTTGAAAAGAAGCGTTGTAATGTTTCTTTTTCCGTGAGCGGCCCGGAATACACTTCCACCTGAACTCCCTTTTGATCCAACTCATGCAGCAGTTGTAATTTCGAATAAAGAGGTGACTTTTCATCGGTGTCTTTTAACATGCCGGCTATTTTATCAGATTCCGGAAGGTCGGTTACTCCCATCAACACAAGTTTTTTGACTCCCTTGCCGGCATAATGTCTGGCAAGTTCTGCTCCGATCCCTCTTGTTCCCCCTGTAATAACCAGGGTTTGATCCGTACGGCATACTGGCAGACCGGATAGTTTCCGGTTTATTTCCGTTGCATGTAATTTCTCGACGTATGGAATATAACGTTCACCGTTCCGGTAGCAGATTTCACTATACAGCCCGTCAGCGCAAGCTTCATCTGTGATTACCTGTCTCAATTCCGCCGCAGTCCCGACATGCCCGTCTACATCTATTGTTTTTGATTTTATCTTTTGATACTCCGCACTCAGCATTTTATATAGTCCGGCTGTTTCGGCTCCGGCTAACGACGGCTTGTCATTCAGAAATGTCTGCAGCCCTCTGGTCACATGTAAAACGAAAAGCTGTTTACGTGTCTTTATGATTTCCTGCAGCAGTGTCAGCTTCCCGATTGTGCCGGTGCGTGCCCCGTTTTGATCACTCCGCAAATCTGACAGGTCAATCATGCCGATGATTTCCGGATTTTCTTCTATGACTGCTAGAGCCGTTTTTTTGGCTTCTCCATCCGAATGATCCCAGTTATCTACGCAAATGACAGCGGATTCAATCAGAGGATCTGAATCAAACAATTCGAATGCAAGCCGCTCACTTTCACTATTAGCCAGGATCATCACCTGTCCTTTCGTAAAAGCGGAGGGCGCAGCCTTTTGTTTTTTCCACGCTTTTTTTAATACATCAAATGATAAATCAGTCGGTGCGTGTGGCAGACTTTGCGGTACACCTGTTTTTTTCTGTTTCTGTGCAGCTTTTGCGGCAGGCACCCAATATCTGTTCCGTTCAAAAGGATATGCAGGAAGAGAGACAAGCTTCGGTAATTCCGCAGTGTACATCTCTTCCCATTGAACGTCTCCTCCGTTCACCCAGTGAATGGCCATTTCTCTTGCACTTTTAAAGCGGGCGGCAGACAGGGCATTCTTTTGACCAGCGTCTCGGCGGGCCTTTCCCCTATATAAACCGTTTAACTTATGATCTGACCGCAAATACATCGTCAGCTTATTGCGAAGGTCGTCAATGCTGCTAGCCTCAACAGCGAGCCGCTCTTCCATAGCGTTTCTCCCGGTCTGCGAGGTGTACGCGGCATCGGCTAGTGACGTTTTTGGCCCCAGTTCATTTATATATGCATCAATCAAGAGTCTGAGACGTTCTTCATTTTTGGCAGAAAGCAGAATAATTTGCGTCTTGTTGCTCTTTACCGTTTCCATCTTTTCTTCATTCTTATACTCTTCGATGATAATGTGGGCATTAGATCCTCCAGCGCCGAACGAACTGATGCCTGACCTTCTGGCTTGATTTTGCGGCGTCTCCCAATCGGTCAGTTCAGACTGCACGTAAAACGGTGTTTCCTCAAAATCAATATTAGGATTTAAGTTATCGGAATGAAGGGAAGGAGCAAGCTGTTTATACTTCATTTGCATCAGCACTTTTGTGATAGAAGCAATTCCCGCCGCAGCTTCTAGGTGTCCGATATTTGACTTAACCGAACCAATTGCACAACGATAATCGCTTTTCGAGCTGTGCAAAGCTTTGGTTAAACCTGAAATTTCAATCGGGTCTCCCAAAGATGTCCCGGTGCCATGCGCTTCAATATAACTTATGCTGTCTGCATCAATCCCCGCCTTATCAAGAGTTTCACTGATGACGTTTGCCTGCTCGCCCGGATTTGGCACAGTGTATCCGTTTGTTTTTCCGCCGTGATTTACAGATGTTCCCTTAATCACACCGTAAATCCTGTCCCCGTCAGCCTTCGCGGCAGAAAGCGATTTCAAAAGAACGGCCCCGACTCCTTCTCCCGGCACATATCCGTCTCCTCCCGCTCCAAAGCTTCTGCAGCGCCCATCGCTTGAAACAAAATGATTTTGGGAAAGTAAAGTATATTTATCCGGGTGTAAAGATAAATTCACGCCTCCGGCTATGGCGAGGGTGGATTCTCCCCTTTTTAAACTTTCACATGCAAAATGAACAGCAGAAAGTGAAGAAGAACACATTGTATCAATTGCAAGGCTGGGTCCGTGCAGGTCAAAGAAATATGACACCCGGTTTGCGATAGACGAATAAGAAGACAAGAGCGCCTGACGTTCCTCATCATCTGAAGCACCGGCTGCAAATAACTGATAGTGGCTGTAGGTGACACCGACAAATACACCTGTCTTATGCCGTTTCAACTTTTTCTTTGTGTAACCCGCATCTTCAAACGTGTGCCATGCTGTCTCTAAAAATAACCGTTCCTGAGGATCAATTAACTCGGCATCACGAGGCGAAATTGAGAAGAACAGCGGATCGAATTTATCAGCGTCTTTTATAAAACCTCCCCATTTGCTGTCATGACGGGCATTGTCACCTGTGTGATAATATTTCCGAAAATCCCAGCGCTCTTTCGGTATTTCCGTTATACAATCTTTTCCGGAAGAAATATTTTCCCAAAACTCTTCCACATCCTTCGCCATCGGGTAGCGGCCGGCTATACCGATAATCGCAATATCTTCCTCGGAAGGTGCGGATGGTATGCGGGAAACGGAAAGCTTCTCCCGTTTCGCCGGAGCCGAATGATCAATTCGCTGTTCGGCTGCCGGTAAAAACGCCTTCTGCAACTCATGCTGATAGTGTTCAAGAAAATACTCTGACAGCTCTTCAACACTGCTGTATTCAAAGAAAAGAGTCTTAGACACTCTTCCAAAATATTTTTCCAGACGAGAGTTAAGACCTAAAATCGTTAGAGAATCAATTCCGTAACGGTCAAACGTATCCTCGGGTAAAATACTGTCCGCCGGTCTTCCCGTTTCCGCTCCGACGATCTCTGTCAAAAGACGGACCGTTTGCTTTTTCAGATCTTTTTCATGTAATTGCGGCAGGTTACTGTTGTTTTCAGGCACAGTCTCTATCTTTTTATGGTCAGTTGAGAGTAATTCACTTATTCTATCTTTGTCTCCGCTGATAACAGCCAGCTGAGAAGCAGAGCGGCTCATACTGTCCTGAAAAGCGGCAAGCCCTGCTTGGGCGGATAAAAGTTCCAGCCCTGCATGTCTTAAAGCCTGCAGCTCTCCCGGCCCGACTGTCATATTGCCCGCATCCCATAACGGCCAATTAATAGAAAGTGTTTTCCCGGGACGTCCTTTAATGCTTCGATACTGGGTGAATCCGTCCATACATCCGTTAGCGAAGGCGTAGTCGCTTTGACCCGCATTAGGCAGAACGGCCGAAAGGGATGAAAACATAACGAAGAAATCTAGAGGCTCTTCTTCAGCTGCTTTATCCAGCCAAACGGTTCCGAATACTTTAGGCGCTATAACTTCTTCTATGCTTTCTTTCGTTTTTTTTATGATAAATGCATCCTTAACAAGTCCGGCACTGTGCAAAATTCCGTTTAATTCTCCGAATGTCTGCTTAATGTGCTTAATCAAAGCGTCCGTCTCTTTTTCCTTTGAAATATCTGCCGGGACATATAAGGCTTCAGCGCCGAGATTTTCAAGAGCGCTTAATTTTTGCGCCGTTTCACGGGAGGCCGGGGAACGCCCGGTTAATATCAGCTTGACTTCTGCCTGTTTCGCCAGATATTCCGCAAACAGATACCCGAGACCGCCGGCTCCTCCCGTAATTAAATACACACCGTTCTTTTTTACACTGAAACTATGTTTCTCCCCATCTTCTTTTTTTACTCTTTGAAGCTGCCTTTTATAATAATGCCTCGGCTCATAACAGGTAAAGTGGTCCGTCTTACATTGATTGTTCCATTCAAAAGAGATGACATCTGCAATATGCTGCTTTGTAAACGGCTCGTCAAACATTGATTTCAGCTCTGCAGCCTTACATGTGAAATTCGGATTTTCGGCCTGTACGGTCTTAAGAAAACTTTCAACCGCGTTATAAATCGGCTGAACCTCACCCTCGGCATTTTCATACAGATACAAAATTTCTGCTTTCGGACAAAGTTTGTTCGCCATGAAGGCCTGAAACATTTGAAACAAGGAATACAGACTTTTATTGAGCTGCTTTCTCATTGCATCTTCCGTATTTTTGAAGAGCCCGGCAGCTAAAAAATGAATAATATGGCGGGGTCTTATATTTTGAGAACGCAGAACCCCGCATAACGCATCATAATCCTCATCTTTTGCAAAGTTCATTGTAAAACGACCGTTCCGGCAATCTTCGAAACGCTCGCCGGAAGTCACGTAAATGAAAGGCGCCTCATAACCTTCAAGCTGTCTCTTCATTACGGTATACATGCTGTCGTCTTCGCAAAAAAATAAAATTGGCTCTTTCGTATGCGGGAATTTTTTACTGCCTTTAAATTCATATCTATCCCATACCATTTCATATAGATGGGTTGTCCCCAAGCTCTTAATTAATTCCAGCCCTTCTTCAGGCGTCAGGCTGCATTCTTTCACCTTTTTCACGATTTGCTCAATTTGCATCGTTTTTTCATTCATGGAAAAGCAACTCCTCTATCAGCTCTGACGTCTCTTTCATATTCATCTCACCTGTTTGTGCTTTTTCAAGAAGCGACATGATTTCTCCATCTGCTGTATCTTTATTTGAGTTGTGAAGCTCAGTGTTCGAGAAAGCCTCAGCCTTCTGCGCTTCATCTTTATTTAAATGAATCCAATGTCTGTTCTTACTGAAAGGATAGAGAGGAAGAGACAGTTTAACCGGTTTGAGTTCCTCCTCATACAAGTCTTCCCAGCTGATTTCACAACCGATCGTCCACAACTGAGCCAGTTTGGCCGGCTTGTTTTGCTGAATCAGTGATTGAACATATGCATGACCTTCGGGGCCGCCGAATAAAGGAGCGTACAGACTATCAAAATCCGTTACATTTCCTTCGTAAACACCTTGCAGCCTGCTCCCCTGGATGTAACCGTTTAATTTTTCAAGAAGATCTCCGATATTCGAGCAAGTGATCGCAAGGCGGCATTCAAATGGTTCCCTTCCGGTTTGCAGCGTATATGCTATTTCTTCAAGACCGAATCCGGACTTTTCTCTAAAATTGCCGTTATACGGTTTATCAGCTGATCGATTCCGGATGCTGCTGATATAGCGGCACAGCTCGCTCAGTGTATTTAATTCCTGAAATATGTCAAGTGATATTTCTGTGCCGTACATTTGGTTTATAAAAGAGATTAATTCGGAATAAGCCAACGGATCAAATCCGAATTCCGAAAGAGGTGTCTTTGCATCTATATCTGCGGTATCTAAACGCAGGATACCCGCTGCCGCTTCCCGAACCGCCTCTTGCAAATCACGTTCCTGTACCTCTTGCTGACTGAATTGAACTGATAGTTCTTCATGTAAAAACATTGTTAACTCTTTGGCTTTAACCATCAGCCTTTCCTTTGTTTTGGCCGAAAGAACAATGATTTGTTCCCGCTCGGCAGTTACTGCTTTATCTTGTCCGTATTCAAATTCTTCCACGATGACATGAGCATTTGCCCCGCCGAATCCAAAGGAACTGACTCCGGCACGGCGCGGAATTTCATTTCCTTTTCGATCTATTAATCTGGCCCACTTCATAGTTTTATTGACAATATGAAACGGTGTTCCGCTTAATTGAATGTAAGGGTTCAGTTCATTGACATGTAGTGTGGCAGGCAATGTTTTATACTTCATGGATAGTAATACTTTAATCAGCCCCGGCATTCCAGAGGCGGGCTCTAAATGACCGATATTCGTTTTTACTGAACCGATGCCGCAATATTGATCATGATTCTTTCCTGAATGCGGCTCAAAAGATCCAAACGCTTTTTTCAAGCCTTCAATCTCAATCGGATCTCCCAGTTCTGTCCCGGTTCCGTGTGCTTCAATGTAAGATATCGTATCAACAGGAATATCGGCATTTTTGTAAACAGACGTTAACAGTTCTGCCTGAGCTTCCGGGTTCGGAGCGGTCAATGAAGCAGATCTTCCTCCGTGATTTTCTCCGGTTCCTCTCAGAACTCCGTAAATATTGTCTCTGTCATTCATTGCCGCTTGCAATGGTTTCAATAACAGAACAGCTGCACCTTCACCGCGGACATAACCGTCGGCAAGTTTATCAAACGTCTTACACCGGCCGTCCCTAGACAAAATACCGAGTTTATCAGTATACATATGCGTGACTGGATCTAAGAGCAGCGAAACCCCGCCTGCTACCGCCAGCTCACTTTCACCATTTTGAATCGAGCGCACAGCTCTGTGGATTGCTACAAGACTGCTTGAGCAGGCTGTATCAATGGACTCACTCGGACCTCTGAAATTAAAATAATGGGATACACGATTGCTGATGAGCGCCTGGCTGTTTCCGGTTCCCGCAAACGCATGCGCCCCGTCCGAATGCCTCATCAGCAGCTGGCGGTAATCATTAAATTGAATGCCCGTAAACACCCCGATATTTTTGCCAGACAGCTTTGAAGCTTTGTAACCCGCATCTTCTATCGCTTTCCAGGTCTCCTGCAAATAAATTCTGTGCTGAGGATCCATGAGTTCTGCTTCCCGCGGATTAATATTGAAAAACGCCTCATCGAATTTATCGGCATCTGTGATAAAGCCGCCCCATTTCGAATGTACTTCGCTGCTTCCTTTGCCTTCGGCGTATTTTTTCCAATCCCAGCGATCCGGGGGAATTTCCTGAATCAAATCTTTTTCATTGATTAAATTGATCCAAAACTCATCTGCATTTTTTGATCCCGGAAAAACACAACTCATCCCGATAATGGCAACTGGCTGCTTCTCTGGATGATGGTCAGCCTGTCTTGTTGTCTTTTTTTCAAACGGAAAACTTCGCGGCGGCTTCACGGTTTTCCCGGTGGTTTTCCCAGCGTGCACTACTTTCCTTTTTTCAGAAATGTTTTTTTCTGCATCTGTATTCCCTTTTGCAACAGTACGCAGTTCACTGTTTAGAAATTCTGAAAGAGACTTAATATGGCTGTAAGTAAAGAAAACGGCAGGTGTCAGCTTAAGCTTGTATTTTTTATTCAGTCGGACAGCTAATGTTTTCAAACTGATAGAATCAAAGCCGAGATTGCCGAAATTCTCTGCCGTATCCAGCTGTTCAATGTTAATTTTCAATAATTCCGATACCATTTGCTTCAGTTCTTCCAGGACATTGTCTGTATAAGCCGGTGCTGTATAAGAAATTTCCTCTTGACGAACCTGAAGCGTATTTACTTTTTGATGCGGCAGATCTTTTCTTGCTGGTGTTGTTCCGGCATCCCCGGTAACAACCGAAATTTGCGGACAGTCACTTGCCAAAATCGTCTCAAAAGCCGCTATCCCTTCTTCCGTTTCCAAATAATCAAACCCGGATGCGGAAAGATATGCTTCTTCAGCTTCTTTGTTTAAATGCATTCCGCCTTTACGCCACAACGGCCAGTTAATCGAAATGCTCTTGCCTTGTCTCTCTTGCCGGCGGCTCTGTTCGGATCTCCAATTTATATATTGATCTTGAAAATAATTGCCCAACGCATAGTTAACCTGTCCAAAATCTCCGAAGACCGAAGAAATAGAAGAAAATACGATAAAGAAATCAAGCGGCTCATCTTTCGTTAATTCATCTAAACATACCGTGCCTTCAATTTTAGCAGTCATGCCATCTGAAAAATCAGCCAGATTCATCTCTGTAAATAACCGATCATCGGCATGACCAGCTGAATGAATAACGCCTTGAATGGAGCCCCAAGTCCGTTTCGTTTCTTCTATGACCCGTCCCATCGTCTTTTGATCTGCGGCATCAGCTTGATAATATACCGCATCTCCTCCAAGCGCCTGCAGCCGGTCAATGTTATGGCGTTTATCAGCAGTTAACGGTGACCTTCCCGTCAATACTAATTTTGCTTGATATTGAGAGGCCAAATATTTTGCGAAAATCAGGCCCAGACCGCCCAAACCGCCCGTTATGAGGTAAATCCCTTCCTGTTTCAGCTGATGAGAGTGCTCTGTATGATTGAATACATACTCCTTTAATGTCTTAACAAACCTCTTGTCATTTATATATTTAACTTCTTCCGCCTGCCGTTCCATGCCTGAAACCATTTCGTTAAGACAAAATTCAGCCATTTTTTCAATTGATATACGTTCTGAAAAACCGATTGACTTCACATTCTCTGCGGATGGCACCAACATATTCGCCGTTTTTAAACAGCCTGCAAGAGCGCCCGTATACGGATCATTCACGCCTTCTTTAAAAGAGTGAACAAGAAGCAGAGAATGAAGATAAAGAGAGGCGTCACTGCGGGCGCTCAGGGCTTTTAATAAATAAAAAATTGATTCCAGGCCGCTGAGAAGGCGGTCACCCGCGTAAAATGTTTCTCCCGTGTGCAAGATGACATCAGGAGAAAACCCCTTTTTCTCTAATTCTTCGAATAAACGAATGTAATCTGACGTCACTTCCGGGTTTACACAGAATGTCAGCAGATTTTGATCGGTCTGCCGCTGATCCGGCGTGACGAGAATGACACGGCTGTCTGATTGATTTTTCAGAGCTCCAGCCAATGCTTCATCTTTTGCAAAGACCAGAATTGTTTTTGGCTCCCTATCTTTGATTTCAATCAGAGGGTTTTTTTGATCCCACTTATGCTCATAAAAACGCACATTTTTATTAGGCTTTTCGCCAAAAACCAGCCCGCTCAGTTCCATCAAAATCCCGCCGGCATTGTCTAATACATACACATCATAAGCCGAATCGCTTTCTCCAGTTTGTTCTGCATATACATAAACGGGTTCAGTCTCATGATCAAAAATCGTACATTCTTTAATGTTTTCCGGAAGCTCTCCGGCATTTTCCCCCGCAAGGTATATGACGGCTTGATATACGCTCTCAATAACTTCCGGTTTGATTATGCACCCTTTCGGCCCGGCCTTTGCTTTTATCTTTAAAAGTACCTGTCCGTTCCTGCTGACGCATTGCTCTGCCGCTTTCAGACTGTCACTGCAGCTGTATCCGAATTCGGCAAGCCGCTGATAAAACGCTTCGTGCGGTATGCGGTCTGCGCGCTGAGACAGAAACGGCTCAAGATGAATATTTCCGTTCTCGTACGCCCCGCCTTCTAATTCGAGCCGCCCTGAGGAATAAATGGATGAGTCGCTCTGTTTTTCTATAGAATACGATGCACCCTGATTATCCGGGGTTAATACAATCCGGATCTGCTCATTGCTTCCGCTTTGTAACATCGGTTCTCTAAAGGAGAGCTCTGTTAATTTAATAATCGGATTCCCTGAAGCCATCGCTCCGGCAGCTCTCGCCATTTCAATCTGGCTGAGAAACGGAAACATTTCCTTGTCTTGATACTTTGTTTTTATATACAAACCGGTATCGCTTACATTGATAAGAAACTTCTGTGCTTTAAAATCAGATATATTGCATGAAATGTAAGGATGCAGATCGTTATTTACGTTCATCCGGCGGCTTCCCATATTTTGCGTATCTATTCTGCACAGCTCTTTGGCAAATGGATATCCGGGTGCTGATACCCGTCTCAGAGTGGCATCTTTATAAAGTGACGGCCACTCTATCCCGTTACCGCCAACCCAGTATTCAGCAATCTTCACAAGATCCCTGTTTGCGGCTGCTTCTTCAATTTCAACTTTATTCATCCTTTGAGCTTCTGTTGTGTCTTTGCCGCTTGTAAAAATATGATCCGTCGCGTTTCCGAGAATATAGTCTGTCAGTCTTTTAAGCAATTCATCTCTTGTGGAGGCGATAACAGCCAATCTGTGCGGCATTTCTTCTCTGCCGGTTTGTAAAGTAAATGCTGTATTTCTAAGTGTTTCTAATGGATAATCTCTGGCTGCTATATGTTCTTTTGCGCGTTTTGCATATTCTGCCAGCCTGTCGGCATTTTTTGCAGAAAAAACAAATAAAAGCTGTTCAGGTTCTTCAGCCGCGAGAGGAGAGATAGCTTCATCCGCAAATTCTTCTAAAATAACATGGGCATTAGCTCCTCCTGCCCCGAAAGAACTGATTCCGGCACGCCTGGGAACGGATGACTCCCATTTTTCGGCACTGTCCGGTACATAAAAAGGTGTTTTTTGAAACGGTATATTTTCATTCAATTCAGCAGAATGAGTCAGTGACGGAACAATCGTTTTATGTTTCATTTGAAGAATAACTTTCGTAATGCCCGCTATGCCTGCAGCAGCCTCAAGATGTCCGATATTTGATTTAATCGATCCGATCGCGCATGTTTTCTTATCGCGTTCGGCATCTGAAAATGCTCTGGTCAGACCGGTGATTTCAATCGGATCTCCTAAGGCGGTGCCTGTTCCGTGAGCTTCTATATAGCTGATGCTTTTTGGATCAATAAATCCTTTTTTTAAGGCTCTCGTAATGACCTCACTTTGAGCTTTGGGATTCGGCACGGTATATCCATTCGTCTTAGCACCGTGGTTGATGGCTGTTGCCTTAATAACTGAATAAATCTGATCACCGTCCGCAATAGCCTTTTTTACAGGTTTCAGCAGCACGGCACCTGTCCCTTCTCCCGGCACATAGCCGTCTCCTCCGGAACCGAAGCTTCTGCACCGGCCATCACTGGATAAAAATCCGCCTTGAGTCAGGAGTTCATATTTATGAGGATGAATGGATAAATTGACGCCTCCTGCAATTGCAATTTCACATTCATTCCTGATTAAACTTTCACAGGCAAAATGAACAGCCGTTAATGATGAGGAACACATCGTGTCCAAAGCAATACTTGGTCCGCTGAAATTAAAGAAGTACGATACCCGGTTGGCGATTGATGCATATGAGGAAGAAACGGCCGCTTCGTGACCAACGCTGTACAGCTGATAGTGGCCGTACATAACCCCTGCAAAAACACCGACGTTTTTTCGTTCAAGCGTTTTCTTTGCGTACCCCGCATCTTCTATGGTGTGCCAAACCGTCTCTAAAAACAGTCTCTCCTGCGGATCAATTAATTCAGCTTCGGCAGGAGAAATATTAAAGAACAACGGATCAAAATGATACACATCGTCAATAAATCCCCCCCATTTGCTTTGGTTTTTTACTTCATCGCCCGCTGCGGGCTGATAGTGCAGCCCCGAATCCCACCGATCCTCAGGTATCTCAGTTATACAGTCTTTACCGTTCAATAAGTTTTCCCACAGAGTATCAAGATCATTTGCCATCGGGTAACGTCCGCTGATACCGATAATCGCGATATCATTGTCATGATACTTCTCCTGCTGCACCTGATTTTTCATCTGGATTTTCTGTTTCCCGTTAACTTCGGCTGTCTGTTCATGATCTTTTTTCTTCTGAGATGGGGTGCTGCTCCCGTTTTCTCCTAACCGGAGTTTATGAAGAAGAGTATCCCTGTGCTCCTCAACGAAATACTGTGACAATTCTTCTGCAGTCTGATATTCGAATAACAGCGTTTTTGAGAGCGCGCCGAAATGTTTTTCAAGCTCATTCGTCATATTGATAATCATAACGGAATCAAGTCCGTATTTTTCCAATGCCTCTTCTGCATCTATTTTGTCCGCAGGCATCCTGAATTCTGCAGCAATCACTTTGATGATGAAATCAGATGTTTCAGCTTTCAGTTTCTCTGAATCAAATGATTCGATATTTCTCCCTGTTCCTTCATCTGCCTGAATATTGTCTTTTCGTTCATATAATTGCTGAACATGATTGTCAATTTGCTCATCTCCGTAAAATACAGTAAATTGCGAAAAACCGGAGGACAATGCGACTGCAAACGCTTCTTTACCTTCCTCTTTTTCTAAAGGATAAAAACCCGCCTTTTTCATTGTCTCTACCGTGCGCTCATCCACTTGCATGCCGACTTCTTTCCACAGCGGCCAGTTCAGAGAGAGAGAAATCGTATCAGAATTCCGGGCAGAACGCATATTCATGAAATGATCCATATAACTGTTTCCGAACGCGTAATCAGATTGCCCGACATTTCCCAACACTGCGGAAGTAGAGGAGAAGCAAATGAAAAAGTCAGGATTTTCTTTCTCAACAGCATCATTCAGCCACATCGTACCCAATACTTTCGGTCTGATTACCTGATCGAATTCCTCTCGTGACTTGTTAAGAAGGAAAGAGTCACGGATGATTCCCGCGCCCTGAATGACCCCGTTTACTTTTCCATAAGAAGTTTTGGCTGTTTTGACTACATATTCGGCTTCTTCCTTATTGGTAATATCAGCCTGAACATAAACAGCTGACGAACCGGCATCCTCTAATCGTCTCAGCTGTTTTCTTATATGATCTGAAAGCGGAGATCTCCCCGTTAAAACAAGGCAGCATTTTGTTTGAAAAGCCAAATATTCTGCAAAGGTAAATCCTAATCCGCCCGCGCCTCCTGCGATAATATATACTCCATTTTCTCTCAGCGGCACATCTCCGCTTCGGGAATTTTTTTCGGGTTCATACGTTTTGAGCTGTTTGACATAACGCTGCATGTCTTTATAACGAATCTCTACATCTGAAGGCTGGAAATCACTCAGCTCATTGCGTATGATATCAGCTGCGTGAACGGCTGCTATTGACTGCTCCATCTCAATGCTTTTTGCTGAGATTAACGGATTTTCCAGCTGCAATGTCCGCAAAAATCCGCTTGCCGCCGCGTAAAGAGGCTGTTCTCCAGAAAGATGTGAAAAATATCCATATAACAGTTTGATCGGTTTGCGGCAGTTATTTTTGAAGAGCGCCTGTTGTAATAAAAACAAAGAATAGACTCCGCTGTCGCATTGTTCACGAATCGCTCTCTCTGTTTTTTCAAACGGCATGTCTGACCACAAATGCACCGCTTCCCGTATATCTGACTTCTCTTCTTCTATAAGCCATCCTAACAGGTTTATGTAATCTCTTTCAGAGCGGGGGTCGATTTCAAATACACCGTCCCCGGTTTTTCGAAACTCTTTCCCCGGCTTAACCAAGATAACCCTTGTATCATGCAATGCAGCAAGTTCTTTACTCACATCTTCATTTTTATCAAATAATAAAAGGCTGCCCTCACGTCGGCCGCCTTTTACATGAATGCTGAGATCTGTCCGCTGCCAGACCGTCTGATAATATATCGCCTGTCCGTTACCCCCTGCGGAATGAGAACCAAGCTGCTGTATCCGCTTTACTCCTTCTTCCAAAGAAATGATGCCGCTTTCTATGTCAGAAAGTACTTTTTTTCTAATATGACGGGCTTCTTTCATAAAAATCTTCATCCCCTTTACAAATGGCACTGCCGCAAAATGATAAACTAATCCTGCATACGCTCCAGCGCATAATCTGCTTCCTCCGCAGTCAGTTCGCCCGCTTTTAATTGTCTGAGGAGCTCTTTTACTCTCTCGTTCTTTCCATTGGAATCCGCTGTTGCACGAGTCTGTGCCTCCGCGGAAAACGTTTCTTTTTTACGAATGGTTACATCCTTCAAACCTGCAAGTCTTTCTCCTTGTTCATTAAGCAGCTGAATATCGTAAATAAGCTCGGATTGACCTTTTTGGCCTGTTTTACGCGCATAAACCCAGCATTCTGCTGAAACCTTTTTCCGAACCGTAACCTCTCCTATTGAAAAAGGAACATAAACAGATGCCTCTTCTCTTCCGTCCGTAATGCCGAACAAAGATTGCAGAGCCCCATCAATTAAAGACGGATGCAATGTATAATGTTCAAGAGCATATGCGGCTTCTTTTGGCAGCAATAAGTGTGCAACCGCTTCCGTTTTTCCGCCCCATAAACGCTGAATCGGCTGAAAAGCGCGCCCATACAGGAACCCGTTTTCCCGAAAATACTCGTAACATTCATCTTGTTCACGGACAAAAGCACTTCTGTTTATCATCTCTTGTCTGTCGATGTTCTCTATATCATCATCACTGTAATGATGATCATAATCTAATTCCCCCGTCACAAATCCAGTCCTTACAGCAGCATCCTCGTCAGGTGACATGTTAAATAATATGCTGCCGTCTTTTACGGAAATGTGAGTGTAAATGGTCAGGCTCTCTTTCAAAAGCATGGCCGGTCTGGCAAATATCACGTTTTTTAAACGAGTGACCTTTTTCTTTCGATATGACCGCGTTCCCGCTGCGCATGCCATTTCAAGAAAAGCAGCTGCCGGGAGAATGCTCTTGTTTTTTACGATGTGGTCTTTTAACCAAATCTCTTTTTCTCTTAATGTCGTTTTAAAAAACTGCTGTTCCAGAGTAGATTCATTCGAATCCAGAAGCGGGTGCAGTGAAGACTGCCGCGGCAATATTTCCGGAAATTCTGCACTTTGGTTTCGAGGCACCCAGTAAGACTCCTCAGCAAATGGATATAAAGGAAGCTTGACCTTTTGCGGGGTATATTCTTCATATAACTCTCTCCAATGAATATCAGCCCCGAAAGACCATAATTTTGCAAGAAGATTCAAGTCCTTTGTCTCCATCATCACCTCGAGGAATTTATCTTTCCTCTTTTGATCATGAAAGATAAAGACTTTATCAAAATCTTTCGTAACATTCCCTTTGTATACGCCCTCTCCAATTGTTCCTTCAGTACAGAAAGTTCTCAGCTTCTCCTTAAGTTCCGGCAAATCGGAAGCTACAACAGCAAGTCTGTCTTCCATCGGTTCCCTGCATGTCTGCAATGTAAAAGCGATATCAGCTGCCGAGACCTTTGTCTCCCGCTCTGTGAATTGCAGAAGGCGCCGGGCGTATTCTTTCAGCCTGTCTTCATTTTTGGCAGAGAGAACTGCGGCAAACGGACCGCTTATTGTTTGTGTGTCCGCATGGTTTTGATATTCTTCCACAATGACATGGGCATTTGCTCCGCCCGCTCCGAACGAACTGATTGCTGCTCTCCTGCGGGAGGCGCCTGATTCTTTCCGCCACTCTTCTTCTTTCTGCTGAACGTAAAAAGGCGTCTTTTCAAATCGGATATTTTGGTTCAGCTGTTCCGAGTGAATGGATGGCGCCAATTTCTGATGCTTAAATTGTAAAAGAACTTTTGTAAGGGCTGCTATACCTGCGGCAGACTCCAGATGTCCAATATTAGACTTCACTGAACCTATGGCACAAAATTGTTTATCGTCCGTAAATTTCTCAAACGCTTTTGTCAATCCTGCGATCTCAATCGGATCTCCGAGCGAGGTACCCGTTCCGTGTGCTTCCAAGTAGCTGACGGAACGCGGACTGATGCCCGATTTCTTGAAATTTTCAGCAATCAGCTCAGCTTGTGCATTCGGATTCGGAACCGTAAATCCATTGGTTTTTCCGCCATGATTTACAGATGTTCCTTTAATTACTCCGTATATATGATCCTGATCAGCAATTGCTTTTTCCAAAGGTTTCAAAAGGACGGCGCCCGAACCTTCTCCCGGGACATAGCCGTCTCCGCCCTCTCCGAAACTTCTGCACAATCCTTCGGTGGAAACAAAATTACCTTGACTCAGCCAAAGGTATTTGCTGGGATGTATGGACACATTAACGCCGCCCGCAAGCGCAATTTCACTTTCCCCTCTTTTAATGCTCTCACATGCCAAGTGAATGGCCGTCAGCGATGATGAACACATCGTATCCAGTGCAATGCTCGGGCCGGAGAGATTAAAAAAGTATGAAACCCTGTTCGCAATAGATGAAAAGAAGGAACTGAGCGCAATCGGATTGCCCCGCGCAGTTTCTTCTGCGCCGAATAATTGATATTGTCCGTACATGGCTCCGACAAACACACCGGCTTTCATACCGTCAAGCTTCTCTTTTGTATATCCTGAATCTTCAAACGTATGCCAGGAGGTTTCGAGAAAAATTCGCTCCTGAGGGTCCATCAGCTCAGCTTCTTTATGAGAAATGTGGAAAAACAGCGGATCGAATTGATCAACACCGCTGATAAAACCTCCCCACTTACTGTTGATTTTTCCCTTCTCCATTCTGTCAGGACTGTAATTCGATCTGAAATCCCAACGTTCCTCGGGGATTTCAATAATACAGTTTTTTCCTCCGGCAATGTTTTCCCAGAACTCCTCAAGAGTATCGGAATTCGGATATCTTCCGCTCACACCGATAATGGCAATATCCTCACCCGGCGGAACCATGCTCGGTGCAGATGCAACCCTCTGCTGCCGGTGCTGTTTTTTACTCAGATTTTCTCTTTTCTTCGGCACTCTTGTTACCGGAGCTGCCCCTGCGGCCTTAAGCACTTTATCTTTAAAAGATGTTAGGAAGAAGTTTGAAAGCTCTTCAATGTTCTGATATTCAAAAAAGATTGTTTTTGGAAGATCCCCGAAAGTATCTTCAAGCTTTGAAATAAGTGACATGATCATAAGTGAGTTGATTCCGAATTTCTCAAAAGAGTCTTTCGCATTTATTTTATGAGCTTGGATTTTCAAGACACCGCTGATGATCTTGATTAAATAGTCATTGACTTTTTCTTTCGCAGCATATTCCTCTTCTTCATCGTGTTCCGCCGTGAGTGTATCTTGATCTGCTGCAGCTGTATTTCTTTGAATCGAAAGCGCTTTTATCATTTTATCCCGCTTTCCTTCTGCAGGCATTAAGCTGGTAAATGAAGACCGCAGCATTTTCAGAAACGCTTCCAAAACAGAGGAAGTTCGCATCGGAGTCATTCCGTATTTTTCTTTTATTTGGTTGATTCCATTGCTGTCGAGACTCATCCCGCCATCTTTCAATAACGGCCAATTGATTGATAGTGTTTTTCCGTTTCGGGAGAGCTGAGATCGAAGCACTGCAAAACTGTCCATAAAATGATTTGCGTACGCATAGTCACTTTGGCCGGCATTTCCGTAAGCGGAAAAAGAAGAAAAGAGAACAAAAAAATCAAGATCTTCGTCTTTTGTCAGCTCATCCAGCCAGATTGTCCCGTAAACTTTCGGTTTCAGTACGTCCGTAAAATCACTGAGACTTTTATTTACAAGAAATGAGTCACGAAGGATGCCGGCAGCATGAATGATCCCGTTTATGCTGCCGTACCGCTGTTTAACGCCGAAAATGAATCGCTCTGCCTCTGTTCGATCTGTGATGTCCGTCCGCTGATATTCAACAATAGAGCCGCTCTCATTAAGCTTACTGATCCGTTCTTTTTGATCAGCTGTTAAAAAAGAACGGCCTGTAAGTATAATCACGGCTTGGTTTTCTTTAGCGATGTGTTCCGCAAACAGCAGCCCGAGTTTTCCCGCTCCTCCGGTAATGATATATATGCCGCCTTTTTGATACGTTACAGATCCGTTGGCGTGTTCCGGATTATCAATATGCTGCAGCCCTTTCACATAACGGGTATATGAGTCTATTAAAATCTCACATTCATCCGTTTGAAAGCGCTGTATTTCACTGATTGCAGCATCCCACATCTCGGAAACCGGAGGATTTTTGTCAGAATCCTCATGGCGTATCTGTATGGTTTTCGCTTGAAGCTTGGAGCTTTCCATGTTTACCGTTTTCATGAACCCTCCGACAGCTTCATGAAACGGCTGATTCAGACCGCTTGTCCAATAAATATGCAATAACATAACAGGTTCGTTTCTTCGCATTAAAGCTTTTGATAATAAAAAGAGCGAGTTGATCCCTCTGCAAAGAGTTTCATTAACGGATTTTTCAGTGAATTCTCTGATTTCTCCGTTCCATAAATAAAGCACGACATCAGGTGTAAATCCGTTTTCAGCCAAATCAGACAGCAGCATTTCGACATGATTTTCATCAGAAGGATTGATTGTGCATCTATTCCGTTCAATTCTATAATCAGAATCGGGCGTTACGAGAATGACACGGTTATGATCTCCATTCATCATCTCGGCATGCTGAAACAGACGGTTATCCTGATCAAAAATCAGCATATTCCCCGGTGCCTGCTGATTCGGCATATCAATGTTATTTGTCCTTACCCAATCGTTCTTAAAAAAAATGGTTGGGGACGGAGCTTGTGATTCCGGCTCCGCCTTTTTTTCCATTTGTTCTTTTCTGTAAGTGCGAATTAGCTCCAGTCCTGCATCAGGAGACATTTGCTGTTCTTCAATTAAGGAAAGTATTTGTTTGATCTGCACTATTTTCCCTCCAGCAGCTGATAAACTTGGTCAGCAGAAAGTTCACCGTTTTTCAATTGTTCCAATAAGAAGAGAATTTCCTGATCTTCATTTTTATGACCTGCGGTTAATTCTCCCCCGGTCACTTTTCTGACAGTAAAGTCTTTCATGCTCACGGCTATTTCGCCGCTCTCGTTAATAAAATCAATGTTATACGTATAAAAACCGGTTTCTTTCACCGAAACATGGCATCGGGCAGTAAGCGCCCTCTTAATGTGAAGCTCTCTAAGTGAATAAGGAACAAATAAGCCGTCTTTCTCATTATCTCTTAACAAAAATGCCGCCGCTTGAAAACCGCCGTCAATTAATGAAGGATGAAGTGTAAAATGTGAAAACCCGTTCGCTAAATGATCCGGAAGCTCCAATTCTGCCATTAACTCCATATCACCGCGATATACGGCTTTCAACGTTTGAAAACCGCTATGATATGTCAGGCCAATACGACTGAAGCGGTGATAACACTCTTCCCGGTTTATGACCGCCTTACTGCTGCGTTTGAACTTATCAATATCGACATACTCAGGATTGCTGTTTATGTCTCCGAATACTGTTTCACTTTGTGTGCAGATTTGCTGCACGCCATCCGGCCCCTCTTTACATATCGTTACGTTCAACTTATCTTGTTTCATTTCCAAGTCGGTATAAATGTGCAGCGTTTTTCCTTTATATAATATAGGTCTGTTCCACATCACGTCTTTTATTTTAGATACTTTACTTTCTCCGCTTATTTCCGCACAAACAAGAGCCATTTCAAGCGAAGCGGCTCCTGGCAGCACATAGTCTCCTGAAACAAGATGATCAGTGACGAAAAATTCAGTTCCGGAAATAACAGTTTTAAATGCTTGTTTCTTTAATGTTGAGACATTCTCGCTGATTAATGGGTGAAGACTTTTGCTATTAACCTCGCTTTTGTTCTTTTTCGGGGTGAACCAATAACTCTCTTTTGCAAACGGATAAGTTGGCAGCGGCACTCTATTCAATTTCTTATTGCCGATTGTCTTCCATTCAAACTCGGCTCCATTGGCCCACCATTGTGCGAGCAGCTCCTCTTTTCCGCTTTGAAGAGCCTCCTCAATCATATATTCAGAAACAGCTGTGCGCTCTTCAGTGTTTTCGCTTATAAATACGCCTTTTTGCACCCTGCTGTCATCAAGAAAGCTGACGTATTTATCTCTCAGCTCAGTCAGACTCGCTGCACATACGGCAATTCTTTCGTTCATTGCTTCCCGGCCGTTTTGCAATGTAAATTCCATGTCACTGGCATTAACGGGCATGTCACCGGCAATCACGCGCTCCAAGTACTGAACCATATGCCGGATATACTCAAGTAATTGATCTTTGGTTTTCGCAGATAAAACAAAAATATGTGTGTTACCGTTGTTTTCCGGCACTTCTTTTTGAGGTTCCCTATATTCCTCTAAAACAATATGCGCGTTCACACCGCCGAATCCGAATGAGCTGACACCCGCTCTCCTCGGCAGATCGTTGTTCTCTTTATCTTTTATCGGATTCCACTTTTGAGCGGTTTCTGTGATATAAAATGGCGTATTTTCCAGTTTGATGTATGGATTGAGTTCTGAAAAATGGGCGAGTCCCGGAAGTTTGCGATATTTAAAAGCCAGTAACACTTTCAGCACTCCGGCTATTCCGGCAGCGGTTTCGAGATGGCCGATGTTTGTTTTCACAGACCCGATTCCGCAGCATTTCTGTTTCGCAAAAGGAATGTCCCATTCTTGATATAACGTTTTAAATGCCTTTATGATGCTGTTCACTTCAATCGGATCGCCAAGACTTGTCCCTGTGCCATGCGCTTCTATATATCCCGCAGTGGCAGGGCTGACCCCCGCCTTCCGCCAAGCTTCGGTTAATAAGTCCGCCTGAGCGTTCGGATTCGGAGCTGTCAAAGAATTGGCGCGGCCGCCGTGATTTACAGCTGACCCTTTAATCAAACCATATATATGATCACCGTCTGCCTGTGCTTTGCTGAGCGGCTTAAGCAATACTGCAGCCGCCCCTTCACTCCTTACATAGCCGTCAGCGCTTTTATCGAACGTTTTGCACTTTCCGTCTTTGGAAAGCATACCTGCTTTATCAAAAGCTATAAACAGAGTAGGGCTTGTCATAATATGCACTCCGCCTGCAATCGCCATTTCAAAATCGCCTCTTTGAATCCCCTCAGCCGCACGATGGAGTGCAACTAACGAACTTGAACAGGCAGTGTCAATCGGTTCGCTCGGACCCGTCAGGTTCAGCTGGTAAGAAATACGATTTGCCAATATACAATGATTTAAACCGGTTGCGGTCTGCGCCTGAACAGAGACACCATTTTCATTCAGACGTTCAGCATAATCCGTTGTGGCGACCCCTGCAAACACCGCGGTTTTCGTCCCTGCCAAATCAGACGGCTTATATCCCGCATCTTCTATTGTTTTCCATACAGTCTCCATAAAAATTCTTTGCTGGGGATCCATTAATTCTGCTTCGGCGGGAGAAATCCCGAAAAACAACGGATCAAAACTGTCCGCGCCTTTGATAAATCCGCCTTTTTTTATTTTTGTTCTATTGACGTCCCTGATCGGATCGCCGTCAAACTCTTTCCAGTTCCAACGGTCTTCAGGAATGTCTGTAATCATATCCCGCCCTTTTTCAATTCCTTCCCAAAAGTCTTCCAGCGTATCTGTTTGGGGGAAACGGCCGCTTATTCCCACTATTGCAACCGGCTCATTCATATGTCTTTCCTCTTGCCTGGTTTTGTTTTCAGGCTCAGGGGAATGTTCATAAGATTCCGGCGGAGGCGTGCTGTACAATGTTTTTTCGTCAGCTGCAGAAAAAGATTCTGTCTCAGCAAAAAGGATTTCTCCGTATTGCTCGATTACATAATCAGTCAATTCATCCAGTGAATTGCATTCAAAGAAAATGGACGGCAATAATTCCGTACCATATTGTTGATTGATTTCATTTCCGAGTCTGGTAAACGTAATAGAATCAAATCCGTACTCGCCGAATGAAGTCTCTTCTTCTATTTCCTTTCTGTCAATCTTCAAAATACTTGACATCATCTTTGCGATGCCCTCAATCAGATTTTCTCTCCGGTCTTTCGCCGCAGATTCATCTGAAGAAAAAGAACCGCAGAGATGAAGCTCCTCGGAATACTCACTCTTTAAAAACTCAAGAAGTTCATTAAAATCAGTAAGACCGAAAAAATCTGACGGCATCATTGATATTCCTAATGTTTCGTTTAATTCGTTGCCCAGCATTGTAAACATAATTGAATCAAATCCGTATTCACTTATCGGCAGTTCAAAATCAAATTCCCGTTCTTCAATTTTTAATACGCCGGTGATGATGCGCGTCAAAGTGCTTTTTAAAGATTCAGTTATTGACAGCTCTTTCGGTTCGTAATTTTCGTCGGCGATTGCCGGGTCACTTTTGCCGCTGTCAATCGTTATCATTCGTTCCAGCTTTAATTCATTACCGCTAAATACCATTATTTGATGTTCACACCCTGTCATTGCTTGATCAAATGCTGCAAGGCCTTCCCGTTTTCCCAGAGGCAGCATTCCGAAACGGTCATAAAGGAACTTCTCTGAATGAATATCAATTTGCATACCGCCTTCTTTCCATAAAGGCCAATTAATCGAGACTGTTTTTCCAGGTTTATTTTCCGCCGCTCTCATTTCCGCAAAATAATCCATAAACCGGTTTGCATAAGCATAATCAGTTTGTCCGGCATTCCCGATTATTGCGCTGATAGATGAAAACATAACAAAAAAGTCCAGAGGTTCTCTGTCTGTATACCGGTCAAGCCATATCGTTCCGTAAACCTTGCTGGCCAAGACTGAATCGAGATCCTCTTCACGCTTATTGATGAGTAATGAATCTTTTATCACACCGGCGCTGTGAATAATTCCTTTAACAGGACCTAATTTGTTTTTGACGAGTTTTATCAGGTTATTGACATTTTCCTTATCAGAAATATCGGTTCTTACATAAAAAACCTCTGATCCGTTTTTTTCGAGCTCTTTTACATTGCTTACGGCTTCCTCAGAAAGCTCTGACCTGCCGATAAGGACAAGTTTTATTCTCCCTTTTCGCACAAGATGTCTGGCGAAAATCAGTCCCAGACCGCCTGTTCCTCCTGTAATGAGGTAAACTCCCCCTTCTTTTACTTCCATCTTTTCGGGGGGCTCGGCACTTTCAATTTCTGCAGAGTGCTTTACCTGCCTAATTCCATCTCTGTATCTGATTTCTGAAGTATCATCGCTGATGATTGTTTCTTTCACAAGGTTTTTTAATTCAGGCAGACCGGTGTCCAGCTGTAACTGAATTTCGTCGCTTTGTATTTCAATATTTTTACCGGACAACATTGGATGTTCTAAATGAAGCGACCTAAAAAAGCCGCTGATTGCCATTTGATAAGGTAAGATTTGATTTTCCCTTGTGAAAAATACATGTGATATCAGGATTTTATGTCTTGGGATTGTTGCTAACAGAGCTTTCGTTACATTGAAAACCGGCAAAACAGCCTCTTCCAGCTTTTCACGCATGTTCTGCTCAATTCCCGTTTCAGGGCTCATCCCGATTAAAATGACGCGGTCAATGGTCACTTGTCTTTCTTTAAGAATCGCCAGCAATTTCTTATAGCCGTCAAGTTTGACGCTGTTCAATTCAAAGGAATCAGCTTCTTTTTCTTGAAAACTGCCGCCATGGCGGACAAAGATCATGTTCAGGCCGATATCTTTATATGCCTGGCGGATCAGCGGTTCTGATATATCCCGACGGAGTGAAATCACAAGGCAGCTGTTTAAACCGCTGGCTTCAGGCTGATGAAGCAGAGGTGCCCGCTTCCACATATCAGTGTAATACTTAACTGAATGCCGCTCATCCTGAGTCTGCGGTGCAGCCCTTAATGCCTTCAACGCTAAGTTTTTTATTTTAAGACTTACAGATCCGTTTTCATCCATAAATAGGATATGAAACCTTTTGACATCATCATGTTGTCTTTCATCGGCAGCTGTAATGTAAGCATAGCCGTTTGCCGAAGGTGCGTGAAGAATCTCCAGCTCACCTAATTCAAAAGGCAAATATGCGGTGTGATCGTCTTCCTGACCGGACGTAAACCCTGTTGTGGATTGAAAAATGCCATCCAATAAACACGGTTCCAGCAGCGTGCCGGATTTTTTATGAATGCTCTCAGGAAGTGATATTCGTGCAAGAACAGCATTTTCATGGATAAACAGCTGTTTTATTACCTGAAAACTGGTTCCATAGTCCAAACCGCTCTGCCGGAAATCCCTGTAACACTCAGCGCCGCTGATTAATCTTTTCTGTCCGGTTAACCAGCTGTCCAATTGAAAATGCTCTGTATGAGAGGCATCTTGATCTCCGCATGTGATAATGTTTCCTTGGCAGTGAACTGCCGCTTCAGGTTGCATATCGGTTTTCACCACAAATCTGCCGTCTTTTTGATTCGGCAGCAGATCTATCATTATCGTCTTTTCTTTTTCAACGGTTATCGGAACCGCCCATACAACCTGACTCAGTTTTATGACTGATTTTCCGTACAGCCTCTCTCCCGCTTCTCTGGCCGCTTCGATGATTGCCGCTCCGGGCAGAACCGTTTTCCCATGCACAACATGGTCTTTTACATAATATTCAGAATCAGAAAGCGTTTTATAAAATCGGCACTCACCTGCTGAAAAATCAAATAAAGGAGCTGTACCGGCTGCTGATGTTGTTTGCGCCTTATTTGACACCCACAGTCTGTTTTTTAAGAAAGGGTAAGTCGGCAGGGCAATTTTTCTCGGTTTTCTGCCGGTGCGGAAATCTTCCCAGCTTAAATTGCCTCCTGATACCCAAAATTCAGCCATTTCGGTTAATGTGGTGCCGCCGGATTTGAGCGGAAGATCCGATTGCTGCTGTCTGCGTTTATGATTCGGTTTTTTCCCTCTAAATATTTCGTGATCGTCAATTCCATTATAAAAGTGATTTAATTTCAACATCAGATCATCGATATTATTTGAAATGACAGCAAGCCTTTCCGGCATGGCTTCACGCCCTTCAAGAAGGGTATACGCAATATCAGAAAGGTGAACCGGCTTGTTTGTTCCCGCTTGCTGTAAAAACTCGCCCTGCTTATGACGGGCCTTTTGAAGATATTCCTCCAGCTGTTTTGCTGATTCCCGTAAACTCAGTGAATGCTTGGCTGAGAGTACGATAAGTTCCTCACTTTCCTCACGCCTCGTATGACAGTCAGCAGCAGACTCATACTCTTCCACAAGGATATGAGCATTTGCCCCGCCCGCTCCGAAAGAACTTAATCCCGCACGCCGCGGATATTTGCTGTCAGAATGTTTTTCATTCGCGGGTTTTATCCAGTCGGCGGTTTCCTGCTGGAGGCAAAAAGGTGTCTCTTCCAGATAAAGATCCGGATGCACCCGTTCAGCATGCAGTGTTGCGGCTATTTTTTTATACTTCATTTGTAAGATAATCTTTGTCAGGCCGGCAATACCCGCGGCCGCTTCCAGGTGGCCGATGTTAGATTTAATCGATCCGAGAGAGCAATATGAAACATCTTCGGTATAAGCTCTAAACGCCTTGGTCAGGCCTCGGACTTCAATCGGGTCACCCAGCGGCGTTCCCGTGCCGTGGGCTTCAATAAAGCTGACACTTCTGGCGCTCCAACCGGCCGCTTTAAGAGCTCCTTGAATTAAATCCGCCTGTGCGGCAGGATTAGGCACCGTATAGCCATTTGTCTTTCCGCCATGATTAATTGCCGTTCCTTTAATGACGGCGTACACAGTATCATTATCACGTATGGCATCTTTAAGCGGTTTAAGAATAACGGCCCCTACACCTTCCCCGGGCACGAAACCGTCGCCGCCTTCTCCAAAACTTCTGCATTTTCCCGATTTTGAAAGCATCCCCATCTGACACCTGTATAAATAGTCAGAAGGATGAAGATACAAATTTACTCCTCCCGCAACCGCAACCGAGCACTCACCCTTTGTTAAACTTTGGCAAGCCATGTGAATTGCCGTTAAGGATGAAGAACAAGCTGTATCTACAGGGACACTGGGACCTGTAAAGTCAAATGTGTAAGACACTCTGTTCGCGAGAGACCATGGGAACGAATTTGGAAGTACATCGTTTTTGTCCGTCGGTATTCTTTCGCCGAGCAGCTTGTAAGAATTGGTCGTCACTCCCGCAAATACACCGACATGTTTTTCGGTCTGCTTTCTCAACCCTTCAATGGTATATCCCGAATCTTCAAATGCTTTCCACACGGTTTCGAGAAATATTCGTTCCTGAGGATCCATCGCTTCTGCTTCTCTCGGCGATATTTGGAAAAACAAAGAATCAAATGATTCAGCATTCTTTAAAAATCCGCCCCATTTGCAATAAATTTTCCCCTCATGCGCTTTAGCGGGGTCTGGATCATAGTAGGTCTCATAATTCCATCGTTCTTTCGGAATTTCTGTGATTGCGGTTCTCTCTTTTGATAGAAGCTCCCACAATTCTTCGATATTTTCAGCCCCGGGATAACGGCCGCTGATACCGATTACCGCTATCCCGTCAAGATGTTCTTTTTCCTCCGCCGCAGGTGCAGTGATGTTTTGTTCCGGCCTGGCGGGGGTAATGCTCTGAATCTGTTTTCCTTTTTCCTCCCGTGAAAATAAACGCCCCAGCCGATCCGGATATTCCTTTACAAGATGATCTGCTAAATCTCTGATTGTATGAAATTCAAATAAAAGCGTTTTCGAAATTGCTCCCAGTGACTGCTCCAGCTTTGTGTTGCATTGATGAATCATAACCGAATCCATTCCATATTCAGCCAGATGCACATCTTGATCGATCTCTTCCCGTTCTGCACCGATCTCAGAGGAGATGATATTGGTTAAAAACAAAACTGTCTGATCCAAAATATCGCCTTGAGCCAAAGGAATGGCACTGACTGTCTCTGTTTCGTCCGTCAAAAATCTCTGCCGCATAAATTGTTCAAAGCGCTCATGATCACCGCAGACTGCAATATTATGCAGCTGACACGAAGTTACAATCCGCGAAAACCATTGCGTTCCGTCTTCAGCAGGAAGTTCTTCGAGCCCGGAACCATGAAAAAGAGACGTCCGCCCTTGACCTGACAGGTTCGCCCCCATTCCGATGTCTTGCCATAAAGGCCAATTGATTGTCAGCGTGCGGCCGCTGCGCAGAGAATTTTGCCGTTTCTGTTCCCGATATTCGGCAAAATGATCTAAAAAGCCGTTTGCATATGCATAATCACATTGGCCTTCGTTCCCTGCAATAGAGACGACTGAAGAAAAAACGGCGAAAAAATCCAATTCGAGCGACTTCGTTGCATGATCAAGATTCAATGCACCATGAACTTTCGGAGCAATCACCTCTGAAAGTTCCTGCTTTGTTTTTCGAAAAAGCAGCGAGTCTCTGATAACTCCTGCACAATGAATGACGCCATGAAGACCTGCATGCTGATCGGTAATACCGTCAATCATTTTTTTTACCGCTTCTTTATCGGATATATTCGCCTGTATATAATAAACCTTGGCTTTAAAGCTGTTCAGGTATTCTAAATGTTTCTGCTTATCTCCGTTTAAAACAGATCGCCCCGATAGGATAATGGTGGATCTTTCAGTTTTCGCGCAATATTCAGCGACTTTACTGCCAATCCCCCCAAATCCCCCTGTAATTAAATACACTTTATCTTTTTCAGGGTATTGAACGGTCTTTCTGTTTGTTTCTCTCTGCTTCACTAACATCCGTGCATATCTTACGCAGCCTCTGTAAGTGATATGAATATGCCGATCAGGCGCTGTGTTTATTTCTTTATAAAGAATGTCAGCCCTTTCTGAAAATGAAACGGATGCAGAATCATGTTCAAAGCAAACCGTCTTACAATGAAGCTGCGGGTATTCTTGTTTTACCGATTTTAAAAAACCGTTCACACCTTCAAAATACGGCAATTTTTCTTTTTGATCTGCGCTGAATGTATAAATGAACGTTACTTTGTTTATAAGGTTCTCGCTGATTAAAGCCTTAGTCAGATAAAACACGGAATAAATTCCTGATTCGAGTGTTTCTTCCAGTTCAGGCTGTTTTTCAGACCACGTATGCAAAATTGCATCAGGCGCTGCGCCTTTTTCCTTTAACAGACGAATGACACCTTGATAATCTTCGGGACGCTGCCTGTTGATCGTGAAAACACTGTCGCTTATCTGCTCTAAACGCTCACCGGGCATAATAAGATATGCGGACGTATTCTCTCTTTTTTTCAGCTCTTCAAAATAGTCTTTATTCCCGGAGAACAACAAAATAGTACAGACTTGTCGGCTGCCCGCTTCATTCTCAAGTGCGGTTTCTTTCCATACCGGCGTATAAAGTGCCTGATTCTTCTTTTCTGAAAAAGCCGCGTCTGATTTTACCGGCTGAGGGTTTAAAGAAAATTGACAGCGCTCAAACGGATAAGGCGGAAGCGGGGCTTTTCTTTTATGATAATCACCTAGTTTCGCCCATTCAATCTCTTCTCCTGAAAGCCACATTTGCATAAATGAATGATATAGAGCCTCATCGGCTGGTTTGTCCGCTTCAAAAGCAGCCGCTTTGTTTAGTTTTGCTGATGGAGGGAGCGATCCGAATTGAAAAACTGAAAAATCAGAAATATTCACATCCGGCTCCGTTCCCTTTTCTTCCGTGTGAAGCGGCATATGGTCAGCTATCTCCTGAGACACGGCATCCATTTGATTGTATTCTGTCATCAACGGAAAACGAGTTTTATCATAAAAACCTGCCGGCTGCTCATTAATACAAGCAACAGCCTGTTTAATTCCGTCTTGCTTTTTCAATAACATGCTCAGAAAAAGTTCTTTAGACAAGATTCCTTCATCCAGTAAATTTAATATTTCCAGAACATAATCATTATTAAAGAATCCATCATAATCTGTTAAATCCCATCTCTTATACAGTCTTCTCATAGAGGCAAGGATAGCCATGATCGCCGCTTCCTCATCAGCCGGCAATGCGTTTCTTTTATCCGCCGTGCGATTCACAATATAAGATAAAATCTCGATTTCCTGAGTCTTTCCCGCTTTATCCCACTCTTCTAAAAAACCTTTAAACGTATATTGGTGCTCAAGAAGCAGCCGTGTTTTCCCGTACAGGCGGTCTGCAAAATCAGCCGGGAAGCTCAGACCGTTCAGCAGCATCCTTACATATTCTTCATTTAATCGAACCGGCGGGTACGTTTTTGAAGTGTACGGATTGACAAATGGAATGGACGGCGGCTCACAGGATATGTGCGAAGGTTTTTCAGCGCCTGTGATTACAGAAATGGCCTTTTCAATTTTGATGATATCCGCTGCTGCAAGAGCGACGTAATATCCGTCTCCGGCGCCTGTAATGAGGCTTGGCTTAAAACCGGATGCCAGGATACTTTTTATGATTTCCGTATTGATAACTAAAGAATACAAGCGGATTTTCTCAGGTGTCCATTTTCTTTTAAATGAACTGTGCAATGTTGGTATACCCTTCAGCACCGGCCTTACGTTCTTTTCTAAATCAGGGAACACCCGTTTCAAAACGGCAAATTGTTTATAACTTTCCCATTTGAAGTCACCGATGGCAAGCGCCCATTCAGAATCTTGTTTCCTCCGAAAACTCAATCCCTCTTTAAGCTGATTTTTAAATTCCTCCTTGCTGCCTGCCAATAAACCAGCCCTGTAATCAAACGATGTCCTCCCCGTTAAAAGGGTGCTGCTGATCACTTCATTTGATATTTTGCAAAATTCCTCTGAATCGTCAGCAAAGGTTCTCCAATGATGTATCATTTGTTTCATGCTTTCTTCACTTTTAGCGGAAAAAAGGAAGGGTACCCTTCCTTTTCTATCAGATTCGTCTTTTGTATGTATAAATTCTTCGATGATGACGTGAGAGTTAACACCCCCAAAACCGAAGGAGCTGATTCCCGCCCTGAGCGGAGCCCCGTCTGCCGCCTTCCAATCACTTGAATCAAGCGCCGGCCTAAACGGTGTTTTTTCAAACTGTATAATTGGATTTACCGTATGTACATTCAGGCTTTTCGGCACCCTCCGGTGTTTCATCATCATTAGAACTTTTATCAATCCGGCCATTCCCGCTGCTGCTTCTGTATGACCGATATTTGTTTTCACACTTCCGATCCTGCAATATTGAGTATCCTCAGTATATTGCCGATACGCTTTTGTCAATGCTTCTATTTCTATCGGATCGCCCAGAGATGTACCTGTGCCATGTGCTTCTACATAAGAAACCGTCGCAGCATCGACAGCAGCGTTGTGTAAAGCTTCTGAGATGACCCGGCACTGCGCTTCTGCTCTGGGAGCGGTTATGGAACGGGATTTACCGCCATGATTAACAGCTGTCCCTTTTATGATCCCGTATATATGGTGACCGGCTTTTACTGCATCACCAAGGCGCTGCAGCAATACAACGCCTGCCCCTTCTCCGGGAACGTACCCGTTCGCTGCTGCGTCAAAGGTTTTACATTTGCCGTCAGGACTCAGCATTCTGGCTTTAGAAAAAGAAATATATTTTCCGGGTTGGAAATTCAAGTTTACTCCCGATGCGATTGCATAATCGCTTTCTTTTGTCCGCAATGACTTAACCGCTTCATGTAAAGCAACAAGCGACGATGCACAAGCGGCATTTACAGACATGCTTTTTCCGGTCAAACCGAATGTGTATGAAAGCCGGTTGGAAAGCATAGCTTCGAAACTTCCTAAACAGGCATAACTGTCGATTTCCGATTCAGCATGACCTGTCTGCCGGTAGTCAGAATTCATAATACCCGCAAAAACAGAAGTGGTTTTACGCTGGAGATCCTGCAAAGAAACCCCGGAATCTTCGATGCACCGCCAAGTTTCTTCTAAAAGGATTCTTTGCTCAGGATCCATGTTTTTCGCTTCCCGGGGAGAGATATTAAAAAACTTATGGTCGAAATGGTCAGCTTTATGAATAAAACCTCCCCACTTGCTGATTGTTTTGTTCGGTATACTGATATCAGCTGAATAATAAAGTTCGGGATCCCACCGTTCAATCGGCACTTCCCGGATGGAATCTTTGCCGCTATTTATGTTTTCCCAGAATTCATGATAATGATCTGCATCGGGGAATCTGCAAGCAACCCCGATTATCGCGATATCCGCACTCTGTTTATTCAAATGAACCATTGGCCTCCACCCGCTCCTTCTTTAGTGTAGAAATAACGTATCCAATCTGCGCCTTAGCAGACTTTCGGTCTCATTCATCAATTTTTCACCAATGTCATCGACATGTCTGTTTCTCCATGATTCCAAATCCGTGCCCTTTACCCAATGATTAAAAGCGCCTAAAGACGGGCCGCAATGAACTTGGAAATTCACCTTTTGTTCTTCCTGCCCTTCCAAAGCAAGCAGACATCCTCTCTGCAAATACCACTTAAATAGTAACAGCATCTTATATTTTTGATTGCGCTCAGCTTTTCGGGCCAGGTTCGGCTGTTTTTCTATTAAGCTTTCGTAGATTTCATCAAAAGTCTTGTTAAAATAATCATTTTCGAGCTGAATCTTTGTCTTTTCATCTATCTCACTCAAAGACTCATATTGTTGGTAGATTTGAAATAATTTATTTGCCCTGACCGGAAACAGCGTGCCCTTTTTCAGCACCTGCACCTTTGTTCCGAACTCAAACAGAGTCTCCGAAGGCGCATAAGCAGTATCGCATATTCCTGTCTCACTCAGCATTTCTTTAACAAAACCGCTTGTTTCGGCTTCAACTGTACATTGATTAATGGATCCCGTCATAATAAAATCAGCGCCCATTAAAAAAGCAGACGCGGCAGACTCGGGAGTCCCGATTCCTCCCGCAGCCCCGATCCTTATCTTCCTTGCGTATTTGTGTGTTTCCATCATTTCATCCCGCAGGTTAACAAAAAACGGCAGCATCGCTGTCAATGAGCCCTGTTCAGTATTACTTCCGCAATCTGCTTCAATAATGATATCGTCTGCTGCCGGAATACGGGTGAGCCACTCCGCCTGCTCTTCCGTCAGCATACCGTGCTGACACATTCTCTTTACGATACTTTGAGGAGGCGGACTCAGAAATGCGGCCGCAACTTCCGGCCGTGAAACTTTGGCAATGATCCGATTATGAGGTATGACCCTGCCGCTTTTGTCTATCTTCAACTGATGCGCTTTGTAATAAATTAATGGTGCGCTGACGGAAAAATACGAAGACGCTTCTATTACTCGTACGTCATGCTTGATATATAAATCTATCAATTCCTTTTCTCTATCTTGATGATCCGGCTCAAATCGCAGATTCATTCCGTAGGGCTGGCCATTTTTGAGTGTCTTCTTAATAGAAATAAGGGCCTGTTCAATTTCCCTTATAGGTAAACCCGCTGTGCCAAAGAACCCCAGCATTCCTTTCTTCCCGAGGCGGATCAGCATTTCAGCGGAAGAGATCCCTCTATGCATCCCACCTGCCAAATACGCGTATGTCAAACCGTAATCTTCTTTGAAAGATTGATCACCCAATCGGGACACCGGTGAAGCTGCACCGCTCTCTATATTTTCGACCAAGAGGCTATGCTCTTTCCCGCTTTCCGAATTGTCCTTGTTCCCTTCAGAAAAAAAGAGACTGTCTTCCGGCGCACTAATATTAAGCGGTTCCTCATCTCTTTGTATGGTTTGAATTAATTTAGTCAGAATGTTTCCAGGACCGATCTCTTCAAACAGAGTGACGCCTTGTCCCATTAGATACCTGATGCTTTCAGTCCATTTTACCGAGTTTGTTATTTGTTCAATTAAATTCCGTTTGATATCTTCTTGTTTATAAGGTCTTGCCGTATAGTTAGAAATGACCGGGAAATTCAATTCAGAAAAATGAAACTCCTCGATAAATTCCGCAAATTCACGCTGTGCACTTTCCATGAAACGAGAATGAAAAGCTCCGCCGACTTGCAATACGATATAAGCTTTCGCCCCTTCTTTTTCAAAAAAAGAGGCTGCCCGCTTTATCTCTTCTGCAGCCCCTGCTATCACAATTTGTGAAGATGTATTGTAATTGGCGATATCTATTTGGCCGAGTTCATACTTTTGAAGTATTTTTTTTATGTGATGCTCATCCAGTCCGATCACGGCAGCCATTCCGCCCTCGGAAGCCTCACTCATTAACTCGCCTCTTTTAGCAACCAGCCGGAGACCTGTTTCAAAATTAAAAACGCCGGCCGCAAAAAGCGCAGTATATTCACCCAGACTATGTCCTGCAACAGCATCAGGGCGTGTATGACCTTCTTTTAAACCCTTTAAATATTGCAGTGCGCTCACTGTATAAATTGCAGGCTGTGTATACTTCGTATCAGTCAGCCTTTCTTTTTCATCTGAAAGGCATAAATCCTTTATGGAGTATCCTAAAATATGATCTGCCTTTTTAATGAGCTCACTGAATTCATCGAATAAGTCTCTGCCCATTCCTTTAAACTGCGCTCCCTGTCCGGGAAAGACATAAGCAAGCATTTGTTTTCCTCCTGTTCCGTATTTCTGCCGTTTCTTTTCGTTCCGATTTTGATTAACGTTTTTCACTTCAATTTTAAAATTGTCGTTTACTCTCAGCACCCTTACTTAATAAGCATTACTAAGCAAAATAAAAAAACCTTTATGCCGGATAAAGGTTTAAAAGCAAAAAGCATGTACAAATATCATATCGCCGTAAATATAAATAGATAGAATTTTCTGATAATTAAAATCGCATTTTCATTCTGTTTTATATATATCAATATAATAAAAACATTCCAACGTGCCGAAACAACGATTGGTTTTATGTGAATATTTCCCTAAATAAATACTATACCATGATTTACTTGTTGTCAATGGGAAACACACGTATATACCAATTCTTCAGCCGCCTTTTTACAGGCGGCTGAACTCGGTTGTTATCAGTTCATCAGCCCATGCCGATATGCCTTCACTATACTATTTGCGGAATAATAGTTCTTTCTCTTTGTTGTAGTCTTTAGTAAATTGATTGAACTCATCTGCTTGTTTATGCACCTTTTCGTAAACTGAGTTTACTTTGCTGATTTGCTCTTCCAGCTGCGCTAATGTGAGCTTTTTATCTTTAATCAGTTTATAAAGGTCCTTATCAAGTGAAATGGCTTTTTCGTACTTTTTGTACAAAAGATCATAAGATGCATACCTTTTCTCCATTAAAGCGACAGCATGCCCGGCTTTTTCTTTTACTTTCTTATCCTTTATTTCTTGAGAAGTTTTTTTTGCGGATTCAAACGCTTTTTTTGAATCATCAATACTGTCTTTTTCTGCTTTCAGATGTTTTTTTCGCTGATTTGCATTGCTCAGAGCCTGATCAGACAGTGTAACAATTTTCTGGTAATCATCCATATTCAGTTTAACCGCGCTGTCGTATAGCTTATGCTCTTTTTTCTCCAATTTTTCTAATGTTTTCTGCTCTTTTTGAAACGGTTTTTCCGCTTGAACGGCTTTTTCCATCGAGTCATGAAGCGATTCAACCGGATCTTTTCCCCCGCAGCCGGCAAGAAGCATACTTGCGGCGCCGAGCGCTCCGATTCCTGCTAATACCTTTTTCTGAATCATATTCACTTAAAATCCCCCAATCTTGACAATTTCCACTATAGAAGCCCGAACGCTTTTTGACAATAGCTGAGCTGTAATTGGCATGACCGTGTAAAGACGCTTACGGTGCTTTCAAAGAATACTTGCGTAAAAAATTGAGAAAACAGGGCGGATGACCATACATCTTTTTGGCTTTTACATAGTTTATAGTAGACGCCGGCCCTGCTGACAGAGGGTCAGCGTAATTAAAAGAGGAGGTTTTTTTATGTACGGATATGGATTTGGCGGCGGATTTGGCGGCGGTTGTTGCGGCGGCGGATATGGTTATGGCGGCGGTTACGGTTACGGCTGCGGCGGCGGATACGGCCGCACATTCGCATTAATCGTCGTATTGTTTATCTTATTAATCATCGTCGGTGCCGCTTATTTAGGCTGCGGCTGCTGACATTATACACCATGACATCGGCCGGCCTGCTATGGCCGGCCAATTGTTTCATTGCGCCGCGATAAAGAAATTCGCTATAATTTACATATTAAGCTTTAGGAGTGAAGTTTCTTGATTACTATGGAAAATATTGTACGCGACGGACATCCCGCGCTCAGAGAGATCGCTGAAGAGGTTCAGCTTCCCGCTTCTGACGAAGAAAAACAGCATCTTGCTGATATGATTGAGTTTGTGAAAAACAGCCAAAATCCTGAATTAGCCGAGAAATACAAGCTTCGTCCGGGCGTCGGTCTTGCCGCTCCCCAAACAGACGTAAAAAAACGGATGATCGCCGTCCATGCAGAAGATGCGAAAGGCACTTTATACAGCTATGCTCTTTTTAACCCTAAGATCGTCAGCCACTCAGTGGAAAAAAGCTACTTGACGAGCGGAGAAGGCTGCCTGTCGGTAGACGAACCCATTCCCGGCTATGTGCCGCGCTACGCCCGCATCCGCGTAAAGGCGGTGACGCTTGAAGGAGAACAGATTGACATCCGCCTCAAAGGTTTTCCGGCCATCGTGTTTCAGCACGAAATCGATCATCTGAACGGCGTGATGTTTTACGACCATATTGATAAAGAAAATCCGTTCAAAGAACCTGAAAACGCCATTGCCATTGACCGTTAAAAATAACCGGCACTTCCCAAAGTGCCGGTTTTCTTTATTGCAAAAGGCCCAGTTCTTTGACGGCCCAGCTGATTCCTTCCTCATCCACCGGCTTTGTGACGAAATCAGCGGCAGCTTTTAATTCCGGAACCGCATTTCCCATCGCCACCCCGGTGCCGACAAAACGGATCATCTCAAGGTCATTTAATCCGTCGCCGAATGCATAAGTGTCACTTACGCCGTACGGAAGCCGCTCAAGCACTCTTTTAATGCCTTCCGCTTTTGAACCGCCTTTCGGAAGCACATCCGTTGACAATTCGTGCCAGCGGACGTAATCAAACTCCGGAAAAGCGGCATATGCTTTTTCTTCATGTCCGCGGCAGAATAAAAGCAGCTGATAAATTTCTTTTCCTTTATAAAAAGTTTCATCAACTTCGGGATAAGGCGCTTTCAGACTGCCGATTCCTTCCGAGACGTGCGGATGTCCGGGGACGGTCGTTTTCATCGTGTCTTCCGCCATAAATACGACGGGGTGCTCCCCTTCTGCCGCCTGCTTTAATAAACGCGCAACCGCATCTTCAGGAAGCGGATTTTTATAAATGACCTCACCTTCAAATACGACATACTGGCCGTTGTATGAAATAAATGATTCAATCTCAAGCTCTTCCAGAATCGGTTTTACCATAAACGGGGACCTTCCGCTGGCGATAAAAACGTGATGGCCAGCCTCTTTAAGCGCCGTCACGGCGTTTCTTGCGCTATCGGGAATATGTTTATCATGGTCATAGATCGTGCCGTCAATATCAAAAAAGATCAGTTTTGGATTCATGTCAATTTCTCCTTTTTCCCGTTTATCAGTCGTGTCTTTTTCAATATCATCATACAGAAAGTTTTTCTTCCGGAAAACCGCCTTGATGAAATTCCAGTTTTACCCACGAAAACAAATTCATTTTTTCCGCATACTACTGCTATAAAAGGCTTTAAAGGAGGTATACGATGCTGCGCCGATTACGGAAGAAACTCAGAAGACAGTGGGGCGGAATGCTCCGGAAAAAAGTCATCGCGTAGAAGGGATCTTTCGGTTTTTGAAAGTCCCTTTTTTGCTCGAGACTTTCCTTATAATCCGTTTTCGAATATAATAGAATAAGCGAGTCTAACATACGGCATTTAAGGAGAGATTTGGATGATTTATAAGGTATTTTATCAAGAGAAGGCTGACGAAGTACCTGTTCGGGAAAAAACAGATTCACTTTACATTGAGGGCGTTTCAGAACGGGACGTCAGAACGAAACTGAAAGATCAGAAATACAACATTGAATTTGTTCAGCCTGTGGACGGTGCTTTTTTAGAATATGAGAAGCAGAGCGAAAATTTTAAAGTATTGGAGTTATGAGCGGAATGAAATTTGTAAAAAATGACCAGACTGCCGTTTTCGCCCTCGGCGGATTGGGCGAGATCGGGAAAAATACGTACGGGGTGCAGTTTCAGGATGAAATTGTACTGATTGATGCGGGAATCAAGTTCCCGGAAGATGAACTTCTCGGCATCGATTACGTAATCCCCGATTACACGTATTTAGTAAAAAATGAAGATAAAATTAAAGGTCTGTTTATCACCCACGGTCACGAAGACCATATCGGCGGTATTCCGTACCTGCTCAGACAAGTAAATATTCCCGTTTACGGCGGTAAACTCGCGATCGGCTTACTTCGGAATAAACTTGAAGAGCACGGGCTGTTAAGACAGACCAAATTAAACATCATCGGTGAAGACGACATCGTGAAGTTCCGCAAGACGTCAGTATCCTTCTTCAGAACGACACACAGCATTCCGGATTCATACGGAATCGTCGTCAAAACACCGCCGGGCAATATCGTACATACCGGGGACTTTAAGTTCGATTTCACACCGGTAGGCGAACCGGCAAACTTGACAAAGATGGCTGAAATCGGGAAAGAAGGCGTTTTGTGCCTGCTTTCTGACAGTACAAACAGTGAGGTTCCTGATTTCACCATGTCAGAACGCCGCGTAGGCGAAAGCATTCACGATATTTTCCGAAAAGTGGACGGCAGAATTATATTTGCGACATTCGCTTCGAATATACACCGTCTTCAGCAGGTGATTGAAGCAGCCGTTTTAAACGGCAGAAAAGTTGCCGTATTCGGACGCAGTATGGAATCGGCTATTGAAATCGGACAAAATCTCGGTTACATTACTTGTCCTAAAAATACGTTTATTGAGCATAACGAAATCAATCGTTTGCCTGCCAATAAGGTAACGATTTTATGTACGGGAAGCCAAGGTGAACCGATGGCGGCGTTATCACGCATCGCTAACGGGACGCACCGGCAGATTTCCATTAATCCCGGAGATACGGTCGTCTTTTCTTCCTCTCCGATTCCCGGAAACACAATCAGCGTAAGCCGCACCATCAACCAGCTGTACCGTGCGGGCGCAGAAGTCATTCACGGTTCATTGAATGACATTCATACATCCGGACACGGCGGACAGGAAGAGCAGAAATTAATGCTCCGCCTGATCAAACCGAAGTTCTTTATGCCGATTCACGGTGAGTACAGAATGCAGAAAATGCACGTCAAACTCGCGACTGATTGCGGCATACCCGAAGAAAACTGCTTTATCATGGATAATGGCGAAGTGCTGGCCCTCAAAGGCGAAGAAGCCGCTGTGGCAGGCAAAATTCCGTCCGGCTCCGTTTACATTGACGGAAGCGGAATCGGTGATATCGGCAATATCGTGCTCCGCGACCGCCGCATTCTTTCAGAAGAAGGCCTTGTTATCGTTGTTGTCAGCATCAATATGGACGACTTTAAGGTTTCGGCGGGGCCTGATTTAATCTCAAGAGGTTTTGTATACATGAGAGAATCCGGTGATTTGATCAATGACGCGCAGCAGCTGATTTCGAACCATCTGGAGAAAGTAATGGATCGGAAAACAACGCAGTGGTCCGAAATTAAAAACGAAATTACCGATACGCTTGCTCCGTTCCTATACGAAAAAACAAAACGCCGCCCGATGATCCTTCCGATCATTATGGAGGTCTAAAAAAAACTGCACTCGTAATGAGTGCAGTTTTTTTATTGCAGCGGAATATGCTGAAAGGCTTTGACATCAAACAGACCGGCTGCTGTCATTTTAATATCCGGAATCACCGGAAGCGCTAAAAACGATAATGTGAGAAACGGATTGAAATCACCGGTGAATCCGAGCAGAGGAAGCTTTTCATGAAGCACGCCCAAGCTGTCATTGACCCATTCCGCCGACTTATCAGACAAAAGCCCGGCGATCGGAAGCGGAACGGAGTGAAGCAATTCTCCGTTTTTCACGGCTGTTAATCCTCCTCCGGTGTCACGGAGCCTGTTGATTGCTTTTGCCAAATCGGCATCGTTTGTACCGACGGCGATGATATTATGGGAATCGTGAGAAATGGTTGTGGCGATGGCGCCTTCTTTTAACCCGAACCCTTGTACAATCCCGAGTCCTATCATTTTTTCGCCGCTGTGCCGCTCTGTGACGGCGATTTTTAATAAATCATTTTCTGTATCAGGACAAAACGCGTCAGCAGACGGTGCAGGCACTTCTTTTTTTCTCGTCTCCAAATGATTCGGTATCATTTCGATTACATTCATTTTCTTGCCCTCTTGAATCGGTATATGAAAATCAGATTCAGTCAGCGGCGATCTCAGCCGCACTGTATCCAACAGCGCCTGGTCCGGCGAATAGGAACCGGCAGACTGTTCATAAACCGTTCGTCCGTTCTCGGCAACGGTCCGGCCGGCGACCATGGTCTTCGTGACGGCAGCCTCCCGTACATCTGAAATGAACAGCAGATCTGCGTCAAAACCCGGCGCTACCGCCCCTTTTGTTTCAAGGCCGTAGCACTCAGCCGCATTTAAGCTGGCGAGCTGATACGCAAGGAATGGATCAAGTCCCGCCTTTATCGCCATTTTGACTTGGTGGTTCACACTTCCTTCTGAAAGCAGATCATCTACATGCTTATCATCCGTACAAAAGAAAAAGCGGCGCGCGTTTTTTTCATTCACCGCCGGCAGCACATTGAGCGTATTTTTTGCCACCGATCCTTCGCGCAGCATGACATACATTCCCCGTCTGATTCTGTCCAGCGCTTCTTCTTTTGTCGTCACTTCATGATCATTTGACACCATTGCGGTTCTGTATATATTGATGATATCTGAAGACAGTCCGGCTAAATGCCCGTCGATCCGTTTTCCGTGACGCTTGGCATCAAGCAGTTTCTGAAGCATATCCTCTTCACCTTCCGCAACAGACACATAATCCATTACTTCCGCAAGTCCGAGCACCTCTTTCTCCTGATAAAAAGGCTTTAAATCCTCGGCTTTTAATACGGCTCCTGAGCGTTCAAAGCTAGCGGCGGGAACACAGGAAGGAAGCATGAAACGGATGTTCAGCGGCGCCTTTTTCGCCTGCTCTATCATAAAAGAAATGCCTTTTGCTCCGGAAACGTTCGCAATTTCGTGAGGATCAGTAATGACAGTAGTCACTCCGTGTGGGAGGACGGCTTTAGCAAATTCAATCGGAGTAACCATAGAGGACTCGATATGAACATGTCCGTCAATAAAGCCCGGAACGATCATTTGACCTTCTGCATCAATGACTTCTTCCCCTTCATATTCGCCCAACCCGACGATCACTCCGCCCGTAATGGCGATATCTGCAGAAATCCATTCCTGGTTAAATACATCCATGATTTTTCCGTTTTTAATGACGGTATCGGCTTTTTGTCTGCCGGCTGATGCATTCAGCCGTTCAGCCAGTGTTTCTTTGTTCAAAATGAGGCCTCCTCTTTTTCTGTATATGGTACAATATGCTATCGGATCGCCTGATCATAGTCAATAAAAATTGCAGAAAATACCGCTTACATGATAAATGTCTTTCTATTCTGACATAATAAAAGACCGTCCTTTTACGGACGGCTTTTCACTTTGTGTGAAGCACTCTTTTTTCAAATCGGGAAATGTCCGTAAGAGAGCCGATAACGATGAGAATATCTTCTTTTTGGATCATTTCAGTCGCCAGCGGAGATACGATCACTTCTTTTTCTCTCTTGATGGCCACGATATTAATGCCGTACTTCGCCCGGATGTCCAGATCAAGCAGTGTGTTGCCCGCAAGCCTGCTGTTGGCCACGATCTCCACAATGCTGTGTTCGTCGGACAGCTCCAAATAATCAAGCACATTATTTGATACGATGTTGTGGGCGATGCGTTTTGCCATGTCACGTTCAGGGTGGACGATGTGATCGGCCCCGATTTTCGCAAGCACTTTCTCATGATAATCGTTCTGCGCTTTAACCGTGATCGTGTTCACGCCGAGTTCCTTTAAGATCAGCGTCGTTAAAATGCTCGCCTGTATATTTTCGCCGATTGCCACAATGACGTGGTCAAAGTTGCGCAGCCCTAAGTTTTTCAGCACCGATTCATCGGTTGAATCGCCGATGACCGCGTGTGATGCAATTTTGGCGTATTCATTTACTTTATCTTCATCAATATCCATCGCCATGACCTCAAGGCCTTCTTCACTTAATGCTTTGCAAATACTTCCGCCGAAGCGTCCGAGACCGATAACGGCAAACTCTTTTCTCATAACAGTACTCCTTTAAACAATATCTCTAATAGGAATAGTATCACATTTTCGGCAATGAGTTCATATAGCGTTTAAGCTTTTCTGAAAAGGCGGGCGATAAATACAGATCCGATCCGCGTTCGATTTCTTCCTGATAGTGACCCGGAGGCGCAATTTCCTCAGCTTTATCAAGAACGAGAAACGTCAGGACGCCTCTGTATACACGGCCGCCGGCACACACTTCTATGAACGCGGGACGGTATGTGTGGTTATCAACACCTTCTCTTTTGTACAGATAGGTTGCCGCTTCAAACGGGAGCTTGTACAGCACGCCTTCAGTTCGTCCCCCGTCTTCAACAAGATCGGCTCTGGAACCGTCAGGACGCCTTAACGTGAATCTCGTCGAATACCCTTCAACAACCGCCCCTCCGACCGGCTCGGCAAAAAAGTGGTCGACCCCCGCCTGTTTAAACCGGGCATTGTCCATACAGGAGCCGTATGCGAAATAATAAACCGGACTGTCATCCTCCCGTTTCATAAAACGGTATTCTTTCCAGTCTCCGCTTTTGATACGGCTGAATGAGGCACACTGGTCGGGCTTTACGACATATGCGAAGGCGGTTTTATTCCCGGCATCCGTCGTCACGGCAACCTCTTTTCGATCAAAATCAGCATAATACGCATCCAGCTTACGGATCATCTGATGATCTGTTTCATACAATTCCCCGTACACAAAAGCTGTTTCTGCTAAAGACGCCGCAGGCTGACCTTTATCCGTTTCGTACAGCACGCCGTTTATCGCAGCCTGCTCGCACACACACGGAGCGCCTTTCAGCAGTTCATGGTTTTCTTCACGCTTCCGTAACAAACCGTATGCAAAAAGAAGCAAGTTATTTTTCCTCCTTTTGGACAGCAGCCGCTTCTAACGGCAGAATCACCTGAAACGTACTGCCTTCTCCATTTTTGCTCTTAATGTTAAGTTTACCATTATGCTCCTTCAGAATTCGTAAACAAATCGGAAGCCCGAGACCCGTTCCCTGATCTTTTGTTGAGAAAAACGGTTTCCCGATGTTTTCAAGCTTTTCTTTCGACATGCCGTTTCCTTCATCCTGTATGCTGATCACCGCGTATTCTTCATCCCGTTTTGTATAAATATGAATATTCCCGCCGTCAGGCATCGCTTCAATCGCATTTTTAATAATATTGATAAATACCTGTTTCAGCTGGTTTTCGTCACCGTTGACCATACAGGACTCAGTCTGCCTGAAATCCTTCTCAATCACAGTGTTCGACAGCACCGCGTTCGTGTCAAGAAGCGTCGCCACCTGCCGTAAAATATGGTTGAGATGATGAGCGGTAAACGTCACGGTCTGCGGCTTGGCGAGCAGAAGCAGCTCCCCCAGCACGAGATCAATCCTTTTAATCTCCGAAAAAATAATATCAAAATAATCCGTTCTTTCCGGATACTGGGCTTTCATCAGCTGGAGAAAGCCGCTGACTGACGTTAAAGGATTTCTTACTTCATGGGCGATTCCTGCCGCAAGCTCCCCGGCAATGGCCAGCTTTTGAGATTGCATGGCGAGGCGTTCGTTCGTTTCCAGAAGCTCATCGACAGCTTTTTTCCGTTCACTGATATCAGACATCGTCCCCAGGCTTCCGACAAATTTCTGTCTGCGGTCATAATACAGCTTATAATGGACTTCTCCCCAAAAGATCGAGCCGTCTCTTTTAATATATTTGGCCGTAAACATTCCTGACGGGGACTGCTGCTTGATTTGGGAGATAATATAATCAATGATATGTTTTTCTTTTATAAAATAATCATTATACATCGTGCCCATACATTCGCTGATGGAGTGGCCCGTAATCGCCGTCCAGGCCTGATTCAAATATGTAATATTCCCTTGAGCATCCGTCTGAAAAACGATTTCCTGCAGATTGTCCATGATCCGGTTTTTCTCATCTGAAAGCGCCTTTGCTTTCTGCTCGCTGTCCTTCAGCTCCGCCAGCAGCTGCTTTTTATTATCCACATAATAAGCCAGCAGCCAGACGCTGATTAATGTGACGGCGGTAAAGGTGATGTCAACGGGCCAGTTAATCGGATTCCGTTCAATCATATAAAATAAATAATCCCAAAACATAATAAAAATCATTGCCAAGATTAAGGAAATGATACGCGCTTGATATTTTCCCATAGTCCCACCTGCCGCTAGCATTTCTACATATATTGTAACATTGTTGACTGCATTATTGACTAAAAAATGATAACTATTCCCAATTAATTGAGCAGGTTCGCTTACTTTTCCCGTGAGTTTTTGCACAAGTTCATAATAAAAGGACGGAATGATGCTCCGCCCTTTTTGCTGATTATGATCTATCTTTTAACGCTTCCTCGATTTCCTCAAGCAGCATTTTCGCTCCTTCAGGACTTAAAATAATTTTGCCGTTGCCGTACTCCTGATTTTCGGGAGTAATTTCCCCCGTCATTAAGCAAATGCCGTGCGGCTTGTATTTTTTCAAGACAATTTTGTCTCCGTCAACGAAAAATTCAATACTATCTTTAATAGCGATATCCAATGCTCTTCTCAATTCAATCGGCATGACAATACGCCCGAGTTCGTCTACTTTTCTTACTACACCAATTGATTTCATAGAAATCCCCTACTTCCTTTAATGTCTCTTCTTTATGTCCAAGGAAAATCCTTCATAAACGTAGACGAAAGGAACGGAGCAAAAGTTTCTCAGCATCCGGAACTGAATGTTTTTTTACAGAAGAAAATCCTTTTGAAATATGGGATACAGACTTTCCCTCCTTTTTTACAAAAACATTTCATTCCCGGCGGAAACCCCCAAAAATCGTGGTTTTTCTCAGAAACTTTAAATGTAGAATCAATTAAATCAGGATAGGGATTGGGTGAAAACATGTTTCAATCAACTGAGATCGGAATCGACTTAGGAACCGCTAATATACTTGTTTACAGTAAAAATAAAGGAATTATTTTAAACGAGCCTTCCGTTGTCGCTGTAGATACAACAACGAAAGCGGTGCTTGCCATCGGAACGGATGCCAAAAGCATGATCGGAAAGACGCCGGGGAAAATCGTCGCCGTTCGGCCGATGAAAGACGGTGTCATTGCTGATTATGATATGACAACTGACTTATTAAAACACATTATGAAAAAAGCCGGAAAAAAAATCGGAATGACTTTCCGCAAACCGAATGTCGTCGTCTGCACGCCTTCAGGCTCAACAGCCGTTGAACGACGCGCCATCAGTGACGCTGTCAAAAACTGCGGAGCGAAAAACGTTCACTTGATTGAAGAACCCGTAGCCGCTGCAATCGGGGCCGACCTCCCTGTTGACGAGCCGGTCGCAAACGTCGTCGTAGATATCGGCGGCGGTACGACTGAAGTCGCCATCATCTCATTCGGGGGCGTCGTATCCTGCCATTCGATCAGAATCGGCGGCGACCAGCTTGATGAAGATATCGCCTCGTTCGTCAGAAAAAAATACAACCTGCTGATCGGAGAACGTACGGCAGAACAAGTGAAAATGGAAATCGGTTTTGCATTGATCGAACATGTGCCGGAAACGATGGAAATCCGCGGGCGTGACCTTGTAACCGGTCTGCCGAAGACAATCAGACTGCAATCTAATGAAATTCAGCACGCGATGCGTGAGTCGCTCCTGCATATTCTTGAAGCGATCAGAGCGACACTTGAAGATTGTCCGCCGGAGCTCAGCGGTGATATCGTTGACCGCGGCGTCGTGTTAACCGGAGGAGGCTCCCTTTTAAACGGGATGAAAGAATGGCTGACAGATGAAATCGTCGTTCCCGTTCATTTGGCGGCAAATCCGCTTGAATCAGTGGCTATCGGCACGGGGCGTTCATTAGACGTCATCGACAAGCTGCAAAAAGCAATTAAATAATAAGATTATGCTTCTTTTTTCTCCACCCGGCTCATATTGTGAGAACTGGAGAAACATTAAGGAGGAAGCATATGCTTAGAGATGTGGGAAGACGCGTAGCAGTAGCCGTCATTTTAAGCGGAATTATTTTGGGGGGTATGAGCATTTCACTGGCCAATATGCCCCATTCTCCGGCCGGCGGCGCCGTAAAACTGAATCACCCGTAAAGACGCAGCAAAAGCTGTGTCTTTTTCGTTTGTGCTCCTTTCTTTCCTTTATGAGGCGATATTTGATATGATGAGAAAAACCGATGAGGAGGAATGAACGATGAGTTCGTTTACTGAAAAGTTACATACATATGCTCAGCTGGCGGTAGAAGTCGGCGTCAATGTCCAAAAAGGACAGCATGTCGTAATCAATGCCTCAACTGATGTCCGGGAACTTGTCAGACTGCTTGCCAAACATTCTTATGAAAAAGGCGCTAAAAACGTCACAGTAAATTGGCAGGACGATGAACTGTCCAGATTAAAATACGAGATGGCACCTTTTGAAGCGTTTGAAGAGTATCCTGAATGGGAAGCAAAAGGAAAAGAAGAGCTCGCGAAAAAAGGGGCTGCGTTTATTTCTGTCGTCTCATCCGACCCCGACCTATTAAAAGGCACTGACGGCAAACGGATTGCAGCGTTCCAAAAAGCCGCCGGAAAAGCATTGCATACATACAGACAATATATTCAATCAGATAAGGTCAGCTGGACGGTGATCGGAGCCGCTTCAACAGGCTGGGCGAAAAAAGTGTTCCCGGATCAGCCGGAAGAAACAGCCGTTCAGCTTTTATGGGAAGAAATTTTCAAAACGACCCGCGTAAATGAAGAAAACCCTGTGGAAGCATGGAAAAAACATGATCAAAACCTTCATGAAAAAGTGGAACACTTAAACAAAAAACATTACAGCGCCCTGCATTATCAGGCTGAAGGAACAGACTTAACCATTGAACTGCCGAAAAAACATGTATGGGCAGGCGCGGGAAGCGTGAATGAAAGCGGGCACGAATTCATGGCCAACATGCCGACAGAAGAGGTTTTTACCCTCCCGCAGCGTGACGGGGTGAACGGCACGGTTTCCAGCACGAAACCGCTGAGCTACGGCGGCAACATTATTGATAACTTCACTCTTACCTTTGAAAACGGCCGCATCGTTGATGTGAAAGCTGAAAAAGGCGAGGAGATTTTAAAAGGCATCGTCGAAACCGATGAAGGCTCACACTATCTCGGAGAAGTGGCCTTAGTGCCGTACGATTCACCGATTTCACAATCAAATATTTTATTTTACAACACACTGTACGATGAAAACGCCTCTAACCACTTGGCGATCGGCAGTGCGTATGCCTTTAATATTGAGGGCGGCAAACAAATGACACGGGAAGAGCTTGTCAAAGAGGGCTTAAATGAAAGCATTACACACGTAGATTTTATGGTCGGTTCCAAAGATATGAATATCGACGGCATTACGGCGGACGGCAAAAGAGAACCGATCTTCAGAAACGGAAACTGGGCATTTTAATAAAAAAAGGAGGCGATCAGGCCTCCTTTTTTTATTTCGCTTCATACATTTGCAAGTTGGCGCAGACGGTTTCCAAAACAGGTGTATCAACTGCCAAGCCTTTCGCTTTCTCAAGCAAAAATCCGTGTAAATGATCACCTTCCGTCACCCTGCCCTTTTCCATATCTCTCAGCATCGACGATTTCATATGGTAAGACATGCTTGTCAATGTGCGATAACTCTCCTCTTCCAGACCAGGATCTTTCGGGATGCCGGCAGCCTTGAAAATGGCACCGATTTCAGCAAAGAGGCGCTTTGCCGTGTTGCGGCCGCCTTCTGTTTCTAAAATCGGTCCGACAGGCTGTTGAAACAGAGTGGTCACTCCCGCCTGCGCGGCAATAAACATATATTTTTTCCAAATGTCCTTTTCAATATCCCGGCTGATGATGACATCCGCTTTCACACCTGCAAATGCGTTTTCCAGCTCGTTCATACGTTCTGTGCGTTCCCCGTTCCATTCACCGAAAACAAAGCGGTGGGCAGCGCTCGTATGAAGAATTTCCCCTTTGTCGTTAAGGGCGCTCTCAATAAAGCAGAGGCCGCCCAGCACCTGCCGTTTTGAAAAAGCTTCAAACAGCTGGTTATAGTGCCTGTATCCGTTTAAAAAAGGAATAATGACCGACGAAGATTTGACAAACGGTTTGACATCCCGAATGACGTCCTGCAAAGAATACGCTTTTGAAGCGATGATAACCGCGTCAAATGCTCCTTCTTCGCCCGCCATCATTAATTTCGGCTTGATTGAAACATCACCTTTTTCACTTTTGACGGTCAAACCCGTTTCTTGTAATTGTTCCGCCCGTTTCTTGCGGACGAGAAACGTCACGTCATTTCCCTTTTCTGCAAGACGCGCGCCGATATATCCGCCCACTCCCCCAGCTCCGACAACTAAAAACTTCATGATGCATTCCTCCGTCTCTTTTCAAGTTATGTATTCATTTATTGTAACGGGAAGTCAGAAGATTGAAAACTTTTTTCATAAATAAAAAAGCAGAGTCTCCCCTGCTTCTTTATTACGCGTATAGCTCTTCAAGCTTTTTCTGTACATCCGCGTTTTCAAGAAATTCGTCATAAGACATTTGTTTGTCAACAATGCCTTTAGGCGTTAATTCAATGATGCGGTTGGCAATTGTCTGTACAAACTGATGGTCATGAGATGAAAACAGCATAGCGCCTTTAAAGCTGATTAAGCCGTTGTTAAGCGCCGTAATGGATTCCAAATCTAAGTGGTTTGTCGGTTCATCCAGAATTAAAATGTTCGCGCCGGAAAGCATCGCTTTTGAAAGCATGCAGCGCACTTTTTCTCCTCCGGAAAGGACGTTTGATTTTTTGTTGACTTCTTCTCCTGAGAACAGCATGCGTCCTAAGAAGCCGCGCAGAAAGCTTTCGCTTTGGTCATGCGGCGAGTATTGGCGGAGCCAGTCAACAAGGTTCGCATCGCTGCCGTCAAAATACTCGCTGTTGTCTTTAGGGAAGTACGCCTGAGAAGTGGTCACGCCCCATTTAAATGTGCCGCTGTCAGCTTCCATTTCCCCGGAAATGATTTTAAACAATGTCGTAACGGCAAGTTCGTTGCGTCCCGTAAAAGCAATTTTATCTTCTCTGTTCATAATAAAGCTGACGTTATCAAGCACCTTAACCCCGTCAATCGTTTTTGTTAAGCCTTCAACCCGCAGCACGTCATTTCCGATCTCGCGTTCCGGCGTGAAATTGACATAAGGATAACGGCGTGATGACGGTTTGATATCATCAAGCGTGATTTTATCAAGGAGTTTCTTTCTTGATGTCGCCTGCTTTGATTTAGAGGCGTTGGCGCTGAATCTGGCCACGAACTCCTGAAGCTGTTTAATCTGCTCTTCTTTTTTCTTGTTGGCTTCCTGAGAAAGCTTTAAAGCAAGCTGGCTGGATTCATACCAGAAATCATAGTTGCCGACGTACACTTGAATTTTATTAAAATCAAGATCGGCGATGTGCGTGCACACTTTATTTAAAAAGTGACGGTCATGGGATACGACGATGACTGTGTTCTCAAAGTTGATTAAAAACTCTTCCAGCCACTGAATCGCTTTCAGATCCAAGTGGTTGGTCGGTTCATCAAGCAGCAGAACGTCCGGCTTGCCGAACAGCGCCTGTGCCAAGAGCACTTTCACCTTTTCTGAACCGCCTAAGTCAGCCATTTTCTTCGTATGCAGGTCTTCAGAGATGCCCAGGCCCTTTAACAAAATAGCGGCTTCACTTTCAGCTTCCCATCCGTTTAATTCCGCAAACTCTCCTTCAAGCTCAGCGGCGCGGATGCCGTCTTCATCTGAAAAATCAGGCTTCATATAAATCGCGTCTTTTTCCTGCATGACTTCGTATAAACGTTTATGTCCCATAATAACGACTTTCAGCACTTCGAAGTCTTCATATTCAAAGTGGTTCTGCTTCAGAATGGCAAGACGTTCGCCCGGGCTCATATGGACATCGCCGGTCTGCGGCTCCAGCTCACCGGATAAAATTTTCAAAAATGTTGATTTTCCGGCACCGTTTGCGCCTATTAATCCGTAGCAGTTGCCCGGCGTAAATTTAATATTGACATCTTCAAATAACTTGCGATCCGCAAAACGCAAGCTCACATTATTTACAGCAATCATTTAGAATCCTCCATCGTGTCTATCATCATTAAAAGTATACCATGAATAAAGGGGAAGAGAAATGTTTCCCTGCGAATATACGGGTTTGAAAAGATGCAGGCAAACCCGGTGCCCTGTGATACAATAGATATATATACATATTCATCACGGAGGAACAAGTTGAAGCTTTTAACACTCACAGAATATTGTCTTATGATTTTCTTTACCGGGGTTTTTCTGGCCGTCACAGGCTTTACCGCACGTGACATCGGCTTGTACGTCGGAATCGCCCTCATTTATACGTTTTCGCATCTCTTTTCAAAACGGATGCTTGAAAAACGCGGCAAAGAGAAGCAGCAGGTGAATCTTTTTTTCAGCGTTCTGGCCATTGTCGGATCAGTGCTGGCCACGGTAATGTTCATCGCCGTCGCCGCCTCGTTTGCCAAATAAAAAACGCCTGCTGTCCAAATCGGGCAGCGCGGCGTTTTTATTTTGTCTGACGCATATCATGAAACGGGAAGAACACAAACTTCGAGGTGCCGACGATCCGGTTTTCGGCAATTAAGCCGAGGCCGTTCCGGCTGTCCATTGAGTTCAGCCGATTGTCGCCCATGACGAAGTATTTGCCTTTCGGAACCTTTACGGGGCCGAAATCTCCCGTCAGGTTGACTCCCAGTTTTTTCGCTTCTTTTTTATTGCTCGCGAGGTACGGTTCTGCGATTTTTTTGCCGTTTATATAAAGCGTGTCATTTTTCATTTCCACCGTTTCTCCAGGTTTTCCGATGAGCCGCTTTACATAATGGACTTTCGATGTATCGCCGTTAATAATGACGATGTCTCCCCGCTCGATTTCTCCGATATAATTGACGCTTTTGTTGACAAACAGCCTTTCACCGTCATGTAATGTCGGGTACATTGATGATCCTTCCACTAAGTACGGTTCAAACAGGAAATGGCGGATTAACAGCGCAAGTGCAACCGCTATAATGATGGCCTTTCCCCATTCCCAATATGTGTTGGATTTTCTTTTTACCGATTTTTCAGAAGTAGGTTTTTGTTCTTCAGTCAACGTGGTTCCTCCTAGACGATCACTGTTTCAGTTCATGTACCATCTTTACTTTATCATAACTCATCACAAAATACATAACGCTTCTATGCGTACATGATTGAAAAAAGCGCCCGTAAAGGACGCTTTTTGCTTATTTCTCTGCAACCGGTTTTTTGACGATTCCCAAGATAACCGCCGTTACAATCGCTCCGATCACGATGCTCATTAAGTACAGCAGCGGATGGTTCGTAATGAATGCAACGAATATTCCTCCGTGCGGTGCAGGAAGCGTTACCCGGAAAAACTCTGTCAACCCGCCAGCTACCGCAGAACCGACAACGGCTGCAGGGATGACGCGAAGCGGATCAGCCGCTGCAAACGGGATGGCGCCTTCTGTAACGAAAGCTGCTCCCATGAAGTAGCACGTAATACCGGCTTCACGGTCACGTTTAGAGAATTTGTGTTTAAAGAATGTTGTCGCCAGCGCGATTCCAAGCGGCGGAGCCATTCCGCCCGCCATGATGGCCGCATGCGGCGCATAGTTTCCGGCCCCGATCATCGCGATACCGAAAGTGAACGCCGCTTTATTGAGCGGGCCGCCCATGTCGATAGCCATCATACCGCCTAAAATAATACCCATTAAGACAAGGTTTCCAGTTCCAAGGCTTTCAAGCCAATTTGTTAAGAAATTCATAAACGCTGCGACAGGTGTGTTTATGACAAACTGCATCAGGACACCGGTGATAAAAATACCGAGCAGCGGATAAATCAATACAGGTTTTAATCCGTCAAGAGTCTGAGGAATAAAGACAAACAGCTTTTTCAAAAGGACTACGACATAACCTGCTAAGAATCCGGCAATCAGTCCGCCCAAGAATCCGGCATTCGCCTGCGTAGCCATAAATCCGCCGACCATACCCGGCGCAAATCCCGGACGGTCCGCAATACTCATTGCGATGAATCCGGCAAGAACTGCAACAATCAGCTTTAACGCATTATCGCCGCCGATAAAGTTCAGCGCTGCGGCAAACGTGTTGTATGTCGGGTCTTTCGGATCAGCTGAATGAATTCCCCAGAAGAATGAAATCGCAACGAGAATTCCGCCGCCGACGACAAATGGCAGCATGTTGCTGACACCGCTCATTAAGTGTTTATAGAAAGTACTTCCGATACTTGTGCCTGATTTCTGTTTCGGACCGTCTTCATCTGAAGCGGAAGATCCTCCGCCGCTGCCCTCGTAAATCGGCGCATCTTGGTTAACGGCTTTTTCAATCAGTTCCTGAGGACGTCTGATACCGGCCGTCACAGGCACTTGAAGAACATGTTTGCCTTTAAAGCGTTCCATTTCAACCTGTTTATCAGCCGCCACGATGATCGCAGGCGCGTCTTCAATTTCTTGAGCCGTCAGCTTATGTTTGATACCGCTTGAGCCGTTTGTCTCGACTTTAATGTCAACGCCGAGCTCTTTCGCTTTTTCCTTCAGTGCGTCAGCTGCCATAAACGTATGGGCGATACCTGTCGGACATGCCGTAACGGCAAGGATTTTGCCTTTTCCTGACGGCGCTGCCTGTTCTTCCTGCTCTTCTTCTTCCTCATCGTCATCTTTGTCATGCTGATTGATGATGTCAATGATCGCATCTTCTGATTCAGCTTCAAGAAGCTGTTTGCGGATTTCCTCACGCATGAGAAGCGTTGAAAGTCTTGATAATGCCTCAAGGTGCGTATTATTCGCTCCTTCGGTTGCCGCAATCATAAAGACCAGGTGTGCCGGCTGACCGTCTAATGATTCATAATCCACACCATCTTTTGAACGGCCGAATGCGATGGCCGGGTTAATGACGCTCGCCGTCTTCGCATGAGGAATGGCAATGCCTTCGCCGATTCCCGTCGAGCTTTGGCTTTCACGATTTAAAATGGCTGCTTTGTAAGCCTCTCTGTCATTTAATCTGCCGGCTTTGTCAAGCACTGTCACCATTTCATCGATAACGTTTTCTTTCTCTTTGCTTTCTATATTGAGATGAATTGTATCTCTTGTTAACAGCTCAGTTATCTTCACTTTTCTTTCCTCCTCTATAGACGTGTGACTTTAACTTCAGGAAGAAGCTGCTGTACAAACTCTTCAGTTCCGAGTTCTTCAGAAAATGCCGTCGCGCTTCCGGAAGCAACTCCTAAACGGAACGCATCTTCCAAAGGCAGCTGTTTTGAAATTCCCGCAAGGAATCCCGCGACGACGGAATCACCCGCGCCTACCGAATTGACAAGCTTTCCTTTAGGAACATTGGCGAGGAAAACCGCCTCTTTCGTAAATAAAAGCGCACCGTCGCCAGCCATCGAAACAATCGCATGTTCAGCGCCTTGTTCAATCAATTTTTTACCGTAAGGAACGGCAGCTTCGGCTGAATCAATGACCGTATTGAACATTTCCCCAAGCTCATGATGATTCGGTTTCATCAAAAACGGTTTCATTTCTGTCGCTTTCATCAGCGCTTCACCGGAGATGTCCACCACTACCCGGGCATTCTGCTTTCTGCATGCCTCAGCAATTTTTTCATACGTGTTATGCGGCAGGGAAGAAGGAATGCTTCCCGCTAAAACGACGATGTCTCCTTCTTCCAGAGCGGAGAACTGTTCTAAAAAGGCATTGAACACTTCGTCTGAAATCGTCGGGCCCTGTCCGTTAATTTCCGTTTCATCGCCCGTTTTCAGTTTTACATTTATACGCGTGTCTTCATCCACCTCAGAAAAAGCCGTTTCCAGACCTTCCTGCTGCAAAAATGACGTGATATAGTTTCCGGTAAATCCGCCGACAAATCCCAATGCTTTTGACGGCACATGGTGTCTTTTCAGTAATCTCGAAACGTTGATGCCTTTTCCGCCGGGATACTTCGTGTCATAGCTGGAACGGTTTAAACCGCCTACGGCAAAATCTTCAACGTGAACGATATAGTCAACAGACGGATTGAGGGTTACAGTGTAAATCATGGTTTCACTACCTTTACGACAGTTTTTTCTTGGTAATTATCGAATGCAAGTTCTTCAGCTTCAGTGGTAATGATAGCGGCATCGCCCAAGGCGGCGAACGCTGCGAAAGAAATCTCGCCGAATTTAGAAGGATCGGCTAAAACATACGCATTTTTCGCCTGTCTCACAGCCTTTGTCTTCAGAAGAGCCTCATCCGGATCGGGTGTTGTAAAGCCTGCTTCAATGTGCACGCCGTTCACCCCGAGGAAGCTTTTGTCAAAACGGTACTGGCTGACCGCCGTTAATGAGGCGCCGCCGATCATCGCACCTGTTCTATGCTTCACATATCCTCCGAGAAGATAAAAGGGGATCCCTTTCCTTATTAAAGCGTCGATATGCATAACTCCGTTTGTGACAACCACAATGTCCTTAGATGGATCTATAAAATCAATCATGTGCAATGTAGTTGTTCCCGCATCAAGATAAATACAGTCACCTTCTTCTAATAAAGATGCCGCTTCTTCTGCGATCTTCAGTTTATCCTGAAGGTTTTTGGAGGATTTTTCAAGCATATCGGGTTCTTGCCTGCTGTTGGAAAGTTTAGACGCCCCGCCGTGAACGCGCTTTAAAAATCCGCGCTCTTCAAGTGTTGATAAATCTCTTCTGATCGTTGATTCAGAAGCATTTGTCATACTTATCAGCTCTTGAATCTTCACCACATCACGCTTTTCAATCTGATCCATAATCAGCTGATATCTTTCAGGAGTGAGCATATTCCGCCTCCTTTGGAAACGTATTCATTTCGGCTGCAAGATAATTGTAAACGCTTTTTTTACTTCTAGCAACTAAAATCACTCAAATTCATTCAATAACTATCAAAATCTTTCACATTTGTTCATATTAACGTATGTACATAGGGTTTGTAAACTGTAAATTCGACAAAAAGAGGGACAATTGTATGACATTTTCTTTTTATCATAAATGAAAAAAGTCTATTATATTCATTCAATCATTAAAACACAAAAAAACCCCATGCAGACTGCATGGGGCGCCGATTATTCATACCGTAACGCTTCAATCGGATCTAAGCGAGATGCTTTGTTGGCGGGCAGCATGCCGAAAATGACACCGATCAGCATACTGAACAGCACACCGATACAAACCACCTGCCAGGAAACGAGCGACGGCCAGCCTGCGATAAGGGAAACGAGTGATGCTCCCCCGTAGCCGAGACAGATTCCGATTAAGCCGCCGATTAATGTAAGCACAACAGATTCAATTAAGAATTGTGTCAGAATCTGTCCTCTCGTGGCACCGAGCGATTTGCGGATGCCGATTTCTCTTGTCCGTTCCGTCACTGATACGAGCATAATATTCATGACCCCGATCCCGCCGACAACGAGAGAAATACCAGCGATCGAACCGATGATCGTCGTCATGACGGTCGTGACCTGACCGATGCCCGCCGCGATTTCTTCCATATTCATGACTTGATAGGCCTCTTTTGTACCGTGATTGTCATTTAAGAGACGGGCCGCTTCTTTTCCTGTTGATTTGATTTGATCAGCTGACTCCGTCTGAACGGAAACGTTGCTGTAGTCGTTAGTACCGAAAGACGTTTTCAGCATGTTGAACGGCACATACATTTCACTGAGCCCTAACGATAAAAAGCCGCTCTCTTCTTTCAGTACGCCGATTACTTCAACGGGCTGTCCGCCGGCCCAGACGATTTTTCCGAGCGGAGACGTTTTCCCGAACAGCTTTTCAGCCATTTTTTTCGAGATGATTCCCGCTCTTTTCCCGGAAAGAAAATCATTATCCGTAAATGTCCGTCCATCTTGAACGTCCAGCTTTTTTACGTCCATGTAGCCGCTGTTAATGCCGTTCAGCGTAATATCCGTGTCTTCTTCATGGTAACGTGCCGTCATGGATTTTACCGCGGAAGCAACAACCTGCTTTACGCCGTCCACACCTTTTAATCCATTAATATCTTCTTCTGTAAAACTCGCTTCCTGTAAGGCGTTCGGATTGGCTGTTAATTCTTCATCACTGGGCATGTAAAACAATTCAATCGTATTGCCCGGCCCGCTGATGGATTGCTTCAGCATTTGCTCTCCGCCCTGGCCGACAGCCACAACAACGATTACTGAACCGACGCCGATAATGATTCCGAGCATTGTCAGAATCGATCTCAGCTTGTGAGCTCTTACGGAACTGAGGGCCATCCGGAGATTTTCTGACAGGCTCATTCCCCCACTCTCCTCTGCTCAGCATCGCGGGAAACGATCATGCCGTCACGGACGAAAATCACTCTGTTTGTACAGTCCGCCACTTCAGGCTCATGAGTGACAAGCACCACGGTCACGCCCTCTGCATTAAGCTCTGTGAACTGCTCCATAATGGAAATGCTTGTTTTCGTATCCAGCGCGCCGGTCGGTTCATCAGCTAGTATGAGCTTCGGTTCGTTCACAATGGCTCTTGCAATCGCGACACGCTGCTTCTGGCCGCCGGACAGCTCATTCGGCATGTGACGCATCCGATCCGCCAAACCGACTTTTTCCAGCGCATGCTCAGCCCGTTCCTCACGCTCTTTTTTGCCGATACCGGCGTAGATCATGGGGAGTTCGACATTTTTTCTTGCATTCAATCGCGGCAGCAGCTGAAATTGCTGAAAGACAAATCCGATTGATTTGTTCCGGACCGCCGCAAGCTCTTTTTCGGTGCATGAAGAAACATCTTCGCCCGCAAGCCTGTAACTGCCGGACGTCGGTCTGTCCAGACAGCCGATGATATTCATGATCGTAGATTTTCCCGATCCCGACGGTCCCATAATTGACACATATTCTCCTTCTTCAATCGTCAGGTCGATTGAACGGAGAACATCAAACGTCTCCTTGCCGATCTGATAGCTTTTTTTCACCTTTGAAAGCTGAATCATCTATGCTTTCACATCCGTTCCGTCAGTCAAACCGTCAGCCGGATTCAGAATGACTTTATCATCCTTTGAAAGCCCCTCTTTTATCTCCGTAAGCTGATTTGCGGTATCGCCGACTTTAACTTTCACGCGTTTGGCCTTCCCGTCTTTTACCGTAAAGACCCAGTGCTCATCTCCGTCTTTTTTGACCGCGGAGGACGGCAGCGTATCGGCTTTCCGTTTGTCTGTTTCAATGTTCATAATTAATTTAAACCCCGGCTTGCCCTCCGGAAGGTTTCCGATCAGCTTAACCTGGAACGGATACTGCACGGCCTGTTCCGTACTTTCCCCCGAAGCAGCGCTTGACTTTTGATCAGGAACGAGGCCGACAGCCGCCACTCTCCCTTTCCACGTTTTACCTGGAATGGCGTCTGAGGTAATTGTAACGCTTTGTCCCTTTTTCACTTTCAGCGTGTCGTATTCGGACAAATTGCCGGCAACGATCAGGTGTTCCGGGTCTCCTATATGTATAACCGGTTCTTGAATATCCGATTTTTTAGAAGCCGCTTCTTGATTTACCGAGATTACCGTCCCGTCCATCTCACTCTTAACATTGAGATTCGCCACCTGATTTTCAAGAGACTGCTTTTGCAAATCAGATTGCTTTAATTCGATTTCCGCCGTTTTTTGCTGAAGCTGCAGATCAGTCCGTTCGGATTCAATTTGTTTTTTGGCTTCCGCTTCTCCCACTTGTTTTGCCAGATCTTGTTCCTTGCTGTTTAATGCTCTGAGTTTTTCTTCAACTTGTTCGATTTGCATCCGTTTTGATTGTTCTGTCAACTCATTTTGTTCTTTATCAAGATTGAGCTGCTCATTTGTATACGTGACTAACGACGACCCTTTTTTTACTTTGTCGCCTTCTTTTACTTTCACTTTATCAAGAGTTCCTTTATCCGCTTCATAAAAAACATACTGTTCTTTAGAGAATTTAAGTGTTCCCGGAACCATAACCGTAGAGGAGATTTCTCTGTTTTCCATGGTTCCGGTTTCGATTTTTTTCCCGGCGCTGCCGCCCGCGGGAGCGGCAGACTTATAAATATTGATACCGATGAATACTGCAACAATTACGGCGATGCTGATTCCGATCCAAATTTTTTTCATGTTATACACCTGCTGTCACTGAACTTAACAGTCCTCCGACTGCCGAAACTAAAAGCATAATAACAAACAGGACAATCGCGGAAGTCCAGGCCGCTTTTTTCGAAATGCCGCCTGTATAGCGAAGTCCCAAAGCGAGCAGAATATAGCTCCAGATGCTGAAAATGTCGAACGCGCTTAAAAAGACCGCGACGCCGCCTCCGGCCGGTATGACACTCGCCAAAGATGTAACGGCATACAATGAGCCCGCACCGGTAAAATAAGTGACAAGACCGTTAATAACTAAGCCGATATTGGTAATAAATGCCGTAAACAGGCTGAGTGAGAGCATTTTTTTGTAAGTTGTTACGCCGCCTGAAATTTTAACGCACAGCCAGTAAATGAGCGGAACGATAAACAGAGCGATAATGCCCCCGAAGATTCCTCCGAACATCGAGCCGAATTTAGCAATGGTTTTGGTCATTTCAATCTGATCATCCGACAATCCGTCAAGAGATGAGCTGTTCAGCACTTCTTCATAATTCATCCCCAATCCGCGCAAAATACTGCCGGCCGCGATGAGAATGATGACAATCAGGAGAGGAATGCCGATGACCGGCTTCTCTTTTAATCTTTTAAACTGCACAACAGGACTTGTAATGACGCCGAAAATTGACGGCTTTTCCGTTACTGCCGTATTGCTTTTTTCCAGGTTTGGTTCCATATTGCTGATGCCTCCTATGTATTATTCTGTTTATACGTACGCTTTAGGCTGAGAGAAGTTTCAATTTTTTTGCCGTTTGCGTATTTATGCTAAATTGTAACACAAATTCTCAGCTTTACGTTCCATAATTATGTAAAAAAAAGCATTGTCAGACCGGTATGACGGGAGGTTCAAAGCCTTGTGAAGGCACTGTCTTCAGCCTATTCATGCAGTCAAAACCAGCTCAATCGCATATCCCTTTAAATCCCATTTAGATATTCTCTGGAATTCAGCGCCTATATACAAAAAAGCCGGATGGCAATCATGCACATCCGGCTCTTTTTTCACCCTCCGCTTACAGGAGGGATAAAGGCAATGGTATCACCTTCTGTTACGATGCTGTTGTCTTTTACATATGTTTCATTGATTGCGATCATGGCATTGTCAATCGTCTGAAGGCCGTACCGTTCCTTTAGCAGCGTTTTTACAGCAGACGCCGCCGTCTCTTTTTCGTCAAGTTCAATGACCGGTGTTCCCGCCTGCTCCGCAAGCCCGGCAAACAATAATACTTTAATCATCGCGATTCCCCTTTATGCAAATCCGGTTTTCCGTTCGGATAGGGCGTTGTTTCCAGCTGATCGCCTATCCATTCTTCTCCGTCTTCCCAGATTTCTTTTTTCCATATCGGCACAATCTGTTTTATCCGTTCAATTGCATATTCATTCGCCTCATATGCCGCCTTTCTGTGCGGAGAAGACACGGCGATTACGACCGCTGCTTCTCCGATATCAAGGACGCCGACACGGTGAGTGATTGCAGCTTCGGCTCCTTCCCATTTCGCACTGATTTCATCGCCGATTTGAGAAAGCATTTGAACAGCCATCGGTTCATACGCTTCATATTCGAGACGCACCGTCCGCCGTCCGGCAGTCCACTCTCTGACCGTGCCGATAAACGTTGTGATGGCGCCGGCTTCACGCTTTTCAACTTTTTTTACGATATTTTCCGCAATGATAGGTTCCCTTGTAATTTGAAAACGTTCCATTTATGCAGATTCCCCTTTCAGCTGCGAAAGCACAAACATCATGGCAGCCGGATCGTCCGCATGGAAAACGGGCATGCCTGCATCTGCCGGCATATGCTCCGTATTTCTGCTGACAACCGCGATCACGCGCTCCAAATGCTTCAGCTTTTGCCAATCTTCGCTGTCTTTGATCATAATGATTTTCGGATGCGGCGCATGTTTAAATCCCTCTATGAGAAGACCGTCAATTCCCAGACATTCATACAGACTGATCAAACCCGCCAGATCCCATTTTTTTCGCGCCGTAAGCTGCAGGACGCCGTCCCCTTCTACTGCCGTAACCGCGGCCCCGGCTTTTGAAAAACGCTCCGAGTCTTTTCCGTCAGAAAAAGGTTCCGGTTCTCCGCCGTGTCCGTGATGTTTTAAACATCCAATATCGCACTCTTTCGGCGCCGCTTTCAGCACACGTTCAATAAACGTTGTTTTACCGCTGTTTTGAAAACCTACGATCTGGACGATCGGGAAAGAATTGACCACGGCCATTCACTTCCATTCTCATCACGGATGAGGAGCGCGTGAACCGTCCGGCCCGCTTCATACCCCCTCGTTCCTCCCGGCAGAAGGATAAACGCGTTTGCTTCGGCCAGAGATGTGACTGAGCTTGATTTGTCGAGACCGACCGGTGACGCCATCATCTTTCCGTCCTTATGATAAACAAATGCCCTCACAAATCTCGTAAACGGATTCGGTTTCGGAAAGTCGCTTGTTAACACGGCTTCCGCCCATCCGGAATGAGGTTTTTCATTCAGAAGCCATGTCCGAATCATCGGTTTGACAAACAGGGTGAATCCGACATAACATGCGGACGGATTGCCTGAAAGGCCGAACAGCAGCATGTCATCGGCCCGGGCGACAGTTGTCACGCTCCCCGGGCGCATTGCCACTTTGTTAAAAAGAACTTCCGCTCCGAGCTTATTATAAATGTCTGGGAGAAAATCAAAATCGCCGACTGACACGCCGCCGGTCGTGATCAGGAAATCAACTTTTTTCATAGCTTCCTTCACCGCATCATAGCTGTCATCAAAATCATCGGAAATTTTCCCTAAGTTCAGCGGTACCGCGCCCGCTTCAATGACCTGGGCATACACCATGGCAGCGTTGCTGTTGCGGATTTTCCCCGGCTCAAGCGGATCGCTGACATGAAGAAGCTCGGTTCCCGTTGCGATAATGCCGACAACCGGCTTTCTGACCACGGGAACGGAAGCATAGCCGAAGGTTGCTAAAAGAGCGGTTACGCCCGGCGTGATTTTCGTCCCTTTTTTTAATAGCGGGCTGCCCTTTTTCGCATCTTCTCCTTGATATGAAATATTATCGCCCGCATGAAAAGGGCGTTTCGCTGACATGTAATTCGTCCCGTTTTCAGAAAACGTTTTTGTCAGCTCAAGCATCACTACGGCATCCGCGCCTTTTGGAATCTGCGCCCCCGTCATAATGCGGACCGCTTCATAAGGGCCGAGTTCTTTTTCCGATACGGCGCCGGCTCCGATATGGTCAATGACTTCAAAGGTGACGGCATTGTCACGGGAAGCCGTTTTTGAATCGCTCGCCCTGATGGCAAACCCGTCATACGGGGAACGGTTAAAGGCCGGCACATCATGATCCGCCTTAACATCCTCCGCCAAATAGCGGTGGAGACTGTCCTCAAGCGCCACCCATTCGGTATCCCCCTGTTTTTTATACCGGCTCACCCGGCGGACTGCTTCGTCCACCTGAATCGGCGTTCTTTTTTCAAGCATAGCAATATCTCCCCTTCCTACAGTCCGATCACCCTGGCCAGAACTGAATTTGCTTCTTTTATATCGTTTGTACCGTGAATCAAAGCCCGTCCGTCCTGAAAAATAACGATTCTGAAGCGCTCATACGCCATGTGCAGCAGAAATTCATTTGCTTCCACTTTACCGATCTGCTTCAGACGTTTGACAAGCTCTTCTTTATCCAGCCTCTTTAAGGCTTCCGATCTGATTTGAACGGTGTCTCTTCCGCACAGCACGCTTGCTTTCGGCCTGTTTTCAGGCTGCAGATACGGATATACGGGCTCCGCGCCGCAGGAAGGGCAATGATCCCGTTTGATCTGATCCACATTTATGCTCATATTGGTGTTATTCCACACGTCAAACGTGAAAAAGAGCCGATTTACCGCCGCATGATTTCCTGTCAGCAATTTCAGCGCCTCAGCCTGCTGATAAGCGGAGACGATATGAACCGCCGGAGGTATGATGCCTGCTGTATCACATGTCGCTCCGCCCACGGGCATTTGCTCAAACAGGCAGGATAAACACGGCGTAACCCCCGGAATAATCGTCATGCACATTCCCTGACTGCTGACACAGGCACCGTAAATCCAAGGTGTTTTCGTTTTCAGCGCCAGATCATTGATGACCATTCTCGTTTCAAAATTATCTGTCGCATCCACGATGCAATCCGCTTGTTCGATCAGCGGTTCGAGCGTTTCTGCCGTACCTTCCGCCGCGTAAGCATCGATATGTATATCACTGTTTACCGCCAAAAGACGCGCCTTGGCCGCCATTGCTTTCGGCAGGCGCTGTCTCGCGTCTTCTTCTGTATACAGCTGCTGTCTTTGTAAATTGCTCCATTCCACATAATCCCGGTCAATAATCGCCATACGGCCCGCTCCGGCTCTTGCCAAACCCTCTGCCGCGGCTGTTCCGAGGGCTCCGGCTCCGACAATCAGGACACTGCTGTCAGCCAGCGCCTGCTGCCCTTTTTCCCCTATCGGCTTAAATCTTGTCTGCCGCGAATAGCGCTCTTCCATCTGTGTTGTCCCCTTGCATTTTTATTTCCATCATACCATGTTTCTCCCCGATCAGTCTTGATTTGAAGACTCGACATGCGCCAAAAGTCTGGTGTAATCATCCTGTGTGTTGATATTAGCGAACTCCTCCGGCCCGGCGCCGATGTCTTCAGCCTGCACATAACAGACAGACAGCCGTTTCAGCGTGTCTGTCATTTTCAGTTTGTTTTGTGTCAGCTGATCAAAAAGCACATCCTGCACCCGTTTATGGTAAACCGCCAAGAGGGGATGCTCTCTGTTTTTACAAACCGGTATGACAGCGTCCAGATTTCCGGTCAGCTTCATTTCAAGCGCCGCCATCGTTTTTCTTGTCACGAGCGGCGTGTCACAGGATATGACCGTATATATTTCGCCTTCCGTTTGTTTCATTGCCGTATAGATGCCGGCAAGCGGGCCCATTCCCCGAAACCGCGGCTCATCGGCAAAAACATGCCGCTCCCTGTTTGATAAGAACTTTTTTATATGCTCAGGGCGGCTGATAATCACCGTTTCTCCGCCGCCGAAGGCTTTTTTCGCCTGTTCATAAAACATGCCGCCCTTCCACTTTGCAAAAGCTTTCGGTTCTCCGAATCTTCGGGAAGCTCCCCCCGCTAATATTACATTCACCCGTTTCATGTCATCTCTCTCCCATTCTATATAAAAGCATAGCAAACGCCTCAGCCGAAATACAATATTACGGTGCTTGTCTGTTTAATTAAGAGGAATAGCCGTTGTTCCTTTCCCATATTGTAGTGTTAACATCATGAGGGAGATGGTTCTTATGAAAATATCAGGTCCGTTTTTCCACGACACTTCTCAAGAGAACCTTTACTTGAAATCTGAACTTTCCAGATGCAGAAAATTAATTTCAGAATTTGAAGCAAGCTACTTCCATCAGAAAAATAATAAGCTTCAGGAGGAAAACGCCAATATTAAAGAGCGGCTTCACAAGCTTTCTGACGAATTGGAAGCCATGGCTCAAAAACACAAACAGACAAGTGACACGGAACGTTCTTTGCATGAAATCAGAGCCGGGCTGCTCGATAAAATCGTCATTCTGCAAGAACTGCTTCAGCAGGAAACGTTTCGGCGGAAAAATGAGATGGAAGAAAAGCACCGTCTGCATCTTACAAATGTAAAATTTGAAGAAGAAAATAAAAACTTACATACCCGCATCCGCTCACTTGAGACCGCCATTCAAACTGAACGGACTTCTCACGAAGATATGAAACAGCGTTATCATGCCGCTGCAGACGAAAATACCCGGCTTCAAACACAAATGATAGAAAAAGAATACCAGCTCAAACATATTAAAATAGAAATTAATCATATGAGAGATCGAATACTAGAAACAAAAGAACGGCTTGTAGAAATAGAAAAAACGAAAGAAAAGTTATTTCAAGAAACCATTCTTTCATATAAACGGCAGCTGGACGAAAGTGATGCTTGGATTGCCGGCCATTTTGCTGATATTGACAGCCGCACGGCGGAACCGGCGGAACAAGCTCTGGAAATCCCTTCTGTTTCCAAAGAGACTGTTCAGGCAGAAGACTTGCTTAAAGCCGTTACCGAACAAGTCATCTCCCTGCAAAAACAATTTGTACAATCAGAGTCCCGCGATCAGTCGTTTGATGAAAAACTGGATGCGTTGAAAGAACGTGCTGACGGCGAAAAGCCTTTCCAAAAATATGTCGTCAAGCTTGAAAAAAAACCTGGAAAAGATGCGTCACTTCCGCAGAATAAGCGGGAAAGCGCAAAAAAACTGCTTGAGTAACGCAAGCAGTTTTTACTGTTTTATTCAGCAGCCGTATCATTTGCCGTTTCTGCTGTTTCCTGAGAAATTTCTCCCTCAAGAATATATTGGCCGCGGTATGGTTTTTTCACTTCCGGATACATTTTAATTAAGCTTTGCATAAATGTTGTCATATTAGGAATTTCAAGGCCGCTTTCCTTTTCAATTTCCTTTTGCAGTTCGGAACTTTTAATCGCTGCATTGTGGCGTTTCAATGTTTTAATCGCTGCTTCGCGCAGTTTTGCCGCTTTTGATCCCGGTCTCGCCGTCCCTCTTCTTCTTCTTGTAGAACCGTCTGGAATGCCGGCGGGAAGAGACGTAATAGACTGCATCTGCGGCTGGGAGGATTGAGGCTGTGTCTGCGGCTTTTGATAGCTTCTCATTTCCTGTGCTGCAAGCTCTGCAAGCACCGGGAGAGAGTCACTTTTTTTCTCCGGACGAAACTCTTTTTTTGTATCGGACAGGCTGCCTGTATTGTCTAATTCTCTCAGTTTTGCATATATTTTATCACGTTCTATTTGATATTCACGAATGACTTTTACCTCTGCTTCGTTCAATTGTTCTAAACGTAAGCGCAGCGCTTCTCTTTCATTAAACATGTGTAAAACCCCCTGTCAAAAATTTAAACGCTTTTATTAAGATATTAGATTACAAAAGTAATTTTATCAACTATTATTTTATCATTTTACTATTTTATTTACTCTATGAAAAATTGCTTATTTTCTGAAAATGGTACTTTATATACAAAAATCCCTTATCATATAGGGGATTCTGGACAAAGTTCCAATTTATTCAACCATTTCAAAATATAACTTGAAATTACTTGTTTAATGAAAATTAGCGTGATATCTACAATTTTCGACTATAATATGTAAAAGATAATGATATCGATAAAACAAGCGGTACAGCGTGTTTACGGCTGTTTCTCTTATTTTTTAAGCCACACATGCCATATTGGAATTTTTTATCCAATAAGCACAAAAAAACCCTGTTACCTAAACGGCAAAGGGTTTGCAGAACCGAGACAATAGTCCGACGGAGATTGTCCCGATTACTCAGAAGCCTGCTCCGTTTCTGAAAGTACTCGGCTGACACGTTTTTCAAGCATTTTCATCCCGCTTCCTCCCGCTTGAAAATGGCGGAGCTGTCCGGTTTTATCGAAAAGGTAATAAGCCGGCACATATTCATTTTCAAATGCTTCAGTCAGCGTATGATCGCTGTCGACGTAAATCGGCTGAGAGATATCGTGTTCAGCCGCTGTTTTCTTGATTTTCTCAAGATCAAGATCGTCTTCGGAACGGGGCATGTGAACGGCCACCACATTCAGCTGATCTTTATATTTATCACGAAATTCGTTCATCTCAGGCATCGCTTCTTTACACATGCGGCAGCTGGCGGACCAGAAGTGAATCAGTGCCGGCTTTCCGCCGACCAGCTGTTCCTTCGTGACTTCTCTGTTAATCCATGCTTTAGCGCCTGTCAATTCAGGCATTTGCTGACGTAATTTCATCTTATTTCCCTCCTTATGAAAAAGGTTTTTTGCCGGGGCTTTCAGTTTCGCCGGGCAACGTTCTCCTGTTTTCCCTCCAAAGGATATGATTTGGCTGAATCACCATGTTAAAATGAGTGTGGCGATTCCTTAGTTCATATCTTCACAAAAATGATGATATTGAAACCGGGCAATATGAACAAATCATAAATGAAATAACTGGTTTCTATTAAAAGGTTTATCTTATTTTAAAAACGGGTATATCACTTTTAGCTTTTTCCGCAAAAGACTTGAAAGGAAGACATCACTATGATTGATTTAAAACACTTTGACTGGGCCGGGCTTCTCACATCTGCCGGGATTTTCATCATAAAGCTGGCTCTCATTATTTTAGCGTACTTTATTTTCCGGACGGCAGGAAAAAAGCTGATCAAGCATCTGTTTCAGAAATTCGAGCAACAAAACAACCTCTCCACAGGCCGCGCTTATACTTTGCGAAGCCTCGCGCTTAATGTATATGGATACATCTTGATTTTCGTTTTTATCGTGATGATTTTGGATTTATTTCACTACAATCCGAGCGCTCTCATTGCCGGCGCCGGCGTGGTCGGTCTCGCAGTCGGCTTCGGGGCTCAGGGGCTTGTCAGTGACATCGTCACCGGATTTTTTATCCTTTTGGAAAAACAGATCGACGTCGGCGATTATATTACGGTTGCCGGCTACAGCGGCATTGTCGAGCAGGTCGGTCTCCGTACGACGCAAATCCGGAGCTTTGACGGCACGCTTCACTATCTTCCCAACCGGGGCATTACGAATGTGAGCAACCATTCCCGCGGAACGATGCAGGCGCTTGTCGATATTAAAGTGCCGCTTGAAAAAAATCTTGATGAAACCATTCAAATCCTGCAAACCGCGTGTGACAAAGCAGCCGCTGAGCTCCCGCAGATTAAGGAAGGGCCGGACGTCATCGGGGTTCAGGATTTAAGCACGTCAGAAATGGTGATCAGAATCATTGCCAAAACAGAAAATATGGAGCAATGGCGGATTGAACGCGTACTGCGGAGAGAAATAAAAATCGCGCTCGACCGTTTTAAAAACGCCGCTTCCGCCGAATAGAAAAACCGAAGCGTAAGCTTCGGTTTTTTCTTTTTAATGAAATTTTTTTTCCACTTCGCTGCAGATTTCGTCGGCGGTCATTCCGGAAGCCGTAATGACGGGAGCCTGAGTTGACGTATCGGCAATTCCTTGGACATTGCTGTCAAGTCCGGTTACGACACAGCAGTCACAATTCTTCGCATCCTCAGGAGTCTTCATCATCACTACGTCATATCCTTTTTGTTTTAACGCCTGTTCTACATCCGATAAAGATTGTTCAATTCCAATTTTTTTCGTCATATTGAACACCTCCGTTATGTAGAATGCTCAATTATTGTTAGATTATTCTTCTTTTCGGATTTAATTGGCATACTTCGAAAAATATCCGACCATGACATTTACCGCGGTTTCCATCGCATCTTCATCCGGGTTCAGCTTGGCGTGATGAAGCCCGTGGGATGAATCGGCCCCCAGCCAGAACATAAAGCCGGGATATTTTTTCAGCATATAGCCGAAATCTTCTCCGGTCATCGCTTCTTTCGCCGTTCTCACGTCAGCAAGCTGATGATCGCTGACAAATTGCATAAATTCTTCGGTCAGGCCGCTTGTATTATAAACTTGATGATAAACGGACGGATACGTGACTTTTCCTTTGCATCGGAAGCCGATTTCAATTCCTTTGACAAGCTCTTCAATTCGCTTTTTCACCATACGCATTGATTCCTCGGAAAGCGTCCGGATGGTTCCCTCCAGATGAGCATGCTCTGCGATGATATTTTGCGCCGTGCCCCCGGTAATCGTTCCGACAGTTATCACAGCGCTGTCAAGCGGATCCGTATTTCTGGATATGACCGTTTGCAGCTGCGTGACAAGCGTGCTCGCGGCAACGACCATGTCGTCTGCTGTATGCGGATATGCCGCATGCCCGCCTTTCCCCTCAAGATCGATGACAAGCTCGCTCGTATTGGCAAACAGCAATCCGCTTTTGGTGGAAATTGTACCTACAGGAAGCTCAGGTGCTATATGGAGAGCGGTAATCAAATCCGGCGTCCATTTTTTCAGCACATCGCTTTCAAGCATCGGTTCCGCTCCGCCCGGTCCTTCTTCAGCCGGTTGGAATAAAAAGAGCAGATCATGTTTGACGGGATGATGGACAAAATGATCAATAATGCCGAGCGCAATGGTCATGTGCATATCGTGGCCGCATGCGTGCATAAAACCGGGGTGTTCAGATACAAACGGAAGCCCCGTCTGCTCTTCAATCGACAGAGCGTCTATATCCGCTCTGTAGGCGAGCATTTTTTCCGGAGCCGTGCCGTTGACTTTGACAAAGATGCCGGTTCTCCAAGTTTCGATTTCAATTCTTTCCTCCGGATATTGGTTCAATAGATTCAGCAGGTACTGTTGGGTTTTATATTCCTGAAAGCCGATCTCCGGAATGCGGTGCAGATCTCTTCGGATGGCAATGAGCCGCTCTTTTTCCATATGTATTCCTCCTTGAGATAAGAATAAGGCGTGGATTTTATCATCCACGCCCATTCTATCAAACCATTCCTTACAGCTGGCGTAATTCCTGTTTGATTTCTGTTTTGCCTTTTGTTTTTTCATCGATATCTTTGATTTTTTTCGCAGGTGTTCCCGCTACAACGGTATATGGCTCGACGTCATTTACAACGATGGCTCCGGCAGCGACAACCGCGCCTTTACCGATTGTTACGCCTTCAAGCACAACCGCATTTGCGCCGATCACAACGTCGTCTTCCACGACAACAGGCTTAGCGCTAGGCGGCTCAATAACGCCCGCTAATACAGAACCCGCTCCGATGTGGCAGTTTTTGCCGACAGTCGCGCGTCCGCCAAGAACAACGTTCATATCAATCATCGTACCTTCGCCGATGACTGAACCGATATTAATAGATGCACCCATCATGATAACGGCATTGTCGCCGATTTCAACTTGGTCGCGGATAATAGCGCCGGGCTCGATTCTCGCTTTAACATCTTTTAAATCAAGCATCGGGATCGCAGAGTTGCGGCGGTCATTTTCAATGACGTAATCCTCAATTTTGTCTTTGTTTTCTTCGATTGCGCTTTTAATTTCAGCCCACTCGCCAAAAACGACGCCGGATTGGCCGTTCAGGAATGTTTTAGCGGAATCGCCAAAGCTGATTCCTTCAAGATCGCCTTTTACATACACTTTTACAGGCGTTGATTTTGTACTATTTTGAATAAATGAAATAATTTCATTTGCATCCATCATTTTCATATGTATTGTCCTCCTCTGATTTTCTACCTCATTACTGTAACAAAGGAAGGATACAAAGACAAGAAAAAAAGGAACAAGCCTTTATTCTGCCGGCTGGCTGCACAGCGCGGCAAACTGTCTTCCGAATTCCCGGAGCTCTTCTTCCTCACTGCCCTCAGGGTTGTTTTCAATTTTGACCGACGGCAGCACCACCCGCCCGCCGCGGGCCGTGATTACTTTTTCCAATTCGTCAACCGCCCCGCAAAAAAACTCATAGGACGTATCTCCGGAACCGAACAAAGCAAATGTTTTTCCCGTAAACTCCAGGTTTTCCATATCTTCAGCAATATCGAGCATTTCATCAGGAAGATCCCCGTCTCCCCACGTATATGTGCCTAATAAAATATACTCGTAATCATTAAAAAGTTCGGCATGAATATCCATCGCTTCATATCTGTCTACGGATGCTTGTGCTTCGATCAGCCCTTTTTCAATTAAATCCGCCATCGCCTCGGTGTTTCCTGACATTGTGGCGTAAACAAGCAATACATTCCCCATCTTCGTCTCTCCTTTATGCATAAAAACTAATGTGCGAGCCGAACCGCCTCATACGGTCTGACAAACTTACTTTCGTAAAGGCCCGCGCAAAAAAAGTTTTCTTCCCGGTTGGCCACCCGCCATCCGTGACCGCGGATCGTATCAAACCACTTTAATTCACCGGCGGCGAGATCAGCTTGATAAATACGCGAAAATCCGTTTTCGTCCTGTGACGATGTGACATAAATAATCCCGTTATCCTCAGAAACGTCGAGAAATGATTTTTCCCGTACGGCGGGTCCGGCTGTAATGGCAAACTCCTCTTGCGTCCGCACGTTTCGGACGGCAACCTCCCCACGTTCTCCCTTTGCCGCGCCCTTTGCTGCAATGAGCCAGTCATTCTGATACATCATCATTGAAGCCGTCATGCGCTGCCTTTCGCGGATTATACGCCGGATGCGTTCTTCCGTCAGATCATACGCCCAAATGCCGCCATGATTCATATGAATTCGGGTGCCGATATAAATCGTCTGACCGTGTAAACAAAGCGAACGGATGACAGGCGGCTCCTTTAATTGTGAAAAGGGCTTAGCCACATGCCAAGTGACGCCGAAATCATCAGATAAGTAGAGGCAGTATGTGCCGTGCGCACAGACAAACCCGTCATTCCGCCCGGCAACGGCCCATACGGAGGCGCTGGTCGGAAACCGGGAGGCCGTCCAGGTCTTTCCCTGATCGGCTGATCTGAGGACGGCGCCTTTTTCTCCAGCCGCGAATATGTAGGGCCCTATGTAAGTCAGCACATAAATTCTGCTTTTCACTCGGAATAGTCTTTTCCAGCCTTCTTCCGCCGAAAAATGAAAAATACCTTCGCCTTTCACAGCGACAAAAAATCCCGAAGATACTGATGCCATGACAGCCGTCGCGCCTTTATGAAACATGGCACTTGTCTCCGTGGTGAGCGGCCCATGCAAGAAAACCGCGGACAAATTCTTTGCAGCATTCCTGATCCTCAGCCGTCTCGGGCGCCAGCTCAATTTTCAGCGTTTCCGGATATAAATTGGCTCCGGCCTGTTCAAACGCATCGCAAAACACCGTGACCGCTTCGCAAAACTTCGGGTAGGCGTGATCGCCTGAACCGAAACAGGCCGTTTTCAGTCCGTTGAGCTGGCTGTGCAGAATATCTTCGTAAAAATCTTCCGCTTCGTAAGGAAGATCACCATCCCCCCATGTGTACGTGCCGACAAAAACATAATCATATGCTTCGAGAGAATCCGCCTCTGCTTCGTCCATGTCGAGACAGTCAACTGCTATCTGATGCCCGCTCAGTGTTTCTTTTATAATTCCGGCAATATCCTCTGTATTCCCCGACATGCTTGCGTATATCATTAATGCTTTCTGCATATAATCACCTCGTAATTGATAATGATTTTCATTAACATATATAACACTTTAAATGATAATGATTTTCATTGTCAATAAAAAATAAAAAAAAGACAGCATGATTGCTGTCTTTCTAAAATGGGCGTTCCTGCTTCAGCATATCTTTAATGACAGAAACAAAAGCCTGCACCTGTTTTAATTCAAAGGCCGGCTCATATCCGAGCAGCCATGTGTCACGGCCGATCGGATGGTCCTTTGTATCAAGCAGGGGCATTTTATTTACTTTATCTTCCTCTTCTAATGTGACTGACGGCAGAATGGCATAACCGATCCCGTGCAGCGCCATCTGCTTGCACGTTTCAATCTGATCGACAAGGATGGTCTGTTTCGGCGAGGTTTTGAATTTTTGATGCCACCAATGCTGAATTTCCTGAAAATATGTACTGTCGCTTTTGAATTGGATGAACGGCCGGTCGGTATGGGCAATATCATCAATACAGGAAATTTCCGTATCGACCAAATATAAATGATCGGTCATTAAATAATCTTTCCGGCCTTTCCATTCCGGATTTCCCCGGATAATGCCGATATGTACCTGATCTTCATACAGACTTTTCAGCATTTCGCTGCTCCACCCTGTAATGAGAGAGACCTTTGCATTCGGATATCGTTCCACATATGTTTTTAACACTTTCGGAAGCCAGTGCTGCCCGATAATCGAAGCGACGGCAAGCTTTAGTGTGCCGTGAATCTCACCCTCAAGTTCATCAATGTTTTCTCTGATTCTTTCTTGCCGATCCGTGACGTCATTTGCAAATTGTATGATTTTTTCTCCTGCCGGCGTTACCGTAAGTCCTTTTTGAGATCTTAGAAAGATCTTTGTTCCCCAGGCTTTTTCAATGGTCTGCAATCGCTGGGACAGAGCCGGCTGTGACACGAATAACCGTTCGGCAGCCTTCCTCATGTTTAATTCCTCAGCTAAAATTACGAGCATATGAAGCTCTTGAAGCTGCATGTCGTCCTCCTTTTCAATGCCTTTTCGTATTTCTTATCTACCATTCTAATAAAATAAAGGCTGCCGAGGCAAGCGCCACTCATATGTATGCGTTTTCTTTTTCTGGCATGCAAAAGAACAAATAGGCTGATCGTGCGAGCCTACTTATTCAATGATCTGATATGACTGCTCAACTGCTTTAATACGACTCTTCTCGTGAAAATGCCTTCAAAGACGCCTTCATCATTTTCAACGCAGACAAAGCCGTTGTTAATGACCATGCTGAACCCTTTGATAATCGGATCATTGATGTGGAGACGGGGAATGTCTTTCAGCATGACTTCCTCAACCGTAATTTGATCCAGCTTCTCAAACTCGATCCGTTCAAGTCCGAAAATGCTGTTCATAATCATATTTGTCCCGATCAAACCGTGCAGACGGTACGAAGCGTCAAGGACGGGAATGGCGGTATAGCCGGTTTTCGTCAGCACTAATAGAGCATGCTCAAGGTTGTTTCCGACTTGAACGTGCGCCACTTTATCCGCCTCGATCATAAATTGTCCGACTGTTGCATCAAGAAGCTGATCTGATTGTAAGCTAATCATGTCACTTCGACCCCTTTACATTTTTCATCAAAGCATGTATTCCCTATATTGCAATAATATAAACATTATCATTTTTTGTCGAAAAGTTTCCGTCAATAAAAAAGATACTCTTTGCAATCGAGTATCAATTTATAGGCCGCTGATTAATTTTCATTCCGAAAACGGTCATAGAGCGTTACGAGTTTTTTATAAGTGGTTCCATCAACGCTTTTTGACCCTGCTTCTATATCGTTGATTTCGCTGGTCAAAAGCTCAATGGCATATTCTTGATTGATCAGGATATTCAGCAGAAGTTTCTGTTCTTCTTCCGTAAATCGTTCACCGATAAGACTCATACGTAATCAGGCCCCCTATTTTTAACTGAATACCTCCGAAAGCAAGGTGAAATTTGCTTTCAGCTCTACCGCTAGAATAAGTAAACAGAAAAAAATCGTCAACCGCATAATTCGACATTTTGCGGATTCTGTATGAAATATTATTTTGTGTAACGATTGGCATAACTGAATGCTGTGCAGGAATCGGGCTTGATTTTCGCTTCAATGCCCATCGAGGTAATGCGGCCGGTCATTTCTTGTATCAATTCTTTTGTCAGCCCTTTTTGACCGATATCCAGATGCACTTCAAATGAAAGATCCGCCCCTTCATCCGTAAAAGGCAAGAGCAAATCTGTCAGTTCCATAAGACGGCCGTCGAGGATATGCGCAGCCATCTCCTGGCTGAATGCGGTTTCCAGCGAAATTTTTTCGCGAAGGCTATGTATCGGTCTTGCAAGATCATGATTTTTCAAACAGCCCCAAGCTCCCTTGCCTGTACGGTGCAAGTGTATAGCCGTAATAAACTTTGTGAAGTCGCGGTAAACTTGTGAATCAGTCCCTACAGACAGCACGTATGCTGAACGGGGGTCTTTATTGACAAAGCGTTTCAGCCGCTCCGTCACGTCTTGAAAGGTCATCTGTGCCTCAGAAAGATTATAAAACAGAAAAGAATCAGCCATGTACGGACACTCCTCTTTCCAGAGTCTACAACCAAACGAACAAGCACGTTCCTTTGCATAATTTAATAAAGCTCCGCTTGCGGAAGACCGGAAGCTTGGTCAGCCTGAAAAATCAAATCAAATTACTGAAGGAGCTCAAAAATTTCAATAGAAATCATGTCAATGTTATCAAACGGATATGTGTTAGGTTTTTCACCTTTTTGGAAAACCGTCAGTTCAAACGTTTGATTTTTTTCGAAATATTTAACACTGCAAATTTTTTCGCCGTTAACTTCAAAATAACGCTGCATCGGCTCGTTAGCCGCTTCCGCTGTTTCTTGCAGACTTTGCAGCCGCGTGATGATACCCATTAATTGTGACATTCTAAAAAAAGACTCCTTTCAAAAAACAACTTCAAATCAACAAGTATTTATTATAATACAAGTTCTACAGAGCATCATACCATAAAGTAGACCGGGATGGCATTTTCCCGCTGGATTTTCAAAAAGAAATAAACGGGAAAACCGTGTTTTCGAATAGTTTGAAGCTTTTTTCGGAATGTCATACACCTTTCAAAAATAATTTTTCACTTTTTGAGCCGCCATTATCAAATGTATGTAAGGAGAAGCCCTTTTATGAGGAGATAGCATAAAAAAACTTGGCGGGGGTAGCGCCAAGTTTTTTCGGATCTTGATCTGATAGAGGGGTTGGGGAACAGAGAGTAACTTCTCTCTATAACTAAATGATAATGATTATCAGTATCATTGTCAATCGTTTTTTAAAACTTTTTTCAAATGAACAAAAAAAGCGGCATACAGCAGCCGCTTTAAAGTAACCCGTCCTGTTCATATAAATAAGAGTAAGGCAGATCGATAAATAAATACATATTGTCATCCATCGGGTATGAAAAGGTTCTGATCATCTCACCTGTCTCAATATCACTGTACAGGTCACTGAAAAAGCCTTTTCTTGAATTCCGCATCTTCATGATGTTTTCTAAAAAGTACGGACGCCAGCTCCAGTTTTTCTCCATGTATTCAGGCTGATAAAGCCATTCGCCGGACTGCTTGAACACATTTCCCGTCAGCTGATAGCCTTCTTCATCACACATATAAATTCTGAAGCAGCAGTCGGTCAGGTTTTCCGCCAGTTTTTTAATAAACTCATCGTCCGCCTGATGGGTTTTCTTCAGCTCGGAAACTGCCTGATTGACCCGCTTATAAAAATTCTCAGAGTGTTCATATACCGTTTCCAGCTTCTTTTTTTCTCTCGTAATAAATTGCTGAAACTCCGTTTTCAAGCGTGCTTTTAACAGGCTCCGGTCTATAAAATCCCCGCTCGGCGCCTGCAGATAATAGCCTTGAAAAAATCGGCCTCCGTTTCTCCATGCGTACTGGAGCTGGAAATCAGCTTCTATATCTTCATACAGCAGCGCGGCGCCGATTTTTCTCGCCAGCAATGAAATGCTGTACAGCACATGCTCATATGATGGTGACGGCTGAGATACCTTCAGCGCCTGCAAATCTATTTTCAGAAGGTCCGGTGAAAGGAGCGCGATTCTGTCCAGGTTGCTGCTCTCCTTACCTATATTGTCCACCGCGATTTTAATGCCGTATGTACGATAGTAGGCAAGCATATGGTACAGCTGTTCAATGTCGCCTTCGAAATTGTGCTCGGTGATCTCAAGCACAATACGGTTCAATTCAATGCCCTGCTCTTCGTATTCTTTCAAAAGCTCAAGAAAGCTTTCGCCGTGGTCAAGCATCAATACATTCGCATCCTGATTGATAAAAATCAACAGATCACGGTCAGCTTCTTTAAACCGCTCCAGCGCCTGCCTGATGACTCTGTCATCGACCTCAAGCTTATATTCTTCCGGAATGCCGGAATCTAAGAAAAACGGCCCGAGGCTCTCAATCTCCGCATCTGCCAAAATCCGCCCAAGCACTTCGTAGCCTACGACTCTTTGTTCCTCAGCGTTAAAAATCGCTTGGTAATACGGAATGACATCATCAATATTCGTCAGTATATCAAGTGGGTCCAACATGTTATCACCTGCTTCTCTATCTTTGTCTGATTATACACAATTATATCAGCACCACAAATGTTTAGATTAGGGGAAAAGGAGGCAGTATGGCCGCAGCTTAAAATAAAAGGGGGACATTTTTAAGATCACTCTTCAGACCGGTTAATTAAGGACGTTATTCATTTGTTTCACAATCACAAATAAAAGGATAAATATAAGAGCATTATAACCGGCAGCTGTCCAAAAATAATGGCTCCAATCAGTGCTGTTAAATATCCAATCATCATCATGTTTCAACTGAAAGAAAGTTCCTTTTTTATCTAAAGTGCCAAATGTAAGAGTTGTTAACCCGCCAACACTCTCGGAAACGTCAACTCCATACATTGAACCGGCAGTATCAGTATGATTTATTGGCATATACGTGTAATCAGATAAAATTGTTTCCGCCAGCTTGGCTGGCAGAGACACATATAATACAGCCGATGTATCGCCTCCGAGCCCACTCAAATACTCCCTGGCTTTAATAAATTTCGTTTCATCAGGAAAATCGATGTGATATAGCTTTTCAAATCTGATTATTTCATCAGATGTAAGATTGGTATTTTGATAATACTCCGGAGTAAAAGCACAAATAATAAAGTACCAAATATTAAAGATGATAACGAAACTGCTTACAAATAGTACAACGAACCATTTTAATAATTTCTTCAATTAATCGCCCCTTAATCTTTCAAAATTATATCATAATTTTGAATAGAAAATAAAACAAGCGAACGGCGGCTTTAACGTTCGCTTGTTTTGCAAAATAATCAATATATGAAAAATTAAAACGGATAAGGATTCAGCCATTGACCCCCGTCCATTGTGATACAATCCCCGTTTATATAGGACGCTTCATCAGATAGCAAAAACGCTGCCAACGCGGCGATTTCTTCCGGTGTGCCCAGCCGGCCGAGCGGCACACTGTTCATAGTGCGGGACACCGCTTTTTCCGATTCAAACAGCTTCTCCGCACCGCCTGTCCGTTCAATCGGGCCGGGGGCTATCGCGTTTGTGCGGATGCCGTATTTGCTCCCCCATTCAACGGCCAGCGTTCTTGTCAGTGACAATACCCCCGCTTTGGCTGCAGCGGAATGAACGACACCCGCTCCCGCTCCCCATGCGTATGTAGCGGCCATATTTAAGATGACGCCCTTCTGCTCCTGCTCGATCCAATGCCTTGCCGCTGCTTGGCTGCAGAAAAATGTGCCGTTTAAAACAATCTCAATAACAGCTTTCCATCCATTGGGCGTCAGCTTCTCTGCCGGGCAAATAAAGTTGCCGGCCGCATTGTTAATCAGCGCATCGAGCCGGCCAAAGACTTTTTTCGCTTCTGTCATCATGTCTGAAGCGGCGGAATCAGAACGGACATCCATTTGAAAACAGGCGACCTGCCCCTCAAAGGTCTCAATTTCTTTTTTTGTTTCCTCAAGTGCTTCATGGTTCCTCCCTGTCACCATGACGTGCCATCCTAATTCAGCCTGTTTTTTCGCCATTGCTTTTCCCATGCCGCTTGATCCGCCTGTAATGATTACCGCTTTCTTATCCATAACAAACCCACCCCTTATTATTGAATGAATAATCATTCATAATTTTATCACAGATGTCTTTCCGCGTCATTACATGCTGAGAAGGGATTTTTCAGCCAAGCTGATGATATAATAGAACAACTCTGACAAAGGTTGGTTTTACATATGGAGAAAATGACCAGAAGAACATTTTTAAAAAGAGGATTCGGCATTTTGGGTACAGCTCTCGCAATGGCTTGCGGAGGTTACGGCTATGCCCGGTATATTGAACCGCGCATGATTGAGATCACCCGGCATACAATCACCAGCCGCCTGATCCCCCGCGGTTTTGACAATTTTAAAATCGTTCAATTCAGCGATACGCATCTCAGTGATGTGTTTACATCCGGTGACTTGAATAAAGCAGCGGAAAAGATCAATCAGCTGAAACCCGATCTGCTCATCTTTACGGGAGATTTAATTGATAAGCCGCATTTATTTAATGATCACCAGCATGCACTCGCCGTGCTGCAAAATCTTGAAGCTCCCTTCGGCAAACTTTGTGTTTACGGAAACCATGACCACGGAGGCTACGGTACGAACACGTACAAGGCTCTGATGGAAGCGGCTGATTTTCAAGTGCTTCGAAACGGCTACCGTCAGGTGCAGCTGACAGATGGAAGCCGGATTGAATTCGCGTTTTTGGATGATGTAATGCTCGGAAAACCCGATTATGAAGGCACCCTGTCACGCCTTTCCGAAGATGCGTTTTCCATTTTAATCGTCCACGAGCCTGATGCCGCTCTCAAGATAGGCGGATATCCCGTAAACCTCCAGCTGTCGGGACACACTCACGGCGGCCAGGTCCAGCTCCCGTTTTTCGGCCCTCTTATTACGCCTCCTTACGGAAAAACGTATACCGACGGCATGTATACGCTGCATGACACAGGCGTTTACGTCAATCGCGGGCTCGGTACGACAAGACTGCCGTATCGATTTTTAGCCAGACCGGAAATCACGCTGTTCACATTGAAAACCGAGCAAAAATAAGACTTTTATCCTGATGCACAGACACCCCCTCCGTAATATGTATATGGAAAAGAGCAAAAAGGAGGGTGATGAAACTGCTGACATATCAAGTGAAACAAGGAGAAACCATCTCAAGCATTGCGCAAGACTTCAGAATAAGCACTGCTGCTCTCCTTCAGGCAAATCCCTCAATCCAATCGGTCATATACGCGGGACAGCATATTATCATACCGAATCTTCCCGACCCATCCACCATTCCCTACTCCATCATCGTGTATATCGGAGCGAAGAAACTGGAGTTATACCGCCTTGGCAGGCTCATCCGTACGTATCCCATCGCAGTCGGAAAAATATTGACGACCACGCCGACCGGAGAATTTTACATCGTGAACCGCCAGCCTAAGCCCGGCGGCCCGTTCGGCGCTTATTGGCTCAGCCTCTCTAAAATTCATTACGGCATTCACGGAACAAATAATCCTTCCTCCATCGGCAAAGCGGTATCAAAAGGATGCATCCGGATGTATAATCAGGACGTCACTGAACTTGCCGCTGCCGTTCCTAATGGAACAAGGGTGACTATTATAAGATAGAAAGATCTTATTTGTTAATGGAACGAGCTGATGATAATATATTACAGTGGGACCTTTAGGGTAAGGAGCGTGTTTATGGATATATTTAAAAATCGCAATTTTGTCCGTCTCTTTTTCGCAGCACTCGCTTCTCAAATGGGAACGACTGTAGGTAATATGGCTTTCGCTTTTTACTTGCTGGACCATTTTTCAAACCAGCCGGCATACACGACTTTGGCTGAGCTGATGTATTCACTGCCGACAGTTTTCGTATTTCTGATTGTCGGTGTCGCAGCTGACCGGCTTGATAGGAAAAAGGTCGCAGAGAATTGTGACTGGATCAGAGCCGGACTGACGATCGTATTGTTTGCCGCATTATACACCGGGAGCATCCCTCTCGTGTTCTGTATTTTGTTCATCAGAAGCGCCGTGACCAAGTTCTTTTTCCCGGCGGAAGCCAGCCTTGTACAAGCTATTCTGCCTAAGGAGCATTACGCGAAAGCGGCGGGACTTAACCAGATCCTGTTCAGCATCTTCATGGTTTTCGGCGTCGGTATAGGCGCGTTTATGTATAAAACGATCGGTATTCACGGAGCCATTATCCTTGATTTTGTCAGCTTTATTGTATCAGGCTTTCTGATCCGCGCGTGCCGCATTCCGAAAGAAGCCCGTCAGCCGAACGGCCCTTTTAAATGGGGAGATTCGTTTCTGAAAGACTCGGTCGCTGATTTTAAGGAAGGGATCGTATATATTGTTAAAAACAAATTGCTTGCTTCCCTTATTTTCGGCTTTTTTATCTTTGGTTTTGTCAACGGCGGCTTTGCCGTACTGCCGATGTTTACGATGAAATACGGACTTGCGCCTGATCATTACGAATCACATACTTCCATCTTCACCGTCGCACTCGGCTTCGGCCTGCTTGCAGGAAGTGTGATCGGAACGATGATCGCAAAAAAAGTCAAACCGCATCATTTGATGTCGATTCCTATTTTGGCAGCCGGACTGCTCATTTTTGTCCTCGGCTATACGGATAAGCTGTGGATTTATTATATGGCGGCTTTCGTCCTCGGCATGTGCATCGGCCCTGTCAATATCGCCATCGGCGGCTGGATGCCGAAAATCGTTCATCCGAAAATAATGGGCCGGGTCAGCGGCTGGCAGGATCCTTTTATGATGTTTGCCCAATCGATTACACTCGGACTGGTTGCCCTGTTATTTCCGAAATTCGTTACCAATATTGATTACCTTTATTACGGCATGGGAATCGTGATTTTAGCGGTATTTGTGTTCTATTTTATCGCTCTTCCGAAATACAGCGCCGAGGCAGCAGAGGTCGATGTGCAACAATCATTAAAGGCTGATTCTGAAAAACATGCGAATCCTGTCTAATAAAGGAAAAAAATGCGCCCTTTTCATCAGAAAAAGGCGTATTTTTATAATCAATATTTGCATTTCAACGCTAAAAAAGTATAATCTATATATGAACTTGATCAATGCAAAGGAGAGAAATAATGGACGACCACGCTTATTCGAAAGAGCTGCAGCCAACCATCGAGAATCTTTCAAAAGCTGTTTATACTGTGAACCGCCATGCAAAAACCGCCCCCAACCCTAAATACCTTTATCTGCTGAAAAAACGGGCATTACAAAAGCTTGTGAAAGAAGGCAAAGGGAAAAAAATAGGGCTTCACTTTTCAAATAATCCCAGGTTTAGCCAACAGCAGTCAGACGTACTTATCTCTATCGGAGACTACTATTTTCACATGCCTCCAACAAAAGAAGACTTCCAGCATCTTCCGCATTTAGGTACGTTAAATCAATCGTACCGTAATCCTAAAGCACAAATGTCTTTGACAAAAGCGAAAAACGTATTGCAAAAATATGTGGGCTTAAAGGAAAAACCGCTTGCCGCCAACAGGCAGCAGCCCGCTTATCATAAACCCGTATTTAAAAAACTTGGTGAGAGTTATTTTTAATTCCGCCGCAAAAAAGCCGATGCGTCATGCATCGGCTTTTTTCTATTCAATCACGTACGTATCCACTTTTTTAATGAGCTCGCTGATTTCAGGCTTGCTGATCTGTTCATCCGCTCCGACGACTTCGCCCCGGTGGCGCAGGTCGTCTGTAATCAGGGACGAGAAAATCATAATCGGCACATCAGAGCTTTGCGGGTTATCCTTAAGGAGCTTCGTCAAACGATGCCCGTCCATTTTCGGCATCTCAATGTCACTGATAATCATGTCAATATGGTCTGACAGGTTTGCTCCGTTATCCGTCAGTTCCACGACGTAATCATACGCTTCTTTTCCGTTTTCAAACGTAACGATTTCACTGTACCCCGCCTCAGTCAGCTCATCCGTCAAAAGACGCATCAGAAGCGGCGAATCTTCAACGATGATCAGTTTTTTACCCGCCCGTCTTTCATCAAATCCTTCCTGATGGACATGATAAGTCTCAACTCCGGATGCCGATTCAATATCATAAATGATCTTTTCATAATCAGGCAGAAAGATCATCGTGTCTTCCAGTTTGATGATTCCCGTTAAATGCCGCTCCATCCCCTGGTTCAAGGAAGTCGGCTTTTCAATCGCCTCCCAGGACACCCTGTGGATTTGTGAAACGGAACCGACGTGAAAGACGATTTTCCGCTTGTTGAATTCCGTTACGATATATTTATCGTCTTTTGCTCCTTCGGCATCAACGCCGAAAAAGGTATACAGACTGATGACGGGAAGAATTTCGCCTCTCAGCTTAATCATCCCTTCTACGTCTTTATGAGACTGAGGCACAGATGTGACATCTACCGGCTGAATGATTTCCCGGACTTTCATCACATTTATGCCAAATGTATTGACACCTACTTCAAATTTGACGATTTCTAATTCGTTTGTGCCTGAATCCAATAAAATATCGTATTGTTGTAAAGACAATTCAATCCCTCGCTATCCGCATTCAGTATTGTACTGTATATATCGGCTGTAAACGGAAAAAGTGAATGTATTCGATCCAACTGGCCATGAACTCTTTATAAAAAGATGCTTTTTTCTGATATCCCATTGACTTTTTGACATCGAGTGGTAAAATAGTCAAGGATTTTTCAGGAAGAAGGGTGTAATAAATGGGTACAGTAGTCATATTCGACCAAGATCAAATGACGGTGTTAGAAGATATCAGCAAAACGGCTTACCTGCAAATGAAAAAAGAGGCGAAAGAGCGTCCCGACAAGCCCGCTCCATACATCTTATGGCGGGAAGACGTCAGCTTTGAATACGGGTATTAATGACATTCGCCACATATCACAATAGATAGATCATGATACAATGAAGACAATCATTTCAGCTGGTTGTCTTATTTTTTTCTGAAAGAAGGTATGTTTTCACATATCGGACATATACTCGGGATAGTTCAATAAAAAGATGACAAATGCTCAGCTAGTGGTAAAATAGGATAAACTCAATATATAGTATAAGGTGATGAATTATGGAACATTTGCTTAATCCGAATGTAAAAGAAATTGAAATTTCAGGAATTCGCAAATTCTCAAATCTTGTAGCTCAGCACGACAATGTCATTTCGCTTACGATCGGTCAGCCGGATTTCTTCACGCCGCACCATGTCAAAGCGGCTGCCAAAAAGGCAATCGACGAGAACGCAACGGCATATACTCCGAATGCGGGCGGCCTTGAGCTGAGACAGGCCGTACAGCTTTATATGAAGAAAAAAGCTGATTTGAATTATGAAGCTGAAACTGAAATCATCGTCACAACCGGGGCAAGCCAAGCGATTGACGCGTCTTTGCGGACGATTTTATCTCCGGGCGATGAAGTTATTCTCCCCGGACCGATATATCCGGGCTACGAACCGATCATCCGCATGTCGGGCGCCGTTCCGGTCCATGTGGATACGACGACACACGGATTTAAGCTGACGGCGCGGCTCATTGAAGAATCGCTGACACCAAAAACAAAATGCGTCATTCTTCCTTATCCGTCAAACCCGACCGGAGTGACATTGTCTGAGGAAGAGCTGCAAAACATCGCAGCCGTCCTGAAGGGCAGAAATGTTTTTGTCCTGTCTGATGAGATTTACAGCGAATTAACCTATGACAAACCGCATTATTCGATTGCGTCTTATTTGAGAGACCAGACGATCGTCATCAACGGCCTGTCAAAATCGCACAGCATGACGGGCTGGAGAATCGGTTTCATTTTCGCACCGAAAGAAATTGCCAAGCACATCTTAAAAGTTCACCAATACAGTGTGACATGCGCGTCTTCAATCTCTCAGAAAGCGGCTCTTGAAGCGGTGACAAACGGTGTTGATGATGCGCTTATTATGAGAGAACAGTATAAAAAGCGGCTTGACTATGTATATGACCGTCTTGTTTCAATGGGGCTTGACGTCGTAAAGCCGTCAGGCGCATTTTATATCTTCCCTTCCATTAAGTCATTCGGAATGTCATCGTTTGATTTTAGTATGGCTCTTTTAGAGGATGCAGGTGTGGCTCTTGTGCCCGGCAGCTCGTTTTCAAAGTTGGGTGAAGGGTATGTGAGGCTGTCATTCGCATATTCACTGGATACATTGAGAGAAGGCTTGGACCGGCTGGAAGCATTTATTTTAAAAACGAGAGAATCCATACAGACTATTTAAACAACGGCATAACGCCGTTGTTTTTTATTGTTTCGGGAATGTAATATGAAAGGCCGTGCCTCTGTCCGGTTTGCTGTCTACTTGGATAGCTCCCTGGTGGTTTTTAATAAGGTTGAATGTGACCATCAGCCCCAGGCCGGTTCCTTTTTCTTTCGTTGTCAAAAACGGTTCGCCTATTCGTTTCAGCACGTTTTCCGGTATCCCGTCACCCTCGTCTTTCACCGTCACATTAACGGAATACTCATCTTCTGTCATGATGATGTGAACCGTTCCCCCATCCGGCATCGACTCAACGGCATTTTTAATCAGATTGATAAACACCTGTTTCAGCTGATTTTGATCACCGTTAATATACATGCTGTCATGTTCGTAATCCGTTTTGATAAAAATCCCTTTAAGATTTGCCTGCGTCTCTAAAAGAGCGGTCACTTCACTTATAATTTTCTTTAAGTTTACACGCTCTTTCACGGCGTTTTGCTGAGGTTTGGCAAGCATTAAAAGCTCACTTAAAATTAATTCGATTCTGCTCAGTTCAGAAAACACAATTTCAAAGTAATGTTCGTTTTCCTCCATCGTCGGCTTCATGAGCTGTAAAAATCCTTTGATCGCCGTCAGCGGATTGCGGATTTCGTGAGCGATTCCCGCCGCCAGCTGCCCTGCGATAGACAGCTTCTCCGACTTCAGCATTAATTCCTCCGTCTGTTTCCGCTCAGAAATGTCACGCAGAATGACCTGCACGGCCGTTTCTCCGAAAAACGTCGTCGGAATGCAGACCATTTCCGTGTAGATCAGCCGGTTTTTAAAGGTAAACCACGATTGCTTAATAATTTCTGACTCGGTCTTTCGGTTGATAATATTTTGGATCCGCTGTTTCACGCCGTCATGATCACAGGGATGAAGCTGATCATAGACGTTTTTCCCGATTAAATCTTCATATGTTTCAGCCTCAAACAGCGAAATGCCCGACTCATTCATGAATACCCATTTATCATTGTGAATCACGGCGATCGTATCAATTGAATTCTGAATGAGGAGCTGATAACGCTCTCTGCTTTTTTGCAGAATCGTTTGGAATTTTTTCCGTGAAGAAATATCAATCAGAAGCAGCAATTCCGCCCGCTGATTTTTATATGTCGTCGGTGCCGCCTTCACTTCTAAATGAACGGGCGTGCCGTCGAGCCTTCTCCACGTCTGTTCGATCATTCCGACTTCCATTCCTTTTTGCATCCGCACAATTCGGTTTTTCACAATGTCGTGATACTCTTCTTCAATAAATTCATAAGAGCGCCTGCCGATTACCTCGTCTTTGCTCTCGGCTCCCAGCATGGCAAGCATCGCGTTGTTGGCGTAGGCGATTGTGCCGTTGATGCTGACATATAAAGGATTCGGCAGCATTTCGACAAGACGCTCGAATTCGCCGTTTCCAGCCGCATCTTCCGACTGTTGTTCTGCCTTTTTCTTCTTTTGTTCATACATATAAGGCCGGCGGGGCGTCTTCTCCTCAAGCACCTTGATTTTGAGGATGATTTCCCGATCCGTCCCCTCCATTTGCGGTGTGACAATTTCCACACCCGCTTCAAGCCATACGATGGTATGATCTTTTTTAATAAGACGAAAGGTGCAAGGCATCAAATGATGCTCATTATAGAAGTAACTTTCAACCAAAAATTGATCTTCTTCATGCAGGAACGTTTTGAGAAATGACCCGATCATCTCTTCCTGAGAATAACTGAAGTACGATTTGCAGTTTGCAGAAATATACATAATACGCCCGTTAGACGTCAAAACGGCATGAAGATCGGTTTTCGATTGAAACTGTTTGACATGCTGAGTATCCTGTTCCACAGAATCCCTCCTTTGCATTATACTCGCACTGCAGGCTGGACACGGACTGATATAAAAAGAAATTCCACTAGATTGATTCGCTAAAAAATGAGCATTCTCCTTCTATTCTTATTGTGAACGTCAATTTTCCTGAATGAAAGAAAGGGCGCACGAGATGTTCGGCCGCCCTTTCATTTGTTATTTTTTATTGTATTTCTTTTCAAGCTCTTTGTAAGCGTCAACTGCTCCTTTGGCAATGTTTTTGCTGACGGGATCGTGATCATCCTGAACAGTCGGTACGACGACGCTGAATGCCACTCGTGGATGTTCTGACGGATAATAGCCGACAAAGGTCAGGTTATAAGTGTCTTTCCCCCACCAGTTTTTGTTCGTGCCGTAATAGCGCGTCTGCGCAGTTCCCGTTTTTCCGGAAACATCAGCGCCGGACCCCTGGAATGTTGAATAAGCCGTTCCTTGAGATGAGCTTGTAACCAATTTCATTCCTTTATGAACCTGATCAAAATCGCTCGGACTGTTATTTACTTTGTTCAAAATTTTAATATCTCGCTGTTCAATCGCTTTTCCAATCTTATTTTTGCTGTCCGGTTCATGAATGCTTGTGACGATCCGCGGCTGGACGCGATACCCGCCGTTTGCGATGGCTGAAATATATTGAGCCATTTGAAGCGGCGTATACGTATCAAACTGTCCGATCGCAAAATCCAGCAGTAATCCCCCGACCAATTGCGGATTTGACTGCATGCCTGCTGATTCCTGAGGAAGATCAATCCCGGTCTTCACACCCAAACCGAATTGGGCGTAGTAGTTGCGCATTTTTTTAATATCGTCTAATCCGGCAGGCAGCGTACCGTGCGGGACGTAAGTAATGCCGGCGATATGCATGGCCACATGAAACATATATACGTTTGAACTTCTTTGCAGCGCAGTCAGCTCAGTAATGGCTCCCATTTGTGTCCACGATTGTTTTTTCGTGTCGCCTTTAAATACAAGCGGTGCATCGACAAACGTTTTATAATGCGGGAGGCCGCTTTGGTAACCCGCGAGAACAGTCGCTCCTTTAACAGAAGAGCCCATCTCATATTGGGTCGTAAATGATCCGATCGCAAAATCCTGTGTTTTATTTGTTTCGAGATCGATGCGTTTCCCCGCCATTGAGAGAATATCCCCGTTGTTCGGGTCCATCATGACGGCAAATCCTCTGTCAACCATAAAGTTGCCCGCGGCGCGGCTTCTTCTCAGCTCTTTTTCAATGACTTTTTCGACTTTCGACTGTAATTCCATATCGAGCGAGAGCTGAAGATCGTAGCCTCTGCTGCCTTCATCGACGGGCTTTTGGCTGACGACCTCACCTTTGCTGTTTTCCACATACTCTACTTTTTCTTTATGTGCGTTTAAATAGTCTTCATACTGATATTCAATGTAGCTTTTACCCACCCGGTCATTCAGTGAGTAGCCTCTTGTGACATAATAATCTTTCCGTTCGCCCAACAATCCCTGTTCCGGTGTCGTCACACCGCCGAACAGAGAGTACAGCGTTTTATCGTACGGATATTTCCGCGTCCAGTCATTGATCACGTCAATGCCGGGGAGCTCTTTCAGGTGCTCGGATACGACGGAAACTTCTTCATATGTCAGGTCGCTTTTTGGTTTTTGCTTGTTGTTTTCATGCTCGTCAAGCAGTGAACCGCTGTTTCCGTTTCCGTTCAGCTTATTCGGGTCCATTGATTTGACGACTTGCGGCTGATAGGCGTTGCCGCTTGAAAAACGCGTATAAATCGCCGCGATTTCCAGCTCTTTTTTATTTTTTTTGATCGCATCAATCTCCTGCTTCGGGACGCGTTCAATCTGGCGTTTGTATACTTCTTGGGATTTCAGGCTGTTTTCTGAATCCTTCATAAGCTTTTCCGCCTTCTTCGGATGTGCGGCAAGCCAGTAATCAATGATATTTCGATCCTTCATAAATTCAGTATCAATATGAATCAGTGCGGCGAGATTTTTTGCCGTTTTCAATTTGTCCTTTGCCGAGGTTTTTGAGGTAGAAACGTATACAATTTCAGGCACAGCCTGGTTATCAACCGCCACTCTGTTCCGCTTGTCATACATCTTTCCCCGCGGTGTCGGATAATAGGCGGTTTTTGCATTTGCCTTCTCCGCATCCTGGCGGTGTTTATCCCCTTCGACAATCTGGACGATGCCGAGTTTAAAAATCAGTGCCGTAAAGAGAAGAAAAACAATCAAAAAATAGAGATTCATTCTCAGCGCTCTGTAACGTTTCGTTTTTTTCTTTGGTTCGCGCGCGACTTCAGCCACTTTCTGTTACACCTCTCAAATCATTGAATATATTTACATAAACAGATTTTAATTGTAACATTTTTGTAAAAGTTGTTACAGCGAAAACGGGTAAAAAAAACTGTCAAGATCAAATTATCTTAAAATATATCTAACACTTCAAATAATTTGAAGAGATGTAACGGATTTTAAAAAATAAATACAGATCGTTTTTCCTGATATAAAGCCATTTTTCTGTGCTCAATTACAATTATGACAAACGTTTGTTGTCAAAGGAAATGGCTGCCTGCATTATGACAAAAAAGCTGTGATAAGATTTTTCATGTAGAAAAAAACTTCTCTGGGAGGCTATTAACTATGAAAAAAGCATTTCTCTTATCTGCCGCCGCGGCAGTCAGTTTAATTACATTCGGAGGCATTCAGCAGGCATCTGCCAAAGAGCTGTCATGCCAGCACGTCGTTACCGTGAAAAAAGGAAACACTGTACAGCATCTGACTCTTCAAGAGGCTATTGAAAAACTACATATGAAAACGAGCGTGAAACAGCTGAACGTTAAAAATGAGAAAGAACTGAAACAGCAGCTGCAAAAACACGCAAAGAATTCTGATATGACAGTTAAAGACGTTCAAAAAGAAACACCGGCAAAAACGGCACCGGCAGCTGCCGAAAAACCGAAAGCCGATCAAAACCAGACGGCTGACAATGCAAAGCAGACAGATAACACAAACAACAGCAGCGAGAAAACTCCTTCTTCTGTCAGTGCGTACGAAAAGAAAGTCGTTGAATTGACAAATGCAGAGAGACAAAAGCAAGGCTTAAAACCTCTGCAGATTGATGATAAACTAAGCAAATCAGCTCACGCAAAATCACAAGATATGAAAGACAAAAACTATTTCGATCACCAAAGCCCTACTTACGGCTCACCTTTCGATATGATGAAGTCTTTCGGAATCACTTATAAAACCGCCGGTGAAAATATCGCCAAAGGACAGCCGACTCCTGAAGCTGTCGTTAAAGCTTGGATGAACAGTGAAGGCCACCGAAAGAACATCATGAATCCTGAGTTCACTCAAATCGGTGTCGGTTACGTAGAATCAGGAAACATCTGGACACAGCAATTTATCGGAAAATAAATAAAAAAGATTGCCCCTCCGGGCAATCTTTTTTATTTCACCCAAAACTTATAAATACTTTGAGTTCCGCTGTTTTCTTCACCTTGCGCGGAAAGCTTGTCGTATAATGATTTGGCAAGTGCCAATCCGGGCATTTCTTCTCCCATCAGCTCCGCTTCTTCAAGGGCGATTCCCATGTCTTTAATAAAGTGTTTCACGTAGAATCCTGGTGCAAAATCGCCTTTCAGCATACGGGGAGCGAGGTTGGACAATGACCAGCTTCCGGCAGCTCCGGTTGTAATGCTTTTCAGCACTTGTTCCGGGTTCAGACCGGATTTTTCAGCGTAAGCCATCGCTTCAGCCACTCCGACCATTCCCGCTGCAATCGCGATCTGATTGCACATTTTCGTATGCTGGCCGCTGCCGGCCGGCCCTTGATACTGAATGTTTTCCCCCATAACGGAGAAAAGCGGCAGGCATGCTTCAAACGCTTCTTTTTCTCCTCCGGCCATAATGGCAAGCGTTCCGTTCCGCGCGCCGATGTCTCCGCCGGAAACGGGTGCATCCAAGGCGTGAATGGACTTTTCTTTGGCCTGCTCCGCAATCTTTTTCGCCAGAGACGGTTTTGATGTCGTCATGTCAATGACAAACGCCCCTTCTTTTGCGTGCCGGAGAATGCCGTTTTCGCCGAGATAGATTTCCTCGACATCACTCGGATAGCCGACCATGGTAATAATAATGTCAGCTTTCTCTGAAAGGTCTTTGACCGTCTCCTGCCAGACCGCTCCCTTATTCAGAATCTCTTCCGCTTTTTGTTTCGTACGCGTGTAGACTAAAACAGGATAGCCCGCTTCTAAAATGTGCGATGCCATACTGTTTCCCATGACGCCCAAACCGATAAATCCGACCGTTTTGTTCACTGCGCTTTCCTCCCCTGATGCGATTCATAATATTATTCTTTCATGTCTATATTACCATATTATAGGCTGATAGAGACCGCATTACAAGGTGAATTTAGAAATGGCGCTGATCAGATCTTCGCTTGCGCTCTTTAACATATCAGTCGATTGCTTCACTTTTTCAAGCGTAACGAGCTGTTCATCAGTAGAAGCGTTCACTTCTTCCGCCGCTGCCGCAGATTCTTGAGAAATGGCGGAGATGCTTTGAATCGCTTCTTGAATCGCGGCTTGTTCTTCACTCATTTTTTGAATGTCATTGTAAATATGATCTATACCTTGAACGAGAGACTGCATTTCCGTCGTAATCAGATTGAGGACCTCACCCGTTTCATGAATGGCGCTGTTTTGTTCATCATTCATTCTGCTTGCCTCAATCATCGCGTGTGACGCTTCTTTTGTCTCTGATTGAATCAGACGGACCGTCTCACTGATATGGCCGGAAGAAAGAGCTGATTGTTCAGCAAGCTTGCGGACTTCTTCCGCGACGACGGCAAAGCCCCGGCCGCTTTCTCCCGCTCTTGCGGCTTCAATGCTCGCATTCAGCGCCAAGAGGTTCGTCTGGTCTGAAATGGCGGATATTGCCGTCACGACTTCTTCTATGTTTTTCGTTTGTTCTTCCAGGTCATTCAGCATTGCCTCTACTTTTTTCGTTTCTGAATTGGCTTCGTTTGACTTCATCAGCAGCTGCCCGAGCGCGTCCAGTCCTTTGTAGCTGGCATCCTCTGAAGATTTTGAGAGTTGTTTTATGCTGCCTGCGCGATCTGCGATTCCTTTTATTTTGACCGAGAGATTTTCTGATTTTTCATTGATCGTCTCAACCTCTGACGCTTGCTCTGTCGCTCCGGCGGCGACTTCCTCTATCGCTTTTGCGATTTGTCCGCTCGTTTCATTTGTTTCTTGTGAAATGACGGTTAGCTGGTCAGATGTATCAGACACATTTTCTGAGGAGGCCTTAACCTGTTCGACCATCTCTTTCATATTTTCAACCATTTGGTTAAAGTCTTTTGTTAACTCGCCTACTTCATCTTTTGATTTCGTCCGGGCGCGGACGGTTAAATCTCCCGCTGAGACCGAATTTGTTTTCGCGATCAGCTGCTGAATCGGCCCGGTTATCGTTTTTGCAAGGAAATAGCTGAGTCCGATCGTAATCACAAGGGCGATCAGTGACATAAAAATGCTCACCGTGTTCATTTTGTCGGCTACTCCCATCAGCTGATCTTTTTCAAACTGCGTTCCGACTTTCCACCCTGTTTCTTTTACCGTTTGGTAGACGACCATGTTCCCCTGCAGCTCTTTGATGCCTTCTTTATCCGTAGTGATGTCTTTTAACGTCTGATCTTCCGAAATATTTTTTCCCTGTTTTTCCGGATGCGCCAGAAGAGAGCCGTTTTCATCCGCCAAAAACGCAAATCCTTTATATGGTACCTTTTGCTCGTTGACCATGCTCTGAATGGAGGACAGTTTCAGATCTAAGCTCGCCACTCCGACGACGGTTCCGCTGTTTTGAATGGCTTTTGACGCCGTCACGATCATGTCTCCCGTCACTGCATCTTTATAAGGGTCAGTCCAGACAACCTTATCGGGTTTTTCGGCCGCCATCTTATACCACGTTCTATTTGTCGGATCATAGTCTTTGGCAAAGTCGGCCTTTGGATATGTAAACATTTGTTTGTTTGCGGTTCCGACGTACGCAAGCGCGACATATTTGTCATTCTGTCCGATCTGTTTTAACTCATCGTTAAAAAGCCGCGCGGTTTCTTTGTTCCCATCTGATAAAAAAGACCGGGACAATTCACCGCCTGCTAATCTCATTAATACGGTCTCATCATTTTTCAGCTGAAGCTCAATGTTCTGACCGAGTGAATTGGTGACATTCTCTGTCGTACGTTTTGCTTCCTCCGTCATCATCGGCTTTAATGTCAAATATGAAGAAACCGTTAAAAAAACAACCGTTACGATAAGCATTGCCGATACAAACACAGCAATTTTGATGTGCATTTTTTTAAACATAACCATCCCCTCCTGAGAGTTATATCGGTCTTTCGGCCAAGAAAATGAATAAACCTTGAAATAAATATCAAACATTTCCGCCATTTGGCGCAGCAAAAAAAGAGCCGTCGTACCGACAGCTCCGCCTTACGTAAAATATTCGATTTTCGCTTTCGGGAAATAGGTTTCGATATAAGATTCCAGTGTTTCCCTTAAAGCATGCTCTTCGTCTTTTTGGTATATATACTTGCCGATTCCGTAGCGACCCCATTTGTATCTGCGCTTTTCTTCATCAAGCTCAAGCTTTGTTTTCGGATAGTTCTTCTCAATCACCCGTTTGGCCGGTTTTGTAAAACGGTGCTGGATCAGTTCAAATGTGATGTCATGCCGAACGTCTTCATCAAGCGCCGCATCAAGTTTCTCAAACAGTTCCTTATAGCCTTCCTCCCAGCCATCGTGAATATAAATCGGCGCCACGATGAAACCGAGCGGATAGCCCGCTTTAGCGACTTTAACGGCGGCTTCTATCCGTTTGTCGAGCGGAGAAGTTCCCGGTTCAAAGTTTTTAATGACATAATCCGCATTGATGCTGAATCTGAACCTAGTCTTTCCGTTATGTTTTGCATCAAGCAAATGATCGACGTGGTGAAATTTAGTCACGAATCTGAGCTGTCCCAATTCGCTTTGTCCGAAATGTTCAATGGCTCTTTTTAATGTATGTGTCAGATGATCGATTCCTACGATATCAGACGTACAAGAGGCTTCAAATCTTGTAAATTCCGGCGCCCGTTCTTTCATATACTCATCAGCCTGATCCAGAATCTCTTCCACATTGACATATGTCCGAATGTAGGGCTTTGACCCCATCGTCGTCTGCAGGTAGCAATAGTGGCAATGCCCCATACAGCCCGTCGCAAACGGAATGGCATATTCGGCGGACGGCTTTGAAGAATCGAATTTCAGTGTTTTCCGGACGCCGATTACCAATGTTGATTTCGCGTTCCGGTATTGCTGCAAGTGATTTTTTCCCGGAATATTCCGGACTTGATTATGCGATGTCGTTTCTCTGATCTCAAGCCCCATGTTTTCAAACTTATTCTTCAGCTCTTTTCCTAACGGGTATTCGAGCGCTCTCGGTTCAATATAAACAAGCTGGGGCACAAACGGCTTCAGCATAGACAGACACTCCCTTTACATATTCTCATGTTGTTACTTTCCGTTTAAAAGAGAGTGAATATGCGTTGTAAACATTTCCTTTGATCAATGATACCGGTCTTCTTCAAAAAGCTCGCTGTAAAGCGCTTCCGCTTCCTCATATGTCGAAAAGACCGCGTCATCTTCGGCCAGCGGATGATAGGTTTCGTATAAAAACAGAGACAGTTCTCCCTCATGATACGGGTGATGGACGATCTCCGCCTCTTTAATATGGGCAACATTGGCGGCATGCGGATTGCGGTAAATCACATAGACCGTATCCCCCGCTGCAAATGATTTTGTCATGATAATCCCTCCTGTTGAAAGTTATTGTTCCCCCCTTTTTTCCGAATATGAAAAAAACCAGACGGCTTACACCGTCTGGCTTTTGTATTACTTATTGAATGTTTCTTTAACGAATGCGACAACCTCTTCTGTCGTGCTCATAGACAAGATTGTTTCTTTGAATGATTCAGCTTCTTTTTTAGAAAGCTTGCTGATCTGCGTTCTTGCCGGAAGGATGGATGTAGCGCTCATCGAGAACTCATCTAAGCCTAAGCCGAGAAGAATCGGAATCGCAATTTCGTCTCCCGCCATTTCTCCGCACATGCCGACCCATTTGCCCTCTTTGTGAGCGGCTTCAATAACAAGGGTGATCAGACGGAGAATCGCCGGATTGTATGGCTGATACAGATAAGCTACGCGCTCGTTCATGCGGTCAGCAGCCATCGTGTATTGGATCAAGTCATTTGTTCCGATACTGAAGAAGTCAACTTCTGTGGCAAACTGATCTGCGATAACGGCTGTAGACGGAATCTCTACCATCATACCGACTTCAATATCGTCAGAAACCGCTACGCCGGCTTCGACGAGTTTTTCTTTTTCTTCGAGAAGAATCGCTTTCGCCTGTTTAAACTCGTTTACTGTCGCAATCATCGGGAACATGATTTTTAAGTTTCCGTATGTACTTGCACGAAGCAGCGCACGAAGCTGAGTTCTGAAGATTTCTTGCTCTTCAAGGCAAAGGCGGATGGCTCTGTAGCCTAAGAACGGGTTCATTTCTTTAGGGAGCTGCAGGTAAGGAAGCTCTTTGTCGCCGCCGATATCCAATGTCCGCACGACAACTGATTTTCCTTCCATACGCTCAAGAACCGTTTTATAAGCGTCAAACTGCTCGTCTTCCGTCGGAAGCTGGTCGCGTCCCATGTAAAGGAATTCCGTACGGTAAAGCCCTACAGCTTCTCCTCCGTTTTCAAGAACGCCTTTTACATCGTCAGGTGTGCCGATATTTGCGGCAAGCTCTACATGATGGCCGTCTTTAGAAACAGTCGGTTCATTGACGAGCTTCGCCCACTCAGCTTTTTGCGCCAGGTAAGCACTGTGCTTTTCTTCATATTTCTTTAACGTTTCACTGGAAGGATCGATGATCACATCACCATCGATGCCGTCTACGATTACCGTAACACCGTTTTCAATTGTCCCTGTAGCCGCTTTTGTGCCGACGACAGCCGGAATTTCAAGCGAACGGGCCATGATCGCGGAGTGTGAAGTGCGTCCGCCGATATCAGTTGTAAAACCTTTTACAAACTGACGGTTTAATTGCGCCGTATCAGACGGTGTCAAATCTTCAGCCACGATAACAACCTCTTCTGAGATCATGCTCGGGTTCGGAATTTCCACGCCCAGCAGGTGCCCCGTCACACGTTTTGTTACGTCACGGATATCCGCCGCACGCTCTTTCATGTATTCGTTATCCATTGATTCAAACATAGTAACGAACATGGAAGCTGTTTCTTTCAAAGCGAATTCAGCATTGACTGAATCTGTGCTGATTTTCTCCTTTACCGGGTTCAACAGCTCAGGATCACTCAGAACTAAAAGGTGCGCGGAGAAAATGTCAGCTTTGTCTTGTCCCAGTTCTTTTAAAGCATGCTCTTTAATTTTTTCAAGCTCTTCTTTAGAACGTACAATCGCTTCATCAAAACGGCTTACTTCAGCCGCAGCATCAGCAATGTTTTTCTTTTCAACCGTTAAGTCCGGCTCTTCAAGCCGGTATGCTTTCGCAATCGCAATTCCGGCTGAAGCGCCTATTCCTTTTAATTCTTGCATTACTCGCCGAGTCCTTCGCTTTTCATTGTTTCTTCTAAAGCGTTAAGAGCATCGTTTTCGTCAGCGCCTGAAGCGGAAATTGTGATTTCAGCGCCTTTAGCGATACCTAGAGACATAACGCCCATGATTGACTTAAGGTTTACTGTTTTGCCGTTATATTCTAAGTTTACGTCAGCATCGTATTTGCTTGCAGTCTGTACAAGAACTGTCGCAGGACGAGCGTGGATTCCGGAATCTGCTGTTACTTTAAATGTTTTTTGTGCCATGATTATCATTCTCCTTTAAATTAAAGCTATTTTACTACACAATATTATATCATACAGCCGTACTTGTCATCTGACAAGCACGGCGTATTTATATGCTTATTTTCCGATTTTCACAATATCTTTTTGTTCCCGTTTTACGGTACCTTCGGCCGAAAGGGAAATCGCTTCACCCTCGGCAAGATTTGTAAAGACAATCGGTGTCATTAATGAAGGAACATGAGGTTTAACCGCTTCAAGATCAACTTCAAGCAGCTTTTGCCCCGGTTCAACCCGGTCACCCTCAGAAACAAAAGAAGTGAATCCTTCGCCTTTCAGACTGACTGTGTCGATTCCGAAATGAATCAGGATCTCTCTTCCGCCGTCAGACTGAAGGCCGATCGCATGTTTTGTCGGGAAAACATTCAGCACTTTTCCGCGGACAGGCGATACGACGATTCCTTCTTCAGGAAGAATCGCAAAACCGTCACCCATCATTTTTCCTGAGAACACCTGGTCAGGCACATCGGTAATCGGATGGATTTCGCCGGTGATCGGAGAAGCGAACACTTCTTCACCCTGCTCGTTTCGGAGCGGATCTGCGATAACCTCTTCAACCTGCTGGCTGACTTCTTCTTGCGCGGATACTTTCGGTTCAGGGCGCGGCGTGCGTCCGGCGATAATATCCTGCATCTGTGTTTTTAAACCGTCAGAACGCGGGCCGAAAATGGCCTGAATGTTGTTTCCGACTTCAAGAACGCCTGAGGCGCCAAGCTGTTTCAGACGGGCCTTATCCACTTTCTTCTGGTCGTTGACCGTAACGCGAAGTCTCGTGATACAAGCGTCAAGGTGCTTAATGTTTTCCTGATCACCCATTGCCTGCAGGATTTCATAAGGAAGGTCGCCGGCTTCGCCTGAGGCGCCCGCACCTTCATCCGCAGCCTCTTCTTCACGGCCCGGCGTTTTCAGATTGAACTTTCTGATCGCAAACCGGAAACCGAAGTAGTAAATGACGGCTAATCCTAAGCCGACCGGAATGACAAGCCACCAAGCCGTCCGGTTAGGCAGAATTCCGAACAGGAAGTAGTCAATCAGACCGCCTGAGAAGGTCATACCGATTTTTACATGCAGCAGCTGCATAACCATAAAGGAAAGTCCCGCGAATACGCAGTGAATCGCAAACAGGATAGGAGCCACAAACAAGAATGAGAATTCAAGCGGCTCGGTAATTCCCGTTAAGAAACTTGTCAGAGCGGCAGAACCCATGATTCCGGCTACAAGTTTTTTCTTTTCAGGCTTCGCTTCATGATAGATTGCAAGCGCTGCCGCCGGAAGACCGAACATCATAAACGGATATTTCCCCGTCATAAATGTTCCCGCCGTCAGCTGTACGCCGTCTTTGATCTGAGCCATGAAAATCCGCTGATCTCCGCGGATGATGTCTCCGGCCGCATCTTTATAGCTGAAAAATTCATACCAGAACGGCGAGTAGAAAATGTGATGAAGACCGAACGGAATCAATGACCGCTCAATCATCCCGAAAATAAAGGCCGCCAAGGTTGGATTCGCTTCCACAAGACCCGTGGAGAAGGAATTCAGACCGTGCTGGATCGGAGGCCAGATCACTAACATAATAAGACCGAGAATTAATGCGGAAATTGATGTGATAATCGGGACGAACCGCTTACCCGCAAAGAATCCGAGGTACTGCGGAAGTTCAATTTTATAAAACTTGTTAAACAATAACGCGGCCAGAACCCCGACGATAATACCGCCGAACACGCCCGTCGCCAAAGTGGGTATCCCCAGCATGTTAATATAGGCCGGATGGTTTTCCGCAAAAAACTTTGCCCGTTCAATTTTGTCAGACGGAATACTGCCGTTTGCCATAAGCACGGCGCTCATGGATACGTTCATGACCAAGTATCCGATAATAGCCGCGATTCCGGCAACACCGTCTCCGTTGGCAAGACCGATCGCAACCCCTACTGCAAAAAGAAGCGGCAGGTTGTCAAATACGATTTGGCCGGCGCTTTCCATGACATTCGCCACAAGCTGAACGTTATCATTGCTTAAGAAGTGCATGACTTGAATCATATCTTTGTTCTGCATGGCATTCCCTAACGCAAGCAAGATCCCCGCAGCCGGTAAAATCGCAACCGGAAGCATAAGAGCACGGCCGATTTTCTGGAGAACGCCGAATAATGCTTTAAACATAAAAGATGTACCTCCTCTGTTAGCTAGTGTGACCTTACAGCGAAAATTCATGACAACGAATTCACTGGCGCAAGTCTTCAGTTTAACCGTTTACATTTGCCCTTTTACACAACAAAAAAGGCATGAGTAAAAAGGGTGTGCAAAATAACGGGACCGTTCTTCCCGTTTTTTACCCTCAATCACTCATGCCTGATCGAATCAGTGACACGTTTTTAAGGTTTCAACTGAAATTATGAAATTTTATTGGTTAATCGGTACAAATGAAGCGTGAGATAAACCGCTTCCGCCTCATGAACTGGTTTTTTCAGTATTTGCTGCAAGATTTTTATCAGTTTCCAAGCAGTATTGTAGCATAGCGGGTATTCATTTTTCAATAATAACATTAACTTTTCTGGTTCTTTTGTCTGCTCTTCCCGATTAATCCTGTCTATGGTAAATCTGATATGCCGGATCAGCCGCAAATAGTGGACGCTTTCTTTATTCACTTTCATCTGGAAAGATTCCTCAATCACCTGAACGAGCCGGGACATCAGCTGTGAATGCTGATTGACCTCTGAAAGGGGCCGATTCGTCAGGGCGGAGTGGATATGCAGAGCGATAAAGCCGATCTCTCCTTCCGGAAGACAGATTCCCGTCTTTTCATTAATCATGCCGACGACTTCACGGGCAATTTGGAATTCTTCCGGATAAAGCGTTTCGGTTTCCATGAGAAACGGGTTTTTAATGTCAAAACCCTGCTGCAGCCGCTTTACCGCAAAGGCAATATGGTCAGTCAGCGCAATATGGATATGCTCATTTAACGCTTGGCTTGTCCGCTTCTTGATATGATAAATGACGTCATTGGAGATGTCGACAAGTGTCTCGTCCACATAACCGAGGAGCTTTTTAAATTGTTTTTGTTCTTTTTCATCCTTTAAGATGAACATCTTGTCATACCCTTTATCTTCAATGACATCCGCTTGTTTTTTTCCAAAGCCGATCCCTTTTCCGATTAAGACGACCTCACTGTATCTATCATGTGTTGCGATGAGCACATTGTTATTTAATACCTTTTCAACTGTAAAGGACCCCTTCATGATCCTCAGCTCCTTTGTCATTCAATACCTCATATCGTACAAAACGAACGGAAAGCGCGTCAATTCTTTTTTTAGACGGTTGATCGTTCAATAAGGCGGTAATCAAGAACTTTCCTTGCCGGAGGCCCGCCGCTGATCCGGTTCTCAAGCATGTGAAAAGCCTGCTTTCCCATTTCTTTTGTTTGTATATCTATTGTGGAAATACCTAACATCTTGCTGATATCATGATTGTCGATGCTCAAAATCGCAAGCTCTTCCGGGATGCGCGTCCCGTTTGCCTTGGCTTCAAGGTAAAGACCTGCGGATACTTGATCATTCGCCGCAAACAGCGCAGTCGGTTTGTCATCCCAGCTCTTCCATCTATGAAAAAGGGCTTTCCCGTCAAGCAGCGTCAGCGCCTTTTCCACAACCAGCTCTTCCCTGTAAGGCTCCCCGATCTTCTTGAGCGCCTCTTTGTATGCGGCAATGCGTACTTGACTGTTTTTTCCCTTTTTTCTGGCCAGACTGATCGCTATTTTCCGGTGTCCCTTTTCTATCAGATAATCCAGACCGTGCCGAAATGCTTCCCGATGCGGATTACTGATGGAGGAAAGCCCCGCCGCATCAGTGTACTGGCAGAGGATGAGCGGTTCTTTCACGGTAAGCAGATGTTCATCAGGAATTGCTTTGGAGCAGATAATCAGGCCGTCCACTTGGCGCTCCTGTAACTGTGATAAGGCAAAACGTTCTTTTTGCTGCTGATAATCTGTCTGGTATAAAGAAAGATGCACGCCTGACGCTTCGGCAGCCTCGGCAATACCTGCAACAAGGTCTGCAAAATACGGAAGATTCACCGACGGAAGCACAACGCCGATCATATCGGAAAAACCTTTTGATAAATGCACAGCATGAATGTTGCGCGTATATCCGAGCGATTGCATCGCTTTTTTCACTCTTTCTCTTTTGTCCTTACTTACATAAGGATGATCGTTTAAAACTCTTGATACCGTTGTAACGGAAACCCCGGCAGCGCCGGCAATGTCTCTGATCGTAGCCATTGCGTCCCCCCCTTTCTTTTTTTCCCTTGATCTGGAATGCGTTTCATACAGTAAGCTAGAAACAGAAACAGCCTATTCGTTTGAAAGGAGAAGAACAGCGATGGGGATTCTTTGCTTAATCGGTTTGTGTCTCGCCATACTCGGCGGCAGTTACCTTGCCCTGCGGCCCCTGAATGAAAAGCATGACATCAAACCATTTCAGCATTTTGATGATTTTTTCATTTAAAAGGTGATAAAAAAGGACGCTGCGTTCCAGAACCGTCCTTTTTTATCACAAAGCTTTCTATTTCAGAATCGTTAATTCTTTCGGATACTGCGTTAATGCTTCGGCGCCGTCTTTTGTGACGAACACATCGTCTTCAATGCGCACGCCGCCGACATCCGGCACGTAAATCCCCGGTTCTATCGTGTACACCATGCCTTCTTTGAGGAGTGTGTCGTTCGCGCTGCTCATTGATGGATATTCGTGAACCGAAATCCCGAGTCCGTGGCCGAGGCGGTGCGGGAAATAGTCTCCGTATCCGGCTTTTTCAATAATGCCGCGGGCTTTTAAATCGAGATCGCCGATTCTGACGCCGGGTTTGCTTAATTGAAGCGCCGCCTGTTCAGCTTTAAGCACCGTTTCGTAAATCTCTTCCTGTTTCGGGCTGATTGATTGGTATGCGAATGTTCTCGTAATGTCTGAACAGTAGCCGTCAAGAATAACGCCCAGATCAAACAGAACGAAATCGCCTTTTTTCAACCGGTCTGCACCCGGATTCCCATGGGGCTGGCCAGATTTTTCCCCGAACAGCACCATCGTTGAAAATGACATGCCCTGCACGCCTTTTTTCTTCAGCTCAAACTCAATCTGCGCGAGTACTTCGGTTTCACTCACACCCTCTTTGAGCGCCGCGACACCGACTTCAACTCCGTAATCCGCAAGTTTTGCCGCTTCCCTGAGAATGCTGATTTCCTTCTCATCTTTCACGAGACGGAATTGGTTGAGCGTTTCTTCTGCCGAAACAAATGCCGCGCCCCCTGAAGCTTGTTTGAGCTGTTCTGAGCGGGAAAGAGAGATCGAATCCTTTTCAACCGCGATGGAATCAAGCCGCACATTTCGTTTTGTGAGCTCGGCTTTGATCAGCTCCCACGGATCTTCGTGATCGCCGTAGCCGATAATATCATGCTCCCACCCGGCGCTGCGGGCTTGTCCGGCTTCCATTCCCGGACAAACGAAAAACGGCTCCTGTTCCTGAAACAGGAACAATCCCATTAACCGCTCATGCGGATCCGTGTAAAAATCAGTTAAATAAAATACGTTTTCCTTTGTATGTATAAACGCCGCATCATGTCCTTCTTTTTTCAGCCAAGATGAAACACGTTCTAATCTGTTCATTTTTTGCTTTTCCTCCTTACCAAAGTGACTCTTTATTCATTCTATCAGTTTTCCGGCGTTTATGCTGTGAACGAACATTAAAAAAACAGCCGCCCGTGTGCGGCTGTCATGTTTATTTTAATAATCTCAGTCCGTTCAGAATGACCAGAATCGTGCTCCCCTCATGCCCGATCACGCCAAACGGCAGTTCCATCACCTGAAGAAAGTTGGCGCAGATCAAAAGGCAGATGACCGAGAGCGAGAAAACAATATTCTGCTTAATAATCCGGTTCATTTTCCTTGAGAGTCTGCACATTTTCACAAGCTTGTGAAGATCATTTTTCATAAGGACTAAGTCAGCCGTTTCAAGGGCCACGTCCGTTCCCCCGCCCATCGCAATACCGACGTCAGCGGTTTTCAGAGCGGGCGCGTCATTAATGCCGTCCCCCACCATGGCGATTGTGCCGTACGTTTCCTTCAGCTTCTTCACTTCTTTTGCCTTTTGGTCCGGCAGACAATCGGCAACAACCGTCGTCATGCCCGCCTCTTTTGCAATGGCAGCCGCAGTTTCAGACTGATCGCCGGTGAGCATGGCTGTTTTAATGCCCAGTGATTCAAGCTCAGCCATCACGGCTTTGGCTTCAGGTCGGATTTGATCCTTTAAGGCAAAGCAGCCCGCAATCCGGTCATCTTTTTTAACAAAGACCAGTGTAAAACCTTTATCCTTTAATTCTTTTCCCGATGTTTGCAAAAAAGCATCTGCCGCATCTTCACCTGCAAACCCCGCTTTTCCGACCATCCATTTGACACCTTCTATTTCAGCCTGAACACCGAATCCGGACGTCTCGTCAATCGATAGATGTCCTGCGGGCGCGGCGCCCCGGCTTTCGGCAAATTCAGCTATCGCTTTTGCAAGCGGGTGGCTTGATTGCTTTTCCATGGCATACACCGCCTGCATGATCTCATCTTCACTCACATGTTCCGCAGCTTGAAATGCCGCGACTGCCGGCTGTCCCTTAGTGACCGTGCCGGTTTTGTCAAATGCGATCATCCGTACGCTTCCCAGCTGCTCTAAAAACACACTTCCTTTAACCAATAATCCGTTGCGGGCCCCATTTGAGATAAGGGAAAGCGCAGCGGGCATAATAGAAGCGACAAGTGCGCACGGGGAGGCGACCACCATAAACACCATCGCCCTGTAAAAGGTTTCACTCCAGCTCCAGCCTAAAGCGAAATGAGGAATGAATAAAAGCAAAGCCACGGCTAACAGCACGCCTTTGACATAGACACTTTCGAACCGCTCAATAAATGCCTGAGCCGGTGACACGCTGTTTTGGGCTGATTCCACCAGCCGGATGATTTTTCTGAATAAAGACTGTTCATTTGTTTTCGTCACACGGACCGTTAAGGAGCCGTTTCCGTTTACCGTTCCTGTAAACACAGAATCTCCGGCTGTTTTTTCCGCCGGCATCGCTTCACCCGTAAGCGCCGATTCATCGAGGCTCGTCACGCCAGACTCAATGATCCCGTCTGCTGCTACGCGTTCGCCCGGCTTAATGACGATCATGTCACCGATCTTAAGTTCAGCAGCCGGCACCCGCTTTTCCCGTCCGTCCGCAAGCAGTGTCGCTTCCTCCGGTTCCAGTTTCATTAAAGATGTTAAATCACGGCTGCTTTTATTCATCGTATATGTTTCGAGCGCGCCGCTTAACGAAAAAATAAAGATAAGAACAGCGCCTTCAGCCCAATAACCGATCAGGGCGGAGCCGACAGCCGCAAAAATCATCAGCAGTTCCACATTTAACGCCTTCGTCTCAATGGTATCCTCAATTCCCTCTTTCGCTTTTGCAAATCCCCCGATCAGGAAGGCAAGGATATACAAAGTGACGGACAGGCCTTTTGTTTCGGTAAAAAACCAGGCCGCAAGAATAAGGACGCCGGATACGAGCGCCGCAATGAGTTCTGCATGCTGGAGCCACTTTTTTCCGGCCCGCTCTTCTTGTATGTGCTGTTGTGAATGGGTTTGTGTCATCACTTGTTCATTCATTATGAATTCTCCTCTCTAATTGAGAACGCAAATCATCTTCAATTCCCCGATAAAAGCAAAACAGCCGCCTGACAGGCAGCATTTTCACAGTGTTATCGCAGTGTTTCCTTTATTATAGCATGCCGGCGGAAGATTTCAATTATAATTGTTTTAATTTCTTTTTGATAATAATTATCATTAGTGTTTCTTCAGCTGTTCATTATATGCAAAAAAGGTGCGGGAGGAATTCCTCCCGCACCTTTTTATTTCTCTGACCATTCTTTTAATTGTGAGGCGGTCATCGGACCGACGATCTTTTTTTCGATTTCTCCTTTTTCATTCAGCAGAAATGACGTGGGAATCGTCATGACATCGTATTCCTTCATAAGCTCGCCTTTCGTGTCAAGAACAATCGGGAAAGTGAGATGGTGCTGACTGACAAAGTTTTGAACGGTATTTTTGTTTCGCTCGGCATTCATCAAATTTACCGTTACAAGGCTTACATCATCGGACTGATGCTGTTCATAATACGTTTGGAACTGAGGCAGTTCTTTTTTGCACGGCGGACACCATGATGTCCAAAAATGCAAAATCGTTTTCTGCCCTTTATTCGGAATCGATATCTCGTCTCCTTCAATCGTCTTCATCAGAAACACGGCGGGAACTGCCTGTTTTTCTGATGAGGCTTTTGCTTCAGGCATCCAGACGGCGGCAGCTATCAAAAGGACTGCACATACAATTAGGCGGTTTTTATGCATATGATCTTCCTTTCACGCGTTTCGGATAGCTTGCCCTTCCTTATTGAAATGTATCAGCCTTTTCAGCTTTCGATCCGGGGCGCTGTTCTTCCGCCGCCCGTCAAAAACACGGAGACACCGAGGTCTTTGCAGATCGTCGCGTAATGTAAACTTGTCAGAAGAATCATGCCGGTATTCATGCCGAGTATAATGCCGAGCATTTGCAATTCCGGCATAGAACCGAGCACATACATCATCGAAAGCCCCACAATGCTGCTCCATACGTTATGATAAAACGCCGTTTTCACGTGGCCGATACCGATCAGACAGGCCTGAAGCGGCATCACAAACAGATGAAAAAGAAAAAACGGCCACAAAAGCTGCAAATAATACTGCGCTTCCGGAGACTGAAAAAACAAATGGGTCAGCGGGCCCGCGAACTGAAACATGACCCAGACTGCCGGAATGCCGTAGCCGAATGTAATAAAAATCGCTTGTCTCAGCCGTTTCAGCACAATATCATATTGGGACAGCGCATACGCTTCTGAAATGCTGGGAATCATGACGACCATCAGCGAATGGGCGATAAATGCGGGAAACGAACCGATTGTCATCGCTACACCGGCAAGCATGCCGTATTGATCAATCGCGGCTGTCCCGGCTGCCCCGGACGCCAGCAGCGCTCCTTTCACTAAAAAGGGTTCAATGGCGTTTGTCACCGCATGAAATATACGAAGTCCCGTTGTCGGGATGGATACGGCCAGGAGGCGTTTCCGCACGTCCTTGCCGCGCAGATGAATGTGCTGATGGCCGGAAAGCGCCCTCCGCGCCAAAATAAACTGCGTATACAAGTAAACGAACACCACGACATCGCTTGCGACCAGCACAAATAATGAAATGAGCACGGCCATATCAATTTCAAAAGAGTACCATTGAAAAAAGATAAACAGACAAAGCACTTGAATGATTTTTTTCATGACATTCGCAACCGCGATTTTTCCCATTTGCTGCACACCCATAAAATAACCTCTGGCGATGGATGTAAAAGCGACGACTGGAATCAGCCCGATGACAATCCCTTTAATAAACGGGTGATACGTATCGAATACAGGAATGAACGGCAGCGCGATGCTTGCGGCCGCGGTTGAAAACGCGGTAAAAACGGCGGTCATTCTGAAGGCATGCCGGAGCATGCTTTCATGCAGCTTCTGATTGGATTCCGCGATGAATTTTGAAATGGAGATCGGAAGCTCCAGACTGGCGATGACGATAATTAAAAAAATGGTGGGCAGAATGCTCATGTAAAGTCCCATCCCATGCTCGCCAAGCTCCCGCGCCAGTATCATATTCACGACAAATTCCAGACATTCCGCGAAAAAGGCGGCGATGGATAAAAGAATGATCCCTTTCACAAATCGATTCATGGTGTCTCTCCTTGTCTCTCGTTCTTCCATCATCATATGAGACAAGTTCTGAAAATATTTTCGATTTCTCAAAATTGAAAAAAGCATAGCCGGGATATTTTTGATCCCGCTATGCTTACATCGCAAATACGTGTCTGCCGATCCGTTCGATAATTTTTCGGGAACGGATCCAGTGGTCAGATGCCGTTTTCGGATTGTAGAAAAACAACGCGTTCGTTTCTCTGCCCGGATGGTCAAGCGCCTCATTTGCGGCGGCGATGGAATCCTTATCCGGCTTTTGATTAATGCTTCCGTTTGCTACCGGTTCAAATGCATTCCTTTGATAGATCACACCCCGAATGGTATCCGGGAAGCCGTTTTTTTCAGTGCGGTTCAGCACTACGCTGGCTACGGCAACCTTCCCTTTATAAGATTCACCTTTCGCTTCTGCGTGAACGAGACGTGACAGAAGTTGTCTGTCAGCGCGGGAATACGTTTTTTTCGGCGGCTGATAAGCCGTCTCTTCCGGTTTTGCCTTCTTCTCTTGGTGAGATGACAGCTTTATCGGTTGGATAGAATGCTTATGATCCGTTTTTGAAAGCTTCGGAACCGAGCTTTTTTTATTTAAATCAGCAACCAGTGTGCTGGGTTCTTGCTTTGGCTTCTTCGCAAAAGTAAACAGAGCTTCTGTATGTTCAATTTTTGATGCAGGCATAAAACATAGAAAAAAGACAGCCAAGGCAGCAAATTTTGTCGTCATACGATTTCCTCCTTAAATACTTCACTACCTTAACAAGAGCTGTGTGCAAATTCACGGTTAAAGATTTTCCAGTGCTCCCAATCAGCTTTTATGATGGAAGAAGTTCGTTAACAGCCTTGTTATTGGCAGGAAAACAGCCGTCATTTTCACAACATTAACCAAATAGCAGTAAAAGTATCCATCGGAGGGATTTTACATTTTGTTTACATCTGTTACAGCAAGATGAAATGAGAAACCAAAAAACAAAAAAAAGACTCCTCATGTGCGAGGAGCCGTCAGCTTCTTGGCTGTTCTAAATACTGGAAAACAACATCTCCGCCCTGCTGTGCAATACCGCGGAAATGCTTAAAATCTTCCTGCTTCGATAAAACTGCTCGAAATGCAAGAAAATGTTCTTTCTGCACCCTGAATTCTTTGATTTCACCGGTGCGCATTTGGTTGATACATTCTGAAATTTCTTCAGGCAGCAACGAACACAGCCTCCTTTTCTCGGCTTTTTCCCGAAAATCAATATACCATCTTTCCCCCGCCGGGACAATGATTGAGCGGGCTGATACCCATATCGCTTTACTTCTTAAAGAAAATACTGCAAAATATTTTCAAACAGGATTTATGATAAAGGAGAGGAAGCTCGTGAAAATTGCTAAGGTTGGAAACGTCATTGAATTTAAAAACGGATTAACCGGTATTGTTGAAAAAGTAAATGAAAACTCCGTCATCGTTGATGTAACCATCATGGATAATTATCGTGACCTTGAATTAGATTCCCTCACTGTCGTCAACCATAAGAATTATAAAATCATCAGAGACTCCTATTAAACCCCCCGAACAATCCGAACCATTTACATATCCCGCACAAAAGCTGCCGCCCGGCAGCTTTTTCAAATGAATTCAGATCTCGGTCATTTCTACAAAAAAATCACCTGTCTCATCTTTATTGTAAAGATTAGTGACGGATGTATAGTAGTTGGTTATTTTACCGCGGAATTCAAGCCCACGCTCGGGCGCCTTGATGTCAAATGTTTTTTCATACAAAAGGACGGCAATATCATGATACGTTTCAGAGGTCACCTTCAATATAAATGAAATCATGCGGCCGTTTTCACCCGCACTTTCTTTACAATCATACATTTTCAGTCTTACACCGTTTAACTCTAACGGCTCCATAACGAACACTCCTTCTTTTTACAGGACATGCTATCATGCTGACCATTCCTTTACAATTGATCCGCTCCGAATGAGAAAAAACAGCGCAGGCCTTTACAAACATATGTTCCCTATTTTATAATGAAACAGACGAGCTGCCATCCAGCACCCGTCTTTTCATTAGAAAGCGGCGAGTGGAATTCCCCCCGGATTCGCTCGTCTTTTTTATGTAAAACCCCCTCATTTCTGAGGAGAAACTATATGGTCGATTATCAACAAGTCATGGTTCTCCACGTACCTTGGCGCCTTGAATTTCCCCATCCTTTAATGAGAGTGGTCAATCAATTCTCATCATGTTTTTTAGATAAACCAGCATCCATTCAGGATAGAGATTCATTGCAATTATCTTCGAATTTTGCTTTGAACTATAAATCATTATATATTTTTAAACACTGTATTCCAGACTGACGCATCCTCTTGTCCAAGACTCCAGCTGCCAAGACCTTTCAGATTATATTTTTGAGCGAGTTTTATTTTTGCTCTGAGTGACTGTTCATTTTCAAACCATAATGTATATGTTCCCGAAGGCAACAGCCCCTTGTTATCGTGATTGACAGTAAAAATAGCTTTTGGAGATTGACTCTCTGTGTCAAAAATAATTGTCCCGTTATGCCTTTTTACTAATGAGTCAACAAGGTAAAGGGGAATGGCTTGAGAGGCAGATTGGCCTTTCATCCAACAGCGGCCATAGAATGGCAATCCTAAAACTAGTTTTTCAGGAGAGATTTTTTGGGTCAGAGCATATTGAATGGACTTTTCCACCCATCCTACACTTGCAGTAGGTCCAGCAAGGTGGCTTTCATCGTAGGCCATAATCATAAGGTAATCTGCATATTTAGCTAAATACTCGTAATCATATGATCCGTGCCAGCCCTTCGTCCAGCCAAAAGGATTTGCCGCCACTGCAACTGATACTTCTTTATGTCTAGGAATACTTTTCCTTACCAATCTAACAAAATCTGTAAATAAATTCCGATCTTTTTCTGTAAGGTTTTCTATATCGATATTAACTCCGTCCAAATCCAGTTCTTCTATTGCATGAGAAATTTGTTTAGCTAAAAGAACTCGGTTCATTAATGAAAATCGCCCCAAATCCTGATCCCAATGATTGCTTAGAAAAGGAACTACTTTTAATTTTCTTCTATGAAGAGCTTTAATCACATCGGGATTAGCTGAACGGAGAAGTAATGATCCATCTTTTCTGATATAAAAAAAATCAGGAGACACAACATTTAATACTCCGTTCGTTTGATCAACGTGTTGAATAAAATCCCATCCTAATCCAGAATAGAAATAGCTCATTTGAAACATCTCATAACCCCTTCATCCCCAAAAATATCAAGTTCCCCACAAATAAAAAAATGAGGATTGTCATTTCAATTTGATTCGTTTCCGAAACCTCAAAGATTATCTTTCTCTTATCTTTATAATTTGTCCAGGATAAATTCTATCTGAAGAAAGCTTATTAAGATTTATAAGTTGTTGTACCGGGATATTGAAGGATTTAGAAATCGTCCATAATGTATCGCCGGATTCCACATGATATACTTCGTATGTCACGGGAAATTCCATATAACGAGGCGTTCTTTTTACTTTATTCGCTTGATTTCTTATTTTAGGTATTTTCCCCTTCATTCATATTACTCTCCTTTAGAAAAATTTGTTATCAATATTTCTAAACAGTTTCTCTCTAATCTTAATGATTTGTCCAGCATATATTTGATCTGATTTGAAATGATTAAGCTCCATGAGTTGCTGCAGGGAAACATTATACTTCCTGGCAATTATTGATAATGTTTCACCGGGAGTAACATGATGGATCACGTATTTTTCTTTGAGAACATCTACATAATGAATGGTTTTCCCTAAGTTTCTTATAATTCCTCTGCTTTTTAGCACCTCAAGCATTCTCTCGGCTCTATGCAGATAGGAATCATTCTTTACAGCCTTTTTACCGTTTATCTGAATCTTTTTTCTCTCGCTATCATGATTCAAATAGTATTTAACCTTTTCCAATGTTTCTTTTGGGGAGGAAGAAACGATGAGATCGCGGCCAGGTTTGAATTTACCTCGAACTGCTGGTGTATCCGATGTCAATAAAACCCCCCCGGAACCAAGAATCTCATAGGTGCGTTGCGTAAGTTGGCTTTCACAGTTTTGCAAACCGATAACGACTTTTGCTGAACTGTAGACTTTATATGCTTCAGTATAATCAAGGTATCCATGGATCCAATTGCGGGGAATTTCTCTTCCTATATATTTACTCATTTTTTCCCAGTTTCTCCCCCAAAAATCAATGCGAATACCCTTCCGTATAAGAGGACGAATAAGCGTTTTTAAAGAGGACGAACGGAACACTTCCGGATGTTCTTCAAGAAAATTAGGGTAAGCATTAGCCACCACTGCTATATCACAACTGTATTTTGCTAATGGTTTAATCTGGTGATGTATACTTTCGTGAAATGCAAAGTCTAAGTGAGCTGCTTTAATCCCCATGCTTTCATAAGTTTTACACAGAGAAGGCGTAACCGTGAAAACAAAATCTGGTTTCACCTTTTTAATTAACGGGATAGTAAAGTTTTGAGTGTGCAGCGGGTCTTCAGTTGCCCAATAAACGAGAGGGATATTCACCTTTTTAGTAGCGTTGCGAATCCAGGCCTGCTTTTCCCTTGAATGCTCTGGTGTCCATCCCATAGATACTATTAGATCTGGTTTAAATTCGTCTATCATTTCAGTGATATTTTCCCGACTTACAGGACCGGAAATCATTACGGTATGTCCTGCTTCCCTAAACCCATTTGGTAAACCATAGAGCCACATGGGATGACTCTCGAGGAAAAGAATTTTCACACATTTTCGCCCTCTCTTTCACTTTTTAATGTCTACTTTATTGGTATGTAGAAGAGAAATAATTTGTCGCGGTACCAGTCTATAAAAAATGTTCAAGTGCAAGATAACGTGATTGGGATATGGATGCCCCACAAAAAAAGAAAGCAATCTACAACATATTTTCCTTTGATTTTGTTAGCCTTTCTGCCAAAATACTTTCGTTAATAAATTGCTTTTGTGCTTAAAAGAAAAAGACGTACACATTTGTACGTCTTACATTACCTCTGCAATAGCAATTTATTTGCATAAAAGTCATAATAGGCACGCTTTTATAGTGATTAACGATTATCAATCGTCTCCGGATACATATCATGATTCATCATCCGATGTTCGGCCATTTTTTCATATTTTGTTCCCGGTCTGCCGTAGTTTGTATACGGGTCAATCGAGATTCCGCCTCTAGGCGTGAATTTGCCCCATACTTCAATGTAGCGGGGGTCCATTAATTCGATCAAGTCATTCATGATGATGTTCATGCAGTCCTCGTGGAAGAAAAGGCAGGTCAAAGTCTTGTCCCATAAGTACTTGCTCTAGACATTAATCATGAAGTCACACCAATTTCACACCTTACCAAGGGGACTATTTGTAATCTCTGCACAGTGAAATTATACCTGTGCTAGCCCGCCATCTACGAACAATTCAACACCCGTCAAGTAACTGCTTTCGTCTGAAGCAAGGAAAGATACAGCGTTTGCTACTTCTTCAGGTGTCCCAACTTTTCCAGCTGGAACAGTATTTCTGGTATTTTCCATTGCTCCTTCAAGTGCATCACCAAAAAGCTCATCGTATGCAGGTGTAAGAATAGCTCCTGGACTAACCACATTTACACGGATTTCAGTACCTTTTAGGTCAAGAATCCAGTTGCGAACCAGTGCTCTTAATGCTGCTTTAGATGCTCCATATACACTAAACGCTGGGTTGCCAATTGATCCAGCAGTAGAGCCCGTTACAATAATAGAACCTACTTTGTCCGGGAATAGTGATAACGCTTTTTGAACAGTAAAGATGGTTCCTTTAACGTTAATGTCGAACGTTCTATCAACCTGCTCTTCAGTAATTTCACCTAATGAAAGGAAGTTGCCGGTGCCTGCATTAGCAAAAAGAATGTCCAACTTACCTTTTTCCTGCTTTATCATGTCATATAGTTTATCTAAGTCTTCAAGCTTAGAAATATCACCTTGAACACCGGTTACGTTCTTGCCAATTTGGTTAACAGCTTTATCAAGTTCGTTTTGTCTACGTCCCGTGATATAAACATATGCACCTTCGTTTACAAATTTTTGTGCTGTAGCAAGACCAATCCCACTTGTTCCACCCGTTACAAGCGCTATTTTACCTTCAAATTTACCCATACTTAACACTCCTTTAGAATTGATTTTATTTTATGTCTAGTACCTTTAAGTACTTGAAGAACAACTTACAAGATATAGTATCCTTCAGTAAGCACATTATCGGAAGTACCCACTTTTTTGTGATATAGTAACTAAAAAGTAATAAATGTGGAATGGAGAGCTTTAGACATGAAAAAATTTAGCTGTGGGTTTGAAGTGACAAAGGAAGTTATTGGCGGAAAATGGAAAGGCCTTGTATTATACTTTTTAATGAATGGACCAAAGAGAACGAGTGAATTAAAGCGCATGATCCCAAATATAACTCAGAAAATGCTGATTCAAACACTTAGAGAGCTTGAAGCCAGTGGACTTGTGAGCAGAAAGATGTATAATCAAGTACCGCCGAAGGTTGAATATTCATCCACTGAACTTGGAGAATCTCTTAAACCTATCTTGCAGGAGCTCTGTCAATGGGGAAGCCATTATGCGGAGCAAAAGTATGCAGAAGGTGAATATGAAATTGTACAACCAGAACAACTAAAGTTAGGATTGATGTAGCTGCTGAAGTAAATGCTAAACAACTTCAATACCATCACCTAACAGATGAAGAACAGTCAGAAATAAATGAGATATTCAATTTTGAAAGTGAAGTTCTAATAAGAAGTGTCATGGACTATATTCAGGAAAACTTTGATGAAATTCAAAAAAGAGCTGTTTCAAATGTTAAAGAGAAGGTTCAGAAACTTAGCCAAAAAATAAATGAAGATATTGATAATAATATTTAATGCCTATGATCTCTAGATAGGCATTTTTTCTTTCGGATAAAAAAGAAAAGACGTACAAATTGTACGCCTTAATCTGCTTCTGTACTATCAATTTTTCACTGCATAAAAGTCACAGTTCAGGTTGCACCTCAGGTCACACTTTTTAATACAATTCCCATGAGTAGAGCCATTTTCAGGGGTGACTTTTCCCACTTTTAGTGTGACCGGGTCACACTTTTATTGAGCTTAGTGCTGGTCACACTTCGCTGTGACTCGGTCACAATTCCGCTGAAAATCAGCACTGAATGTTCGGATTTTACTGTGACTCCACTTCGTTTCACACTCCGTATCACACAACGGAATAATTACCGATTATCAATCGTCTCCGGGTACATATCATGATTCATCATCCGATGTTCGGCCATTTTTTCATATTTTGTTCCCGGTCTGCCGTAGTTTGTATACGGGTCAATCGAGATTCCGCCTCTAGGCGTGAATTTGCCCCATACTTCAATGTAGCGGGGGTCCATTAATTCGATCAAATCATTCATGATGATGTTCATGCAGTCCTCGTGGAAATCTCCGTGGTTGCGGAAGCTGAAAAGATACAGCTTCAGCGATTTGCTTTCCACCATTTTTTCGTCCGGAATATAGCTGATGTAGATGGTTGCAAAATCCGGCTGTCCCGTTTTGGGGCAAAGCGACGTAAATTCCGGGCAGTTGAATTTAACGAAATAATCACGGTTCACGTGTTTATTCGGAAATGATTCCAAAACCTCCGGCGCATATTCAAATAAATAGTTTGTCCCTTGATTCCCCAGGAGCGTAACTCCTTCTAATTCTGATTCTTTTCTTGTCATATAAATCTCCCTTTCTATTAAACTCCCCGTTTATTGCCCCAAAGCAATGTATGCAGCTGAGGCAGGACTCTGACGAGATTCAGATCCGAATCGGCTGAAACCTTATCAACGAGTGTTTCGTATTTTCCGAGCAGATGTGCGATCAATGCCCGGTCGTCCGTCGTATGGACGTTATCGTTTCCGACCTGAAGATAAAACGGGATATTCGGATACCGCTTGTGCACGGTTTTCGCGAATTGCAGATCTTCATCATTAAAAATGACGACCTTTAAGCTGACCGCGTTAAGCCTTTCTGCCGCATCAAGCGAAGACACAATGTGATCGAGCTTTGCAAAATCGGTTGTCATCCCCGAACTTGGCGGCTTCGGTGAAATCGTCAGGTCGTTAATCATTGTGAACCAATCCTGATAGACCGTTCCCTGCGTTTCTAAAGCGGCGCGCACCCCGTGCTCTTTCAGCAGCAGAATCAGCGCGTCAAGCTGCTTTAACAGCGCCGGGTTTCCTCCTGAGATGGTGACATGGGAAAAGGCGTCTCCGCCGATTTCTCTCAGCTCGCGGTAAATGTCTTCCGCCGTCATCCAGCGGATATCTTTTTTGGCTGAGCCGTCCCATGTAAAAGCGGAGTCGCACCAGCTGCAAGAGTAGTCGCAGCCCGCCGTGCGGACGAACATGGTTTTCTGGCCGATAACCATGCCCTCCCCTTGTATCGTCGGTCCGAAAATTTCTAATACCGGAATTCCTTTAGCCATTCCTATCACCTTTTTTCGGGCGGTATACGCAATAGCTTGTCGGGGTTTCCCTGACAAAAATCTGCACGCAGACCGGCTGATTCTCCAGTGTTTCGAGGTAGGACTGCACCTTATCGTAAATCGTTTTGGCCACGACCTCGGTCGTCGGCAGTGAATATCTGTCATCATCAGCAGAAAACTCGTCATGGTCATTCAGCAATGTATGGTCATAAGCGCCGTGCACCAATTTCTTCAGCACGCTGAAATTCACGAGAAAGCCTGAATCGTCCAGTTCATCCCCCGCAACTGTAATATTTACTGTATACGTGTGCCCGTGGACTCTGCTGCACGCTCCGGCGCTTTCGCGGGGAATAAAGTGCGCGGCTGAGATGTGCATGTCCTTATTCAACTCAAACGAATAAGGATGCTGAACCTGCGGGTAAATTTGAGAAAGCAATTAGTTTCGCTCTCCTTTCATTTTCATATATTCATCATATCCTTTATTGCGGAGCAGGCATGCCGGGCATTCGCCGCATCCGTCCGCAATGATGCCGTTATAGCAAGTCAGTGTGTTATTCTTTACAAAATCAAGCGCGCCGAGCTCATCCGCAAGTTTCCACGTTTCCGCTTTGTTCAGCCACATAAGCGGCGTATGAATGACGAACGGCTTTTCCATCGCCAGGTTGACGGTGACATTGCAGGATTTGACGAACTCGTCACGGCAGTCCGGGTAGCCGCTGAAATCAGTCTCGCAAACACCGGTGATAATGTGGCGCGCGCCGATTTGATATGCAAGAATCGATGCAAAGGATAAAAATACAAGGTTGCGTCCCGGCACAAAGGTTGTCGGCAGTTCCCCGTCCTTCGCTTCAATTTCGATATCATCTCTTGTCAGCGCATTCGGCGCGAGCTGATTTAAAAGAGACATATCAAGCAAGTGATTTTTGACACCGAGCTTTTCGGCAATCGATTTTGCCACATCGATTTCTTCTTGGTGACGCTGATTATAATGGAATGTAACGGTTTCCACTTCTTCGAAATTTTGCAAAGCCCATAATAAACAAGTCGTGCTGTCTTGGCCTCCGCTGAACACCACAACTGCTTTTTCTTTTTTCATGTCTTTCTCTCCCTTATCTATCATTCCATAAAAAAAGCGCCTTTTTCGGAGAAGGCGCCCTAAAAAACATAAAAAAACCGTATCCAAGGATACAGCTCGTCCTTAGTTTTTTATAGAGGGTGTAGCTAGAACCTCTCCCGCATCAATACGGATTTTCTTCTTTTTTCACTTTTGCTATCATACCATAATGTTGTTTCCCGTGACAATAAAAAAACAGCCTGAACCCTGTGTCAGGCTGCAAAATCGGGTTTAAGCCCCGCGTTTTTTCCCCGGAAATACCATCAGCGCAATCCCGATCAGAACAAATAAAGCAGGCCAGAAAACAGAAACCGGAATGATCGGCTGATTCGTCATCATAAAGCAAAGTGCTGTCAAGGTCAGCACCGCAACCGGGATGAGCAGCGCCTTCTGTTTCCCGCCGAACAGCCACAGCTCAAATAAACCGAATGCCGTTGCCAACAGGTAAACAGGCCATGTCACACCGGAGTAGGACCAATTGGTTGCCGTTTCAAAGACAAACAAGATCCCCGTAATCAATAAGATGCCGCCCGGTACGAGAAGTCCCGCGTTTTTGACAGGTTTCGGGCCGAAAATCGGAATGTGAAAAGCGGCGCCCAGCAAAAGAATGAGAGCGGGCCAGCCGCGTTCGCTGATGACTTCATTTGCATTGGTGAATATGCCGAAAATGCCCGCGGCGCACAGAACCGCCGCAGCAGTCAAAAGCCCTCTTTGCCTTCTGCCGAACAGCCAGGCTTCAAACAGGCCGAACGCAACGGCAAAGAGGTAGACAGGCGATGTCACATTTGCGTATGTCCAATCCGTCAGCGTTTCAAACCATAACAACCCGCCCGTCACAAGCAAAATGCCGCCCGGAATAAGAAGGCCCGATCTTTTTTTCGGCTGCATAAAGGCAGCGGCGTGAAACAAAAGCGCGGCTGCGATGATCAAAAGCGGCCACAGCCCCGTCATCAGCATACCGGCAAAGCATAGTGCTCCCACGGCTGTCAGGATGAAAGCAGGAATCAATACACCTAACTTCCTCCCGCCGAAATACCACAGCTCAAACAGACCGAGAGCAGGCGCCCATATATAAACAGGCCACGTCACGCCTGAATACGTCCATCCCGTTGCCGTTTCAAAACAAAACAGGCAGCCCAGCACAAAAAACATACCGCCCGGAACGAGCAGTCCCGCCTGGTCAGGCGTTTTTTTCGCAAAAATAAATCCGGCGTGAAACCCTGCGGACATTATAATGAAAAGAAACGGCCACGCCGAACCTGCGGATATATGAATAACTCCCGCCCTCTGTAAAAAAAACGCAATGCCGATACAAATAAAAATAAATCCCAATAATACACGTCGAGCTTTCATCTCTTACTCCTCCCCATCATTTCCCAATTCATTATACAGAAATGTCAGGAAAAAAGAAGGGGAATTCCCAAAAAATACAGACATTTTCCTTATATCCTTATTTTTCTTTCGGGATTTTTTTGCAAATCAATGCGCCGATGAAAGCGAGGCTCACATACCCAAACACCGGATAAACGGTGGAAATCAGCTGTCCGTAGCCGATTTGGCTGATAATGAAAGCAAACGCCAAAATGCCGCCGTAAATATATGTACTTTTTATATGAAGAAAACTGTTTAATTGTTTTTCCAATCCGTATAAATTACCGATGACCGACGTAAACACTTCTCCGAAAATAATAAACAAATAAATGATATGAAGCGAACGCGAATACGAATAGACGACTTGAGCCATCGGAATGTCAAACTCCAGCACATCCGGCAGCACCGATAATGATAAAAAGCTCGCGGCAAGCACCAGTGTCAACAGAACGCCGCCAAAATAAGCCCCCCTTCTGATCACCTTCTCTGAAGACATTTCATTCGCAAGCGGCACAAGCACGGCTTGGGCGAGCGATAAATTTAACGCGCCGTAAGAGACGGCGGACAAAAGCCAATTCCACTTGTCAGGCCATACCCATTCGTCCGCGTTTCTCGTGCTTGTAAATACAAATGAATCTGCTGTCACGATAAAAGAGAAGGAAATTAAAAGCGGCACAACCAATATATTGACGCCGAACACACCTTTAACGCCGCTTGTCATGACGGCAAAGCTCAGTACGATCGTCAGAAGGATCCCCGCTTGTGCGGACCAGCCAAGCTGTTCATGAAACAGCGCTCCCGCTCCGGACAGCATGACAGAGGTCACTCCCAGCAATATAAACATCATAAACATGTTCACGGCGCGGCCGATGGACTGGCCGAATAAATATGTGTTCAATTCCTGATAAGATGCTGCATGAATCCGTTTGGAAATGATCATGATTTTGGCGCCTAAATATGTAAACATCAGACCGCTTACCACGATACCGAACAGACCGATCCAGCCAAACTTCAGAAAAAACTCAACGATTTCCCGTCCCGTGGCAAAACCGGCTCCTACAACCGTGCCTACGTATACAAATGCAAGCTGACTTGCAGAACCTTTTGTTTGTCCCATTTCACCCTCCGGCTAAGCGCAGATTTGTCCAGGCCTTTATATATGCTTATGAGACAAGTCGCCCGAAAAGACGAACAAATCGTCCTTCCCCGGAGAAAACAGATTCAGCTCTCTCCTCTAAGCAAAAATATTGAAAGAAAAAAAGGGCCGGCGTATACTCTTCATCAAGAAAGGTCAAAACATTTCATTTCCTTTCTGACTATATTGGTCAAAAATAATCAAACCTCACAAATATCACTTATCATGCTGTAAACATTTATTTTTCAGGGTTTGAAACAAAACACTTGAAAGTCAAAGAAGGTCAGAGTATACTATTAATCAAAGAAGGTCAAAGTTAAGACCTTATTTTCTAATCCATTTGGTCAAAGATGATCAAACATTTTTCGAGGAGGTTTTGGCAAATGCGTTGTCAACATTGTCAGAAAAACGAGGCGACGATTCGCCTGAACATGCAAGTCAATTCCATTCAAAAACAATTCGTTTTATGTGAAACATGTTATACAGAATTAACCCGAAAACCGTCTATGAGCATGGGGCCGCAATCATTCGGATTCCCGTTTGAGCAAGGTTTCGCTCCCAATCAAAATAAACAGCAGGCCGGCTCTGAAAAAGGCCTGCTCGACGAGCTCGCTCAAAACGTCACAAACGGCGCAAAAGCAGGTCTGATTGACCCTGTGATCGGCCGCGATCATGAAGTGGCGCGCGTAATTGAAATTTTGAACCGCCGGAATAAAAACAATCCGGTGCTGATCGGTGAGCCAGGCGTCGGTAAAACGGCTATTGCAGAAGGCCTCGCGCTTAAAATCGCTGAAGGCGATGTGCCGAACAAATTGAAAAACAAAGAGCTTTACCTGCTTGACGTCGCTTCTCTCGTCGCCAATACAGGGATCAGAGGCCAGTTTGAAGAAAGAATGAAACAATTAATGAACGAATTAAAAGAACGGAAAAACGTCATCTTGTTCATTGACGAGATTCACCTTCTTGTAGGCGCCGGCTCTGCCGAGGGATCAATGGATGCCGGGAACATCCTGAAACCGGCGCTTGCCAGAGGCGAGCTGCAGGTCATCGGGGCGACAACGCTGAAAGAGTACCGCCAGATTGAAAAAGATGCGGCGCTTGAAAGACGCTTCCAGCCTGTCATGGTTCACGAGCCTACAATAGAACAAGCCATCAGCATTCTGGAAGGCATTAAAGATAAATACGAGAAATACCACGGCGTCACATTCAGCAATGAAGCGATAAACGCCTGTGTTACGCTTTCATCCCGTTACATTCAGGACCGCCACCTGCCGGATAAAGCGATCGACTTATTAGATGAAGCCGGCTCTAAGGCGAACCTGGAGCTTGATACCGTAAATGAAGAAGATGCGGCTGAGAGACTCAAAGCAATTGACGCGGAGAAAACAAAAGCGCTTCATGAAGAAAATTATGAGCTTGCCGCGAAACTGCGTGATGAAGAAGCGGCGTTGGAAAAGCAGCTGGCGCATGAAACACCGGCCTCTTCACCTGAAATCGGGGCGGAGCATATTCAAGCCATCATTGAACAGAAAACAGGCATTCCGGTCGGAAAACTCCAGGCTGATGAACAAGTCAAAATGAAGGAACTTGAAGAGCATCTTCATCAGCGCGTCATCGGTCAGGAAAAAGCCGTGAAAAAAGTGGCGAAAGCGGTCAGACGAAGCCGCGCCGGCTTAAAATCCAAAAACAGACCTGTCGGCTCCTTCCTCTTTGTCGGACCGACCGGAGTCGGAAAAACCGAGTTATCAAAGACACTCGCAGATGAACTGTTCGGTACAAAAGATTCCATTATCCGTCTCGATATGAGTGAATACATGGAAAAACACGCCGTATCAAAAATTATCGGTTCACCGCCGGGATATGTCGGACACGATGAAGCCGGTCAATTAACGGAAAAAGTTCGCCGCAATCCGTACAGCATCGTGCTGCTCGATGAGATTGAAAAAGCCCACCCTGATGTCCAGCATATGTTTCTGCAGATTATGGAGGACGGCCGTCTGACAGACAGCCAGGGCAGAACGGTCAGCTTCAAAGATACCGTTTTGATTATGACAAGCAACGCTGGAACCGGCGAAAAACAGGTGAAAGTCGGATTCCAATCTGAAGAGAGCGTCCTGGAGGAACAAACGCTGATTGATTCACTGAGCGCGTTCTTCAAACCGGAGTTTTTAAACCGGTTTGACAGCATCATTGAATTCCAATCCCTGAAAAAAGAACATCTCGTGAAAATCGTCAGCCTGCTTCTCACAGAGCTTGAAGACACATTAAAAGAGCGCGGCATCAGCCTGAGCGTAACGGACGAAGCGAAAGAAAAAATCGCTGAAATCGGCTACCACCCAGCTTTCGGAGCACGCCCGCTCAGAAGAACCATCCAAGAATTGATCGAGGACGAAATGACAGATCTCTTATTGGATGACAACGAAATAAAAGCCTTCCATGTCGTAATGGAAGAGGACGGCATCAAAGTCCGGGCACAATAAGAAAAAAGCGGTTCCCTCCTCGCGGGGAGCCGCTTTTTTGTTTCTTTCTCCATGCCGAAAGGGAGAAACTGTGAAGAATTCGGGAACAATTTCTCAATCACCCTAAAGTTCCATGCACTGCCACCGATATTAACCATAGAAAGCTAGTATAAAGGATTTGGTGAAAACTATGGATAAAACATCGATTATCGGTATCATCCTCGCCTTGATTGCTTTAAGCGTGGGCATGGTGCTGAAAGGGGTCAGCTTAAGCGCACTCGCTAACCCGGCAGCTATTCTGATTATTTTGTTCGGTACGATTTCTGCGGTGATCATCGCATTCCCCGGAAAAGAAATCAAAAAAGTGCCTGCCCTTTTTAAAGTGCTGTTTAAAGAAAACAAACAGCTGACAATTGCGCAATTAATTCCTATGTTCTCTCAATGGGCGCAAATCGCCAGACGTGAAGGTCTGCTCGCATTGGAAGCAAGCATTGAAGACGTGGATGACGCATTTTTGAAAAACGGCCTGAGTATGGCGGTTGACGGACAAAGCGCAGAATTTATCAGAGATATTATGACTGAGGAAGTTGAAGCGATGGAAGACAGACACCAGGCCGGCGCAGCCATCTTTACACAAGCCGGCACATATGCGCCGACACTCGGCGTTTTGGGTGCGGTCATCGGCCTTATCGCGGCTCTTTCCAACATGAACAATACCGAGGCGCTCGGACATGCCATCAGTGCGGCTTTTGTCGCCACCCTTCTCGGGATTTTCACAGGATATGTACTATGGCATCCCTTCGCCAACAAACTGAAACGCAAATCAAAGCAGGAAGTCAAACTGCGTGAAATCATGATCGAAGGCGTTCTGTCAGTGCTTGAAGGACAGGCCCCGAAAGTGATCGAACAAAAACTTCTCATGTATCTTCCTGCGAATGAACGCGCAAAAGTCGCTGAACAAGAAGGAGAGGCAAACAATGGCGAGAAAAAAGAAGAAGAAGCATGATGACGAGCATGTGGATGAGTCTTGGCTGATCCCGTACGCGGATTTGCTCACCCTTCTTTTGGCTCTGTTCATTGTATTGTTCGCCATGAGCTCGGTCGATGCGGCGAAATTCCAAATGCTGTCTAAATCATTTAACGCCGTGTTTACCGGAGGCACGGGTGTTCTTGAATATTCAAGCGTCACCCCTCCTGAAAACGAAAAAGACGGCGTTGATCAGTTAAAAAAAGACAAGGAAAAAGATAAAGAACAGAAAAAGAAAGAAAGAGAAGCAGCCGACCGCGAAGAACTTGAAGGCGTGCAAAAGCAAGTCAATCAATTTATAAAAAATAAAAAGCTTGAAACTCAGCTGGAAACAAAGCTGACTAAAGAAGGACTCTTAATTACCATTAAAGACAGTATCTTTTTTGATTCCGGACGGGCGGATATCCGTCAGGAAGATATTCCGCTTGCCAAGGAAATCTCGAATCTCCTTGTGCTGAATCCGCCAAGGAACATTATTATCAGCGGACATACGGACAATGTACCGATTAAAAACTCACAATATCAATCTAACTGGCATTTAAGCGTCATGCGGGCCGTCAACTTCATGGCTATTCTCACGGAAAACCCGAAACTTGACGCAAAAGTATTCAGCGCCAAAGGTTTCGGAGAGTATAAACCGGCCGTGTCGAACAAAACCGCCGAAGGGCGCAGCAAAAACAGGCGCGTCGAGGTATTGATACAGCCTAGAAACGCCGCGACTGACCAAAATCAGTAATATAAAAAAGGAAGCCTTTCAAATGGCTTCCTTTTTTATTTCTGATGAAAATGTTTAGCGTTTAACCCCACTCTTTTCAGCATTTCCGTACACATTTCTATCTCTTCATCACTCAACACACTGATCATTTCTTTAATTTCGTCAGCATGATCAGGGAAAATATCGTCCAAAAGACGGATTCCCTTTTCGGAAATCTGTGCGAAAGTCACTCTTCTGTCAGTCGGCGAGGCTTTTCTGATGAGAAGTTCTTTTTTCTCTAATTTGTCAACAACGTATGTAATACTTCCGCTCGCTAATAAAATTTTGTCGCCGATCTGCTGAAGCGGCTGGTTGCCTTTGTGGTACAGCAGCTCAAGCACCGCAAATTCCGTCGGGTTCAGGCCGTGCTTATGAATATGTTTATTCATATGGTCGTTAATAGATCGGTACGCACGTGACAGTACAATAAATAATTTCAATGAGTTTTCTGTTTTATCCGTCATACATTCAATCATCCTTTTACAAAAGAAACCGTTACAGAGAAACATTAATAAACAAAATGAAAAATGTCAACAAAAATGTTTCCAAAATTTCTCTTCTTTTTGTCAGACCTTAATAAAATAATTTGTTTTTCTATCATTTTGGTTATTTTTTCTTATTAAAGAAGTATAAAAATGATATAATACCTCTATTCAAGTGTAATGTTGGAGCGATGCAGAGTGAATACATTTAAAGGTGCCCGGGGAAAGATCAAGCTTTATCTCATATTGGTGATCATCCCGGCACTTATTATCAGCTTTTTCATTTATGAAAAAGAAAAGCAGAAAATAGCCGATAAACACATACAGGAAGCCAGTATGATGCTCAACCTTCACCGCAATAAGCTCAATTATTTAATCGGTGAAACAAAAGCCCGGATGACAACACTTGCGATCGCTGTCGATAAGCCTGTCAATGAAGAAAAGATCATTGACATTCTCGATCAGGCTTTTGAGGATGAACCCAGATTCAGCGGACTGTATATGCTGAATTCCAAAGGTGATGTCATCGCAAGCACGACTGATCTGAAATCAAAGGTGAATTTGGCCGACAGACCGTATTTTACGAAGGCGAAAAAGACGAAAAAAACGGTCATCACAAATGACTACTCCAGCAGAATTACAGGCCAGCGCATCTTCACGATCTGCGTGCCGGTGTTAGACGCAAAACGGGAAGTCACGGATTATTTAGTAGCCGCCATACAAGTCGATTATTTGAGAAATATGATCAATATGCTGAGCCCTGACGTTTATGTCAAGGCAACCAATCAGAATAAAGTGATATTTGCCAGCGGACGGGCTGATCAATCAGAAGGTGTGAAACCGGTCAGCGGCTATCTGGATGATATTAATTGGAATATCAATGTTTATCCGAAACCGGTTGAGCTGAATGAGCTGACCAAAAGCGTGCTGCTGCCGATGTCCAGTATTGCCGTGCTGCTGAATATTCTGTTCATCCTCGTTCAATATTATTTGCTTAAGCGCAAGACCCAGCTGGAGCGCGCTCAAAATGAAGCGCAGAAATTGGAGCTTATCGGAACGCTTGCCGCCAGCACCGCCCATGAAATCCGCAACCCGCTTACAGGGATCAGCGGCTTCATTCAGCTTTTGCAGAAAAAATACAAATCGGAGGAAGATCAGCTGTATTTCTCAATTATTGAGCAGGAGATTAAACGGATCAATCAGATTGTCAGTGAGTTTTTAGTGCTTGGAAAACCTACTGCTGAACGGTTGGAAGTGAACTCGCTGCAGGATATTCTTGATGAGATTATGCCGATTATTTATTCTGAAGGGAATCTATACAATGTGGAAGTGAATGTGGAGATTCTCGTCAATCGGCCGCTCAAGGTCAACTGCACGAAAGACCATATTAAACAGGTGATTTTAAATGTCGCGAAAAACGCGCTGGAATCCATGCAGGAAGGCGGCCGGCTGTCCATCTATTTAGAAGCCCGCGATCATAAAGCAGTCATTAAGGTGGCCGACAACGGAATGGGCATTTCTGAAGATATGCTTGAGCACATTTTTCTTCCGTTTGTAACGTCAAAGGAAAAAGGCACCGGCCTCGGCCTTGTCGTATGTAAACGAATCATGCTGATGTACGGCGGTTCGATTGACATTCAAAGCGAAGTCGATAAGGGCACAGAGGTCACCATTACCCTCCCTGCCGCTTCTCGATGAAAAAAACACCCTGATCGGGGTGTTTTTTATTTAAAGAAGAGTATGTGTAAGAGGATATACCAGAGGAACGGCATCATAGCCGGCAGATAGTACGAGGCGCTTCGTGAGCCGTGCCAGCGGAAAAATGTGCTGACTGTACGCGGTCATCTTTCGGATGCGGCGCTTGATCAGGAAGCGCATTCAGTCTTCGTTATCTGTTTTATCATCCATCATTTGTTTGCTTCATATGCAGGCATGACGTCACCGCGGGAGAACAAGCCTATTTTCTTCACAAGGCCCTGTATTCCTTGGTGATGTGTACGATCACGGTTTACCAGCTGCTGATACGCGTTCATCAGACAGTCCAGTTCCTGGCTGTGCCTGATCGTGTCATATCCTGTAAACCCTTGCCTGTTAGCCGCATCTATCATCATTTTTCTTTTTTTATCAATAGATAGAAGCAATTTTTCTTGTTCAGAATAACTGCCCATTCACTTCACCCCTCACCGCTAAAAGAATAGGAAACAAGTTTGATTGGGTTATTGAGCATTATTACAGATTATACTTTATTTGTAAACATTTTTTTACTAAATAACTTATTTTTTCATTTCATATTGGAATCTTTAGCATGAATAAGAGAATAATACCCATTCGGGTAATGATATAAACAGAATGCGGCATATTCAAGAATTAAAAAACAGCCAAAGCTGACTTTATATTACAATAAAAAACCTCTCATGCCGGTGGGTGCATGAGAGGTTCGGGCGTCTATCAGTTTTGCACACTTTCATTTTCGTAAATCGGCACCCAGCCCTCAGTCGTCACGAAGATTCGGATTGCGACGACCCGGCGGTCTTCCTGAAGCGTAAAGTAGTGGCGGATGTTCTCCGGAACTGAAATCAAATCTCCCGGATTTAAACGGACGTCGAAAAATGTGCCGTCTTTGCCTTGAATGACGAAGATGCCGTGTCCGCTGACGATAAAGCGGACTTCATCATCCGTGTGGTGATGTTCTCTTTGGAAATTTTTTAATAATTCATCAAGATTCGGCGTGGTGTCTGATAAAGAAATGACATCCTGAGACTGATATCCGCGCCGGGCTGAAATGTCCTGAATCTCCGTGTCAAACGCCGCGAGAATCCGTTCTTTTTCATCTTCGGTTAGATCGTATTTTTCCGAAAGCTCAGACGGAAGTTTTTCAATGTTCCACTGCTCATAGATCACCTCTTGTTCGTCTAAGAAGCGCGCTACTTCTTCCTGATGTTCAATGAGCGTATTTTTTTCGTCATGAATTCTGATGGTCGCCATTTTCTATTCCTCCTTTTATTTTACCAGCTGCGGCCGAAGTGACAGAAGCTTGAGGTGACAGCTGAATAAAAATTCATAGGCTTCCAGCACCCTTTTCGCTTCAAATGCGGTCCGCCCCCATGCCGTAATGCCGTGATTGCGGATTAACACCGCGCCTGAGCCGGCGGCCGCATGGTGCGCGAAGTTTTCGGCCAATGCCGGGATGTGCGCCGGATTGTCAATGATCGGAACGGTCACGGACGCGTTTTCCTCCCATAATCCGAGCGCCTTAATCATCTCCTGCCCCTGAAAAGTGATTTGTTTTTCATCCCCGTAAAGCTCTGAGATGACATTATTATTGACGGTATGGACATGCAGACAGCAGCCGGCGTCTGTCTTTTGGTATAAGTAAGTGTGGAGAAGCGTTTCTGCTGAGGGTTTTAAAGAATGGCCGGTCTCAGCGGGCTTCCCGTTCTCATCGATTAAGAGAAAATCTTCATCTGTTTCTTTTCGTTTGTCTTTTCCGCTCGCCGTAACGAGGAAAGTCAGCGGCGCGTCGGATACTTTGATGGAAAGATTCCCGCTCGTTGCCGGGAACCAGTCTCTTTCAGCCAGCTCGCGCTTTACCTCGGCAAGTTCGCGCCAGCGTTCTTCTTTTGCAGCCATGCCTGCACCTCCCCGATGTTTTCAATGCCTGTTTTCACCTCATGAAAATCTTGAAAAGGCAGATGCCGGAGGCCGAGTTCTTTGCATTCAGTCAAAAGATAATCTCTCGCAAAGCACATATCGGACAACTTTGCAGCCTCGACATCCGTGACCGAATCACCGATCATAATGAGAAATTTCTGCTGATCGGATAGCTTACGGATGACTGACGGTTTGCAGCAGCCGCATTGATTGGTACAGTCTCCGTCACAGGCGTGCGGCCAGTCTATATGAATATGCTCATTGTCAAAGGATGCATGATTGCAGAAAATCCGCTCCTTTTCTACGATCCCTTCCAAAAGCGGATGCACAAAAAAGTCCATTCCCCCGCTTACGATATAAAACGGGAGGCCGTTTGACCGGACAAACGAGACAAAATCCAAAAAGCCGTCCCGTATTTTCGCATCCTTCAGAATAAAGCCGGTCAGTTCTTCTTTTAAGCTGCTCGGCAGCAGTCCGAACATCCGGCCGACTCCTTCTTGGATTGATATGCTTTTAGACAGAACACCGTCTTTTAATTCAAGCCACTCAGGAGGCGCGAATTCTTTCATCATGCTGACAATGTTGTCGTTCATGGTGACCGTTCCGTCGAAATCACAAATAATCAGCGGTGTGCGGGTCATACGGCTTCCACCCTTCCCCATTTGTCTAATGCGAGCTGAAGATCTTTGCACGACGCGGCTTTTTCTTCAATCGGCTGCGCTTCAAGCACCGCATCAATGATGGCGCGGAACGCTTTTCCCCCGCCCTCGGCTCCTTTCGGATGGCCGTGAATGCCTCCGCCGGCATTGATGATGTGATCGATGCCGAAATCGCGCATCAATAATGGCACCATACCGGGGTGAATGCCTGCTGACGGGACGGCAAACGACGGATGAAAGACATCGTCTTTTACACATTCATCATGGATTGCAAGCGCGGACTCCTTCGGAAGAGCAACGGATCCGTAAGGTGACGGAAATAAACTGAAATCAGCGCCGCAATAGCGGTTCAGCTTGCCGAGCAAAAGCGCATGCGACAAGCCGTAAACGGGAGATGATGTGAACGCGCCGCTGACTGCCGGATGCGCCATGATCGGAAGCGGGATTTCCCTGTCCTCAGCAAGACTCTGCATCACATCTAAACCGTAAGCAAACACATTCAATAAAAGCGCGTCCGCCCCGAGTTCTGCCGCGCGCCTCGCTTTATCCCGCAATTCAGCGGTCCTTCCCGTAAGGTTTACGGCATACAGCGTTTTATGCCCCGTCTCCTCCCGGGTTTCCTTCAGGACTTGTTTTCCTTCGATAATGCGGGTTTCAAACGGAGCCAGTTCATTTTCAAAGAAAATTTCGTCATCTTTAATAAGATCCACGCCGCCGAGCGCCTGCTGTCTGAGCTGTTCTTTAATGTCGGCGAGATCCCGTCCGATCACGCCTTTAAATATGCTCATCAGAAGCGGTCTTTCAAATTCGCCCAGCAGTTTGCGGATGCCGTATATACCGAATTTCGGCCCGGGAAGGGAGCGTTTAAACCCTTCGGAAAATTCAAGATCAGTCAATTTTATTTTTCCGTCCAGTGACAGCTTTCCGAATACCGTCGTCAGGACGGCCGGAATATCTCTTGAAAAATTCGCCTCGGGATAGGCGATGGTGATGACGGATTGTGTTTCGTTTTCTGAGGTTCCTTCTTTCTCCTCAACTTTTACGACCCGCCCTTTATGTTTTCTGAGCTGTTCCTGCTTCACCAGGGGCAGGTCAGTCCAGGAGCCTACCGTCAGCCCCGCCGCAATCTGTTCCGCCCGCTTTTCACTGTCCGTTGTGTCTGTCAGAAGATATGTTGCCAATACTTCGCTCATGCGTGAACGCCTCTCTTTCTTTCGCAAAACATAAAAAAACCTCTTCCGTATGAGCAGAAAGAGGCTTCGTGTTATGTCCGAATCTTATCTCTCAGCTCCTGCTGCAAGAATTAGCACCGTGCTTTATCAGTCGGTTGCCGGGCTTCATCGGGCTCGTCCCTCTGCCTGCTCTTGATAAGAATAATGATTTTATAAAGTATTTTGAATTATCGCATTGTTATCCTGATATGTCAATGCTTTTTCGGGTGAAAAGATTCAGTTTCCCGATCCTTTCCGCAGCTTCTTTAAGTCTTTCTTCACTTGTCAGAAGACCGACTCTTATATAGCCTTCCCCCCATTTTCCGAACCCGTTTCCGGCAGCGACCGCGACATCCGCTTTCTCGAGCAGCAGGTCTGAAAACGACTGTGACGTATAACCGTCAGGCACAGGGAGCCATGCAAAAAAGGAGCCCGCCGGAGCCGTCACATCCCAGCCGATATCGCGGCAGGCTTTAATCCATGCATTGCGTCTCGATTCATATCTGTCATTTTGCGCCGCGACGCATGCCTGATCCGCTAAAAGTGCGGCTGCCGCCGCCTGCTGCGCCGCGGGAAACAGGCTGACAAACATATGATCCTGATAAAGGTTGATCGCTTCGATGACAGAAGCGTTTCCGACGGCAAATCCGACCCGCCAGCCCGCCATATTATACGTTTTGGACAAGGTATAGATTTCGATTCCCGTCTCTTTTGCGCCTTCGGTCTGCAAAAAGCTCAGCGGTTTATGCCCGTCAAAGCCGACGGCTCCGTACGCGAAATCATGAACGACACAAATGCCGTTTTGCTCCGCAAAACCGACCGTCTCCTCGAAAAACGCCTCTGTCGCCACAGCGCCGGTCGGATTATTCGGATAATTGAGATACAGCAGCTTCGCCTCGCTCCGCACCTTTTCAGGAATTACGCTGTAATCAGGGAGAAACCCTCTTTCTTCCGTCAGCGGCATCATTTCCATTCTCGCTTTTGCAAGGGCGACGCCTGACCAGTAATCAGGATATCCGGGATCAGGCACCAGAATGGTATCTCCCGGGTTTAAAAGACATTGCGGAAGCTCAACAAGTCCCGCCTTGCCTCCGAACAGCACGGCGACTTCCGTTTCAGGATCAAGCGTGACCCCGTACTCCCTTTCATAAAATGCAGCGGCTGCTTTTTTGAAGCTGTAAGCGCCCCGGAATGATGAGTATTTATGATTTTCCGGCCTTTCGACGGCGCGCTTCATTTCTTCAACGATATGCTGAGGCGTCGGCTGATCAGGGTTTCCCTGCCCTAAGTTGATGACGTCTCTGCCTTCTTTCAGCTTTTGATTCACTTTTTGCACCAATGATGCGAAAAATTGTTCCGGCAGCTGTTTGAGTACATCTGAGATTTCAAAGTTCATATTTTCACCTTCTAAAAATGTCTTGAAATGATAGTCCATCATCATATATGGTTAAATAAAAAAAGTAAAGAGAAACTTGAGGTGTTAAAAAATGAAATGGACCGTTTCCTGTTTGCAATTTGATATTTCATACGGAAATCCTTCAGAAAACTTTAAAAAAGCAGAATCTTTGATTGAGCAAGAAAGCCGCCATGCTGATGTAATCGTGCTTCCTGAGTTGTGGACGACCGGCTATGATCTCACACGGCTAGACCAGCTGGCGGATGAAAACGGCAAAGTTTCGGAACAATGGCTTAAAGAAACGGCAAAAACATACAACGTACACCTCGTTGCCGGATCTTTTGCGGTCAAAGAAGGCGAAAATGTCTATAACACCATGTACATCGCCGATAACAGCGGACAGATCGTGAAGCGGTATCAGAAAGCCCATCTGTTTCAGCTGATGGATGAACACCTTTACTTGTCAGCAGGAAACAGCGACGGTTCCTTTGAGCTTGACGGTGTCAAGTGCGCCGGGCTGATCTGCTATGATATCCGTTTCCCCGAATGGATCAGAAAGCATACGTCCCAGGGCGCGAATGTCCTGTTTATCTCTGCGGAATGGCCTCTGCCCCGCCTTGATCATTGGCGAAGCCTGCTTATCGCCAGAGCAATTGAAAACCAATGTTTTGTCGCAGCCTCTAACTGCACGGGGTCCAATCCCGATAATGAATTTGCCGGCCACAGCCTGATTATTGACCCGTGGGGCCGGATTTTAGCCGAAGGAGACCGGACGGAAGGCGCAGTCCGGGCGGAAATCGATGTGTCAGAAAGCGCGGCCGTGCGGGGAACCATTCCGGTTTTCCAAGACTTGCGGCGTGATTTATATTAATTTTCAAAAAAATGTTGACAAGAATATCCGGCACCTGCTAATATTTTCATCAACTGATTAATCCGAATTGTGATACAAATCAATATATTTTTCTCTTATCGAGAGTTGGGCGAGGGATTGGCCTTTTGACCCCAACAGCAACCGACCGTAATTCCATTGTGAAATGGGGCGCGTACATTTTGCGCCGAGACGATTGTCTCATAAGGCACGGTGCTAATTCCATCAGATGTTATCTGAGAGATAAGAGGCGGACTGCACTGTTTCAGCCTCCTTCTCTTTCAGAGAAGGAGGCTTTTTTTCGGGCGTATTCTCCGTCACGATCTCTTACTGCCACTACATAATTGGAGGGTAAATCCATGTCAGCAACTAAAACAAGTCTTTATGAACAATTAACAGAAAGCTCCGCCGCCGCGTTAGCCGTCAAGCTCGGCTTATTCCAAAACAAAAGCACTCTGACATGCCGTGAAATCGGCGACGGCAATTTAAATTATGTCTTTCATGTTTACGATAAAGAAAACAAAAAAGGACTGATTATTAAACAGGCAATCCCTTACGCGAAAGTCGTCGGTGAAAGCTGGCCGCTTACGATTGATCGGGCGAGAATCGAAAGCAGCGCCCTCATCCGCCAGGGCGAACACGTGCCGCACCTCGTTCCGGCCGTTTACTATTCCGATACTGAAATGGCCGTCACGGTAATGGAAGACCTCTCCCATTTGCGGATTTCAAGAAAAGGGCTGCTGGAAGGGCAGCATTATCCGAACTTATCGGTTCATATCGGTGAATTTTTAGGGAAAACGCTGTTTTACTCATCTGATTATGCGCTTGATGCGAAAGTAAAGCAGCAGCTCGCAAAGCAGTTTACAAATCCTGAGCTTTGCAATATTACGGAAAGGCTTGTGTTTACAGAACCGTTTCTCGACCATGAGACAAACGATTTTGAAGAGGAGCTGCGCCCATACGCAGAAAAAGTTTGGAACAATTCCCAGCTGAAAGAAGGCGCTGGCGAATTGAAAGCCATCTTTCTGAATTCCGCGGAAACATTGGTTCACGGCGATCTGCACACGGGAAGCATTTTCGCCGATGCACATGAAACAAAGGTGATTGATCCCGAGTTTGCTTTCTTCGGACCGATCGGGTTTGACATCGGCCAATTTATCGCCAATCTGCTGTTAAACGCCCTCAGCCGCGACGGTGACGACAGACAGCCGTTATATGATCATACTGCCGCCGTATGGGATACATTTGTGAAAACATTCAGTGAAGCATGGGAGAAAGACTGCTTGCCTTCCCGCAGACACCTGCTGGAAGACACACTGAAAAACGCGTTTGAGGAAGCGGTCGGTTTTGCGGGATGCGAACTGATCCGGCGCACGATCGGACTCGCCCATGTGGCTGACTTAGATGAAATCACTCCGTTTGACAAACGAATCGAACGGAAGAAGCTCGCGCTTGACATCGGCGCCTATTATATCGAAAACAGAAAAAAACTGAAGCATATCACCGAGGTTCTGGACCAATTTAAGCTTCGTGTAAAGGAATGATGCAGCATGACCAATGAATTTGCCATCCCCCGTTCTGTAGAATGGAAAGAAACCTACATCCGCATTTTAAATCAGCAAAAGCTTCCCGACGTCACTGAATATGCGGAACTTAAAACAAAGGAAGATGTATTCGACGCGATTGTCACGCTGAAAGTAAGGGGCGCCCCGGCCATCGGTATAACCGCGGCGTTCGGACTCGCGCTCTCCGCCAAGTCGTTTGAAGCCCGCGACCTTTCAGATTTCCGACGTCAGTTCGCGGATGTCAAAGCATATTTAAACAGTTCAAGGCCCACTGCCGTCAACCTCGCGTGGGCGCTTGACAGACTGACGGATTCCATCAGGGATGCGACCTCAATCAATGAAGCGAAGACAACGCTCGTTCATGAAGCCATTCAAATTCAGATTGAGGATGAAGAAACATGCCGAATGATCGGCCAGAATGCGCTGCACCTTTTTAAAAAAGGCGACCAGATCATGACCATCTGCAATGCGGGCTCGATTGCCACAAGCCGATACGGTACGGCGCTCGCTCCCTTTTACTTAGCGAAACAAAAAGACCTCGGCCTTCATATCTACGCATGTGAAACAAGACCCGTTCTCCAAGGATCACGGCTGACGGCGTGGGAGCTGATGCAGGGCGGAATTGATGTCACGCTCATTACGGACAGCATGGCCGCCCATACAATGAAGGAAAAACATATTTCTGCAGTCATTGTCGGCGCTGACAGAATTGCAAAAAACGGTGATACGGCCAACAAAATCGGAACGTACGGCCTCGCTATTTTGGCAAACGCCTTTCAAATTCCGTTTTTTGTGGCCGCACCGCTTTCGACATTTGACTTGCAGATTGAAAACGGCTATCAGATTCCGATTGAAGAGAGAGATCCGGATGAAGTCAGACAGATCTCCGGCATACGCACCGCTCCCGAAGATGTGCCGGTCTTCAATCCGGCCTTTGACATCACACCGGGCAGCCTGATTTCCGGCATTATAACCGAGAAAGGAATTGTGACCGGCTCTTACACGGAAGAAATTGAACAATTATTCACTGACTGCCAGCTGAGCTGAAAAACCGCTGATGATATTGCCTCAGGCAATGTCAGCGGTTTTTTTGTCTGCACAATGTAATCACTTCATCTTTTTGGACGGCTGTAATGAGATGCATTTTAAAAAACAGCTCTGCATAACCGGCTATCTTTTGCGGACGGCTCATTTTCATCAGGCTTCGTCCTCCTTTTTCATCAGACCAACTTTTTTCACTTAATAAAATGATATGTCGGACGTGAAAAAACGGAACGTGCCATACGCTTTATTTTTCTTTATAGGATATTTGTTCGATGTTCAGCAGCACCGCTTTTACATCCGTCTTCGTGCCCGCGTATCCCGTTAAGGCGCTGTTTTTGCCGATTACCCGATGGCAAGGGATCAAAATCGGCAGCCGGTTTCGTTTATTGGCTTGTCCGATGGCGCGCACCGCTTTCGGTTTTCCGATCGCTTCAGCCATATCGCCGTAGCTTCGGGATTCCCCGTAAGGAATCATCGTCAGCGCGTTCCATACCCTTTCCTGAAAGGGTGTGCCTTTTTGTCTCAGAGGCAGAGAGAATTGCTTTCTTTCTCCTGAAAAATATGATGCCAGCTGCTGTTTCGCCTCCGACAGCAAAGCGGTTTCGCACGGCTTTACGCCGGGCGCGTCTTTCCGCCATTCCTCAAAATCTTCCCCGGTGAGAAACAGGCCGGTAATAAAGCTCTCTTCCTCTGTTATGATGACGGTTCCAAACGGCGCTCTCACACTTGTAAAACAGATCATTCCCCGCTCCTTCTTTCTTCGGTATTCTGCCGGATCGGAAGCGTCAAATGAAAAACGGTGCCCTTCCCTTCTTTACTTTCCACATGAATGCGTCCCTGATGTTCTTCGATGATTTTATAGCTGACCATGAGACCGAGGCCCGTTCCCCTGTCTTTTGTCGTGTAAAATGGTTCACCCAGACGTTTTAATTTGTCTTCGGAAATGCCTGTTCCTTCATCTTGAATAGAAATCAAAATGTGGTCTTGATCAGAAGACTGAATGGTCACGTAGATATTGCCGCCGCCCGGCATGACTTCAATGGCGTTTTTTAAAATATTGATAAACACCTGTTTTAATTGATTCGGTTCACAGTAAATCGGCGGGATGTTTCCGGTCAGGTTCAGATGGATCTGCACATTGACAAGATTGGCCTGGGCATTCAAAAGATCAGCCGTGTCTTTCATAATCTGCGTCACGTCTTTTTCTTCATATAATATCGCCTGGGGTTTCGCTAAAATTAAAAATTCAGTGATGATAGACTCGATGCGTTTTAATTCTGAGGTAATGACGTTAAAGTACAGAGAATATTCGCCTTCAATGCTTCCTTGAAGAAGCTGAATGAACCCTTTCAGCGCCGTCATCGGGTTTCTGATTTCGTGGGCGATGCCCGCCGCCAGCTCCCCTACAACATGAAGAGTGTCGGATTTCCGCAGCCTCTCTTCAAGCTCTTTGGCCTCTGTGACATCTTTAAAGATGGCCAGATTCATATTTTGAATGATATTTCTTTTGAAGGAGAATTCCAGTTTGCGGCTGTCGCTGCTGCTTAACAGGAAGGGGATTTCATTATCCATTCCTTCTAAATCAATCTTTCTGGCGGGAACACCCGCGTTTTCAATATCAAATAAAGAAAGAATATCCGGAACGGTGTACGCTCTCAGCTCCTCATCCGGCATACCGAGTATACGGCTTGCGAGAGGATTCGCGTCAATAATGCGGAATTGGTTGTCAAATAAGACCTTGCCGTCCATTGAGCCGTTGAATACTTTTCTGAATTTCAGCTCGCTTTCCCGCAATTCCTTTTCCATCCGCTTACGATCGCTGACATTTCTTAAAATGGTTAAATGCTGACCTTCAAGTATGGTTCGTTTTGATGTGAATTCCAACTCTTTAAATTGGCCGTTTGCCATCTGAAACAGCATTTCTTCACGGATTTCCCCGTATTTTTCATATTTTTTCTTAATCTGTTTGTATTTTTTCTGCGGATCAACGATAAACGTACATAAATTCGTCTCCACCAGTTTATCCATCGGCAGTTCGAAAATGCGGCACGCCGATTCGTTTGCTTTGGCAATCTTTCCGTCATCAGACCAAATGACAATCGCGTCCATGGCGTTTTCAAAAATTTCGCGGAATCGCTCTTCGCTTTTAAAAAGTTTCAATTCCATCAACCGTTTCTCTGTTATGTCTCTCATAATAGACATGTAGAACCCGCTGATTAAGTTGGACGTAATCGTAAATTCAAACAGCTTCTCTTCGCCCGACCGAAGCTTGACGGGCAGTTCTCCTTTGGCGTTTCCTTTTCTGCGGAGGGTTTCCCAGATTTCTTTCAGATGCTTTTTGTTTTCTCCGTCGGTAAAATGGCGGAGCGACAGATGGGACAATTCATTCTGGCCGATCTCAAAGCTTTTGCAAAAAGAGAGGTTCGCATCAATAAACCCGCCGTCCTTATCAAACAGCACGATGCCGTCGACAGCCCTGTCAAACAAATCTTTAAACAGCTGCTCGTTCATGGAGAATTCGCGCTCTAATATTTTTTTAGAGGAGATGTCCCTCATCACCACAAAAAAATAATCCTCCCCAATTCCGTCTCTGGCGAGGAATTCAATGTATTTCGTCGCGCCGCTGTCAAGCTTAATCGGCACCTCTTTCCACAGATGGCCTTTTTTTAAAAACTTTTTCACGGCCTTATTCAGTTCTTCCTGAGGCACGGAATATAAAAAATCCAGGACGGAGCGGTTAATGAGGCTCTCTGCCTCAATCTGCATCATCCGGGCCGCAGCCTCGTTCGCCTGGACGATTTTCATTTCCTTACGGCATATAAAAATGGCATCAAGCGTGTTATTCATAATCACGTGATACCGGTTCAAATCACTCTTCAGGCGGTCATTTTCCTCTTTCATCCGCTTCAGCTGCTCTTTCAGCGACTCGTTTGTTTGCAAATCCAGAGTTTCAGCCATTCAGTACACTCCTTCTTCAAAAACCTATCCTTCAATATTTCTACAAAATACCTCATCTTCCTTCATTCGCCCTATACATTTCAGAAAATTTCAATGATATGACAAGTTAAAGTCTTTTTCTACGATCCTTACCTCCCCATTACATCATCCTAACAATCCCTTTTGTCCTCCTTCAATTTTTTGTTTTTTATTTTAAAATGAACACCAACAGGAAATAATCATGAAGTGGATGATTTTTGAAGAGAAGGTGATGCTATGACAAAATCGCGAGACAGTTACTTTGACAACGCCAAGTTTATCTTGATTTTTCTGGTGGTGTTCGGCCATATCCTCCGGTCATTTATTAACGGAAATGAGTTTATGCTCCATCTCTACAAATTCATTTATACTTTTCATATGCCGGCCTTTATCCTGGTTTCCGGCTATTTCGCAAAAAACTTTAAGCGGAAAGGTTATGTGAAGAAGCTGGCTGTGAAGCTGATTATTCCGTACTTGATTTTTCAGGGCATTTACTCAGTTTTTTACTATTTGATTCAGGATGAAAGCATGGCAAGCGTCAATCCGATTGATCCGCAGTGGTCTCTCTGGTTTTTAGTCAGCTTATTCTTTTGGAATCTGCTGCTTTACCCCTTTACGAAGCTGCCGAAAATGTGGGCGCTTGGGGCGAGCTGCGGGCTTGCCGTCATGATCGGGTATCTTGATTTTATCAGCAGCACGCTGAGTCTTTCACGGACGTTTGTTTTTCTTCCGATGTTTCTCGTCGGGTTTTATTTAAAGAAACAGCACTTTGATTTACTTCGGGCTAAAAGAGGCAGACAGATTGCCGCGGGCGTACTGGGGATTGTTTTCCTCTTATGCTGGTGTATTGACTTTGATTACTCGTGGCTGTTCGGATCGGAGCCTTATTCTACATTCGGCACAGTGTCGCTGTTGAGCGGTCTGTCGCGCATCGGCTGGTATGTTTTGGCCTTTGCCGCCACTTTCAGCTTTTTGGCGCTCGTTCCGCAAAAGCGTTATTTCTTTACGAAATGGGGGACGAGAACGTTTTACGTGTATCTGCTGCATGGATTCATTATAAAAACGCTGCGGCAGATCGGGCTTGAAGATCACTTGTCTGATTATCAGAATTTAGTCATGCTCTTAATTTTAACGGCCGCTCTTACGTCCATTCTCTCCAGCAATGCGGTGAAAACGGCCGCACAGCCGTTTATTGAGCTGCGGATCACCGGCTGGCTTGAAGCGGTGAAAGGAACAAGAAACGGTGCTTATTCGAAATAATGCAAAATACCTCTTAAGCGTTGCCGCCTAAGAGGTATTTTTTATTGTTTGCGGTCTTCTTTTTTCTTTGGCTTCGTCTGTTCAAGCGTTTCAATCCATTTTCCGGCGTTATAATCACCGAGCTCGCTTGCAAACTCTTCTTCAAGCAATTTAGGGTCCATCGGCTTTTTATGGTTTTGCATGTCTTTGCTGTGGCGGTTTTTTTTCGTCATGTTACTCGCCTCCTTGTTTGCCGTGTTTTGATTTGCGGTTTGCGCCTCTCAGTCCGGGATCACCGTCATATTGTGTTTTATATGCATCTTTGTCCATGCTCTCAGTCGGTGTGTTGTTGTTGGTCAAAGCTTCATTCTTTGCTGCTTTGCGTTTCATTTGATTTCCTCCTTCTGTCAGCAAATCTGTTTTGAATTCATCAAGCATTTTTTTCAAGTCGCGCACTGTCACGTTTTTGGCCTCATCAAGGAGCTCATAGCCGATCTGTCCGTTCGGCTCAAGCAGCACATATTTAAAATCTTGAATGTCTCCGAGGCCTTCCTGCCTGATCCTCATTGACAGCTGAGATTCGGTAAAACGCATTTTTTTTAAGTTTTCCGGGATGATTTTTCCGTTTCTGACAACGGCGACGGTTTTTCCTGAAAATAAAAACTCAAAAAAGCTTGATTTGATTTCTAAATATTCCATCAGGATTAATACCGCAATAAAAATCGCCGCCGCGAAAATAGTTTCCCATAAATTATGTTCAATAAACGGCTGAATAATAATCGAGCCGATCGAAATCATGATGACTGTCTGGGTCACCGACAGCTGGCTGATTGATTTCCGTCCGGCAATCCGCAATAAAAAGGTACCGACCGCTATCATAACTACCGACTTCCAAAATACGGTAAACAATGACGTCACCTCTTTACAAGTAGAATCTCCAAAGAAACTGTTTCCACTCATCCATTTTACGGCAATAAAAAACACCGCTTTCTGAAAAGCGGTGTCAGCCGATAATCATTCTTTCCTTCGGATAGTGATAATTTGCTTCGATTTCTTTTCGGCCGATCAGATAAAGGAACGTCAAAATGCCGATCCGGCCGATAAACATGACAATCATGATGACGCATTTTCCGATGTCGCTTAAATGCGGAGTAATCCCAAGCGACAGGCCGGTCGTTCCGAATGCGGAACACACTTCAAAAAGCAGTCCGAGGAGCGTCTGATTTTTCTCGGTCACGGCCAGAATCAGCGTCGATCCGAACACGAGCAGAATCGCCATCATCGTAACGACCAGCGACTTCATGACATCAGCCTGGTGAAGCTCGCGTTTAAAGACCTTGACCGCTTTATTTCCCCGGGCAAAATGAAACAGGGCAAGAAGGTTAAGCGCAAACGTCGTCGTACGGATTCCGCCGCCGACCGAGCTCGGTGATGCGCCGATGAACATGAGGGCGCAGATGAAAAATAATGTCGGCGCCGACAGCTGGCTGATATCAATTGTCGCAAGCCCGCCGCTTCGCGTAGCGGTTGATTGAAAGAGACATAAAAATAAAACATCATGCCAGCTTTTCCCCTTCATGACATGGCTTGCTTCAAGCGCATAAATGCCCACGGCTCCGAACAAAACGAGCATTCCGAACGTAACGGTCGTAATTTTCGTAAACAGCGTGAATGAGTATCTGCGCTGTTTTGAAAACAAAAAGTCCTTTACTTCTACGAGCACTGGAAAACCGATCGCACCGAAAATAATCAGAAGCATCGTAATAAACTGCACGAAATAGTCATGTCTGAACGGGACGAGTGAATTTCCCGTAATATCAAAACCGCCGTTTGTCGTGGCACTGACGCTCGCAAAGAATCCGTGCAAGTACGCCTGTTCAAACGAATCATAATACGTTAAAAAATATGTTCCTAAGATGATGCCGCCTAAAAACTCGATTAATAAAATCAAAAACAGCACTTGCTTCATCAGGTTGACGATACCGGAAAACTGCGATTGATTCTGATCCACCATGATGAGCTTCCGTTCCCGCAGACCGATCCGTTTGCCCATAATGAGCCAGACGAATGTTCCGAGCGTCATGATGCCGATTCCGCCGAATTGAAGCACGAAAGCCAAAATGACAATCCCGGCCGTGCTGAATGTATCAGCCGTGTTGACGACCGTTAAACCGGTGACACTGACTGAGCTGACAGCCGTAAACAGCGCGTCTATAAACGACCAGCTGGCCCCTTGTTTGTGGGCGGCCGGCAGACTTAGCAAAATAAATGCCACCGTCACAGCGAGAAAATAATATAATGCAATCAGCTGTGCAGGCGACAAGATCTGTATGAATTTCTTCAGTTTTAATTTCATAAGATAGTTCCTTCTGCCTCTCAAATGTAGTACGTAATTATTCTAATGATATTGGGAGAATTTTTAAAGGTCTTTTTAGAAAGATTTTTCATTACCTTATGTAATTTGCCGATCTTTAAACAAAAAACCTCTGAAACGATTGTCAGAGGTTTTGTTGATTATTTTGCTTCCAGCCTGCGGATGCGCTCATCGAGATCAGGGTGTGTGGAGAACAGTGACGAATGCTTTTTACCGTTAATTTTTAACGTCTGCACCGCCGTCTGGTCCTCTTCATTCACATGTCCTGTATAAGACTTCAGCGTACGCAGGGCGTGAATCATTTTATCCTTGCCGGCAAGGTCTGCACCGCCGCGGTCAGCGTGAAACTCTCTATGGCGCGAGTAGGCGAAGACGACAAGACTGCCGAGAATGGAAAAGATAATCTGAAACACGATCATCGCGATAAAATGAACGACCGGCGCGAGGTCTTCTTTGACAAAGCGGCTTGCAACCCATGCCGCGATTCGGGAAAGGAATACAACGAACGTATTGACGATTCCCTGCAGCAGCGTCATCGTGACCATATCACCGTTTGTGATGTGTGCGACTTCATGGGCAAGAACCCCTTCCACCGCAGCATCATCCATCTGCTGCAATAAACCTGAAGAAACCGCGACAAGCGAACGGCGCTTAGAAGGTCCGGTCGCAAAAGCATTGACCTCCGGGGAATGATAAATGCCGACTTCAGGCATTTTCGTCATCCCTGCGGCACGGGACAATCTGTGCACGCGGTCAACCAATTGCTGTTCTTCATAGCTGAGCGACTGTTTCTTCGGATTTAACACCCGGACGCCCATCATCGTTTTGGCCATCCATCTGGACATTCCGAGAGAAATAAAAGAACCGACAAAACCGACGACAAGACTGAACACGAGCAATGCCATCAGATCAATGCGGCCATTTTGTATATACGAGCCGACACCGGTAACGCTTGTAATAATCGTAAGCACAATTCCGATTGTCGTAATGACCAAAAGGTTCGTTAAAATAAACAGAAATATTCTTTTCGCCATAATTACCTCCGTCTTTTTTAAGATCAAAAGAACTTATTTACTTAAATTATAAATGATCTGTTTGAAAATGCAACAATTTCGACGTATGATGTTAATGTAATTCTCAGTGATATTAAAAAGTGAACACGTAATCAATCAGAGGTGAACCATGAACACGTTTAAACTGACCCGAACTGATATGGTCCGGCTTCTTTACGCGCTAAAAGGCCAAGGAGACGCAACCCCTCTCCAAATCTTATTGCAATCAGCGGATATGACCTTGGATGAGGCGGAAAGCCGTCTGCATATCCCTGAATTTCTGACGAGATTCGAACGAAAAAAAGAGAAAAAGGAATACGGGCTTTCAACTAACGAGATTGTCGAGCTGGGAAATCTGTGCGAGCTGACGTCTTTAAAATCAACCGCCGTCCAAAACTGGGTGAAGCGCGATATTAAAGATTTAATCGGCCACCCCTTACTCGGCAAAAAATATACAATTGAACAAGCTGTCATCCTTCTCATTGTACGTGATTTAAAATCAATTTATGACTTCGAACATATACGCGGCATATTAAAAATCGCTTTTAACACGATCACAGACAGATCAGACGACGTCATCAGCCCGATCAGCTACTATGAAAGCTGCGCCCAAGTGATTGATTATCTTCATCATAAGGCAAACCCGCCGATGAAGGAAACGAGCCTGCAGGAGCTCGTCGAAGAGCAGACGGACAAGCTCAAAGGCTGCTTTAAAGAACTCGGAAGCGGACAATGGAACAATATCAGATCCATAATCGCCGTCACGGTGCTCTCCGTTTTGACTTTCCATATTCAAGCCTCAGCCTACAAAATGACCAGCCATTTATTATAATTCATAACGCTTCTTCGCCCCGGTGTCTGCGCCGGGGTTTTTTTGCTGTACAACAATTGCCAGCATAATCAATACCGTTCCGTTTGAAACTAAAACGCGAAAACACATCTTGCCAGAGAAAAGGAGATGAAAAAGATGGCGAGCAGAAATAAACTCTTAGTTCCAGGGGCTGAGCAGGCACTTGACCAATTTAAATACGAAGTGGCTCAAGAATTCGGCGTGAACCTTAGCTCTGATACAGCAGCACGCGCAAACGGCTCTGTAGGCGGGGAAATGACAAAACGTCTTGTACAGCAGGCTCAATCACAATTAAACGGGAAAAATCAATAATGCAGCTTATTCGCCGGGACTTCTCGGCGAATTTTGATATTTATCGGCATTCTCCTTTCCGTGCCGGTAGCCGTTCGGATTCCTTCGGTCTGACGAATCTTCATGATGCCGATAGGATTCCCAATGTTCATTGCGATCATGGTTCCAGTAATGATTGTAATACTTTTGCTTAGGCTCTTTGTCATTTCCGTTTTCCTGAGGATTTTGTGTTGGGGGCTGCTCTGTTTCCCCATCTTGTTCCTTCTGTGTGTTTTCCTCTGATCCGGAAGCTGCATTTTTTTCGGTTTGCTGATTGCCGTCCTGACTGTCCGGCTTCGCTTCTTCCGTACCGGGCGTTGTTTCATTGTTTCCCGGCTTCTCTGCTGCCTTTTCTTCATCAGGAGCTGTCTTTTCATCAGCCGCCGGCTTTTCTGTGTCCGGCTGCTCGCTTTGATCAGCGTCTGTTTCGGTATCTTTTTGATCTGTTTCATTGCCGTCGGTTTGCTTTTCAGGCTGTTTTTCTTCTGTTTTCTTTTCGTTTCTTCTTATGTAGCTGCCTGTTGACATCCCTTCCTGTTTTGCTTTTTCTCTTGTTTCCATATCAGATTCAAGCGATTGGACCTGGTAGGTGCCCTTATATTTTTCAGTCATGTCAGCCAGCTGTTTTTTAACGCCTTTTTTATATGTATTGTCATCTGTATTTTCATAAACCGTGGAAATTAAAATCTCTTTTGATTCCTTTACATATCCATGCTTGCTGCAATCGGTAATAATATTACTGATGACTTCCTTAAAATCGCTGCTTTTCCAATCTCCGATGTCACTGATGACCTGTTTGGCGTCATGGTTCAGCGGTGTCAGTTCAATGACTTCATATTTGCTGTTTAAAGCCATTTCAATGCTGGGATTAATGTCAAGCGTCATATACGCGTAAGCTTTGTTATCAGAAAAAACCGGGAGCAAAATTAAAATAAACAAAATAATAGCAGTCATCGTAAACACTCCCAATTTAAAAGGGCGCAGTTTCAGAAAATCAAAAAAGCTGGCCCTTCTTCCCATACGCGTTTCGCCTTCGAACGTAATTTCCTCTCCGATTTCACAAGTGCGGTGATCATTTTTTGTTTTTAAAAATTGTCCGTCAGGGGTTAGCAACGTGACGAATTTTTTATTTTTCTCTACTATGATCCCTCTTCTCATGAGTGCAACACCCCTTTAAGATAATCTTTTAAATAAATATAATCACCGGTAATAATAATACTCATGGCGATGATATATTTTCGGTTCCGTTCGATCGTTTTTCTGCTGACCGACACGAGCTGCTCCAGCTGCTTGACAGGAAGCTGTTTTTTCTGGTGCAAAATGGACGCCAGCTCTTCATTTTCAACAAGCGTGTAGGCTACCTTAATCGCATTCTGCCTCGCATCTGTATGCTTCGGCGATTGTTCCAGCAGCTCTTTAAAAGACAGGCCGTATTCTTTCAGCTGCTTCTGAAAAAAAAGAATTTCTTCCCGGCGCTGTTCCTGTTCTATCTGTTTGCGGTATTCATCAATGGAAAGCTCCGCTTCGATAAGGCTCTGCGAAGATTCCTGGTCGTCGCCTTCCTGCACATCCATATTGATATGCTGAGCGGTTCTTGCTTCTTTTCTGATATAATCTATCACTTTTCTTTTTATAATCAGCTCTGCAAATGCAAGCAGCGAATTACCTTTTTCAGCCGAATATTTTTCAATGGCTTCGTTAAACGCGATCAGCCCGATGCTGAATTCGTCGTCTTTTTCATCTATATATCGTTTACAAACGGATGAAACCGTCTTCGCGATAAAAGGCTTATATTGCTGTATTAAATCGTTCTGCAGATCTTTGTCGCCTTTTTGTATTTTTTCAACAGATGTTTCAAGCGTTTGCTTCTTTTTTCCCAATTTAAACAAAAGGCTAAGCACTGGTTTCACCTCAGTTCCTCCCTATAACTACTCATAATCATAGCTAATTTAGTAGGGATTCGCAAAGGAAGAAAAAGAGAAATCGATTTCATTTGTCTCAATTATGACAAGCCAATAAGACGTACTATACATGATTTCGTGCCCCCATGCAGAATTAAGGGGGTTTTCTCTGTGTTTTTTGTAACAATGCTGTTATAAAATTGTTATCATATGTCTTAAATGTAAGCGTTTCAAACAAAAAAGGGAACCTGCTTTTTAAAAAGCCAGACTCCCTTTTTGATCATTTTACGCGTGTTCTCTTTTTTCCGATTCCGCGCCAGACTCTATTTGTTTTGCTCCTGACATAAACCATCCGCAAACCGCAATGGCAGCCAGAACCGCCCAGAAAATGATTTTCCAGGCCGCCGAATGGATGATATCTGCCGGAATTATACCGAGTTCCTCATGGGCCAATGTATAAAGAGCGAGCTTCACGCCTACCCATCCGACAATCACAAATGCCGCCGTTTCAAGGCCCGGCCTGGTTTTCAGTAAGGATACGAACATTGATGCCGCAAAACGCATAATGATTAAACCAATTACGCCGCCGGCTAAAATAACGAGAAACTGACCGCCGTCCAAGCCGCCGATGGCAGGAAGCTGAGTTCCCGGGAGCGTTACGGCAAGCGCGACCGCCGCTAAAATGGAATCAACGGCAAAAGCGATGTCCGCGAGCTCCACTTTCAAGACAGTCTGCCAAAACCCGCTTTCTTTCTGCGTTTTCTGACCGGCGTTATCTTTAAATACATACCGCTTCAGCAAATGGCTGACCGAAATGTAAAACAGATATAAAGCGCCGACGGCCTGGACCTGCCAAACATTCACCAGAAAAGAAATGGCGAACAGCGACCCGAAACGCAAAATAAATGCGCCCGCCAATCCGTAAAATAAAGCCTTCTTCCTTTGTTTTTCAGGAAGATGCTTCACCATCACAGCCATCACCAGCGCGTTATCCGCCGCCAAAATCCCTTCCAGCCCGATTAAAACGAGAAGAACCCATCCATACTCCAATAATAATGCAAAGTCCAATCCATTCCCTCCGTTTCTTTTTTCTATCATCCGAGCTTATACCGGCGGTTTTTTACGCAAAAAAGACCTTTGCCGATATAAGGCAAAGGTCTTGCTAGACATGAATGATTGGCATGCCAACAAAGCCGATGGATATGATCCATGAATTGACGACTTTGTTTCCGGAATATCCGGACGCTACTCCCCTTTGGGATTTCAAGAAATATTTGTTTATACGCTCATGATAAAGCCTGTTTCATCATTTGTCAACGCTTAACTTTTTTAACAAATTGAGAAATTTTTTCTGTTTTGGCCCGCTGTTTTCTTCTCTTTAAAAACATCCAAAGAATGAGAAGCAACACAATGAATATACCGAGCGGCAGCATATATTGATCGAGAATGGAACCGACGCTTTTCCAATTTTCCCCGAGTTTCATTCCGAGGTATACGTAAGCAAATGTAATCGGCAGCATCGCTGCATATGTATATAGAGAGAAGACCCAGACATTCATCTTCGCAATGCCGCACGGCAAAGAAATCAGCGTCCTGACCCCCGGTATAAAACGGCCGCTGAACGCGACCAAACCTCCGTGCTTCTGAAAGAAATCATCTGATTTCTGCAGGGATTCGGGTTTTATCCATATATACTTTCCATATTTCAGCAAAAACGGCCGACCGCCCAGCCTGCCGATTCCATATAAGACAAGCGGACCTGAAACACCGCCGAGCGAACCGGCAAACACGGTCCCGGCAAGCGTCATATCCCCTTTTGAGACCCAATAGCCCGCAAGCGGAAGAACAATTTCCGCCGGGATGAATTCTATACTGAGCGCCAAAAAAATTCCGGCATAAGATAAGCTTTTAAACGCCTCTATTATTGATATGATGAAATCTTCGATGATCTATCACTCCCGGCTTACGTCTATATTCCGAAACTTAAGAATGATTTTAACACAAAACCTTGAGGCTGAAATATCTTTTAGACATGCCCGTTATAAATGTGAGTCGTTTCAGATCGGTATAGCGGGAGGGAATAAGCGCAATACAACGTCCCGCCTGTCTCCTGATTGCTTGTCTGGCGGCGTTTACATCACTTAAGATTCTCCGGAAAAGTAAGCGGCGGCTGACCGCGGATTCAGTTCATATGGGAGCGGGAAATTCTCTCAGTCACTACATGGGAATGCTTAGGCATTTCCCGGGGAATGATTTTGTATAATCTTTTTGATTACCGCTGATGATTTTCAGGGACTTCAGCGCTTTAAAGAACTTACCGATTCACTGATTGTAAATAAAGAATTCATTTGCTTTTCAGCCGACCATTTCCGCCTGAGGAAATGGAACAGCCGCTCCATGAAGCGCCGCAACACCCATAAGTTGCTACACATGGAACGGAACCGTTTATCCACAATAAAGACAAAAAGGAGTTTTTATTCATGCACACGATGTGGAAGGGTTCGATCAGTTTCGGCCTCGTCAATATCCCGGTCAAGCTCTTTGCGGCCACTGAAGATAAAGATATAAAATTCCGCAGTCTTCATAAAGAAGACCATGCGCCGATTAAATACGAAAAAATCTGCACCGGATGTGAAAAAAGTCTGGAGCCTGATGAAATCGTGAAAGGCTATCAGTATGTAAAAGGGAAATACGTCATTATGACAGACGAAGACTTGAAAGACATAAAACAGGAACATGAAGAAAAAGCGGTTGAGATTGTTGACTTTGTCCAGCTGCAGGAAATTGATCCGATTTATTTTAACCGGTCATATTATGTCGGGCCGGGAGATAACGGCACAAAAGCCTATACACTTCTGCGGGAAGCGCTGAGGACGACGGGTAAAATCGGGATTGCCTCCATTACGATCCGCTCTAAACAGCAGCTTGCGATTCTTCGCGTGTATGACAACTGCATCGTGATGGAATCCATTCATTATCCGGATGAAGTCAGAAATGCCGGACATGTGCCGGGCGTTCCCGAGCAGACAGCCGTTAATGAAAAAGAGCTGCAGACGGCGATTACGTTAATTAATGAGCTGACAACCGAGTTTGACCCGGAACAATACGAAGACACATACCGGAAAGCCCTTCTCGCTAAAATTAACGATAAGCTCGAACATGAAGAAGCGGGCGTGACACCGGCTGCTGCCGGCCCGCGCGAAGATGTCATTGATCTTGTCAGCGCGCTTCAGGCAAGCATTGACCGGACGAAGCGGCCGGATCGCGAACAGGCTGCACCGGCGCGGCCAAAAGACGCCGCGTCAGCAGGCGGCGGAGGCAAAAAGCAGAAGACGACCAGACAAAAAGCCGGAACGTCTTAATCATGGTGCTGACGATGCAGCCGATTTTGACCTCTGTACCGCCTGAAGGCAGTGAGTGGCGCTATGAGGTAAAGTATGACGGATTCCGCTGTCTTCTCCGCATAGACGAAAGCGGCGTTACATTAACCAGCAGAAACGGACAGACGCTGACGAATCAATTTCCGGAAATCACGGCTTTTGCGGCCCGGTGTTTTCAGCACATGAAAGACAGGTTCCCCATTACGCTTGACGGAGAGCTTGTCTATTTAATCAATCCGTACAGAGCGGACTTTGAGCATCTTCAAATCCGCGGACGTTTAAAACGGACGGAATCAATTGAAAGCATCGCTGATAGACGGCCGTGCCGCTTTCTGGCGTTTGATCTCCTCGTTCTGGAAGGCGCGGGCACCGTTTCATTACCGTATGTGAAACGGAAACGCGTCCTTTCCAAACTGTTTAAAGAAGCAAATCTTCCCGCCTGCCCTCATCACTTAGCGGAAGAAGCCATTCAATACATTCCGGAACACACTGACTTTGATGCGCTTTGGGACAAGGTCGTCCGCCATGACGGAGAAGGTATCGTAGCAAAAAAGGCTTCCAGCGGCTGGGCGGAAAATAAACGCTCTCCCGACTGGCAAAAGTATAAACATATGAAAACGGCACATGTGCTATTAACCGGGTTTAATCCGAAGAACGGGTATGTAACGGCCTCTGTTTTAAAAGACGGCACCGCCGTCCCGATCGCTTCCGTTTCCCACGGCATGCAGGCGGAAGAAAAAAACGCCGTCAGAACCATTATGGAGACCCACGGAAAAAAACAAAACAGCGGCGAGTATACACTTGAGCCTTCTATCTGCATGACCGTTCAGTATTTAACCATATTGCAGGACACGCTGCGTGAAGTATCTTTTGTGTCTTTTCAGTTTGAAATGGATTGGACGGAATGCACGTATCAACAGCTTATCCTTCACTCTAAAACGCTGCCGCCGAAGCTGCAGTTCACAAGCCTGGATAAGATTGTTTTTAAAAAACGTGAAAAAACGAAAGCAGATTTCCTCAGTTACATGGTGAAAATGAGCGATTTTCTTATGCCCTTTCTTAAAGATCGGGCCGTCACGGTGATCCGTTATCCGCACGGCGCGCCTGGCGAATCTTTTTTTCAAAAAAACAAACCGGACTACACGCCGGACTTTGTCTCAAGCGTGTTTGACGGGAGCCACGAGCACATCGTATGCAGCAGCATACCGTCACTTTTATGGCTGGCTAATCAGCTGGCACTTGAATTTCACGTTCCGTTTCAGACAGTGCATTCTGAAAGGCCCGCAGAGATCGTCATTGATCTTGATCCTCCGTCAAGGAATGATTTTCCTATGGCAGTGGAGGCTGCGCATGTGCTGAAACAGCTGTTTGACTCATTCAGCATTACGTCATTCCCGAAGCTCTCCGGAAATAAAGGCATTCAGCTCTACATCCCGCTTTCACCGGAAGCATTCACCTATGAAGAAACCCGTGCGTTCACAATGCTCATCGCCGATTATTGCGTCAGGACGCGGCCGGATCTTTTTACGACAGAGCGGTTTATCAAAAACCGAAACGGCAGGCTCTACCTAGATTACTTGCAGCATGCCGAAGGGAAAACCATTATCGCACCCTATTCGACCCGGGGCAACGAATTGGGAACGGTTGCAGCTCCCCTTTATTGGAGCGAAGTCAACTCCTCTTTAACACCTGATGATTATACGATCGATACAGTAGTGAACCGCGTCAGGACAGAGGGAGATCCGTTTTATGATTTTTACCGGAATCCGCAGGACGGCCCGCTTTCAATCGTGCTTGAGCAAATCAAGAGAAAGAGCTGACGCTTTTTGTCAGCTCTTTTCAGTCTGATACGTGCACATCAATTTTTCTTTGGAAATAAATAAATAGCAGGAGTAAGGAATGTTTTTGAGGGTGAGCTGTTTTGCAGTAAAGTATAAAATCGGAATATGGGCCGCTTTCTTAAACAGCCTGTAGCAGCCGCTGGACGGTTTTATCACATCAAAACCGAGTCTCGCAGCTCCTTTATGAAGCATTGTAATGCCGACGACTCCCTTAATCTCGTCTTTCCGTTTATGCTGGTTAATATAATCCGCTAAATGAGGCATGGATTGATATACCTTCTGATATAGCATAATCCCCCTTCTGACCGCGCTTTCAATAGGCTGCAGCTCTTTCAGGAGTTTGACATTATGAAGATGAATCTTAACTAACACGTCGTTTTTTTTAATTCTGGTTCCGTCGCTCAGGATGACTTCTTTTCCTTTATATCTAGTCAAACGGACGCGGAATACATTCGATTGCCGTTTATCAATCAGCGTCAGCCGGGTAAAGAAGAAATAAAGCGGATCAAGTAAGTACCATATAGACAGCAGACAGCTTCTCACATGTTCACCTTCTTTATATTCAAAGCACCCTCATATTTTGGCATGGGGCATGTCACATTATGATTGGTAAATAATGATGCCGACCTGTATCAGCTTATGCAAAAACCGCTTCAGGCTCTACTGTCCGGAACAGAAAAAAACACTCTTCGTGAAGAAGAGTGTTTGTATCCGCTTTCTTTTAACGGAAAAGCAAATGCTGGCTGTGAATTCCCGCTTTTTTCAGTAAGGCTATCAGCTGTTCCTGTTCCTCAGGCATAAGTCCTGAAAACGCTCTCGCAATTCTCAATGAATGAATCGGATAAATTTTATCCAAATACTCGTTTCCTTTATCAGTTAAATGGGCGTAAACAGACCGTTTGTCCTTAGGGTCTTGTTCTCTGACCAAAAACCCGTTTCTTTCAAGCTTGTCGATGACATAGGTGACATTCCCGCTGACAAGCAAAAGACGCGACCCGATTTGCTGAAGCTTTTGCGGTCCTCTCGTATAGAGCAGCTCCAAAACGGCAAATTCAGTCGGATTAAAACCGTGTTCTTTACTGTCGCGGATGCTGTGTTCAGACACACTCTTGAAAGCCCTTGCAAAAACTTTGTACAAATTCATCGAACGCATCACTTCTTCTTCGTTAAATGATAATCTCATCATATCTACCCCGTATTTAAGATTTTTATAAAAAAATAATGTAAACCCTTACAATTCATAAGAGTCGTTCTTTGTTTTATATTCTATTCGTGCCGTTTTTCAGAATTCCTTCTTTTTTATATAAAAAAATACCCTTATACATCATTTAATTTGTATAAGGGTTCCGTTCTTTATAGGGAATGTTCCGAAAAAAATACGCGTATTCCTTTCTCAGCTCCGTAATTGTCATGGAATTGAGTATTTCTTTCGTATAGACTCCGATCTGCAGAAGCTTTTTGGAATAATGGTTTCTCTCTTTGTCCAATGCATTTTGAAGCAAACGACTCATAGCGGCCTCCTTTGTTTTCCGTTATTCTATGATCAGAATAACGCTTTTATATCAAAGACGTATAAAGCCATTGTAAAACTTCTGTAGATTATGATGTTTTTCGGTAAAGTCCGTTCTGGACGGCTCTGAGCAGCGGAAAAGCGTGTTCCCCGGCAAGCTGCATGAACGCCTCCAGCATTTCATCGCGTTTCATATCTAATTCAATGATTTCTTTTGCCAGCGAAACCGCTTTTTCTTTCTCCATTCCTATCCTTCCTCCTCATTGTGTCTGTACAGTAAGCATAAAACGGGGCACAGAACCATGCATTAACCTTGTCAATTTTTCTGCCGCTTTTTTTCTAAAATTTTCTATTCCGCGTCAGAAAACCTGACAAGCGTCAGGTTTTTTCTCTTTTTTTCTTATATAATATGAGTAAAAGACATCCAGGGGTGGAAAAATGACGACAGACGAACAATCTTACAAAGATAAAAAAGTAATCTCGATCGGCATTGTAAGCGAATTAACCGGATTGTCAGTCAGACAGATCAGATACTATGAAGAACGGAAATTAATCTATCCGCAGCGTTCATCACGGGGAACGAGAAAGTATTCCTTCGCGGACGTTGAGCGGCTGATGGATATTGCCAACAAGCGGGAAGACGGCGTGCAGACGGCTGAGATTTTAAAAGACATGCGAAAAAAAGAACAGGCTCTCAAAAACGACCCGCAGCTCCGCAAAAAAATGCTGGAAGGACAGCTTAATGCTCATTTTAAGTATAAAAACCGCTGATCAAAAAAGTCCGCCTCCTGTGAGACGGACTTTTTTTATAAAGCATGAAGAAATGCAGTTGCAATGCCGAAATAAATTAATAAGGACAAAATATCGTTCAGCGTCGTAATCAGCGGACCTGATGCAATCGCCGGGTCAATGTTCAATTTATGAAGAATAATAGGGACGATCGTTCCGGCCATCGTACCGATAATCAACGTTGCAAGCAGCGATGAACCGACGACAAAACCGAGCGTTAAGTCTTTCTGCCAGACGGTTGCGACAATCGTAATCGCGATCGCACAGACGATGCCGATATAGATACCGGTTCTTAATTCACGGAAAATCAGTTTAAAGATGGTTTTTTTATTCATTTCTTCTTTAGCCAGTCCTCTGATGACGACGGCGAGTGACTGTGTGCCTGTATTACCCGTCGTTCCCGCGATCATCGGCATGAAAAACGCGAGGGCGACTACTTTTTGCAATGTATCTTCAAAATAATTCAGAATGCTTCCGGAAATCAATCCGATAAACAAAAGCAGAATGAGCCACGGCAAACGGCGGTACGCCGCAACGTACGCTTTCGTATCAAATGTAATCGCCTTACCGGAGGCTGCGAATTTTTCGTAATCTTCATCGGCTTCTTTAATCACGACGTCAATAATATCATCGACAGTGACAATACCGACAAGCACATGATTTTCTTCCACGATCGGAATGGCTAAAAAGTCATACCGCTGGATCAGCCTGGCGACTTCTTCCTGGTCTTGGAGCACCCCGGCCGAGATGACACGTGTAAACATGAGATCCTGCACTTTATCGTCAGGCTCGCCGAGAATTAAATCTCTGTATGAGAGCACTCCGACAAGCTGCTTGCTGTCATTAATCACGTACAAATAATTTATTGATTCTGCGATTTCTGCAAAGCTTTTCAGCTTCACGACCGCATCTTTTACTGTATAATGCTGCGGAATCCAGACGAAGCGGTTCGTCATCATCCGTCCCGCCGATTCTTGCGGATAGTTCATCAAAAGCTGCACGGCCTTTGATTCCTCAGCCTCCATGCTGGATAAAAGCTGTTCTTTCAGTTCTTCATCCATCTCTTCCAGCAATGCGGCGAGATCGTCGTTATCCATTTTATTCATTGCGAGAGTGGCTTTCGTTTTACCGACTTTATGCAAAACGGCAAGCTGAAATTCCCGCTCCAGCTCTCCGATCATGTCGGTGATGTCATCAACCGTCATATATGACAGATAACGGGCCCGGTGCTTTTCCGGCATTTCTTTAAACAAAAATGCCATGTCATAGGGCTGAAGCTCATCTATCATGTTTCGGAATTCTTTTATTTTTCCGTCCCGCAATAAAATGATAATGCGTAATATGAGTTCGTCATAGGTCATGTTTTGGACCATCGGGACTCGTACCTCCTTTACGGAGACGCGCCGTCCGTCAAGGGAAGTGCGGCGGTTTGTCTCCTCATCATGTCGTCACTGGTTATCTGGCTGTATATGGGTACTTCTTCTGACATACTCGAATGGGGAGAATCCATACTCCGCACCTCCTTATCATGCTCAGTCGTGTACGTTTTGAGGCATAAAAAAAACCTTCTGATATGAAGGCGAAAACAAGCACGGCAAATAAACGTGCGGGGCCTCCAATCGTAGAGCTTTAGCACTGTATGGCATAGGACAGCCATCCAGCTGCGTTAAGAATCACCTTATGTCGATGATTCCTGTTGACCCATTGGCGTCTTTGGACATTTTTGGGCAGCAGCGTATCTCCATACAGGAGCCTCACCTAACGAAGTTCTTATTTGAATTGACACACTGAGATTACAGAAAAAAAAGGAATGTGTCAACCTTAAATTTGTGATTTCAGCACATACCTATAAAATAAACGGAATAAAGGCATAAAGCCCTTATTCCGGCAAATCGCTTTCATCCTCTTCTGAAAGGAAATGATAGGATTCATGCAGCATGAGCGCGTACTCCCCTTCTTTTGTCGGATGCGGTACATACTCAGCCTCGTTGATATACTGCTCTTCCCTTTTCTTCATATGACAGACCTCCTGTTCAATTTTAGATTGTCCAAAAGAAGACCCGTTATCATAGGAAAAAAAATTACTTGCGTAGCGGGACATGCAGCTATATTTTTCGGATCGTGAAAAAGTTCCTAAGCAGCCACGGGCCCGGTTTGAAACCGAGCGTTAATTGCCACGCGCCGATCGCCTGCAGTCCGAACTCCCGGACGAGAACCATTTTTTCACTCATGCTCCGCACATCCTCAAACCACACTTCATGCGTTCTTCCATTTTCATCAGTATACCGGAAGTAAGGGGAACGCTCCTGCTGGGAATAACGGATCACTGATTGGTGCTTCATGGCCGTTTCCATGGCGCGCTGATTGGAGATGGCGGATCCGATCGTTCCGGGACGGTACGGAATCACCCAATCATACCCGTATAGCGGAACACCGAGAATCACTTTTCTTCTCGGCACCCTGCTGATGGCAAAATTGATCGTTTGCCTGACCTCTGTCAAAGGCGCCACGGGTCCCGGCTCACTGCCGGCGTGGTGCCAGTCGTACGCCATAATGAACATATAATCGACCACGGCTCCGATTCCGCCGTAATCATATCCCCTCAGCCACGGCACTGCATCACTTGTTTTCGCCGGAACCGATATCGTTAACGCGAGCTGATGCTCTGAAAGCCGGGTTTTTAACTGCCGGAGAAATCCTGTGAAGAGGTCCCTGTCAGCTTCTCTGACCCGTTCAAAATCAATATTTACACCGCCGTATCCCTTTCTTACGGTTAAGGAGACGATATTGTTGACGAGATTCGTTCTTGCCGTCGGATTTTGCAGCACTTGATGGGCTAATTCCGGACTGAATCCCCCTTCTGTCAGATTCGTAATGACGGCAAGCGGACGCACTCTGTTCTGCCATGTGGTTTCTATTGCGGTTCTGTCGTTTAAATCGTTAATGATATCTCCATTCGGGCCAAAATGATATTCAAACAAAGAAATCGCCGAAGAATACGGCGCAAAATCATTAATTAGCTCTCTATCCGCTTCAGGCGTCCGAATGACATAAAATTGCAGGGTTCCCGCAAGATAGTTAGAGATATCAGGAATCTTCACTTTCATACCCGCCCGCAGCCGGTTCGGCGGAATATCCGGGTTTGCCTGCATCAGCTGCATCTGCGGCACATAAGCCTTACCTGCGATAACGGCATACGTATCATTCGGCTGAACCGTATATTCATTAAGAGGGATTAAAAGCGCCTGCCCCGGAACGATATTCGTTTCCTCAAGCCCGTTGACGCTTCTGATGCTGTCAACAGGGTATCCGTACTTTCTGCTGATGGAAAATAACGAGTCACCAGACTGCACTGTATGAACAAACATAGATGTCCTCCGTTTCCTTTTGATCAAAAGGGCTCTACTTATCTTTATGAATGATCATCCGGTCCGATTCCAAACTCTGTTTGAAGAAAGGCTGTTTACAAATCAGACATGATCAACTATGATGATGTCATCATAAAAAACTGTATAGGAAACGCACTAGGGGTGCTGTTATCGGCTGAGATAAAACATGCGGCAGGCATGTTTTGATCCCTTATAACCCGATCTGGATAATACCAGCGTGGGGAAGTGCAGATTGACCGGAGCGCAGGGTTTTTCCCCATGCGTTTTCGTTCTGCTGCTGCATATTCCCTCGGATATGCAGTTTTTTATTTTTCATTAAAAAACGGGGGAGGACACCGCAATATGAAACTTACGATCAATCGTCTTTCGTAAAATCAACTCTTTCATACAAACAACTATCCGATAAGAAAGCAGGAGATCACAATGAAAAATTGGAAAATGAGAGAAATTGTCGTCATGTCCGTCATCAGTGTTGTATTTGCTGTCATTTATTTAGTATCAACTCATGCAAGCAATATAGCGGCAGGGTTTTTCGGCCGGATGAGCTATGAACCGATTTACGGTATCTGGTTTATCGTCTCGGTAATTGCCGCGTACATTATTCAAAAACCGGGAGCGGCTCTCGTTTCTGAAATCATCGCCGCTTTTGTGGAGTGCTTACTCGGAAATCCGTCAGGACCGATGGTGATTCTGATCGGGATCGCACAGGGAATCGGTGCGGAAGCGGTCTTTTTTGCGACACGCTGGCGGGTGTATACCCTGCCCGTGCTTCTTTTATCCGGTATGGGGTCTTCTGTGACGAGCTTCATTTATGACTTGTTCGTTTCCGGATACTCTGTTTTGAATCCGGGTTTATTAGCCGTCATGCTTCTCATCCGTCTGATCTCAGGTGCGCTTCTTGCCGGCCTTCTCGGCAAAGCAATCAGTGATGCGCTGGCTTACACAGGGGTGCTGAACGGCATGGCGCTCGGAAAACAATTCAAGAAGAAAAAGAAACAGGTGAACCAAGATGCAGGCATCTGAGCCCCTTCTATCGGCCGGCCGTCTTACCTTTTCTTATGATCAGGATGAAAAGCCGATTCTTCAAAACGTGTCCTTTCAGCTCCGGAAAGGAGAGCGGGCTTTATTGCTCGGGCCGAGCGGATGCGGCAAAAGCTCGCTCGCTCTCTGTTTAAACGGTCTGTACCCGGAAGCATGCGATGGGGTTCAATCGGGAACCGTTTCTTTATACGGAACACCTCTTTCACATCTGACAGAACCCGCCGCCAGATCCATCGGCGTCGTGTTTCAAGATCCGGACCAGCAGTTTTGCATGCTGACGGTTGAAGATGAAATCGCCTTCGGCCTGGAAAATTTGCAATATACAAAAGAAGATATGGACGCAATCATCGATGACGTTTTGGCAAAATTAGAGATCACTCATTTGAAAACGCGAACGATCGCTTCGCTGTCAGGCGGTTCAAAACAAAAAGTGGCGCTTGCCTGTATCATTGCGATGGAACCGGAACTCATTATTTTGGACGAACCGACGGCACAGCTTGATCCATATTCCGCACGTGAATTGGCGCGGCTGATCAAAGATCTTCAAGCAAAAAAAGGCTTCGGCCTTCTCGTTATCGAACATCAGCTTGATCATTGGGCGCCGTGGATGGACAGGACGATTGTCCTTGACGAAACGGGTCAGAAGGTGATGGACGGAGAGACGGACGTTATCTTTGAAACAAAGATTGAAGAGCTGATGCAGCTCGGCATTCCGATTCCGCGTGTGATCTCATTGCAGGAGCACGTCAGCATTCCTTTTACATTGTGTAAAGAAAAGCTGTTTCAAGAATCTGTACCGTCTCTGCCCGAACCCCGGCCCGCCGCGCTTTCGGCAGAAGACGCGCTGAGCGTTCACGAGCTGTCATTCTCAAGAGGGGCAGACGTCATTTTTCAGGATGTGAGCTTTTCCGTAAAAAAAGGTTCAATCACCGCGATTGCCGGCCCTAACGGAACAGGAAAAACAACGCTTCTTTCTGCCGCGGCCAAGCTCATCCGTCCGCTGGGCGGAGACATCAAAATAGACGGCAGACCGATTGATTCCTATTCTGAAAAAGAGCTGCGGCGGCTGATCGGATATGTTTTCCAAAATCCTGAACACCAATTTGTCACAGATTCCGTCATTCAAGAGCTGATGTTCGGTTTTGAAAGCAGCAGAGCCGCAAAGGAGAAAGCTCTTCAGCTGTTAACCCGATTCGGCCTGAGACGCCATGCCTCACAGCATCCGTTTTCTTTAAGCCAAGGACAAAAACGCCGGCTCAGCGTCGCAACGATGCTTATGCACAATGTGAACGTTTTGATGCTTGATGAACCGACTTTCGGACAGGATGCCAAAACGGCGCGGGAGTGTATGCAAATGCTCCGTGAGATTCAAAAGGAAGGAACGGCTGTTTTGATGGTGACACACGATATGGAACTCGTCTCAGATTATGCCGACACGATCCTTGTGCTCTGCGGCACGAAACTGGTATTCCGGGGAACTCCCGACGCTTTATTTTCTGATAACACCGGGATCGCCGAGCAAGCGCATTTGGCTTTACCGCTGCGGTATGAATGGATGAAACACGACAGGAGGCGGAGAAATGAACTTGCGGCTGGAGGCTGTTAACCCGTCAATAAAGGCGGCGGCTGTATTGTTATGCGTCATTATGCTGTCGTTTATTTATAATCCGTACACCCCTGCTTTGTTTTATATCATCATTGCGGGAGGCGTCCTCTCGGCGGGGCGTGTGCCGCTGAAAAAATGGCTGCTGTTCACGATTCCGTTTGTCATTCTGGCCTTCGGTTCTTTATGGACAGCCGCCGTATTCGGAAACGTCCCGACAACCGGAAGCAACCTGCTGTTTAAGCTCGGGCCGATTGCCGTCAACAGTGATAACGCGGCGCTCGGGATTTCTATCGCGTTTCGTATTTTATGTTTTTCCGCTTTGTCGATGATGTTTCTTTTCACAACCGATCCGATTCTGTTCATGCTCAGTCTGATTCAGCAGTGTAAGCTGCCGCCCAAGCTTGCATACGGCGTTATCGCGGGGTTCCGGTTTCTCCCTCTTCTGAAAGATGAAATCCTGATCATCCGGCAGGCGCACAGAATCAGGGGCGCGGGGTCTGATTCCGGGCTGAAAGGAAAGCTCTCCGCCTTCAGGCGCTTCACCATTCCGCTATTGGCAGGCGCAATCAGAAAGGCGGAACGCACGGCGATCGCGATGGAATCTAAAGGCTTTACGGGGAGCCGAAACCGCACGTTTTACAGAACTGTTACCGTGCGCCGCGCCGACTGGTGCTTTTTCCTGCTCGTGCTTCTGTTATTCGGCGCAAGCTGGCTCATTTCATTGTTGTTTGTATAAAAACAGGCCGCCGGAGTGATTCGGCAGCCTGTTTTGTTATGTATGTTATTGATGATAATTGAGAGCCTGAGCGAGATTGGACTTGATCGTAATATCTGAGAAATTAATGCCGAGCTGTACGGCGGTTTGAGCGATTTCCGGCCTGATTCCGGATAAAGTGGACGTGACGCCGATCAATTTCAGCGCCTCAACTAATTTAAAAATCTGATGCGCCACCATCGTATCGACAACCACTACACCCGACAGGTCAATTAACAGATGTTCAATCAGCCGTTTTGCACATGTGCTCAGCGTATTTTCAAGAATGAATTTGGCGCGCTCCGTGTCAATATCGCCGACAAGCGGCAGCAGCGCCGTCCGTTTGCTCAGCGTGATAACCGGCGAGCTTAACTCCAAAATCATTTCTCTTTGCGCATTCAGCTGCATTTTTGAGTTATGCTCGGCATGATCGACAAACGTGTAAATCGTAAAATCAAATACTTGTACAATTAAATTCTCCCATTTCTTCCTTTCTCCCTGTGCAAACGAAGATTCATGTTTATCGGCAAACGCATCATAATAACTGATGTATAGTCTCCGGTTTCTCATGAATTCACGGACCACATACTGTACGGGAGTATCCAGATGCTTCTGGTCTTTCGCAAGCTCAATCACCCACTGCTCGAACTCTTCTAAAAATTCTTTTTTCGGCATGATATACATTTTATTAATATGCCGGTAAAATTCTTTATCCTGCTCCGTCAGTTCTTCTGTGATGACGGGATTTGTCAAAGAATAAATCGAATTCGGATCCGAATCTTCCATCGTTTCGATCCACTCTTTCGCAATTTGATCCACTTGTTCTGAAAAATAGTTGTATAATGCTTCACTTATCTTCATATCTCTTCTCCTTTCCCATTTCCAATTATACCGTCAGCGGATCATGAATGAAAATAAAAGCTGTTAAACTATCCATTTATTTGAAATTTTTTAGTGCGATAGATTACGCCTTTTTTATGAAAATGCTTCAAATGACTCTTTCCGGCCGGCATGCTCTGCCATAAAATAGTAGCAACACCCTTGTATCCACTCGCAAGCATAAAAAAGGAGGGCTTTTTTATGAATGGTGAAATGCATTTGATTCCTTATGTCACGGATGAACAGATCATGGAGGTGAACGAGCTTCCAGAGGGGATTAAAGTGATTAAGGCGCCAGAGTTGTGGGCAAAAGGGTTTAAAGGCAAGGATATTAAAATCGCGGTGCTTGACACAGGCTGCGACATCAATCATCCTGATTTGAAAGACCGAATTGTCGGCGGGAAAAACTTCACCGATGATGACGGAGGCAAAGAAGACGCGATTTCCGATTATAACGGACACGGGACACACGTTTCCGGAACGATTGCCGCCAATGATTCAAACGGCGGAATTTCGGGTGTCGCGCCGGAAGCAAGCCTTTTAATCGTTAAAGTTCTCGGCGGTCAAAACGGCAGCGGCAAATACGAATGGATCATTAACGGCATCAACTACGCCGTTGAACAAAAGGCCGATATTATTTCCATGTCACTCGGCGGGCCAAGCGATGTGCCAGAATTGAAAGAAGCCGTCACAAATGCGGTAAAAAGCGGTGTTCTGGTCGTTTGCGCGGCAGGAAACGAAGGCGACGGAGACGAACGTACAGAGGAACTGTCGTATCCAGCCGCTTACAACGAGGTGATCGCAGTCGGATCAGTCTCAATCGCCCGTAAATCGTCTGAATTTTCAAACGCCAATAAAGAGATTGACCTGGTGGCTCCGGGAGAAAATATTCTCTCCACCCTTCCCAACCATAAATACGGGAAACTGACGGGCACTTCAATGGCCGCCCCGCATGTGAGCGGAGCGCTTGCCTTAATAAAAGGGCTTGAACAGGACGCGTTTCAGCGGACGCTTTCTGAGGCTGAAGTCTACGCCCAGCTCGTGCGGCGGACCCTTCCTTTGGACATCGCCAAAACATTGGCCGGGAACGGATTTCTGTATTTAGACGCGCCTGAAGTACTGATGGAAAGAGCCGAACAGGCACAGCTGCTGTCTTTCTGATATTTTTCTCATATAATGATTGATCAGCTTGTCACATCACCAATTTTTAAAATGTGAGATTTTCTATTGACAGTGGTCTGAATAAGCTGATAAGATAACCAACAAACGATGTAACTTTTCAAAAAAATTTAAATATTTTCTCTTATCGAGAGTTGGGCGAGGGATTGGCCTTTTGACCCCAACAGCAACCGACCGTAATTCCATTGTGAAATGGGGCGCGTGATTTTTGCGCCGAGACGACTGTCTCATAAGGCACGGTGCTAATTCCATCAGACGTGATCTGAGAGATAAGAGAGGCTTGCATTTTGAAGTTAAAGCCTCTTTCTCTCATGAGAAAGAGGCTTTTTTGTTACATCTCACTTAAAGGAGGAAACTTAATGACAACAATCAAAACTTCGAACCTCGGTTTTCCGAGAATCGGCTTGAACAGAGAATGGAAAAAAGCGCTTGAGGCTTATTGGAAAGGTAAAACTGATAAAGAAACGTTTCTTAAAGAGCTTGACGGTTTATTCTTATCAGCTGTCAAAACACAGCTTGACCAACATATCGATATCGTGCCGGTCTCTGATTTCACCCATTATGACCATGTGCTTGATACAGCCGTCAGCTTTAACTGGATTCCGAAAAGATTCCGCAGCATCACGGATCCCGTTGATACATACTTTGCGATTGCCCGCGGTGTAAAAGACGCCGTTTCCAGTGAAATGACGAAATGGTTTAATACCAACTACCATTACATCGTTCCTGAATATGACGAAAGCATTGAATTCCGTCTGACGAGAAACAAACAGCTTGACGACTACCGCCGGATCAAAGAAGAATTCGGAGCGGAAACGAAACCTGTCATCGTCGGTCCGTATACATTTGTCACGCTTGCGAAAGGATACGAAGAATCAGAAGCGAAAGCGATTCAAAAACGCCTTGTTCCTCTTTATGTTCAGCTGCTGAAAGAACTTGAAGCTGAAGGCGTAAAATGGGTTCAGATCGATGAGCCGGCCCTTGTGACAGCTTCTTCTGAAGACGTCCGTGCCGCAAAAGAACTCTATGAATCTATTACAAAAGAGCTTTCAGGGCTGAATGTCCTCCTGCAGACATACTTCGATTCGGTTGATGCATATGAAGAACTCGTTTCTTATCCCGTACAGGGAATCGGGCTTGACTTCGTGCATGATAAAGGCAGAAACCTTGATCAGCTGAAAAAGCACGGCTTCCCGAAAGATAAAGTGCTGGCAGCCGGTGTGGTCGACGGCCGCAACATTTGGAAAATCGATGTTGAAGAACGCCTTGATGCAGCTCTGGATATCCTCAGCCACGCTGATGTTGAGGAGTTATGGATTCAGCCTTCAAGCAGCCTTCTGCACGTGCCGGTGGCGAAACACCCTGACGAGCATCTTGAAAAGGATTTGCTGAACGGCCTGTCATACGCTAAAGAAAAACTGGCGGAACTCGGCGTCTTAAAAGAAGGGCTTCTGTCCGGCAAAGCGGCCGTCAGTGAGCAGATCGAAGAATCAAAAGCGGCACTTAAGGCTTTAAAAGCATTCGCAACAGGAGCGAACTCAGCTCAAAAAGAAGAGCTGAATCAGCTGACGGAAAAAGATTTCTCCCGTCCGGCAAGCTTTGAAGAACGATTGGCGCTGCAGAATGAATCACTCGGTCTTCCCCTTCTGCCGACGACGACAATCGGAAGCTTCCCTCAATCTGCAGAGGTGCGGAGCGCACGGCAAAAATGGCGGAAAAAAGATTGGACGGATGAACAGTACCAAGCCTTTATTAATGCGGAAACGAAGCGCTGGGTTGACATTCAGGAAGAAATCGGCTTAGACGTGCTCGTTCACGGAGAATTCGAGCGTACGGACATGGTCGAATACTTCGGTGAAAAACTGGCCGGATTCGCCTTTACGAAATATGCATGGGTGCAGTCTTACGGTTCACGCTGCGTACGTCCGCCTGTCATTTTCGGAGATGTCGAATTTATCGAACCGATGACGGTAAAAGATACGGTCTACGCCCAATCGCTGACGGAAAAACACATGAAAGGCATGCTGACGGGACCTGTCACCATCTTAAACTGGTCATTCCCGCGTGTGGATATTTCAAGAAAAGAAATCGCCTTCCAGATCGGGCTTGCCCTCAGAAAAGAAGTAAAAGCGCTTGAAGATGCCGGTATTCAGATTATCCAAGTGGATGAACCCGCGCTCCGCGAAGGACTGCCGTTAAAAACGCAGGATTGGGATGAATATTTAACTTGGGCCGCAGAAGCATTCCGGTTAACGACGTCTTCTGTGCAAAATGAGACGCAGATTCATACGCATATGTGTTACAGCAACTTTGAAGATATCGTAGATACGATCAATGATCTTGACGCGGATGTCATTACAATCGAACACAGCAGAAGCCACGGAGGATTTTTAGAATATTTGAAAGAACATCCTTACGTGAAAGGCCTCGGACTCGGTGTATACGACATTCACAGCCCGCGTGTGCCGGCAACTGAAGAAATCTATCAAATTATTGATGACGCGCTTGAAGTGTGTCCGACTGACCGCTTCTGGGTAAACCCGGACTGCGGACTGAAAACAAGACAGCAGGAAGAAACCGTTGCGGCATTAAAAAATATGGTCGACGCCGCGAAACAGGCACGAAAAAAACAAGCTCAGCTTGTATAAAAAAACAGCCATCCGCAAATCGCGGGTGGCTGTTTTTTCTGGGCGTGCTACTTATTCTTCAGCGCCTTCGCAAGTTCACTTAGTGAATCATGCTGCTTAATTTGATAGCCCCGCCCTTCTTTTTGCAAATACCCTTTTTGGCAGAATTGCGTCAGCACATGCAAGAGATGACGGTAAGATACACCCAAATAATCACAGACCGTTACGTGCTTCTCTTTATAAACCCCTTCATAAGCCGTCTGCAAAATAAAATCGGCCAGCCGGTTTTCAAGCGGGAACGCCAGACTTTGTGAATATTTCGAAGCCATAAGCGTTGCCTTAGCACTTAAAAACTTAGCCAATTCACGCAGGAATTTCGCATCCTGCAGCAATTGCGCGCGGCAGCGGTAAATAGGCAGAGCAAAACAAACAGTCTTCGCTGAGGCTTGAATTCCTTTTGTGTAATACACTTTATGTAATAGTTCCATCTCTCCGATGTAATCATTTTTGTTGATAAAATTAATTAAAGAAACTTTCCCGTTTTGGTGGGTTACATATATTTTCGCTTTTCCTTCAATCACGTAAAACAGGAAGTCAGGCCTCCTGCCCTCTTGAATAATCCATTCGTCCCGCTCATATTCGCGCACTTCCATAAACTCTTCAGCGGGGAAAGAGAATAAATGCGCGATTGAGTGTTTTTTTAACTGATGCCGCTTTTTCTCGCCTTTATAAATTTCCATCGTCCACCCCAAAAATATGAGATATCTCATATTGTCTTTATGTCTTTACATGATAACATGCCAATTAAAGGAGGAACGGGAATGAAAGCATATCGCTGGATGAGTCTGCATTTTTTTAGTTTTTTTATGACATGGGGTGTTTTTCTGCCCTATTGGACGGGATGGATGGTGCATATAAAAGGGGTTTCCGTATCCGAAGCCAGTTTCATTATGAGCCTGGGCTTGGCGGCAAGAGGGATTTCCACATTATTATTCTTCCCTTATTTATCAGGAAAATTCAGCAACAAAGCCTTATTAAACGGCGCCAGAATCGGGACGCTTCTCGCACTTTTATGTTATATTCCCGCTGATTCTTTTCAAAGCCTGCTTCTTGTCACATTAGTGCTGCATGTGTTTTACCCTGCTTTAATGCCTGCTTTAGACAGCGCTTGCGGCGTCCTTGTACAGCATAACGAATTAAAGGCCTATGGGACAAGCCGACAGTGGGGGTCCGCGGGTTTTGTTTCAGCCGGCGTCATCCTGTCCGTCTTTACAGGTATATTCGGAGATCAAGCGATTTTATGGGCACTGCTTTTGGGCACCCTGATATTCGCATGCCTCAGCTTTATGCATGCGCCAGCTGTTCTTTCAAAACGGCCGGAAACAGACCGCGCAAGAAAAGAGGGCATGTTTGCCTTATTCCGCATCAAATATTTCGGTCTGGTGCTCGCAATCGTTATCTTACTGCAGGCGGCACACGCGTCTTATTACAATTACGGTTATCTCTTTTTGCAGGAAATCGATGCCCCCGCATATGCCATCGGAATCATTATCAACATCGCCGTTATCGCGGAGATTATCTTCTTTGCAATCGCTGACCGATACTTTCATCAATTTACGGCAGGCTCTTTGCTCGCCTTGGCGGCGCTTGGTGCTACCGTACGCTGGATACTCGTATTTGCCTTTCCTCATGTCATCATTTTCTGTATTGCGCAGACGCTGCATGCCTGTTCATTCGCGATGGCACACTATGCATTTATGAAATACTTAATTAAAAATATTTCACCCGCGCAAATCCCGAAAGCCCAAGGCATATATTCAGCGCTTGCTCTCAGCTGGAGCACTGCGGTATTTACTATTTTCGGAGGTTTTTTATATGAAATTGAACCCCGGTATGCCTTTATCGGAATGATTGTTTGTACGATCCCATCCATGCTTCTCGCCCTTTTATACAGAAAACTTGAAATGAAAAAGAGAGTTTTTGCAGGAAACGCACAAGATATATAGCCATCGCTTTATAGACGATCACATGTCCCGCTGTCATTTTGACCGATTTGCGAATGCTGTGCGATGTATTTTCTCTATATTTAAAGTATTTCCTTCATATATGATGAAATCAAAAACAGCGGTATAACCCGCTCAATTGGTTAATGAAGGGAATCCATTCAGAAACTTGGACAGAATCAGTGAATATACTGATACAGTACTGCTTACGCTCATTTCGGGGAACTTTGTTCGTAATAAAATGATTTTCAGCCAACTCATAAGGAGGGACATTGTGTCACAGCCTAATTTGCCCAATATCACCCCTGTCGTTACACTTTCCAGAGACGATACCATTAACCTTCTTCTTTCGTCAATTGCTATGGAAGAACTGGGAATGGCACATATTCTGAATGCGGAAGGGGAAAAAATCCAATACGCGCTCGGAACGATTCCCGGATTAACAGGGCCCCCGTCAAGTCTTGCGGATATTCTTAACCTGAATGAGAGCGTCCGTGATACGCTTGACAGCTTAATGAAACAGGAGCTTCTTCTCGGTTCAAAATTGGACAGTATCTCAAATATCCCTACACTGGCGGGACCGACTGGTGCTACGGGGCCGACGGGACCGACGGGAGCAGTCGGACCGGCCGGAGCGATCGGACCTACGGGGGTCACCGGTGCGGGCCTTCAAGGGATTGTCGCTTTTAATCCGCTGATTGCCCCCACTTACACAACCGGACAGGTTGTCTTGTATAACGGAAGCTCTTACGTCGCAAACGTAAACAGCCCGGCGGGAACCCCTGGAGCCTCAGCTGACTATACACTTTTAGCTGCGGCGGGAAGCACCGGTGCTACTGGCGGTACCGGGCCGACCGGAAGCACCGGCGTTACTGGCGGCACCGGACCGACCGGGAGTACCGGCGCTACTGGCGGCACCGGACCGACTGGAATTACCGGTGCTACTGGCGGCACCGGACCGACCGGGATCACCGGCGTTACTGGCGGCACCGGA
>NZ_JAHOAA010000001.1:743293-1088913 GCF_019039175.1 Bacillus sp. FJAT-27001
GGGCCGACCGGAAGCACCGGAACAAGTCTGACAGCCACTTCCGGCTATGCGAGCAATACGGGCGGCGGTGTTGTCGCAGTTATTGTGGGCGGCACGACCATTTCCTTACCGAATGAACAAAACCTTTCGGCAGATATTACGGCTAATGCCGCAAATACCATATTTACCGTTGCTCTGGCGGGACGGTACTATATTTCCTACCATATTAATTTAACGGCCGGCTTGCTTGTAAGTTCGCGTATTTTAATCAACGGCACTCCTCCTGCAAGTTCGATTATCGCCCCGGTCGCGTCTTTGGCAAACTTTAATAACTCCTTTATTGTGACTTTGCCAGCAGGCAGCACCATCCAGCTTCAGCTGTTCGGATTATTGGGTGCGGCCACATTGCTTGGAGGAAGCGTCGGTGCAGCTTTAAACATTATTCGATTATCTTAATGGAACATGCAAAAAAAGGATCAGGCGTTTGTCCGCTGATCCTTTTTTAATTGAGACAGAAGTTCTTTCGCGGGTTTAAATTGAGGATTGAACTTCACGGATTTTTTGGCGTAAGCGATGGCCGTCATATCATGGTTTAATGCAGCATGGCATTTCGCCATATAATAAAAGGCTCTGAAATCGGCGGCACCTTTTAAAATGAAGTGATCAGCGTTTTCTCCTTCAACCTGCGTTCCGTATTCAAATGCTTTGATTGCCGCTCTGTACTTTTCCAAATGATATAATACAAGGCCTTTATAATAATGAAGATTGCTGTAATCAGGATATAGCTTGAGCACTTTTTCAATCCCTTGTTCGGCTTCTTCATACCGTTTGAGCTCAAGCAATATTGTATATTTCAAATAATACAGGAGAGACGGAGGCATTCGTTTTTCGCTTAAAAATTGAAAAATTGAGCCGTTGACAAGATGTAATGCTTTTTCATAGTCTTTGATTCTGTAGCATTCACTTGCCAAATGATAGACAAGCCACGGATCAGGATTTTCCTCTGAAAGCTCTTCATTTAAAATGCTGATATTCCGTTTATGTTTTTGCTTGATCTTTTCTTCCTGCTCCAAGTAGCCGTAGTGATGAATCACACATGGGAGCGTGAAAAAAGCATTGTTTTCTTCCTCATTGGAAGCCGAGATATTCTCGTGAATTCTGCCTTGATACAGAAGGCCTTTATGATTGCGGAACAGTCTCGGCTGCATGCTTTCAAACGCTTCATTTTCATCGAGCTGCTTCCCCGTATAATTGATGATTTTCAAAAGGCCCCGGCTCGGTAATCCGTCATGAAGCAGCGAAGTTAAAAAACGGCCCGTCTCCTGATCGAGCTCTTCATCTGCGTCAAGCACTAAAATCCAATCTCCTTCGGCATGCTGCAGGGCGTAATTTCTGGCCTTTGCGAAATCATTCTCCCATTCGAAATCAAACACTCTTGCCTGAAAGCTTTTGCAGATATCTTTTGTATTATCTTGTGATCCGGTGTCTGCGATGACGATCTCATCAACGATGTCTTGTACACTTGATAAACAACGGGAGATGTATCTCTCCTCGTTTTTCACAATCATGCAAAGAGTCAGTTTACATTCAGCATTTCCGCTCATTTTCTCACCTTTCCCGATTTTGGAGTTGTTGATTGAACCAAGGCCGTTCAGGAGTGCCGTTCATCGTGATGATGACAGGCCGCACCCATCTGACGGCAGGTTCGGCAGTTTCCGTATTCCATTCCTGAAGCTGCCTGACAGCCCGCTTCGTAATCGGATGCGCCCGGAATTCGCGCGGGCTTTCAGAAATGAATTTTTTCGTTCGTTCCGTAACTGTCTTCATTTCAAAAAAGTGCCGCTCATACATCTGCTTCTGCTCTTCTTCCAAGCTGATCATTAAAAACAGACGGCCGCCTGTTTCCATCTGCCAGCGGCACAATGCGGAGAACAGCCTGATTTCTTCTTTGTAATTTGAACCCCTTCTTTTATCCACGGTCACAGATAATATATGTAACAGCGCCATCGTGAGACAATGCAAGGCTTCAAAAGATGCCTGTTTCGCTTTTGAGATGCTTGGATACGGCATATGCTTCACCCGTCTCTTTTTTTATGAACGCTCCCCGCCTTTTTTCTTCCAATCGCAGTCCTCACAATCCCCGCACTCACAGCAGCCAATGCGGCCGTAAAACAGGCCGTCACACGGATCTTCCGGATCACTGGGATCGTCCGGATTCCACGGGTCATCAGGATCGCCCGGATCACTCGGATTACTTGGATCATCCGGATTCCACGGGTCATCAGGATCGCCCGGATCACTCGGATTACTCGGGTCGTCCGGATTCCACGGGTCATCAGGATCGCCCGGATTACTCGGATTGCTTGGGTCGTCCGGGTCCATACAGGCTTCAGAATCCTGTAAGAAGATAATGTCCTCAAGCTTCGTCTGCAAAAGGAGTTGTGATTTCATGACGGTGCGCAGGAGCCGTTCAGTGCTTCTATTGATTGATGACAATTCCTCCAAGGAGGGATCGCCGGAAGCGCCGAGAAACATTTGAATCCTTTCCGCTTCCGCCTGCAGAATATGGGATAGTCCGATTTCTTCCATAGCCACGGATGAAAGAAGGAGGTTCAGGGTCTCACATCTGGAGAGTGTAATGTCGGGGGTGATGTTCGGTATGTTTGGAAGAGACATCGATTTCTCCCTCTTTTCTCTTGGTGTCATTATGCAAAAGTGCTATATCGTATTCTTATTCCGGGAGAGAAGAGATCATTACTGATGTTTTCGTTAATAAAATATCCCGGATATAAAATCCGGGATATTCGTTCGTTGATTTATTTTAATTCAAGTTTGACGTCTACATTTCCTCTTGTTGCTTTTGAATACGGACAGAACTCGTGAGCGGCGTGCACTAGCTTCTCCGCCGTTTCTTTGTCAAGATCTTTTGTATCAATGACGAGCGTTACGCCGATTTTGTAACCTCCGTCACTCTCATCTTTTAAAAGGCTGACCTGTCCTTCAATTTCAGAGGTCATGTCGATTTTTTGTTTTTGGGCGGCGAGCTCAAGCGCTCCCCCGAAGCAGGCAGCATATCCTGCCGCAAAGAGCTGTTCAGGGTTTGTGCCGGTTTCTCCGTCTTTTTTTGCATTCGGCATGATGATGTCAAAATCCAGCACCCCGTCTTCGGATTTAATATGTCCTGCTCGTCCGCCGACTGCGGTCGCTTTTGAAGTAAATAATGCCATTATTATCAGCCTCCTCATTGTACTTACTGTATATATTGCCCCTGCTCATATTTTTAAACATGATTGGAATAGGAAATGGTTCGTTTTTCAGCTACAATAGGGGTAACGTTAACAAACAAAGAGTTGGTGAAAGAAGTAATGGCAGAAAAAGATTTTGAACATATGAAACTGGAGAATCAGCTTTGTTTTTTGCTGTACGCAAGCTCAAGGGAAATGACGAAACGGTACAAACCGCTGCTTGATAAGCTCAACGTAACTTATCCCCAATATTTGGCACTGCTTTTATTATGGGAGCACGAAGAACTGAATGTGAAACGGATGGGTGAGCTTTTGTACCTGGATTCCGGAACGCTGACACCGATGCTGAAACGGATGGAGCAGCACGGAATCATCATGAGAAAGCGGTCGGCTGAAGACGAGCGATCCGTGACGATCAGGCTCACAGATGAAGGACGGGCCTTGCAGAAAACAGCGGCGGATATTCCCATTGCCATGCTGGAACAGACGGGACGGTCAAAAGAGGAATTAAAGCAGTTAAAGCAGTCGCTTTATGAGGTTTTGAATACGCTGCACGGCAAAAAATAAGGATGCCCCGAATGGGCATCCTTATTTTTATTCTGCTGCCAGAAGCTTCACTTCAATATTTCCCGCTGTCGCTTTTGAATACGGGCAGACACCGTGCGCTTTTTGGATAAGGGCTTCAAGCTCCTGTTTATCAATGCCGGATGCTTTGACCTCAAGCGTAACGCCTAGTTTATATCCTTGGTCTGCTTCATCTTTCAGCAGACTGACATGCGCAGTGACCTCTGTTTCAATACTCAGACGCTCTTTTCTCGCTACGAGCTGAAGAGCGCTGTCAAAGCAGGCTGAATATCCTGCGGCAAACAGCTGTTCAGGGTTTGTAGCATGTTCGAGCCGTTTTGCTCTTGGCGTTCCCGGCATGGCAACATCAAGATTCAGCACTCCGTCAGAAGACGTGACTTTCCCTTCACGTCCGCCGGCGGCTGATACGGTTGCAGTAAATAATGGTTTTGTCATGTGAATTCACCTCTATTATATTGCGTACAATTTAATTTTACACAATATAATAGAGGGCGTCAATCTTTCCGCATAAAAAAAGCCTACCCTTTTTGAAGGATAAGCTTAAAAGATTATACCCGGATTTGTCCGTTTCCTTTGATGATGATTTTTGTAGATGTTAACGCCGGAAGCCCCATCGGCCCTCTCGCGTGAAGCTTTTGCGTGCTGATGCCGATTTCGGCTCCGTATCCGAATTCAAAACCGTCCGTAAACCGGGTTGAAGCATTATGATACACGGCGGCGGCGTCAACGGCGGTCTGGAAGTAAGCCGCATGCTCGGTGTTCTCCGTCAGAATGGCTTCTGAATGGTTTGTGCCGTACTGCTGAATGTGGCGGACCGCCTCCTGTACGTCCTGCACCGTTTTCACACTGAGAATCGGCGCCAGATACTCCGCTCCCCAATCGGCTTCTTCTGCTTGTTTCGCTTGAGGCTCCAGTCTGCAAATCACCTGGTCTCCTCGGAGCTCCACCCCTTTTTCTGTCAGCTGATTCAGCAGCTTTCGCCCGTGTTCTTCGGCCCATTTTTCATGAATCAAAAGAGATTCAATCGCGTTGCAGACCGAAGGACGCTGTGTTTTGGCATTGATGACGACCTCGCTTGCCATTTGAGGATCTGCTGACTCATCTATGTACACGTGGCAATTGCCCGCTCCGGTTTCTAAAACGGGTACGGTTGATTCCCTGACCACAAGATCAATTAAATTTTTACCGCCGCGCGGGATCAATACATCCAGCCCGTCATTTAATGTAAAGAGCTGTTTGGCGGTTTCTTTGCTTGTATCTTCTATGAGCTGAACGGCATCAATCGGAAGCTTTGACAGCCCCAGAGCGCGTTTCATCACACTGACAAGCGCTATGTTGCTGTGGATAGCGGAAGAACTTCCTCTGAGCACAACCGCGTTTCCGGTTTTCAGGCAGAGTGTGGCCGCGTCTACGGTAACGTTCGGTCTGGCCTCATAGATCATGCCCACTACTCCGAGGGGCACGCGGATTTTTTCAATGGATAATCCATTTTCTTTTTGAATGGTCTCCAGCGATTCACCGACGGGATCTTCAAGACCGATCAGCAGTTCCACGGCGTCCGCGATATCGAGCAGGCGTTTTTCATCAAGAGTCAGCCTGTCAATAATGTCAGGTGTCAGTCCTCTGTTCCGTCCCGCTTCAATATCTTTCTGATTCTCTGTTAAAATCAGCCGGCGTTCATTTCTGAGTCCGTCTGCAATACATTGGAGCGCTTCGTTTTTTTCAGCCGTCGTTTTCATGACCATTTCGGCAGCCGCTTCTTTTGCCAAGGCTGCTTTTTGCAATACTTCACTCATTTGTGTTCCCCCTCGTCAAATAAATTCACCCAATCATCTCTGTGAATCACTTCCACCTGCTTCGTTCCTGAAAGCTGGTCGCTCCGCTTCCCTTTGGCTTCTAAAATTTCATCGGATGAGTACTGCGTCTGCCCTTTGCCGATAATGCCGCCGGGCCCTTTGACTTCCACTACGGCCCCTTTCGGAAAACTGCCGCAGACATCGGCGACGCCGGCCGGGAGGAGACTTGACCCGTTATGAATCATCGCCTGCTCCGCTCCCCCATCAATGATGATTTCCCCTGATATCGGAGAATGAAACATGATCCATTGCCGTGTATTATTTACTGAGGACAGGTCTTTATCGCCGATATAAGTGCCGTCGCCTTTTCCGTCTAAAATTCCCATCAGTTTTTCCCGTCCGGAGCCGGTTCCGATAAATACCTTCACCCCGAGCGACAATGCGGTCTGGGCGGCGAGAAGTTTTGACTTCATGCCTCCGGTGCCGACCTTTGAGCCTGCTGATCCGGCATATCCGAGCAATTCTGGTGTGATGTCATTCAGATAGTCGAACCGCTTTGCGTCCGGGTTTTCATTCGGATTGGCATCGTACAGCCCGTTAATGTCTGTGAGAATCATTAATTGGTCTGCATGAATCAAACCGCTTACAAGCGCCGACAGCATGTCGTTATCACCGAACGTCAGCTCTTCGACTGATGTGGAATCATTTTCATTAATAATCGGCACGACTCCCCGCTCCAACAGTTCCATTACAGTGGCATAGGCATTTCTGTACCGCTCTCTTTTTGAGAAATCATTTCTTGTTAATAAAATTTGTGCCGGCGTCAGACCGTATCTTTTTAAATGGTCCATATATTGCTGCATTAAAAGTGTCTGGCCGACTGCGGCAGCTGCCTGCTTTCCTTTTATCGTAACGGGTCGCGACGGATAGCCGAGAGCGGAAAAACCCGCTGCCACCGCGCCTGAGGTAATGAGGATCACTTCATGCCCGTTTTCTTTTAATAAAGAAATGGCTTCCGTATGTTCCTTGATTTTTGCTTCATCAATACTTCCGTTACTGTTGGTGAGCGAGCTGCTCCCGATTTTCACAACAATTCTTTGTTTTTTCATCGTTTCTCCTCCGTGGCAATCAATCCAAACCGGCTCTCGTCAATAAAAAAAGCCCATTCCGTCCTGAAAAATAAGGACGAAATGGGCTTTCCGTGGTACCACCTTGTTTGAACGCGTTTTTCACGCGTCCCGCTTTCCTGTAACGCCAGGTTATCGCGCCTGAGTTTTCCCCTCAGGACTCCAAGGCAGGTTCGGCAGGTTTCATGCGGCAAAATGTTTCAGCGGGCCATTTTGCTCTCTGTCACAGAAAGTTCTGCGTACTGATCCTCTTCAACGCTCAATGATTTTTTTATATTATGCAAAGAAAACAGGTTCTTGTCAAGACATTTTCATCCATAAAAAACAGTCCGCCTCCCCGGCGGACCGTCATTAATTAAATACGATCGTTTTGTTTCCGTGAACGATGACGCGGTCTTCCAGATGCCATTTTACGGCTCTTGCCAACACGCTCCGCTCAATCGTTCTGCCGATATTCTTCAGATCCTCTGCGTGATCTCTGTGATCGACGCGTTCAATATCCTGTTCAATAATAGGCCCTTCATCAAGATCGTCCGTCACATAGTGAGAGGTCGCGCCGATTAATTTCACTCCGCGCTCATAAGCCCGTTTATACGGATTAGCGCCGATAAAGGCCGGCAGAAATGAATGGTGGATGTTAATAATCCGATTCGGATGGGCAGATACAAAATCAGACGTCAAAATCTGCATGTAGCGGGCAAGAACGATCACATCAATCTTATACCGCTCCAGCAGCTCAAGCTGGCGCCGCTCCACTTCGGCGCGGATGTCTTTGTTAGCTTTCATGTAATGGAACGGAATATTCAGCGGTTCAACCACTTCTTTGGCCTCTTCGTGGTTGCTGATAACGACCGCAATTTCGGCCATCATATTGCCGCTTTGCCATTCCCAAATCAGTTCATGAAGGCAGTGCAGCTCCTTCGATACAAAGATCGCCACCCGCTTCAGCTCACTTGCCAGAGACAGGCTCCATGTCATGCCGAATGTCTGGGCGATTGAGGCGAACGCCTGCTGTAAGTCCTCTTTTTTCTCACGAATGCCCTTGCAGTCGAATTCGATCCTAAGAAAAAACCGTCCGCCTTCAGGGTCAGTCGTGTATTGATTTGATTCAATAATGTTTGCGCCATGTTCAAACAAAAACGCCGACACGGCCGATACAATTCCCGGCTGGTCGGGGCAGCTGACAAGCAGGCGCCCTTTTTCCTCATTCCCGCGGCGGTATTCTTTCAGCCGCTGTGTCATATATGAATTCATCTGTTTTAATCCCTCGTATCTTCATAATTCGTAACTTACTAATAGATTATACTGAAGATTTGATAAAAATCAATTTACGAAAGAATTTTCAGCCCTACGGCAGCGCATAAAATAAGCGCAATGAAAAAGATGCGCTTCGCATCCTTCTGCTCGCCGTAGAAAAGAATGCCGGCTAATGCGCCGCCCGCCGTGCCGATACCGGTCCAGATCGCATAGGCCGTGCCCATCGCGATTGTCTCCATCGCATAAGAAAGCAGGGAAAAAGAAGCCGCAAATCCGGCGATAATGAAAAGAATCCATTTGACTTTCTTTTCTTTTTGAAATTGATTCATTAAAATGACCCCGAGCATTTCACAAAGACCCGCGGCTATCAGGCTGATCCAATGCATTACGCCTTCTCCTCCTTCGTCTCAGGCTTATCCTGTGTGACCAGCTTTAATCCGATGACACCGATCAGCAAAACGCCGATCAGCACGATTTTCACCGGATCGGCCTGCTCTTTGAAAAGCAGGATTTCACTGAGCACGGTGCCCGCTGTCCCGAGTCCGGTAAAGACCGCATATACCGTTCCTACGGGCAGGCTGTCTGTCGCCTTGATTAATAGATAAAAACTGATGATGATTCCCGTAATCGTGCCGCTCCACGCCAGTGCCGAATCAGCATGTTTCAGGCCGGTGACCCATACCACTTCAAATACGGCCGCTATGACCACTAAACCCCATTTCATGTTCTTCACCCTTTCTGTATCCGGACAATACAAAAAAGCCCGGATAGTCGTCTCACATGAGATTGACTCTCCCGGGCTTTTTTCCCTCCGTGTGCATATGCGGGATATGTCCGCATATGTGTTTTCTCTCGGACCAGGCCATGTATAAACATGCGGAACCCTAGAAAACATGTCTGTTCGTATCATACTACATTTCGCCGAAACGTTCAACGTCAGATGTGATGTCAAAAACCGTCAGCTGCCTCTCCCATTTGGTAACGGTCTCACCGGGCACCATACCGATTTTTTCCGCGACACGGACGGAGGCAGCGTTTTCCGGATCAATCAGCGCCGCTATGCGTCCGTATTGCTGCGTATGAAAACCGTAGTCCAGACAGGCGTTCGCCGCCTCTGTCGCATAGCCGCAGCCCCAGCGGCGGCGGGCAAACATATAGCCGATTTCCATCAAAGTGTTTCCGTTTACCGTCTGCGGAACGATTCCGCATTGACCGAGAAATGCGCCCGTCTCTTTATCCTCTGCGATCCAAAGACTGACGCCGTATCCTGCGGCCAATCGTTTGTTCCAGGCAATCCATTCCTTCGTTTCCCGTCTGCTTTTAAGAGAAGGATAATATTTCATGACCTCTCTGTCGGTAAACAGCCCGTACAAATTTTCTTCATCGTCATCCCGCATAGTCCGCAGACGGATACGCCCGGTTGTCAGGATGGTGCCGGAAGACTTATGTTTCATCATGCACGCCACGTCTCCTTTCCCTGTAATAGATTATGGATCCGGCAGGAAAAGTCCTTTCTCAGCATAAAAAAACCGCTTTTTAAAAAAGCGGTTTGACGATTACCAAGGTTTATTTGTTCCGAGCGCCTCGGCCAGGGCCTTGCTGTGTTTTAAGCGGTTTTTTCGTTCTCCGGCGCGCTGAACGGCCGTATTGTGAAGCATGATTTCTTCCTCGGTTTCCGGCACGATCCGCGGAACGGGTACCGATTTCCCGTTTGAATCAAGCGCGACAAAGGTCAGAAACGACGTTGCCGCAAGCTCGCGTTCGCCCGTCATCAGATGTTCTTTAATGACTTTGACAAACACCTCCATAGACGATGTGCCGACCCATGTGACGTAAGATTCAAGGCATACGGAATCCTGTTGGCCGATGGGGCGCAAAAAATCTACAGAGTCCATTGAGGCCGTGACTGTTTCACATCGGCAGTGGCGGGCCGCGGAAATTGAAGCGATATCATCAATGTAGCTCATCAGCTTTCCGCCAAACAGCGTATTGTGATTATTCGTATCAAGCGGAAAAACCCTGCTTGTTTTAACAACCCTTGTTTCTTTGCAAAATCTTGATTCTGGCAACTTCATATTATTTAAACTCCCCTTTGGTGTCTGGTCGTTTTGACTCATTCATCTGTACCCTATTAAACAATACTTTGACCGTTTTGTCTAAAATTTTAAATATTAAGTTGGTTAGATATTCTCTCATAAATGTTTCATTATTCATCACATCCGGGAATAATAAACGCACATTGAATACCGATAGGAGGATATCACATGGACGTATCCATTCCCAAATCCACGCGGAAACCGGCTTGCCGCAGTGAGTTTGATGCTTTGCAGACAGTCATCTTATGCCGGCCGGAACACATGGCCATCAAGGATATTATTAACGGAACGCAGAAACATTTCAAACAAGAAAATATTAACATACCCGTTGCCCTCAAACAGCATAGTGAGTTTATTGACATTTTAAGATCTCATCAGATTGAAGTCGTCCTGCTGCCTGCCGATCCCGCATTGCCTGAGCAGGTATTCACCCGGGATATCGGATTTGTCTTAGGCGAGACGGCGTTTATTTCAAACATGGCGGCTTCAGTCCGGCAGGGAGAAGAAAAAGTGTTTCAAAACCTGCTTGACAATAAGAAAATCCCCTATACGCGACTGAAAAAAGCGAACATTGAAGGCGGCGACATCTTGATCGCAGACGGCACCGTTTACGCCGGGCTGAGCGAGCGCACGGATAAAGCGGCTGTCCGGGAGCTGCGGGAGGCGCTGCCGGAGATGACGGTTGTGCCGATCCCTCTCAAGGAAGATTTCTTACATTTGGACTGTGTATTTAATATGATCTCGGAAACGGAGGCGCTATACTGCAAAAATGGCTTGCGGCAGATAGAAATTGATCTTCTCGCCGAACGTTTTGAGATGATAGAAGTGCCTGAAGAAGAGCAATTCACGCTCGGTCCGAATATCCTGTCAATCGGCAATCAGACAATTATCAGCCTGCCGCAGCACCGTCATACGAACCGCGAGCTCAGAAAAAGAGGTTATACAGTCATTGAAACCGAGTTTTCCGAAATTATTAAATCAGGCGGTTCCTTCCGCTGCTGCACCTTGCCGCTTGTCAGAACATCTTAAACATTTACAAGGCAGTTTCCTTCAAGATACGTTAATATAGAGAAGACAAGACTCTAAAGGGGGAAACCGAATGGCTAAGTACATAGGATACGCGGGAACATATACAAAAGGCGGAAGCGAAGGCATTTATTGTTTTGAACTTGATACAGAAGCGAAACGGCTCAGCCGTCCGAAGCTGGCAGCAAAGCTCGGCAACCCGACATACGTCACTCCGAATTCTGATAACAGCATGCTGTATTCCATTGAAAAGGCAGACGGAAAAGGCGGCGTCGCAGCCTATCAGATTCATCAGAACAGCGGGGAATTAACTTTTGTGAACCACCAGCTGATTGAAGGCCCGTCTCCATGCCACGTCAGCATTGATGATAAACATGAATATGTGTTAACCGCTAATTACCACAGCGGAAAAGTGCACGCCTTTCCCGTCAATGAAGACGGAAGTCTGCGGGAGCCGGCTGCCGAAGCCGCTCATACGGGAACAGGTCCTCATGAAAGACAAGAGAAACCGCATACCCATTTCGCAGGCTATACACCTGAGCATAACTACATTGCAGCCGTCGATTTAGGGACGGATACGCTTTATACTTACCAAATGAAAAACGATTCGCTCACAGAGGTGAAAACTCACTCTTTCGCACCGGGTTCAGGGCCGCGCCACATCGTTTTCCATCCGGCGGAAAAATACGCCTATGTCATGACGGAAATCAGTAATGAAGTCATCGCGCTTGAATACAACCCGACCTTAGGTGAATTCAGAGAGCTGCAGGTCATTTCCGCTTTGCCTGAAGGCTTTACGGACAAATCGCAAGGCAGCGCGATCCGCATATCTAAAGACGGCAGATTTCTTTATGCCGCCAACCGCGGACATGACAGCATCGCCATCTATAAGATCAACCAATATTCCGGCGAATTGTCTCTTCTTGAATGGGTGCCGACAGAAGGAAACTGGCCGCGTGATTTCGCGTTTGACCCTTCCGAGACATTCCTTGTCGCGTCAAACGAAGAAACGGGAAATCTGGTTTTGTTTGAACGTGATCCGGAAACAGGCAAATTGACTCTGCTTCAATCTGACATTCCGGTTCCGTATCCGGTCTGCGTGTCATTTCTGCATCAGGTTTAATTAAAAAAGAAAGCTGACTTTATATTGTCAGCTTTCTTTTTTGTATAAATGGCAGGCGACAAAACGCCCCGCCTTCACTTCTTCAAGCTCAGGCGTTATCTTACCGCAGAGCTCCATCGCTTCAGGACACCGCGTCCTGAATACACAGCCGCTCGGCGGGTTAAGGGGGCTCGGCAGCTCCCCTTTCAGAATAATGCGTTCACGCTTGTCCTCAAGAAGCGGATCAGGAATCGGGATTGAGGATAAAAGCGCCTTCGTATAAGGGTGAAGCGGTTCCCGGTAAAGCGCAGCGCTTTCTGTAATTTCCATCATGCGGCCCAAATACATCACGCCGATCCGGTCGCTGATATGCTTGACCATTGATAAATCGTGGGCGATAAATAAAAATGTCAGCCCTTTCTCTTTCTGTAGCCTTTTTAAAAGGTTGACGACCTGAGCCTGTACCGACACATCCAGCGCGGAAATCGGCTCATCCGCCACGATAAATTCGGGATGCAGAGAGAGCGCTCTGGCAATCCCGATTCTCTGCCTCTGTCCGCCGCTGAATTCGTGGGGATACCGGCTGCCGAAATCCGGATGGAGCCCGACAGCTTCAAGCAGTTCATCCGCCATCATCAGACGGGCTTTCCTTGTATTGTAAAGATTGTGGATTTCCATCGGCTCCATAATAATTTCCCTTACGGTCAGGCGCGGATTTAACGAGGCGTAAGGATCCTGGAAAATCATCTGCAGCTTGCGGAAGAAGACCGACCGCTGTTCTGCCGCGGCACGGTGTATATCCGTCCCTTCATATGATACCGAACCGGACGTCGGGTCATACAGACGGAGAATAACCCTTCCGAGCGTCGATTTACCGCATCCCGATTCTCCGACAAGTCCGAATGTTTCCCCTCTTTTAATGTGAAAACTGACACCGTCGACTGCTTTTACGGCTTTCTTTCTTCCTGCGTCAAAATGCATTTTCAGCCCGTTGACTTCAAGGAGCGGAGATGCCGTCATTTTCTATTCCCCCTTTTCGCTTATACAGCGGCGTACGGTGCATAATTCTTTTTCATAGACGGTTCCTTCCAAAGACAGCACTTCGATTGTTTTTCCCGTTTTCGGGGAGTGCAGCATTCGGCCGTCTCCCAGCGCCAAACCGACATGGTGGATCGCGCCTTTTCCTTCTTCATAGGCGAAAAACAAAAGGTCAGCCGGCAGGATATCGTTTACCGCCGCGCCGCATCCGGCTTTTGCTTGGTCCGTTGCATCACGGGGAAGGGTATAGCCGTTTGCTTTAAATATCGAATACATAAACCCGGAACAGTCAAACCCGAAACCGCTCAGTCCTCCCCATAAATACGGAAGCCCGAGAAACATCATGCCCGTTTCGATGACATCGGCCGCCCGTCCTTCCGTATGCCGGCACTCGTCTGCGTCAGCTTCATTTACGAACCTTTCTCCGAGCGGCGTCACCACCCGGAAAAAGCCTTTCTCACGTCCTGATGCCGGAAGACGCGTTAAGAAACTTACTTCCAAGTCCGGTTTGCCGTTTGTGTGATATAAAAAAGCTGTCGGTTTGGTAATCCATACGGCGGGGGAAGATGCATGAAAGCCGTCTTTTGAAAGCTGGCTTTTTTTCATCCACCCCGGATATCCGCGCACATCCTTGTTTGAAGGCTGGCCGGGAACGGCGACAAAAGCCCATTCCCCTTCCTCTTTGAGAATGATCACTTCTTCCCCGAAAAGCGCTTGCGTTTGGACAAGGTTGTCTGTGCATAATTGCAGCCGCTCTTCATATCCCATAGACGCTAACCATTTTCTGATCTGCGGCGGGTTTTCGAGCATCGGCGCATCATACGAACGGGGAGATGACGGCAGCGTCCATACGTTGGCTGCTGCCGCTGTAACGGCTGCTCTCATCTTTTCGCCCCCTCTTGTATCGACACACCGGTAATGCCGAGACCCGGTTCGTCGGGAATCGCAATCTGACTGCCGCTGTATGTGATGCCGCCTTGAATCAAATCATCTTTCAGCATAAGCGGCGCATCAAAATCAAACCTTGTCACATTCCGTTTGGCCGCGGCAAAATGAGCCGCGGCGGTGATGCCGAGCTTGGTCTCAATCATGCTGCCGACCATGCATTCCACGCCGCACGTTTCCGCCATCGCATTGATTGTTTCCGCCTGCTTTATGCCGCCCGCTTTCATCAGCTTAATATTAATTAAATCGGCGCTTCTCGTCTGCAGCACGTGAAAGGCCTGACGGGGGGTAAAGACGCTCTCATCCGCCATAATCGGCGTGTCTACGGCATCTGTGACCTGCTTCAGCCCGGCGATATCGTCTTTGTGAACAGGCTGCTCGACCAGCTCAATGCCGAGACCGGCGTCTTCCATCTTTCGGATCGCAGTTACGGCTTCTTTCGGCGTCCAGCCTTGGTTGGCGTCCAATCTCAGTTTGACGTTTCCGCCGACACGTGATCTGATCGCCTGAATCCGCGCAACATCGTCCGATATGTCACCTATGCCGACTTTTATTTTTAAAATATGAAATCCTTTGTTCACATAACGGTCTGCATCTCCCGCCATCTCCTCAGGAGAATTGACGCTGACGGTAAAATCTGTTTCCAGTGTATTCCGATAACCGCCGAGAAGCCGGTAAAGCGGCTGTCCGTGCATATGCGCCCATCCGTCATATACAGCCATATCCACCGCGGCTTTTGCGCTTTGATTTCTTTCCAACAGCCGGCTGGTATCATACAAAACAGCTTCCGTGCCGGAAAGGCTCCGCCCCAAGAGAGCCGGCTTCAGCACATCGTGGACGGCGCTTTCAATACCGTCCGCGCTGTCGCCTGTAATGACAACCGTCGGCGGCGCCTCCCCCCAGCCGGTCAGACCGTTGTCAAAAGTGAGCTTCACAATGACCGATTCAGCATTGTAAACCGTGCGTAAAGCGGTCTTAAACGGCTTTTTCAGCGGCACGGACATCCGTCCCGTTTGAATATCTGTAATCCTCACGCCTGATCACTCCCTTCCGGAAACCCCCGATTCAATCGTTACCGCTTTGGCCGCCGTATCCATAACCGCGCGGGCTCCGATCGGAACGGCGAAGCTCGGTGAACAATGGCCGATTTTAAAGCCTTTGAGCGCGGGCTTCCCTGATTTGACAATGTAATCGTTCAGCACTTGCTCTAAAGTAAGCGACTTTTCTTTATGCTTCGGTTCGCATTGGTGAAAATCACAGACCAGGATTCCGGCTGCGTCTGACAGTTTTCCGGCCATCTTTAATTGATTCAGCATTCTGTCGATTTGATACGGCTCCTCATCAATATCCTCGATAAACAGCAATTTGTCTTTTGTATCAATTTCAAACGGCGTGCCGAGTGTGGACGTAATGAGCGACAAGTTGCCGCCTGCAAGCTCTCCCTCGGCCCTTCCGCCTGTCAGCACCTCTAAGGGAGAAATGTCCTCCGTATAGGTAAATTCCGTTTCTGTAAAAAGCTGATGATACGACGCTTTTGTCAGGGGATCAGCATCTTCAAGCCCGACATCGGTGCTCAGCATCGGGCCGTGAAATGTGACGAGCCCCGTATTTTGATGAATGGCGGTATGTAAAAACGTGATATCACTGTATCCCCAGAAAATTTTCGGATTGCGGCGGATTAAGCCGAAATCGATGTCGGCGGCAATGCGGCCCGTGCCGAATCCTCCGCACGCGCATATCACCGCTTTGACATTTTGATCACTAAACATGTCATGGAGATCATCGAGACGCGCCCGGTCCTCTCCCGCCAAATAGCCGTGACGGGTCTTCAGCGCCCGGCCGAGTTTCACTTGAAGGCCAAGCTCATTCTCTAAAAACAGCAGCGCGGTTTGCAGCGTCCCGCTCTCAGGCGGGCTTGCGGGCGCAATCACACCGACCGTGTCGCCTTTTTGCAGTGCTTTCGGTTTATGGTTCATGACTTTTTCAATCTCCTTTCCGGATTGAAAAGTGAAACACGCCGCTCCTTTAACGGCAAAAGAGCGGCGTATGTTTCCGCTGTAAGATCAGGACTTTTCCGCCCACTTCAGATCAATGTAACCGACGGGGTGCCGGACAATGCCCTTCACGCCGCTGTTCTGCAGATGCACCTGATTGTAAAAGTAAATCGGAATGATCGGAGCCTCGTTCATGAGCAGTTTTTCCGCTTTATGCATGAGCGCAAAACGTTTTTTGGCATCGGCTTCCTGTTTTGCCTGCTTGATGTAGCCGTCGTATGCCGCGCTGCCCCAGCCGGTGCGGTTCATGGAATTATCCGTCTGGAAAGCCTCTAGAAAACTGATCGGGTCTGCGTAATCCGGTAAAAATGAGCTTTGAGAGAACTGGAACTTCTGTCCTTTCTGCTCTTCTAAAAAGACGTTCCATTCCATATTGGCGAGCTTAACGTCTATACCGAGCACACTTTTGAGCTTCTGCTGAATCGCTTCCGCTATTTTCTTATGCTCCGGTTTTGTGCTGTATGTCAATGTAACGGCGGGCAGCTTGTCATAATGCTCTTCTGCCATGCCTTTTTCCAGCAGTTTTTTGGCTTCTGATTCATCCGGATTTAATAAACTGCCGCCCGCTTCGCGGAAATCTTTCCCGTCAGGCTGAGTAAATCCCGGGGATACAAAGGCATGTGCCGGCTTTTCACTGTTTTTGGTCACATAATCCGTGATTTCTTTCTGATCAATCGCTGCCGCGAACGCTTTTCTGATCTTTTCATTTTGAAACGGCTCCATTTTTACGTTAAAACGATAGAAATAGAGTCCGGCCTGATCCCACGTGCGGACATTTTTTCCTCCCATCAGCTGCTCGCTCAGCTCTGCCGGCACAAAGGCGGTATCCAAATCCCCCGACTGGAACATCTGATAGTCGGTATTCCGGTCACTGACCATCGCCCATGTGACTTTATCCAGTTTCACTGTCTTTTTATCCCAATACGTCTCGTTTTTGACCATCGTCATGCTGTCGTCATGCTTCCATTCCGTCAGTTTGAACGGCCCGTTGCCGACAAAGGTTTTTGCTTCAGTGAACCATTTCGGATCAGCCTTGGCGACCTTCTCATTAATCGGGAAATACGCCGGATTGGACACGACGCTCAGAAAATAATCCTGCGGTGCCGCCAATGTGACGACAAGCGTTTTTTTATCTTTTGCCGTGACTTTCACGTCTTCTTGTTTGCCTTTTCCGCTGTTAAATTCTTCCCCGCCTTTGATCATATAGCCGAGAAAAGCGGAAGATGCGCCCGTTTTCGGATCGAGCATCCGTTTCCAGGCGTACACGAAGTCTTCCGCAGTAACGGGATCGCCATTTGTCCATTCGGCGTTATCTCGGATATTGAAGGTATATGTCAGCTTATCAGCGGACACCTTCCAGCTTTCCGCCATGGCCGGTTCGGGCTTATTATCTTTTCCGAGCCTCGTCAATCCTTCCATGATGTTATTCAGCGGCTGCCAGGAAACATTATTAAATCCGATCGGCGGATCAAGTGAGGTCGGCTCATTTTCGTTATTGAGCCGCAGCACCGTTTCACCCCCCTGTTCTTTTGCTTTGCCGGGTTCTGTCCCCGCCTGTTCATTGGCTGTACAGCCCATCAGAGCAAACGAAACAACAGCAATCACACCGATCGCCCATCTCTTTTTCATTTCAATCCCCCTTTTTCCTCTGCTGCCGTCAGCTGCTGCTTCAGCCGCTCTGCACGGTGATCCTGAAGCCAGCAATTGACGATATGGCTTTTGGATTTCACGGTTGTTGCCGGGTATACCTTTTCACAGACGATCATCCTGTCCGGGCAGCGGGCGGCAAACGGGCAGCCCGGCGGCGGATCGAATAAATCAGGCGGCGTCCCGTCAATCGGCGACAGCTCACTATCCTCCATATCCAGCCGCGGCACTGAACGAAGCAGCCCCTTTGTGTATGGATGAGCCGGACGGTAAAAAATATCATGCCTCGTGCCGATTTCGGCGATTTTCCCCGCATACATGACGGCGACTCTGTCGGCGGTCTGAGCGACGACGCCGAGATCGTGTGTGATCAGAATAATAGACACGCCTGTTTTTCTTTGAATCTTCTTAAATAATTCAAGGATTTGTGCTTGAATCGTTACATCAAGAGCCGTTGTCGGTTCATCGGCGATCATAATTTCCGGCTCGCAGATCAGAGCCATCGCGATCACGATCCGCTGCCGCATGCCCCCGCTTAATTGGTGGGGGTACTGCTTCAGGCGGGATTTCGAGTCCGGGATACCGACCAGATCCAGCATGGCGAGAACTTCGGATTCAGCTTGTTTTCTTGTCATGGCGCGGTGTTCCAACAGCGCTTCTGAGAGCTGATTCCCTATGGTCAAAGTCGGATTGAGCGCCGTCATCGGGTCCTGAAAGATCATAGAAATATCGCGCCCTCGGATTGCCCGCATTTCCCGATCCGACATTCGGCAAAGGTCTTTCTGTTTAAATTGTATGCTTCCGGATTCAATCTTTGCCGAATGTTTCGGAAGAAGACCCATCACGGCTTGTGACGTCACGCTTTTTCCGCAGCCCGATTCACCGACGATCGCAAACGTTTCACCTTTATATAAATCGAAGCTGACGCCTCGGACGGCTTTTACAGTGCCTCCGTATGTTGAAAAAGTAACATGCAGATTTTGAACGGAAAGAACTTGCTGCGCCATTTTTCCTACCTCCTCAGTTTCGGGTCTAACGCGTCCTGCAAGCCGTCTCCAAGTACGTTAAACGCGTACATCGTCAAGGAAATGAAAAAAGCGGGGAAAAACAGCCGCCACCAATGGCCTGATAAAATCGCCGGCAGCCCGTCGTTTGCCATGACTCCCCAGCTTGCAAACGGCGCCTGAATGCCGAGTCCGAGAAAACTTAAAAATGATTCCGCAAAAATCGCCGCCGGCACCGTAAGCGTCATTTGGACAATAATGGCTCCCATCGTATTCGGCAGCAGATTTTTCTTAATGATCCGAAATGTTTTCGCTCCAAACGTTTTCGAAGCCAATACGTGTTCATCATGCTTCATCCTCAGCACCTGCCCTCTGACAATCCGCGCCATGCCGACCCATCCCGTCACGGTCAGAGCGACGATAATGGAACTGAGCCCCGGCCCCATCAGCACCATTAACAAAATGACAACGAGCAGATACGGCAATCCGTAGAGAACCTCGATGATTCTCATCATGGCGCTGTCTGTCCGGCCCCCTTTGTAGCCGGCGACGCCTCCGTAGATGACGCCGATCAAAAAGTCGATCAGCGCCGCCATCACACCGACAAATAAAGAGATCCTCGCTCCGTACCACGTTCTTGTAAACACGTCCCGGCCAAGTTCATCGGTTCCGAACCAGTGTGAAAAAGACGGAGGAAGATTCTGCTCGGCGAGCGTCTGCCTTGTCACGCTGTGCGGTGATATCAGCGGACCGAACACAGCCGATAGAAACAGGCAGCATAATATCACAAGGCCGGCCATCGCCAATTTATTCTTTTTAAGCCGCCGCCACGCATCCTGACTGTAAGACAGGCTCGGACGCTTGACCGACTCGGTTTCACCCTTTCTTTCCGCGCCCGGCTGAAACCAGTCATCGGGCACTTCTGTGTGTTTTACCGTTTCTTGCGGGAGATTCATCAGGATCACCCTTTCTTATGAAGTTTTATGCGCGGGTCTAACAGGCCGTATGCCAAATCAACCAGAAACAGCAAGACGATCAGAATCACACTGTAAAATACGGTCGTTCCCATGATGACCGGGTAATCTCGCTGATTGATGCTTTCTACGAAATATTTGCCCATTCCCGGTATGGCAAAAATCTTCTCGATGACGAAACTGCCCGTTAAAATACTTGCGGCAAGCGTCCCGAGTACTGTCACAACAGGCATAAGAGCATTTTTCAATGCGTGTTTGATCACAATTTTGACGGGAGAAAGCCCCTTTGCTTTTGCCGTGCGGATGTAATCCTGAGTCAGCACTTCGGCCATGCTTGATCTTGTCAGCCTCGCGATAATGGCCATTGGACCGACGGCAAGCGCAACAGTCGGCAGGACCATGTGAACGGGACTCGTCCAGGTAGCTGCCGGAAACCATCTTAGATGAACCGCAAATTGCTGAATCAGCAGCGTAGCCATAATAAAATTCGGAATGGAAATCCCGAGCACCGCAAGGCTCATGGCCGCATAATCGAGAAAGCCGCCGCGCCTGAGAGCGGCCATTATGCCGAGCGCGAGTCCGGAAATAACAGCGATGATGATCGCCGTTATCCCAAGCTCAAATGAGACCGGAAACCCGCGTTCAAGCATAGCGTTTACACTGTCTGACGGTTTTTTAATTGAAGGACCGAAATCAAAGGTAAGAATGGATTTTAGATAGATGGCGTATTGAGTGATAAGAGGTTCGTTCAGATGGTAGTAGGATTCGAGATTTCGCTGGACCGCTTCGTTTGTGCCCCGCTCTTCGTTAAAAGGCGAGCCGGGTATCACTTTCATCATGACAAATGTCAGAGTGGTAATGACGAGGACGGTCATAATCATGGCGATAAAACGTTTGATAAAATACCGCAGCAATGCCGTTCACCCCTTTAACAGAATGTTGTTCTCATGGCGAGTTCTGTCATGACGAGCATGGCCTGATAGGCTTCCGGCATGTCTTTTGCCTGAAATTGAACGATTGTCGTTCCCGGGATGATTTCTGTGCCCGGCATTAAATGGGCCCATTCAGCCTGTCCGTAGTTGGCAAATTCAATGCCTAATACAGGTCTTTCAGGCGGAGTCAGCGGTTTGACCTTATCTTTATTTTTGAGCGCATAGGCTGTTTTTTCCGTCAGGAGCCGTCCGGCTTTTTGAGGGGACAGGCATTTGACCGCGGTTCTTGAAATGGTTTGTTTGACGGCGGCAGTCGTCACATTCGGGATCAGCTCCTCCGCTTCTTTTGCGGCGCAATCATCTCCGGCAGCCATGATGACCGGGACATCGTAAAATCCGGCGAGATAGGCATTTAACCCCAGTTCACCGACCGGCTTATCATTTATGTAAAAGTGGCGGACGCCGAATATCATGCTGTGCGACATAACGCCCGGCATCGACGCTCTCGCATGATAGCCGATAAACATCACGCCCGAATACGATTCATCAAGCCCCTGCATCATGGAAAACGGCTTGACATCCCCCGTAATCAGCTCTGCCTCAGGGTGAAGTTTTTCCGCGAGCAGATTATTCATCTTTGAGTGGCTGTCATTCACGGTCACTTCCGTGCATCCGTTATTAAACGCTTCTGCGATGCACCAGTTTGCTTCTTCGGTCATCAGAACCCTGCCGCGCTCATAATTGTGCATGCGGGAATTGACAAATGTTTCATCAGGCAGCCCGGAAATCCCTTCCATATCCACAGATAGATACAGTTTCATGTAATGCCTCCTTTTTTACTTAAAATTTCGATATTAAATTATGAATATTCTAACAAATTATATTAAAAAAGGATGAAACATGCAATATACCATTCTGCCATTATGGGAAAAAACAAACCCTTTTCACCGGGAAAAGGGTTTGCTGATAGAAAAAGTTACATACTGTTTTTGCTTATATGATGACGCTGAAACTGTCTGACCGCACTTCTGTATTCATGATCGGGAATGACCTGATGCCTGATCGGTTCAGGAGCCTGCGGCGAAGGCTGTTCAGCCGCCTGCTTACGGACGGCATGCGGTTTATGCGCCAGCTTATGTCCCATGCCGGTCGCATTCATGACAAATGATAAACACACTAAAAGCAAGCTTAAGATGAAAGCAATAAGAAACAAATCGCTGTATGTCCCCATCAGCAGATCATGCGGTGATTGCGTGCCGCGCGCGCGCCGAAGCGTGCCGGAAGCATCTCTTTTCGTAAAATACCCTATTAAAACAGGTGCGCCCATATAAATGAAAAGCCTCAAAAACTGAACTGCCGTCATGCGTTTCACCAGTTCCGGAAGCGGTCCGCCCAACGCGGCTCCCATCAGTCCGGCTGCCACAATAAGCCCTGTCCCGGCCGCCAGCATCACGAAAAGCCCCGCAAATAGAATAAGCGGTATATGATGATCCGCCGTCATCCATTGGAAATTCACGAACACCAGTATAACAGAGCCTGTTATGCCGAGCATGCCCGGACCGACTTTATCATATGCTAATGCACTGATGACAGCGGCGATGGCCACGCCTCCCAAAAGGCTCGTATAAAGGAATATCAGTTGAGTTTGTGACATATGATATGCGGTCTGAAGCTCCCCGTGAAATGCAGAAAGACTGACCGCTATGGAAATACTGCCCGCAGCGATCATGAAAACACCCAGAATCGGCTTTGGAATCAGCATAAGTTTAATCGAAATCAGCGCATGTTCGTTTCTGTACTGCATGATCAGCAAGATCAGAAGAATGACGATGCTTCCTCCAAATCCCGCCAATGTCTGCCATGATGAAAAGCCCCATTTCGGCAGATGAATAAATGTATAGGCGGTCAGCACGGCTGATACACCCGCTAACAGAAAACCGATGCCGTCAAATGGAGATTTTTCAGCATTTTTATGAGCGTCATCCCGCAGCCACATATAACTGAAAATGAGGCCGAAAAAAGACAGCAGGCCAAAAATGCCGAACAGCCAATGCCAATGGCCGGCGCTTGCCGCCGCCGTGCCTAAAACAGTCCCCATAATAACGGACCCGTAAAATCCGCCGATCAACACAAATAATGCGTAATTCCGGCGCTCAATCGGAAACGAAAGCACCAGCATCGGAATCATAATCATCAGCATAGTGCCCGTCGCAGCTCCCTGTAAAAAACGGCCCGCGGCGAGCGGATAAATATCATTTGTCACAGCAGCAAGGAGCGCTCCGATGACACCCGCGGCCATCGAAATCATATAGACAGGCCGGGAGCCGAATCTTTTTCTTAAATACGGCCCCGCCGGCACGAATAAGGCAAAAGCCATATTACCGATAATAATCGGATGAAAAGAGTCAAAGTTTTCCCCGCCGACCGTCTGCCGGACAAGGCTTTGGACAGCCGAAAGAGCGGTATTCGACATCAGCCCCGGCCCGACCGCCAATACAGCGAGCAGAGAAATGATCCAGTGATGTTTTTCTTTCATGTGACAGCTCCTTTCTGACTATTTGACAAAGTGAAAAAGCTAACAGATTTCCCCCATTAGCTTGACAGAATTTTCATATCTTTTCATGTGAAGGATTGAACATAATATCTCATTTATTATTTCAAATCCGATGGAAATTGTCAATATAAAGCGCCGCCGTCCGATTTCATCTTTTTCACAATTTCCCACAATCTTTTCATTATTATCCCACACTTTTTGTTTAAGATGGAGTCAGTAATAATAGGCAAATCATGCTATGATGAAATAGAGAAACGGAGTGAACATGATGGATAACTATCGTGATGAAAATCGGACAGACCAAAAAGAACAGGAAGTCCTTTTAGTAAAAGAAAACCCGCAGACGGCCGGATATTCCGCGCCGGACGAGGACAAGAAAAAACGAAGCTTCGGCTGGTTCAGACCGCTTCTCGGCGGAGTGATCGGCGGAGGGCTCGCCCTCGGCATCTATACATTTACGCCGCTTGGAGACCATCAGACTCAAGATACTTCCAATCCGGCTCCCGCTCAGGAAACGTCATCGGTAACCGCCAAGCAGACATCTTCTGAATCAGACAGCGGCAAATCGGCAAACAGCTCATCGGCAAATTCAAGCAGCATTTCGAATATGGTGGAAGACATTTCACCGGCGATCGTCGGGATCACCAATCTGCAGAAGCAGCAAAGCAGTTCCGATTTATTCGGATTCGGATCAAGCTCAGATTCAAACTCAAATTCATCGGGTGAAGATGCGGAAACGGGATCGGGTTCAGGCGTTATTTTTAAGAAAGCAAACGGCAAAGCGTATATCATTACGAATAACCACGTGGTCGAAGGCGCCTCTTCCCTTAAAGTGTCATTATATGACGGCACCGATGTAACAGCTAAACTCGTCGGCAGCGACTCTCTGACAGACTTGGCCGTTTTAGAAATCAGTGATAAACACGTGACAAAAACGGCAAGTTTCGGCAGCTCATCCGCTCTCAGAACGGGTGAATCCGTCATCGCCATCGGTGATCCGCTCGGAAAAGACCTTTCCCGCACCGTCACACAAGGCATCGTGAGCGGCTTAAACAGAACCGTCTCGATCTCTACGTCAGCCGGCGAGTCCAGCATCAACGTCATCCAAACCGATGCCGCCATCAATCCCGGAAACAGCGGCGGACCGCTCTTAAATACAGACGGCAAAATCATCGGCATCAACAGCATGAAAATCAGCGAAAGTGATGTAGAAGGCATCGGCTTTGCCATCCCGAGCAACGATGTAAAACCGATCGCCGAAGAGCTTCTCACGAAAGGACAGGTAGAGCGCCCTTATATCGGCGTGAGCATGATCGACTTGGAACAAGTGCCGCAAAACTATCAGGAAGGCACACTCGGGCTTTTCGGCAAACAGCTGAATAAAGGCGTTTATATTCGAGAAGTGGCGCAGGGCTCACCTGCTGCCAAAGCCGGATTAAAAGCAGAAGACATCATTATCAGCTTAAAAGGGAAAGAAACCGGCACGGGCAGCGAACTCCGCAATATTCTCTACAAGAATACGAAAGTCGGCAGCACCGTTGACGTGAAGATTATCAGAAACGGCAAGGAAATGACGAAAAAAATGAAACTGACTCAAAAAGAAGAAACATCTTCTTAACAAAAATCCAAGGCAGCCTCCTTGGATTTTTTATGTACAGCGGAAACTTTAGGCCTGGATCAACCGTATGACTTAGTGTACAAAGGAGGATACTTACACATGAAACAAACAGGACTTTTGCTGGTCGTTACAGGCCTGATCTTGCTGCAGCTGAGCATTCAGCTTCCTCAGCAAAACGCTGCTTGAGGTATGACGCTGGGTGCAAGCATTTTACTGAACTTTCGGGAACCGGACTGATCATGCGCTCTCTGCACACGCAGACCGGCCGCAGATGAATGAAAAAAGCCGCGGGACATTCTGTCATCCCGAGGCTTTTATTTCACATAAAAGCACCCTGTCCGCTGGCCGGACAGGGTGTTTCGGTTAAGACATATGCTGGTCCCGATAAATCTTTTCGTTTTTCATGCCGTACGCTTTTTGCACGATATAGAGCGGACGGTCTTTTGCTTCGTCATAAATCCTTCCGATATATTCGCCGATCATTCCGAGCATTAATAGAACGATGCCGCTGAATAACAGCTGTATCACAATCAGAGAGGACCAGCCCGTAATGGTGCTGTTCGTAAACAGCTTCATGTATAAAACGATAAACATATAGAGAAAACCCGCTCCGGACATGATCATTCCCGCATAGCTTGCCGCCTTGAGCGGTTTATGAGAGAACGTTGTGATCCCGTCCATGGAAAGCTTCAGCATTTTTTTAAGCGGGTATTTCGTTTCCCCCGCAAGCCGCTCATCACGTTCATATTCTACAGCAGTCTGCTTAAAGCCGACCCAGCTGACGAGTCCTCTGACAAAAGGATTTTTTTCTTTTAATCTTTTCATCTCATCACAGACTTTTCTGTCCAGCAGGCGGAAATCTCCGGTGTCAAGCGGAATATCAATATCAGTCACGCTCCGCAGCAGCCGGTAAAACATAGAGGCCGTCTGTTTCTTGAAAAAGGTTTCTCCCTTTCGTTTCGTTCTGACGGCGTACACCACATCGTAGCCTTCTTTCCACTGCTCAATCATATCAAGGATTAATTCAGGAGGGTCCTGCAAATCGGCGTCAATGACGGCGATTGCATTCCCCTCTGCATAATCCATACCCGCTGTGATCGCGATCTGATGTCCGAAGTTTCTGGAAAAATCAATAATTTTCACTCTCGGATCAATCAGACTTTGCTCTCTTAAAATCTCAATACTGCGGTCTTTGCTTCCATCATTGACAAAGATCAATTCATAATGCTCTTTTGTTTGATCCATGACTTCTTTCAAGCGCTGATAGGTTGTCTGAATGACGGGTTCCTCATTATAAACCGGGACGACTATTGAATATTGAATATGTCTGCTCATGTTTTTTCCTCCTATTCATCAGATTGAAGTTCGTATAGTGAAGCTGACTGATTCATTCCGCCCGGCCCGCCGCTCATTCGGCTGTTTTTACCCGCGGCCTTGCTGCTTTTTGTATCAGCCGGATCACTATTTTTCGTTTTCTGATCTGTGCTTGATTGCCATTTATCTGAAGATACTTTCTTTCCGTTTTTCTCAACCCACTGCACAATATCGTTATTTCCGCCTTTGCCCATTCCGGATGTTAAGAAGTATTTTACTTTCCCTTCTTTTACGAGCTTTTTAAATTGAGTCAGCGTAATGGCCGGGTCAGACCCGCTGAATCCGCCGATCGCCATGACCGCTTTTTTCGTTTTAATAATGTAAGGCGCCGCCGTGTTGGAATCGGTTGCAGCAAATAGATAGTCCGCTCCGGCGTTATGTTTCTCTAAATAGTTGATCAGTTTTGTATTGACAGATGCGTTATCCATTCCCATGCCTTTTCCGCTTGTTGAAGCGAGCTGAGGGCCTGTTTCAGGCAATGAGCTGTTGCCTCCGTACAGAAGCGGTGTGCTCGCCCAATAAATCGGCATGACCATCAAGACGAGAAGGGCTGCAAGTGAAACATAATAACTTAGCGGTTTTTGGCGCTGTTTGAATACGAACAGGGCGATTGCTGCCACTGCGCCGAGAACGCCTGCTCCGATGCTCCAGCCTGCGCCGATTTGATCATTGTAGTTTCTGAGGATAAACAGCTCAAATCCGGTTGTCACAAGAATAGCGGCCGGCAATAGCCAAGTTTTCCATCCCGCCTGCTTGCGGTACAGATGAACGAGGGCGACCCATCCCGCACCGACAAGTGCCGCGATCGGAGGCGCCAGCATAATGAGATAATAATGGTGGAAAAATTCCGCCACACTGAAGAATCCGGCAATCGGCACAAGCCACGCTGCCCAAAAGATCGTTTCCTTCTGTTCTGCTGATAATCGTCTTCTTTCTCTCGCCCCGGCGATCAATAAACCGGCCATTCCAAAAATCGCAAACGGCAGGAGCCAGCTGATCTGATCAGATAATTCCGTTTGGAAAAGGCGCAGCGGACCAGGAGTTCCCGTTCCGAACATTCCTGAACCTGATTGCATTTTCGAGCCGGTGCCTGCACCGCTTTTTCCTCCGCCACCGGGACCATCTCCGCCGCTTGGAGGACCTCCTTGACCGCCGCTTGGCATTTTCCCGTTAGATGGAGGTGCCGTCATACTGCCGTTTTGTGGTTTGTTTCCGCTTGCTGAACTGCTGCTTGAAGACTGGCCAGGCGGTTTTTGCATTTGTGAAGAACCGCCGGAAGAAGACATCTCTTTCAATGCGTTTCCGTCCGGCCCGCCCTGGCCGCCGCCGGAACTTTGCCCTGTCAGCCGCTGAATCCCGTTATATCCGAAAGCCAATTCCAATACGGAGTTTGTCTGGCTGCTTCCGACATATGGCCTTTTGCTGGCAGGAATATTGTCAACAATGAGCGGCCATGACAATGAAACGGCTGCTAAAACGGCTAACGCGCTTACCAATGAAATGATTTTTTTCTTAATCGTGGTGTTTGCCGCAATCATATAGAACAGCAAGAAGGCCGGCAAAATCATATAAGCCTGAAGCATTTTTGTGTTAAAGCCTGCTCCGACGACAAAAAATGCCGCCAAAAGCCAGATCAGTCTGCCTTTTCTGATCGCTTTAAAGAGAAGCCAGGTGGCGAACAAGAGGAAAAAGACCAGTAAAGCATCGACATTGTTCGTCCGCGCGACCGCTACTGCGATCGGTGTACACGCCATGACAAATGAGGCGATGCGCGCCGCCGTTTTTCCGAACGTCGGCTTTATTAATAAGTACATGAATAGAACTGAACCTACACCCGCCAATGCCTGAGGCAGGACGACGCTCCACCCGTGCATACCGAATATCAGCGCGCTGATCGTTTGAACCTGGTATGTAACAGGCGGTTTATCTACCGTGATAAACCCGGCTGCGTCAAATGAAGCGTAAAAGAAATTATGAAAGCTTTGAAGCATACTCGTTACCGCTGCGGTGTAATAAGGATTCACCGTATCGTCATTCCAGATGTTGTACATATTCAAGAATGCGGAAGCGAGTAAAATGAGAATGAAGACTGCGTCTATCTCGCGTTTTTTCATTTTCACCTGTGTTTTCACTCCTTTTGTTTAACTTTGAACAAGTGTAACAACCAAATGTGAAAAATTTATTAATAAACAAAGACAATTATTTTGCCGTTTACAAATAGGTAAAAAGAATGACAAAACGGGTAAAAAAGCAAAAAAAAAGATGCCCCCGTCAAGCCGGGAGGCATCTGTCATGATTTCTGATTTACTGTATCGGTTTCAGCCGTGCTTCTATTTCAGAACGGCGGTGTTCGAGATAAGGCGGGAGCGCAACCGTTTTGCCTAGCTCTTCAGGTTTTTCATCAACCATAAATCCCGGACCGTCCGTTGACAATTCAAACAGAATTCCGTTCGGCTCCCGGAAGTACAGCGCTTTGAAATAATAACGCTCTACAATGCCTGAGTTGCTGAAACCTTCTTTCGTAATGATGCGGTGCCATAAAGCAAGCTCCTCTTCATTCTGAACGCGGAAGGCCACATGGTGGACGCTGCCTTTTCCAGGACGCTCGCGCGGAAGATCGTTTCTTTCAATCAGATGGACTTCCGTGCGCGCGCCTCCGTTTCCGGATTCGAGCACCGTAACCGTGCCCCGGTCTTCATGCGTTTCTTTCCCGATTTCAGTGAAGCCGAGCACATCGGTTAACACACGCAGCGTCGGTTCTGCATACGGGACGGTCAATTCAACGGGACCAAGACCGCGGAAAGAATATTCTTCCGGTATGCCGCTTTGCTTCACCGCTTCACCGATGTCTTTTCCTTTTTCGTCAGCTGTCAGCACAAGCCGCTGTCCTTCATGATCCCAAAAAGCGAGTGTCTCTCTGCCCGCTATTGTCATGATGTCGCCATGAGCGACCTGATGCTCTTCAAATCGTTTTTTCCAATATTGCAGCGCTTGTGCATCCGGGACACGCAGGCCGATTGAAGAAATACTGTTTGTTCCCGCATGAAACGGCGCAATCCGCGGAATTTCGAAAAACGTCAATTCCGATCCCGGATTGGCTGCTTCATCACCGTAAAATAAGTGATACATCGTCGGTTCATCCTGGTTTACGGACTTTTTCACAAGCTTCAGTCCCAGGATGTTCCGATAAAAATCTAAATTTTTCTGCGCATCAGCCGTCAATGCTGATACATGGTGTATTCCATTAACTTTCATTATGTTATCCTCCAGTCAATTATCTCGATTTCGAGATATTTTATATATACAATTTATGTTATCCGGATCGCAAAGTCAACCCATCTGCTTCACAGACGGTCTGCAGACTGCCGCTCCCCAAATAACGAACCTTCGATATTAAAAAACCATTAATGTTCGCTTTTAAAACGGTATTTTTTCCTTCTTAAAAGAAGAAACCTTTATCTTTTAGGGAAAACAACAAAATCAGAAAATTTATTTTATTCGTGTTTCAGCAATTAGGGTTTACAATATGGAAAATAGTTTTTTCAGCATGACGATTTTACATCTGGAGGGAAAGGATATGCAGATTGAAGAGAACGGACTTAAAAAAGAGATCGGCCTTACCATCGCCCTCTCACTTGTTATCGGCACCATCATCGGTTCCGGCGTATTTATGAAACCAGGCGCCGTGCTTGCCTACTCCGGTGATGCGAAAACTGCGCTTATCGCGTGGCTGTTAGGAGGCATTTTGACGCTTGCCGGCGGCTTGACCGTTGCGGAAATCGGCACTCAGATTCCGAAAACGGGCGGACTTTATACATATCTCGAAGAAGTGTACGGCGAATTTTGGGGCTTTTTGTGCGGATGGGTTCAAATTATCATTTACGGCCCCGCCATTATCGGAGCAATCGGCTTGTATTTCGGCTCTTTGATGGCGCACTTGTTCAATTGGGATTCCGGCTGGTCTAAATTGATCGGGATTTCAGCCGTTTTGTTTTTAAGCATCATTAACATTATCGGAACGAAATATGGCGGCATCGTCCAGGGAATTACGACTGTCGGCAAATTGATTCCGATTATCTGCATGATCGTGTTCGGCCTTTGGAAAGGCGATCAGCATATTTTCACAGCCGTTACAAGCAGCATGTCGGACATGAATTTCGGCGCTGCCATACTGGCCACCTTGTTTGCTTATGACGGCTGGATTCTGCTTGCGGCACTCGGCGGCGAAATGAAAAATCCGGAAAAGCTGCTCCCGAGAGCGATGACGGGCGGACTGCTGGTCGTCACCGCCATTTATCTTTTCATTAACTTTGCGCTGCTGCACATTCTTCCTGCGACCGACATCGTCAAACTCGGTGAAAATGCGACCGGCACCGCTGCCGGAATGCTGTTTGGCGACATCGGAGGAAAATTGATCAGCGTCGGAATCATCGTCAGCATCTTCGGCTGTTTAAACGGAAAGATTCTCGCTTTTCCGCGTGTCTCGTTTGCGATGGCGGAACGGAAACAGCTGCCGTTTGCCGGACAGATTTCGCGGGTGCACCCGACGTTCCGCACCCCGTGGATTGCCGTGTCATTTCAGATCGCGCTGGCCATTATTTTTATGATCGCCAGCAATCCCGATAAGCTGTCTGAAATCTCTATTTTCATGATTTATATTTTTTACGTCATGGCCTTTTTCGCCGTGTTTATCCTCAGAAAAAAAAGCGGCGGAAAACCGCGCGCCTACAGCGTGCCTTTGTATCCGATCATTCCTGTTTTGGCCATCGCGGGTTCACTGTTTGTGCTGATCAGCACGATCATTACAGATACACTGAGCTGCGTGCTGTCCCTCTTGATCGGCCTCGCCGGGCTGCCGCTTTATTTTTGGCTGAAAAACGGCAGAAAAAACTGACAAAAACGGTTCCTTTTACGGGAGCCGTTTTTTTTCTGGCAAAATCACGTGCAAAAGTTGACAGCAAATTCACATCTTTTGTTATACTTTTTAAGCAAGATGTCTGAATTCGAAGTATGTTACGTTTTTTTGGCGAAGTGGGTAACATAAGAAAAACAGGATGAGACACGTTTTTACGAAAAAATCAAGAGGCGTTTTTTTCGACTTTATCTGTTTTTTTTCGACAAAAGGCTATATAATAATTTGATGTGTGCATTGTCTCATTCAAACAATGGAGGGTTTTTAATGATAAAAAGAAAAAAAGATAAGTTCTCACTCCTTTTAACAGAAATCGCAAAAAACATAGACGAAACCGCAGAATACTTTGTCAACTTTAAAGTGACGAACCAGACGACTTTAAAGGAATTTGCCGATACGTTAAAAGAGTTTGAAACAAAAGGAGATAATCATGTTCATGTCATGATTAAAGAGCTGAACAAAGCTTTTATCACTCCCATTGAACGTGAAGACATCCTTGAGCTGACAAACAGCCTCGATGACGTGCTTGACGGAATCGAACATTTTTCAGCAATGATGGAGATTTTCTCGATCACTTCTTCCGATGAGCATATCGATAAGTTCAGCGGATACATCAGAGAGTGCGCGAAGGAAATTTTAATCACGATTGAACTGCTTGCAGAAAACCGATTGAAGGACATTCACCCTCACGCCATTAAAATTAAGGAATACGAGCACAGCTGTGATAACCTGCACCGTAAATCATTAAAAAATCTGTTCGGCACAGAAACCGATCCGATTAAAGTGATTCAGTACCGCGAAATTTACGAAACGCTTGAGGAAATTGCCGACTCTTGCCAAAGCGTTGCCAATAACCTTGAAACCATTATTATGAAAAACGCGTAACGAGGGGTTATAATGGATACTCTATTACTTTTAACGATATTAATTGTCATATGCGCTTTGGTATTTGACTTCATTAACGGATTTCACGATACCGCAAACGCAATCGCCACCTCAGTTTCGACAAAAGCGCTGAAGCCGCGGCACGCAATCGTCATGGCCGCCATCATGAACTTTCTCGGAGCGATGACATTTACCGGTGTGGCGAAAACCATTACAAAGGACATTGTGAATCCTTATACATTAGACAACGGGTCAGTTGTCATTCTGGCGGCTTTACTCGCCGCAATCGTCTGGAACTTGATCACATGGTATTTCGGCATTCCGAGCAGCTCTTCACATGCGATTATCGGAGCGATCGCCGGAGCGGCCATTGCAGCGTCAGGTTTTGCAACGCTTAATTATAAAGGGTTCATTAAAATTATCGAAGCACTTATTTTATCACCGATCATCGCCTTTGTTCTCGGCTTTATCGTATATTCGATCGTGAAGCTGATTTTTAAAGACAGCAATCTGGCGAAAACAAATAAACGCTTCCGCAGAGTGCAGATTTTGACGGCTGCCATTCAGTCCTATACACACGGAACGAACGACGCGCAAAAAGCGATGGGTATCATTACGATGGCGCTTATGACGGCCAATTTACATAAAAGTGATGCCATTCCTTTTTGGGTGCAGCTCTCTTGTGCCCTGGCAATGGGTCTCGGCACATCCATCGGCGGCTGGAAAATCATTAAAACCGTCGGCGGAAAAATTATGAAAATCCGTCCGGTAAACGGCGTATCTGCCGACTTAACCGGCGCAGCCATTATTTTCGGGGCCACGTTTATTCATCTCCCTGTCAGCACGACGCACGTCATTTCGTCTTCCATTCTCGGTGTGGGCGCTTCCCACCGCGTAAAAGGCGTAAACTGGGGAACGGCTAAACGGATGCTCATTACATGGGTCATCACCCTGCCGATTGCAGGTACACTCGGCGCCATCGCCTTTTTCATCCTAGATCTCTTTTTCTGATGACATCCGCTTCTTTACAGAAGCGGTTTTTTTTGTGACAGGAAAATGATGTCATGACATAGAATGAACATAGCAGACCATTTTTCAAATTGTGAGGGATGCTCATGCTTTTGTTTTTTCAGATCATGGTGTGGACGATGGCGGCCGCACTCATTTTATATGTGTACGCATCCTGGCGGTATGAGGCAAAGGTAAAAGAAAAAATGTTTGCCATCCGTAAAACGTGGTATTTACTATTTGTACTGGGCTCCATGGTCTATTGGACATATGATCCCGAATCGCTCTTTGCCGCATGGAGACAATATTTGATTGTTGCCGTCTGCTTTGCCCTTATTGATGCGTTTATCTTTTTGAGCGCGTATATCAAAAAGCTCGCCGGCAATGAATTAGAGACGGATACGCGGGAAATTTTAGAAGAAAATAACGAAATGCTTCACTCCTATCTTGAAAAACTGAAAACCTATCAATATCTGTTGAAAAATGAACCGATCCATGTATATTATGGAAGTACAGAAGCTTATGCGGAAGGCATCAGCAGATTGCTGGCCGCTTATGCCGAAAAAATGAATGTCACGGCTTCCTTGTGCGACTATTCCGCACAATCGGATAAGGACCGCTTGACGGAGCATATGCCTGATGCGGCGGACGTTCAGTCCCGTCTTAACCGTAAAGACGTCTACTATGATCAAAAAGGCAGGCTTGTGCTTATTCCGTTTACAGTCCAGAACCGCCATTACGTGATCAAACTCACGTCGGAAAACCTGTTGACGGAATTCGATTATTTGCTTTTCACATCGCTAACGAGCATTTATGATTTAATGCTGCCAATAGAAGAGGAAGGTGACGGTTAAATGGAGCAGGCATTTCAAAACGGGCAGCCGGAACAAAGAGCGAAACCGTTCAAAATGTTTAAAAAACGTTCAATGACAAGTATCGCAAGTTACCAGGTCAGCCCTCATACCGCCAGAATTTTCAAAGAAAACGAGCGGCTGATTGACAAGTATAAACAAAAAAAAGCTTGATTACACTAAGGACAGGAGACACGGCTCTTGTCCTTATTCCTTTTTTCCATATCTTTCATATAATAAAACCAACAAAGAGATGCGACAGGTGATGATGTGAAGAAAATTGTCAGGCGCGTAAAGTTTGTGGATTACGGACGCTTCGGGCTTTCCGCTTATTCGCTGAGGATGCGGGCGAGGAATCTCAGGCTATTGAACCGGTTAAAAAAGAAGAAAGGCTGAATCCCGCAATGTGAACGGGACTCAGCTTTTTTGTTAAAGCTGCATCAGAATTTTCGCTTTTACAGCGGGGCCGTAGACGCCGTCAGACGTCAGTCCGTTTACAGATTGGAAGCGGGCCACGGCATCTGCGGTTTTCGGACCGTAGATACCGTCAATTCCGTTATTGACAGCTCCTTTTTCAGGATAGAAATAAAGCGCGGCGAGCGCGTTTTGCACCTGGTATACCTTTTCGCCGGACGTGTACGGCTCTGTCAGCTGAATCACCTCGTCCGGAAGAGAATACAGTGCTTCAACCGGCGGGCTGACGATCAGTACTTGTCCGACTTTAATCAGGTTCGGGTCAGCGATGTTATTCCATTTCTGCAGATCGGCCACGCTGACGCCGAATTTCCGCGCGATCGCCGACAGCGTATCTCCTTTTTGGACGGTATACGTCTGTCTTTCCCCAGAACCGATTCCCGCTTTAAACTCATCCCATGTATCCAACAGTCTTCTCGGACAAAGCTTTCCTGACCAATGCTTGTGCGCAACGACATTTGCAAGCGGGATGCCGTGCGAGGTCATTAATGTGCGGATGAGCCATTGGGCGTTTGCCACGGCCTGTGAAAAGTTGCCGTCTGCGTTTTCACAAATTTCAATACCGATGGATTTACGGTTGCCGTCCCCGTTTCCGTCACCCGCATGCCAGCCGTTTTCGTTCAGCGGAAGATGCTGATAAATTTCCGTATCATCGACTGTGAAATGCCAGCTTGTCGGTGTATCGGGATTTTTCACATAGCTTGCGTGACTTTTGGCGTTAGCTCCGACTGCGGTATTGGCTGTATTGTGCACCGTAATGTAAATCGGTGTCATTGCATAGCCTGGGCGGTTATTGTTTCCTGCCGGGATAAAATCCTGTGTGATTTTTACCATATTCTCATCTCTCCTATTTCGATAAATTGTTTATTTTTAATAAAGCCTGCTGTTTTTTCCCTTTTGCTGTAACGTAATTGTTTTTAAACCAGGCGGCGGCAGTCGTTATGATTGTAAAAACGGCCGACCCGGCGGCATACAGCGTATCTGCAAGCTGGCTGACCTGGTCCTCCTGAATATTCAGCGGCGATTTGCCGAACATCAGCAAAGTTTGATTCAATAAAGCAAGCAAAAGAAGCACCGTCCTGACGACCGTGCCTTTGTCCGCGAATTTCATATCGATTTCCCCCTTACTTTTGCAGCAGATTGTACATGATGGCGATGGCTCCGCCAATGACGCCCGTGCAGATTGCTGTCACGATCGCTCCTGTAATGGTCCGCTTAATCCATGTTGTGTTTTCGTCAATTTTGTTCAGTTTTTCATTCAGCGTCATGATTTGCTGATCCTGCCGGTCGGATACCCGCTCTAATGCGGCTACCCGCTGTTCAAGCACCTTTTGTTCACCTTTGATGCCTGCGAATTCTTTTTGCACCGCTTGTTCATCCAGAAGCACTTCCGCTCCCCCCTCTTACATTGTTCTCACCTCCCTTCGGAAGCTTCATTCTTACGAAAATGCCGTGCCTTTGACAGAAAGGCTCCCGCCGGAAATGCTCTGGATTTCCATGACGATTTCCTTAAAGCCGGCAATATCAAATGACCACACTTCTTCTGTGCCTGACGTACCGGCGGCTGATGTCCCGTCATCAGACCTGATTCCTCTGATCGGCACATTTTTTCCCGAGATGGATCTCCCCCAAAACGCGACATGGCCCGACTCAGCCGTGCCGGTGATTTCGACGAGAAGTTTTTTCCAAGCGCCCGCCGAGAAGATGCTTCCCTCGCCCGCCTCTGCTGCATTTTCATGAAAAATCACGTCTGTATATGAAAACGCCATATCACCGCCCGTACCGACAGATTGGTATAAAACAAATTCGGACTGCTTTTGATTTCCATTTTCAAAACGGAACCGGTAATATCGTTTTGTCAGGCTGACCCACCCCGAAGCGGTCAGCACTCCGCCTTTGACTGCGACAGAATGTGAAGCCGTCCACGAATTGTTATCCTCACTCTCTTCGATAAAAAGAGTTCCGCTGCGGTCCGAATAAGCCCACCCCTGTACTCTGTCTATTAAGACGGCTCCTAAACGGTCTTGTCCGAATTGGCTGTATACTTCAATCGCTTCTAGCGGCGTATTGGTAAGAAGCTCTGCCATTCCGGACAAATCAGCAACAGGTGTGACATAATCGTTTTTGTTACCGCGATAAGCTTTTACGGCGCCGGGTCTGCCAAGTTGATCGGCGGGAAATTCAAATGAATGCTTTTTCATCGGCCGTCCTCCTTTTCTCATTTATTAAAAATGACAAATAAAAAAAGCCGTTTGGCTTATGACACAGCATTTTTATAATTTTCGTATGTTTCACCCGTTATTTCTTGAAATTCCTCAGGCGTGATATACTTCGCGGCCACACCTTCAGCCAGATCTTCGGCAGAGCAGTCATCATAGCCCATAGCTTGTTTTACCATTTCTATTGAGGCCCACTTATAAAACAAAGCGTAAACCCAAAAGTTAAGTCTCTCCATTTTTTCATTCTCCTTTTACGTTTAATAATTCTAATTTTAAAGACGCTAATTGCCTGCCGAGTGACTGCTGCGCTTGTTCGGCTGCTTTTCTGGCCAATTTCTCATTCGCCAGCTGTCCGCCGAGGCCTGCAAGCTGGTTTGAATCGGGAGCCGTATCTTTTTTTAAGCTGTCTTTATATGCTTCGTCAGCCGTTTCCACCCATTCTTGTTTCTCTTCATCAAAAAATGGGCGCCACATGCCTTCGCCGTTTATTTCCGGCGGAAAGTCCGCAGCGTTAGGAGGCATCATATAATCTCCTGTCTCAGAATCCGGATAAAGCTCAACCGGAGTGCCTGTATAAATGTTGTCATTGTCATACGGAAATATTAATTTCATATTCTCGCTCCTTTACGTGAGTGCCAAAACAAGGTCAATATAATAACCGTTCACGTTATTTTCTATATTGGCCATAATTCCCGTCAGCTTCATATCTCCATTAGAATAAATAATAAATTTGCTGTAACCGGTGGTGCCGCTGGCTGCAACCATCGTCACAACGCCTTTGGCCGGCGCACAAGAGGATGGCACACTCCCGAATACCACTTCTCTGTCCGTAAGAACGTGTCCGTTCAGGTGAAGGGTGTTTCCCACTTTGCGGTATTGAAGCGGCCTGTCTCCTGATTTAGCGCCATTTTTATAAGGAACATTGATCCAAGGTACATTCTCAGTATCAAGTTCAGTAACGAGGCGCCGCCAGCCCTGCCAGCCCAAGTTCAAATCCAAATAGTTCGTGAACATATTATTTTTATAATCGACGGCAATGACATACCCAAACGTTCCCTTTCCCTCACTGTCAAGAGAGGTAAAATGAAACATGCCGCGGGTCGAAGCGTTGCTCGGACTGTTTGCCGCTTTGCCGGTTGAATAAAAGGTGCCGAACGCCCTGCCGTTTTTAACGATTTTTTCAAGAAAGTTATCATCATCACCAATTGTAAGAAGATAGCCGCCGTTATCGTTTGTTATTTTCGAAAGCTGTGCCCCGTTCCACATATTTTTATCCGCCTGTGTGACATGGATGTCTTTTTTATTAGCGTGAGCGTCTACTTTTGCTTGAGAGCCTGCATCTGTTTCTCTTTGGCTCCATTCCGACCATACGCCTTTAGTGCTGAAACTTCGGACGTATATGGGATTTCCGGCGGTCACTGTGTCTATAAACATTTGGACAAACGTCGGTGATGCTCCGCGGGTTCTTTGCATTACAATTAATTGTCCGTATTCCGCAGGCTTATTTTCCGTATGCTGAACTGATATATAGTAGATACCGGACGTTTTTATATTGTCTAAGTTTGTTTCCGTTACCGTTTTAGCATTCCCGTCATTGTCAGTCAGATTGAATAACTGCCCTGCATTCCATTTGTCTTTGTCAGACTTGGTTACATGAAGATCTGTTTTGTCGGCATGCTCATTTACTTTTGCTTGTGCTCCGGCAGCGGTTTCAAATGGCATCCATTCCGTCCAGATGCCGTTTTTCAGCGTTTTTCTCCAAAATCCCCCGTCATCTGAGAAAGCGGCCGCCTCTCCGTTATTCTTTGAAGAATAAAAGTATATACCCTCTGACGGTTTAGGCGGGGTATTTACTCCAGTTGCAGCCGCTGAGAAAGTAAAGGCCTTATTCTGGCTGGCAGCGGTCTGATGAAAATCCTGTCCGTCAGAGATATCAATAAAAGCGGAGCCATTATCTTTTGTCATTTTAGACAATTGCCCGTTATTCCACTTCTGGCGCTCTTCCTTCGTCACATGCCGGTCCAGATCTTGATTGTGCTGATCAAAATCTTTCTTTGCTGCCTGCTGGACATTATCCACGTTTCCGAGGCCGATTTGCGCCTTTGTCGTTTTGTGCGGGTTGTTCATGTCGTTTTTATGGGCCGCCAGATCCGTGTGTGCGTCATTTATGCCTTTTTCCCAGCGGTTGACGTCATCTTCGTTAATCGGATCGTCCGGAAGCCAGTCTGTTTTTTCTTCGTAAGCCATCGTTACACCACCTCAAAGGTAAATCTTAAATCAAGCGTTCTGTTATTACTGAGATCTAAATTTGTTTTTCGTTCTGTGATGACGCTTCCTGTTTCGTCAAGCATCTGCACGGTTTCAATGTGTTTGACGTCTTCTTCCCTGCGTGTGAGAACGGTGACTGCGGCATCTTTTACGGAAATGTCCGCAATCGGAGTTTCTTTTCCGTTTAACAGCACTTTTGTGATCCTGTTTTTCAGATCGGCTGCGGCACGCTGTCTGTAAGCGGCTGATATCATGGTAAGACCACCTCGTTATTGTTGAGTGTGACGGAATAACCGACCTTCAGTTCACTGACTTTTCGGTATCTCCGATTGTTGAGAATGACCCGGTCTTTGATTTCCAGTGTTTCGTTTAATGCGGCTCTCAGTGTATACGCCAAATGAGCGGGTTTGATTTTTTCAAGCGTTTCAATCAGCTCGTTCATGTGCTGCAGGTCATCAAGCCCGATATCGGCATAAAAACGATACTGCCCCGGAAACATCCGAACGTAAGCTGACGGATGTTTTAAAAAACGGTTTAGCGCCTGCTCGATCGCTTGATGTGTGATGGGCGGAATATTCGACATCTTTGAAATCAGCCTGAGCCGTCTCATATCCTCCGTGTCACCTGATTCCCGCGGTATTTTTAATATTTTTTCCCAGCGGTCAAGCCCCCACGTCGCCGTCGTGATAAAGAGCTGATCTGTCAAATCGAAAATATCGTTATTCTGCCGCTCAAACTCGGGAGCTTCCGCCTCAAGCAGTTGTGCCATCTCCTTTAATCGGGTTAAAAACGGCGGGAGGTACGCCGTCATCTCATCGAGTCTGCTCAAGGATTGTCACCTCTTTGAGTTTAGGAATTTCCACGTCACTGAGCACGAGGTTTTCCGCTGCACCGTTCATTTTGATATCGGCGTAGTCACTGACGGATGCCGAGTTATAAACGATGTTGTTAATTTGTGATAAACGGACGGTGTTTTCTTCGAAGGCCATTTTCTTAAATAAATTCAGGACGCCTTTTTCAATCTCCGCTTTTACGTCATCAATCGAGCTGTTCAGCTCAGGCAGCACGGAAGCGGAGATTTCGATTTCCTTCCATACGGCGCTTTCCACCGTTACTGCCGCTCCGATCGGCGCCTGTCCTTCTCCCTGCCCTTCGTCCGGATCAATATAATCCTTTACTTTTTTGATCAGAATATCTGATGCCGGTTCCAAATTCGCATTTGTGATGACAACCTTCACCGTTCCGTCTCCGTTCCAAAGCGGGAAGATTTTCGCCCTGCCGACGCCGTCAACCTCTTCGGCCCATTGTTTATAATGCTGTTTATTTGCGCTGACTGCCTCCCGGCGGACACGGGTAAAATAGCGCGCCCTTAAGCTGTTGTCATCTTCTTCCTCACGGCCGGGAATTAATATATCGCGCACGACTGCTTTCTCAAGCCCGGGTATCGTATCAAGCGGCAGCAGGTTCTGCCCTGAAATGCCGGCATTGCCCGCTTCACCGGCTGTTTCACATTCAAGCGTCCCATCTCCCGTATATTGAAAATACAGGTTATCAACGAAGAAACGGGAGCCTGACGGAATGGTGATGCCCGCTGTAAATTCTCCTGCTCTGACCGCTTTTGTGGCAGGTGTTCGTTCAATTCCCGCTTCAGCAGCACGCCTGTCCAGAAATTCTCCCTGAGCCGTATCGGAAAACACGAGCTCCAGCACGGTATCCAGCCAAATATAAGACTTTGCGAGCTCAGCGGCCGCAGGCGCGAGCGCATTGTAAATGACGCTGCCTTCTCTCGTATCAATATCCGCCGTAACGCGCGCCAGCATTCTATCCATAATGTCGTCAAACGTCTGAGCTTCAAACATCCTCACCCAGCACCTCCTCTATCTCAAGCATGCCCTCATCAGTTTCAACGGTAAAAGAGACGATGAAGGCATCATCTTTTTTCTCAATCTCAAAATTGGTAACGGCCAAAATACGGTCATCATACAGCAAGGCTTCTTCTATCAGTCTTGGAATCTCCATTTTTTTATAAGCATCCGTCGTGTTCTGATCTGAAAGCACTTCCTGCAGTTCATTTCCGATATCATGGCTGAAAACCGAATATGAATACCGTTCTGTGTGAAGAGCGATATAGACGAATTGTCTGATTGCGTCCAGTCCGTTTATCAGTTCATTGGTAATCCGGTTGTTTTCAAAATCAATTCGGTAGGTTTGTGAAGTCTCAACAGCCTCACTCGCATCCTCCAAATCTTCAAATTCGATTTCCGGTGTCAGGGCCATTGCACCCGCTCCTTTTTGATTTGATCATGTAAAAAAGCCCTCTTCGGATGATGAAGCGGCTTTAATAGGCTGATATTCTCGTACATCTCCGTCCGGATGACGGTTAAATTTTGTCTAGTACAAAGAAAGACTGTCCTCCTGTTAAAGCGCCGGTCATCACCCGATCTCCCGTCTGAAGCGGATCCTCTCCCCCGGATCTCAGCCGCTTCGGCACAATGAGTGCATCAGACGGAATCAAAAGTTTGTCGTGATCTTTCAGTTTCAGCTCGAGCGGCGAAACGGAGGTCACTTCGGCCGGCATCAGCTCCACCGGCGCTTCGGCGTCAACCGCTCCGACGGCTAAATGTTTAATGGCATCACTTAATCTCATCAGGATGTCCCCTCCGGAAGTGAATTTTTCTCCGTGACGTCAATCGTCATGGTATGTTTTGTTCCTTGGAATTCATGGCGGTCCGTATCTACATAATAGGTTTTCTTCAGCCCGATTTCCGGAATTGAGATATAGACAGGCAATCCGCTTTCCAACCCAGGAATACCGATCGCCTGTATATTTTTCAGCTCTTTCTTAACGCCTTTTTTCTCAGCCTGCTTCACTTTTGCGCGCTGTTTCAGCTGGGCTTCATTAATGTCGTCAGAAACCGTTTCGGTATACTGCAAAACGCCGAATGTTTTCATGCCCGCGCTGTCTGACGCGGAAGCCTTCACGGTTTTATCGTCTTTTTGCAGCCGCATGACGACACGGGTTGCGGTGTCATCAATTGAGGTGCTGTATTGATACCCTGTGATATTAACTCCTGTTTCCAGCACCCATATGTCAGACGGCTCCGGCCATTCACGCAAGCCGAGCCTGCCTTTTTCTGAATAGAGCTGATAATTGCGCCCCGTCTGGCTTTTTGTCTGCTTTAACGCTTTTAGCATCATATCGTAAAGGCTTGTATCATTTTTAAAAACGAGTGATTTAATGGTATGGCCTGTGTTGGCAATGGATGTGACGGGAATTTGAAAATCGCTGGCGATCCTTTTCAATATTTGATCGGCGCGCTTGTTGGAAAACACGTAAACGTCCTGGTTTTTCACAAGGTATTGAAGCATATCGTATGCGGTGAAGGCGATGGTTTGCTCATCGGGCGTTCTTGCAAAGACAATGCCGCGGAATAGTTCTTTTCCGTTCCATTTGAACAAAACCGTATCCCCCTCTGATACACCGTAATACGTCTGGCTGCCCTGCTTTACGACAATCGTCGCTTCGATGGAGCGGGGCGCCTGATATCTGTGTCCTTCCAGCGTTACGCTTTCTGTGACAAGCTCGAGCCACTCCGTTTCTTTTATGACAAATAGTTCAATCATCTTTTCACCCGTTTCATTGCGGTATCTTCAGCTTCTGCCCCGGGAAGATCCAATGCCCCGGCTGCCGGATATTCCTTTTGCTGCGCTTAATCATGGCGGTTTTATTCGCGTTCCAGATTTTCCGCCACTCCGTGTGTTTTCCGTAAAACTTACCGGCGATGTCCCAAAGCGTATCCCCTTTTTTGACGGTATATGTTTTGGGTGAAACTTTGGACGGGCGCTTCACTTTCGTTTTTTTCTTTTGTTTGATTTTTCTTGGCGAAGCGGTTTTATATTCTTTCAGTACGATATCAAAATTCCGGTCGCCGATTTCATTGTCACCTTCGCTGTAATTGAAGCTTTCAATGCTGCATGTGACATTAACTTTTGTTCCTGTAATCAAAAACTGAACGGGTTTTTTCGCTTTCATCCATGCTTCAATGGCTGAAATGGCTTTTTCCGGCGAAGGGATGCTTTGATATTCGGCAATCGGGCTGTACCGTTTCGGAAAAAAAGAAGAGAACGAAATTTCTTTCGCTCCCAGTTCTTCGATAAACGTCACCTCTCCAAGTCCGGTGACTTTCACGGAATCATTCTGCACGCTGTTTGCGATATCAATCGCTTCAGGGAGAACGGGAAGCCGGAGCTTGTCCTTCCCCTGAGACAGCCAAAATTCGTAAACAGATTTAGTCAAAAGCAACGGCCCCCTTTGCTCCGGTATAAATGTCTTTTTGCAGTTCATCAATCAGCGCCTGTTTGATTTTGGCGGCGAGGCTGTCGGCGTCCTGTCCGTTATGGAAATGCTGATCGCCGCTGAATTCGATTTTAATTTCTTTTGTTCCCATTTTTTGAACGGTTTGTCCGCCGCCTTTAACGGCTGCGGAAACCGTGCCGGCTGAAAGCGCCGCCGGTTCCGTCTGGGACGGATCGGACACTTCCATGCCGAGCGCTTGAGCGGCTTGTTGCAGCAGATAACGGCCGCGGATGCCCCGCTCTTCAGGGATGATCCACTCCCGTTTGTTCCCTTCGCCGACACGGGCGATCTGCTCCTTGGTAATCAGACCCCCATTGGCATAACCGACGTAAGGGCCTCCATGAGCCATACTTTTAATCCCGGGGACATTGCTGATCGAGCCGTATCGGCTTTTAATATAGCCGATAGCGGCAGCGGCGTTGTGAATTGGATTTCTGATATCATTCATGCCCGGCGCTTTGTGATCTTCAAAGGTGCTCGGAATCGTCTGCATAAGCCCCTGTGACGGGTGTCCGGCTTTGGCGTTGCTGTCCCATAGATTAATGGAATTAGGGTTGCCGCCTGACTCATACTGTGCGATCGTCATTAATCCCGGAAGCCAGCTGATCGGCGTATTGGTTGCTTTCATTGCGGCCAAAAGCCACTCTTTGACGCTTCCTCCCGCTGCACCCATGCCGGAAAAGGCTGCTGCAAGCGAGCCTGCCTGTTTTTCGGCGTATTTTTTCACGTCAACTGAGCCGAGCCCTTTGACGACGCCGACTGAAGCAAAGCGCCCGAGGCTCATCATGACACGGGAAGGAGAGTGAATATCAAGCTCTTCCCTGAATGCGTCCTCGACTTTTTTGGCCATATCTTTGGCCGCCTGTTTGACTTCGCTTCCTTTTGCAGTCATCCCTGATACGAAGTGTCCGATCAGGCCTGACCCCCAGCCGTTCGCGGAATCTCTTGATTGCACAAACGGTTTATTGATATGTGTGCTTACGTATTGCGACGTTCCCGTATCTTTTGCATTCTGTCCGGCCGAATATCCTTTCACCGTTGCGGCGCCCCATGATGACGATTGATTAACCGCCGATTGATAAGGTGTTTTCACCTTCGTTTTTAAAAATGAATCGGTGCCCGTCGGTGAAGTATTCTGACCTTTGGCATAGCCCGCAACGACTTGCTTTCCGTAACCGGATGAAGACGAAATGAGGGTATTGAACGGCGCTCCGATGTTTTTTTCCTTCCAGCCGTCCATATCCACCGCTTTTTTGCTGATTCCGCTGTCAAAGCCTTCAGTAAACTGTTTGCCGAGTGATGAAGCCGTCCCGGCAAGTCCGGATGCCTCTACAGACGCTGCGGCCGACACAGATGCAGAAGAAGAAACACCGCCCGTTCCCGCCGGAACAGCAGAAGACTGAGCCGAAGCCGCGCCCATATCATCGACAACACGCATGCCGAGCTTAGACGCAGCTTGTGAAAGCAGCATCTTTCCGCGTCCGCGATTGTTGTCAACGGGAATGACAAATTCTTTACCGGCTTCACCGATCCAGGAAATGGTCGGCTTTGTAATGTAGCCGCCCGTGGCGTTTTTGTCCGTTTTCTTTTTATCTCCGCCGCCTCCTGTGACAAAGTTCATTATGCCTGAAATCATTTTGCCGCCGGTTTTATCCCAAATCTTTTTCACCCAGTCGAATGCTGCAGAAAAAGCATCTGATATGGCTGTTCCCACTTTTACAAGAGGTTCTTTTATATGTTTCTCAAACCATCCGCTTAACCCTTTCCATATATCCTTTACCGTATCTAAAGCAGTCTGGAAAGCATCTGATATTCCTTTACCGACATTTTTCACCATGTCTTTCACCGGATTCCAGACAGTATCCATGAACCAGCCGGAAACCGTACTGAAAACAGATTTAATTTTATCCCAAGCTCCTGTGATTTTACTCCAAATGGACGTCGCCACTCCGACGACAGCCGATTTTACGGGCCCCCACACCGTGCTCATAAACCAGCCGGATACTGTGCTGAAGACACCTTGAATCGTCGTCCACGCATTCACGATATTTGACCAGATGCTGGTTGCCACTCCGACGACAGCCGATGAAACCGGCGTCCATACATTTTCCATGAACCAGGATGACACCGTGCTGAAAATCCCTTGAATCGTCGTCCACGCATTCACGATATTTGACCAGATGCTGGTCGCCACTCCGACGACAGCCGATGAAACCGGCGTCCATACATTTTCCATGAACCAGGATGAAACGCTTCCCCAAGTATCTTGTATTGTTGTCCAAGCACTTTGCGCCGCTTTGGAAATATCATTCCACGTGTCTTTCAAAGCTCCTGAATCAAAGGCCTCTCCCAAGCTGGAACCGCCTAAACTGCCGGCGATGCCGCCTACCGCGCCGCCGATTAATGTGCCCACTCCGGGAACAACGCTGCCGATTGCCGCTCCGGCCGCGGCTCCGGCAAGACCGCCGCCTGCTGAGCCGACCTTCTCTCCTGCATTATCTTTATTGATGCCGGCTAAATCAGTAAGTGATAACAATTCACCTATGCCGGGAATTCCTTTAGCGGCACCTTTTAACCCTTTCATACCGCCTTTTAGCGCCTTTGAATCTCCCAAGCCTTTCAAAAGCGCGCCGATGCCTTTACCTGCCCCTTTTGTTTTCGGCGTGTTTACGGATGCCTGTTTGCTTTCCTTTACGGAGGAACCTTTTTTCGAGGATTTATTTCGCCCTTCGACTTTACTGCTTTTGCCCCTCGTCACTCCGGTACAGCAGCAGCAGCCCCCCAAAGCCCCGCCGGTTTTTTTTGCTGACTTTCCTGAAGATTTTGGCGCTGTTACCGTGCGCTGTGAACCCTTTGTCAGATCAGGACGCTTCGGGCCGTTGGAGCCGCCGGCAGTAAGGCCGCCCTTACTCTTTTCTTTTTTCGTGCCGCCTCCTAATAATCCGCCGATATTGAGTTTGCCTAATTTTTCAGCGATTCCTGATAATATTTTTTCTATTAATTCCCCGGCTTTTTCGATGATTTTATCCGGGCTGAATTTCTCAAATTTCTTGGCAATCTTGCTGACAATTTTATCAACAAATGCCTCGGCTTTTTCGATGATCGCATCAGGACTGAATTTGCCGAACTTTTTATCAATGCCTCCGAACAGTGAGGATGTAAACTGCTCCACTTTTTCCAAAATCTTATCCGGATTGAGAAAATCGAATTTCTCAGAAATTCGGTCAATCGTGTCATTTACAAATTGTTCGGCGCGGTCGATTAGCTTATCAGGACTGAATTTGCCGACAACGTCGTCGACTTTCTTCATAAACGAATCAGTAAAATGATCCAGCTCTTTCAATATGGTCTCCGGACTGAATTTGCTGACAACGTCATCTATCTTTTTCATAAATGAATCAGTGAATTTATCCAGTTCTTTCAATATGGCTTCCGGACTGAATTTACTTACGACCCCGTCTACTTTTTTCATAAACGAATCAGCGAATTTATCCAGTTCTGCTAAAAGTGTCTCCGGGCTGAATTTGCTTGCGATCTCGTCCACTTTTCCCATGAATGACGTTGTGAACTTATCCAGCTCTGCCAAAATCGTTGCCGGGCTGAATTTGCTTGCGATTTCGTCTACTTTTCCCATGAATGAGCTCGTGAACTTATCGAGTTCTGCTAAAATCGTCTCCGGGCTGAATTTGCTCGCGATTTCGTCTACTTTTCCCATGAATGATGTTGTGAACTTGTCCAGTTCGGCTAATATCGTTGCCGGGCTGAATTTGCTTGCGATCTCATCCACTTTTCCCATGAATGAGGTCGTGAACTTGTCCAGCTCTGCTAAAATCGTCTCCGGGCTGAATTTGCTTGCGATCTCGTCCACTTTTCCCATGAATGACGTTGTGAACTTATCCAGTTCGGTTAAAATCGTTGCCGGACTGAATTTGCTCGCGATTTCGTCTACTTTTCCCATGAATGACGTTGTGAACTTATCCAGTTCGGCTAATATCGTCTCCGGGCTGAATTTGCTTGCGATCTCGTCCACTTTTCCCATGAATGATTTCGTGAACTTGTCCAATTCTGCTAAAATCGTCTCCGGGCTGAATTTGCTCGCGATCTCATCCACTTTTCCCATGAATGATGTCGTAAACTTGTCCAGTTCGGCTAATATCGTCTCCGGGCTGAATTTGCTCGCGATTTCGTCTACTTTCCCCATGAATGAGGTCGTGAACTTATCGAGTTCTGCTAATATCGTTTGCGGGCTGAATTTGCTTGCGATTTCGTCCGCTTTCTTCATAAAGCTTGCAGCGAATTTATCCAGTTCCGCTATGATTGTTTCCGGATAAAATTTGGATGCGATGTCATTGACTTTTTTCATGAAGGTGTCTGCAATGGAGTCAAGCATTGAAAAATCGTTTTTCGGCGAAGCAGGAGCAGCAGATGCAGAAGCTTTTCCGACGTCCGGCATATTCTTTTGCATTGCAGCCAGCTGTGCTGTCACCTTTTCGTTTAACGATAATTGAATGACATTGTTTTTTCCCGTCAGCGAATCAATGCCCGCTGAAATTCGGCCGACTGTTTTCATGACGTGATCTATGACGCGTATAGTGACAGAGTACCCGTTCTTTAACGCAGATTGCATATAGCGTTTGATACGTTCCATGGCAGGGGTCACTTCGTCTGACGCATACAGTGAAACGGTAAATCCTTTAAAACCGGCAGCCAGATCCCGCAATCTCTCAAATGCCGCTGTCGCGCTGTCTTTTGCTCCTATTTTAATGGTTAAAGACGCAGGCAGATCCGCTAATTGGGCTTGCACCTTTTGAATGACGGCACTGGCTCCGTCTTCAGCTGAAATAGAGATCATTTGTGCGCCCAGCTTTCTTTTCATAGAGCGCTGAATGCGGTCAATTGTTCTTAAAACAGATTTACTCTCTTTGCGTATATCAATTTCACTTTGGCGTTTTGTCATTTTCCTGTATTTCTCAAGCGCTCTGAAGCCATTTTGGATTTTCCTTATTTTCTTTGAAACCCGATCTTCCAATTCAAAACGGGCGGTCAGCTTTGCCATGATGTCGCTCCCCCTTTCTTCGCTTGTTTTTCAAGAATGTCCAGCTTGTAACCGATTAAACCGTACAACAGCGCCTTAAAATGTCTCGGTGCTTCATATAACTCTTTCAGTTCTGATGGAGAATAATGAAGCTCATGCATCGCGTAATAGAGATACACGGCTTCCTTATTCCCATCTTTTATCAGTTTTTTGCTTCTTGCTCCAGATCTTCTAATTCATCTTCAAAACCATTGATCTCAATCGCTTTATTCAGCCAATTTGCATACTCACCGCCGACTGAAAGCACGCGTTTTGCCACCTCGACCGGATCTGCCGTTTTGTAAGCGTCGCGGAGCTCCTTAGACCGGAAATCAGGGTAAATCGTAGATTCAACCGCGATCCGCGCATAAAAGCGCTGGCTGTCTAAGTCTTTTACTCGGCCTCTGCCCTTCACATTTTTATATGTCGTGCTTTCCTTCTCCAGTTCATCAATGCGCTCAGTCGTAATGGCTTTAAAAATAAAAGGCACGATGTTTCCTTTTTTATCGACAAAACGCTTTGAAAGCGGAACCCGAATCTCCTCAGCCTCGACTGTTTTACCCGGCATAAAGAATGATAGATCATATACTTGTTCGTTTTTTTCGCTCATGATGAAAACTCCCTTACTCTTTTTTTTATAAAAAACAGGCCTGTAAAAAGGCCTGTTTCACTCATACCGATCTTAATTAAAACGTTTCAGAAAGCTTTTCCGGCACATCGAAATCTTCAAAGGTAAACGGCACTTCTTCTTCGAGTGCTTCTGAGTCTACGTCCAGTCCGGCGATTTTTGCAGAATCAAAGTTGACGTCATACAGAGTAACGCGTTCTGTTCCGCGGCCCGATGATTTGTCATCAAGAACGGCTTGCAGCGTAAAATACGGGTCGCTGCCTTTTTTGACGTAATCCATCATAAGGACTGCGAATTTGGATGTGACCTTATAGAATGTTGCCGTGCCCGTTCCGTTGGCGCCTGTTGTTTTATGTCCCGTCATGCGGCGGCCCATGATGTTTACTTCTGATTTGTTTTTTTCCACGTTTGCTTCAAACGTTTTAATATGCGCCATCTCTTCTCCGTCGAGAAATAAACGGCCTTCTTTTCCTGAAATCGTGTTTTGCGCTTTTAATGCCATCTTAGTTTACCTCCACGTTAAAGTAGAATTTTTCTGCCGCATCCACAGGCTGTACGGCGAGATCGATTAAAAAGCCGTCGCGGTCTTCATTCAGCCCGATTGTAATGTCTGTATCTGAGTCAAAATTTGCGATGCCGCCCGCATCCTGAAGCGTAGTCAAATATTGAATGATCATCGTTTTGACGAATTGAAGGCCGTCATTTGTCGCAGGAAGATCGCTGCCCGTGCCTTTTTTCGATTTAATTAAGGCTTTCAGTTCTCTTGTCAAATCGTTATTCACCGCATCAAGCACACGGACGATTTTGTTTTTCGCGAACTTTTTGTTTTTCTCTGCCGTAAATGTCACCAATGAGTTGATATCTTTTTCAACGCTGACTGACTTATCACGGGCATCATAAGAGAAAAGGAATTCACCTTTGGAAAGACGTTCGATCACTTCATCATGAGTCAGGCGGTGCAGCACATCGACGGCGCCTTCGTATTCAACGAATGTTAAGGATTGATTAAATGCGGCGCTGGCACTTGCGCCTGCCACCCAGGCGGTCGCATCTTCAGCTTTAATCTCGGTTCCGTCTTCCAGCAGCACACCTTCAGTAACATTGATAATGCCTTCATAATCCCCGCTGTAATGGGCGGTCACCCCTTGCACTTTCTGTCCCTGCGCATCGCGAAGGCGTTTAATGAATGCGGCAAATGTCGCTTTCAGCTGATCGTTTTCCGCGACAGGAAGAGCGATGACATCGAAATTCTCCGTTTCAGCAGCAGCTAAAAAATCCGTATAGTCTGAGTTGACCGGTGCTTTATCAGTTCCGCCCGCGAGACGGATGCCTGCCTGCGGGTTTAACGTTTCCCCGGATTCTTCCTCAGTGCCTGTCAGCGGGATGGAAGCCGACAGTTCGCCCGTTCCCGTAAATGTGACATAGCCGTTTGCTTTTAATTCTTCGGCTTTTTTCACCGTTTGTTTGTCAACTTCCGCTTCATCCATGTAAGTGGTCACATCGAAAGCGGTCTGATCAAGGACGTTTTCACTGATGCGGATGATGATGTCATTTCCTTTTGAACCGCCGTACAAAGCGGTTGCTTTAACACCTTGTGAAAGATCGGCGCTCGCTCTGATTCCCTCTGTCAGACGGTACATCAAAACGGTTTTTGCTTTCTTTTTCGCCTCACGAAGCAGAATCAGTGACGGATCTTCAATACTGAGCCCCACTTTTTTATTCAAATCTTCAATGCTTGAAATGGAAACGAATGTTTTCGCTTCCCCCCAGCCGGATGCGACGGGAAGGGCGACAATCCCGCGTTCACCGATCGATACCCGCTCCTGGGCGGTTGTTTTAAAGTTAAAATAGATCCCGGCACGTTCTTTTTCTTTTCCTTGCGTAAATGTTCCGCCGTTCATTATTGCATGACCTCCTTGGTTAAAAATGCTTCAATGTAAGACTTAGCTTGCGCTTTTGTCATTTGTTTTTGCTTCACGCCGAATAAAGCACCCTGGAGAATCTCGGGTTTTACGCCGAAAAGCTCCTTCGCGTGCTTTGTTAAATCCGCCGTGTCATAAAGAACCGCTCGTTCCGCCGCTGCGGCGTTTTTCTTTTTATATTGTTTCACTTTTCTTTCACCCCGCTGTTAATGTCCACATCCCGCAGTGCGGGAGATGTTTGTTTCTGATAGTAGTAGCGGCTCGTCCAGCGGATTGTGATCACTGCCTCGCCTTTGTCTCCGACTCTTGTTTCGATACGGCTGATGCGGACGAAATCACCGGTATCCTCCCCTGATTCCGTAAGCAGCGGAATCAGCTGTCTTGATTCTCTCACCGCATCGGCGATCCGGTCGGCTGCATAGAGCGCCTGCACCGAGTCGGCATGGAACAGCTTCACATTCAGACTGTATGTCTTCTTAAAGGTGGAGACTGTGTCATTCTCGTCAAAAACATACGGGGGCGGAATGTATAGTGACGGTACCTGAAATTGTTCAGGCAGTTCATTTTCATATACGGGCACGCCGCACTGCTGATACAAAAAAGCGGCGATTGAACCGGTTTCGCGATTCATCCGATATCTCCCCCCAACGTGTTAAGCCACTGATTGAAACGCTTGTCCAGCGATTCGGCGAAGAGTGTTTCATACAAAAGAAGGGCTTTGTCCCAAAACCCAGTCCCGCTGATCCACTGTTTTTTGAGCGCCATTCCCGTTGAAGCTGACGGATCATAGATGAACCGGGAGCCTTGAAAATACCCGGGCACCCATCTGACATTTTCATCTGAGACGGTCCAATGTCCGTCATTTATGAATGAGGCATACTCTACATTGGTGCCGATTTCAAGGGTCAGTCCCCCGTTTTCAATGATCCATACATGATCCTGCGCTCCTTTTCGGAAAGAAGACAGCAGGTTTTCTGTTTCAATTCCTCCCGAATGAATAAGCTCCTCCCTTACCATGTCGAGAAAATCCTCTCCTGACTGTTCCAGCCATTCGCCTGCCTGACGGGCAAATTCTCCGGATGACGCCTTTTGCAGCGACCGATTCCATTGTTCAAGGTTTTTTATGCTCATAGTCTGTCATCTCTCACAGCGATAACCTCCCAATGGTGCTGTCTTGCTTTCTTCGGCATTTCCAGAATATACGCCTGTCCTTCCCAAATGATTTTGTCATTGACACGCACAGCGGCCTCTTTCGGAAAATGAACGAGAAACCGCTGATATACCTTATGATCAGGCGCAAGCTGAATAAGCTGCTGCTGTTTTTCAACAAACAGACACGGCACGTCTTCAGCATCGGGCACTTCCGGATAAGAAAAGACAGGCTGGAGCTTTTCGGCGGGAATCCCGAAGCGTCCGGCCTTCGGAACTGACACCGTCTCATGATAAATATCGCATCTGTCAGTGAGCAGCCGTTCGTAGCTCATAAAGGTCTCACCTTTGCGTTTGCAGAAACCGGGGAATAACCCGGCGCGATATATTCACAGAGCAGATGGTGCACCGCCGGTTTTCTGATTCCGCCTTCACCTGCCACCGTATAGGAATAGTCACCTATCTTTTCAGATTGATAGGCGGAAGCGGCTGCTTCATTCTGGTTGATCAGCGCAAAATATTGAGAAAGCTTTAATAACGCAAGCTTAATCTTTTCGGGAAGCGGTGAGTAAATAGGGTCAGTGAACGAATGCCCCGCCATTCTGGCCGCTTCCGCCTCCGCCTCCAGAATGTCCTGTATAAGAAGCGGCTCCGGCCTGTTTTTGACTTGATCATAAACTGAATATGAAACAACGTCAGACGGCTGAATTAACATAACTGCCACCCCCGTCTTATTCTTTAACGTTTACGATTTTGGCGCTTGCATCTTCTTCTTCAAATTTGCTGTCAAGTTTAGCCGTCAGTACGATAATAAATTTGCGGCTGCGGATATCTTTATCTACTTCGATTCGGATATTCCGTGAAAAACCGAGAATGATATTTTTCGGGTGAGTCAAAATGATGTCAGACGCATCGTACTGGGAGTCACCTTCTCCGACCGAGTACGGCTGCAGATTGGACACTCCTTTGACCGGAACGCCGAATGCTGAAGACAAACCGCCCTGCACCGCAAGATCCCCCAGATTGGTCTGACGGTCAGCCACACGGTCTTTCCATTCAATCTCCATGCCTTGAGATGTGTAAAATCTGAATTCCTGAGGCAGGCGCAAATATTTTGCCGGAATGGCTTTTAAGCCTTTTTTAAATGTGGCTCTGGACAGCTCTTCCCCGTTTCCGTCAATGACGTGAGATACAGTCTGCTTACGGATTCCGTCAAGCTGTGCCAAGTACGGATCAGAAGAAGATGTATCGCCGTTTACGACAAGCTCCTCAATATCGACTGCCGCCCGCTCCGCCAAAATCTGCATGATCGTCTGCTGCAGGCCGTCTTTTTCAATATTATTTTCAAGCGTGTCATAGGTGATATTAATTTCCGCAATGACTTCTTTCGTATTCAGCTGCACCGTACTTGTTGCCGGGACGGTCAGCTGATCGTCAGTTAAGGCTTTTCCTTCCTCAGCGGCACGCAGAATCCGCTGGCCGAAACCGATTTTTTCAAATTTCTGCGAGTCATTTTCCATTTGAATCACACGCGATTCGCTGAAAATAGTCGGCGTGTTCTGCACCATGCGGATAAATGCTGAAGCTTGTGCGGGGTTCATTAAACCGCCGCTTTTTAAAGCGGAAAGTGACATTTCCGCCTTTCTGATGATATCTTGATTTCTCACTCTACAGTTCCTCCTTCTGACTGGGCTTAAAGCAGTCCGCTCCAAATGGATTTTTTAACAGGCTCTTGGCCGCCCGTCTCTTCTTCCGGCTGCTTTGATGCGCCTCTTACTTTTTCAAGCGCTTCAATGCGTTTAATAATCGGCGCGAGCATGTCCTCAACAAGCGTTTTCAGCTTTTCTTCATCAGACGGCGCAGCCGCCCCGTCTTTGTCTTCCGTGTTTTGGTCCAAGCTGTCAAGCCGCTTTAAAAGCGGGTGTAGCGCGTGTTCAATCGATTCTCTTACGTCTTCTTTTCTCATCTTGTTCAAGTCCTCTCCCTTGCGGTTTCTTGATTTGCGGTCACGGTCGAGAAATTGCTTGACCGCGCCGAATAAGCCGGCTTGCTTTTCTGCCGGCTCTTCGTAAACGTCAGCGGTTCCCGCCATGCTGTAGCCCGTAATGATACCGGCTTTAATCTGATCCCATACTTCATCGGAAGCTTTGGTGACAAGCACCCAAGATCCTTTCCGGATCACAGCATTCCCGATTTCAAAGTCATCCGGGGCGACGTACGACTCCACCACCTCGCCGGTCCCGCCTTCAAAATTATGATTTGTATCGATGTTGCGGGCGTCCGCCAAAAAACCGTGAGCGGCCTTTTCAATCTCTTCAGCCGTCATATAATCGCCATGGGCATCCGGGACATCCGGCTCGTAAACGATGCCGTAAACAAGCTTCTGCTCATCCGATTCGCTTTTTGTAAACACCTGCACCTTTTTTTCAAATGACGGAAGGCCTCCGGCTGATTTTGTAAAAAAGAATTCCGTTTGGTTCGCCGCCTTATCGACATAGCTCACAAAACTGATGACGGCATTTCTCAATTCTCTCGGCACGAGATGTTTTCACCCCCTTTCAGGATTACTCCTTTTTCCCTTTCAGCACCGGCCGGCTGTAGTACTCTTCAGGCCATTCCTCAAGCGTCTTGCCGAGCACTCTTCCGGCCAGATCACGGAGGTCATTAGGAGAGACCGCGCCGGCGGAAATAAATGGCGTAAGCACCTTCGCAATTTCAAGCGGATCGCGAAAATCAGGCCCCTTCAATGTGAGCTGTACATCGTGGAGACCCAGTTCAGGCAAAAATAACGTGTTGAGCTTATTAATCAGCGTTTTCCGCTCCGGCTGAAACACCTGCTCCTCCGTTATTTTCCGTGCCGTATCGGCGGTGGCTTTGTTGTATTCCTGCGCCTCGCCCGTATAAAGCGGCGGGAGACGGAAAGCGGAACGGAGTTTATTTCTGCTTTTGTCGTCATATTCAAGAAACAGCGCATCATCCTGCAGAATTTCGGCAAGTGATTTAATTTCCACAGACACGGGCGTAATGTCTTCGCCTCCGTGAAGGTCTTTTTCCTTCGCAATGCCTTCCGCCTCAATCAGCAGAAACTTGTGGGCGTTTTCCACCCCTTCCAGGTCATTCATATAATCCTGGAGCTCTTTGTACGATGCTTCTGACAGCATGCCGTTTTCAACCGTAATGGCGGCCGGCACGTGACGGCCCTGCTTGAAATACATAAAATTCAGTTCTTCCGCTTTCCGGGCGCCGTACAGATTGACGATATTGCCGACCCAGCGCGGAATTCCGTAAGTGCCGCTGCCGATTTTTAAGTGAATGGCTTCATTTGCCCGGTATTCCTCAGACAGGGTCTTTACGTATTCGCCGGTTCTCATGTCCATCATGCGGGGGTCGCCGTATTCCTTAAAAAACACTTTCCGACCGTTCAGCATCTGAACATATTTACGGAACCGTTTTTGCCTTTTAATCGTTTTGGATGCGCCGTTTTCTTCATAAGAAAATATAACTTCAACGGGATCAGTCACACCGCACACGCGCATATGTTTCACATCCAGATATTCAATCCCCGCTGGTTTTCCCGCCCCGTCCCGAAGCACTTCGAGAAAACCGTTGCCCGTTTTTTCACGGTCTTCTATCGCATATCCGAGGATCGTCTCGGCCGATTCATCAAAATGAAGACATTTGTAAAAGCTCTCCAGCTTCATCCAGTTTTTTTCGGCCCGGGCCTTTTTTGACGGGGAGCAATCTGGGCTATTTACATCAAAGGTATATTCCACATCAAACCCAAAACCCGTAATATTGACCCGATACGCGTCAATGCACTGCTGAAGAATCGTCGAGTATTCGGCGATTGTTTTCAGTTCAATGAGATTATAGGGCGGTGAAATAATGTCTTCGCCGTACAGATCGGCAAATTGATCTTCGTTCATCTGCCTTGCCTGCGGCGCGGCCATTTTTGATTTAAAGACGGTGGCTCTAACGTTTTGATAGTTCGGCAACGCCTACCTCCTCCTTTCCCGATTCGGACGTCTTCGTTTTTGTGATGCATCTTTCAGATCCGCCGCGTCATAGTCATCCAGCGCATACCAAATGGCTGAAAGTGTGTGGGGATCAATTGAAAACTCATCTTCCGACAGAGCGCCGTTTTTGTTTTTTGCGTACGTTAAGTTCTGCAATTCGCGGATCGTATGTTGACAGCTGTCTGAGCAATAGATGTGTTTGAACCGTTTCAGTTTTTTTGTATACTGAAGTCTTGAGCCCGGAAACTTTTTGGCCGCAACCATGCAAAAGCCCTGCCTGCGAAAATATTGGATGCTTTTCGGCTCAGCCGAATCCGCTTTGATCAGCTCTTTTTGATCCGCCAATTCCTGAAGCTCCTCAGCTGTCTGATCATCGGTCATTTTGTTTTTGTAATACTCCCAGAAAATATAAAGCTCTTTTTGATCCGGATCGACGGCAAGCCGGATGACCGCATTGTATGACTCTTCAAAACCGAAATCCATGCCGGTCCGAAACAGGGGGCGCCTGATGGAAGCAATCCGCTCCGTTACTTCGTTGTGCTCCATGACCTGAAACTGCGGAAACACGCGGATGCCGTTGACGCCGAACTGTCCTTTGCGGGCGATCCGGTACAAATCAGGATCGTAATGCCGTAAGCTGTCCAGCTGCTTAATATAGCTTTTCGGCAAAAACAGATTATCGCACGCTGTGGAATGGTGGTAATACGTATCTCCCTTAACGACGGTGCCTTTTTCATACAGCGTCTGATCATCCAATACAAACCGTTTTTTTTGGTCATCACGAAAAAAATGCCGATACGTCCAATTGGAGGTGCCCACTGGATTTGTGGTGCATATCATATGAAGCGAAAGCTCAGGATGGCGCAGACGCCCGATCAGCTCCTTAAAGCCTTCATACTTCACTTCAGAGCATTCTTCAATCCATATCAGTGAAATATGATGAATGGATTTCAATTTGGCCGGGTTGTCCATCCCTTTAAACATAATCCGGCTTCCGTTTGAAAATCTCAGCTGCATCGGCGAAGATACGGCCTTTACGGCATGTCCCAGCTCAAGCTCCCCGATAATGTCTTCAAACAAGGCGAAAGTAGAATCTCTGTGCGTATCGAAAACTTCCCGCACGACAAGCGCCGTCCGCTTTTCACGAAGCAGCTTCAGGATGATTTTCAGCGCGGTATGATAGCTTTTTGACGAGCCGTAGCCTCCGACGAGAAATTGGTACGTTTCATTCCAATTGAACAAATAATCTTCAAAGCGCGGGTTGACCGCTTTTTCAATCATGACCGTTCCTCTTTCCGCGTAATGACAATGTCAATCGGCTTTTGGCTGTCTTCTGTTTTTTCCATCTTCTGCTGTGCCAGCTTTAATTTTTCATTTTCGATTTTTTGTTTAAATTGATCAGGGAAAAGGTCAAAGTACAAGGACAGCTTTTCAAGAGCCTTCATCTTGTCGGCAAGCTTTATTGCAATGCCCTCTTTTCCGAGTTTTGCTTCTGTGACGATGGTTCCGTCCAGAAGGTGCGAATCTTTAACGTCAACGTAGCTGATTTCCTGCATAATCGGCTTATCATTTTCGTCAAAGAGCGGCCCTGATTTTCCGAAGGCCTGAACCTCTTTTTTTCCGAAGGTTACATAATCGGTAATGTCGGCGAAAGCGATTTTCACATAGACTTGAAGAACGTCCATCGCTTCGACAAACACTTTATTGACCATTTCCTTTTTCATGCGGCTGATTTCTTTGGCGACTTTTTCGTTTTTTAACAGCCTGCTTCCCGTCACATGCGCGCTTTCCGGTGAATAGCCGGCTTTTATCGCAGATTGAGTGGCGTTAAAGCTTTTCACATAATAAAGACAAAACAGCCGCTGGCGTTCGTTTAACTCATCACCTTCGCCCGGGTTGTTTTTTCCGCCGCTTTCCGCGTTCTTATGAAGCGCCTCGTCCCAGCGCCCTTCTTTTTTCCATCTGCCGATCGTTCTTGCGGATACGCCTGATTTGCCGGCAAGGGCGCGATTTGTGATGCGGCCTTTATGAGACTGATAGATTGTAAATGCCTGTTTTCTTTTTGCGTTTTTCATGCTACGGCATCACCGCCACCTCCGACATGATTGTCTATAATAAAAAGCGGCTTCTAATCGGGCCGCTTTTTGTGATCGTCTGTTCACTTCTAGGTGGCAAACGTATGACAACTTATGAAGCAGGCGATTGATTTCTTTGTTCCTGCTGTTTTTGTATTTTTAGAAGCGCCCGTTTGACCGTCGTCTGTACGGTTGATTTCTTTACATTCAGCAAGGCGGCGATCCGTTCATATGAAAAGCATTCCGCTTTGTGGAGCAGCAGCATTTCTTTTTCTCTATCCGTTAAAACGGCTAATGCGTCCCGCAGTCTGATTCTGTCTTCTTCAGTCACATTCCCGGAAGGTTCAAACATCAGCGCCTGCGAATAGGTTTCTATGATTCTCGGATCTTTAATCAGCATTCTCTGATAAGCGTCTCTGCGGTCTATCGCTCTTCTTATGCCGGGCTGCCGGCCTTTTTCAAGCCATTCGATGACATATTCCACATCTGTAATGATCGTTCTGATGATTTTTTTATCTTTCAGTTCTTCTGAAGTAAGCACCGTTTCATCGGCTTCCTCCAGCTGCTTGTACCACTTTTTCGTCTCTTTCAGCGTGCGTTTATATTCAAATAGTAAGTCTTCCATGCAGATCCTCCTCTTTTTCGGAACAAAAAAAGGACACCAACCAATGCGCAGCATGTACGCGATTGATCAGTGTCCGCAGGCTTTCCGTCTTGGACGTATTCTGTTTTTTTCGATTAATTCAATTTAAAGCCGATTTCATATTCGACCCGGGCCAGATCCCCTTTTCGCGTTTCGACAAGCGTTTTGCCGTGCTCCGGCGCTTCGGCGAGCCATGCTTCCTTCTTCAGTCCGTCTACAATAATCACCCGAACCTTGCCTTCTTCCAGCTGGCTTTGTAATGTTGTATGTTCAATGTCAGTCAGTTTTTTAGGATTCATGTTTTACGTCCTCCGTTTTTTTCAGGATGTTTACTTCATGTATGAGGCTTCCGAGCTCATTTATGAACGCTTCTTTTTCTTCAGAACTTTCTCCCCGGAGCAGGCGGAGAGCCGTTTCGGCCGCCTCAAAAAGTTCCGGAGCCTTTGCCATCAATGCCGCGTTGATCTGCTGAGAGTATGAACTTAAGTTGAAAACGGCCGCGATGAGCCTTCCGTTTGAATAAGGGAACTTCTCTTTATCCGCTTCGCTGTAAGCGGAATAAATGTAAATGGGTTTTTCTTTTCCGCTGTGTACGGCCCGCCATGGAGCGGGGCTGTGTTTTTCTTGCAATGGTTATCCTCACTTTCCATCAGCCTCATGCCATGCTTCAATTTGCTTTTCTATCCGTTTCGCCCTGAACAGCAGGCAAAAAAGCCATTTAATATATTTATACACGTGCATCAAGCCTCGCTTTTGCGTCTTGAACCATTCGCTCAAGACGTTTAATGACCGGCGTTAAATCAGTGCCTGTTTTGCAGTTCGGGCAAGGGTGAAAGACAGCGCCGAAACCCGTTTCCGTCACAATGACCTTCTTCGGCCCGCACAGCTTACACATTATCTCGCCCCCTCTAATCTGTGGTTTACGTCAAATGAATTGCCATTAATGATGACTAAATAATCGCTGCACATCTCATAAATTCTTGTGCCCAAGGCTTCATCAACCTGCACCAGTCTGTCACAGGCCAGCTCGCTCGAGATAAGAACCGGCTTATGATTTAAATAGCGGTAATTCACGACGGCGTACATTTGTTCAATCTGCCAATCGGTCGCCCGGGGTTTTCCGTTCAGCGGTTTGAACAGATCGTCAATAAAAAGCACATCCGCCTGTTTCATACGGCCAAGCTTTGCATCAAGCAGATCAAAATCATTTTTTAAATCCGTAAAGCCCTCCACAAAAGGAAAATACAGCACGGGTGTCTGCATCTGTCTCATGACATAATTGCTGAGAGCGGTCAAAAGATGGGTTTTTCCCGACCCCGGACGCCCTAAAAGGGCAATGCTGTTTTTCCGGCAGTTTTTAATCTTGTCGAAGTTTTCAACATATTCAAGGGCGCACTCATATGCGTCGACGACTGCCTGAGGCTTGCCCCGCGTGATAAATCCTTTGAAGTCCAGCTTCCGAAAGGCGCCTGTAATCTCACTTGCGCTGAGGATGCGCTCTGCTTTTCGTTCGGCGGCGCAGCGGCACTTAACCCACACATCCATTCCCAGCTGGTTTTTGAGATAACCGCCCTGATCTTTACAGAGCGGACAGTCAAAGCGGCTTTCGTCTGATTCTTCCGGTCTGTCCGCCAGTAATGGACGTTTTCCGTTTTTCAGGTCGGCCAGTATCTGCTCGATCGTTCGTTTTGTCATGTATCGTATTCCTCTCTTTTTTTGTTGTGATTGTCCTTCCCGCAATTCGTGCATTCAAGCGGTCTTCCATATACTTGGCGCAATAGCTGAAAGCCTTGATCGTTTCAGCTGAAGAGGTGCGCCGCTGTTCAAAAGCGGTAAAGCATTCGCCGAGCCATTTGATTGCTTCTTGTGCTGACGCACCGAGGGAAACAATACGGGCGATGGCCTGATAATCCCGGGGCGACGGGTATACGCTCCGCCCCTCCTGTGCAGACCTTAATCTGATAAAATGGGCGGCAATGTCGTTAATCGCTTCTTCAGCAGTATGATTTTTTGTTATATCTATTTCTCTCCGGACATTTTTGTCCCGGTGATCCGCCGATATTGTCCGGTCAGTTGCTTCCGGGCGGGTCAATGTCTTTTTCGGCGTGAATCTTTTCGAGTGCTTTACGGAGACGATGAGTCCGTAAGGGGCGCGGACGGTTTTGATATATTCATGCTGTTCCAAAACCTCAAGCCACCGTCTGACGGTTTTTTCGCTGACGGCAAATACATCGGCCATCTCTCTTGCTTTTACGGGCTTATGACCAAGGACGATCCCCCACTTTACACCGTCTTTTACGTGTTCCTTTGTCGTTGAGCTGATGAACCATAAAAACAGCCAAATAGCAGACCCTATTTTGTCATAATGTTCTGAATTCAATAATCCGGAATAGATGAAAAACGGGTAGCTTTTACGATTCATAAGGGACGTCTCCGTTTGTCTTCAGACCTATATAGCGTTCATACTGCAATCGGTTATCAAATCGGAATACCGGAAGTCCGCAAGCGGTAAAAGATATCGAACCGCCTGCTTTTCCTAAACATCTCTGGTCAGCCGGATTGCTGCTGAAACGGATGATTATCGGCTGCATCTCTCACCCTCCTGATCAATTTTTTATCGTATATTGATACATTTTGTATCCTTATGATGTTGATTATATACGATACATTTCGTATCATCAAGACCTTTTTGATACTTTTTTTATCATCTCTTTATTTTGATACATTTTGTATCTATAATCATAAGTAACTTAGGGTGTTGAAAAAAGAGAGGTCATTCGGATGATAGGCGGAAGATTAAAGAGTCTCAGAGGAAAGAAAACACAGGAAGAAGTCGCAAATCATATCGGTGTCTCGCGCGCCAGATATTCTCATTATGAAAACGGCCGATCTGAACCCGATTACGACACGCTGCAAAAGCTTGCGGATTATTTCAAAGTGTCGACTGATTATTTGTTAACCGGAAAAGAACCTTCAGATGAAGACATGTTTGCCGATCCCGACCTGCAGATCGCATATCGGGACATGCAGGACTTTTCCCCGGAAAGCAAGCAGCAGGCCATTGAATTCATTAATTATTTAAAAGAAAAAGAGAAAAACCGCAGGCCGAAACATAAATAATCCGCTCTTTTCCTTTAAATTGCTTAACGTTCAGCCGATATAAAAGCTGAATGTTTATTTTTAAAAGAAAAGGGAATTGATTCAAAGTCCGATCAGGGCTTTTCTTTCTCGCTTAAAAAAGAACATATGTTCGAAAGGGTGTATTCAATTGGGCGATTTTTTAACACATCTTGAGGAATACGTCAAAAACTTATATTGCCGCATGGGAATGACCGCCCCTCTCCATATTGATATGCAGATGATTGCCAAGGAGCTTGACATTTGGATTCATTTTGAAGATACGCACAGTATGATGCTGAAGCGGGACGGCATGTACAGCATCGTCCTGAATCAAAGAAAGTCACCCGAAGAGCAATGGCAGGATTTTGCGCACGAACTGTGCCATGTGCTGAAGCATACCGGCAACCATTTTCATATGAACAAGCTGTTCAGGGAACTGCAGGAATTTCAGGCCAACCATTTTATGTACCACTTCTGTGTGCCGACCTTTATGCTGTTAAACATGGAGCTTCCCCAACGGAGAAGCCATGCCGTTATTTTAATCGCAGCCGCTTTCCGGGTGACGGCATCATTTGCGGAAAAAAGACTCGAGCTGTTTGAACGGCGTAAAGCAGGTATTCAATTTCAGAAGCGGCTCGCTTGTCTGTTATCCGACAAGCGGCCGAATGTGTATTATGAAAGCGGACAGACACACTTGCATGCCGCTGAAGAAAAAACGCCGTATTTTATTGAAAATTAGCGATTCTCCGCGGCTTGGAACGCAGCCGGCAGAATGTCATCATTTTCACATCGCAGGAAAGGTTTTTGCATCATGACGCTGTTCTCACCGTGCTGCCCGCCACGCACTTCTTGCGCCGCATAGCAGCTCCAGTAAATATAAGAACGGGCCCCCTGTTCATTTATCATAAAAACCGGCCTTCACGGCTTCTACATACCGAAAAAACAGATCGGTTGGCGTATATTTTTCTCCCCGGCAGCCAAAATTGCTGAACAGCGCGTGTCTCTGCGCCGTGCTCACTTCCAATTGCAGCCCCATTTTCCTTTTTGTCCGATTGACAATGTTGCGGGGATTTACACCTGCCAGCCGATCATTCTTCTCTGTCAGCTCGGCATCAAACCCCGCTTCACGCAGCAGATCACAAATCAGTCTTGCTTTTTCCAGATCCGCGCCCCCGACGAGTGTATTTGCCTTTTTCAGATCATAATACCCATGAAAAGCCAATCCGTAATGATGGGCGGTCACTTTTTCTAAAGCCAGGGGTTCGTCAAAGCGTGTGCTTGTCAAATGGAGAGAACGGTTATCGCACCGCTTCGTTCCTTCAAATAAATAAATTGAGCTTTGGTCAGAAAATGCCCGCACCAGCTCACTGACACCCGGCTCAATCCTGCCGCCGTGGGGAGCGAGGACGATACATTTACTTCCCTCTTTTTCTTCATAAATAATTCTGTATTCCGATTCAGCAGCAGAAAGGGCTGCGAAATTGTCATATCTATCTTTCATGTGTAGCATGCTCTCCTTTTCCAGTCAGCACCAGTTTACTCTACTCATCTGGGAATGGAAACCTTTTTATAGTATGATTTGATAGAATACGTATCAGGGGGGATATATCATGGGGTTCATCAATGGATTGCTGGGCAATGCGTCGACAATATCGACGGCTGAAGCAAAAGCAGAACTGGCTCGTATTCTGCTGGAAGGTGAGAATGTCAACGCCGCATTTAAGCTTGTCCGAGATATCATTGTCTTTACGGATAAGCGTCTTATTCTTGTTGATAAACAGGGACTCACGGGGAAGAAAACGGAGATTCAATCCATTCCGTACAAGAGCATTTCCAGATTCAGCGTAGAAACCGCCGGCCGCTTTGACCTTGATTCAGAGCTGAAAATTTGGATTTCAGGCGCGGAACTTCCCGCTGTCTCAAAGCAGTTTAAAAAAGATGAAAGCATTTATGATATTCAAAAGGCCCTTGCCGCAGTTTGTATGTAAGAAGAAACGGAAGCCCGGGGAGCTTCCGTTTTATTGATTACAGTTTTTCTTCAATTTTCGCCTTCGTTTTCGGGCCGTAAATTCCGTCTGCCGTTAACCCGCTGACGGATTGAAAACGTTTTACGGCATTTGCCGTTTTCGGACCGTAAACGCCGTCCGCCCCATGATTTTTTGCTCCTTTATCGGGATAAAAATAAAGAGCGGATAAAGCGTTTTGCACTTGTTTTACGTTTGTCCCTTTCGTCAGCGGTTTCGTCACTTTGATCACACTTGATGGAAGCGGATAGGAAGACACAGCCTGACTTTTTGAAGAAGAACCCGTCTGAGCGAGCTTGATCACTTGTCCGACTGTAATGTGATTCGGATCTGTGATATGGTTGATGCTTTGCAGCGATTTTACGCTGACACCGTGCGATGCGGCGATTTCCGATAAGGTGTCGCCTTTTTTCACATGGTATTCAGACGCGGAAGAAGAAATAGAGGCTTTTTTTGCCGGCATACTTCCGCTTAATTTCTTTTCAATCTTCGCCTTCACTTCATCCCAGCGGCCTTCAGACAAAATGCGGTGCGGGCAGTACTTTCCGTTCCAGTCCTGATGCTTTCTGATTCTGTCAATCCCCCAGCCCCGTTCTTTCAAAAGCTGCGCCGCGAACGCAATCGCCAGTTCTTCTGCGGCTCTGTACCGTTCGCCGCCTGACTTACTGTAACAGATTTCTATAGCAATCGACTTTCGGTTTCCGGTACCGTTCGTGCCGTCTCCCGAATGCCAGGCATTCCGGTCCAACGGAATTCCCTGGATCACTTCTTTGTCATCAACCGCAAAATGATAGCTCGTTGATTCGCTGTTTCCCGTCATATAGCTGATTTCATTAGCGGCGGATGCGTCGTTTGCCGTGTTATGAATGGTAATATACTCCGGCGTCATCGGATTCGGACATTTTAACGCATATTTATCAGCCGATACGAGCCGTTTTTTCACTTCAATCCCCACTCTTCATCTCTCCTTATGCCTTTTTCATCAATAGATGGCATTCGTAGGACAGATAACTTGAGCATATAGACCCTGCATTCGGATAAAAATGGAATGGATACGCATGCAAAAAATAAGACCCTTCCACAGAAGGGTCTTTATGTTATGTTTGGTTGCGCGCGGCAATATGGAATGTGCCGTCCGCTTGGTTTTCCAAATGGCTTTCATGGCCGATCACCTGTGTAAAGCTGAACCCGACAGCAACAAGCAGCAATCCTGACAACAGTTTAGATTTCATATAGACAATCTCCTCTCTGGATTTGTTTTTGGGCGTGCACCATTTTTTCATAAAACGTGAGCGCTTTTTCAGGCTGTCCGTGTTTCATGTAAAATTTGGCAGCGTCATGCGCCAATTCTTCAACATACGGATACAGCATGTGTTCTTCCAGAAAATCAAACGTGTGCCTGACGGATGCGTTATCCATTTCCTTGCCGTATAACGCATGTAAAAATTGGAACAGATTCACAAACAATTCATCATTGTATTCGCGGGCGATACTGAGCCCGAGACGGTACTGCTTCTCTGCTTCGGCTGTAGTGTTCTGTTTATAAAGAACCTGTGTTAATGAGTAAATAGAATGCGGAAGATTATCGAACTTTTCTGACCTGCAAATGGAAACGGATGTCTCAAAATATTCGGCTGCTTTAGAGAGGTCTCCCATTTTTTCGTAACAGTTTCCGAGATTATATAAGGCTGAACTGATAAGACGGGGATTGCCTTCTTGTTTTGCAAGATCTAAAGCAAGTTCTAAGTGGGGCAATGCTCTTTCTGGATACTGCATGTCATCATAATTCCCTGCAATAACGAATTCACATTGGATTCTGCGGACGTTGTACGTCTCATACGATTGGTACGTTTCAAGGGCTTGAACGGCATAACTCATGGAGACGTAGGTTTGTTTCAGGTTGTAAAAAATCTCGGCCATTTTAAAAGCAAACTCAGCTTTCTCGATGTCATCAGAAACGAGTGCAAGGTTTTTTTCAGCCCGTTTGTAATACATCATGGCGTTTAGGAACATTTTCTGTTTAAATTCGTACATTCCTCGAAAAAAATTAAAGTAGTAATCAAGCAGTCCTGTCAGTTTATACTGGTTGCCTTCAATGTCTTCCAATAATTCTGAAAACTCAGGCTGAGAAGGGTCCTCTTTTAAGGGCTTGATGTAATCCAGCATGACACGGTGTCTGAATTCCATTAATGAATAATACAGCAGCAGATCCTGATCTTCTTCCATATCCTCGATCTCTCTCTCTACTTCACGTTTGACGCGCTCCGCCTCAAGGACGTGAAACTGCCGGATATGGGTATACCATTCATTAATTTTGAGCCCGACAAAAGAGGACGGAATAGTCTGCTTCATCCTCAATAAATCCCCCCTTTTGGAATGACCGAGATATGTCATATTTTATCATATTTGCTAGAAAAAGAAGAACGCAAAAAGACCGCAATTGTCGAATTTCGGATATCCGCAACGATTTATCTCCGTCACAAGCTTATTGCTTGTTTCTTCCGTGCCGTTGATATAGCATATCCTTGCAGCTTTTATTCTGTATTAAATGGGGGTTTTCACATGACAGCACAAAATCAATTGGTCAGCCACTTTCTGTCACATCGAAACGTGACGATTGAGCTGGCGGAAAAAATCAGCCGCGAGCATTACGACTACAAGCCGGCAGAGACATCAATGTCCGCTCAGGAACTTGTAAAACACATCGTTTATTCTTTTCTTATGTTTGCAAACGTCATTAACGACGGAAACGGATCAGCTATCCAGAACAAACCGAAAGAAGAAGCGGAAACAGACCTCGTCAAACTGGCTGAAGCATGTACTGAAAAAACGACAGACATCCTGTCACAGCTGACTGAAGAGCAGCTGAACCGCGAAATTGACCTGACCGCCTCTTTCGGCAGAAAAATAAACGGCGCGGCTCTCCTTCAGCTTGCCATGGAGCATGAAATTCATCATAAAGGCAATCTTTTCGTGTATGTCAGAGAAATGGGCCACACGGAACTTCCGTTTTATCAGCAAAAATCATAATCCGGCCATCCGCCGGTCTGCGACATAACAGCAGGCTGGCGGATTTTTTGTTCTGTATAAAATTTTCCGAAAATTTAATTGATTACCGCCTCTTAATCATATATAATCTGATAAAAATAGTAGGATTATTCAGGAGGCACACAGATGACTGTAAGCATTGTGTTTATGGGTTTCTTTGTCGGAACGCTTGTCGGATTGACGGGTGTGGGAGGAGCAGCGCTTTTGACTCCTTTACTGATCGTTTTGGGGATCAACCCCTCAATCGCCGTCGGCACTGACCTTTTATATAACTCCATCACCAAACTGTTCGGTGTCGTTTCTCATTGGAAGCAGCGCACCGTTCAATTTAAACTTGTCGGCTACTTGGCGCTCGGAAGCATTCCCAGCGCAACAGCCGCCATCGGTGTTCTTCACTTGTTTCCCGCTTTTCACCAGCATCAGGAGCAGATTATCAAACAGGCGCTCGGCTACGTGCTGACCCTTGTAGCCATTTCCATTATCGCCCGCCTTTTTTTCGATAAAAAACTGCGGCCGAACCGCTGGCAGCAAAAAACGCTTGAAGAAAAGCGGACACTCATGATATTGATCGGCGTCATTTTCGGTTTCATCGTCGGCCTGACATCTATTGGATCCGGCTCATTATTTGCGATCGCCATGCTATACCTGTTCAGAATGAAAACGGCAGAAGTGGTGGGAACGGATATCGCACATGCCTTTCTGCTCGTAACTGTTGCCGGTCTGTTAAACGCAAGCTTCGGAAGCGTCGATTACCTGCTTGTATTGAATCTGTTGATCGGCTCTGTGCCGGGTGTGCTTCTCGGCAGCTTCTTTTCGCCGAAATTCTCACCGCGCCCGCTGCAGTTTGTGATGGCGGCGATTATTTTAATCAGCGGAATAAAATTAATATAAAAAAGGCGGTCTGTTGTCAGATCGCCTTTTCCCTTATAACGTCACACCGGACTTAAAGATTGCAAGCTCCCGAAAATCGTTTTTTTCGTTATTGACGAATTCTCCGCTTGCAACTTTAATAATGTATTGAATAAAATCTCTTACAATGTGATCTTCTGTTGTTTGGTCTTCCGCCAATCTGCCCGCGTTGTAATCAATCCAATGAGGCTTTGATTGAAATAAATCGGTATTTGTTGATACTTTCACAGTCGGGACAAATGTGCCGAACGGCGTGCCTCTTCCGGTTGTAAACAAAACGATGTGACAGCCCGCCGCGGCGAGCGCTGAAGAAGCTATTAAATCATTGCCGGGCGCACTGAGCAGTGTCAATCCCTTTGTTTTCAGTGTTTCACCGTATGTCAGCACATCAGAAACCGGTGCAAGACCGGCTTTTTGGGTGCAGCCGAGCGACTTGTCTTCGAGCGTTGAAATGCCGCCTTCCTTATTCCCTGGTGACGGGTTTTCATAAATCGGCTGCTCGTGCTTCATAAAATATTGCTTGAAATCATTGATCAATCGGACTGTTTTATGAAACACTTCTTCACTCGCCGCACGCTGCATGAGAATCGTCTCAGCGCCGAACATCTCAGGCACCTCCGTTAAGACCGTGCTCCCTCCCTGTGCAATCAAGTAATCTGAAAATCTCCCTAATAAAGGGTTTGCGGTGATGCCGGAAAAACCGTCCGACCCGCCGCATTTCAATCCGATGCTCAATTCTGACAGCGGAATGTCCTCACGTTTATCTCCCTTTGCCGCAAGGTGTATCTCTTTAAGAAGCGCAGTACCCGCTTCAATTTCATCTGTGACAGCTTGTGATTCGAGAAATTTCACCCGATCTCCATTCACTTCAGAAAGTGTTTCCTTAATCGCCGCCAGCTCATTATTTTCACAGCCGAGCCCTAAAACCAGCACACCGCCCGCATTCGGATGACGGATGGCGTTCATCAGCATTTGTTTCGTATTCTCATGATCATCGCCAAGCTGGGAGCAGCCGTATTGGTGCTTTAATACCAGCACATTGTCAAAGGGCGCAATGTCTTTCGCCTCTTTTACGAAGCGCTGCAGGATTTTCTCAGCGACGCCGTTTACGCAGCCGACTGTAGGCACGATCCACAGTTCATTCCGGACGCCGGATGTACCGTTTTCTCTTCTGTAGCCTTTAAATGTCCGGTTCTCATTTGTAAAAGGATTGTCCTCGAAGCGCGGTGAATACGTGTATTCCTGCACATCGGATAAATTCGTTTGCAGATTATGGGTATGAATATGCTCGCCGGCCGAAATCCGCCTTGTCGCACGCCCGATTGAAAAACCGTATTTAATGGTGCTGCCGTTTTCTTCAATGGTTTGCAGCGCGATTTTATGCCCCCGCTTGACAGGATCCTTCACTTCAATCGTCATTCCGTCTGTATGCAGCCGTTCCCCTTTGTTAAAATGGCGCATGGCGAGAAGCACGTTATCGTTTTTATGGATTTTTATGACCTCTTTCATTTCACTTCCCCCTTTTTTCCGCAGCATTCATGTATCGCCTGCTTCATACCCCGCTTATGAATGACAGACAGAAAAAAAGCCGTTCGTTCAGTAAGCCCCGGAAGATGATTCAGATTCTTCCCCCACAATCGCTCTTCTCCTAATATGGCAGATGCCGCTTGAAACATATCATCTTTGCAACGGGACCGCGCCATTTGAAAACGGTTAAGAACCTCCTCGCAGTCTGCCGGTTTGTTCGGTCCGTTCCAGTATGAATAGATCATGGCGCTGAACGAAAATACCAGCTTCTCAGGTAGCCGGCCCTCCTGTTCGATATAAGCCTTCAGCGTCGGCAGGTTTCTTGTTTTGAATTTCGCGGCGGCGTTAAGGGTAATGCTTTGCAGATAATGGTGGATATAAGGGTTTTTAAACCGTTGTAACACATCTGCCGCGTATTGGGTGACATCCTCCATTTGCAGCACAGGGAGGATTTCTTCATTGATCAGCTCTTCAATGAATCTGCCCGTCACCTCGTGCTCAGCCGCTTCCCGGACGGTTTGCAGTCCGTATAGTAAAGCCACTGGCGCCAATGCCGTGTGAGCGCCATTTAAGATTCTCACCTTTTTTGTCCTGTAAGACGTAAGGTCAGACGTGATCAGTGCGTTCAGCCCGGCCTCAGCAAAAGGAAGCTCATTCTGAAGCTGTTCCGGCCCTTCTATCACCCACAAATAATAATGCTCACCAACCACAAGCAGACGGTCTTCGTATCCGAGAAAATCGGTAAGTTCTTCCGCGGTATCAACAGGAAATCCGGGAACAATCCGATCCACGAGGGTATTGCAGAAGATGTTCGCGTCATGAATCCATTGAGTAAAACCAGGTTCCAGCTCCCACAGCCCGGCATATTGAAGCACGGCCGCCTTCAGTTTCCGTCCGTTTTCTTCGACCAGTTCACATGGAAGCACAATACACCCTTTCTCGGCGTCACCCGCAAATGCCTTATAGCGGAAATAAAGGAACGCCGCTAATTTCCCGGGGAATGTTTTTTGAGGTCTATCCTCAAGCCGGTCGCCTTTCTCAAACGTAATTCCCGCTTCTGTCGTATTGGAAATGATAAAACGAAGCTCCTCTTGTGCTGCCAGCCGTTTAAAGGAATCATAGTCAGAAAAAAGATCAATGCCGCGGCTGATGGATTTGACGATCATGTGTTCTTCAGCCGGTTTTCCGTCCTTTATCCCCTGCAAAAAAAGCGTAAATAAACCGTCCTGCTCGTTTAAACGTTTTATTTTCTCAGAGCCTCTCGGCTGTACGGCGACAACGCTTCCGTTAAAATCCGTCAATTGATTCAATTGATCGATCTGCCAGTCAGCGAAAGCCCGCAAAAAGTTGCCTTCACCGAACTGAAGGACTTTTTCAGGATATTGAATGTATTCGCCGCACATCTTTTTATTCAGCTGCTGCAAGCTGTCCGCCTCCTTCTGTATTTATGCACACGTTAACATTTCTCCGTGTGAAAACCCGGATATTCAGACGGGCCGTTATGTGAGTTTTTTAATGGAATCTCTTATCATCACCTCGGTGTTTTCATATATTTTTTCCGCCGCCGTATCCGGGTCGGCGATTAGCGCCAAAATCTTCTCTGCGCCGAGAATGCTGATGTTTTCAACCGGGCGTTTTACTGTCGAAAGCCTCGGCGTCATGTATTGGGAAATGCCGATGTCATCAAACCCGATAACGGATATATCTTCCGGAACGTTCAGGCCTTTGGCGAAAATGGCGTTCATCGCCCCGATCGCCATATCATCGTTTGAACAAAAAACAGCCGTAGGAGGTGATTGAAGCGCCAAGAGTTTTTCCATCGCCTGACTGCCGCTTTCCATATCATAGCGGCCTTTTACACTGTATTCATGCTTAATCGGAATAGAATGATCAATTAAAGATGTCAAATAGCCTTCTTTCCGCTGAGAAGTTGACCTGAATCCTTCCTTTCCCTCAATGATCGCGATATCTCTGTGTCCGTTTGCGATCAGGCAGTCGACCGCCTGTCTGGAGCCTTCTTTATCGTTTGACAGGATATTCGTGATGCTCCGGTCATCAATGTCCCGGTTCAGCACGACAAGCGGGATGTTTTTCTCGCGGATATGATAAATAAATGAATTATCACTGTCGCTTTGGCTCATTAAAATGATTCCGTCATATCTCATGGGCGTAATGGTTTCAAAGCTTTTCAGGTCGTCAATCGCGCGGACGAACAAATTGTATTCCTCACTGATTGTGCGGTTTACACCTTTGATGGTATCGGAAAAAAAGCTGTGTGAGGTTCCGTTTGTGATGCTTGTAAAAAACAGCCCGATCGTATGGGACTTTTGCATGGCAAGGCTTTTTGCATTTACATTCGGTGTGTAATTCAGCTGTGAAGCGAGCTCTAATATTTTCTGTTTTGTATGCTCTTTAATGTAGGGGCTGCCGTTAAGTGCCCGGGATACGGTTGTGTGGGATACGTTGGCGAGTTTTGCGATATCTTTTATGGTTACCATCGTTTTTCCTTTCTTTCTGTATGCTGTCATTTATTTCTATTGTACCATTAACGGACAGTCCATAAAATCACTAAAGTTAAGGTTTTGCATGATGTAAGTCCTGAACGAGCTCGGCATGCTGCCGGTCCGTCAGCTTATACATCAAACCGATAATCAGCATGGCGCACGCTAAAGCGAAAGCCGGGTACAGCAGCAGAAGCCCTTTAATCCCGATCAGCGTGCCTTTTGTCTGAGATGCATTCGGGATATAGCCGATAACGCTCAGCCCGATGCCTGAAAGAAAACCTGATAAAGATTGGGCGAGTTTTCTGGAGAAGTTGAAAAGCGAATATGTCGTCGCCTCCTTCCGTTCACCCGTCTTCCATTCCCCGTAATCAATAATGTCCGACACAAGCGCCCACGTAATGCCGTTTGGTATGCTGATCCCGATAAAAGCAATGCTCGCTAACGCCGTAAAGATATATACATTTGACGGCAGACAGAAATTCAGCGCATCAGCCGCGGCGCTGACGGCAAAACCGATCATCACCGTTTGCTTTTTTCCGAAACGTTTGACGAGTTTCGGCATAAACAAAACACCTAAAAATGAAGAACCGATGATGATAAAACTCATGTAGGACATCAGCTCCGCATTGTTGAGATTGTACTGGGCGAAGTAAACAAGCATAGCGGATTTAATGTTATATGCCGATATTGAGAAAATCGTCATGAAAACGACGGTCAGAAGCGGTTTGTTGCCGATAAAGCATTTGAAAACCGACATGACGGACAGCTTTTCTTTCGGCGCTTCACGGACGATAATTCTTTCTTTGCAGTTTCGGTAGCAGATCATAAATCCCGCGATTCCGATTACGGCCATCATTCCCATGACTGCCGGGTAGCCGATGTGAACGTTATCAAAATGAACGAGAATCGGGATGACGATGACACTTGTAATGAGCAGCGCGCCGAGGGAGCCGATCTGGCGGAATGCAGAAAGCGCCGTTCTGTCCTCCGCATCCTGTGTAATGGCCGCGCCGAGGGAGCCGTACGGAATATTGACGAAAGAATAAGCGACCCCCCACAGCATGTAAGAAGCATAGGCGTACACAAGCTTCCAGGTGACGCTCACGTCCGGTGACACAAAAATCAATACGGTCATGACCGCAAGAATAATACTTCCGAATAATAAGTACGGCCTGAATTTCCCCCGGGGTCCGATCTTTTTTCTGTAGTCAATGGCCGAGCCGACAATCGGATCAGTCACAGCCGCAAACAGCTTGCTGACCAAAAAAATACTGCCGGCGAACGCTGCCGGAATGCCTGCGACATCTGTGAAAAACTTCAGCAAATAGATCTGCCCGAGATCAAACATAAATCCGTTCCCAAAATCTCCAAAACCATAGGATACTTTTTCTTTCAGACTCAGCTTATGCTCCTTCACTTTTGCGGCAGGTGCTGTCACGACAGGCACATTACTCATAGGCCACCTCTTTCATTCCATTTTTTAAAAGCGGAAATATTCCTCAGCATTCCGGTAACAAATCCCCTCGACAATCTTTCCTAAAAGCTCCATATCGTAAGGCGCTTCGCCTTGTTCCGCCCAGCCGCCGATCAGCGTGCAGACAAGCCGCCTGAAGTATTCATGGCGGGGATAGGACAGGAAACTTCTTGAATCCGTCAGCATCCCGATAAAACGGCTGAACAGGCCTGTATTTGATAACGCTTTCATTTGCTGGAGCATTCCATCTTTCGTGTCATTGAACCACCAGGCTGTGCCGAATTGAATTTTCCCCGGTGTTTTCCCATCCTGAAAGCTGTTGATCATGCTGGCGATAATATAGTTGTCATTCGGATTCAAAGAATACAAAATCGTTTTAGGCAATTGCCGCTTTTTTTCGGCGGAATCTAACAGCCGGGCGAGCGGTTTTGCGATACGTTCATCATTAATTGAGTCATATCCCGTATCAGGACCGAGGCTGCTGAACTTATTTGTATTGGTATTTCTTAACGCGTTAATATGGAACTGCATCGCCCAGTCCAGTTCGGCGTAAAGACCGCAAAGATATTGCAGCGTCCGTGTTCTGAATTTCTTTTCATCTTCAAAAGACACATGCTCTCCGCTTAATCCGGCTGCAAAAATCCGGGCCGCTTCCTCTTCGGTCGTCTCGGCATAGACCATTTGATCTAATGCGTGATCCGACACTCTTCCCCCGGCATTGTGAAAAAAGCGGACGCGGGATTCTAACGCATCTAAATACGATTGGTAGGTGGTGACAGCCATTCCGGAAGCGCTCTCCAGCGAACGGACCCAATCGGCAAAACCCGGGCTGCTGATGTCCAGTCCTTTGTCAGGCCGAAATCCGGGCAGCACTTGAACCGGAAAATCACTTTCTTTCAACAGTTCGTGGTATGTCAGCGCATCGGCAGGATCGTCGGTTGTGCAAATGACTTTGACTTTTGATTTCAGAATGAGATCCCTTGCGCCAAACCCGTCTCCCTGCAGGAGCTCATTCGTTTTTTTCCAAATTGCCGCGGCCGTTTTTTCATTCAATACGTCATAAATGCCGAACCAGCGCTGCAGCTCTAAATGCGTCCAGCTGTACAGCGGATTGCCTATCGCCATCGGCACCGTTTTTGCCCAGGCGAAAAACTTCTCTTCATCTGAAGCGTTTCCGGTAATGCAGCGCTCTTCAATGCCGTTGGCCCTCATGATACGCCACTTGTAGTGGTCACCGTAAAGCCATGCCTCCGTAATCGTTGCGAAGGTTTTATTTTCATAGATTTCCTTTGGGCTTAAGTGACAGTGATAATCAATGATCGGCATGTTTTCGGCGTATTCCCTGTACAGCTTTACGGCCGTTTTACTATCCAGTAAAAAATCATCACCCATAAAAGCTTTCACACTTTCATCCTCCCTCTTAAAAATGTTAACGTTAACAAAATGGTTCTTTTTTATTTTAGCTTCCTCTTTCTCACATATCAATCATTTTATTTTATTTTTCAGAAAATTGTATCCATTAACATTTTCATACAAAAAAAAGACACTGCCGAGAAAGTCCGGCAATGTCTTCTGTGTGATCTTAAGGATTAATTAGTAAGCGAGGCTGAATAATCCTTTGATATGTGTTAAATAACGTACGTTACTTGCTTCTTTCATTAAAGATGCCGGAAGACCTTTCAGCGGAGTAGAGTTCGCTCCGATGATGGCAACCGCGTCTTTACGTCCGAGGCTTGCAAGCGTACCAGAGTTTACAGGCTTGAATGTTTCAAGCGTTTTTCCTTCTAAGTAAGCGAACAGGTTGTAACCGACAAGTTCACCCATCTGCCAAGCGATTTGCGCTGTCGGCGGGTACGGACGGCCGTCCGGCGCAAAGTATACAGCGCTGTCTCCGACAACGAATACATCTTCATGAGAAGTAGATTGTAAGAAATCGTTAACCGTCGCACGGCCGCGGTTCACTTCAAGGCCGGATTCGCCGACTAACGGGTTGCCTTGTACGCCGCCTGTCCATACAAATGTGTTGGCAACGACTTTTGAACCGTCTTTCAGATCAATAACGTTTCCTTCAACATTTGTAACAGGAAGACCTGTTAAGAACTCAACGCCGCGTTTTTCAAGACTTTTTGTCGCGCGTTCGATAAGGTCATCAGGAAGAACAGGAAGAATTTTCGGACCTGCTTCTACTAATTTCAGTTTGATTTCTTTCGGATCTACGCCGTATTTTTTCGTAAGGTTCGGCATGATGTCAGCAAGCTCACCGACAAGCTCGACGCCTGTTAAGCCGCCGCCGCCGATAAGGATCGTTGCATCAGCTTCGTTTTTCGTTTTAGCGTATTCACGCACACGGTCTTCCACGTGTTTGTATACTTTGTTGGCATCAGCCGCAGATTTCAGCACCATGCTGTTTTCTTCGAGTCCAGGAATGCCGAAATAAGCCGTAACAGAACCAAGTCCGACAACAAGCGCGTCATAAGTCAGCTTAGAACCGTCAGAAAGGGCAACTTCTTTCTTATCAACTGAGAAAGAATTGACTTCTGCGATTTTAATGTCGACGTCTTTTCCTTTCAGAAGTTTTTCAAGCGGCATAGCAACAGCCTGTTCAGACACGTTGCCGGCTGCAAGGCGGTGCAGTTCCGTAATGATTTGGTGAGTCGGGTATTTGTTCACAACGGTTACGCGTGCTTCATCTTTACTGTAATGTTTGCGAACGGTTAAAGCAGAAAGAACTCCGCCGTAACCAGCGCCTAAAATGACAATATGTTTTGACATCGTATATCCTCCGTCCTTTATATCAATTTGAATCTGAGATTATTTTTGTTTTTCGTTCATGATTTCAAGATAGCTGTTAGCAAAACGGAACAGCTTTTGAGCTTGAGGATCTTTCAGCATGCGCAGCAGGCCGAAAAGTCCGATCGTTTCATTGCTTGCATCCGCGCGGTCTTTTGCTTCGATCGCAGTAGCCGCCACTTCTTTCGCTGTTTCTTTCACCGGCTCAAGAATTTCTGTAAGCGCACCCACTGTATCGCTCTTCAATACTTCGTCTGTCGCTACAGACTGTGCAAAATCATAAGACTTCGTTAAAATATTTACTAACTCAGTCAGTTTTGGAAGCTGATCCACTAAAACAGTCAGTGATTCTTGAACTTCAGGTTTTAGCAGCTGATCAATAAGATCGCGTTGGCCTTGGCTGACAGATGCATTTGTTTGATCGATTGTTTCTGGCATATCCGATTCTCCTTTACTATAAGCAGTATGCTGATTTTTTTGGAAAGGGTAGCCTTTCCCCCTTCATGCAGAAAAGCATGAAAAAGCAAGATTGTGAATTCATGCACAATCATTTACAAAAATAAATGTTTACTACCCAGTTTTTCACTTTGCCATATCCAGTATTATTTTTATATCAACAAAAACAATTGAATAAGTCAAAATTTCTTTTTCCTCTCTGAAAATAGCAAACATAAAAAACCCCAATTTGATTTACTCTTATATAATAACACTTTTTGAACAAAATTTGAACGTGAATTGTTTCGTTTATGAAATTATTTATATGGCGGGGGTGTAATAACGTTTCTTTTAGGCTATTTTTTTACAGACCATCCGCTTTTCCCCTGTCATTTCTCCCACAATTTTAATAGCGGGCCCGTTTTTCCCGTAAAGGGGTCGCATTCCGGGAGCGGGACACGGCTGATTTCTTCTGAAGTTCTATCATTTTTCTCCGTTTTTGTATCGTACTGCCGCCCGCCCGGATAAGCCCCGATCACGGTAAAATCAGAACTGCCCGACAGTTTTTTATGTCCGGTGCCGGCCGGAATGACCGCTGCGTCTCCCATTTGAAGAACGGCGTCCGCTCCTTGTTCCCCGCCGAACCTCAAAACCGCGTTTCCTTTTACCGCGACAAGAACTTCGTGCGTGGTGCTGTGAAAATGGTGATACGGAAATACTCCGCCCGTCCAGCTGTTCGACCAATCGTGCCGGCGGAGGACGGACTCTGCTTTCTGTACCGTTTCTTCATTAAATACCGCGTTATAAATAACAAGCGGAAGATTCGGGTTATTCGGAATGCGGCCGTCATCTTCAAAATAAAGCACTTGAATATCCTCTTTCTGCATTGTTTTCACCTCCGTATATGTCTGTTTCCCATTCATCATTTGTTAAAACGCTATTTTCTCATATTCCATTGCGAAGCCTGCCGGTGAATAGTATAGTATAAAAAAATATGTGTCAAAATGAGGGATTTAATGAAAGCCATCGTGATCGGAATATTGGCATCTCTGTTTTTTGCAGTCACCTTTATTTTAAACAGGGCGATGGAGCTTTCCGGCGGAAGCTGGATGTGGAGCTCTTCCCTGCGTTTTCTTTTTATGGTTCCGTTTTTATTTTTGATCGTTTATGTGAAAGGAAAATGGGCGCCGCTCTGGCATGAAATCCGAAAAAAACCGTTTTTTTGGCTGAAGTGGAGTTTTACCGGGTTCGTGCTTTTTTATGCCCCGATTACGTTTGCGGCGGCATATGGGCCGGGCTGGCTGATCGCCGGCACGTGGCAGATTACAATTGTCGCGGGTGTGCTTCTGTCGCCGTTTTTCTACGAAACAAAAAATTCACCGGCGGGCCCGGTTTCCGCCAGACAAAAGATCCCGCTGATTTCGCTGGTTACTTCCGTCATCATCCTGATCGGAGCCGGTCTGATTCAGCTTCAGCATGCGGGTTCTCTGTCCGGCCGCACGATACTATTCAGCGTTGTGCCGGTCGTCATCGCCGCTTTTTCCTATCCGCTCGGCAACCGCAAAATGCTGGAACAATACGGCGGAAAACTCGATACGTTTCAGCGGGTGCTCGGCATGACGCTCGCAAGCCTTCCGTTTTGGCTTTTGATCGCCGCTTTCGGCTGGCATAGAGACGGGCTTCCGTCAATGGGACAGACATTCCAATCCTTTATCGTCGCACTCAGCTCTGGCGTTATCGCAACAGTATTATTTTTCCGCGCCACCGATATGGTGAGGAATGAGCCGCAGAAGCTCGCTGCTGTTGAAGCGACGCAGTCCGGAGAGGTTCTTTTTGCACTGATCGGCGAAATCGTCTTTTTATCCGCGGCGTTTCCGTCACTTCTTTCATTTGCCGGACTGTTCATTATTATTGCGGGAATGGTCATGCATACATTCGCTTCCCGGCAGACAGACCAGAAAACGGCTGAGCAAACGTCAGCCAATCTCACCGGTTCCTGATTTTTTTACGAAAGGTGTCCTCCTGTATGAAAGAAGAAATTCCGGCAATATCTTTTCTGTCAGCCGGCAAACGCTTTGAACAAAACAATACGTCCTTTGATGTCCTAAGCCGTGTAACCGGACATATTCAAAAAGGTTCTATCACGGCGTTGATAGGGCCTTCCGGCGCGGGAAAAAGCACATTGCTGTCACTGTGCAATCTGATGAATACACCTGATGAAGGGGAAGTGCTTGTATTCGGAAAAGAAATAAGACACTGGGACATCAGAGAGCTCAGAAAAACCGCGGGCCTTGCATTTCAATCAGCTCCCGCCCTCGAGGGAACGGTGCGGGACAACCTTCTGCTCGCAGAAAAACTCCACGGAGCACAGCACTATACGCCTGAAGAGCTCGCAGATTTTACAGACCTTCCGCGCGGGCTTCTGGATCGAAATGCAAAAGAATTATCCGGAGGGCAGCGGCAGAAGCTCTCATTAGCGCGAACTCTCGCCGGACTGCCGTCCATCCTGCTGCTGGATGAAATCACCTCGGCGCTGGACCCGTCATCCGTTCTCATCATTGAGAAACTGATTACGAAACTCCATCGGCAAAAACAGCTGACGGTCCTGTGGATCACCCATAACCTTGAACAAGCGGAACGATTATCCGATACGGTATGGTTTATGGCTGAGGGTCGGCTTTTAGAGACCGCGGAAACGAAAACGTTCTTTAAGGAACCGAAACACGAAAAGGCCCGGGCGCTTTTACAAGGGAGCGGGTGCTGATATGAATGATCTTTCTCTATTATTGACAAGTATATTTGTCATTATTGCTTTATTCCTGTCTACATCTTTTAAAGCCGGCGTCGAAAAGGATATGATCGTCGCAACCGTCAGGGCCGTCATTCAGCTTCTCATCATCGGCTATGTGCTGTCGCTGATTTTTCGCGGTGATCACCCGATATTTATCATATTAATGGTGCTTCTCATGCTCACGGCCGCTTCGCACAATGTCTCCAAACGGAAAAAAATGCGGATCGGCTCATTTTGGCGCGTTTTTCTGACACTGGCGATCGCGGAAACCGTGACGCAGGGACTTTTACTGACCCTTCACATCATTCCGTTCACTTCAAGATATGTCATTCCGATAAGCGGCATGGTCATCGGAAACTCCATGGTGCTCTCAAGCCTGTTTTTAAGCAGGCTCAGTTCGGAAGCAGACCTGCGGAAAGAAGAAATCCAGCTGATTCTCTCTCTCGGAGGAACGCCTAAGCAGGCCGTCCGGCAGATATTGACGTCCAGTATGAAGCTCAGTATGATCCCGACGCTTGAAAGCCAGAAAACATTGGGTCTCGTTCAGCTTCCCGGCATGATGACGGGGCAGATTTTAGCGGGGGCTGATCCGATACAGGCGGTGCGCTTTCAGCTGCTGATCGTTTTTACAACGATGGCCTCCGCTCTTCTTACATGTATCATACTCAGCGCCTTGACATATCCTTCCCTTTTCACGGAACACTGGCAATTAAAAAAATTCAGCAGGGAAGCGTAGGCTTTTTTCCCTGCTGAATGATGGTTTATGACAAGGTCAGAGATTCATAGTAACGGGATAATTCAATAATCATCGCTCCCATCCGCTCAATGTCCGGAGCAAGGACCCTCTTTACCCCTTCATCCCGGATCGCTTCAGCCGTCACTTTGCCGACTGCGGCGGCAAGCACTTGTTTTTCGAATGCCTGCTGCAATTCTTTTGTGAACCCTTTTTCTTTTGCATAATCAAAGAGAGAGCGCACTTGAATGGCTGTTGTAAAACATACGGCATCGACCTCTCCGTTTAACAGCTCTCCCAGCAGTTTATTAACCGTCTCCCTTTCAGGCGGAATATGCTGATACGGCAGAACAGGGAATACCTCCGCTCCGTTTTTCTCAAGGAACTCCGTTAAGACCGGCGCTTTTTCGCCATGAAGCTGTATCATGACTTTTTTATCTTTAAAGTCAAATCGTTCCAAGGAGCGGATCAGCCCTCTTGTTGTACCGTCTTCATCTGAGGCATGCGGCGTGATGCCGAGTTTTTTTAAGGCCGCATATGTTTTATAGCCTCTGCAGCCGATTTTCGCTTCATGAACGGCCGCTAAAAATTCTTCTTTCAGACCGATTTTTTCCGATACCGACAATAACGTTTCCGTACCGATGCCTGTGGTGAATATCACCCAGTCGGCTTTTTGCCCGGCAAATGTTCTTACGTCGGGTTCCATTTGATCCTCCGCCAGGTATACGGTTCCTTGGAGGGAACGGACGACCGCCGTTCCGCCCTGCTTTTCTATTAATCTTGTGATCTCTTCTGTTTTCCGCGAACCGCCGATGGCAATCCGTTTCCCGTTCAATCCTTTTCCCATCGCTGTTTTCTTCTTCCCTTCAGATGCCGGGCGCCCTATGGCAGGCCGTCATTTATTTCTATTATTGTTACGCAATCAGCCGGGAAAATCAAGCTATGCTCCCGTTGAATCCCCCGTGCAGTTGCTGTATCATTAACCGGGCAGAACGATTTGATTCGCGGAGGGATTTTCAATCATGGAAACAAAAAAAGAGTTCGAGACAAAAGGATACGATACTTCGGTCATTTATGAGTTCAATGAATATCCTGATGTTCACAGCGGCCGATGTGACAATTGTGACTACACGCTGTTTAAAAGCTCAGTGAAGGGCGGAAAATTTTTGAGGGAATGCCGGAGATGCGGCATGAAGAAAAACATATAACAAAACAGGCAGCCGCCTTCCGGTGCGCTGCCTGTTTCTCAATCAATTTTCGACGGCCGCCTTTTTCAAAAATTCTTCAATGGCACAAACAGCCTGTTTGGGGCCGCCGGTTTCTTCTATTTTCTGCTGCATGCTTTTCACGCGGCTGAGGATGTTTTTATCGCCGTATACGTTTTGAACGTCTTTTTGCAAACGGGCCACAGTGACTTCTTTCGGCGGCAGATGCACGCCAAGCCCCAATTCATCCACACGCTTTGCGGTAACCTCTTGTTCGTGCATTTGCGGAACGACAACGAGCGGGACACCCGCATTCATCGCCTCCATTGTACTGTTCATCCCGCCGTGAGATACGAACAGCTTTGCTTTCTCCAGCACATCAAGCTGAGGAACGTGCTGGCGGATGATAAAGTGATCGGGGACATCCGAAAAACTTTCCGGATCAATTGTTGTGCCGACTGACATAATAACCCGCCAGTCCGAGTCCCGAAACGCGTCAATACACATCTGGTAAAAATCAGGCCAGGCGTTAAACGCCGTTCCCAGTGAGATGAGCATAAGCGGACGGTCATCGGCTGCATCAATTTCCAGACTTCCCGTATTTGTGCGTTCTCCAAGAGACGGACCCACAAAACAGAATCGTTCATCAAAGGTTTCCTGTTTCGGCTGAAAGGCCCTTGGCATAAAGACAATATTCAGTTTTTCAGGCATAAAAAATTCTTCCATTGTCATCCGTTTCAATTGTTCATTTTCAATCTGCTCCTGGTATTCTTCTATCGCCTGTTTGGCCGCTTCCAGTGTTTCTTCGTCTCTTCCTAATTGAAAATACTCATTCATTGCATAGCTCGGGCAGAACTTTACGGCCGGGATGCCGCTATTATCCGCAAACAATTTTCCTGCAAGAGCTAAAAAATCAAACAGGACGATGTCAGGAAGGTCGTCTTTGTACAGCTCTTCCAGCTGCGGAAGCACTTCAACCGCTTCTTCCAGAAACATCACAAACGCATCATTTTTATTTACCCGTTCTTTTATCGTCTCCGGGTCCGCCTTTATGCTTGTGCGGTATAAAACGGGAATGGCGCCCGTTTTGGCAACGGAAGCTTCGAATTCCTCAGTCGTAGCGAATGTCACTTTATACCCGCGATTGACAAGTTCCTCGGCTACGGGCAGCGTGGGATTGACATGACCGTGAGCGGCCACATTAATAATGGCGATGTGTGTTTTTCTCATCATTTTTCTTCTCCCTCATTTTCGTTTATCTCCGCTTCTAAAGACTCCAGCCCGTACATGACACTGTTTCGGATCGGCTCAATCTGGACCGGCTCAAGGTGTGAAAAGGCTTTTACAATTCCTTTCAGCGCCACTTCCGCTTCAAGTCTGGCAAGCGGAGCGCCTAAGCAGAAGTGTACGCCGAATCCGAAGGAAAGGTGCGGATTCGATTGGCGATGAATATCAAATACGCCCGCCTTCTCAAATTTGTTTTCATCACGGTTGGCAGATGCAACGTAGCAGAGAACGATCTCCCCGCTTTTCAAGCGGCGTCCGCGCAGTTCAGTGTCGTGCCGGACCGTCCTTCTGACAAACGGAGCGGGAGCGCGAAAACGCAGCGTCTCTTCCACCGTTTGCGCGATGAGAGAAGGGTCCTGTCTCAGCTCTTCATAAAGGCCGGGCGTCTCTAATATGCTGTAAACCGCATTTGAAATGAGATTAGTCGTTGTTTCATTTCCCGCCACTAAAAGCAGGTTGCAAAACGGGATCAGATCTTCTGCCGTGAGCTTCTCTCCCTCTTCTTCCTCTTTTATCAAAATAGAAATAATGTCTTGGCCGGGCTGTTTTCGTTTGCTTTCTATTATTTCCGCAAAAAACGCCGCCAGCTCCGCCTCACATTGGTCACGTTCCTGCTGATTTTTCTCCGCCGCTTCAGGACTCGCATCTTTCGGCATGCTGACGAGAATGTCCGACCATTTTTTAAACTGATCCATACGTTCGGACGGAACGCCTAATAATTCTGAAATCACCATGACCGGCAAAGGGTAAGAGAGATCTTTAACGATATCAATCCGCCCTTTGTTCTTTGCCTGTTTCAGGAGATGATCGGTAATGTCTTTAATTCTCGGCTCCCATTCCTTCAAGACGCGGGGAGTGAAAGCGCGATTGACGGCGGATCTGATTTGGGTATGCTTCGGCGGGTCCATATTCAGCATGGACTTTGCAATCGAGCTTTTCACATCAGTCATGAGGCTTGAGAACGTCTCTTTATCACTGATGACTTTTTTGACATCATCGTATAAAAACACACTCCAAACCTTCGTTTCTTCATCAAAGTGTATAGGGCTTTCCCGTCTCATTTTTTCGTACCAAGGAAAAGGGTTGTATACGTCCAGGCCGTTTTTTCCTTTCATCAGGGTTCTTTGGATGGCTTGTCTCGTGCTCCTCAGCTTACTCATGTTTCATCACTCCTGATTGTTTCATATTTGAATAGTTGACGTACCTTGAATTTTATCCTAGCACATATTTTCAATTTTTTTCTATTCATAACCTTAACTATTAACATAACACAACAAAAGTCATGAATCCGGAGGTGAAATTTCTCCCAAGAAAACAGCAGAAGCGCACAAAAAACCCGAGCCTTCGGCCAGGCTCGGGAGATATGTTCACTCATTCGTCTGCGGTTTCTGGTGCTGCTTTTGGTCTTCAGGAGGCTGCGTATTTCTTTCCATATCGTCCGTATCAGCGCCCATGCCTTTCAGGAAAGAAAACAGCAGAGTGACGGCCTTGTTGATTTCCGGGTCTTTTAAAGCGCGGACGATATCAAAATACCCGGTCTTCCTGCCGCTGTCTTTTTCCTCGACGGCCTTTGTGACCCCCGTATTGATTTTAACGATAAACGGCTCAAGCTGTTTTACATCGAGCATGCCGAGAACGCCGCTTAACAGCAGGAGATTTTTCAGCATATTGGCCGTTTCCGGAGTATTCGCCTTCTTCACGAGGATATCCATCACTTTGTCTCCCTGGCCGAAGAGCCCGCGCAGAAGCGCCAAAACGCCGCGCTCGTTCATGTGCTGAAGAATGTGCAGAGATTCCAAAATCGCGTCTTTATTTCGTAAAAGAGCCGTCTCGATCTCTTCTAAGTCCTTTTTTCGTTTGTCTTCTTCTGTGACGGTCTGTTTTCGGATGCCGCTGATTGCTTTAGCCATTTTGCTGCTTCCCCCTTTTTACGGCGTCTCCCGGAAATACATAATCTTTACGCGCCCATTTCCGATCAACCCGGACACCGATCTGCGGCTGCGGGTTTCCGTAACGGAAATTGATTTTCGGAAGCGGATTAACGCCTTCTTTTTTCAAAATCTCCATCTTCGCTGATGTTTCTTTATAAGCCGGTGTATCGGTATCCTTATCCGCATAGCTGCTTGTCAAAAGGTTAATGGCGGCGTCTTTTGAATCGTTCATCGGAAGATAGACTTGTTTGCCTTTTACCCTGTCTGTGATGACGCATTTGACTTTCACATTTCCGTACGGTGAAGTCAGACGGACAAGCGTTCCGTCTTCCAGCCCTCTTTCTTCGGCGAGTTCGGGCGAGACCTCAAGGAACACACTCGGTGTTTTTTCGGATATTCCTTTTGATCGGTAAGTCAGATTCCCTTCGTGAAAATGCTCGAGCAGCCTCCCGTTATTCACATGGATATCATATTCTTCATCAAATTCTTTCGGCTCGGTCCACTGAACGGGATATAGAATCGCTTTGCCGTCTGAAAACGGGAACTTGTCCGTAAATAAAAGCGGTGAATCGGTTCCGTCCGCTGCAACCGGCCATTGCAGTGAATTGTAGCCTTCGAGACGTTCGTAAGTGACGCCTGCGTAGAGCGGCGAAAGCATTGCCGCTTCTTCCATAATGTCTGCCGGATGTTCATAGTGCCAATCAGCGCCCAGACGGTTGGCGATGTCCGTAATGATCTGCCAATCAGGCTTTGAATCGCCCAGCGGTTCAAACACTTCGTAAAGACGCTGCACCCTCCGTTCCGTATTCGTAAACGTCCCTTCTTTTTCAAGGCTCGGGCTTGCCGGAAGCACGACATCGGCGAACTCGGCCGTACGCGAAAGAAAGATATCCTGCACAACGAAGAAATCAAGCTTTTCAAATGCGGCATGAACATGGTTAATATTGGAGTCGACAAGCCCCATTTCTTCTCCTTTTAAGTACATGGACTTCAGTTTTCCTGAGTGGATGCCTTCGATCATTTCATGATTTGTCATTCCGATTTCTTTCGGCAGGTCTGTTCCCCAGCCCTGCTCATACTTTTTGCGGGCTTTTTCATCCGTTACTTTTTCATAGCCGGGGAAGCTGTCAGGCATACTGCCGAAATCACTGGCTCCCTGCACGTTATTATGGCCCCGAAGCGGATATGAGCCTGCGCCGGGCTTGCCGTAATTTCCGGTCACAAGAAGCATGTTGGAAATGGCCGTGCTCGTATCACTTCCTCCGATATGCTGGGTGACACCCATCGCCCACAGTGCGCACACGCTGCCGGCTTCATGAATCATCCGGGCCACTTTGATTAGGGTATCCTTGTCCACACCGGTATGTTTTTCCGCATATTCCATTGTATAAGGTTCAAGGCTTTTCACGAATTCATCTAATCCGTTCACTCTCTCCTTCAGAAATGCAGTATCCGCCAAATCGTGATCCAGCAGATATTTCGATACGGCATTCAGCCAGACAATATCTGATCCGGCACGCGGCTGGAAAAACACATCGGAGCGCTCGGCCATTTCATGTTTTCGCAAGTCAGCGACGACGAGCTTCTGTCCGTGCAGTTTATGAGAACGTTTAATGCGTGTGGACAGGACGGGGTGAGACTCAGACGTATTTGAGCCGATAATCAGCACGAGCTCAGCTTTTTCTATATCTGTAATCGACCCTGAATCACCGCCGTATCCGACCGTTCTGAACAATCCGGCCGTGGCGGGAGACTGGCAGTAGCGTGAGCAGTTGTCGACATTATTTGTGCCGATGACGGCTCTTGCAAGCTTCTGCATCACGTATGATTCTTCATTCGTGCATTTGGAAGATGTGATAAAGGCAAGTGCGTCCGGGCCGAAATGTTCTTTTATATCGGTAAATTTATCAGCGATCAGCTGCAGCGCTTCATCCCATTCCGCCTCCCGAAACGAGTCTCCTTCCCGGATAAGCGGTTTGGTAAGGCGCTTTTCACTATTGACGAAATCCCAGCCGAATTTCCCTTTCACACACGTCGAAATGCCATTTGCGGGCGCCTCGGCCTGAGGTTCTACCTTTAAAATGTCTCTTCCTTTCGTCCATATATCAAAACTGCAGCCGACACCGCAGTAAGTGCATACGGTTTTCGTTTTCTTGATTCTTTCATCCCGCATGGCCGATTCCATGTCCGATATGGCCAAAATCGATCCGTATCCGGTTTCGACGCCTTTTGTGATGTCAATCATCGGACGAAGCGTCTCTTGGTTAATGCCTGTTAAATACCCCGCTTCGCCTTCCATGCCTTTTTCCATCATGGCATTACACGGACATACCGTCGAACAATGTCCGCAGGAAACACATGATGATTCATTGATCGGCACATCCTGATCCCAAATGACCCGCGGGCGTTTCCGCTCCCAATCAATGCTTAAGGTTTCGGTTACCTGTACGTCCTGACAGGCTTCGACGCAGCGTCCGCACAAAATGCACTGGTCGGGATCATATCGGTAAAACGGATTTGATTCATCTTTAGGATACGGTTTTTGATCGAACGGAATGCTTTGATGATTGATTTTCATTTCCTTTACGGTATTATGTACTTCGCAGCTCCCATTGTTGTAATCACAGACCGTGCAGTACAATTCATGGTTGTGCAAAATGTTGTCCATGCCGATAATCTGCGCTTTTTTCACATCGGACGAAAGCGTATCGATGACATCTCCGTCCTTTATTTGCGCGGAACACGAACGCACCAGTTCCCCGTTAACATTGACGATACAGGTATCGCACGTTTCAATCGGCCCGAGACTCGGGTGATAACACACATGCGGCACGTCAATTGAACTATTGTTCAAAAGCTGCAAAACGGTTTGACCGTCCGGCGCTTCCATTTCAACCCCATTGATTGTAACCTTCTTTGTATCAGCCATTTTCTTTTCCCCTTTCTGTACCCCTCTATACATCCTCTATGATTCCCAGCCGGCCTTTCACTAAAACATCTCGTTTATCTCAGGAAACATACGGGTATGAGCGGTAAAAAGGAGGCGTTCACATATGTTGAAGAAAAAAACACTCGCCACGGGATTATCGGCAGTGATGCTCACGGGATGCGCATTCGGCGCAGAAGCATTTTCGGTTATACAGCCCGTCCATGCCGCAGCCGCTTCAAAAACAGAAAACCAACGTGCACAAGAACTGGTGAACAGCCTTTACCAATCGGCATTTAAAGGGGAAATGCCGCAAAATGTGAAAGGCCTGAAAATCAACCAAAGCACAAGACAGGACGTTTACGATAAAATCGGCGAGCCGGAACAAAAAGCAGACAGCCGCAATCCATTTGATTTATACAGCTGGAACATGGGAAACCCCGGTTATGGATTTTCCTATCATAAAAACGGAAAAATCTCGGAAATACGCTATTTCGGAACGGGGGTCGAGCGGCGCTTAAACCTCGGCAGCGTCACACCTGACGTCTTAAGCAAACAAATCGGCAGCGCTGACAAAATCCTGACAGTGCCAAAAACGGGCGAAACAGATTACGTCTACCATACGGGGCAGTATGAGCTCCGCTTCGTCATCGGCAGTGACCAAAAAGCAGACCACGTCAACCTAAAAGCCAGATAACGCAAAAAAAGCGGACTCCCGGGCCGTTTTTTCATAGACAGCTTCTCCGTCGTTCCTTACAATACATGGGAGTACAAAAAAAGGGGAACAGCGTGAAGTGAATAGACATCCATTAACATACGGAATATGTACCGTTTTTATCATCGCCCTCGGTTTGCTGTCCAGAACCGCATACATCACCGCCCTATTGCCCGGCATCATAAACGCTTATTTAGGAGATGCCCTGTGGGCGGCAATGATTTTTACAGGATTCGGGCTTTTGTTTCGGCACATCCGGACGGAAACAGCCGCATTTTTGAGCCTCTCGTTTTGCTGTCTGATTGAATGCAGCCAGCTGTATCACGCGCCTTGGATTGACGCAATCAGAAGCAGCACGCTCGGCGGGCTGATCCTCGGCTGGCAATTTGTCTGGAGTGATATTTTCGCCTATACCCTCGGGGTATGCGCCGCCGCATTTTTAGAATGGGCCGTAAAAAGAAACCGCCAGTCCCCTTCATAATCGGAGCATGCCGCCGATATGAAGGGATAAGGAGGTGGAAGCTATGGATATCCCTGCGTTATCAATCGCTATGCACCAAGCATCTCTGGCGCAGAATGTAAATATCGCTTTAACAAAAACGGTCATGCAGCAAGCACAGGCTGCGGCGGAAGAAACAGTGAAAATGCTGCCGTCCCAGCACCCGACTGCCGGACATTCAATTGATGTGAAAGTGTAAAAAAAGATGCCGGATGATAACCGGCGTCTTTTTTTTGCCCGTTGTACGTACACCATACCGGGCATACAGGAATAAGGTAAACGGAACCAAACATTTGAAAAGGAGGTTTTCCTCTTGTACGATCCTTTCTATCATGAATACACAGCCGAGAGCCACGAACGGGTGCCATATCATTATCCGCGGCCGCCTTATTATTTCCCCAGACCGTATCCATACTATCCGCGGCCGCCTTATTATTATCCTAGACCATATCCATACTATCCGCGGCCGTATATCCCGTTCTATCCTTGGTATTAATGTTTGAAAAGAAATGACTGCAGACAGGAGGCTTCCCCTGTCTGCTATTCAACTTTGACCGACAGGATATACGGGAGGGCTTGAACTTTTTCCATTACCGCCGCTTTCCCGCTTTTGCTTTTCACCCTTCCCTTCACTTCAAGCACCGCCTTATTCAATTCATAGGACGTAATAAGAATTCCTTTTTCCTCAAGAGAAGTTAAAATATCATGCATGACGGCTTTCTCCTCAATCCTGAAACTGACAGACAAAGAATGCGCCGCCGGTTTAAACAGAAAATTTAACAGTTCAAGCCCGATTAACGCCAAAATCGTGCCGCTGATGCCGATGACATACATACCTGCCCCGATCGTCAGCCCGATGCCCGACGTAGCCCAAATCCCCGCGGCCGTCGTAAGCCCCCGCACGACATGCCGCTGCAAAATAATCGTGCCGGCTCCTAAAAATCCGACGCCGCTGACGACCTGCGCCGCCACCCGGCTCGGATCAAAGGACGTATGGCTGTTGGATAACAAATCAAAAAAGCCGTATTTGGAAACGATCATCATCAAGGCGCTGCCGACGGCCACTAAAAAATGCGTCCTCAAACCGGCTTCCTTCGCCCTGAATTCTCTCTCCAATCCAATAAGAGCCCCAAGCAGACCCGCAACCGCCAGACGAATCACAAAATCAAGTTCCATCCCTCTCTCTCCTTTCCTTATCTTCTTACCCGCTTTTTATCCCCCGTATCTTTTTCAATCAGCACAGGACTGCCCTGCTGAAAAAAACTGCATTTGAATATATACTTTGGTTCTTTATCATATTGTCAGTGCCCTTATTTATATGCGGAAGGTATTAAGCTGGCGTTTCCAAAATAAAGGAAATAACTTATTGAGAGTATATGAAACAAGTTTATTCGTTGAAGCTGCGGCCGCTTGTCTCTTCCAATCTTCTAAAAACAGAACGAATGCCGCTCCCTCATACTCAAAAATTGCTTTCAATCCGCAAAAATATATCGTAATATAAGATATAATCTTAATAAACGATAGAAGGTGGATGATGATGTCAAACGAAATCATGCGATTAAATGACCTCTGGACAGATATTTATTACCGGCTCCGTTATCAGCACCATGAAAAAATCACTCACCAAGGTGTACGGATTCTGCAAGTCATTCAAAAAGAGAAGGCAGTCGGAATAAAAGACATTGCCGAAGCGATTCAAGTATCACATAATACCGCTTCGGAACATATAAAGCGGTTACTGCAGAAAAAGTACGTTTATAAAACCAGAAGTGTTGAGGATGAGCGGAAAGTCATTTTAAAACTTACCAGTTTGGGGGCGGATGTCCTTTACCGGCATTCCGGTCTTGATGAAGAAAAGCTTAAACAGCTTCTTTTTGACAGCATGAATAATGAAGAAAGAACACTTGTCCTAAAAGCATTCAGTTTGATGAAGGAGCGTGCTGAAGATGTTTACGATCGTTAAAATCATTGTCTCCGCTGCTATTATTGGGATTATCACTGAAATATCAAGAAGAAGCCCGAGTTATGGAGGTATAATAGCGGCTTTACCAATTGTCAGTATGCTGAGCATGGTTTGGCTGTACATCCAAGGCGAAACGAAGGAGACATTAAGTCATTTTGCATTCAGCGTGGCTTCCGGCATCCCCTCCACAGTCATTATGCTGGTCATTATCGGCATCGCCCTTCGCCATTCACTGTCTTTCATTGCCGCATCAGGGCTTGGACTTACAGGATGGCTGGTTTTCTTGTATGCTCAGGATTTTATCGTGAAACATATAAACAGTCAGCAATAAGCACCTTAGCGCTTCTTTGGAAGAAATACGAGGAATTAAAAAAACAGGGATACCCCTGTCTTAAAAGTGACTCCGATTAAAAAGCGAAACCCCTTTCTTCACGAGAAGCAGACACCGCCGAACACAAAAACATCCCGTGTTGCGAACGGAGTTCGCAGCCTGTACAGCCATATCGGCATGAAGAACCGGCTGATCTCTCAAACAGAATGTCCGGCAATCACCTCAAAAAACGAGGTGAAATCTGTCAGTATCCCGTCATCCGCCAGCTGTTTTTCTTCAAATAGCGCGCGGTTTTTTCCGAGCGGGTCAATGGCCATAATCTTGCCTGCACCTGCTTTTTTCGCCGCTGTGAGCCCCGAAAAGGCATCTTCAATGACTAAGCATTCTTCAGGCCTGAGGCCTAACTTTTCCGATGCGATGAGAAAAATATCCGGCGCCGGTTTTCCGGGGAAGCTCCCGTCATCAAACGTGACTTTGTCAAAATCAAACCACCGATCCAACTGAAAGACGTCAAAGTAAAACTCGACATTTTCCTTTACCGTAGCCGTGGCAATGGTCATCGGCGTTTCTGATTTTTTCAGATGGTTCAATACGCCGGTCAGTCCCTTCGTCAGCTTTAACTCATCTTTGTTTTCAAGGCATAATTCTCTGTAGTAGGCTTCTTTTTCAAAAGACAGCTTCTTGATTTCTTCATTTGTTAAATCGCCGGAAATAAAATACGTCAGGATTTCACTGTTTGTTCTCCCGTGAATGTTAACGAAAATGTCTTCATCAGAAATAGTTTTCGGCGCGTATTTTTTCACCATGAAAAACCATGCTTTTTCGTGCAGATGCGAATCTTGAAACATCGTGCCGTTAAAATCAAAAATAACCCCTTTCATCGAACCGCCCGCCTTTTTTATTTTTTTGCGATTTTGACATCTACATATTGCTCATAATGAATCTGAACATCTTTCATCACTTTATCATCCGTAATCAGATAATCCATATCGTGTAAGTTATAGAACACGTAAAAATCTTCCCGGTTGAATTTTTTATTATCCGCCAGCAAAAATTTCGTCCGCGAATTATTCAGCGCGATTTGATGGGCTTCCCCTTCTTCAATGCTGTAAGAAGAAATCTCATCATTATGTATGCCGTTTGCGCTAATGAAAGCTTTCGTAAAATTGAATTTCTGCAGATTGCCGTTCACGATGGGCCCGACGAAGGCACCGGTATTTTTTCGGAAATCGCCGCCAATCAGAATGGTATCCGCAGTGTCACCATGCTTTAAAATATCAAATACGGGATAGTTGTTTGTGATAATCCTGATTCGCTTATGCAGCAGGTGTTTGGCTAAAAGTTCAATCGTCGTGCCGGGCCCTAAAAAAACGGTATCGCCGTCATTTACATATGAAGCTGCGAGTTCCGCGATCTTCCCCTTCTCATCCATTTGAACACCCAGTTTTTCATTATGCGATAATTCGTGATCAATGGAATAAGATATGCTCTGTGCGCCTCCGTGAATACGTACGATTTTTCCGGCCTTATCCAGCTCGTCCAGATCTCTTCTCACTGTCATATCAGAAACATCCAGTTCATCGATAATATCACTCACCGTAATAAACCCCCGCGAGTTTACGATGTCGATGATTTTTAAAAGACGCTCTTTTTTTAACATGTTCAATCATCCCCTCAACTTTACACACAATCTAACACACCGCGGCACTCCGGTCAACAAAAACAAACACTAACAAACAACATAATCAACATATAAAACAACAAGAAACTTATAAAACCCCTATGAACACAGATGTTATTTCTTTATGAAGCTATTGACAACAAAAATGTATGCGTTTACTATTAAACAAAAGATAACAATTACAAACATTAACAAACTTCAATTCCCACATTGGCGAAGGAGGATTCAGTAATGCTCAAATTACCTCATGACTTTATTTTCGGCGGGGCGACTGCGGCATATCAAGCGGAAGGCGCCACAAAAGAAGGCGGCAAAGGGCCTGTGGCCTGGGATGAATTCCTTGAAAAACAGGGAAGATTCAGCCCTGATCCGGCAAGTGATTTTTACCGCCAGTTTCCGGAAGATATTAAACTATGTGAAAAATTCGGAATAAACGGCATCCGCCTTTCTATAGCCTGGACGAGAATTTTCCCTGACGGCACGGGCAAAATCAATCAGGAAGGTGTTGATTACTATCATCGTATTTTCTCAGAGTGCCATAAACGCAACGTCACCCCTTTTGTCACGCTGCATCATTTCGATACACCGAAAGGATTATTTGACCAGGGAGATTTCCTCAACCGCGCTGCAATAGAAGCGTTCGTCAGCTATGCGGAGTTTTGCTTTAAAGAATTCAGCGAAATCAGATATTGGAGCACGTTTAACGAAATTTATCCCACAGCCACCAACCAGTATTTACTCGGGGTTTTCCCGCCATCAATTAAAAGTGATATCACAAAAGTCATTCAATGCCTCCATCATATGATGGTAGCGCATGCGATGACCGTCAATCTTTTTAAAGACGGCGGCTATCCGGGAGAAATCGGTGTCGTCCACTCATTGGAAACAAAATATCCCGCCAGCGACTCAGAAGAAGACCGCCGCGCCTGTTTTCTGGATGACGCGTTATCAGTGAGATTTCTCCTCGACGCCACCTACCTCGGCTATTACTCCGAGGAAACCATGCGGGCTCTGGATGAAATCTGTGAGGCAAACGGCGCTTCATACGAGTTTTCAGACAGTGACTTTGACGTGATGAAAAAAGCTTCAACGCGCAATGATTATCTCGGCATCAATCATTATCAATGCCATTTCGTCAAAGCGTACGACGGAGAAACCGTTATTCACCATAACGGAACGGGCGATAAGGGCACTTCGGTCTATAAAGTAAAAGGAATCGGCGAAAGAATTTACAAAGAAGGCCTGAAACGGACCGATTGGGACTGGCTCATTTATCCTGAAGGCATGTATGACATGCTGATGCGCATCAAACGGGACTATCCGCAATATAACAAAATGTACATTACCGAAAACGGCATGGGCTATAAAGATGAGTTTGAAGACGGCATCATTATGGATAAGGCAAGAATCGACTATTTAAAAGTCTATTTAGAAGCCGTCAGTAAAGCGATTAGCGACGGGGTCAATGTAAAGGGGTACTTCTTATGGTCCTTAATGGATTTATTTTCATGGACCAACGGCTACAACAAACGTTACGGTCTTTTTTACGTCGACTTTGACACCCAAAAACGATATCCGAAAGAATCGGCCTACTGGTACAAACTTGTAAGTGAAACAAAAACAATCATTTAACGATCATACATGGTGAAAAGAGTCTCTTTTCATCATGTGTGCCGTCTTTAGGAGGTTTTTTTCATGACAAAGGAAGAATTGCAGATGCTCGGTTTTGAAATCGTCGCCTATGCCGGCGACGCCAGAAGCACTTTATTGAAAGTCCTGAAGGAAGTCCGTGCCGGAAACTTCGAAAACACGGAAGCAGCATTGAAAAGCGCCGATGAAAATTTAACCCTCGCCCACAATGCGCAAACGAAAATGTTAGCTGAAGAAGCTGACGGCAAGGACATGGAATTAGGATTTATTTTCGTTCACGGTCAGGACCACTTGATGACAACCCTTTTGCTCCGTGATCTTATTCAGGATTTTATAGAACTCTACCGAAGCCGCCGATAAGGAGTGGAAAAATGAACGGTATCATCAAGCAAATCGAAAAGGGAAAACCGTTTTTTGAAAAAATCTCAAGAAACATTTATTTAGGCGCGATCCGCGACGGCTTCTTAACGGCCATGCCTGTTATTTTATTCGCCAGCATTTTCATCCTCACCGCCGCTGTGCCGGAAGTGTTGGGTTTCACTTGGCCTAAAAGTGTTTCTGAATGGCTTTGGAAAGTTTATAACTATTCAATGGGCGCCCTCGGTCTGATCGTTGCGGCAACAAGTGCGAAATGCCTGAGTGAATCAATGAACCGAAAAATGCCGAAAAACAAAGGGATCAACCCCGTTTCAGCGATGCTTGCTTCAGTCGTCGGGTTTCTCATTTTAAGCGTCACTCAAATCGATGGCGGATTCTCCACGGAATACCTCGGCACAAAAGGTCTTTTAGCCGCTTTTGTATCCGCTTTCATAACAGTGAACGTTTACAGATTCTGCGTGCTGAAAAATATTACGATTAAAATGCCGAAAGAAGTACCGGGTACCATTTCACAAACATTTAAAGATGTTTTTCCGTTCGCTTTTTCCGTTTTGGCCATGGTGATCGTTGATTTATTGATCAGGAATACGCTGAACGTATCTTTTGCAGAGGCTCTCTCCTCTCTCTTATCGCCGTTTTTTACCGCCGCAGACGGTTATCTGGGGATTTGTGTCATTTGGGGAATGATGGCGCTGTTCTGGTTTGTCGGCGTTCACGGTCCTTCTATTGTGGAACCGGCCATCGCAGCTATTATTTACGCAAATGTGGAGGCGAACCTTCAGCTTCATAATGCCGGTGAGCAGGCGTCCAACGTGCTGACCGTCGGACTCGGGAACTTCGTCGGCACAATGGGAGGGACCGGCGCAACCCTTGTTGTTCCGTTTATCTTTCTTCTTTTCGCGAAATCCAAGCAATTGAAAGCAGTCGGAAAAGCATCCGCGGTTCCGGTGTCTTTCGCAGTAAACGAACCTCTGCTCTTTGCTGCGCCGATCATTTTAAATCCTTATTTTTTCATTCCGTTTGTTGTAACGCCGATGGTGAATGTCTGTCTGTTTAAATTTTTCGTGGATGTCATCGGAATGAACAGTTTTATGTATGTTCTTCCGTGGGCCACCCCGGCGCCCGCCGGCTTGATTCTCGGAACCGGCATGGGGCTCTCGGCTTTTGTGCTGACGGCTGTATTAATCATTGTCGATTTCCTGATATACCTGCCATTCTGTAAAGCTTATGACAAAGTATTAGCGGCGAAAGAAGCCCAACACACCGAGCCTGAAACCGCGCCGCAAACATTACAGCCCGCCATGGCCGGCGCCTCCGAAGACGCGTCCTCCGTCATCAGCACAAATCTTCAGGAATCCTCATCCTCCTTGGAACACAGCACCAATGTGTTAGTGCTGTGCGCCGGAGCGGGAACGAGCGCCATGCTTGCGAACGCACTGACAGAAGGAGCCGAAGAATATAACGTGCCGATTACCGCCTCAGCAGGCGCCTACGGATCCCATTACGACATCATGAAAGACTTCGATATGATCATTTTGGCTCCGCAGGTCGGCTCTTATTACGATGACATTAAAGAAGATGCGGACCGCCTGCAAGTGAAACTCATCGCAACGAAAGGAGCAGAATATATCAGCCTCACCAGAAATTCACAAAAAGCCATTCAGTTCATACTGGAGCATACCTCAAAATAGAATCGGGGGTTTATCATGGATGCAAAACTTTTGAGATCAAGATTCGAAGACATTTTCAAGAGAAGTAACGGAGAACTGTTTTTCGCACCCGGCCGGATCAACCTGATCGGGGAACATACGGATTATATAGGCGGCCACGTTCTTCCATGCGCGATCACGATCGGAACTTATGCCGTATGCGCAAAACGCGGAGATCACCAGATCCGGTTATACTCAGAAAACTTTCCTGACAGCGGCATTGTCTGCCTTGATCTTTCCGCCACAGCATACAAAAAAGAAGACGGCTGGGCCAATTATCCGAAGGGGATGATCCATTACCTTCTTAAAGTCGGCGGCCAAATAGACAGCGGAATGGATATTCTTTTTCACGGTACGATTCCAAACGGAGCCGGTTTAAGCTCCTCCGCTTCTATTGAAATGTTAACAGGTTCCATTTTAAGAAAGTTATTCAGCCTGGATGTTTCCGATACTGAACTGGCGCTTATCGGAAAAAGAGTCGAAAATGAATTTATCGGCGTGAATTCAGGCATTATGGATCAATTCGCAGTGCAAAAAGGCAAAAAGAACATGGCCATTCTGTTAAACTGCGATAAGCTTGAGCACGAAATGATTCCGGCTGCTTTTAACGGATATAAAATCGTCATTATGAATACGAACAAGCGCCGGGAGCTGGCGGCTTCAAAATATAATGAACGCCGCAGCGAATGTGACGAGGCTCTTTCAGAACTGCGGCAATATCGGAATATCGCCTCACTTGCGGAATTGACGGGAGAAGAATTCAACGAACTCGAATCCCTTCTCTCCTGTGAAACTTTGCGTAAAAGAGCCCGGCACGCGGTCAACGAAAACGAGCGGACCCTCTCAGCCGCGGAGGCTCTCAAATCGAATGATTTGAAAACGTTCGGCGAGCTGATGAATGCGTCCCACCGTTCTTTACGCGATGATTATGAAGTGACCGGTGACGAATTAGACGCGCTGGCTGAAGCAGCCTGGAAAGAAGGAGCACTCGGAGCGCGGATGACGGGCGCGGGGTTCGGCGGCTGCGCCATAGCCATTGTGGAAAGTGAAGAAACCGCCGGCTTTATCCGGGCCGTTTCATCTCACTACCGCAGCAGGACAGGTCTTGAAGCTTCTTTCTACATCGCGGATATAAGCGATGGCGCGGCTGAATGGAGGGAAAAATAAATCATGGCGATTCTCGTTCTCGGCGGAGCCGGCTATATCGGTTCTCATGCGGTTGATCAATTATTAAACAAAGGATTTAAAACGATAGCTGTGGATAATCTCCAGACAGGCCACCGGAAAGCTGTTCATGAAAAAGCAGTTTTTTACCATGGAGATATCCGTGAAAAACCGTTTCTTCGCTCTGTGTTTGCGAAGGAGAACGTAACAGGCGTTCTCCATTTTGCCGCTCAATCCCTTGTCGGCGAATCAATGAAAGACCCTCTTTCATATTTCAATAATAATGTGTACGGTACGCAAATTACGCTGGAGGTCATGCAGGAATTCGGAGTGAAACACATTGTGTTTTCTTCATCCGCCGCTGTATACGGCGAACCTGAAAAAGTGCCCATCACAGAAGACATGCCCGAAAAGCCGGAAAGCGCATACGGCGAATCAAAACTCATGGCAGAAAAAATGCTGAAGTGGTGTGAAACCGCCTGCGGCATAAAATATGTCTCGCTTCGGTATTTTAACGTTGCCGGCGCGAAAACGGACGGTTCCATCGGAGAAGATCATCATCCGGAAACCCACCTTATCCCTATCCTTTTACAAACCGCGCTCGGTCAGCGCGAGGAGGTTTTGATATTCGGCACTGACTATGATACAAAAGACGGCACGTGCATCCGCGATTATGTCCATGTTTCCGATTTAATCGATGCCCATATTCTCGCTCTGGAATATTTGCAAAACGGCGGAGACAGCGGCATTTTCAATTTAGGATCAAGCAGCGGGTTTTCCGTATCAGAAATGGCGGAAGCGGCCCGGCAAGTGACCGAAAGAGACATAAAAGTAAGAGCGGCCGCAAGAAGACCCGGTGATCCAAGCACCCTCATCGCTTCCAGCGATAAAGCGCGGAACATTCTGGGCTGGAATCCGAAACAAACGGACATATCGGAAATCATTGCGTCAGCATGGAATTGGCATCGGCAACATCCAAACGGATACAAGGACAAATGAAATGGAGGCGGCGGTCATTGAAGTTTTTGAATCAGTGACAGGGTTTCTGAAAGAAAGCACTGTCTTAGGCGACATAAATGAAACAGATGTGATTTATACAAGAAACAGACTTCTCGATCTGCTCGGACTGACGGATTATGCAGAACCGAAACATATCAAGAAACAAAACAGGCTCCACTATTTGGACGAAATGGTGAAAGACGCGGTAAAACGGTCAATCATAAACGATACACCGGCTGAAAGAGACATGCTGGGAAGCAGAATCATGGACGTGATCACACCGGCCCCTTCTCTGATCAACGCCGCATTCAGCAAATTGTTATCAGATTGCCCGAAAAAAGCAACAGATTACTTTTACCGACTGAGCCAAAACAACGACTATATTAAGACGCGGGCCATTCGAAAAAATATCGTGTACCGCTCATCAACACCTTTTGGGGAATTGGACATCACCATTAATTTATCAAAGCCCGAAAAAGACCCTAAAGACATCGCCGCGGTAAAAAACAGTCCGGAAAACCGGTATCCGACATGTCTGCTCTGTATGGAAAACGAGGGGTATGCCGGAACACCGCATCACCCCGCCCGTTCAAACCACCGCATCATCAGGCTTGACTTAGCGGGAGAACAGTGGGGGTTTCAATACTCCCCTTATGCGTATTACAGCGAGCACGCTATCTTTCTTTCAAGCGTGCACAAGCCGATGAACATCAGCCGCGACAGCTTCAGAAGGCTTCTGGCCATAACGGAAATCTTCCCCCACTATTTCGCGGGATCAAACGCAGACTTGCCGATCGTAGGAGGTTCCATTCTTTCTCACGATCATTATCAAGGCGGCGCCCATGAGTTTCCGATGGCAAAAGCGGGTTCCCTCTACCCTTTTCATATGCGTCATTTTCCAGACGTTCAGGCCGAAGCCGTGAAGTGGCCGGTATCAGTGATCCGCCTTCGCGCAAAAGATCCGGATTTGCTGACAGATGCCGCTGCGTATGTTTTTGAAAAGTGGCGGGAATATTCAGACGAAACCGTCAGCATCATCTCAAAGACAAATGAACCCCATAATACCGTCACCCCAATTGCCAGACGCAGGGGAACGGATTTTGAAATCGATCTCGCTCTCAGAAACAACCGCACCTCCGAAAATTATCCGGATGGCATTTTTCACCCGCATCAAGATGTGCATCACATCAAAAGAGAAAATATCGGTCTGATTGAAGTGATGGGACTCGCCGTTTTACCTCCCCGCCTGAAAGATGAGCTGGCAGAAGTGAAAAAGTATTTACTGAATGAACCTCATGACATCAAAGATATTCATCTTCCGTGGGCTGAAAACATCAAAGCGGATAAAGACGTGACATCGGAGAATGCAGCCGCTGTTTTACAAAAAGAAACCGCGAATGTATTTTTACGCGCACTGACCGATGCAGGCGTTTTTAAAATGACACCCGAAGGAATTCAGGCGTTTCAGCGTTTCACGACGTTATTGGAGAATGGCAGCTGAAACATTCAGAGTGAAATCAATCAACAATTTTTTTTATCAGGAGGTATTGTGATGTTCAAAAACCGATTGAAACGTGTATTTGTAAACGCAATCTGTCTTTCTCTCATTTTCACTGCTTTTACATTCTTTGAGAAGTCTCCTAAAGCAAAAGCGGAAGCCCCGTTTGCCTATGGCGCTGATATAGGATGGCTGAAACAAATGGAGGACGAAGGTGTGCGCTGGCTGGATGACGGCGGAAAACAGAAAGATGCCTTGCAGATTCTTAAAGATCACGGAATAAATGCCGTGAGACTGAGAGTGTTTGTGAATCCGCCAAGCAGCTATTATTGGCTGAAAGACGGCACAACATGGACCATGCTCGGCTATAGTGACAAAGCGGGCGTACTTGCAGCGGCAAAAAGGGCAAAAGCGTTAGGAATGAAGGTAATGGTTGACTTCCATTACAGTGATGTGTTCGCTGATCCAGGCCACCAGATCAAGCCGAACCAATGGAACGGTTATTCAAACAGCCAGCTGCAGGCAGCCGTGTATAACCATACGTACGATGTCATGAAAGAACTTAAAAATCACGGCATCTCCCCTGATTGGGTGCAAGTAGGGAATGAAATGAATTCAGGAATTTTACTGCCCGACGGCAGCACGAACGATTTCAGCAAATTGACCGGCTTACTGAACAAAGGCTATGACGCCGTGAAATCCGTCAGCCCGGCCACCAAGGTCATCAGCCATTTGGCACACGGCACGGACAACAGCCTATTCAGATGGTGGTTTGATCAATTCTTTAAAAACGGCGGAAAAACCGACATCATCGGCGTTTCATTCTATCCCTATTGGGAAGGTAAGCCGTACTGGGAGCTCACCAGCCATTTATCATCTAATTTGAATGACATCGCCTCACGCTACAACAAGGAAGTCATGGTGGTTGAACTGGGCGGAGATGAAAACAATCCGAAAGATTCCTACTGGACCATAAAAGACACCATAAAACTGGTGAAAGCCGTTCCGAACGGCAAAGGAACCGGCGTATTTTACTGGGAACCCGAAGCTCACTCCAGCGTTCTGTCAGACGCGTACCCATTAGGCGCAACCGCCAAAGTGTCTAAAAACGTCTTGAAATACACAACCGCAATCGACGCTTTTCATGATGCCGCAACAGGAAAATGATTGATGCGAATCTCAAGCAGGCTCATTGTGCAGCCTGCTTTTTTATAAGGCTGTAGTGTTGGCCTGTTATGAAACAGAGCAAGTAACGAATACGGAAAGAAAAATACCCGAAAACCCACGTTTCGGTTAAAAAGCCGCTTTTTAAATAGAATACTTCTTCTGTTCCCCCTCCTTCTTATTTCTGCGCACTATCTCTCAGTTCCTAAATCATAACTTTACGATTGTTGAAAAAGAAACAAACATTTTATAATATTGTGTAAGCACCACCGAGCAGGAGGACGGGACATGGACAAAAAAGAACAGCTCCTCACGGATTTCAGGGACTTTTTTAACAAGATGGTGTGGCTGAATAGGCTGAAGATGGAAGAAAGCCTTAAGGGGCATAAACCTTCTGAAGTGCATTGCATCGAATTCATCGAAAAAATTGAAGACGCCAATGTGACAAAACTTGCGGAGTCCCTTTATATGACAAGAGGCGCCATAAGTAAATTAACGAAGAAGCTTATCAATAAAGGCCTTATCGAAAGCTATCAGAAGCCGCTTAACAAGAAAGAAATCTATTTCAGGCTTACCGAGCAAGGAAAAGTCATTTATAAAATTCACGAGGAATTGCACAAAGAGTTTCAAGAACGGGACAAAATCGTGTTTGAACAAGTAACCGATGAACAATTTGACACGATGCTGAACTTCGTGGAAACATACAGCAGGCATTTGGATTCAGAAATAAAGAAACTTGGTGCAGACATGAAATCGGAATAAATATGAATAAAACCATAGGCAGCCCTTCTCCATGAAAACGGGCTGCCTTTTTATATCCCTCTTATTGTTGACAAAGAAACAAAATCACTCTATTATTTTGTTGACAAGGAAACAAAGACAGCAATTTTGAGAGGAGAGTAATATGTCAACACATAAAAGAAAGGAACTTCGGGTGCCAAAAGAAGTTCTCACAGCCGCCTGGGCTATTGCACTGGGAGCAATCGCTCCAATGCTTGACTCTACGATGGTAAACATCGCCATCGACAAACTGACCAAAGACTTCAACACGACATTGGATACCATTCAGTGGTCCGTTACAGGCTATGTCTTAGCACTTGCGATTGCAGTACCCGTATCCGGCTGGCTTATGAATAAATATAACGGTAAGAAAATCTTCATCGGCTCAGTCATCGCCTTTGGTGTCATTTCTGTTTTTGCGGGAATGAGCCGTGACGTTTCCAGCTTCATCTTCTTCCGTTTGCTTCAAGGATTCAGCGCCGGCATTATGACTCCGCTTATGTCAACACTCTTGGTTAAAACGGCAGGTCCGGAAAACCTGGGAAAAGTGATGGCAATCGTCAGCACCCCTATGATCTTCGGTCCGATCTTAGGACCTGTCATTGGAGGCTTCATCGTCCAAGGCGCTTCATGGCATTGGATTTTTTACATCAACGTGTTCATCGTTTTGATTGCTGCACCGCTTATGATGAAAACCATTCCAGACTTTGAACCATTCAACAAAGATCGTAAACTCGATATTTTCGGGATTATCAATTTGTCATTAATGAGCACGGCATTGATGTACGGTATTACAAAAGCGGCGGATCATGCATCATTTAACAATAGCAACACCATTTTATGGGCGGGCATCGGTCTTGTTTCAGCAGCCATTTATCTTGTATATAATCTGATCAAGAAAAACCAAACCGTGCTGCCTATGAATTTGTTTGCAAACAAGAGCTTCTTATCATCTTCGATCGGGTTGTTCTTAGCGAATGTTGCCATCATGGGGCCGATGTTAATACTTCCGCTGTTTTTTCAAAACATTCGTCATTTCACGGCAGCCGGAGCAGCACTCGCTTTAATCCCTCAAGGAGTCGGAATGCTCGTGACTCGTCCGCTGATCGGAAAAATGATTGATAAGATCGGTGCGAAATACGTGGTTACGGTCAGTCTTGTTCTTTCGCTGATCGGATCTATCCCGCTTATTTTTATCACCGATAACACAAGTATGATTTGGATTTCCGTCGTATTATTTATCCGCGGCACCAGTTTTGGAGGAATTATGCTCCCATTGATGAGTGACGCTTATACAGGTCTTGACAGCAAACAGCTTCCGGAAGCGGGTGTCGGTATTCATATGATTGAAAACCTCGGTTCCAGCTTTGGGTCAGCTGTGATCGCAACCGTTACCGCAACTGTCATACAAGGATTGCAGCCGACGATTTCGAACAGTTTAAAAGGCTACCATGCCGGATTCTTAGTATCCGTCATCATCCTTGCGGCCATCTTCATTCCAAGTCTGTTCCTTACCCATAAAAAGACTGCCATATAAAGAACTTTTTAAAGTAAAAAACCCTTGCACAGCAAGGGTTTTAGTGAATGAAACTGATGATTGTTGCCGGCAAAGTCAGCCAACAACAGACAAAGCCTTTTACTCATTCACATTGCTTTTCATTAACCATTCTACTTCCGTTAATTCTTGTTTTTGAACGTCTTTTGTATGTTTTTTCGTAAAATGGACTTTAACAGCTTCTTCGTTTTCCCAAATCTCCCAAAGCATGATTTTGCGTTCTGATGGTTCGAGCGGATAAGCATGGAACTGAATACAGCCTTCTTCTTTGTTCGTTTCTTCCTCAAGTTTTTTGAACTCTTTCATTATTTCATTAAGGTCTTTATCACTGATGATTTTTAAGCATGCCGTTATGTAATGCATCGAAATTCCCCCTCTTCCCATCTTTTTATGGCTTTACATTATAACATTTATCGAAAAACGAAACCGGCATACCGCATTCTCAACATATAAAAATCGTCCATAAAAAATGAACGGCAATGTTTATTTAAGAGCATTTAGAGCGACTTTTGCAGTCTCAGCGATAAGAGCATTATTATAATTGGCATCTTCCGTAAACCGGTTTGACAGGATTGCCAAAACAATTGGGGCTCTGTCAGGCGGCCAAACGATCGCAATGTCGTTTCGTGTGCCGTAGCTTCCGGCTCCGGATTTATCGCCGACTTCCCATCCTGCAGGAGCGCCTGCCCGAATCAGTTCGTCGCCGGTAGCGTTGCCCCGCATCCAATCTGTTAAAATCGTGCGCTTGTCAGCCGTGAGAGTGTTACCCAAAGCGAAAGTCTTAAGGTCAGTTGCCAGTGCTTTTGCGGTGCTTGTGTCACGACGATCCCCGGGAATCGCAGAGTTTAGATCCGTCTCGAATCGATCAGCTTTCGTTACATGATCCCCAATTTGTTTCAGTGATTTTTCAAAACCTTTGGGACCGCCAAGCTGCTGCAGCAATAGGTTCCCGGCGGTATTATCGCTGTAACGGACAGCGGCTTCTGAGATTTCTTTCAGGCTCATGCCTGTATCCAGGTGTTTTTCTGTGATTGGAGAATATGTAACCAAATCGTCTTTGCTGTAGCGGATGATGGCATTAAGTTTTTCATTTGAGCTTTTCTTCAGAACAGCAGCTGCAGCCAGAACTTTATAGGTTGATGCGTAAGCAAACCGTTCATTCGGCCGATAGGCAATTGTCTTGTTTGAACCTGTATCAATCGCATAAACCCCAAGCCTGGCATCAAATTTTTTCTCAAGCTGAACAAATTTTTGATTCAATATACAGCTTGTCATTTTTGTGTTTTCTATAGATTTCGCTTCAGCATGCGCTGAGCCGAATAAAGGATTGAAACCGGTAAAGCTTAAACATAAAAGTCCAATGCATATTCCAACTTGTATTCTCGCTTTATTTTTCACATCCAGACCTCCTCATTATAATGATTTTGTATACATCTTCTAATTAACATTACAAACAGGATGAAAGTCAATATATTTCCTTTGAGATGATTAAATCCTGCATTCTGACTCCTCCCCTTATTAAATGCGCCGCCCTCGCCGCGTCTGAATGTTTGCATGTCCGCTTCGTGTTCATCATCTATTTGTTATCCCTCCGTGCAAATAAAAACGGACACTAATCACAACACAGTGAGCTGTGCAATGATCAGTGTCCGCAGGCTTTCCGTCTTGGACCTATATATGTTTCTCTTGCAGACTATAAAAATCATAAGTAAGTTAACAAACGCATTACCTTAATCCTGCCAGTCAAAAAATTATATCATTTTATATATTTCAATAAGATTATTATCTGGATCTCTAAAATGAGCCACTCGTGCACGCCATTCCTGACGATCATGTGGTTCATTGACGCATTTAATCCCTTGCTTGTGCAGATAGTCATACGTTTTATCAACATCTTCTACCTTAAACTGAAGCAAAAATCTTGATTGCGCATCTCCGTCTAAAGATTTTCTTTCTTCTCCAACTATTTCAGCCATATTTTCTCGAGATAAAAGCTCTATTTTCGTTTCTCCATTATCGAAGAGTGCATATTCCATTTCCTTCTCTAACCAACTGATTGGAAGTCCTAATGAATCTTTATAAAACTCGACGCTTTTCTTAAAGTCATTAACCAATAGTCTAATTTGCAGCAATTTCATATTGAACGCCTCCTATCATTTTACTGGCCATTCATTTAATCATACAATAGGGACCTGACAGCATTATGTCAAGTTTCCATAAATTTTTTTCCATACTGCACCTAAATTTCGGATGAAAGCCTTCGGAGATTCATGAAACTGCGTTTGATCAATTCACATTCTTGGTTTGAATTTTCCTTCACTTCACCGTGGAGGCTCCGGCCGTGTAAGTCGCGCATCCGTAAACATCCGGCCGCCGCTCCTGTAAGTAACACAACGGATAAATGATTGACTTGAGTAGTTTTTTTCATTGTCATTGCTTCCCCTGCTTTTTAAATTCTGCGATTTCCTTAGGGGTAGCCTTTCGGACTCCGTCTGTGTCTGTCCTGTTTGCCACTTGAACGCCTTCCATGTTTTTTATCTCGCTGACTACTCCCAAATGCTCTAAATACACATGATCACCAATCTTGAAACGATTCAGTTTGGCCCGCTCCTCTGTCATGCTCCTGTATTCAGTCGCGGCTTTCATTTTTAATTCAGCCAGACACATTTGACAAAGGGTTACTGTTACAGAATTGCCGTTAAAATCAGTAAACGAAACCGATCTGACAGATTCCTTTTCCGGGTGCATCGTGCATGTTTTCTTCATAGGCGATGGCCGTGTAAATTCAATCATTCCGCTTCCTCCTCAAAAAAAGTCTTTTCGTCCCTCAGACATAACTCCGGTTGAATGGGAAGTTTAATACACCCGCATTCGAACTGTCACGACACATGGAGATTGCCTTTCCTTCGCCGTCTGACGGATATTCACACATCCTGCATAGCTGTAAGCCTATATTTCTTTATATTCCCAATGCTTGCCGCACTTCCCTGTTAGAATGAAGTTTCTAAAGCTGTTGACCAGTTACCGCATGTTGGTTCCATGCGAAAAGCCGTTTGGGTCGCCGTATCCAATCCATACGGGTGAATTTCAGCCCTCTAATATGTGTGTATGCTTTGTAAAGGAGGTGCGTCACATGATGTTCTAACAACCGATTCAACCTAAAGCTAACTCTTCCCCAATTCCCGATCATAAAATAAGTAAATTTACCCAGAACAAATTAATCATTTTGCACTTTCAAAATACTTATTTGTCTTTTTCTTCATTCTTCCATGGTAATATCTTGTTGAAGTATTTCGAATGAAAGGATTATGGTCATGAAAGTTTTCGAAGCAACCACCCTGCTGGCCGCTGCCAAACAGCGCGCGAGTGAATACAAAAAACTGCGCGGCCAGATGGTCAATCTAAAAAAAGCGTTTCAAGGTATGGCTGATCTCGGTGACAGCGACTTCTCAGGCCGGGGCGCCAATAATATCAAAGCTTTTTTCAAGGACCACGCCGGCGTCACAAACAGCTGGCTTGATCTGATCGATATGAAAATCGCATTTCTCACAAGCCTTCCCGGTAAGGTCGAAGATGCCGGACTTTCCAATTCGCATGTGGAGGAATCATTTCTGGAGCATGAGCTCACCCACGCCCTCAGTAAATCAAAGGCAATTATGGAAGGGCAAAAAAAGGATATGGGGTCCATCCTCAGAGAGATCGAAGACATCATCTCGCTCGAATTGTTTTCAACCGAAAGCACAGAACAAAAGCTTTCTTCAGCTGACAAAAAAAGAAGCGAAACGATACATAAACTCGGCAAACTTGATCACGATCTAACGAAAGAATACGCAGAAACCGAAGCGAACGAACAGTTCATCCAAGCCGACTTTCAGCAGCTCCAAAACGCCACAGGCAAAGGAAAAAGCGCCACGCCGCTTCACTACAATGCCAAGGCGTACCGAGAAAGCGACATCCATAAGAAAAAAGACGAGATTGCAAGACATTCGGATGCTTATTTGACGATTAAGAAGGAAGAGGCGAAAGAGCGGGAAGTTAAGGCCCTAAAGAAAAAGCTGGCCGATGGTGTGACCGATCCGGATGAGTATTTGGAAATCGCGAAAAAGATCGGCTATGAAAACCTTGAACCTGCTCAGGTGGAATATGTGATGCAGCTTGAACAAGCAAAACAGCTCGAAGAAGTCGGAGAAACGGCTTGGGATATCGTCAAAGGAATAGGCGTCGGCCTTTATGATGTCGGGAAAGACACCATAACAGGCGTCAAAGATCTCGCTGTCGGCGCATGGGATTTTTACCATCTCTCTGATGAACAAAAAGTCGCTAAAACCATATCAGCTGTATTGAACACACCCTCCTACGCAAAAATCATATGGACAAACCTGGCGGATTCATGGAATGATAAAATGGTTAACGGGGATGCGTATTCAAGATCACATTACATCACCTACGCCATCGGGAGCATCGTCGGACTAAAAGGTTCCGGCTCAGCTGTAAAAGTATCAAGCAAGCTCGCAAAAACAGGTGCCGCCAAAGTGGATTACGTCTTGGAAGCCGGAGAAAAAGCGGCTGTAAAACATGTAAAAACCGGGATTGAAAAAGGAAAAGACTATATTAATTCCGTTTCGAAAAACAAGTACGAACCCGCGCTTGCCGGAATAGCACAGGATATTGAAAATACTCACAATGTGAAGAATACGCCTTTGCTGAAAAGTATTATTGAAGAGCAGAAAGAGAGTGTTCACAGTAAATCTGTGACTTCAAATTTTAGTACAGGAAAAAGCAAGTATACCACAGGTACAATGAAACATATTTATCATGGAGAAGTTAATAAACGCGGTAAAGCAGTTGGCTACCACCATGAAAGCATGATGGGTGGGAAGATTATACCAGGTACAGAAAAGAAACCTGACAAAAATGGAGTGTATATGGCGAAAGTTGAAGTCGGGTCTGTAAAAAAGATAGCGGATTCAAGTTTCTTTCCAAGAGAATGGAACCGCGCCGATGTATTAAAAGCAATTGACGAAGCTTATCATACTAGAAAACAAGTACGTTCAAATAAGTATAGGGGAGTCACTTCAACAGGAATTAAAATTGAAATGTATTTAAATAGTGACGGAACAATAGCAACAGCATATCCGTTATATAAAAAATAATCTTAAAGGTGACCGTGACACATGAAATATTCATACAGGTTTGATAAGGATCCATTTGGTGATATAAAAATAGTTTTACCAGAAGAAATCAGTCTTTTCTCTGACTTCATTGAAAATATTACAACAATAGAACAAACTGATGAGTATATAGAATACATCCAGAATGTTTTAAATGGGATACATGAGGATTTTGAAATTGATTTAAATGGGATAAGTGTATTGATAAAAAAAGATGTTACCGATGTTGAAAACCCTTTTTTAATCGATGACCCTTATAAAAACTCAATAGAAACAGACCAATTTAAAGAGTTGTTATTAATATGGAGAAATAAAATTCCTGAGATATTCAAAGATTAAGTACATTCATTATTCTACGCGGTGAAATTTGGTTCTTAACCTTTATTGAGCCGGAATTCAAATTTCCCACAGGACCAAAATATGAAAGCCTTTCTCATAAGAGATCGGCTTTCTATAGTGCGTGAAATTTGAGTAACATGTCAGACATCACTTGCCGAAAAGGTCGGAAAGTATATTTTTCTGTTCTGAGTGATCCAAAAAACATTAGTAAAATAAAAAAAGGGCTCTCCAATCCTGATAGTAGACCTCCTAATGCCTTAAACAAGTTACAGAACAAATAAAACAACACATTGAATCCCTCAAGATAAAAGAATAGGATAGACTGTCTTCAGTCCGTAGAAATAGAAAATCACATCGAGATTGCGCGTAGTCTTCCGTAAAGTACGTTCCTTTTTGACGCGTTTTCCTGTTCTATTTGCGGACATATTACCGCCTCCATTCGGTTAAGTCACCGAAATAAAAACCGCTACCTTGTCGTTGGTAGGACCGCTACCCTGCGCCTTAATACGCCTAAGTCATCGACCAAGTCAACGCAATAAAAAACGGCTAGAAACGTTGATATAACGCCTCTAACCGCCGTGGATGATTCCGACTGGGCTCGAACCAGCGACCTCTACCCTGTCAAGGTAGCGCTCTCCCAGCTGAGCTACGGAATCATGATATGTATGTGTTGCTGGGTATGTTGTTGTCTCTCTGACATTTATAATTATATATCCTGATTTCTCATTCGTCAACACTTTTTTTATCTAAAATAAAAAAAGGGCGCGTCGCAAAATTGACGGCGCCCTTTTCGTTTATGATCTCACTTGGGCAGGGGTTATTTTTTTCAATGCCTGTTCGAAGTCCCGCTCTAAATCTTCGGCGTTTTCGACTCCGACGCTCAAGCGCAGAAGGCCGTCTGTGATGCCGCGTTTCTCCCTCTCTGCTTTCGGCATGGCGGCATGCGACATGGCTGCAGGGTATGAGAGAATGGATTCGACGGCGCCGAGGCTGACGGCAAATACCGGAAGCGATACGTTTTCGACCAGCTTTTTGACGGCTTCTTTGCTTTCCAATTCAAAGGACAGGACGGCGCCCGCTCCGCTCGCTTGACGTTTATGGGTATCGGCTCCCGGGTGTCCGGCAAGGCCGGGATAGTAAACGTTTTTGATGGCGGGATGCCCGTCAAAATAGGCAGCCAGCCGCTCAGCCGTCCGGCTCGCTTTTTCCAGTCTGACCTGCAATGTTTTTAAGCCTCTCAATACGAGCCAGCAGTCCTGAACGCCGAGCACCGCTCCAAATGAATTTTGCAGCTTATACAGCTGATTGCCGAGCTCTTCATCTTTTACGGCGGCAAGGCCTGACAGCACGTCACTGTGGCCGCTTAAAAATTTCGTCGCGCTGTGAAGCACGATATCTACGCCGAGATCAAGCGGACGCTGCAGAGCAGGCGTCATGAAAGTATTGTCAAGGTATGTCAGACAGCCGTGATCCTTTGCCAGTTTGACGACGCCCTTAATATCCGTGATGCCGAGCGTCGGATTTGACGGTGTTTCCATATAGATGGCTTTCGTGTTCGGGCGGATGGCGCGGGCGACCGCTTCTGTGTCCGTCATATCGACAAAGGTATGTTCAATTCCGAAACGGGACAGAACCTCAGTCACCATGCGGAATGTTCCGCCGTACACATCCTCCGTGACGAGGACATGGTCGCCTTGGGATAAGAGCAGAAACGCCGTCGAAATCGCCGCCATTCCCGAGCTGAAAGCAAAGCCTCTCGTTCCGCCTTCAAGACCTGCGATCGTTTCTTCAAGCGCTGTTCTTGTCGGTGTGCCTGAGCGGCTGTAGTCATATGTCCCGAATTCTTCAAATGAAGACTGATGGAATGTGGAAGCATGCTGGATCGGGACGCTGACGGCTCCGGTGGCTCCGTCTGTTTTAAATGGATTGTGCACGAGCTGGGTTTCCAGCGTCCAATTGTGATTACTCATATGACACGGCCCCCTCTTTTACTTGCTGTAATGCCTGCTTTACATCCCGCTTCAAATCTTCTGCATGTTCAATGCCCACTGAAAATCTCAGCAGACGGTTGCAGACGCCGTTTGCGATACGGATGTCTTCTGGAATATCCATGTGCGTCTGTGTCGCGGGGTACGTAATAAAGCTTTCCAACCCGCCGAGACTTTCTGCGAAACAGATCGTTTTCAGCGCCTTTAAAAACGGATTGACCCATTCCTCTTTTTGCAGCCGGAAAGACAGCATCCCGCCTTTTCCGGGATATAACACATCGGCGATTTCTTCTTCCTGTTCTAAAAATTCCGCAAGTTCACGGGCGTTTTCTTCATGACGGCGCATTCTGAGTCCGAGTGTTTTCATCCCTCTCATTAAAAGCCACGAATCAAACGGCGAAAGAACCGCGCCGATCGCATTTTGGTGATTAAACATGATCTCGCCGAGCTCTTCATCCTTTACGACAGCAAGACCGGCAAGGAGATCATTGTGCCCGCCTAAATATTTTGTGGCGCTGTGAATGACGATGTCCGCTCCCAGTTCAAGCGGGCGCTGTAGCACCGGGGTATAAAACGTATTATCCACAATCAAAAGCAGGCCGGCTTCTTTCGTAATCCGGGCGATTTTTTCAATGTCCGCCTCCTGCATTAACGGGTTTGTCGGTGTTTCAACAAATACCGCTTTCGTGTTTTCCGTTATTTTGGAGCGTAAACAGTCTTCATCGCTGAAATCATCGTAAATAAAGCTTAAGCCGTATTTTCTCCATTCGTTTTCAAACAAACGGTACGTGCCTCCGTATAAATCGGAGGATACAATCAATTCATCCCCGCTTTTAAATAAAGCCATAATCGTTTGAATGGCTGCCATTCCCGAGCTGAAAGCAAAGCCTCTCGCACCGTTTTCCAACACGGCGATAGCGTCTTCAACGAGCTGGCGTGTCGGGTTTTTCGTACGCACATAATCAAAGCCTGTAGATTCTCCAATTCCTCTATGTCGGTAAGCGGTGGACAGATAAATCGGCGGACTGACCGTTCCCGTTGCTTCTTCGCTTCTATTTCCGATTTGGGCTAATTTTGTATCAACATGCTGCGTCATCAGTAAGCACCATCCTTTTCAAAAATAAAAAAGCCCCCTCTTCATAAGAAGAAGGAGCTTTTCTCTTCCTCTTATCTTCCAAGCATGTGAATCGCTTGCTGGATTTAGCACCTTGGCACTTTGCCTTCCCGCGGCAAAGCAAACCGGTTGCTGAGGTTTCAAAGGGCCAGTCCCTCCACCTCTCGTGATAAGAATATTGTTTTGTATTTTCTGATTGTTCTATATTAACGCACTATAAAATGAATTTCAATAACTTTTTATTTATCTGAACTCTCGCAAGAAGTGCATCTGAAGAAAGAAATTTCTAATAATTCATGGTACAATAGGAAAAAACCATCAAGTCAAGAAGCGGCCTGGAGGAATGCGAAGTGGCATCAAAAAACGGAATCATTCATGAGAAAAAACTTTTCTCCCATGAGCTTGAAGAGGAAATGACCGTTTTGGTCTACCTGCCCGCCACCTTCTCCCCCCTGTATAAATATCATACGGTCATCGCTCAGGACGGCCATGATTATTTCAGATTAGGGAGAATCGGGCGGCAGGCGGAAGAGCTTATGTCAAAAGGGGAAATTGACCGCTGCATCATTATCGGCGTCCCTTATAAAAATGTGCGGGAGCGAAGAAACACATACCATCCAGAAGGGTCTAAGTTCGCCTCATATAAGCGATTCATCGCAAATGAGCTCGTTCCTTTTATCGACAAAGAATACCCGACTTATCAAGTCGGATACGGCCGCACCATGATCGGGGATTCCCTCGGCGGAACCGTTTCGCTCATGACGGCGATTGACTATCCGAACATGTTTGGAAACGTCATCATGCAGTCTCCGTATGTTGACGGGCACGTGCTGGATGCCGTCCGGCAGTCGGAGGATCTCAAACAGATTTCCGTTTATCATCAAATCGGAGAAAAAGAAACCGGCGTTCACACGACAGACGGCCAGGTTCTTGATTTCACCGCGCCGAACGAAGAGCTCAAACAGCTGCTGGAAAGCAAACAGTCTGAATACACGTATGAAACCTTCGACGGGGATCATAAATGGACCTACTGGCAGCCGCTCATCACGCCGGCGCTGAAAAAAATGCTGTAACCATTCATTTAAGGAGGGAACTTTCATGAAATACGGTATTGTTTTATTTCCATCAAAAAAATTACAGGATCTCGCAAATTCGTACCGGAAACGCTACGACCCTAGCTACGCGCTCATTCCTCCGCACCTGACGCTAAGAGATCCGTTTGAAGCGACAGAACAGGAAATCGAGCAGGTCGTATCACAACTGAGACAGACGGCGAAAGAGTCGCATCCGCTCGTTCTGAAAATCACAAAATACAGCTCGTTTTCTCCTGTGAATAATGTGATATATATGAAAGCAGAGCCGACGGAGGAATTAAAATCTCTGAGTGAGAAATGCTACTCAGGAGCATTATCCGGCGAGCCGGAATACAGCTTCGTTCCGCATGTCACGGTCGGCCAGAAGCTGTCGTCAGATGAACATTCCGACGTACTCGGACAGCTGAAAATGCTGGACATTTCTCACGAAGAAGTCATCGACCGTTTTCACTTGCTCTATCAGCTGGATAACGGCTCATGGACTGTGTATGAAACATTTTTATTAGGCGGAGGAGAATAACTGCTTGGAATCCATCATCGCAAAAACTGAAAAACAGCTAAACGACGCTTTTTTCGTCAGAAAAGAGGTCTTTGTTAAAGAACAGCACGTTCCGGAAGAAGAAGAGATTGATCAATTCGAAGACACGTCAGAGCATATAGTCATATATGACGGCGGCCAGCCGGTCGGAGCCGGCAGATGGCGCTTGAAAGACGGGCATGGAAAATTAGAGCGCATCTGCGTGATGAAAAGCCATCGTTCTTTAGGCGTCGGAGCCATCATTATGCAGGCGCTTGAAAAAGCGGCGGCAGCCAAAGGCTCCGACAGCTTTATCTTACATGCGCAGACGCAGGCGGTTCCGTTTTACGAAAAACAAGGATACCGCGTCACATCCGGCGAAGAATTTCTCGATGCGGGCATCCCCCATCTGGAAATGATAAAGGAACACAAACGATAAAATCAAAAGCACTCCTGTTGATATGGCAGGAGTGCTTTTTTTATGAAAATAATACTATTTCATGAATTTTATTGCATTTTATGGAAGGTTAATGTATGTTTAGTATGCGAAGTATTACAATTCATACAAAAAGTACAATTCATATTTCGGAGGGATAAACATGACGGCACCAAAAGGAAAACACATTTTCGGGACTGTTAAAGTGGGTACAAAAGGACAGATTGTCATTCCTAAAGAAGCAAGAGATGTTTTCGATATAAATCCGGGGGATTCACTGCTTATGCTCGGGGATGACCAGCAAGGTATCGCACTTGTTAAACAAGAACTCTTTTTCGAGTTTGCAAAAGATATTTTAAACGCTAAGCAAATCGATGAAGATAGCGAGGATGAGTAAATGCACGCGATTGAGCTGAAGCAATTAACGAAACATTATAAAGAAACCGCCGCCGTTGACCGTCTTGAGTTCTCAGTTGAGAAAGGGGAATTTTTCGCTTTACTCGGTGAGAACGGAGCCGGAAAAACGACATTAATCAGTATGCTTTGCGGACTCCTTTCTCCGGATGACGGTGATGCATCAGTGCTTGGACACAGTATTTTGACTGATTTGGATAAAATAAAACCGAAATTGAATATGTCCCCGCAGGAAACAGCCATCGCTCCTCATCTAACCGTACGGGAAAACTTAGAGTTTATAGCCGGAGTCTACGGAATTCCGAAAAAAGAAGCAAAAAAAAGAACAGATGAGATGCTCGAATTGTTTCAATTAAAAGAGAAAGAAAGAGCAAAAACAAAAACATTATCAGGAGGAATGCAGCGCCGCCTCAGCATCGCAATGGGAATGATCACCAAGCCGGATATTTATTTCTTAGATGAGCCGACATTAGGGCTTGACGTCCGTTCACGCCGCGAGTTGTGGAAAAATCTTGAGGCATTAAAGGGTGACATGACGATTATTTTAACGACACACTATTTAGAAGAGGCTGAAGCCCTGGCAGATCGTATTTGCATTTTAGAAAATGGGACTTTAAAAGCACTGGGTACGGCGGAGGCTCTGAAAAAGCAAACTCATTCAGCTACATTTGAAGATGCCTTTTTAGCGATTTGTGACGGGGAGGCGGGTCTTTATGCTTGATTTCGCCATTCGCAACCGCAAAGAAATTTTTCGTGACCCCCTGTCTATTATCCTTGGAATCGCACTGCCTGTTATTCTATTGTTTCTGTTTACGGCGATTGAAAAAAATGCGCCGCTTGATACCTTTAAAATTCAGCACTTAGCACCCGGACTCATTGTTTTCGGTTTCGCTTTCCTTACGATGTTCTCTGCATTGCTGATCGCAAAAGACAAACAGACCGCCCTTTTGACCCGTTTGTTTGCTTCCCCTTTAAAAACAGCCGATTATGTCATCGGTTATGCAATGCCGATGCTGCCGTTAGCCATTTTACAAATCGTCATTTGTTTTATCGCAGCAGCGGCTGCCGGTTTATCCGCCGAGTGGATGAATCTTCTCGCAGGTATCGCTGTCTTGCTGCCGATTGCGATGATGTCCGTTTTCTTCGGTTTATGTTTAGGGGCTGTGTTTACGGACAAACAAATTTCAGGTATCGGAACGATTTATATTACACTCGTGCAATTTCTGGGCGGGGCCTGGATGGAGGTGAGCCTGCTCGGTGACACATTCAAACATATCGCTTATGCCTTACCGTTTGTTCACTCGATCGAACTGGCCCAGGAAGTCATATCCGGAGATTATTCTTCCTTTCATCAGCATATTTGGCCGATAGCGGGATATACCGTTTTGGCGCTTGCACTTGCTTTCCTCAGTTTTATGAAAATCAGGAAGAGATAAAAAAAGCCGGCACTCCGTAATGGGAGCGCCGGTCTTCTTTATTACGTTTCTTTCAGAAGGCTTATCGTATGCGGCAGCAGACGGTCATCCCCCGGACTGCCATGGCCCGGAACGACAATGCTGATGTCCTGATATCTTTTCATGACTTTGCGGACGGCGCGCGGCCACTGATCCGGATAAAAACCCGGAGTAGGTACGATTTCCTTTGTTTCTAAAGCCTTGATTAAGCATCCGCCGAATAAGAGCTTCTCCTCAGGCAGCCAGACGGTCATATTGTCTTCCGTATGACCTTTTCCCGGATAAAACGTTTCAATTTTCATATCGCCAAACTGCAGCTTTGTCACGTTTTTCAAATCTCCGAGCGGCCGGTCATATCCTTGCTGTCGGGCCAAGTCGGCGGTCAGCTTCGTGCTGTGCACCTTTACACCGTATGTATACAGGGTGTTCAGCCCGCCGATACGATCGTCATGAGCGTGTGTCACAATGGCATCGGTCATCCTTTTGCCGGGAAACCGCTGTTTTATTTGTGTCATTAACTGCTCTGTGAGACTGTCATTCCACGGAGTGTCAATCAGTACGATTCCTTTGGAAGTCTCAAGAAGCAATCCGTTCGCAGGGACGGGACTTCCGTCTGCCGTACCGGTGCTTGTATGCATCCAGACATGCGGCGCCAGCTGTGTGAGAGTGACATCTTTTGCTGCGGAGCTCTCCGCCGCGTCTGCCGGTTTCATTCCGGCAGTAAAGAGGCCGAATAGAAATAACCCCGCAATTAATAATGAAAGCTTTCTCAAATTGAATCATTCCTTTCCGCATCTTTCATATATACGACTCAAAAAAGCCCGGATATATCCGGGCTTTTTCACACGTATTGATTTATCAACCGGCCTTTTCCCATGATTTGCGGCAGACGGGAAAGAGAGCGCTTACGTTTTTCCTCATGTACTTTCTTTTCTGCGGCTGCGGTGTTTTCCTGGCGGCGCTCCACCTCTCTGTACACCCTGTCATTGGCAAGGGCGGCCGCTTTCGTAATGCCGGCATAATCAGACTTATAACCCGCTGCCCGGTTTGCGTATTGAGAATACTGCTGGTTTTGAATCCGTCCTGCATAAATCATATGTACCCCTCCCCCCTTCGCTTTCATTTCCCTTAATCTTACTTTTTGAAACGCTGTTCTTTTGTTATGATATTCTTTGTCTATCAAATGGATGAACACCTTTTAATGGGAGGACCCCTTTTTGAAATGCGCCCGACTGAATAACCGAACGATACATTTACATACATATTCTAGAGAACATTACCAATTCCTTTTTGAAGAAGCTCAGAAAGGAAATATTTTTTGCGCACATTGTGAGCAGCCCGTCTTGATGCGGCTTTCGATTTTAGAGCAGCCGGCATTTTATCACCGGCAAAAGGGAGACTTCACCGCCTGTGAAAAAGCATGCGCGGCCGAGGCACCACAAGCGGAGAAAGAAAAAGAAGAGTATAAGGAAGCCGGCATGTTCCGCCTGCCGAAAGGAAAAGCGATTTCAGAGAATCCGAAACCGATCGTCTCAGAATGGAAAAGCCCGAAAAAAGTGCCTGCGGCCGAACCGTTTTCACCAACATCCGAGGCGGCTGATACATCTTTGTTCCCCGGCATCGGCCTGAACCGTGAACAGATGAAGGCAGTTACTGAAACGGACGGGCCTTTATTAGTGCTTGCCGGAGCGGGAAGCGGAAAAACAAGGGTGCTGACAGCACGCGCCGCCCATATGATTGAACACCTCGGCATTTCACCTGAAAATATGCTGCTTGTGACCTTTACGACAAAAGCCGTCGCCGAAATGAAAGAGCGGATGGCGAATGAGTACGGTCTGGCAGCCGGAAAAGTCTCCCGTCTCGTGACCGGAACATTCCACAGTTTTTTCTATAAAATACTCTGTCATTATGATTCTTCAAAATGGAACGGCAGCCAGCTTTTAAAAATGGAGTGGCAAAAAGAGCAATATGTGAAAAAGGCGCTCTATGAAGAAAACTTGGATGAAAAAGAGTTTCCCGTCGACCAGGCGCTTCAGCTTATCGGCTGCTGGAAAAACACGTATCTACCCCATGAGACCATTCCGCTTGCGGACGACTGGGAGAAAAAAGTGTACAGGCTCTACGAACATTACGAACGGCAGAAGCAGGAAAAACGGCAATTTGATTTTGATGACATGGCCCAAGGCTGTTATGAACTGTTTCAAAGCCGGCCTGATATTCTCGCGCAGTACCAAAACAGATTTTCTCATATTTTGATTGATGAATTTCAAGATATCAATCCTGTCCAGTACAACATTATGCAAATGATCGCAAGCCCAGAGAATAACCTGTGCTGCGTGGGTGATGACGACCAATCCATTTATGCGTTCCGCGGCAGCAGCCCGTCTTTCATTTTAGATTTTCAGAAAGATTATCCGGCAGCAAAGACCATTTACTTAACGGCAAATTACCGATCGCCGCATCCGATCGTCTCTAGCGCTCATGCCGTCGTAAAGAAAAATAAAAAACGGTATGAAAAAACACTTTCTGCCGTCAAAAACGGCGTTCACAATCCCGTGATGTTTTTTCCTTACGATGAAGAAGAAGAAGCGACCATGATCGTTTCGGATATGAAAGAGAAGATTCAAAACGGGGCGAGTCCTGACGATTTTGCCGTGCTTTACCGGACAAACAGCGCCGGACGGGCCATTTATGAAAGACTGCATCAATCATCGATTCCCTATCATGCCGACAGGGGCGTCCAGACGTTCTACAGCCGCAGAATCGTACGCCAGATCCTCGCCTACTTATATGCGAGTCAGAATGAAGATGATCCGGATGCGGTGAAAGACCTGCTGCCCGCCTTATTTTTAAAGCAATCCGCCCTGCAAACGTTAAAGGCGCTGTCAATTACGGAAGATTGCACGATGATTAAGGCACTGACGAAACTGCCTGACCTGAAGCCTTTTCAAATAGGGAAGATCAAGCAGATCGTTCCGTTTTTCGCAAGCATCCGGACAATGAAGCCGGTTGAAGCCATCACCTTTGCAGAAAGCAAAATGGGTTTTTCCGAGTATTTAAAAAAACGGGGCAATGAGGGAAACAAACTGGAAAAAGGCTCTGATGATCTCAGGGATGTCAAAGTGGCCGCCAAAAAATTCAAAACGATTCCCGATTTTCTTGCGCATGTCGATCATATGCGCGCCGCTGAGAATCTGAAAACCGATGAAAACGGCGTCGAACTGCTGACCATTCACCGTTCTAAAGGTCTTGAATTCAATACGGTCTATATTTTAGGCGCGGCTGACGGCTCGATCCCCCATGACTTCGCGCTTGAGACGGCGAGACAGGGCGATCCCGCTCCGCTCGAAGAAGAAAGACGGCTTCTGTATGTCGCAATGACAAGGGCCATGCAGCATTTATATGTATCTTGTCCCGCGTACAGGCGGGGAAAAACAGCGCGCAGCTCAAGATTTCTCGAGCCCCTTCTTCGGACGGACAGACGGAGCGCACTCAGGATATAAAGAACCCGGCAGATCACTGCCGGGTTCTTCTCACATAAAAAGGCCTTTTTAGCAAGGCCGGCTGACGCCTATTTATTGTTCAGCATTTTAGAAATGGTGCCAAAATCAAGTTTCTCTTTACCGCTTGTAATAGATTGAACGATTTTGTCTTCCAATTCTTTCGGAACACGCTTGTTAGCCAGCTGGGACACCTTCTGAATGACGCCTCTCACCGTGTTTTCATCTTTGAAATTGGCATTTTGCAATGATCCTGCAAGGTTCATGACATCCTTCATGCTGACGCCTGTTTTCTTCTCAATATTTTTGAAAAATTGATTATCCATGGTGTGCCTCCTTTTGTGGAGTAATACGATATTGTATGAATAAAGAGCGGAACATGTGCCCGTAAGACAAGGAAAAAATTCCGAGTGCCCCGTCTCTATACTCCTTCATACATCAGGGAAGCACGGGACTGAACGGTCCCGCGCTTATCCAAGGTCTTGCTAAGGTTTAGCCAAAAAAGGATGCACCGACAATGATCAGAAGGATGAACAATACGACAACAAGAACAAATGTTGAGCCGTATCCGCCTCCGACATAGCCGCCTCCGTATCCGCCGCAGCCGCCGTAACCGCCGTAGCCGCCGCCGAATCCGCCATATCCGAATCCCATATTTAAGCACCTCCTTTACTCTGTATACTCTATGTGAGCCGACTTGTTTGGCTTGGATAAATGCATAGGGCCGGTGCGGATTTCATTTCATTTTATTGAGAATGCTCATTTTTCTTCAGTTTTGCTTCTGTCTCGGCGGCAAACACATCTATCCATTCCTCAAAGCGCGATCCCGCTTCATCAAACTCAGAGAGCTGTTTTTCAATAGATAAGATATAGTTGTCATGCTCCCGCTGATTTTGATTGTGCCGGCGGTATTTACCGTTTATGAATGATTCAAATATATTCATAACATCTCCTCCTCCTATGGTCTATGCCGAACAGGGGCCGGCGTTCGGCAAAAAACAAAAAAACCGGAAGTTCCGGTTTTTTAGAAAACGGCTATTTCGGTTTTTTCTTTTGCCCGCAGCCGCAGCCTTTTTTCTTAATTTTTTTTTCGTAAGGCTGATGCTCAGTTGATTTGTATGGAGAGTGTTGGGAAGGTTTGCTTGATTGACTCATGGTGATCCTTCCTTTCCTTATGTCATATATGCCAGTTTATGCCGAAGGTGACGGTAAGTTGCTGGTGGAACCGCCTTATTCCTGCAGAAGACGAGAAACCGCAGCTTCAATGATCCCGGCTGCGCCGGCTATGGCTAACAGTAAAATCAGCCATTGCGCGGTCTCGGGTATCACAATCTGCACGGCAATTAAAAAGGCGGCACACCATACGCCCGTACACCAGTAGCAGCTGAGAAGTTCACCGATAAATGCCCTGATCCCTTTGCCTTTTATGACAATGTAGGTTTCTGTCGTGCCGTCGGGTGCGGTTTCTGTTTTTTCCTCGTGAAAAAGGCTCCGAAGCGGCGCCATAATAGTGTCAAATACGAAAAGCCTGGCCAGCCGGAAAACGGCAAACGATAACAGAATAAATGAAAGCCAATTGATAACCACCTGTTCACTCCTTTTCAAAACTTGACCTCTTTATACATATGCGAAAACCCTGATCTTCATGAATCGCACCTTGTCCGGTAAAAAAATAGGTGCGGTTTAGTTGTTTTTCTTATTCCGCTCGGCGTTTCATTTGCATTATATAGAGTATGAATGAGAAAGGAGTGAAGGTTATGTCGTTTGAAGAAAAAGTCGAAACACTGCAACCGCAAATATTCGAACAATTATCTAACGAATTCGAGCAGAAGATCGAAGTGATTGATTGCGAAAATGTCACAATAGATACAACACATATAACGGCTGCTCTTTCTATACAAGCTTCAGTTACTGCGGCGATTATCCTCGCGACACAGCTCGTGATCGCAGATGAAGACACAGCCGATCAAATGGCAACCGAACTGCTGATCCTCGAGGATTGCCAAATAAAAAAGCGAACCCTCATTCAAGTCATTAACAGCCGCAATATTAAAATCACACTGACAGCAGACGATATCATGGCCTTTGTACAAACTTTGTTTCAGCTATTAAATATACTTTTTGCTGAACTAGACATCCTTTAACTCTTTCTTTTCAAATTTTTAAAATAGAGGTGAGAACAAATGGCAGATAACGAAAAATTCAAAGAAGAACTCGCAAATCTACCAGAAGTGGATCCGCTTTTAAAAGTGCTTGTCAGCAATGTCTTCAAAAAACACGGCGTGACAAAAGATAAAATGCGGGAAATACCTGATGAAGAAAAAGAAATGCTGATCGCATTAGTGAAAGACATGCAGGCGAAATCAGAAGCTTTTCTTGAAAGCCAGAAACAGAAAAAAGAGCAGAAAGCGCAAGAACAGCAGACAAAGCAGCAAACCCGCAGAGAACAATTAATCGAACAGCTCCGGCAAAGACGCCAAAATCCCGGTCAATAACTAAAAATAGTGATTTTTATCAGGATAGATGCCTGAGTCAAAGTAAGGGGCCGGCTCATTTAATATTAGTAAAAGAAAAGGAGGAATAGATATGGAAAGCAGACCATACTCTTGGGTTGCACTTGATCCTGAATGCGAACATCCGCGAGAAGAAAAAGAAGAAAAAGAAGGCAGAAGATGTAATGTTTGCTGTAACGGACACGGGTTCGGCGAAGATAATGCCTTCATCGACCAAGACCTGGCACAGGCGAATCTCAACAAACAAGTTTCTGAAGAAGCGATTATTATCAGAGATTCTTGTGATATTAACGTGACATCGACAGATATTCAGGCAGTCACTTCAGTCATGACAGCGATTAATGCAGCAGTCGTAACGGCCACTCTCACTTCAATCGCTGACGGAGTCATCGCTGAATTGGTCGCACAAGACTTATTGCAGCTAACAGCTAACAAACAAATCAACCGTCAAAAACTGCTCATCGAAAACTCCCGCGGCGTAAACGTGACAACAGTAGATGCCGATATCGCAACATTGATCTCAACAGCAACAAATACACTGATTGCCATCTTAGTCATCACCCTCGTCCTCTAAAAAGAAAAAGCAGAGCTAAAAATGCTCTGCTTTTTCTTATTTTCTCCGCATATGATGAATATATAGACGTTCACCCACACCAAGTGAGGCTCGCGTACATATGTTGTTAAAGACAAAAGTCAAATACCCTAAAAGAAGGAGCTGAAATCCATGAGCTGCGGAAAACACCATGGCCGAGATGAAAGTTGTGTATGCGATGCAGTCGAGAAGATTTTAGCAGAACAAGAGGCTGTTGAAGAACAATGCCCGACTGGATGCTATACGAATCTTTTGAGCCCGACGATTGCAGGTAAAGACACCATTCCGTTTCTCGTATTTGATAAAAAAGGCGGATTGTTCTCCACATTCGGGAACGTCGGAGGATTTGCGGATGACAGCCAGTGCTTTGAGTCCATTTTCTTTCGTGTAGAAAGACTATGCGATTGCTGCGCGACGCTTTCAGTATTGCGCCCCGTAGATGTGCACGGCGACACCCTCAGCGTCTGCCATCCTTGTGATCCTGATTTCTTCGGTTTAGAAAAAACAGAATTTTGCATTGAAGTTGATCTGAGCTGCTTCAGCGCCATTCAGTGCCTTTCACCGGAGCTTGTTAACCGGCCTGCGCCGCACAAAGAGAAAAAGCATCACGGATAGTCATTGATTCGCATCTTTCCTAAAGAAGAATCCCCTTCCAACCTTCTATTACAGATGCAATCATCAGCCCGCCCGGACTTCCGGGCGGCTGACTCTCCGCTATCGTTTAAACCGGTACCATTTAAAACGTGAAGTCAGGAGGGATATTATGAGCAAGCATACAACATACTGTGTGCGTGAAGCGGTAGAAAATATTGAAGACCTGCAAAATGCGGTTGAAGAAGATTGCCCGACAGGCTGTTATTCTAACCTTTTATCTCCGGCTTATACATTAGGCGATACAGTGCCGTTCGCCATCTTCACCTCAAAATCGAAACCGTTCACCGCATTCGGAAACGTCGGCGAGCTGGATAACGGTCCGTGCTTTAATACCGTTTTTTTCAGAGTTGAAAGGGTCTGTGACGGCTGTGCCACATTAAGCCTGCTTATTGCTTTTGACGAGCATAAGCACATTCTTGATTTTACAGATAAAGACTCTCTCTGCGATGTATTCCGTTTAGAAAAAACGAACTATTGCGTTGAAGTCGATCTCCATAGCTTCTGCGCCATCAATTGCCTGAACCCGAGACTGATCAACCGCACACATTCTTAAATCAAAAAGCATAAAAATAAGCTGCCGGATGAAAGAATTCAGGCAGCTTTTTGTATGGTTAAAATCCAAGCGGATGCAGCGAGGTAATATCGTCTATTGCGAGTTCTGCCGGCGCTCCGTTGCTTGTCGTCCGCAGGAAGATCGCATTATTTTTTCTGCCGACGATTACGCCTCTGTAGGTTTTCCCGTTGGCTTCTATCAGACAAAGGGTCCGCGGCATATTATGCGGCAGCTTCGTTAAGAAATCAATTTTTTCAAGAATGGACATTCTGCTCATCGGCTTTTTCACGCGCTTTGGCGGAACCTTTTCCTCTGGGGCGGCATTGTGAACCGCTTCAGGCTCTTTTTCAGCGGCATCAGGCTCTTTTTTAGCGGCGTCAGGCTTGGCAGTGTCCTGCTCCGCTTGCGCCGGAACTTCTTGAACGGCTTCTTCTGCGCGGCTGTGCTGTTCAGGTACTTGCTTTTCTGGCTCGACAGCCACTGCTCCTTCAGGCTGAGTTTGACATTCTTCCTCCCGCTTTCCATGCATCGGCTCTTCTTCCGGCGGCTGAGGCGCTTTCCTTTTTTTGATTAATATGTCCTGCATTGATGATTGCGTGTCTGAATAATCCGCCTGAACAATATACATGAGCGGTTTTTTTTCCGCGTTTCTGTTTTGTTTTGACATCTTCATCCCTCCGATTCTGTCATGTTTTATTTATATGACGGAATGATTAAAATCAGAAGAAAGAAAAAAGCAATCCCTGAAAGGGACTGCTTGTTATTTAACGTGCGGTAATATGGAATCCTGAATCAACGTGAAGATTTTCGCCCGTGATGCCTCTTGACAGGTCACTGAACAAGAATGCAGCCGTGTCGCCCACTTCTTCAGGTGTTGTCGTGCGGCGCAGCGGCGCGCGCTCTTCAATTTCTTTCAGGATAGAGTTGAAATCACTGATTCCTTTTGCAGACAGCGTACGGATCGGTCCTGCTGAAATGCTGTTGACGCGGATGTTTTCTTTTCCTAAGTCAGCGGCTAAATATCTGACGCTCGCATCCAGAGACGCTTTTGCCACACCCATTACGTTATAGTTTGAAACGACGCGCTCTCCGCCGAGGTAAGTGAGTGTAACGATGCTTCCGCCTTCAGTCATAATCGGACGCGCCGCTTTTGCGACCGCTGTCAGAGAGTAAGAACTGATGTTATGCGCAAGCAGGAATCCTTCGCGGTTCGTATTTAAATATTCGCCGACAAGCTCTTCTTTGTTTGCGAACGCGATGCAGTGCGCGATGCCGTGAATCACGCCGACCTGCTCTTTAATGCTCGCAAAGCAAGTTTCGATCTCAGCGTCATTTGTCACATCACACGGAAGGATGATGGAATCATTTCTTTCTAATGTAGCCGCAAGGTCATGAACTGATTTTTCCAAGCGCTCTCCCGCGTAAGTGAAAATGAGGCGCGCTCCGGCTTCATGCAGCGAACGGGCGATTCCCCATGCGATACTGCGTTTATTGGCAACGCCCATCACAACGATGTTGCGGCCTTCAAGTGAGAAATTCATATGTATAAAGCCTCCTGTAATCGTCTTAAAGACATAGTTTTAGTACCTGATCTTAATTTTTATCATATCATAACCTTGTCCAGATTGAAAGCATGGGAAAAAGACCGCGGATGTTGAAGCGGTCTCTTTTTTATCTCGTCTGCAGACTGTTCCTTTTAAAGGCAAAATGATTGGTCGGGCCGTGTCCCTCCCCAATGCCGAGCGTATGTTCCACGGCTTCCCGCACAAAATTGACGGCTGTCTCAAACGCGGTCTGAATGTTTTTCCCCTTTGCCGTTTCCGCCGTCAGCGCGGCTGCGAACGTGCAGCCTGTTCCGTGGGTGTGTTTGGTGTCAATATAAGCGTGGCTGATTTGGGTAAAAGACGAACCGTCAAATAATAAATCAACGATCCTCCCCTGTTCAGGCTGGTGTCCGCCTTTTATGATGACATGCTTTGCACCAAGCTTGCAAAGGCGTTCGGCCGCTTTTTTCCGGTCCTCAAACGTGCGGATTTCCATTCCCGTCAATACCTCAGCTTCCGGAACATTCGGCGTCACCGCATAGCTGCGCGGAATTAACAGCTCTTTTAACGCGACCTGAGATTCCTCACGCAGCAGGGAAGCGCCTCCTTTGGCAATCATGACGGGGTCGGTGATGACATGATCAAGCCCGTACTGATCCGTTTTTTCCGCAATTTCCGCAATCATTTCCGCGCTCCACAGCATTCCCGTTTTTACAGCGTCAGGCCGCAAATCTTCCGCCACCGCGTCAATCTGGCTGCCCAGCGCTTCCCGGGTGAGCGGATAAATGCCGTGAACGCCCAAAGTGTTCTGGGCGGTGACCGCTGTAATGGCTGACATCCCGAAAACGCCGAGCTCCTGAAAGGTTTTGAGATCCGCCTGTATACCGGCGCCGCCTCCTGAATCTGATCCGGCAATCGTCAATGCTTTGCATATGCTCATGATGTTTTTCTCTCCTTTCGCATTATCCGATCCATTTATGATAAAAGGATTTCGCTCTGCTGATATCACTTGTGCCGTGTATTAATGCTCTGCCGTCACGAAACAGTACCATCTTGAAATCGTCTTTGCAAAACGAAATTAAATACGGGTTGGCTGAAACATCAAGCCCTGTCCGTCTGAGCTGTCCCGCAAGTTTTTGCAGATCAAACTGTTCAGAGATCCCCGCTCTGATCTGCACCGTGTTCCGCCCGCACAGAACCGCCGCTCTTGTCTGATTTTCATAGGATAAAAACGGATAATCGTTCGTGCCGCAGCTTGGGCAATCAGCCGACTTAAGACGGGTGACGTTTATTTCTGACCGTTCATTTTTCCATAAATCAAAGGAACGGAGAACATGCTCGATAGATCCGCCCGTTAACAGCTTCAGCGCATCTGCTGCCTGAAAAACGGCCGTCTGCAATACAGCCGGGCTGATGATTCCCGCCGTATCGCATGTCATACCGCCTAAAGGCAATGTCTCAAGCAGACAATGAAGGCACGGCGTTACACCGGGAATGACGGTAAAAGAGAGCCCGTAGCTGCCGACACAGGCGCCATACAGAAAGGGAATCCCTTTCTGCACAGCCGCATCATTCACAATCAGTCTTGTTTCGAAGTTGTCGGCGGCATCCACGATGAGGGAGGCGTCACGAATCAATCCGGGTGCGTTTTCCGCAGTGACATCCATGACAAATCCCTCGACCTCTACATCACTATTTATGGATCGAAGCCGTTTTTCAGCCGCCGCGGCTTTCGGCATTTCCTCTCTGACATCGTCTTCGGTATAGAGCTGCTGGCGCTGGAGATTACTCCACTCCACATAATCTCTGTCAGCGATCGTTACCTTCCCGACCCCTGCTCTGACAAGCATCTCCGCACTTGCCGTCCCAAGCGCACCCGCGCCGATAATCACGGCATGAGACGACCGGAGCTTCTCTTGGCCGGAGGGACCGATCGGCTGAAACAGCTCCTGTCTGGAATATCTGTCCGTCATACCGGAAGACCGTCTCGCGGACTGCTTGCAGTTCCGTAATCTTTCACCGGAATTCTCCCCGCTTCATAAGAAAGGCGGCCCGCTTCTACGGCAAGCTTCATCGCCCGGGCCATCTTGACCGGATCATCAGCGCCTGACACAGCGGTATTTAACAGCACACCGTCAGCCCCGAGCTCCATCGCGTAGGCGGCGTCTTTTGAAGATCCGACGCCGGCATCGACAATGACCGGCACCTTCGCCTGTTCAATGATAAAGGATAGATTCAGCGGATTTAAAATTCCCTGACCGGAACCGATCGGCGAAGCGCCCGGCATAATGGCATGCACTCCGAGCTCCTCAAGACGTCTTGCGAGCACGACATCATCTGACGTATACGGAAGCACGATAAATCCCTCTTCGAGCAGCTGTTCTGATGCTTTCAGCGTTTCAACCGGATCAGGCAAAAGTGACCGGCTGCATCCGATGACTTCTACTTTTATCATGTCACAAAGCCCTGAAGCTTTGGCAAGCCTTGCGATTCGGACCGCCTCTTCAGCCGTTGCGGCGCCGGCCGTATTCGGCAGAAGCGTATACTTAGACAAATCAAGCTGTTCAAGAAAGTTAGGCTGAGACTCTTCAAAGATGTTCATCCGCCTTACCGCAAAGGTTAAAATATCTGATTCCGAGACGGCCACCGCCTCTTTCTGAATCTCAAAACTCGGATATTTTCCCGTTCCTAACAGCAATCTTGACTGAAACTGTTTTCCGCCTATTGTTAACATCCTCATCCGCCTCCTACAAAATGGACAATTTCTATGACATCGCGGTCACACAAACTCGTATTTTCATAATTCTTTTTTTCAATGATTTCTTTATTTCTCTCCACAACTACGATTCTTTGATCAAGCTGGTACGATTCAAGCAAATCCTGAACCGTCCCCTCATTTCGATTCCAATCAATTTGTTTTCCGTTCAGCTGAAGGATCATATATGAACAGCCTCCTTGCGATCAATTCGAAACGCTTCTTCCCATTCCTGCTTAATCTGTCTTTCCAGGATCATATCCCGCACCATTTCAGCCGTTGCCGGCGCCAACAGGATGCCGTTCCGAAAATGGCCGGCGGCGAAGATGATCCCGCTGTCTTCAGGATGCCGCCCGATAAACGGCTTTCCGTCTTTTGTTCCCGGCCTGAGTCCCGCCCAAAACCGGTCTATTTTCATATGTTCGATGGCGGGAAGCATGGTTTTCGCTTTTGCAATGACGGCCTCAATTCCTCCGATGTCAGGCGTATCGCTCCAGTCGCCCTGTTTCATCGTGGCGCCGATGACAAGCCGGCCGCTTTTTCTCGGGACGACATAACAATGATCATGGTAAAGGGTTTTGGTCAGCGGGAAATCGTCATTCCACACGGAAAGGCATTCTCCTTTCACAGGAAAAAAAGGCTGTCCCAAGCCGAGCTGGCTGAAAAACCGGCCGCTCCATACCCCGCTTGCAACTGCGACTTTGTCAGCATAGACATCCCCGCCGGATGTTGTGATGCAATATTCTCCGTTCACCCGTTTTACGGAGGTGACTTGTGTATGCTCATATATGTCAGCGCCATAGCGCCGCGCTCCTTTTGCATACGCTTTGCAGACATAGTACGGTTCGACATGGACATCTTCTTTTATAAAACTTGCGCCGAGAATGTCTTTTGAAGCGTAAGGCTCTTTTTCAAGGGCATCTTCCGCTGAAAGCCAGGTGACGGAAGGCAGATCATCCATCTTCCGCAGACGGGCGATATCTTCTTCGGTATACGCCAGTTTAAGCATTCCGCCGTTATGGCGCCTGATGTCAATGCCGCAAGCTTCCTCAAGCTCTTGCCCCGCCGCTTCATACAGCCTTTGACTGTGCATGGCAAAATCAAAAAACGCATCCCGGTTTTCACATTCCGCATGAGCGCCCAGCATTCCCGCGGCAGCGCTTGTCGTTTTTCGGCCGACTTCTCCGGCTTCAAGCAAGACAACGTTCTGCTGCGCCTTCGCCAGCTCATAAGAAATGGCGCACCCGATAATTCCGCCGCCGATCACCGCTGTATCATAGTGCTTCTTCATAATCGGCCTCCCTTACCGCGCGTGCATACCGTTTTGCCGCCACCTCAGGATTTTCAGCTGAGAATATACCTGACATGACGGCAATTCCGTCCGGTTTCGCCTGCTTTGTGTGTCCGATCGTCTGCAGTGTCATTCCGCCGATTGCGATGACGGGGATGGAAAGCGTGCGTTTGATCTCTGAAAGCAGGCTGATGCCCCTTGCTTCAAGTCCTTGTTTACATTCGGTTTCAAATACATGGCCGAACACCACATAATCCGCATCTTCCTTTTCAGCTTGGATGGCTTCTTTCAGCGAATGAACCGAACGTCCGATATGAAGATGGGGAAATCTGCTTCGCACCTGCTTTACGGAAAAGCTGCGGGACGGAAGCTGAACACGGTGTATATTGGCAAAAAGCGCGATATCCGCCCTGTCATTGATGATCAATTTGTCCTTATCCGCACCGCCCTTTTTCAAAAGGGACAAAAGCTGCATGATCTCTCCCGCTGTTTTATCCCGCTCACGGATATGGATAAAGCTTACTTCGCGCTGAATCGAAAGAATATCCTCGGCCAGCTCGGCAACGGGTTTGCGATTATCAGTTACCGCGTGCAGCTCCAAAAGATTCCACCTCTTTTCCGCCCTTCTCGGACCAGCCTTCTTTTTGATAGGCCATTCCCCAAAATTGATATTCATAATAGCTTGAAATCACAAAATTCTCTTTCATTTTCGCGCGGATGTCCTCTGTGCTGTTTTCAGCAATCTCGTCAAAACGGCTGATCTGTTCTTCGACTTGCTGTCTGAACCAGTCTCCGCCGTATGTACCGATCCATTTTTCATAAATCGGATGCTCCGGTTTGCACTCCTTTAAGTGTTCGCCGACTTCATAATAAAGCCAATAACAGGGCAGAAGCGCAGCTAATATTTCTCCAAAATTGCCGCTCATCACCGATCTGTACATATGAGACGTATAAGAATAGGCGGTCGGTGCCGGTTTAAATGCCGCACGCTCTTCTTCCGTAATCCCTAAAAGCTCCGTAAACTCGCGGTGCAGCGCCATTTCCGCTTCATATGTCCCTTGAGCGTGGCCCGCCATCCTGCCCGTCGTAAACAAGTCTTCGGCATATGCGGCGCCGAACGCCTGAACTTTTGCAAAATGCGTCAAATAGTAGGAATCTTGCAGCACGTAATAGCTGAAACGGTCTATCGGCAGGCTTCCGTCACCGATTCCCGTTACAAACGGATGAACAAAACTTCCGTCCCACCATTCGGCAGCCGCCAGTCTGCATTCTTCAGAAAATGTCATCATGTCTTCCCCCCTGATAAAATAAAAAAACCACTTTCCCGCATCGGAAAAGTGGTTTGGAATTTAAATGGATAAAAGGAACCCCAAAAAAATACCGCTCCACTTCCCTACGCAGGTCTGAACCTGTTCAAGTTATGAGGGTCTAAAAGTCTCACTTTTATCTCAGCCCTTATGAAGGACACCCCTAGTGGTCATACGATTATTGATTTATTTGTTATGCCTTCTATATTATCACGAATTGCAATTTGGTCAAGCTTCAAGGATTTTTCTCAGTTCCGACACGTAGTTGCGCGAGCCCGTAACGATGAGACGGTCTCCTGTTTTCAGCCGCGTGTCTCCGTGCGGAACGATGCTGTCCACACCTCTGAAAATCCGGACGAAAATCACATCGCCCATCAGCGGAAATTCCCGCAGAATGATGCCGTTATACGCCGGGTTTTCCAGATTGATCTGATATAACGAAGACTCCTCATTCGTCAGGAGGCTCATCACGCCCGGCGCCTCAATTAATGCGCGCAAGAGCGTCTTTGTAGACAGAAGGATAGAAAAAATACTGATGCCCTCTTCTTTCAGTTTTGTTTCATGCTCAACCGAGCCGACGCTTGCGATGATACGCTCAGTCCCTTTCTCTTTCGCTATTAAGGCGATTTCAGCGTTCACATCTTCATTTCCCGTCGCCACGACAAGAATATCCGTTTTGAAAATACCGTGCGACTCAAGCGTGCCGGGCTCGTAATCAGAAATCGTGTCAACCGAAAAAACAGATTCCGCAAGCGCTTCTCCGGCATTTTCCTGATACACATGGACGACCCGTACTTCATATTCCTCATCGGGCAATTCCAGCGTAACAGGAAGCGTCATTTGGTTGGCGCCGATAAATGTAATGCGCTTTTTTTCCTGCGGCGCACTTTGCCGTTTGTATAATTTCTTAAAGCCGATCGGCGTGATGATGCTGGCAATAACCGCAACTAAAGTCAGCGCGCCGGACATATTGGCGCTGATAATGTGGAGCCTTTCTCCGATCGTAGCCGCCGCGATAACAAGCGACAGCGTGGACGTCAGCAAAAAGCCCGAAGCAAACACGGTTCTTTTGTCATACCATTTCTTTAAGTAAAACACCGGGAACATTTTGCTGATAAACAGCGCAAGCAGAAGCAGCGGAATCATCGTTAATGTTTTCGGATCTTGGAAAAGCGTCCAAATGTCCAATTTCACCCCGACCATGACGAAAAAGATCGGAATTAAAAACCCGTATCCGAATGAATCCAGCTGTTCCACCATTTCTTTATTCGGAGACAGAAGCGATACCAGAACGCCTGCCAAAAACGCGCCGAGAATATTTTCCGCCCCGAGAGATTCCGATAAAGCGACAAGCACGATAATCAGTGTGAAAATGGCTCTCGTGCCGATCTGCACGGTGCCTTTAGACATCGACTGCACAAATGAACGGTGTTTAAAGATCCTGCCGAAGAAATACAGCACGACCCCCGCGGCAAAAAGGATCAACAGAAGCCACATATTTCCGCTGTCTTCTCCGTAAAGAGAAGAGAAGAAAGCGAGCAGAATCATCGTAGCCAAGTCCGCGATAACGGCGACAAGCAGGATGATCTGGCCGATATTGGAGTTCATGATCCGTTCTTCCTTTAAAGTCGGGACCACCACACCGAGTGATATCGTCGAAATAATAAGCGTCATTAAAAATGCGTTTTGAATAAAACCGGCTAATACAAAGGCATAGGACAGCAGCAATGATAAAATAAAGATGCCGAAAAAGATAATCAGTGCGGCAGAAAACGTGTTGGGCGCTTCCTTGCCGTTCGGAAGGAATTGTTTTTTCTTCCCTTTCTCAAATGAAGAAAAATCAATTTCCAAGCCGCTTAAAAACATTAAAAAGATAAAGCCGAGAACAGACAGCGTCTCCAGCCACGTGTCTCCCTGAACGACAAGATTCAGGCCGCTTTTTCCGATAATAAGCCCCATGATGATCTCCGCGACGACGACGGGGATGCTGAGCTTAAACCGATGTAAAAGGAGCGGCGTCAAAAAAGCGACGATCAGAACGACGACTAAAGATGCGACTGATGTGTGTTCCATTCGTAAATACCTCCTTAAAACAAGGGTTATAAAAGCCCGCTTAAAGCGGGCGAAACCTTACTTTTTTTTAAAAACATAACGCATATTCTAACAAGGCTGAACGCGAAAAAAAAGTGATAAGGCTTTATTTCTTTAATTCTTTTTTTAATTTGTGCAAAAACAGCGTAATTAGGTATAGGAATTAGCCCCATAATAAATAAAAAACCGTTAATAAGGAGGCAGACACGAATGGCTTATGACATCATCAGCGATATACACGGATGTTATGACGAAATGATCGCGTTAATGCAAAAGCTCGGATATGAAGTGAAAGACGGAACGCCCGTTCACTCTGAAGGCAGGACGCTTGTCTTTGCGGGGGATTTAACGGACAGAGGCCCAAAATCCGTAGAAGTGATGCGTTTTGTGGCAAAAGCATATGAAAAAGGAGCCGTCCGTTATGTCCCGGGAAATCATTGCAACAAACTGTACCGTTACTTAAAAGGAAACCCCGTAAAAGTGATGCACGGACTGGAAACGACGGCAGCCGAACTGAAAGAGCTGTCTCCCGCCGACAGAACGGAAGTCTCCAGACAATTTATCCGATTATATGAGTCAGCGCCGCTTTATGACATTTTACATAATGGCGATCTCGTTGTCGCCCACGCCGGCATAAAAGCTGACGATATCGGTAAATACTCGCGTAAGGTAAAAGAATTTGTTCTGTACGGCGATATCACGGGTGAAACGTATCCCGACGGCAGACCCGTCAGAAGAGACTGGGCCGCCGCTTATGAAGGCAAGGCATGGATTGTTTACGGCCATACCCCGGTAAAACGCCCCCGGATCGTCAACCGTACAATCAACATTGATACAGGATGCGTCTTCGGCAATCAACTGACAGGCTTTCGCTTTCCGGAGCATGAAACCGTCTCTGTGGAAAGCTCAATGCCCTATGATGCCTCACGATTTCGCGAGGATCACGGAAGGCAGGCATGAAAAAAAGCCCGAAACCGGCAAACGGTTCGGGCTTTACATTTGTTCAATTAATGTTTTCATATCGTCAGGCACCGGAGCGTGAAAAACGAGCGTTTTTCCGGTCATGGGGTGTACGAATGAAAGCCGCTCACTGTGAAGAGCCTGCCGCGCAATTCCCTCATTTTTTCCGCCGTACAGTGTATCACCGACTAACGGGTGGCCGAGGTAGCTCATGTGCACCCGGATTTGATGCGTCCGCCCCGTTTCCAGCCGCAGGGCTGCAAGCGTAAACGCATGTCCCGCTTTTTCCGTTTGAAAATGCGTCACCGCTCGTTGTCCCTCCGGCGTTACCATCCGCTCAATAATACTGTCGTGTTTTCTTCCGATTGGCGCGTCCACCGTTCCTTCCTTCTGCAGCATGATCCCGTGTACGACAGCGAGATACCGCCTGCTGACAAGCCCCTTCTTCTGTGCTGCCGACAAAAGAGAATGGGAAAGCCGATGTTTGGCGATGAGCATCGCCCCCGATGTATCCCTGTCAAGGCGGGTGACAAGATGAACCGTTGATTGTACGCCGCTTTTTCGGTAGTGGCTGATCACTCCGTTAGCGATGCTCTCCGACGGGTGTTCTCTTGATGGAATTGAGGAGACATACGGCTGTTTATTGACCACAAGCACATGGTCATCTTCATAAAGAATATCAAGAGGAACCGGCTCAGGCAAAAGCGTTTCACTCACATGCTCCTTCGGAAATTCAATCTTAAGCACGTCTCCTTCCGCTAACACGGCGCGGACGGTTACATGCTCTCCGTTCACAAGCAGGTCTCCCCCGCCGAATTTAATGTCAGCGAGAAGCCGCTTTGAAATGCCGAGCAGCGCCGTATATTCTTTTACCGTCATGCCGGCTTCCCGGGCAGTCATGTTCTTTTGGATAAAAAAGTTGTCCAATCCGTTTCCTCTTTCTATTCGCCTTTTCCGATAAAGGAGTCCTGCACCCTTTTCCAAAACGGAAAAGGACGGAATCTTGCAAATCTGACTTTTTCATTTGCCACACGGCATAGAATGGACTTGACATCCTTATGCAGCAAGGTTAAATGATCAATTGTGACTTGAAAGTCGACGTCGTTTCTCGGTTTGATGACACAGTTATGATGATCGGGAAGCAAAAGCGGCGAGCCGACAGTCCTGAACACTCTGTTGTTGATGGATGCCATTTCGGCAAGCTGAATCGCTCTGATGGAAGGGTGGATGATCGCGCCGCCTAACGCCTTATTATAAGCCGTGCTTCCGGAAGGCGTGGACAGACATAAACCGTCTCCCCTGAACGTTTCAAACAGCTGGCCTTTAATTTCCACGTCAGCGACGAGACTGCCTTCTATGCTTTTGATCGTACATTCGTTCAAAGCCAGATACCGCTCCTCACGCTCTTCATCATGATAAGTGACAATCACCTCAAGAAGGGGATACTCCACGGTATGATACGGCGTTTTGGCGATGGCCAGAACGAGCTTTTCTATCTCCTGCGGAACCCAATCGGCATAAAAACCCAAATGCCCCGTGTGAACTCCGACAAACGCCGTTTTATCGAGACGGTCGCTGTACCTGTGAAATGCGTAAAGAAGCGTTCCGTCACCGCCGACGGAAATAACGATTTCCGGCTCTTTTTCATCCAAGGTCATATCAAAATCGAGTAAATACGCCTGTATTTTGCTTTTCAGTGTATCTGAAACCTCGTCTCCTTTTGAAGAAACGGCAAATTTCATGCCATTCCCCTCCTTTCCTACTGGCGGTCTCCCGCTTTTTTCTTTCGCGAGAACGCGGCTTGGGCTTCCTGGATTTCTCCGCGGATTTCTGACATTTCTTCATCGAGCCGGGATGCGGCTTCTGAGGCCCGCTGCAGCCTCAGCTTTACTTTTTCGGGAATGTTCCCGCTGTATTTGTAATTCAGTGAATGCTCAATGGTTGCCCAAAAGTTCATGGCAAGCGTCCGAATCTGTATTTCCACAAGAACGTGCTTTTCACCGGACGTTGTTTGTAAAGGATATAAAACGACAAGGTGGTAAGACCGATATCCGCTTTCCTTATGCTCTGCTATGTAATCCCGCTTATCGACAACGGTAAAATCTTTTCTGGCAAACAGCATATTTTTGACGATCTGGATATCATCGACAAATTGGCACATGATACGCAGCCCCGCGATATCCTGCATCGTTTCAATCTGATGAAGCGGTATGCTTTTTCGTCTCGCTTTTTCAAGTATGCTCGCCACCGGCTTCACGCGGCCTGTCACAAACTCAATCGGTGAGTGGTCATCTTCATACTCATAAAGGGTTCTGACGCCTTTCAGCTTCACCTTTAATTCTTCAACAGCCTGGCGGTATGGCGCTAGAAATTGCTCCCATTGTTTGTCATCCATCGTACATCCCCCAATTCCGAACCTGTTCTAAAGAAATACGTTTTTCACTTTTTCTTCCATATCTCCGTAGTTTGCATTATCTTTAATATTTTCAAGAAGATAATCGAGTTCTTCATGCAGCCCTGAAAGTTCAACCGTTTTTCCGCCGGCCTCAAGGACCGCCGGTTTTCTTTGGTCTAAGGCTTCTTTCAGATCCGGCCAGATATGTTCTTTTATAATGACATATTCAAAAGAGTCAGCTGATTCAAGTATGTATACAAAAGCAAAGTGATCGGAATCAACAAGCATTTGACCTGAGGCTTTGCGTTCCGCTCCGTTTAAGTCTTCTCCGCACTTTAAGCGGAGCGCGTCTTCTGTTAATGATGCATTTTGGATTTCAATTCTCTTTTGCATAATGTTCTCCTTTTTTAACAAAGTACAGCATTTATTTTATCATATCAAGGTCGATATTGATAAACGTAACCTCTAAAGAGATAATGGGAATTATACAATTTTTCGTCCTGAAAGGAAGACTGTCATGACCCAAGAAATAGAAATTGAATTCAAAAACCTGCTGACAAAATCAGAATTTCTGAAGCTGAGTGAAGCACTCTGCATGAAAGAACATGATTTTAAACAGCAGGTCAATCATTATTTCGACACGAAAGATTTTTCCCTGAAACAAAAAAAATCTGCACTCCGCATCCGAGAAAAAGACGGCGCGTTCGTTCTGACGTTAAAAGAGCCTGCCGCGGTCGGTCTGCTGGAAACCCACCAAGAGCTTGCGGCATTTGATCTTGACGTCTTCAAGATTCCGGATGGCCCCGTCAAACGTCAGCTGGAAGGTCTCGGAATCAACTCAGAACACATTTGCTATTTCGGAACGCTGTCGACCGCACGCGCGGAAAAAGAATCAGAAAAAGGCTTAATCATTTTAGATCACAGCCGATATTTAGAGAAAGAAGACTTTGAATTGGAATTCGAAGCTGCTGACTGGGATGAAGGAAAACGGGCGTTTGAACAATTGCTCAAGCAATTCGGCATCCCAGAGCGGATCACGAAAAATAAAATCCAGCGTTTTTATGAACAGAAACAAAAAAAGGTGGAATGACACAGTGAATATCACGAATTGGGCGGCCCTTCTCCAGCTGCAATCAATGGCGCTGCAATCAATCTCTCATACAAGCACGGCTTCAGGCGGACAATCTTCAGAAAGCCCGCTTGCAAATTTCAGCGCGCTTCTCAGCCAGTATACGGACACAGCCGTCCGGCAGCAGCCGGAATCAGGAATTTTAAACGGTGTGCGGACCGCTCACGCTTCATATTCACCGAGAATTCCCGTTTCATCCGGCTCCGCGGCTGCTTCACAGACCGCTTCCCCGGGCATAAAGTCTCCGGATGCGGCTTCTGATATCAGCACCGGAAACTTTTCAATAGACAGCGCCATTCAGAAAGCGGCCGAAAAATACGGAGTGGACGAAAAGCTGATCCGCGCGGTTATTAAACAGGAATCAGGCTTTAATCCGAAAGCGGTCAGCGGTGCGGGGGCAATGGGATTGATGCAGCTCATGCCTTCCACGGCAGAATCACTCGGGGTGTCAAACCCGCTTGATCCCGTCCAGAACGCTGAGGGCGGCACAAAGTACTTAAAGCAGATGCTCACGAAATACGACGGAAATGTATCTCTGGCGTTAGCCGCCTACAACGCAGGCCCCGGCAACGTAGATCGGTACGGGGGCATTCCGCCGTTTAAGGAAACACAGCAATATGTCAAAAACATAACCAAACAGTATTACGCGTAAACCAGAGAGGCTTCCTTCGCCCTCTGGTTTTTTTGCGGAGTGAAATCTTACACATGAATGAAGGCGATGTGATATGATATGAAATACAAGCGCCTGACAGAAAGGCACTTTGTTTGTAGAAATAAAATGTTATTGCTAAAATATACAGTAACTGAAGATAGTAAAACTGAAAGATAAATTCGCAATGGGAATTATGATTCCTATTAGCCATATAAAGGAGTAGTCAACATGGGACAATCGTTTAACGCACCATATGAAGCGATTGGAGAGGAACTTCTATCGCAACTTGTTGATACTTTTTATGAGCGTGTCTCGTCTCATCCCTTGCTGAAGCCGATATTTCCAAGTGATTTGACTGAAACGGCCAGAAAACAAAAGCAATTTTTAACCCAGTATTTGGGCGGACCTCCTCTTTATACTGAAGAGCACGGACATCCCATGCTCAGGGCAAGGCATCTCCCCTTTCCGATTACGGACGAGAGGGCTGATGCGTGGCTAAGCTGTATGAGCAAAGCGATGGATCAGGTCGGGCTGGAGGGCGATATTCGTGAATTTCTGTACGGGCGTCTGGAACTGACGGCCAGGCATATGGTAAACCAGTCAGAAGCGGAGGATCGATCATATTGACGAATTATCAGCATGAGCAATACTTCGCCCATTGCCACGGACATCCAAAAAAACCGCTCGAAATTTACATGTTTGTCGACCCTTTATGTCCTGAATGCTGGTCGCTGGAGCCCGTCATAAAAAAATTAAAAATCAAATACGGACGTTTTTTTACGCTGCGGATCATTGTTTCCGCGAGTATTACATCGCTGAATAAGCAAAAGCGGAAAAAACACCTTCTTGCCGAAGCTTGGGAAAAAATTGCGAACCGTTCCGGGATGCCCTGTGACGGAAGCCTTTGGCTTGAGCAGGATCAGCCTCTTTCATCGCCCTACCTTGCCGCACTTGCTTTAAAAGCGGCCGAACTGCAGGGAAGAAAAGCGGGCATTCTGTTTCTCCGCAGCATGCAGGAAAGCCTGTTTGTTTCCAAGCAGAATATTACGGATGAAGACGTTCTTTTAGAGATTGCCGAAAAGACGAAATTGGATGTTGAAGAATTCAAGCGCGACCTCCATTCGCAAAGCGCGGTAAAAGCGCTTCAGTGCGATATGAAAATCGCGGCGGAAATGGACGTCACCGTCAACCCGACATTGACGTTCTTTAACAGCCTGCATGATGATGAAGGGCTGAAGGTTCCCGGCAACTATTCTTATGACGTATACGAAGAGATCTTATTCGAAATGCTCGGGGATGAACCGAAGCCTTCTGAAACGCCGCCTTTGGAATGTTTCATTGAATATTTCCGGTTTGTCGCATCGAAAGAAATCGCACTCGTTTATGATTTGAGTCTAGAAGAAGTTGAAAAAGAAATGAAAAAACTGGCATTCGCCAAAAAGGTCGCCAGAGTGGAAGCAAAGCACGGTCTGTTTTGGAAATCTCTGGCCGGCACCCAGGAGGATGTCACCTGTTGTGATCATTAAAAAAAGCTGATTCCTTACGGAGCCGGCTTTTTTTGTGCAAATAAAGAAACCGCGCCGGGATAAGCGCGGTTTCATATGTCTTAACGACAACAAAGGGGATGGGAGAAATTTTTCACGGTCAAACAAAGGGGTAATGTTTGTTTGTGATCAATTTCACATCCTTATCATATCAAATCTTGTCGAGTTTTGACAAGCCATAAGATTAATGTTCATATTTTTGTCACAAAACATAACTGACTGCTTGTTTTCATAGAATATATCAATCATAAACAAGGAGGGAAATCAATGCTCCGCACCGTATTGATCATCGGAATGATTGTGTTTTTCTTCTTTTTAAACCTGCTGGCCATGATGCACATGCTGCCGATTTACATTACATCTCCCCTGCTGTTTCTGTCCATATTATTTGCCCTGTATCGGCTGAATCACAGAAAAACGTTTAAAGGGTTTTAAAAAAAGCCTGCGCATCTTATGCACAGGCTTTTTTGAACTACGAAGGGTTCACTTTCGAAAGAAGCTCTTCCATCTCGTTCAGTTTCTCTTCAAACATTTTGCAGGCCGCCTCGATCGGTTCAGGCGATGTCATATCGACTCCCGCTTTTTTCAGTATGTCGATCGGATATTCCGAGCTTCCCGCTTTTAAGAATTCGGTATAGCGCTCCACCGCAGGCTTGCCTTCTTTTAAGATCTGGCTGCTCAGCGCTTGGGCCGCACTGTAGCCTGTCGCATATTGATACACATAATAATTGTAATAGAAATGCGGAATTCTTGACCATTCCAGACTGATTTCTTTATCAATCACCATGTTGTCACCGAAATACTTTTTATTCAGATCATAATAAAGTTCGTTCAGCAGTTCAGGCGTTAGCGGCTCGCCTTCCTGTGCTTTCGTATGAATCAGATGCTCAAATTCAGCGAACATCGTCTGTCTGAACACTGTGCCTCTGAATCCTTCAAGCATATGGTTGAGCAGGTACAGACGCTGTTTTTCATCCTTTAAGCTGTTCAGCATATATTCACCGAGCAGCGCTTCATTAGTCGTTGAAGCAACTTCAGCGACAAAAATGCTGTAGTTACCGTACGGATACGGCTGATATTTTCTCGTATAGTAACTGTGCACGGAATGGCCGAACTCGTGAACGAGCGTAAACAGATTATTGACATTGTCATGCCAGTTCATCAAGATGTACGGATTCGTGCCGTATGTACCGGACGAATAAGCACCGCTGCGTTTTCCTTTATTTTCGTATATATCGACCCAGCGGTTTTCAAGTCCTTCTTTTAAAATAGACGCGTATTCCTCGCCCAGCGGAGCAAGTCCTTTGAGCATATAATCTTTCGCTTCCTCATATGTGACCTTCATTCCCGAATCTTTTACGAGCGGTGTGTAAAGGTCATAAATATGGACTTCATCAAGGCCGAGAACCTTTTTCCGCAGGTCAATGTAACGGTGTAATAACGGAAGATGTTTATTGATCGTTTTAATAAGGTTATCGTAAACTTCTTCAGGGATGCTGTTATTGGATAAAGCCGCTTCCCGTGCTGATTTATATTTTTTCACACGGGCGTAAAAATTATCTTTTTTCACAGTGCCGCTGAGTGTAGTCGCCATCGTGTTTTTATACTGTCCGTATGTTTTATATACGGCTTCAAATGCGTTTTTGCGGACTTCACGATTGCTGCTTTCCAGGAAATTAATAAAGTTGCCGTGTGTGATTTGAGTTTCCTTGCCGTTTTCATCTTTAATTGACGGAAACGTAATATCGGCGTTATTTAAAACACTGAATGTATTGGAAGGCGACGACAGCGCTTCTGAGGCTTCCGCAAGCAGGGCCTCTTCTTGTTCGCTCAGCACGTGCGGACGCTGTTTTGTAATTTCTTCAATTGCATGGGAGTAAAGTTTAAGCTCCTCTTTTTCCAGAATAAACTGGTGCAGCTTGTCCTCCTGAATCGCCAGAATTTCCGGTTCAATGTAAGCAGTCGCGCTGGCAGCCTGGGAATACAGGCTTGCGGCTTTGTCGTTCAGCCCTTGGTAGAAAGAATTTCCCGTATCCTGGTCTGAGCGCATATGCGCGTATGCATAAAGTTTCCCAAGACGGTTCGTCACTTCATCCTGTGCCGTAAGCGCCGCGTATAAATTATCAGCCGAATGAGCAAGCGTGCCTTTAAAAGAAGATAAATTCGGGATTAATTCTTTAACTGCTTGAAATTCTTTATTCCAGGCCTCATCACTAGGAAAAATATCCTCTAGTCTCCATGTATGCTCTGCCTTTACTTCACTTCTGTCAGGCAGCTGTGCTGCTTTATTTTCCTCAGTCATGGTGATCCCCCTCGTTTTCTTTACTTCAAGCCAATTGAAAAAACGATTGTTTCTCCAAAAACTTGTGTTGTGATTATCTTCCGGCTTTTCACTGCCTTTTGTCAAATCATATGCGGCATATAAGACCGAGCATACCAATAATACAGTGAAAAAACGAAAACAAACTGCTTGTACGCCCCTCACATTCGCCACCACCTTGACGTTAGGGTGAACGAAATGAAGCATTCTCATTCCCCAAAAAAGAGCAGATCCCGCCGGCGCAGCTCTTCTGCCGTTTGAGGGAGCTTCCGTTGAGATGAGGGCATATATACTTCATTCTCAATTTCCCTTAAAAAATCCTGCAAGCATAAGAAATCAGCATATTGTTTTACCGCCATTCTGATAAGGCTATCTTGTGAACCATACCGCATCCGAATCTCCTTACGCCTGATTTTTTGCCGCAAATCATGAACCATGCCGGATAATCGGATCGGCGTGCCTTTTTTAGAAAGTTCCGCAAGCCGCAAGTATAAATGGCTCTGCCACACAAAAACGGGACTGGCAAACACAAAGCCCGCTGAAACGGGAATAAACACTTCAGATGGGAGAAATGGAAATGCAACCTGATGTCTTTCGTAAAAAAGACGCCGGATAAGACCGGCATCTTCAGATAAAAACCGGCCGCTTTTGTTTCGGAAGCCGGCTACGGCACGTCCCCACGAGGGAAGTCTGACGCTGTGCCTCCCTTCCGGATGACAAATGTCTTTCAGGTTTGCTTTGTGAAGAGGGATTGTAATTAAGCCGGCATAAGAATAGCCGGTGTAAAACGGAGTGATGGAATGCAGCCTGTAAAAGGAGCGGGCGTCGGGGCAGTAAAACAGTAAGGAGGAAAATGAATGGACTTCAAAGAACTGCCAGTGAAAAGCAGAAAGCCGGAAAAATTGCGCGGCCATCCGTTTTAACCGTTTTGCCCCGATGATCCAGACCGGCCGGTACCCGGCGTTTTTCAGGCCTGCCGTCCGGCTCTTTAAAGAGTCCGCCGAAAGGTTCGCACATTGAAATTCAAAAGCCAGCTTCTCTTCTCCGCTTTCCGCGGTCAAGTCAGGCCGCTGTCCAGCGGAAGTCAGATACGGTTCCAGGCTGACGCTGCACCCTTGTGTCTTTAGCCAGAGAAAAAGCTGTCTTTTTCCTTCCAGATGGTATTCGCTTTCAGGTTCGGATTCCCCCGGACACAGCCTGCTTTTTTTATGAGCGAAGTGCGGCAGTTTCTCCCGTCCCAGTTTGATATCAAGTTCACTTTCGCAAACGGGGCAGAACCAGCGTTTCTTTCTCAGCTCCGCCGCTTTTTCCTTTGAATAGCTTCCGGCCAGCTGAATGAGCCGTCCGTCGGCAGTCACAGCACTGAACATGTTGCATCTTCTCCTTTCCTGAATCTTGTTGTATTCAGCAGGGAGAAGATATAATCCTGTTTGCGGATGAGAGCCGTTATACGGTTTTCATCCGTTCATCCTGTCATTCAGAACAAAAAAAACCGATTTCTGCTGAGAGAAATCGGTTTGTTATGATGCAAAGTGTTTTTTTATTGTATATAACGCATGATCAGCGATCACCAATTTGCCGTATTCTTCAAGACGGTGAATGCTGACTGATGATTCGTGCGCGTACTCCAACAGGATGCTTAGCTGATTTTCAACCTCTTCATCAGTTTGCTCATAAAAATCTGCATATAAATAATATCGGTCTTCAAACGAATACAGGGTCGTTTTGATTCCGTTAAGATTCAATTTTGATAGCGAGATGAGATCCTCAAAATCATCGAACCGCAAAGTGAACTGAAGCTTTTGCTCCTTATCTTCCCGGCTCTCGGCCTGCTCTTCTTTCTGGAAATCATCAAGTAAAGCATCGAGATTTTCATCTGCCGGCTCTTGTTTTTTATCTTCCGGGATCGGCAGTTCGAGTTTTTGTCCGTCCTTGGAAAGCTGGGCTTTTGTTACGATTATTTCCAGTCCTTTGTCCAATGCCTGAACCTGAATCCAAAGAGGACCCTCGACAGCGAATTCCTCTTCATCATGCACTTCATCCATGACTTCCCAGAACAGTTCTTCACTGCGCTCGCGATTGTACCAGATTTCTTCTCTGTCAAAACCGCGATCTTCAATATCACCATAAGACATATAAAATTTTACAGTATGCTCATTAATTCTTTCTATTTCCATTTTGCCAACCTTCCCTTCTTTATAAGATGTTGAAGGGACATCTAAGCTCCCGATGAATAGTACTTTACTACACTTTACCCATTCCGTCCACATCTTAACCTTATAGAAGACAGCGCAAATTCTTTATATTTCTATTTTATGATAAAACAGTTATAAAAGAAATAAAAAAGCATTTTCACACCGAAAAACAGGCTTTCTCCCGGTTCCCATCATAAATAGCGCACTGCTTCATATATTAGCTGTACAAGCAATCGATCTATAAGCGAGGTGTTACCATGCCGCACGATTACCTGCTGTCCCTTCTGCTCATTATCGGAATTGACCTCATTCTCGGCGGTGACAATGCCGTCGTCATCGCGATGGCCAGCCGGAATCTGGCCCATAAACAAAGACAGCAAGCGATCATCTTCGGAACGTTTATCGCAGTCGTCTTGAGAATCGTTCTGACGAGCGCTGCGGTCTATTTATTGAATGTTCCTTTTTTGCAATGCGCAGGCGGGGTATTTTTATTGTATCTCGGCTATCAGCTTCTGATTGAGAAGAAAGATGCGCAGCATGTGAAAAGCAGTTCTTCTCTTTGGAAAGCCATCCGCACAATCGTTATGGCTGATATCTTTATGTCGCTTGACAATGTTATCGCAGTAGCCGGCGCTTCTCACGGTGAGCTGACACTTGTAGTGATCGGTCTCTTCATCTCGGTGCCGATTATCATTTGGGGCAGCAAGCTCGTTCATGCCGCCATGGACAAAATGCCTTTATTGATGTACGCCGGAAGCGGTCTTCTCGCATTTACCGGCGGTGAAATGATTGCCGGAGACAGCAAGCTGTCATTTTTCATGGCAGAACACGGCATTATACAAATGACGCTGCCGATTTTGACCGTCGTATTTGTTATCCTCGCCAGTATGATTTACCAACAGACTGAAAAATAACAAAAAGCCCAAACCGCGATGGTTTTGGGCTTTTTCCATGCTTATCGTAAGCTTATATCAGTTGGCAAGACGCTGTGCTTCTCTTAATTGGAAAGAACGCACTTTTCTTGGCAGGAATCGTCTGATTTCATCTTCGTTATAGCCGACTTGCAGACGTTTTTCATCAATGATAATCGGACGGCGGAGCAGTCCCGGATGCTCATTGATCAAAGTATATAAGTCTTGAAGCGGCATAGATTCAACATTTACGTTCAGTTTCTGGAATACTTTAGAACGGGTAGAGATAATTTCATCCGTACCGTCTTCAGTCATACGCAGAATCTGCTTGATCTCATCAATTGATAACGGCTCGGAGAAAATGTTTCTTTCTACAAACGGAATCTCGTGCTCTTCAAGCCAAGCTCTTGCTTTTCTGCATGACGTACAGCTAGGTGATGTGTATAATGTAACCATTAATCTTCACTCCTCTAATTAGTAGGATGAACATGTTTGTATTCTCAAATTGAAATGACTTTAAAAAAGGAATCTTTATAGGTATTATACTATAAAAAAGTAAGTGTGAACAGTCTCCTGAGAAAAAAATGTGTCAATCCGGCAAATTTACGGCTGGCGGATGTTTCCCCATTCTCAATTAGCTCAGCTGATCGAAAATGTTTTTTCGTTTTTTCTCATCAATGACTTTGAGAACTTCATCCGTTTTTTCGTATGATTCTCCGTACCATTTTTCATCTTTATAAGTGTGAATGTTTTCATATGTCTGTTTCATTGCTTCAAACATTTCTTCTTCTGATTCCGTCTTAGGTGACCAGTACAGAATCTCCATTTTGTTCACTTCATTCGTAGCCAATGACCGGCGCCGATACCCGATTGACTGCGCGTGCTTGAAATGCTCTCTTTGGTAAAAACGCAAGCGTTTCTGTGTATCCGTGTCATCCTCGTCAACAGGCTCCACCTCAAGCAGAATCGGCTTGTTTTTCTTTTTCAGCCTGCCGATCAGCTTGCTTCCGAGGCCTTGTCCTCTGGATTTCTTTGACACAAACAGGTAATCAATAAAGATGAAAGAGTCAAATTCCGCATACATCAGCACGTGGTACTGCCCCTCTTCTTTATGATAAACATCGCTTTGCTCCTTTAACAGAGCTTCCATATGCGCTTTTGATTTCATTTCTTCAATCGGAAAATATTCACTCAGCTTTTCGTACCAGTTCATTCATTTGCTCCTTATGGGTTCGTTGTCTTCACACTTTTAGATATACCCCATTTCCGATTGTTTAAACAATCTTACATCTATTAAGACGTGTGATCCTTTAACATGGTTTCAATTTTTTTAAAATGGTGTGTAATCGACGTTTTTGGTATAGCGGTTTGCCGCATCCCACAATAAAAATTCGTCAATTCCTTCATCATGCAGCGCTTTAACCTGGTCTTCCACCTGGCGTTTTCCGTACTTTTGATAATTTCCGCTGCCGAGATATGATGCCGTGAAGTCCTGAAGCCACGGACGCGATACAGGCGGGTGTTTCAGCTTAGACAGTTTTTTATTTTCCACCTTTGCGTATTCTTTGACGACTTTGTAAGGGTCAAGATCCGGTTTATCAATGCCGAAATAGCTTGTCCAATGGCTCGGGTAAATCATGGATGAAATGACATCGACCTGTTCTGAAATTTTGCTGAAATTCTGGCCGATCCCAGGCGCTTCCGGCAGCGTGGCTGAATAGCCGAAAATATCAACCGACACATCCGCGCCGTACGGCTTGAGTTTTTTCTTCGCATAACCGACAAAATCAGTGACGGCGTGAACGCGTTTTTGCACATTGCTGTCTGCTGTTTTTCCGTAATCGCCGTGTCCGTATGTCAGTTCGTCATCACGTTTTTCAAATCCTTCAGGAAAACGGACATAATCAAACTGAATTTCTTGAAAACCCATCTTTACGGCTTGTTTTGCAATCTTTACATTGTAATCCCATACTTCTTTCATAAACGGATTGACGAACGATTCGCCGCGGCCGTTTTTCCAGACACTTCCGTTTTTTTCTTTAAAAGACCACTCCGGCTTTTTGTTCGCGAGTTCGCTGTCTTTAAATACGACAATACGCGCGATCGGATAGATCTTTTTTTCCTCCAGCTTTTTCATCATCTTTTTTGGGTCTTTGATGTACGGCTTGGCGATTTTGGCATACTCAGAATGGCCGTCCGGCTTAAAGGTGAGGTTTCCGTTGTCATCCTTGACATCAATCACCATTGTATTGAGCTCCGTTTTGTCCACAAAGTCTGTCAGCTCCCCGAATTTGCTTCCTCCCGCTGAATGCCCTGTGACGTAAATGCCCCGCACCTTATCAGGATGTGTAAAATGCAGCCCTGACGGATAAGCGAACCGTGCATTTGATTTCGGCAGTTCTTTTTCGGCCAGCGCTATTTTTACAAGCGGCTGCTCCTCTTTCGCAGCGGCGTGGGCCGGATAAGCACCTGCACTGATAAACAGTCCCGCACAAATGGCGCACAAAATGGTTTTCATACTGATCTCCCCCTTTTTTTCCATTATAGAAAAACGGGAGCAGGCTTAATAAACTTGAATGTGCGCAAAAAAATCCTCCAAGACTGAGTCTTGGAGGATGATACGTTTATAGATAGGTTTTAAATTCAGCTTCTGTGCACATGACAAAATGTCCCGGTTTCACTTCTCTGAATTCCATTTTTTCTCCGTCTTGCAGCTGATGAACTGCCGGATCGTATTTCTTTCGCGTGCGATTTCTTTCATAGTCTGGATCAGGGAGCGGGATAGCGGACAGCAATGATTTCGTGTATGGGTGAAGCGGGTTTTCGTAAAGCTCATCCGCCGGCGCAAGCTCCACCAATTTTCCGAAATACATGACGCCGATGCGGTCGCTGATGTATTTGACCATTGATAAATCATGGGCGATAAACAGGTAAGTGAGCCCTTTTTCTTTCTGCAATTCTTTCATTAAATTGACGACTTGCGCCTGAATGGAGACGTCAAGCGCCGAAATCGGTTCGTCCGCGATGATAAACTCCGGATCAACCGCCAGCGCTCTGGCGATTCCGATACGCTGTCTCTGTCCGCCCGAAAATTCATGCGGGTAGCGGTTGGCGTGCTCTTTATTTAAACCGACCGTTTCCAGCAGTTCGTGAACCCGCTGCATCCGCTCTTTTTTCGTTTTTGCCAGGCGGTGAATATCTATTCCCTCGGCAATAATGTCGGCGACTGTCATTCTCGGATTTAAAGATGCGTACGGATCCTGGAAAATCATCTGCATTTTCCGGTTAAACTCCAGCAGCTTCTTGCGGGATTTTTTCCCGTGGACATTTTCCCCGTTAAAGAGAACTTCCCCGTCGGTTGCCTCATACAGCCGGATAATACTGCGGCCCGTCGTTGATTTACCGCAGCCCGATTCTCCGACAAGGCCGAGCGTTTCGCCTTTATAAATATCAAATGACAAATCATCTACGGCTTTTACCGTTCCTTTCTGCGTGAAAAAATGCTGTTTTAAGTGTTTGATTTCGAGAAGTTTCTCAGTCATTTTTTTCACCTTCCTTCATTAAAACAGGATGCTGATACGTATTCGGAAGCTGACGGATTTTAGCCTTCACCGCTTCAGGGGGCTCGACCTTAGGCGCATCAGGATGCAGAAGCCACGATTTCACGAAATGCGTATCAGACACTTTATACATCGGCGGTTCCTGTTCAAAGTCAATTTTCATCGCATATGAGCTGCGGAGCGCAAATGCATCCCCTTTCGGAGGATTCGTCAGATCAGGCGGCGTGCCCGGGATGGCCGTCAGTTTTTCCTGATCGGTGCTGTCCAGGCTAGGCATTGAGGCAAGCAGTCCCCACGTATACGGATGGCGCGGATCATAAAAGATTTCATCCACCGTGCCCGATTCGACGACCTGACCCGCGTACATGACAGCGACCCGGTCGGCGACATTGGCGACAACGCCGAGATCATGCGTGATAAAAATGATAGACGTATCAATTTTCTTTTGCAGATCTTTCATCAGCTCAAGGATCTGTGCCTGAATCGTCACATCAAGAGCTGTTGTCGGTTCATCGGCAATTAACAGTTTCGGATTTGCCGCAAGCGCCATCGCGATGACGACACGCTGTCTCATCCCGCCTGAAAATTCATGGGGGAATTGGCCGATCCGTTTTTCGGGCATCGGAATTCCGACGAGATCAAGCAGCTCTATGGCGCGCTTTTTCGCCGCTTCACTTGAGATTTTTTCATGTTTGAAAAGCACTTCCGTAATTTGTTTGCCGACTCTCATCGTCGGGTTCAGAGAGGTCATCGGATCTTGGAAAATCATTCCGATATCCTTTCCTCTGATGGCCTGCATTTCTTTTTCAGACATCGGCACGATATCGCGTCCGTCAAAAAGAATCTGTCCTCTTTTAAAGTAGCCCGGCGGCATCGGGATCAGCTTCATAATCGCTTGGGAGGTCACACTTTTTCCGGAACCCGACTCCCCCACGATCGCCAGCGTCTCTCCTTTATTCAAATGGAAATTCACGCCGCGGATTGCCTGTACCTCTCCGCCGTATGTTTTAAATGAAATGGCTAAGTCTTTTACTTCTAGCAAACGTGTCACTCATATCACTCCTTATTTGCGTAACTTAGGATCCAGCGCGTCTCTTAACCCGTCGCCGACAACGTTAAAGCCGAACATCGCCAGGCAGATAAAGCCGGCAGGGAAGAACAGACGCCAAGGGTAATAGGTTAATGCAGGCAATCCGTCTGAGGCCATCGTTCCCCAGCTCGCAAGCGGAGCAGGTACGCCGAGGCCCAAATAACTTAAAAACGCTTCTGTAAAAATCGCAGTCGGAACCGTCAGTGTCATCGTTACGAGGATAGAGCCCATCGCGTTCGGAACGATATGCTTAAACAAAAGCCGGCCGGTTTTGGCGCCGAGTGTCTGTGAAGCAAGCACATACTCCTGATTCTTTAATTGCAGCACCTGTCCGCGGACGATCCTCGCCATATTGATCCAGCCCGTGATTGTCATGGCGACGATAATGGTCAGCAATCCTTTCGGCAGGACAACCATCAGCAAAATAACCATTAATAATGAAGGAACAGCCCACAGAATGTCGGCGATGCGCATCATCACTTCATCTGTGCGTCCGCCGCGGAATCCGGAAATGCTGCCCCAGATTACGCCGATTAATAAATCAAGCACGGCAGCTGCGACACCGATAAAGATAGAAATCCGCGCGCCCACCCATGTCCGGACGAATATATCCCTTCCAAGGTCATCTGTGCCGAACCAATGATCTTTCGACGGCGCTTTATCCGCATTTAATAGATTGGTAGTGGCATAATCATACCTTGAAAAGACAGGCGCAAAAATCGCCATCAGAATAATAAGAACGATCAGTACGAACCCGACCATCGCAAGCTTATTGCTGCGGAAGCGGAGCATGGCGTCTTTCCAGAGGGAAAGGCTTTTTTTATTTATTTTTTCGGCATCGCCGGCATTAGCTGAAGCTGGTTCAAACATATTTTTAGGAATGTTCTGCATGGTCTAGGCTCCTTTCTTTGCTTTGGAAAGCTTGATTCTCGGATCGATTAATCCGTACAGCACGTCTACAATTAATACGCATAAAAGCAGGAGCACGCTGAAGAACACGGTAACTCCCATAATGACCGTATAATCACGGTTTGTAATGCTGTTTACAAAATGCGCGCCTAAACCGGGAATTCCGAAAATGGATTCAATGATGAAACTTCCCGTTAAAATGGATGCCGCCATCGGCCCCATATATGTCACGACCGGCAAAAGCGCGTTTCGCAGCGCATGGCGCACGGTGACTGACGGACGGGAAAGTCCTTTAGCTTTTGCAGTCCGTATGTAATCGCTGTTTAACACTTCAATCATGCTTGAACGGGAGAGTCTGGCAATGAACGCCATCGGCATGGAAGCGAGCGCAATAGAGGGCAGAAAGGTGTATGCCCAGGATTCCCACCCTGCGACCGGGAACAGTTCTAATTTAATTGAGAAAATATATTGCAAAATCGTCGCCAATATAAAGCTCGGAACTGAGATCCCAAAGATCGTTAAAATCGCAATGGTATAATCCTGCCATTTATTATGGTACAGGGCAGCAAGCACCCCGAAAAGCACGCCGAACGCTAAAGCGAGGAGAATAGCTTCTGCACCGAGAGTGAATGAGACGGGGAAGCCTGAATTGATTAAATCATTAACACTTTGGCCTTTATATTTAAAAGAAGGTCCGAAGTCCCACATCGCCACAGATTTTAAGTAGCTGACATATTGAACGAAAAGAGGCTTGTCCAGGCCATAGTGTTCGTTTAAGTTTGCCTCAATTTCAGGCGGCAGCTTTCTTTCGCCGGAAAATGGTCCGCCCGGCGCTGCCTGCATTAAGAAGAATGTGGCGGTCACAATCACAAACAGCGTGATGATCATGTAAATGAATCGTTTACCGATATATTTCAGCAAGGTGAACACCTCCATGTTTTTTACAATTTTATACTTAATCAGTAAGAAAGGTATATGGGGACATCCTCCCCATATACCTTGGGTCTTTTGTTTTCAGAACCGTCTTTTATTCAAAAGAAGCGTTTCTGAAGTAAACTTCGCCTGTTCCTGTCAAGATCACATTTTTGAGGTTTTTATCCTGAACCCAAGGATCTGTATAGAAATAAACTGGCGCGACCGGCATTGCGTCCATAAAGATCTTTTCTGCTTTTTTCAGCTCTTCGATACGTTTATCCGGATCCGTTTCAAGCTGAGATTGGTTCAGCAGCTTTTTAAACTCAGGATCTTCCCACCCGGTATCATTGTTTCCGCCTTCTTTATCACGGAACAATTCAAGGAAGTTGATCGGATCGTTGAAATCGCCGAGCCAGCCCATACGCGCGATTTGGTAGTTCTGGCTGTGCAGCTTGTCGATGTAAACATTCCATTCGGAGTTATCAAGCTCAACTTTGACGCCCAAGTTCTTTTTCCACATTTCCTGTACGGCCTGCGCGATTTTCGCATGCGCGTCATCCGTATTGTAGGACAGTTTGATCGCCGGAAGGTCAGAGGCATTCTTGACGCCTAATTCCTTCAGTCCTTTATTTAAGAATTCTTTAGCTGATTTGACGTCATTGTCTTTGAAATAACCTTTTGTGTTATCCTTGAATCCCTTCATTGACGGCGGCACCGCAGCCATGGCCGGGATCTGTTCGCCCTGCGTTACATTTTTTACGATGGACGAGCGGTCGATCGCATAAGCAAGGGCTTTACGGATGTTGACATTGTTCAGCGGTTTCGCTTCTGTGTTGAATTTGTACCAATACACGCCTGCGATCGGTTCAACGTGAAGAGATCCGTCTTTTTTCAAGGTCGGCAGAGATTCAGTCGGAAGCTGGCCGAGCGGCATTCCTGCCCAGTCAAGCTCACCGGCCTGGAATTTTTTCAGTTCGGTGTTGTTATTGTTAATCATCACCATGTTGATTTTCTTCAATTTCACAGCGTCTTTATCCCAATATTGATCGTTCTTTTCGAGCGTGATGGAACCGCTGTGTTTCCAGGCCGTCATTTTGAACGGGCCGTTTGACACATAATTTTCGCCCGCGTTTGTGTTCCAGTTTTTATGTTTTTCCGCGATTTTCTTGTTGATCGGCATATACGTATAGAATGAAGTTAATTGCGTGAAATAAGGTGTCGGGTTATTCAGTTCAACCTTTAATGTTTTGTCATTTACGGCTTTTACGCCTACATCATCAATCTTGCCTTTTCCTGTATTGGCAGCTTCAGCGCCTTTGATGTAGTAGAGCTGATAAGCGTATTGTGATTCGTTGTTCGGGTCAAGCGCCCATTTCCACGCATATTCAAAATCCTGCGCCGTCACAGGGTCGCCGTTAGACCATTTCGCACCGTCACGAATCGTAAATGTATAGGTCTTTCCGTCTTTGCTTGTTTCAATTTTAGATGCCATTCCTTCTTCAGGCTCACCTTTGGAGTTTACGCGTGTCAATCCTTCAAAAGTCTGGCGGATTACGCCACCTGAAACGGAATCATTCGCTAAACCCGGATGCAGTGAGAACGGCTCGGTTTTAATATTGATATTAAGTGAAGTCTGTCCTTTGGTGTCTTTTTTACCGCCGCCTGATCCGCCGCTGAATCCGCCGCACGCACTTAATACAAGCGAGAAGATAAGCATCAAACCTACAATAGACCAACGCTTTTTCATGCACTAACCCCCTAATCAAATTTTTCAGCCTTTACTACTAAATACTCAGAAATATCAGACAAAATAACTTAATATTTTTCTAAACTTTAATTGTGTTCCGTCTTTTCTGATTATTTTATGTAAAGAAGCTGTAACAATAGAGTGAACAAGTTCATTATAATGAAATGAATAATTTATTGCAATACTATTTTCTCAATTTAAAATATTTAAATTTGGTCAGTTTTTCTGTCAAAAAGGTGATACACTTCTATAGTTTAAAGCATGACCTAACTAAATTTTTTTATTGCAATTTCCAGTTCATATTGCTTTTTACATATAATATTCGTTATACGAAATGTTGATATACGTTATCATTTAAGCATTTTCAGTTCTTTTTGAGGATTTCCACCCCTAAAGCAAACTGGAAATAAGCTTGTATTCCTCTGATGACATTTGGCTATAATTGATTTATAATAGATCAATCAAATACATTTGTTGTGATTGCGATGATGAAGAGTAGTACACATTTTCATCCGTTTGAAGAGAGTCTGCGGTGCTGGGAGCAGGTAACGGGCGATGTGGAATGGACTTCTGAGCAGCTGACCGAACGTTAGTAGGCCCAGCCGGAGCAGCCTCCGTTACCAACGTCTCGAGCGATTCCATTGTAATGGAATAATCAGGGTGGCACCACGGTTCATTCGTCCCTTTTTTCTACGGGAAGAATGGGCTTTTTTTATTATGTTTTAAGAAATGAGGTAAGAACTATGAAGAAAACGATTTTTTCTGGCATTCAGCCGAGCGGTTCCGTTACCCTCGGCAACTACATCGGCGCAATGAAGCAATTTGTTGATTTGCAGCATGACTACAACGGCTACTTCTGTATTGTCGATCAGCATGCGATTACGGTTCCGCAGGATCGGCTTGAGCTGCGGAAGAACATCCGCAATCTCGCGGCTCTTTACCTGGCCGTCGGACTTGATCCCGAGAAAGCGACCCTCTTTATCCAGTCGGAGGTTCCCGCTCATGCCCAGGCGGGGTGGATGCTCCAATGCGTCGCATATATTGGCGAGCTTGAGCGGATGACGCAATTTAAAGATAAGTCAAAGGGCAAAGAAGCCGTCGTGTCAGGACTGTTAACCTATCCGCCGCTGATGGCCGGCGATATTTTACTGTACGGAACGGATCTTGTTCCGGTCGGAGAAGATCAAAAACAGCATCTTGAACTGACCCGCAACCTGGCGGAACGCTTCAATAAAAAATACAATGACATCTTCACGATTCCTGAGGTGAAAATTCCCGAAGCAGGCGCGCGCATCATGTCACTGGCTGATCCGCTCAAAAAAATGAGCAAATCAGATCCGAACCAAAAGGCATACATCACGCTGCTTGATGAGCCGAAGCAGCTCGAAAAGAAAATCAAGAGCGCCGTGACTGATTCTGAAGGCATTGTAAAGTATGATAAAGAAAACAAACCGGGCGTTTCTAATCTTTTGACGATCTATTCTATTTTAGGAAACACATCAATTGAAGAATTAGAAGCTAAATATGAAGGCAAAGGGTACGGTGAATTCAAAAGCGATTTAGCCGAAGTCGTTATCGGCGCATTGACACCGATCCAAGAGCGCTACCGTGAATTAATTGAGAGCGACGAACTTGACCGCATTCTCGACGAAGGAGCGGCGCGCGCAAACAAAACGGCCGGCAAAATGGTGAAGAAAATGGAAAACGCCATGGGTCTCGGACGGAAAAGAAGATAAAGAAAAGAGGCGGGAGAATCCCCGTCTCTTTTTTAGTTCACTTTTGATTCCTGCTCCATTTCCCAAAGCTTTTCGAAAAACGGCTGCCCTTTAATCAAATTTTCACAGAACGCAAGATGTTTATCTGACCAGCCTTCAATTGTTTCATTGTAAAGCATGTCCCAAATCTCTTCAAAGCTCATCCGTTTGATCTGCTCGTACATATGCGGATTCCATTCCGTGTACCAATACACAATTTCCGCACGGTTTTTCAGCCCTTTCAGCTGGTCGAGCGCCATAAACATCAGCTGCTTGATCTGCCGCTCTTTTCTCGTCAGCCCTCTGACGTGCTCCGGCGCCAATGACAAAATGTGATATTCCTTTGAAGACTCCAATTGCGCCGGCTCAAATTGAAACGATTCCGGTTCTACATCCTTTACCATTTCATAAACAAGCTGCTCCTGTCTCGGAATCAGGCGGCTCTTTCTGACCGGAATCGTATACCCGATCGTATCCACGGCAATGATGCCGATCCCGTCTGTCACGACAAAACAATACTCCAGCTTTGTCCGCTCATGATTTTTTCGCACGTATGACTTTTGGTGGACTTGGTCAAGCAGCTCTTTCGGAAGCTCTGATAAGTCGTTTTCTATGTAATGAAATAATACCGACGGCACTCTGAGCAGCGGCGTCTGATCCAAAAGTTCAACCGTGTCTTCCTTCCGCCATTCGTGAAAATGGCATACATTGTAGCCGTTTTCTTCCCCTTCAAACCAATTGACCCATACATCATGAAGAAATAACATATTCGACCCCTCACTTTATAAAAACTGTTGTCCACAGTATAGGCAAGGGATAGATAAATTATTCCATTTCAATATGAGATTTCCGCATTACGGAGCTGGATTTCCGACTGCATCGCAACAAAAAAATCTCCCGTTCCGTCCGGGAGATCATTTCACATTTTTCGGATCAAGCGCATCACGCAGCCCGTCTCCGACAAAGTTAAAGCACAATACGGTAAGAAGAATCAACAACCCTGGGAATAACGGGTACCACCAAGCCTGAATCATAAGCGTAAAGTTCTGTGCATCCTGAAGCATATTGCCCCAGCTTGCGATCGGCGGCTGAATCCCGAAACCGAGATAACTTAATGTAGATTCCGCCAAAATAACCGTTCCCACCTTTAATGTGGCTGAGACAATAATCGGTCCGAGCGCATTCGGCAATATATGAGAAAAGATGATGTGATGATTTTTTGTACCGATCGTCTTTGCAGCTAATACAAACTCTCTGGAACGAAGCGATAAAAACTCCCCTCGGACAAGACGTGCCGTTGTTGTCCAGCCTGTAAGGGAGAAAATTAAAATTAATTTATCCATTCCGGGCTGGAAAATCGTAACAAGTGTAATAAGCAAAAATATATCAGGTATGGATAATACGATATCAACGGTTCTCATGAGAACGGCATCGACAATCCCTTTAAAATATCCGGCAACGGCTCCGACAACTGTCCCGATTGTAATCGCGCCGATCACAGAAGCGAATCCGACAAGCAAGGAGACGCGCGCCCCGTACAGAACCCTCGTAAAGATGTCTCTTCCGAATTTATCAGTTCCCATTAGATGTTTTAAGCTCGGCGGCTTCAAACGATTGATAAGAGATTGACTCTCCGGAGAGTAAGGAGCGATTACCGAAGCGAATAAGGCTGACAAGATGATGATGGTTAATATAACGGCTCCGATTACAGCTAGTTTATTTTGAAAGAACTTTTCGAAAAAAATCTTCGTCATTGTTTCCGGTTTGGATTGAATATTTTCCTTTAATTTTACTTCGCTGGGGGGTGTGCCGGTATTTGGCTGTAACATTTGACCTCTCACCTCTCTTTGTTAATATTCAATGCGGGGATCAACCAGCGCATATAAGATGTCCGCAATTAAATTCCCCACCACAACCAAAACAGCTGAAATGACCGTCATGGCCATGATAACCGGATAATCCCGCGAAAAGGCTGAATCAATAAACAATTTACCGAGACCCGGCCAAGTAAAAATCTGTTCTACCACTACCGCTCCCCCGATAAATGACGGTATCATCAGACCAAAAATAGTGATGACAGGAAGAAGTCCGTTTCTCAAACCGTGTTTAAAAATTACTTTATTATCTCGGAATCCTTTCGCACGCGCCGTTCGTATATAATCCTGTTTTAACACATCAAGCATACTGGATCTTGTGTATCTCGTTATCCCTGCCATGTCTGCCGTAGCGAGCACAAAAGCAGGCAGAATCAAGTGATGCAATCGGTCAAATATGTTAAAGTCAGCATTCAAAGTGCTTACTCCGCCAGTGGGAAACCACCCCAGATTTACAGATAAAACCATGATTAAAATCAAACCGAACCAAAAATTCGGAATGGCAAGCCCTAAAAATGAAGTAACAGTTATCCCGTAATCCAATTTTGAATAAGGACGTTTCGCTGACAGAACACCAAATGGAATAGAAATAAGAAGAGCGACAAGGGTTGAGAAAAGCATAAGCACAATCGTATTCGGTAAGCGGGATAAGATAAGTTCAGAAACTGGAGTGCCTTTCTTGACGATAGAAGTCCCGAAATCCCCTTGCAGCATATTCCCCAGCCATTTCACATATTGAACAGGTTCCGGATCATTCAACCCGTATTTTTCAATGAATTTTGCCCTGTCCGCTTGACTGATTGTAGGGTCCATCATAAGTGACATCGGGTCTCCCGGCGCTGCTTTCATGATGGCAAACGACAAAATTGTAATGCCTAAGAGAATCGGCAAGGACATTAATGTTCGCCGTAAAATATATGTAACCATGTTCTTGTCCCCTTTTTAAATAGGATAAGAGAGGAAAGGAACCTCCTTCCCTCTCCAGGGCTTTTGCTATTTTTGATCCAGCCACCATTTTTCAATATTGTACAAGTCATTTTTAGGGTGGAATACATAGCCTTGTAAATTATTCGGCATCGCTCTGTGGTAATTGTAATAGAATAAGAAGCTGTACGGCTGATCTTCAGCAATCAATTTGTATATCTCTTCATACTTCTTTTGGTATTCTTTTCTGTCTGTAATTGTCTTCGCTTCTTCAAGCAGCTTATCGACTTTCGGGTTTTTATACCAGATATTATTCAGCCCGTTTTTCGATTGGCTTGAATGGAAAATAGAGAACTGATCCGGGAACGTTGCAAGACTCCATCCGAGAAGAAGAGCGTCGTAATCCCAATTAGGGGCACTTGTCTGTTCGATTAACGCACTGAATTCAACAATTCGCGGTTTAGCCTCGATTCCCACTTCTTTTAATTGCTGCTGAACGACAACAGCTAAATCTTCACGAATTTTATTGCCTTGATTCGTTTTAATTTCAAATGAGAATTTTTTTCCGTCTTTATCAAGGTAGCCGTCACCGTCATGGTCTTCCCATCCGGCTTCTTTTAGCAGCTGCTTTGCTTTTTTCGGATTATAATCAAATGTCGGCACTTTAGACTTCGGATAATTCCATGACAGCGGACTCTCAGGAACATCCGCTACCTTACCGTCTCCATTCAGCACTTGATCCACCATTGCCTGCCTGTCAAGAGCGTAAGTCAATGCCTGACGCACTTTTTTGTCCTTAAAGATCTCTTTTTTCTCATTCCAGCCGATATAGCTGTAGTTTAAGCCAAGGTCAGATTTGACCTTCACATTTCCAAACGTTTTAACCGTATCAAAATCTGTGCCCGGCACAACGAAGAAATCAATATCCCCCGCTTTTAACTGAGCCACGGCCGCGTTAGAATCAGGTATTGTTTTTACTGTCACTGTATCAAGGTAAGGTCTGCCGCCAAAGTAATCATCATTTGCTTCCAGTTTGACATACTCGCCCTTTTTCCACTCAACAAACTTAAACGGACCGGAGCCGATTGGATTTTTACGGTTAAATTCATTCTCTCCCAGATCTGCAACCGGGACCTTACCCAATATATGTTTAGGCAAAATGCCGTAACTGTCGAGAACGACATTATAGAAATAGGCATCTTTTTTCTTCATTTTAAACTGAATTTCATATTTTCCTTTTTTCGTTACGGATTTAAGGGACTCAAAACCCGAGCCACGCTCACCGTTGTAATCTTTGTTAAGAGGGATGCTGTAGGTGAAAACAACATCATCGGCCGTCAGCTCTTTTCCATCATGGAATTTTACGCCTTTTTTCAGTTTTACATCATACGTTAATCCCCCGTCAGCTTCTGTTACTTTTTCAGCCAGCGACGGCTTGACGTTTAATTTCTCATCAGTTTCCAATAATGTGCTGTAAAGCATTCCTTCAATATCAGAACTTGCAACATCAGTAGAATAAAGTGGATTAAAAAGTGTGGGTTCCCCGGTTGACCCGACAACCAAATCTCCGCCTTTTTGCGGTTTTCCTGCCGGTTTGGATTCGGTGCTTGTGGATTTTGAGCCGGAGCAGGCTGACAGGAAGATGGCAAACGCCATAAAAACACTTAGCATCATCAGTGCGCTTTTACGTAATTTCATATCAATTCCCCCTTTGTGATATATATGCAGCAAACTGGTTATGTAATCCGGCATACCCCCTCTCGATGCTTGTCATTTCAGGCATATAAATGGCAGGCAACGTAATGGCCGGGAGCGGCTTCTTCAAATGCCGGGATTTGTTCCTTGCAGATCGGTTTGGCCATCGGGCACCGCGTGTGGAACACGCAGCCTTTCGGCGGGTTTGCCGGGCTTGGCAGTTCTCCTTTCAGGATGATTCGTTCCCGCTTGACGGCGTCTTTTTTTCTCGTGACGGGCACTGAAGACAAAAGCGCTTGCGTATAAGGGTGAAGCGGATTGCCGTACAGCTCGTGTTTATCGGTCAGCTCCATCATTTTTCCCAGATACATGACGCCGACTCTGTCGCTGATATGGCGGACAACACTCAAATCATGAGAAATAAACAAATAGGTCAGGTTGAATTCATCCTGCAGTTCTTCCATCAGATTGATGACCTGGGCCTGAATGGAGACATCGAGTGCGGAAACGGGTTCATCCGCAATAATCAGCTCGGGATTCAACGTCAGAGCCCGCGCAATCCCGATCCGCTGGCGCTGCCCCCCGGAAAATTCGTGCGGATAGCGGTTTGCAAAGCTCGGATGAAGGCCGACTTTCGCCAGCAGCTCCTCCACTCGCTCGTTCCGCTCGCTCATGCTGTACATATGGTGAGTCTGGAACGGCTCTTTAATAATGGAACGCAGCGTTTTCCTCGGGTTAAGGGATGCGAAGGGATCTTGGAAGACCATCTGGATGTTTTTGCGGACGCTTTTTCTCAGCTTTTCTTCAGATAAGCCGGAGATATCCTGCCCCTTAAAAAGAATCCGGCCGTCTGTCGGCTTGTATAAACGGATCATCGTCCTTCCCGCCGTTGATTTGCCGCATCCTGATTCACCGACGATGCCGAGCGTCTCCCCGCGCTTCAGTGAAAAAGAAACACCGTCAACAGCCTTTATATCACCGACTTTCCTTTGAAAAAAACCGGAGCGGATCGGGAAATATTTTTTTACGTCTTTCAGCTCTAAAATCGTTTCTTGGCCTGCAGCTGTCATTTTGATTGGGCACCCTCTTCCTCATATAAAAAACATCTTACAGAACGGCCGCTTTCATGCGTTATCAGCTCCGGCTGCCCTGTTTTGCATTTGTCCATCGCTTTTGAACACCTCGGGGCAAATCGGCAGCCTTCCGGAAGATTATCCGGTGTCGGGACACTGCCTTTGATCGCTTTTAATGTATCAATCTCTCCATCTATCACCGGTATGGAGTTTAACAGCCCTTCGGTATACGGATGAAGAGGGTTTAAAAATAAGTCCTCCACACTCGCGCTCTCTACGACTTGTCCGCAGTACATCACGATCACCCTGTCGGCGGCTTCGGAAACCACACCTAAATCGTGAGTGATCAGCAGAATGGAAGTATCGAATTTTTTGCAGAGGTCTTTCATCAGCTCCAATACTTGGGCTTGTATCGTCACATCAAGCGCCGTCGTCGGCTCATCAGCGATCAGAAGCTTCGGATTGCAGCTGAGCGCAATGGCGATCATCACCCTCTGTCTCATCCCTCCGGAAAGACGGTGCGGATATTCTTTCATTACTTGTTCCGCTCTGGAGAATCCGACGAGTTCCAGAAGCTCAACGGCTTTTTTAGCCGCTTCTTTTTTATTCATTTTTTTATGGTATTCAAGCACTTCGGTAATTTGTTCGCCGATGGTCAGCACCGGATTCAGGGAAGTCATGGGCTCCTGAAAGATCATAGAGACGTCATTTCCGCGGATTTTGCAATATTCGTTTTCGGTGAAGGAGGCCAGGTCCCTGCCTTCAAGCTTAATCGAGCCGTCCATAATTTTTCCGCCCGAGCCTTGGACAAGTCCCATAATAGAAAGCGAGGTGATGCTTTTGCCCGAGCCGGATTCTCCTACAAGAGCGACGGTTTCGCCTTTGTTAATGTGAAAATCAACCCCGTCGACTGCGGGGATCGGCTGTTTCTTTCTGAAAAAATAGGTCTTTAAATTATTCACTTCTAATAGTGTGCTCATGATACGCCCCTTTCTCATTCCGCTGAAGCAGAGGGAAACATACGTTTCGCTATCACAAAATATAGAATAGTCGAAAAATTTTATAGTTGTATATTATTACATCATTATTACAAAAGCAAGAATTTTTTAGGATAAATGTAATATCCTTAAATAATTTCCATTCTTTTAATCTATTAAAGCGTTGCCTCCAGAAAGGTTTTTGAAGGGATGGCCAATGCTTCTTTTACTGTTTTTTGATGGCCGGTTAAATATTTTTTTACTATATTGAATCCGACGGCATAGCCGAGCATTGAGGGGAAGTATCCTTTTCCGTATAACAGCTGGGAAAACATTCTGCTGTCTCTCGTTAAGCGGAGGTTCGGCTTGATTCTTTTTTCAAACAGAAAATCAAGCTGCTCAGGCGTATAGTAGGACGTCCATTCAGCCGTAAGACTTGAGCCGAACCGCTCATATACAGCATATTCTGCCAGCCCCTCCATCATGATTGTATCAAGAAATGTCTCATCTTTTTCGTCCTTTGTCACATGTTCTAACCGGCAGACGTGATTATATTCATGTGTCATAAGGGCGGATACAGCTGAATTGGAACTATCCGACGATAGAAAGAGGAACATTTTGTCCCGAAAGGCCAGACCGGATTTTGATCCGAATTCCTGACGGATTTTCCGGTTTCGTTCGTCGACGGGCAAAACTACGATCGGCACGTCCGGCCCGTTCCACTTCTCCTTTAAATAAGCTTCCTCCTTTTGAATATGGCTGTAGCATCCTTTTTCTTTCAGCCGTTTACTGGTCCTAACGCCGTCCTTCAAATGGCGGAACATGCCGTGGTTTTGCAGCATCCCGAGTATCGGCTTCCACTCTTTCTTATCGGCCCCTGAAAAAAGCGGCAAAAGATGCGGGGCCAGATCATTTACGGATGCCGCCTTTTCCATCCATTGATATGTCTGCTTGACGCTCATACCGGTTCGCCTCCTCTTGTTGTTATCATATGCACGCACAAAAAAACCGGCCACCTTTTTCAGGCAGCCGGTCAAAACTGTATTATTGATATTTTTTAAAGATCAAAGTGGCATTATGTCCGCCGAAGCCGAGCGAGTTGCTGAGAACGATGTTGACATCCTGCTCGCGCGCTTTGTCCGGTACATAATCTAAATCACACTCTTCATCAGGTGTTTCGATGTTAATCGTCGGCGGGATAATGCCGTCTTTAATGGCCATGACGGAGAAGATTGCTTCAATTCCTCCGGCAGCGCCTAACAAATGACCCGTCATTGATTTTGTCGAACTGACGGCGAGCTTGTACGCATGATCACCGAAAACGGTCTTAATGGCTTTTGTCTCGTATTTATCATTGTAGTACGTGCTTGTGCCGTGAGCGTTGATGTAATCAATTTCTTCAGGCTTGATGCCCGCATCTTTGATTGCTTCCTGCATCGCTCTCGCACCGCCTTCCCCGTCTTGGGCAGGCGCGGTAATGTGATAGGCATCACCCGTTGAGCCGTAGCCGACAATTTCCCCGTAGATTTTCGCACCGCGGGCAAGGGCATGCTCAAGCTCTTCAAGCACGACGATCCCCGCGCCTTCTCCCATGACAAAGCCGTCACGGTTTTTATCAAACGGGCGGCTTGCCGTTTTCGGATCAGGATTTGTAGAAAGGGCTTTGTTTGCGCTGAAGCCCGCAAATGACATTCTTGTCAGCGGCGCTTCCGTTCCGCCCGTAATCATCGCATCGGCATCGCCGCGCTGAATGACTTTAAACGCGTCACCGATAGAGTTCGTTCCCGTCGCACATGCCGTCACCGTACAGGAGTTGACTCCTTTTGCTCCGAGAGCGATTGAGATTTGGCCTGTCGCCATATCCGGAATCATCATCGGAACAAAGAACGGGCTGACTCTTCTCGGCCCTTTTGTCAGGAAGATTTCGAATTGGGATTCAAGCGTTTCAAGACCGCCGATTCCGGACCCGACCCAAACGCCGACTCTCGGCGCGATCTCGTCTGTGATGTTCAGACCGGCATCTTGAACTGCCATTTTCGCGGCTACGACAGCGTATTGCGTGAAGCGGTCCATTTTTCGCGCTTCTTTTTTATCCATGTAATTTTCAATATTGAAATCTTTCAGTTCAGCAGCTACTTTCGCCGGATACTCGTCCGATTCCACACGTGTGATCGGTCCGATTCCGGATACGCCGCCGATTGCATTTTTCCAGCTTGTTTCGGCGTCGTTTCCAAGCGGAGACAGGGCTCCAAGCCCTGTAACGACTACTCTTTTTTTACTCATCTTGTGTGCACCTCACCTTTTTTTATCGTCCCCAGCGTATTGCTATGGCGCCCCATGTCAATCCTCCGCCGAAACCGACCATGACGATGACGTCGCCGTCTTTAATTTTGCCTGCTTCCAGTTCCTCTACTAATGAAATCGGAATGGATGCTGCGGATGTGTTTCCATATTTATGGACTGTTTTAGACATCTTTTCAACCGGAAGCTCCAAACGTTCCCGTGCCGCTTCCATGATGCGGATGTTTGCCTGATGCGGAATCAAAAAGTCTACGTCCTCTTTGGAGAGGCCGGCTTTTTCAATGACATTTACACTCGATTCACCCATTTGCCGGACGGCGAATTTGAATACTTCTCTTCCATGCATGATTGTATGCCCTTTTTCATCTAAGTACAAGTGCTGACCGCCTGTACCGTCTGCTCCGAGCTCAAATGACAGTATGCCTCTGTCGTCGCTGACCGGTCCGATGACCGCCGCTCCGGCTCCGTCTCCGAACAGCACAGCCGTATTGCGGTCGTCCCAGTCGGTAATGCTTGAGAGCTTTTCCACGCCGACCACGAGGACATGTTTGTATGTTTGCGATTCAATGAATTGTTTGGCGGTTACGATACCGTACATAAAACCCGCACATGCGGCGCTGATATCCATCGCGCACGCTTTTTTGGCCCCGAGCTTCTCTTGTATCATACAGGAAACGGTGGGGAAAGACTGGTCAGGAGTAACCGTCGCCACGAGGATCATATCAAGCTCCTCAGCGGAAATGCCGGCCTGATCAAGCGCTTTTTGCGCAGCCTCAGCGGCCATGCCGGATGAATACATATCTTCCGCGGCGATTCTTCTTTCTTCTATACCTGTTCTCGTACGAATCCACTCGTCCGATGTATCTACCATTTGTTCAAGATCATGATTTGTCAGCACTTTTTCCGGGATGTAACGGCCGACGCCAAGAATTCCAGCTTTCATTGGAAAGACTCCTTTTTTATAATGAATTTAAAACTAATTAGTTATGATCAATTATTAGTATCAGGTACTAATTCTACCCTATTTTTTTTCTGTTGGCAATATATTCGTCTAAACTATCGGACGCTGCTCCTCATAGAATAAAAGGAAGACGAAAGGAGGCTTCACTATGGATATTTTCTCCAAAATGATGTTCGGCGATTCCAGAGACCGGGATAAAGAACCGGAAGAAAACCCGGAGCAGCCTCAGGCTGAAAACGAAGAAGAGATCGATTACAACCACGTGATGAATCAGCTGGGGTCCATCATGAACTCTCTGGATCAATTAAAGCCTGTATTTAAAGACTTCGCGCCGATGGTGTCCGCTATAAAGAAAAAAATCATGTGAAAAGCCACTTCATGAAAAGTGGCTCTCTTTATTTATTCAGCTCCCCGGCATCAGATCTGCCAAGCTCATACGCTTCCGCCATGACCGATGTAAACAGGTCCATAAACGGCTGAATCATTTCCAAAGACAGATCTATGCCGGATTTCTCAAGCTCCGCCTTTGCTTCCGGCAGGTATTTCATCGCGATCTGCATAAATTCAAGAGACTTTTCATGCTGCATGTGTATCCACCTCTATTCATTTGACGGCAGTTCATTTGTTCGGTTATACGTTTTTACAAGGTCTGAGATTTTGTCTTGAAATGCTTTGTCCACCAGAGGGCTGAACGTCCCCATTTCAACGACTCCTTCCCTGAAATCAAAGTTGTGATCTCCGCTCTTGAGCGTACCTTTATTATATTGCTCGGCAATTAATGTATAGGCTTTATCTACGTTTTGCACCGTGCTTGTCAGCACCGTGTTTTTGCCGAGATTCGATTGCTCGGCGACATAGCCGATGGCGTAAAGCCCGTCTTTTTTGATTTGCTGAATGACAGGAACATTATACCCGTCTCCGGCCGGATATACAACATCCGTGCCTTCCGCTTTTAACTTCTCGTAAAGATGCAGCGCTTCATTGCCGTTATCCCAGTGGTCCGTAAATTCAGTATTGACGGTGATATCAGGCTTTTCATATTTCGCCCCTTTGATAAAGCCGTCTACTTCAGGCTGCCACAAAAAGGAGGCGATGACGCCGACCTCATTGGTTTTTGACATATGGGCGGCTGTCATTCCCCCGAAAAAACCCATTGCTTCTCCCATAAGATGAACGCTTGTGACATTATCGCTTTTCGCCGTTCCGTTTGCGACGACGAATTCCATGTCGGGATAATCCTTGCTGATCATATTGAAGATTTCCTCGTATTCATTTCCGTGCCCGTATAAAAGATTGACTCCTTTTTTATGAAAATCATCTATCGCTTTTAAAATATCTTCATCGGATCTGATATTTTCTTTATAATAAACGTCAACGTTAAATTCAGATTGTATCGCTAATAAACCTTTGTAACCTTTTGTGCCCCATACCAAGTCACTGATAGTATCGGGAAAAAGCATTCCGACCTTCTCAATTTTTCCTTTAAACGGAGTTTGTGCGCATCCGCTCAATAAAAGGAGGACAGAAAAGATCATGACAAGCCTGGTGATCAAGCCATGTTCAACCCCTTTTCAAACTCATAACATGTATAATTGATATACGTTTATTGTAGCGGTAATGCACATAACATGGAAGGTATTTCTTAAAAAATGTCGAATATTGATGAAAATTGTCTTTTCCATTCTTTAATTTTTTCTTCCGCTTCCGTTTTTTGCGTTTTTTCTTTTATTTCCAGGGTAATAATCTGATTTTCGTCTTCTGTGCCGTATGCCTCAAGCTGATTCATCAGCCCGCAGACTGCGTCTTCTAAAAAGATCCTGCTTTCGCCATCTTCTTTTGCTTCTGTCCACGGACCGTAAAGGGGAGGAAGGATAATCGCTTTTGCCGTATCCCGCTGACCGTTTTTTTCCCAGTCTCCGTGATCCTCACTGTAAACAATCCAATATAAAGGCTCAGCCCTTTCTTCAGGCAGACACCCGCTCCCGTATTGAACGCAGATACGATCGTATTCCTTTTCACCGATTTCATCTATTATTTGAAAAAGCCCGTTTCTCGCGAGCCACATTAAACGTTCTTCTAAATACAGCTGCCTCGTTTTGTCCTCCGGTTCTGCCAAAATGACATCAACATGCACACCCTCATCCATCAACCGTTCGCACAATGAAAGGCCGAGAAATTCATCTGCTCCAATGATCAGCGCTGTCTTCATCACATCTGCCGCCTTTCCGGTTTTTCATCTCGCACACAAGCCAAACAGCCCTCTGAAAAGAGATGGCTGTTGTATTCTATTCATTACAGGTCTTTTTCATGACTGCGGAAAAACCGGCAGATGGCTCTGTACATACGCGCAGGGTTCTCAAGCAGGTGATACGTGATATCAGTCTTGCTTCCGGTCTTTTCCCGGGCTTCTTTATACGCATTCGCATGCAGGGTGTACGGGTACGGCGCTCCGGTCGTTCTTTGCCATATATGTACCGGCACGCGGGTGCGGCAGCCGGTAATGGTCTGATAGCTCAGTGAGCTTGCCTCTTTTTCAGAAACACCGAAGCTCTGTGCCGTTTCCCTCAGAAACTGCTTATAAAAAAACTTATTTTCTTTCTCTGATTCAAAATGGGCTTGAAGGTCAAGACAAGGATCTAACATTGCGGCTGAACGGATATGCTCCGCTGAAGACTGCAGCAATTGATCGGCGATAAGGGCGCCCATGCCTTCTGCGAGCAAGTGTATTTTCGGATTGAGGATTTCTTGTTTCAGCACATAATGAATCAGCTGTCTGGCGTAAAGGACGGCTTTTTCCGAACCCCAATGCCGTCCGTATAAATTGCTGTTAAAAATGGTGTATCCTCTGTCAAGCATCGTATTTAACAGCTGGTTTCTCCCTTCATGTTCGAGCCAAAAGCTTGAGTCCCGGCTGACAAAGTGGGTTCTGTCCCCCAGAATAAAGATACAGAAGCCATTCGGCCGATACGGCAGATGGATGACGTTCAGCTCAGATCCGAATTGGAAAAATCTTTCCGTAATCCCCATGCCTGCCCGCCTCCTTTTACTCCTAATCTCTCTATTGGCTATCATATGTAATAAGAATGAAAACGGATCGGATAAACTCCTATTTGCTGCTATGTTTTGGCTATTATCCCGAGCACAGGAACCGAATTTTCCATCAGACGGCCGGACAGGCGGGCAAATGTCAGTTTCAGGCGCGCTTTTTGATGAGAAAATGACCTTCCGCCCGCGCTTTATGTATGGTATGATACAACGTAGAATAAAATGAAGGACGAGGTGGAAACGTGCGGTTTATTATCGGTTTTATTTGGACGTTCCTTTTAACACATATGGCCTGTTATTTGGTCGCCTCCATGAACAGCGCGGCGTACAATTTCAAGCAATCATCCGTTATTGCCGTGGTTATTGCGGTGCTAGTCTTTGTTCTTGCGGAGATCATGCCTGTCAAACAGGATGCAAGCCAGCATTAAATAAAAAAACCTGCTATTCAGCAGGTTTTTTTGTGTTCACGGTTTTCGTTGATACGTCCACAATCTGTTGTGGTTTGAAGTTTCAGGGAACATTTCCCCCACCGTAAGCTTGATTTTTTGCGGGTTTTTGACCATGCTTCCCGTTTCGCCGATTTCAACGTACACACCGTTATTCGGCGCTTTTTGTCCCGGGCGGAATTGATGCTGCTGTCCCACGTCATTTCCTCCTTTTTCTTTTTTATGTAGTATGCGCTTGTATGCGGAGAAATATCAAAAACCGCTGAATGAGATTCAGCGGTTTTTTTGTTCATCCTGTTTGTAAAGAAGAGCTTTCAGGAGCGCTTTTTGCGCGTGAAGCCGGTTTTCCGCCTGCTGAAATACCGCAGAGTTCGGACCGTCGATAATCTCGGACGTGACCTCTTCTTCCCGATGCGCGGGCAGGCAATGCAAAAATGTATAGTCGGGTTTTGCGAGACTGACGAGTGAGGCGTTGACTTGATACGGGGCAAACACATTCAGCCGCTGCTGCGTCTCTTCCTCCTGCCCCATGCTCGTGAAGACGTCGGAGTAAATCACATCTGCATCCCGCACCGCTTCCTGCGGATTTTCGGTAAGGGTGATTTTCGCTCCGGAAACAGCCGCCGCTTCTTTCGCGGCATTCACCGCCTCTTCCTCTACTTCATAGCCTTTCGGCGAAGCAATCGCAATGTCACAGCCCATTTTTGCGCAGCCGATCATAAGTGAATGCGCCACATTATTTCCGTCACCGATATAGGCGGCTTTTACTCCTTTCAGTTTTCCTTTTATTTCTTGTATCGTTAACAGATCCGCGAGTGCCTGACACGGGTGATACCGGTCGGTCAGCCCGTTTATGACGGGAATGTCTGCATGCTCGGCAAGCTCTTCGACTTTTTCATGCTCAAAGGTGCGGATCATAATGGCATCAACGAAGCCGGACAGCACCTTCGCCGTATCCGCGACCGTCTCCCCCCGCCCAAGCTGCAGGTCGCTGCTTGAAAGAAATAGTCCCGTTCCCCCGAGCTGGGCCATTCCCGCTTCAAAAGACACACGTGTGCGGGTTGAAGATTTTTCAAAAATCATCGCCAATGTTTTCCCTTGGAAAATCGGCTGTATCGGATGTTGTTTTAATAATGAAGCTTCTGTCAGAAGCGCTTTGATGTCTGACGGGCTGACATCTTTTAAGGAAAGAAAATCTTTGCCGTACAAATGGGTTAATGTGTGTTCCGCTTTTATTGTGTGCATGATGCCACTTCCTTTTGATAAAGATCTTTGAGCGATACAGGCTCAGGTTTGCCGGAGCCGCTTGCTAAAAATGCCTTTACGGTTTCCGGTTCAGTAAAGACCGTCACACCGTGCGTCATGGCTTCAATCCGTTGTTTACGCGCTTCTTCAGAGTGATTGAAATTGATATGGACCGCTTTATCCTTTCGCTCTGCCCATGCCGAGAACGCATCTTTGCATACGGTAAATCCCGCCTCTTGAGCCTGACGTTCCAATTCCGCATCACAGCCTTCCAGATAGATGCTGCCTTTTTTCTCCCAGACGTGCGCGTAGATTTTTTTCAGGGCGCTTTCTGCGTCAAACGCGACACACATGCCTTCTCCGGTCGACTTCATTTCCGGCCCGGGCTTTACGTCCACATCCTGAATGGCGTGCGAAGAAAAAACCGGGAATTTCACTGCCGTTCCGTGCTGATTTTGAACCTCGGGCTTGATGTCTTTAAGGGAAGCGCCGGCCAGCAATCTGGCGGCAAGCGGGATCATCGGCACCCCCATCACCTTAGACACGACAGGAACCGTGCGGCTTGCCCGCGGATTCACTTCAAGAACGAGAATATCCCCTTTGTCATCAATGACAAACTGAATGTTCATGATGCCTTTAAAAGCCAGTTTTACCGCGATTTTTTCGGCGGCCTCTCTTATATTCCGCTGCATATCAGGTGTGACAGACGGACCCGGAAGAATCGCAAAACTGTCGCCCGAATGGACGCCGGCGCGTTCAATGTGCTCTGTGTAAGTCGGCACGAATACTTCATGTCCGTCGGAAATCAGATCGATCTCCAATTCTTTTCCTGTAATGTACTGATCGATCAAAATCGGATACGGCATGCCCGCTTCATTTTCCAGCAGTTCTGACATTTGCGCTTCTGAATCAACGATGATCATGCCCATCCCACCGATGACATAAGACGGACGGATCAGCACGGGGTAGCCGATTCGGCTTGCTTTTTCCGTTGCTTCTTCTTTTGAATAAGCGGTTTCGCCTTTGGCATGTTTCAGGTCAAGGTCATCAAGCAGCTGATAAAACAGATCCCGATCCTCCAGCGCATCAAGGGTTTCAAAGGATGTTCCGAGCAGCGGAATGCCCGCTTTTTCCAGCGGTTCAGCGGCATTGATCGCGGTCTGCCCCCCAAACTGGACGATGGCAAAATCAATGTTTTCATGTTCCGCCACGTTCAAAATATGTTCTGTCGTCAGCGGTTCAAAATAAAGCCGGTCAGCGATTTCATAATCCGTGCTTACTGTTTCCGGATTGTTATTGATCATAATCGTTTCATACCCCAGCTTTTGCAGGGTCAGAACGCCGTGGACGGCACTGTAATCAAATTCCACTCCCTGACCGATGCGGATCGGGCCTGAGCCGATGATGAGGGCTCGTTTTTTCTCTTTTCGGCTGATATCTCCGTCGCTTTCCCCGAGGTAGGTGGAGTAGAAATAATTCGTCTTGGCATCAAATTCAGCGGCGCATGTATCTACGATTTTAAACGACGGGACGATGCCTGATTTCTTTCTGAGAGCACGGATGTCTTCTTCCGTTTTTCCCGTGAGAGATGCGATCATGATATCCGTGAAGCCTTTTACCTTCGCCTGCTTTAAAAGCGGCATTGACAGATGATCCCCTTCTTCCATCAGCTTGTTTTCCAATGTGATGATATTTCGGAATACATGGAGAAAAAACGGGTCAATTTTCGTTTTGGCATGGATGTCTTCTATCGTTTCACCGCGGCTTAACAGTTCCATGACGACGAAAAATCTCCGGTCATCCGGCGTTACCGCTAATTCCCACAGCTGATTGATCGTACAGCCGCCGAGTTCAGGCAGGCGGGTGCCGATCGTTTTCAGCTCAAGGGAGGCTGCCGCTTTTTGAATGGCCGCTTCCATATTTCTTTCAATCGCCATGACCTCTCCCGTCGCTTTCATCTTCGTTCCGAGCGTGCGGTCGGCATGTTTAAATTTATCAAACGGCCAGCGCGGGAATTTGACGATGACATAATCAAGCGCCGGTTCAAAGCTTGCATAAGTAGAGCCCGTCAGCGGATTTTTCAGTTCGTCAAGCGTATAGCCGACGGCAAGTTTCGCCGCCATTTTGGCAATCGGATAGCCGGTCGCTTTTGACGCGAGAGCTGAAGAGCGGCTGACACGCGGGTTCACTTCAATGACATAGTACTGTTTGCTGAACGGGTCCAGCGCAAATTGAATGTTGCAGCCGCCGACCACATCCAGCGCCGAAATAATCGCCAGGCTTGCTGAACGCAGCATCTGATATTCTTCATCCGTTAACGTCTGGGACGGTGCGACGACGATGGAGTCTCCTGTATGCACGCCGACGGGATCGATGTTTTCCATGTTGCAGACGGTGATGCATGTATGATTTCTGTCACGCATGACCTCATATTCAATTTCTTTAAAACCGGCGATGCTTTTTTCGACGAGGCATTGGCTGATCGGGCTTGCCAACAGCGCCTGTTTAATCAGCGTCTGAAACGCTTCTTTCGTTTTCGCGATTCCGCCTCCCTTTCCGCCTAACGTATACGCCGGTCTCAGAATAACCGGAAATCCGATAGACTCAGCGAAACGGAGGGCATCTTCTTCGTTGTCGACGATTTCGCTTTCCGGAACGGGCTGATCGAGCTCTTTCATCAGGGCGCGGAACTGCTCCCGGTCTTCGCCTTTTTGAATGGTTTCCACCGATGTTCCCAAAAGCTTGACGTGATGCTTCTTCAGCACGCCTGCTTCTTCAAGCTTAACGGCTAAATTCAATGCCGTCTGGCCGCCCAAATTGGCAAGCAGACCGTCCGGTTTTTCTTTTTCAATAATGGCCTCGATGCTGTCGGTTGTGAGCGGTTCAAAATATATTTCATCGGCAAACGCCTCATCCGTCATAATCGTTGCCGGGTTGTTGTTGACTAGAATAACGCGGTATCCTTCTTCTTTCAGAGCCATGCAGCCCTGCGTTCCTGAATAATCAAATTCTGCCGCCTGGCCGATGATGATCGGGCCGGAGCCGATGACTAATATGCTGGAAATGGTTGTATCTTTAGGCATGAGCGATTTCTCTCCTTGCTGGTATCACTTTCTCTAGAAATTCATCAAATATCCACTCGCTCTCAGCCGGTCCGGGATGAGCTTCAGGGTGGAACTGGACGCTTAATACGGGAAGGCGCTTATGAATGAGCCCTTCCACTGATGTATCATTGACATGATGAAATCTGATGGACAGCTCGTTTTCGTCAATTGATGCTTCATCAACGACATAGCTGTGGTTCTGGCTTGTCATAAACACCCGTTTCGTTTTCCGGTCAATGACGGGATGGTTGGCACCCCTGTGGCCGAACGGCAGCTTATACGTATTTCCTCCGAAAGCCAGGGCAATCAGCTGATGCCCGAGGCAAATGCCGAGTGCGGGGAAATCACTGAGTAATGATGTAATCCGGTTCATGTACGGCGCAATCGCTTTCGGGTCGCCCGGGCCGTTTGAGAGCACGATTCCGTCAGGCTGAATGTCGTAAACAGCGTTCATCTGCTGATACGGAATGACCGTTACTTTACAGCCGCGCTTTACAAGTGACGAGGCGATTGATTTTTTATAACCGAAATCAATCAGCGCAATATGCCGGTCTCCATTCCCCATTGACGTGATGTCTTCAGACTGCGCCAGCTCCGCCGGGTTTTCTGTTCCGGATGCTGCCGGAATTTCTCCTGTTGTTGACACGGCAGCGTTCATCGTGCCGCCGGAGCGGATGGTTTTGACGACGGCCCGTGTGTCCACTTCGGTTAAGAGCGGGATGTTCCATTTATTTAAATACTCTCTCAAGCTTGAGACTGCTTCATGGTGAGAAAAATGTTCACACGCTTCATAGACGGCAACAGCCTTGACTTGAGGAATCTTACTTTCAAGGTCTTTTTCATTAATTCCGTAGTTTCCGATCAGCGGATACGTAAAGACGACGATCTGACCCTTATATGACGGGTCTGTAAGCACTTCCTGATAACCCGTCATTCCGGTGAAAAAAACCGCTTCGCCAACACAGCGGGCTTCTTTTTCAAGTTCACCGCCGAATGATGTTCCGTCTTCCAATACTAAATAGCCTTTCATCTAAAGCCCACCTCTTGATGAATAATTAATTAAAAATATGAATTTTTATACTTTTATATCGAAAAAAAATTACCGTTTCACTGCCGAATGCGCTTCGATCGCTGCCTTAAGCATACTGACGGCCGACAGCATTTCTTCTTCAGAAACCGTAAGCGGCGGGAGCAGCCTGATGACATTCGGTCCGGCCGGAAGCACGAGAAGCCCGCGTTCCTGCAGATCTCCGATGATGCCGGACACGGGACCTGCGCATTCAATGCCGATTAATAACCCTTTTCCGCGGATTTCTTTTACAAAAGGCCCTGTCAGTTCACGGTTCAGCTGCGCTTTTAAAAATGATCCTTTGTCTGCCGCCGCCTGGAGAAAGTCCGGCTGAAACACAATGTCCAAGGTTGCTTTCACAGCTGCCATGGCAAGCTTATTGCCGCCGAAAGTCGTACCATGCGTACCCGGCGTAAAGGCGTCGCCAAGCTTCTTTTTGCCGATCACGGCTCCGACGGGAAAACCGTTTCCAAGCCCTTTCGCAGCAGTGATGATGTCCGGCGAGATGCCGAAATGCTCATAGCCGAATGCCTTGCCCGTCCGGCCGATTCCGGTTTGAATCTCGTCTGCGATAAGCAGCGCCTGTTTGTCTTTGCAAAATGTCTGTAAGGCTTCGATGAATTCCGGATCGGCGGGATTGACTCCCCCTTCTCCCTGCACCGTCTCAAGCATGACGGCGGCGATATCATCCTCTTTTGAAAGCGTGCTGAATGCCGACGGATCATTGAACGGAAGATAGTGAAAGCCTTGAAGCATCGGTCCGAAACCGGTCTTGATTTTGTCTTGTCCGGTGGCGGCCATCCCCGCATAGGTCCGCCCGTGAAAGGATTGATGAAATGTTACAATTTTTGTCTTTCCCGTTGCTTTACGGGCAAGCTTAATGGCGCCTTCATTCGCTTCGGCCCCGCTGTTGCAGAAGAAAACGAGATCCCCCGCGCTATGTTCGGCAAGCTTTGCCGCGGCTTTTTCCTGAAGATCATTTTCAAACAGATTGGAAACGTGCCATACGCTGTCAAGCTGTTCTTTCACCGCTTCTGTGACCTCATCATGACAATGGCCGAGATTGGAAACGGCGATGCCCTGAATAAAATCGAGATACGTTTTTCCGTTTTCATCCTCTGCAATTGTCCCTTTCGCTTTTTTGATATCGATGGGCCAGCGGCTGTAGGTTTGAAATAGACTGCTCATGACACGCTCTCCTTTTCTTTGACAATTTTTGTTCCTTGGAAGGCTTGATCGGTGAAAAACGCTCCTTTTCCGTTTACGATCATCACTTCCTCGACATCTTCACTCAGTGCCGATAATGCCGAGTTTACCTTCGGAATCATCCCTCCTGAAATCACGCCGTCATCTATGAGGGCCTGAATCTCTTGCGGCGTCAAAGTATCCAGCCTGCTCTCTCCGTCCATAATTCCTTCGACATCCGTGACAAATAAAAGTTTGTCGGCGTGTAAGGCTGAAGCGACGGCCGATGCCGCGGCGTCTGCGTTGACGTTCAGCGTTTCGAAATCACTTGTCATGGAAAGCGGAGCGATAACGGGAATGATGCCTTCTTTCATTAATGCGTGAATGATTGACGGATCGGTTTTTTGTATTTCGCCGACTTCTCCGTATTTGTCTTGATTAAGATAGGATGCTTGAAGGAGACCGCCGTCCTTTCCTGATATTCCCGCGGCTTTCAGCCCGTTTTTCGCGAGTTCGGTTACGAAAAATTTATTGATCGTCCCTGACAAGACCATTTCCGCTGTTTCCAGCACCGGTTTGGTCGTTTTCCGCTGTCCATCGACAAATTCCGTTTCAATCTGCAATGTTTTCAGCATTTTTGAAATGTCCGGGCCGCCTCCATGGACGACGGCAATGTTCCAGCCCGATTGCATCAGCTCTTTTACATTTTGAAAAAAATCGGCGGATAACTCGCGGATTACGCTTCCGCCGCACTTAAAAACGATCGTTTTCTTCATGCCGCTCCCCTTTGTTATGTGCGATAGCTCGCATTGATTTTAATATAATCATAGGTTAAGTCACAGCCCCATGCCCGGCCGCTGCCGGAGCCTTCCTGCAGGCGGACTGCAATCGTAATTTCATCACCTGATAAGTACTCCTTGGCATCAGTTTCCGAAAACGGCTGAGGTTCGTTGTGTTTAAACAGACACTGGCCGCCGAGGAAAACTTCCACTTGTTCGGCCGTTACGCTTGCCGCACTGTGCCCGATTGCGCCGATGATGCGCCCCCAGTTGGCGTCTGTGCCGTAAACGGCGGTCTTCACAAGGCTTGAGCCGACGATTTTTTTGGCAATAATATTCGCCTCAAGGTTATTTTTCGCGCCTTCGACTCTGGCTTCAATTAATTTCGTCGCTCCTTCACCGTCTCTGGCTATATCTTTGGCAAGGTCTTCGCATACAAGCTTTAATCCCTTTTTAAAAGCCGGCCAGTCAGGGTGCTGCTCCGTCAGGCAATCATTCCCCGCGCAGCCGTTTGCCATCACAAGCACCATGTCATTCGTCGATGTTTCTCCGTCAACGGTGATTTGGTTAAATGAAACATCCGTAATCTCTCTGAGCGCGTTTTTGAGCGCCTGTTCTTCCACGGCCGCGTCCGTTGTGACAAAGCCGAGCATTGTCGCCATGTTGGGGTGGATCATGCCGGAGCCTTTCGCCGCTCCGCCGATCGTGATGATGTCTCCGCCGATCACCAGTTCATAACACGTCTGTTTCGTCACTGTATCCGTCGTCAAAATGGCTTCTTCAAATGCTCCGGACACGGACGGCGCTTGACCGAGCTGTTCAATGCCCGCTTGAATTTTTTTCATGTCTAAAAGCTCGCCGATCACCCCGGTTGACGAAACCGCAACAAGCTCCGGCTCAATGCCGAGCTGGCTCGCGAAGCCGTCCCGCATTTCATAGGCGTCCTTTAATCCTTGGTCTCCCGTACAGGCGTTGGCAATCGCGCTGTTGACAATAACCGCCTGAAGCACACCCTCTTTTTTCAGGCTGGCTTGCGTCACTTTCAGCGGCGCTGCCTGAAAATGGCTCTGCGTATATACCGCTGCACTGACTGCAGGCGCTTCGCTGATAATCGCTCCGAGATCTTTTTTTGAATAGCGCAGACCGCAGTGCACGCCCTTTGCCTCAAATCCTTTCGGCGAGGATACGCCGCCTTTTATTTTCGTGATTTCCTCACTCAGCTGAATCATATTTTTGAATCCCTCTTTCGTTCTATGGATAGACTGGCGTCATCGTAAGTCCCGTTTCTTCCTGCCAGCCATTCATGATATTTAAATTTTGAACCGCCTGCCCTGCGGCGCCTTTCATCAGATTATCTATGACAGAAACGATGGTGGCACGGTTTGTTCTTTCATCCACGGTGACACTGATATCACAAAAATTGCTGCCGTATACCTCTTTCGTCGCCGGAAATTCACCTTCCGGCCTGATTCTGACAAAATATGAATCTTTGTAGAATTCGGAATACAATTCTCTTACCTGTGCAGCAGACATACCCGGAGGAGCCTCCGTATACATCGTCGCCATAATGCCCCTTGTCATCGGCGCCAAATGTGCGGAAAACGTGATCGGGCCTGTGCCGGGCTGCCAAGCCGCTAATTGCTGTTCAATTTCCGGAGTATGCTGATGCTCATTAACCTTATAAATTTTGAAATTATCATTCAGCTCAGAATAATGAGTGCCCATGGATGCTTTTCGGCCGGCGCCGGATACGCCCGTTTTCGCATCAACAATCAGAAATGAATCTTGTAAAAGCTTATTCTTCGCCAGCGGGGCGAGCCCGAGCAGCACAGCCGTCGGAAAACATCCCGGATTGGCAATCAGCTTTGCAGTCTGAATCTCTTCTTTTTGCAGTTCAGCTAAACCGTAAACCGCGCTTTGAATCGTTCCTTTCGGAGCGGCCTTCCGCTTATACCACTTTTCATACACGGCCGGGTTTTGAATCCGCAGATCGCCGGATAGATCAATGACCGGGATACCCGCCTCCGCCAGCTTGGGCGACCACTCTCCGGAAACGCCGGGCGGCGCGGCTATGAAAATGACATCAATTTCGTTTCGGATCGTTTCTATATGAAGCGGCCGAAGTGATTGTGACGCTATATTCCTCAAATGCGGATATGAAGCGGCATATTCTTTTCCTTCGTCGCTCGATGAATATAATATACAATCTTCTGCATAAGGGTGATGGTTAAGAATCCTGACAAGTTCGGCGCCTCCATAACCAGTCGCGCCTATAATACCTATTTTCAACGGGTTCACCTTCTTGGTTTTTGTGAAATTATTTAACATTATAACATGAATAAAAATTAATTCAATTGTATATTTAATATTTTTTCATTCATTTTCCATCTGTTTTCGCTGACAAAAAACCCCCTCTCGATCGAGGGGGGGCATAAGAAAAACAGGCTGATCGGATCAGCCTGTTTTTTTCAGCATCATCAGCCCGCTTATAAAAAACAGCACGGAGCTGGCGTAAAAGATAATATAAACCGTAAAGAAATCAGCGAGAAACCCGCCGAGAATAATGGCGGCAGCTGAAAATACGGCCGTCCAGAAATGATAGCTGCCGACTTTTTTTCCCCGCTCCCCGCCGTCGGTGTAATCGGCGATCATGATTTTCTCGCCGTGTTTTTGCATCGCGCCGAACAGGCCCAAAAGCACCTGCACAACATAAACCTGGTGTACGCCGGTAATGTGCGGGAGCGTCAGAAGAAGCACCGCCATCCCCCACGAATTTGCCATAAGGAACCAGCGGGAATCCAGTCTTGCCGACAGCCGGCCGAGCAGCGGATGAATCAATGCGCCGCTCAGGCCGAACAAGCCGTATGAGAGACCGAATTGCGTGTAGCTGGAACCGATGTTTTTAATAAATAAAATATAAAACGGAAAGATCAGGCTGCCGGCAAAAAAGACACTGCTCTGTGACAGGATCAGCCATTTTAAATGGTTGTGTTTCATGATTTGTACCTCTGATAAAAATAATTCATAAACAAGTCATCCGGATCATATTTGTGTTTTTTCTGAAAGAACATATCGCTTTTCGGATATGCCTCGCGCATCTGCTCTTTCGTTTGATACAGCATATACGGGAGATAATAACTGCCGCGGTGGCGCAATGCCGTATCCGTCATTTTTCTGACAATCCGCGCAGCACTTGCCTGGCTGTCTGTTGAAAACCCTTCATTGATTAAAAGAACGAGTGAAAACATGTCTTCCTTTGCGTATGACAGATCGGCTTTTTCATTTTTTTGCACGTAGCGGATCGTAATATTTACGAGATTGAGATCTTCATGTGACAGCGTCTTGCGTAAATCATGAATGTACGGCGCAAATTCGCCGACGGGCACGAAGTATTCTTGTAGCACATCGGTGTTGTCCGTGTTTTCATATTCCAAAAATTTCGATTCTGACCGCATGACATTGTTCCTGGAGACTTTCACGCCGTTTTGGCTGAGAAAATAAGACTGCTGGGTTGACCAGAACCAATTTCTGCCCCAGTCATACCGGCGGGAGAGGCCGAGCGCGAATTTCGTCAGCGCCGGATGCTCATCTTCTTTCAGTTCATTGTGCCGCTTTAATTCTTTCTGATTGTCTGAGAGTGTGTAATCAGTCACATACATATCGTGCAAAAAGCCTTTATCCCCTGTTGCGATCCGCGCGAGATGCATGCGCACGGCGGGGTTGCGCCGAACATGCTGCGTAAAATATTGACTGTATGTATCAGCGTTCATGCGTTTCGTTTTCATTTCATAAAGCTCATCATCCGTCAGCTCAATATCCGCGTCCAGGATGACGCCGAACAGGCCGTAGCCGCCGATGACGGCTGAAAACAGGTCATCTTTCGGAGTAACGGTGATGACTTTGCCGTCCGCCTTTAAAAGATGAAACGATTTGACCGTATCAATCAGCGAACCGTACCGGATATCCCGGCCGTGGGCGTTGGCGCTCAGTGAGCCGCCGATCGTAAAAATGTTTTGCGATTGCATGACTTTTACCGCGAGCCCGTACGGATTGACATAGCGCTGAATATCATTCCACGTCGCTCCCGCCTGCACCCTGATGATTTTTTTCTTTCGGTCGAGACCGAGTATTTTGTTGTAGCCCGTCATGTCGAGAACGATACCGTCTTCATAATACGTCTGGCCGCCCATTGAGTGCTGGGCGCCTGCGATTGAGATCTTCAGATGCTTTCTCTTTGCTTCCTTAATGGTTTCGACCAATGTTTCTTTCTCTTTTCCTTTGACCGTCTGCTTAATTTTCACGGGCATGAGACGGCTGACATCCGTCATTGTCCCTGCCTGCTGTACCGGCTCTTTGTGAAAAGCGGAAACAGCGAACAGCGCCGTATAAACAAGAATGCTAAGGATAATGAGAAGTAATTTTTTCTTCATGGATTCCTCCCTCGCATGCAGCCGGTCTATTATATCATGCCTCACGTCCGTTTTTTTCCTTTTTAACCCGATACAGGAAAACACCGGGCATAAAAATCCACAGAAATCCTTAAAATGATTTTTTAGTCAGTATATAATCGATATATATGCAGATGTATTACCAAAGGGATTGTTTAAAACAAACATGTTAAACGAGGTGGGGAAAATAAACATAAAAGGAATCAATCATCTTCTTTTTTCTGTTTCAAATTTGGAAAAATCTATAGAATTTTATGAAAAAGTATTTCATGCACAGCTCCTGGTTAAAGGACAAAAGACAGCATATTTTGATCTGAACGGGCTTTGGCTTGCACTTAACTTAGAGGCGGATATACCAAGAAATGAAATACATAAATCTTATACGCATATGGCCTTTACAATTGACCCAAAAGATTTTGATGCAATACATCAAAGGCTAAAAAATCTAAATGTAAATATATTAAATGGGCGTCCTAGGGATAAGCAAGATCAAAAGTCAATTTATTTTACTGATCCCGATGGACATAAATTTGAATTCCACACAGGTACACTCCAAGACAGACTGTCCTATTACAAAAAAGATAAACCTCATATGAAATTTTATATTTAAAGGTTTGTTTGCGATCCAAAACAAACCCTCACTGTCGCTTATTCGCGTTGATTTTTTCCTTGTAAATGCAGACAAAAGAAAAGCACCTCCAAACTTTAGGATGTACCTAAAATCCGAGGTGCATTTTCTTATTACTGAATCCCTAATGCGATTTTTGCGTAGCGTGACATTTTGTCTCTTGTCCACGGCGGATTCCAGACGATGTGGACCTCCGTCTCTTTTACATCCGGAATGTCGGCGAGCGCTTTTTTCACCTCGTCGACGATGATCGGAGCGAGCGGGCACCCCATTGATGTCAGTGTCATCGTAACGTGCGTCAGGCCGTCGTCATCCATATCAACGTCGTATACAAGGCCGAGATTGACGATATCGACGCCGAGCTCAGGGTCAACAACCTGCTCCAAGGCGCCCATGATGTTTTCTTTTAATGCTTCTTCCACGTTCCATCACTCCTTTTTCCTCAGTATAACGTAAAAGCGGCTTTTGTTAACACCTTTGTGCTTTATAAATGCTTATCGAACCAGGCGACGGTTTCTAAAACGGCGTATCTCGGGACTTTATGATCAGCCCGTTCGTCTTTCAGAAACTGAAGATGGTCGGGCCGGCTGCTGTAATGAGGTTTAATCGTTTCATAAAAGCCGCGGGTCGGTGCATACGGAACGACTTTGTCTTGAACGCCGTGCCAGAACAGCAGCGGGCGGCTGCGGAGTTTTTCCGGTTCCAGACTGAGATCGAACGGTTTGAGCCGCGCAAACAGTTCATCGACCTGTTCTTTTGTGACGTCAATGTCGATGTCCTGCTTTTGAATGTGGTCAATCTGCTGCTGAAAAAATGCCGTATAGTTCGGGCTTCCCATCAGACTGACGCCGGCTTTGACCCAATCATACGCGGCCATCGCGCCGAATGTCGTAATTCCGCCCATTGACGTGCCCGCAAGACCGATCCGCCCGTCTTCAATCAGACCGCGCGCTTCAAAATCCTTTTTCAGCACGTCAAGCTCCTCGATTTCATTTAATACAATGTCCCAAAAATGGACGGCGAGCTCTTCTGCTGACAGCTGTTCAGCGCGTTCACCGTGGTAAAGAGCTTCCGGCAGCACGGCCCTGAAGCCCTTTTCAGCAAGCAGGTAAGCGAAATGAAGATTATGCTCCTTCGCGCTTGTAAAACCGTGAATAAAGAAAACAAGGGGAGCGGGACGGTCCCGATTTTCTTCTTTTACAATATGTAAAAACGGAATGCCTGATACGGTTTGATGATCAATAAGAATCACGTTGACTCCCTCCTTAGGATAACCATAATCATAAGTGTAACATGTAGACAATAAAGATGGTAAAAAGCTACACTGTACATAAGTGAAAAACAGCAAATTATATGACAAAAGGAGTTATTTATGGAGACAAAACCTTATCTCATCGCCTTAGATCTGGATGGAACTTTATTAAAAGACGATAAAACCATTTCCCCTGAAACGGCACGGACGATTCAGAAGCTGAAAGAAGCGGGCCATCATGTCTGCATCTCAACCGGGCGCCCGTTCCGTTCCAGTTCGATGTATTATGACGAGCTTGGGCTGACAACGCCGATTGTCAATTTTAACGGGGCATTTGTCCACCACCCGAAAGACGAATCATGGGGACGCTACCACACGTCTTTATCGGTCGATGTGGTCAGACAGCTTGCCGAACTTACAGAGACCTATCAAATACATAATGTGCTCGCTGAGGTCATTGATGATGTGTACTTCCATTATCATGATGAGCATTTAATTGAGGCGTTTCATATGAATACGGCGAATGTCACATTCGGCGATCTGCGTGAAACGGTCAAGGAGGATGTAACGTCCGTATTGATTCATGCAAAGGAAGAGGACGTCGCGGATATACGCGCACATTTATCCGATGTGCACGCCGAGGTCATTGACCACAGAAGATGGGCGGCTCCGTGGCATGTGATTGAAATCATTAAACACGGGATGAATAAAGCGGTCGGCCTGAAGAAAATCAGCGACTATTACCAAGTGCCGAGAGAACGGATCATCGCGTTCGGCGACGAAGACAACGATCTTGAAATGCTCCGGTTTGCCGGGTGCGGCGTAGCGATGGGAAACGGCACGGATGAAGTCAAACAGGCCGCCGACCGCGTCACGGGATCAAATGAAGCGGACGGAATCGCCGAATTTTTAAAATCCTATTTCTCCCTGTGAGGTTTTGCCGCTCATAACACAAAGCCTTCCGCCCATACTAAAACAGACGACTCATCTCGTCTAAATATGGAAGGGGGACATTGCAATGGGTAAACGAAACAAATCAAAACGGTTTATTCAGCAAGGCAAGGACTCTGTCAGTCTTCATGACGCAAGATTTCCATATCGGTCTACATTAGAGGAAGCACAGCATGATGCAGCAAAAGATTCGGCTGAAAGGCAGGTTGACTTTTAATGAGAAACGAACTGTTTTCTCAAGCCAAGTCATTTGTCCAGCAGGCCGTCATGATTGCTAACGGTTTCGAGGACGGCGATCAGGAAAAAGCTGTCTCACGCGCCAAAAACGCCGTGTCTTCCGCGTACGCCAATTCGACGGATGCAGAACGTCAGCAGCTGCACCAATTTCAGGATCAGCTGGAGAAATTGCAATAAAAAAAGGCGCCCCGTTTAGACGAGGGCGCCGCTTTTTTATTTCACTTCAAATGTTTTTACCGTTTTCAGTCTTTTTCCGATCTGATCGGACTTCCCTAAAAACGTCACCGTCACCGTGTATGTTCCCGGACCGGGCACGTTCTTCCACACATCTGAAAAGTCATACGTTTCATTCGGCATTAAGGTCACAGTCTGAAACGCCTGAGTAAACATTTTGTCTTTTGAATAGCGGTACAGTTCTTTGTGATGTTGGTCATGTACGGTCAATTCGAATTTCTGCCCTGAGCTGAATGTGAAATCGATCGGGCTGCCGCTCTTGTTTTTTAAAGACATTTGAAATTCGATCTGCTGATCCGTCTGCACAGGGTTTACGGCTAATTCCGCTTGCTGTTCATTCATCTCTCCGGATACCTCCTCAGCGGGCTCCTTCTGCCCGGATTGACTGCTGCATCCGATCAGTAAAATGACCGGTAATAACAGGCCAAACAGCCACTTCATTCTATCCGCTCCTATCAGTCTTTTCTGAAGAAACCAAAGATCCCCGTCGTTTGCACGATGTTTGTGAAGGCTTTCGGGTCGACTTCTTTCACGATTTTCTCAAGGTCATACAATTCGTACCGCGTGATGACGATGATCATCATTTCTTTCTGTTCGTTTGTGTAAGCGCCTTTTGCCGGCACCGTCGTAATGCCGCGGACCATTTTCCCGTAAATCGCTTCTTTGATTTCATCGGCTTTTTTTGTAACGATCATGGCGGTCAGTTTCATGTGGCGGGTGTGAATGGCGTCAATCACCCTTGTTGTGACATACAGAGCGACAAGGGTATATAATGCTTTCTCCCATCCTTGCAATAATCCTGCCGTCAAAATGATAATCCCGTTCAAAATGAAGAAATATGTGCCGACCGGCTTATCCTTCCATTTGGCCAGCACCATCGACACGATATCAAGACCGCCTGTCGAAGCGCCGAATTTCAGCGTTAAACCGATGCCGATAGCTGAGATGACTCCTCCGAATACGGTATTCAGAAGAATATCGTGCGACAGTCTCATTTCCGGGAGAATTCCCATAAAGACGGACGTCAGCGCTACGCTTAATATGCTGTATACAGTGAATGATCTGCCGACTTTCAGCCACCCTAACACACCGATGGGAATGTTTAAGAGGAACATGAGAACTCCTGTCGAAATATAAAAAGGGGCGTATTGATCAACGACGCTTGACAGCAGCTGGGCGACACCGGTAAAACCGCTGGCATATACATTCGCCGGTATCAGGAATAAATTCAGTCCCGCCGCATACAGAAACGCGCCGATGACGACGATTGCTAATTTTTTTGCTTGTTCTAGTACCATGGCTTGCTCCTCCGCTCATTTTCATTATTAGCTTTTCCCTTAAAATAAAGTTTTGAACACTATTTTGCCACATTTATATGATATAGTTGGCATCACTCTCACCAATCGGAAAGAAGGGAATTATGATGACAGTTCACCTTATTGCTGACAGCGCCTCTGACCTGCCGAAATCTTATATTGAAGAAAACCGGATCGGGTTCATTCCGCTGCACGTAACACTTGACGGAAACGAATATGAGGACACGGTCACCATTCAGGCGGATCATATATTTCAAGCGATGCGGGACGGGAAAGTTCCGAAAACATCCCAGGCATCACCGGATACGATAAAAAAAGTATTTTTACAATACGCGGAACTGGGAGACCCGGCGATATACATCGCCTTTTCCTCAGGTCTTTCCGGCACCTATCAGACGGCCGTAATGATCGCCAATGAAGTAAAAGAGGAATTTCCCGATTTTGATTTACGGATTGTAGATTCCAAATGCGCTTCATTGGGCTGCGGCCTCGCGGTGATGCACGCGCAAACACTCTGTGTTAACGGGAATACAATACAAGAAATCGAAACGTCTGTAAAGAGCTTTTGCGCACGGATGAAACATATATTTACGGTCGATGATGTCGCTTATCTCGCGCGGGGCGGCAGAATTTCAAAAACGTCCGCTTTTGTCGGGGGGCTTTTGAACATCAAACCGATTCTGCATGTGGATGACGGCAGGCTCGTGCCGCTCGAAAAATTGCGCGGACAGAAGAAACTGTTTAAACGGATTATAGACATGATGAAGGAAGAAGGCGGCGATTGGGCGGATCAAACCGTGGGGATCAGCTATGCAGATAACGAAGAGACGGCGCTTCGGATGAAGGAAATGATTGAAGAAGCGTTCCATCCGAAAGAGATCATTCTTCATTCAATCGGCTCTGCGATCGGCGCGCACTCCGGGCCGGGCACGCTCGCGATTTTTTTCCTGAAGCCATAATTTCAATGCGGGCGGGCATCCTAACGGACAGAAGGGAGGCTTTGCCGCATGAAAGATAATGACAAAAAACCGTTGGACAATAACGCCGTAAATCAGAAAAAGAACCGGCTTGCCGAAAAAAACCGGCAGGCGGGAAAAAAACAGAATTCCAAAAAACCGGACCATCTGTAAAAGCAAAACAGCCCTCTTATGTATGAAGATAGAGGGCTGTTTTTTGTTCTATATGCGTCTAACATCACTTATCACGAATCCGCTTTCAGGCAATGCCGGCATTCTGGACAGGCTGAAGCTCAAATCTTGGGACGGAACATCGTACTCTATTTCATTGGCAAGAAACGCAAGGGAAGTTTTCATGACTTCCACGGTCATTCCCTCACCCGGACAGCGGTGGCCGTTAGCCGGATCACCTCCGCCCTGGGGAATGAAATCAAATTTATTTTCCTCCCGCCCCTGAAAACGTTCCGGGCGAAATTCATTCGGATTCTCCCAAAGCCGGGAATCATGGTTTGTCCCATATAGGTCAAGCATGACGGATGCACCCTTTTTAAACTCACAGTTCTTCCATACGAAATCTTTTTTCACAACGGCTCCTAAAAACGGGGCAAACGGGTAATACCGCCGAACTTCATGTGCAAATCTTTCAGCCTCCTGATCATCTCTCGATCCCAGTTTGCCCCGATATTCAGGGTAATCATGCAATGCAAGAGCTGAAAACGTAATGAAGTAAGAAATGGCGGCAATCGGGCGCAGAACATTAATCAGCTCAACAGCAGCCATGTGAGAATCAAGTCTGTTCCCGTCAAGTTCTGTATGAAAAGCCATTTCATACAAGGCTGAGCACTCCGGCGTTTGCAGCTTGCCGGACCGCACATCCTCAATGACCTCCTCTATCCATTTCTCCGTTTTCAGCCTCGCCCTTCTGCCTTTCCAATGACGCGGTCCGACAGCGCCGAATGCGTCTACCATATCGGTGAAATCCTCCGCCCGCTCTTTCACTTCTGAGTCTTTCAGCGGGACGCCGGCCCACTCACAGGCAGCCCGGCACAGCACTTTCTTCGCTTCATCAAAAAGGACAATTCGGTTTGAACCCTCCCACTTTTCCGCAGATGCTTTCCACTGTTTTGCCACCGCTTCCGCAAGCCGTTTTTGCCGGGGCGGCGTCATCAGCGACATAAATAGAAGCTTCCTGTGCTTATGCCGTTCACCGTCCATTGACTGGATTGCCCCTGTTCCGAATAACGTTTTCTGCACCCGTTTGGGGAGGGCATGCTCCCGCTGAAATCGTTCTGTGTCATAAAAAAGCTTTGCGGCTTCCGCTCCGCTCATACAAATGAATGTCTTCCCTAATAAACGGGCGCGAAACACATCCGAGCGATAATTCTCCGCTCTGTTTTTCACAAATACATATCCATCGCGTAATAAAGCCAGACTATTATCAAGACCCTTATCATGCGGAATTTGTTCATTCATCCCGATTCCTCCCATCTTTTTTCACCTTTCACGAAAAAGAATAAATATAAACACAAGTATATTCAGTATTTGTGTTTCATTCAGAAGTTACTCATGTCAGGCTGCAAAAATCAGGGGCGGGCATAAGCCCGTTACAAAGTAAACCGGCGGACCTGATCGTTTAACCGCTCTGTCAGGCTCACCAGATTATCGACGCTTTCCGCCATTTTATGAAAAGAAGACAGCTGCTCAAGCGCGGAGGCAGAAATCTCTTCGCTTCCCGCAGCCGTTTCCTGAATAACGGCGCTGATGCTTTCGGCATGATGCAGCACTTGCTCACCAAGCTGTTTCGATTCGATGATCCGTCCGTCCAATTGAGTAAGCTCCGCTTTAATATGGGCGGCTTTTTGTTCAATATGGACGAATGATTCTGACGTTTTCTCCATCAGCTCCTGCTGTCTGTCCGCTAAAGCGACGCCGGTCGTGACAGCTCCGGTAATAGACGTGATGCCGTCTTCAATTTGCTTTACCATATCGAAAATCTGCGCGGTCGCTTTGGCTGATCCGTCTGCGAGCTTCCGTATCTCCTCGGCAACGACGGCAAATCCTTTTCCGGCCTCGCCTGCTCTGGCCGCCTCGATTGCGGCGTTTAATGACAGCAGATTGGTCTGGCCCGCAATGTCAGAAACGGTCTGCGCCATCATACTGATGCCTGCCGCATGCTCTATGAAGAGATCGGCGGCTTCGGAAATCTCTTTTGATGTCTCATTGCTTTTATCAATGGCTTGCTTGGTCTCGGCTAAAGCACCGCGCCCCGCAGCCACCGCCGCAATCGTCTCTTCGCTGCTTCTCGTCGTTTGTTTTGAACGTTCGGCGTTCGCCTTTGAATGTTCATCCATTTGTTCAATGAATTGCACCGCATGCTGCAGATCTTCTGAAATGGTTTGGGAGCCTTGCGCCATTTCTTCCGTCGACACGGATACCTGCTCGGTCATGTCCTTCAGCGTCTGGTTTTCCTTCGTCAAACCTTCCGCGAAAGTCTCGACTTCACGGCCGACCTCTCCGATCGCCTGAATTAAGGTGCGGAGCTGTTCAGCCATCATTCCGAATGAGTCATTCAGCTCTTTCAGTTCGTCCTTCCCTTTATAATCAAGCATTTCAACAGCAAGGTCCCCTCCTGCAATACGACGGGCATTTTCAGCCATGCGGCGGATCGGCCCTGCAATTCTCTTCGTCAGCCTGATGGAAGATATGACGGTGACGGCAAGTATCACGATGGTCAGCACGGCTGCGCTGTAAACGATAAACTGAATCTGGTCAGCCGTCTGCTTCTGCATGTCTTCATAGTGATCCCGGCTTTTCAGATTCAGCATATAAATATCATTCAGAAGACCGTTGATGCGGGCCGCCGTCCTTGTCGCTTCAGCCGGGCTTTTCGAATCAAGAGCAGCGTCCGCCTCCGCCTGCCATGATTCGTATTTTTTGGCGAGTTTGTCATAAGCGGCTTTGTCTGCACCGTCCGTCATCGTTTTTTTGAGCGCCGCCAGTTTGTCTGAGCTGCTTTTCATATAGCTTCGCACATCTTCTTTCTGGGCGTCTGCGAGCGTATAGGAATAGCCGGTGATGCTTTCTTTTAACGTATTAAGGTCAGCTTTTGCTTCCTGAACGTTTAACAGCGCGTCCACTTCATCTTCATTTGAAGCCTGAATCTTCATCATGTTTACGATGGTAAAGCCGATGACGGCGGCGAAGCAAATCATCGTAACGGCTGCGTTAACGAGCAGCCTTGTCCGTAATGTCACTTCAGATCGCCTCCTTTTTCAATCAGACTGTTTTTCATATCCGTGATCTTTTTCGTCAGCCCGCCTGCGTTTTTGACAACTCTGATCTTAGCTAAGTCCATGCCGTTTTCCTTCAGTCCGTAAACGATCTCTCCGCTTTTGATCTCCTTGTTGTCTTTTAAATCTTTCGCCAATTCATAGATGACATGGTCGACGTTTTTCACTAAAGAAGAGATAACGGCGTGCTCGGCGGTGTAATATTGATCGCTGTCAACACCGATGGCGTATACTTTTTGCGCCTCCGCTTCTTTCAGTGCGCCGACACCCGTGAAGCCGGCCGCCGTAAACAGGACATCGGCTTTTTTTCGGATCATGTTTTGGGCGATGCCCTTCCCGAGCTTATCATCATCAAACGTACCGCTGATGTCCGACAGCACGCGGATTCTCGGTTTGACTGATTCCGCGCCTTTCAGATAGCCTTTTTTAAACCGTTTAATGACGTCGGCATCTGAACCGCCGATAAATCCGATTGTGCCGGTTTTGCTCGTCATGGCCGCCAGCGCTCCGGCTAAGAAGCTTCCTTCATCCTCTTTAAACGTGACGGAGGTGACATTATCCAGGTCTGATACGGAATCAATCAGCACAAACCGCTGCTTCGGATATTTTTTAGCGACCTTTTCTAAATCCGCCTGCATGCTGTAACCGAGCCCCACAACAAGGTCATTGCCTTCCCGGACAAGCTGGGTCAGTCCTTTTTCGTATGTACCGGTGTCTTTTATTTCCCTATAGTCAAATGTGATGCCGAGCTCGTCTCTCGCTTTCATCAAACCTTGAAAGCCTGAATCATTAAATGATTGGTCGCCGAGGCCGTTGTCTGTCAGCATGATGCCGATTGTTTTCGTTTTTTCGGCCGCCGTTTCCTCAGATTTGCCGGCACATCCCGCCGTGCTGAGCGCAAGCAGCAGTACAGCCGCAAATATCGCCATTTTTCTCATTAAAACTCTCCTTTTGTTTTTTTCTACAGTTATATATCGGTTCGGATGTCAGAATATTTTATTTCAATAAAATATGTATGTTCGGCAGGATGTTAAACAAATGAGGGTATAGGAGCTTTTGAGAAAATAAAAAACATCGGTTTTGGTTCACCGATGTTTTTGCAGAAAATTTATTGTTTTTCGTATGTCCAGCCGTCTTCCTGATAGACCTTGCCGTTTTTCATCAGATGCCCGAGCGCCCGCTTAAAGGCGGCTTTGCTTAAATGAAACCGTTCGCGGATATCGTCAGGATGGCTTTTGTCTCCGTAAGGCATCGCGCCGTTTCTTGATCTCAGATAGGTCAGAATCTCTTCCGCGTCAACCGAAAGCGCATCCTGCTTTCTCGGCAGCAGTGACATGTTGACGGAGCCGTCTTCCTTCACCTCGATGACACGCCCTGTCACGCGGCTGCCGAGTCTCGGCTCTTCTTTTCTTTCTGAAGGGTGAATAAACGCGCGGATACCTTCATCGGTAATCAGAAAAGAGCCTGATGCAATCAGTCTGTACACCGTGCCCGTCAGGTCTTTATTCATGACGTCTTCCTCTGCATCCGTAAATAATTCACTGATGATATCTTCAGGCGCCGGCTTGGCAAACATGCGCCCGCGGCTTGTCACCTTCAGCATGCAATACAGTCTGTCTCCTTTTTGCGGCCAGACGGATTTGTACGGAGGCAGGTGCTCCGTTGCGACGAGCGCGTCTTTTGACAGACCGACGTCGACGAATACGCCCATATCTTCCACAGCGTCCGTCACTTCCACCCATCCGTAGTCATAAAAGCTGATGAGCGGCTTTTTCATCGTCGCCGCGAGTCTTTCCTGATGATCGACGTAAATAAATACGTCCACTTCATCTCTGTCTTCGATATCCTCTGTGATTTCACTGTTATGTAAAAGAACCGTATCCTCGCCGTCGGTTAAAAAATAACCGAAATCGGTTTGGTGATCTATACTAAGCGTGAGCTGCTGCCCTGGTCTCATGTTATCGTCCTTCCTGATTCGCCCGTATGAGGCTGATGTTTTTCTCATTTTTTCCAATATGCATAAATTCATGCTTTATGCTGTTGGACATTTCTCTTTATTCTACTATAATCAACTCATAAGTGAAATGTTATAGGAGGTTTTCTCATGGCAAAAGAAAGTTCTTTTGATATTGTATCCAAAGTTGAATTTCCCGAAGTGCAGAATGCGATTCAGATGACGCTGAAAGAAATCGGCACGCGCTATGACTTTAAAGGATCGAAAAGCGATGTAACTTTAGAAAAGGAAGAACTTGTCCTGATTTCTGATGACGAGTTTAAACTGAATCAGCTCAAAGATGTGCTGAGCGGCAAGCTGATCAAACGGGACGTGCCGACGAAAAACATTGAATACGGCAAAATCGAAAATGCATCGGGAGGCACGGTGCGCCAGCGCGCGAAGCTTGTACAGGGCATTGATAAAGACAGCGCCAAAAAAATCAACGCGGTGATTAAAAACTCCGGCTTGAAGGTCAAGTCGCAGATTCAGGACGACCAAGTGCGCGTCACCGGAAAAAATAAAGATGATCTGCAGCAGATTATTGCAGCCGTCCGCGGAGCAGACCTGCCGATTGACGTTCAATTTATTAATTTTAGATAAATTATGTGATTCCTATTGATTATTGTCTCTATTTTCGGTAAATTTGGAGAAAGGGATTTTCACAGTTAAGTTTTGGAAACCCATGACAATTACATGAACGTTCTTATCAAGAGAAGCCGAGGGACTGGCCCGACGACGCTTCAGCAACCGGTGTAGTGGTTTACCCAAACCATGACCAAGGTGCTAAATCCAGCAAGCTAAAAACAGCTTGGAAGATAAGAAGAGAGACAAATGATTACAAAGTCTTCTTCTTAAGAAGACTTTTTTTATTTCTCTTTTTTCCTTGCTGAATGTGACGAAGGAGGCAAACAATGGGACTATTACAAGACTTAAAAGAACGGATTTTAATCGGAGACGGCGCGATGGGCACTCTCCTCTATTCCTACGGCATTGACAGATGTTTTGAGGAACTGAACGTATCAAAGCCCGAAGAGATCAAGCGGATACATAAGGCTTACGTGGAAGCCGGGGCAGACATCATCCAGACAAATACGTACGGCGCGAATTTTATTAAGCTCTCAAGATACGGACTTGAGGACGAAACGAAAAAAATCAATCAGGAGGCGGTCAGAATCGCGCGCGCTTCCTCAGACGGCGCTTATGTATTGGGAACGATGGGCGGCATCCGCACCTTTAACAAAAACGCCTACAGCCTGGAGGAGATTAAACGCAGCTTTCGGGAGCAGCTTTATTTATTGCTGCACGAAGAGCCGGACGGTCTGCTTCTGGAAACATACTATGATTTAGAAGAGGCGCGTGAAGTGCTGAAGATCGCGAGAAAAGAAACGGAACTTCCGATTATGCTGAACGTATCCATGCACGAACAGGGCGTGCTGCAGGACGGAACGCCGCTTCGGGAAGCCCTCAGGTCCATTGCCGATCTCGGCGCTGACATAACGGGAATCAATTGCCGGCTCGGCCCGTACCACATGATTGAAGCGCTCACCGAAGTGCCGATTTTCCGTGACGCTTATTTATCGGTCTATCCGAACAGCAGCCTTCCGTCTTTAGAAGAAGGCCGGCTTGTTTATGATACGGACGATGCCTATTTCCGGGAGAGCGCCGTACAGTTCCGCACTCAGGGCGCGCGCATTATCGGCGGCTGCTGCGGTACGACGCCAAACCATATCAGAGCCATGGCTGAAGCGGTCCAAGGACTTTCTCCCGTCACTGATAAGGAAGTGAAAATCAGACGGGAAGAAGAAGTCATCTCAGTCCGCAACGAACGGACCGAGCCGGGTTTAAACGAAATCGCCGCTCAAAAACGGTCAATTATCGTAGAGCTTGATCCGCCGAAAAAATTGAATTTTGACAAATTTCTGCAAGCGGCGGCTGAATTAAAAGAAACCGGCATAGAAGCGCTGACGCTCGCCGACAATTCATTGGCGACACCGCGGATCAGCAATGCCGCCTGCGGTTCATTGCTGAAAGAGCGCCTTGATATCCGTTCTCTCGTTCACATTACATGCAGAGACCGCAACATCATCGGCCTTCAGTCACATTTAATGGGGCTGGATACGCTCGGGCTCACCGACATTTTAGCCATCACGGGTGATCCTTCAAAAATCGGCGACTTTCCGGGGGCTACCTCCGTCTATGATTTAACGTCCTTTGACTTGATCAGGCTGATTAAACAATTCAACGAGGGCATTTCTTTATCAGGGAAACCGCTCGGCAAGAAAACGAACTTTTCCGTAGCCGGAGCATTTAATCCGAATGTCCGCCATCTCGATAAAGCAGTAAAACGGCTGGAGAAAAAAATCGAGTGCGGAGCTGACTACTTCGTGTCCCAGCCTGTCTACTCGGAGCAGCAGCTCATTGACATTCATCATGAAACGAAGCATCTCAAAACACCGGTGTATATCGGAATCATGCCGTTAACGAGCAGCCGCAACGCAGAGTTCATCCATCATGAAATCCCGGGCATTAAGCTGTCAGACAGCATCCGCGAAAAAATGGCGCTCGCCGGCGAAGACAAGCGGAAGCAGAAAGCCGAAGGCCTCGCCATCGCCAAGTCGCTTCTCGACACGGCGTGCGAACTGTTTAACGGAATTTATTTAATCACCCCGTTTCTCCGTTCTGATTTGACGTCAGAGCTTGCAGCTTATATTAAGCAAAAGGATGAAAAGCGGGCTGATGTATATTTGCATTGACGCGGAAGAGGCCGCCTGATATGACAGGCGGCTTTTTCATGGTACGATACAGAAAAAGAATCAAGCAAAGGAGGATTTTTTCATGGTTGAAGTAAAACCCATCACCGCAGAAGACACATACGCGATCAGACACAGCGTGCTGCGCCCCCATCAGACGATTGAGGATTGTAAATATGATCAGGACAGCGTCAAAGGAGCCTTTCATCTCGGAGGTTTTTACGACGGGACATTGATCAGCATCGCTTCTTTCTACCCGCAGAACCAGCAGGCTTTACAGGCAGCGCCCGCCTATCAGCTGCGCGGCATGGCGACGCTTGAGGAATACCGGACGCAAAAAGCGGGAAGCACGTTAATCGCCTATGCAGAACGAAAACTGGCAGATATGGGGGCGGCGCTTGTCTGGTGCAACGCCAGATGTCACGTAAAGGGATATTACGAAAAGCTCGGCTGGAAAAGCACGGGCAGCCCCTTTGACATACCCGGCATCGGCCCGCATGTGATCATGTATAAAGAACTCGCCTGAAACAGACAAATGCCCTTGGGGACATGTCTCTAAGGGCATTACCTTGAATGTCACGCCTGCTTTTATATACGGTACTATTGACGCCCTCCCGCTTTTTTAATACCCTTTGTACATTACACAACAGCAAGGATGGCAGGCAGAACGATATCTGTCAATTGCCGTTTTCAGCTATTAATTCAGAAAAGGAAGTATGAGATGAATACGATCCAAAAACCGAAAATCCCGAAAGAATTGCCGGTGCTTTCTTTCACAGAAGCGCTTCAGGACGACCTCATAAAAGAAGTCGTCATAGAAAACGCCGTCGTAAACAGCAAACTGGACGGCCTGCGCGCCGAAAAAGTCATTTTCAGAAACACCGTTTTTACGGATGTCTCTTTCAGACATATGGAATGTACGGATGTCCTGTTTGACAAATGTGATGTCTCAAACGCTGATTTCAGCGGAAGCATCATCCATAGAACGGCGTTTCAGCATTCAAAACTTCTCGGCTTGAATCTGGCGGATTCCGCCATGCGTCATGTACGGTTTGAAGACTGCCTCGCAAATTACAGCTCCTTCAGCTATTCCAATATGAAGCATGTCCGGTTTGACACGTGCGCTCTTACAGAAAGCGAGTGGAATGATGCCGTTCTTGAATACACAGATCTTGACGCCTGTGATTTGAACAGCTCAAATTTTATCGGCACGTCTCTTTTTAATATGGATATCAGCACGTGCACATTTGATCACCTGCACGTCTCACTTGAGAAGCTGAAAGGATGCCGCATCTCTCCGGCGCATGCCGTTACATTCGCAGAAGCGCTCGGAGCCATTGTGACGTGATCTTTTATTAAACGAAACGGCTGGCGGCATCCTGAATAAATGCTCGGCATTGGTGATGTGGGGTGCTGCTTTTTATTTTGCGGCGCTTTTGTTTCGATAAAAGGAATTCGGCCAGGCCATGTTGAATGTACCGGAAGAAGAGGGGGAATTGGAATGTCAGACATTTTAAAGCTGTATCACTACCACAGATGGGCAAATGAGCAAGTTATTCAGCATCTGAAGACGCTGCCCGCGGTCAGCTTACAGCAGAAACTGAAAAGTGTTTTTCCGACTGTGAACGCCGTGCTTGTGCATATATACCGGGCTGATTACATTTGGCTTCACGTGCTTTACGGAGAAACTTTCGAACAAATCGTCTCGCAGTTTGATCAATTTGAAAAGCTTGACGGAGATTTTGAGGCGGTTGAACATAGAATGACTGAACTGGACAAAGAATTCAGCGAATTTTTAAAAGAAATGGAGAACCCGGAAGGCCCGATCTCTATTTCTCATCCGCGCCTGGGGACGCTTCAGACGACATATGCCGATGTGATCCGGCATGTTGTGAATCACGGCACATACCATCGCGGCAATATCACCGCGATGCTTCACCAAATGGGCTATAAAGGCGTGCCGACTGACTACATTTTTTTCTCATACGAATCATAAAAAAGCAAAGGCCTCCCGGGCCTTTGCTTTTTCACTTCGAATCTATCATAATCCGGCATAGCCGGAGACGCCCGCTTTTTCGGCCACATCGTAAATTGTCATTTTCATGCTTACTGATCCCTCTTTTGTTCTCTGGTATTAGGTCAGTCCGTTTTCCGGCTTACGAATTTGCGGTATTCAAGCGGCGAAATGCCTTCAATCTGTTTAAACAGTTTGGAAAAATAGGTCGGGTCCTCCATACCGATGGCGTCCGCGATTGCCCCCATTTTGTCATTGGTTGCGGACAAAAGACGTTTCGCCTCCGTCATTCTGACTTTGTTCGTATACTGGCCGGGCGTGACGCCGAGCACCTGCTGCATACAGCGGGTCACGTAGTCTTGGTTGTAATGAAGAGCCGAAGAGAGCGCTTTGATGGTTGTTTTCTCCTGATAGTGCTCCTGCAGGTACCGGGCGGCCTCCCATGCGACTCTTTCCTTTGCGGACGGGATTTGGAACGCTTCTTTCTGAAGATGGAGCAGCAGCTCTTCAAACAGAATCTGCTTTCTGAGCGGCAGATCGGAGTTCTCGGCGCTGTCATCGGTCAGCACACTGAATTGCCCGGCCATAAACTGCGGGCGTCTCACCTTCCCTTTTTGCGGCAGGGACAGGCGGTAGCGGGACGGTTCTTCAAAGCTCCCTTTTTTTCGCCTCAGCTCCGACCAATTGTTCCCGGTTGTTTCCGTCACCTCATAAGCCGCTCCCTCAAAATGAAGCCACGAATAGGATGTCGTTTCTTCACTGCCTTTTGTCCCGTAATGTTCAAGGCCGGGAGAAAGCAGAATATATTCTCCCGCTTCAACGGAAAAGGCGTTTTCGTCTTCTGTAATGTAGAGGACGCCTTCTTTCACATACAGCAGATCAAACACCGGGAAGACCCGTCTCACATGGGTTTCGCCTTTTTTGAACACTCCTTCTCCCGCAGCGATAAAGACCGGGAACGGAGGAACTGTGAACTCGAGAAAGGACATATTTTCGGCCCTCCTTTTTAAGTCGGATTTTTGCAAGAAGTTTCGTTTCTCTCCCTTTTTATTATAAGAAAATGGAGGTACACTTTTAAACGTTGATTTTGTCAGGAAAGGGGTTAAAAGAAATGAAACAAGCGATTTTAAAACGGGCTGCGTTCAAACAATCCTCTGATCACAAACTCTCATTATACGCGCTGACTTGGCCGATATTTATTGAGGTTTCATTATATATGTTTATGGGAAACGCCGACACTCTTATGCTTAGCCAATACTCTGACAACAGTGTGGCGGCCGTGGGTGTCAGCAATCAGATTTTAAATTTAATTATCGTGATGTTCAGCTTTATCGCAACGGGCACGACAATTGTGATTTCACAGTTTTTAGGATCTAAACAGAAAAAAGAGGCGCAGGAAGTGGCTTATGTATCAATAGGAGCGAACTTTGTCATCAGTCTCGCCATCAGCGCCGCCATATTTTTTGCGGCCGTTCCGCTGCTTCATGTGATGGGTCTTTCCAATGAATTGATGCCGGATGCCAAAGTCTTTTTGCAGGTGGTCGGCGGGCTGTCCTTCATTCAGGCTTTGATTATGACGTTCAGCGCCATTTTAAAAAGCTACGGTCATACGAAGGATACGATGTTCGTTACGATCGGGATGAATATTTTAAATATTGCCGGAAACTTTCTTGTCATTTTCGGGCCGCTCGGCCTTCCGGTGTTAGGCGTCGCCGGTGTTGCGATGTCAACGTCCTTCGCGCGGATCATCGGGCTGTTCGCGATGATTGTGATCGTTAAAAAACGCATCGGACTCGGTCTGACATGGCAAAAGATTTTTCACGTCCATAAAGAGCACTTGCGAAAACTCCTGAAAATCGGGATTCCGTCTGCCGGCGAACAGCTGTCTTACAACATTTCGCAAATGGTTGTCACTTATTTTATCGCCATTATGGGCGCTCAGGCACTTACAACAAAGGTTTATACACAAAACATCACCATGTTTATCCTGCTGTTCGGAACGGCGATCAGCCAGGGCACACAGATTTTGATCGGCAGATATATCGGCGCCAAACGGTTTGACGACGCTTATGACCGCTGCATGAAAAGTCTGTACTGGGCGCTTGGCATTGCCGCTTTGACATCCGTGATCATGACCTTGTTTTCAAAGCAGCTAATCGGAATTTTCACAAGCAGCCCTGACATAATTGCGACGGCGAGCATGCTGATCGCCATGACGATCATTCTTGAGCCCGGCCGTTCATTTAATGTCATTATCATCAACTCGCTGCGGGCTGCCGGAGATGCAAAATTTCCCGTCTACATGGCGATGATTTCCATGTGGGGTATCGGTCTGCCGCTCGCTTATCTGTGCGGCATCCATTTCGGATTAGGGCTTATGGGCATCTGGATTTCATTTATCGCGGATGAATGGGTCAGAGGCATTCTTATGTACAGAAGATGGCGGTCGCGGATTTGGATTCAAAAAGGGATTGCATAAACGCCCGAAGCTTCGTTATGAAGCCGGGCGTTTTTTATGCTTGCGAAAGCTGTTGTCTCATGTCACCGAGCTCTGATCGGTAATGTGCCGCTAAACCGGTAACGGCGGGCCTTGAGTATAACGGAAACAGCTCCAGCTCTTCAGACGCCTCCTCGAAATACGCCTCGGCCTCGAATGCGATGTACTCCCATACATTCATAAAAGCTTTGTTGACGGTATGGCTCTCCAGCTCTTCTTCCGTATAGCCGAATTGCTTCATCACCTGGCGCGGGAGACGCTTTTTCGCCCGCTCGTCCGTATGGACCTCCAGAAGCACCCGGGTCAGCTGAATGGCTGCTCCTAATGAAACGGCTGCATGGCGGAGTTTCTCTTGGTTCCGGCGCGCACAAACCGGCAGCAGCAGCAGGCCGAGGGCTCCGCCTGTTTGGCCCGCATACATCAGCAGGTCATCAAACTCTTGATAAGTTACTTTTTCTCTGTCAGAGATTTGGCCGGCGATAAACTCACGTAACGGCTCTTCTTCAAGCGCAAATTGCTGCCGCACATCGGTGAGCGCCTCCCACAAAAAGCCGTCGGCGCGTGACCCGTTCAGAAAGTCTTGTGCCGCCTGTTCAAATCCTCCAAGTTCCTGCACATCAAGCCGGTCAGCTTCGTGAAACAAAGCAAGCACCGCCCATGCGGCCCGCCTGTTTTTTGGCGGCAGGGATGAGAAAGTCCGTTTATATAAAGGAAAGTGCGCCTCGGCAAGCTGGGCGCATGTTTCGTATTCGGTCATGGTATCACTCCTCTGTTTTTTAGTGTACCATATGTTTCACAATAAAAAGACCGATATCCTTCAGCGGAAACCGGTCGCGGCACTGTTATTCTTCTATATCGATACGGTACGCCTCAAACCATGTATGGATCTGGGCAAGATGGGCGATCAGCTGCGGGCCTTTCATCAGCTGGCCGAACCACGGAACCTGAAAAGATGAACCTTCTGTCTCCAGCAGCATTTCCAGCTTCTTTCTGTCAAGCAGGGTGTGAAGCACGGAATCTTTCTGTTGTAAAATCGTTTTCAGCCATTCTGTGACCCCCTGCGTGTATTTCGGGTGATGCGTTTTCGGATAAGGACTTTTTTTGCGGTACAAAATATCTTCAGGAAGCAGTCCTTCAAGCGCTTTCCGCAAGATACCTTTTTCCCGGCTGCCATGCATTTTCATTTCCCAAGGAATATTCCAAACGTATTCCACAAGTCTGTGGTCGGCGAACGGCACCCGTACTTCAAGACTTGCGCCCATGCTCATGCGATCTTTGCGGTCGAGCAGATTTGTCATAAACCAAAGCATATTTAAGTAGAACAGCTGCCGTCTCGCTTTATCTGTTCCCGTCTCACCATCTAACAGCGGCGTTTCCGCAATGGTTTCTTCATATCTCGCATTCACGTATTCTCTAAGATTCAGCCGTTTTTGCCACTTTTCATCCAAGAGCGTGACCCTCTCCTCAGTCGACCTCATCCAAGGAAATCCCTCTTCTTCTGCCGCTGTGTGAAACCACGGATATCCGCCGAAAATTTCGTCCGCACATTCTCCGGAAAGGCTCACGACAAAATCTTTTTTAATTTCCCGGCAGAACCATAATAGCGATGAATCAACATCAGCCATGCCCGGCAGGTCTCTGACGAGAACGGATTCCTCCAGATGTTCAATCAGCTGATCCTGCGTAATCACGCACTTATGATGCTGTGTGCCGAATGCATTTGTCATTTTATCGATCCACGGGCCGTCATCATTCGGCTGAAAGGCGCTCGCTTTAAAAAATTTGCTGTTCTCCTCATAATCAATTGAATAAGTATGAAGGGGATCTCTGCCTTGTTTCTCAAAATGAGCCGCGGCTATCGCGGTTATCGCGCTCGAATCAAGCCCCCCTGATAAAAACGTGCAAACCGGCACGTCAGATACGAGCTGGCGTGTCACTGCATCCTGAAATAAGTACCGAATGTGAGCTGCGGTTTCATCGAAGCTGTCTGTATGCTTTTCGCTCTTTACATTCCAATAACGCCATATGGACAAACCGTCCTTTGAGAAAGTGAACGCATGGGCGGGACGCACCTCGTGAATTCCTTTAAACACCCCGCAGCCCGGAGTTCTGGACGGCCCGAGTCCGAATACTTCCGCAAGTCCGCCGCTGTCTGTGCGGGCTTTCACATCAGGATGAGCAAGGATGGCTTTCAATTCCGACCCAAACAGAAAGGAAGAGCCGTGTTCTTTATAAAAAAACGGTTTGACGCCGAGCCGGTCTCTTGCCCCGAACAGCCGCTTGCGCTTTTCATCCCAGATGGCAAAAGCGAAAATACCGTTCAAGCGGTCCACGCACTCCTCCCGCCACTCAATATAGCTGTGCAGCAGCACTTCTGTATCAGAGGTCCTCTCAAAACGGTGGCCCCTCGCCTGAAGCTCCTTCCGCAATTCCTCCGTGTTATACAGCTCGCCATTATAAATGATGGTGTACGTTTCCTCTTGATGCGTGCAGGCCATCGGCTGGCGGCCGCCTTCAATGTCAACGACCGAAAGTCTTTTATGTCCGAATAAAACATGGGGCTCTCCCCAGACGTTTGAATCATCAGGCCCTCGTTTTGAAAGAGTGTCTATCATATTGTTCATAATATGTTTCTCTTGGACGAGCTGCTTTTGAAAATCGACCCAACCCGCAATTCCACACATGTGATATCAGCTCCAATCCCGTTTCTGTCGGTATCAAATTCGTTTCTATCAGCACTTTACCCAGTTTATGCAAAGAAACGCAGATAGTTGATTTGTCCCACTAAGAGTTGTATGAGACAAGCCCGATTTGGAAAGAACGGAAGAGAAGAAACAAACAAAGGAGACCGGCACGGTTATGAAACGAAAACAGCTTTTCTCAGAAAAAAACAAATGGGGTCGCGGCACCCTGATGATAGAGGACGGCATCTGCCTCGTCGAAAACGATGAAGGCGATATCCTGCTGGCAGACAGTCTAGGAAACGCAGACGTATTGATGAAACGCGGCGGCAGATGGCAGCCGGCACGGATTTGCGGCGGTGCGGCCGAAATCGGCGCAGACACCATCCCCCTGCTCGGCGGGGAAGAAATCCGTTATGAAAAGGCGGTCAAACGGCCGCTGTTAACCTTGCTCGATTCGCTGGACGATGAAACGTTTCTGCTGTTTCTCAGCCATCTGCACGGGTTCGGCCTGTCTGTATATGATTGCGTATTTTCCTACAATCAGGCGCTGTTTTCCGGTGAAGGCGTTTCGTTTTATCACTTCTCGGCGGATGACACACAATGCGCCCTGCAGCATCACCGCGGCAGCTCGGGTAAACACGACAGATTTGAATGGACGGCATCTGACGGGCGGCGCTCCATTATGTATTCTGCGGCAAAACAAGACGGCACCGCGTAACAAACAGGCGGCACCTTTTAAATAGGTGCCGCCTGATGTATTCAGCTTTGTTTTTCACGCTGATTGATGCCCGGCGTTTGCTTTTACCCTTCACAGCCGTAGCTTTTGCGGAAACAAGAGTGATTGACGCTTTTGGCATCCTGCACATCTCCTTCGCCTCATCAACATCCCCTGTCACGGCATTTCTCATTCAGCGGCACAGTTGCGCAGAATGTATGCGCAACTAAAAAAACCCGGATGCATCCGGGTTTTTCAAGCGATTGATTAAAATACGTGAAAGCCGATCGGCAAGTGAAGGCCGAGCAGCACCGTCAGGACGAGCACGATAATAAAACCGATCCACAGTCCGCCGGTTGATTTGCCTTTTTTCTTGCGGATGACGAGCATTTCCATCAGTCCGATGGTAATGATGCCGAGCAGCATTTTTCCGGCGTACTCTCCGTTCCAATTCGCAAAACGGACAAAAAGCTCAGCTCCGGTCAGAATAATAATAATGTAGAATAAGCGCAGAATCATATGCGTAATTTTTGCGCCCTTCGCTTTTCCGGAACCGTACAGCCCGTAGCTGACAAATACCAGGATAAGCGCAACGACCCATGAAGTAATATGCCAATGTGTCATTATGTTCAATTCCCCCTATCAGATCAATCTGCCTCACTTATGGTACCACAACAAGCCGATCGGAGCATTATCAATCGTGCGAAAGACACACAATTATCCGATTTGGTTCGACAGCGTGCCGATCGGTTCAATTGTAATGTCAATGCGGTCCCCCGGCTTTAAAAATTTCGGCGGCTTAAACCCTTTTCCGACACCGGACGGCGTCCCCGTCGCTATAATGTCACCGGCTTCAAGCGTCATCCCTTTTGACAGCGTTTCGATTAATTCAGCTATCGGAAAAATCATGTCACCCGTTGATCCTGATTGGCGCAGTTCTCCGTTCACCCGCGTTTCAACTTTCAGGCTTTGCGGATCACTGACGGCCGACTTATGTACAATGACCGGGCCCATCGGGCATGTCGTATCGAGGCTTTTGCCGATAAAAAACTGTTTATGTTTCTTCTGCAGATCGCGCGCTGTTATATCATTTACAATTGTATAGCCGAATATATGATCAAGCGCATGTTCTTTGGAGATGTGCGATCCGCTTTTAGATATGATTACCGCAAGCTCCCCTTCATAATCAAGCTGCTCCGTTACGTCCAAGTGGCTGTTCACTGTTTCTCCGTGACCTGTAACGGCAGCGGGGGCTTTCGTAAAAACCATGGGATGCTCCGGTATATCAGCCTCACTCCCCATTTCAACAGCATGATCACGATAATTTTTCCCGATGCAGATCACGTTCTTTGAAGGTCTCGGAATAGGCGCGCAAAGCTTTACGTCAGACAGCGCATACATAAATGAACCCGACTCGTCATTCGGTTTTTTCGCCCATTCCGCAAGCTGTCCGGCATGCGCGACAAACTTATCTCCTTTTTGAATGCACTCGATCAGCGAACCCGGAATCGTCTCAAGTTCAAACAATTTTTTTTCAGCCTTTTGCAGATCTAAGATTTTGTCATCATCAATGATCAGACCGACAAATGTTCGGCTGTTCAGTTCCCCTGTCGCAAATTTCATGTTAATCCCCCATCATTTTTAAATCTGGCATTCCTTTATGTATTCTTCCTCCGGGCGGGAAATTCCTCTTTTAAACAGGCTGAAAATAAGTGTAAAAGAGTATCAAAAATTGTCACTTTTTTAGTCATATTGACGAAATAAAACCTTCTTGGCCAAAATGGGTTATACTATTATCATCCTATGTTTTCCAAAATAATCGAGAATTGGAGATCACACGATGAACAAAATTGAAGAAAAAAGATTAACTTTATTCGAGACAGCGCAAAAATTCGGAATCAATGCGACGGAGACCATCAGGTGCAGCCAGGAGCTGGACAGCCTTTTAAACGGGTGCCGGGGCGGGCTCATCCAACAAACGAAAGACAGCGGGCTGAACCCGGCCGCACAGATTGAGCACGGCCGCACCGCAGGAAAAAAAGAGGCTTTCTCATAAACGTGATATGTATATAAATCTGTATCATTTATGTATAAGACCCGGCATGCGTAAAGCGCCGGTGTTTTTACGTCTAAAGTTTTTTCCGCTCACAAAAATGTGCATTTGTCATAAGCTATTTTAGGCAGGCAGCCCAGATAAGCTCCTGGAGTGCAGTCATGAAAATCTTCACGAAAAGGATGTGCTCGTATGCCCGCAATTGTCGGAGCGTTTAAAATTAATGCCGTCGGTACGAGCGGAGTCGTTCATATAGGCGACTGCATCACCATTTCTCCAAAAGCAGAGGTTAAGACATTTGCCGGAGCGGGCAGCTTCAATACCGGAGACAATCTCACACTGACGAATTACAGGAATTCAACGAATGTGTACGATAATGATGTAATCGATCAGCCGATGGCAGGAAACGCATAAAGGAGGCGCCGTATGAATTTTTACGTCAATCAGTCGATCCATATCAATTACATGCGTGTAGAATCTGTCAGCAATTCCTCCATACTGCAAATCGGAAGCGCCGGTTCAATTAAATCTCTTTCCAATCTGTACAACACAGGGAGTTATGTTGAGCCGGCGCCGCCTGTCACCGCGGGGCAGCAGACTGTAACAACAGGGGGGGGTCCCGGCACCTCATCATTTGTACCGCTCCAGCCGCCAAGCCGGTAGTTTTAATGAAGGAAACGAGACGCGAGGTGAATGTCATGTATGATCAATCCGTTTCATCCTACCTGCAGAATTTAAATTCTTTCGTCCAGCAGCAGGCGCAGCAGATTCAGGAGCTCGAACGGCAGATGAAAGAATTCCAAAATGAAATTTCAACGCTGAAGCAGCAGCCTTCTACAAGAATCGATCGGCTCGAGTATAAATTTGATCAGCTGAAAATTGAACGGCTGGAAGGAACGCTGAATATCGGATTGAATCCGACTGATCCGAATGCCGTGCAAAACTTCGAAGTCGGCCAGACATCTCCGCAGGTCGGAATGATGCAGCAGGAACAGGCGGGCCAGCAAATGCAGCAAATCCGTCAAAACGTCGATATGTACCTGAATGAAGAAATCCCCGCGCTTTTAGAGCAGCTCGAAACTCAGTATGAGAGCAGGCTGGACGAAGCGAACAAATATCATATTATTGAAGATATCAGAAAGCAGATGGACAGCCGGATTCAGTATTATCTGTCCCATGTCCCGAAAGAAGAAAATACGGCGCCCGCGCAATATGCCGAGCAGATTGCCGAACATGTGAAGCGTGATATTGTCAGGGCCGTCGAGCACTTTATTAAGCACATACCTGGTGAAATGAAAGGTGATGATCCGTCATGATTTTTACAGTGATTAACCGGAATATTGAAGTCGGCGACATCCGGTCTACCGGTGTATCCAGTTCTTCCTTATTATTAATCGGCGACACCGATTCCGTCTATCTGTCTTCCATCTTTGACACGCCTCCGGAATCTCTTATTATCGGGCCTTATGTGCCGCTGGCGCCGGAATAATGTTAAAGCGCATTTCACGCCTCCGGAACGCCAAAATCAATTCAGTCGGGATTGCGAGTGTCTTTCAAGCAGGCGATACAAATGAAATCAATATGCGGATCAAAGTATTGGCCGATCAGCGTAGTCTTGCTGTATACAGAGATGATGAAGGCTCATTTAACAAAAAAGAATACCAGATTTTTCGGCAGCCGGCCGTCATGCCGTTACCGGAAACGGGAGTCCAAAGCGCATTCTGCCATGAAAACCCTTCAATTCGGGTAAGGAATGTGAAAGTTCAAGGGGTATCGTCAGCATCCGTGGTTCAAATCGGATCGACGTCGATCGTTCTGGGAGATTCGCGGCTGAAACATATTAGGCAGATCTTCACGCCAAGCTCACAATCACAGCAGCCCTGACATATAATGACGATGAGACTTCTATAAAGGGTGTCGTTTATGCCAGCAATTACCGGACCTATAGCTATCAATTCCATATCGGGCGGAGTCGTAAACTTTGGTGATTCCTTTTACCTTTCTCCAAAAAGCTCTTCTAAATCTGCGCTCGGTTCGGGAGCAGGCAATACCGGAGATTTCCTGTTATTAAACAACGTTGTCAATGCGACAAACTATATAGACCCCGATGTCAGCGATCAAAATGTGGTCGGAAACGCCTAAAAAGCAGCCGCTCTTTCAGAAGAGGGCTGCTTTTGGTTCAGCGTTATTTTCGTTCATTTGCTTTTTTTGTTTTTACAAGCTTTTCCGGCGGCTGTTTTCTGATCCATTTCACAAACCGCGCGAGTTTCGGGTCACGCCGCAGCTCTTCTATTCCCGTGAGCCTTGCCGCAAGCTCCTGATTCGTATAGAGCGCGTGAACCTGTTTATGACAAGGGATGCAGAGCATTGCGGTCGGAAGGAATGTCCCGCCTTCTTCCTTAGGCGTTAAGTGGTGCTCCGTCAGCCGCACATGATGGCGGCCGCATAATTCACATGTGCCCTCGGCAGAATCGGCCATGGTTCCTTCTCCTTTCTACATGATCTCCAAGGTGACCCGGGTGCCTTTCCCGCCCGGTTCGGACGGATGAACGATTAATTTTTTCGGCAGACGCGCTCTCAGCTCCTGCACATGGCTGATCACTCCGACGGATAAGTTGTCCGATTGCAGCTTTTCGAGCGCTGTGACAACGGTGTCTAAGAGCCCTTGGTCAAGAGTTCCAAATCCTTCATCTAAGAAAAAGAATTGCAGCGGGTATTGCCCCCGCAGCTGAATCTGGGCGGACAAGGCAAGCGCAAGCGACAGCGATGTCAGAAACGTCTCTCCGCCGGAAAGGCTTGATACGGGCCGTTTGACGCCTCCGTTCGCGTCATCACGCATGACGAAACCGCCTTCTGAATCGACTAATATGGCATACCGCTGCCTTGTCAAAGCTCCGAGACGGGCAGAGGCGTCTCGAGCCACGCTTTCCAGCTGTTCTTCCGCTAAAAATTCGACGAATGTATTGCCTTTACATACAGACTGGAGCTTATCAAGCCTGTCAATCTGTGTCTGCCAGCTTTTCAGTTCGGCTTCAATCTCTTTAAAGCGCTTATGCTGTTTTTGCATAACCGCGAAGGCTTTTGCCTGTGCTCCTTTTTCCTCCATGGCGGCGCCTGACTCAGCCTCTGCCTGCTTCAGCAGAGAAACGGATGCTGTCCATTCTTCCTCCGATATCCGGCGCTCGGCTAATTTATCAGTAACACGGCTGATATTTGCCGATAGCTGTTTTGAGGTGTCCAAGAACTCATCTATTTCTTTTTTCATTTCCTCAGCACGCCCTTGCGGAAGCAGACTTTTTTTGACTTGGTCCGGGTCGGCAAACCCGGTGTCTTTTGACCTCACGCGCCAGTCGTTTTGCGCTTTCTCAAGGGAGGTCTCAGCATCCCTGAGTGACATGAGACTCCCGGATTCCCGGCCTTTTGCGTCATTCAGTGATTGCTGCGCCTGCTTCAGCGCGTCGAATAGGGACTGTTCTTTGGATTTTAACAGCTGTAATTCCTGCCGCACCGCTTCAAGCTTTGCGGAAATTGATGTTTCTTCGGCTGCTGTTCCGAGCTCTTGTTCATATCCGTCAATCACCTGCTGCAGGCGCTCAGACGCATAGTGAAGCTCGAGCCGTTCCCGTTCAAGCCGATGCTTCATCTCCTGCAGGCGTTCTTTCTCCTCTTCATGTTCCTTGAGGAATGCGATGCTTGTTTCAATGCGCTTCTCACATTCTTCTGCCTGCCTGTCCTTCTCATCTATCGAAGCCTGCCAGGCGTCAATCCGGTTTGGCGGAATATCACCGCAGACTTCATTGTACTGATTCAATCGGCTTTCTGACAGCGATTCAAGCTCTTCTAATGAATGTCTGAGACGGCCGGCTTCTTTTTCCTCGTAGCGGATTCGTTCGGCAAGCTGCTCAGCTTGTTTCACCGTCTGCTGATGCGCGCTGATCAGTCTTGTGACCTTCTCTTTTACCGACAGCATATCCTGTTTCATTTGTTTCCATTCCAAGCGGACGGCGCTGAACGCTTCATCAAGCGGGCGTCCGCTGATGGAGGAAGCGGCTTCCAGCTCCGGAACCCGGACGCTTTGCAGAAACGGACATTCTTCGGTAAAACGCCCCGACTGTTCTTCTAATGCAACCTTGGCTGTCAGCACTTCCTGAGAAAGAGCCGCCGCCTCAGAAAGCAGCGCTTCAACCTGCTGCAGCTGTTCCTGTACAGCCGTATCAGGCGAGAATGTTTCATGAGCGGAACGCGGGCGGTCATGCTGCGTCGAGCCGCATACAGGACAAGGCTTTCCTTCGATTAGTTTTTCCGATAATTCTTTTGTTAATGCAGCCGTTCTCGCTTCCTCTGAGCGCCTGCGGAGATCGGCTTGCGTTTTGTCAGCCCGTTCGGCTGCGGCTTTCAGTGAACGTTCCGTTTCACAGACCATATGGTAAACGGTTTGAAGCGTTTGATAAGCGTGCGTAATATCTTCCTCTTCCGTTTTCGCTTTCGCTGTGAGCGACTCGCTTTCTCCGTTCAGCTTCTCCACGTTTTTCAGCTGCGTTGTCAGATTGGCCCGTTCTTTCGTGATTTGTTCCTGTATCTGCTGAAAGCCTGCCGCCAGCTGTGCGGCGGTCTGGCATTTTTTCCGTTCATCGGCGGTCACTTGAACTGCTTTCAGCTCTTCTTTCAGCTCATTCTGCCTGTTTTGGCCGCGGGTCAGGCGGTCTTTCACTCCGGCCAGCTGTTTCGAGGCGGCTTCGTATTCTTCCTCTTTTTTGCTGTGTTCCGCATTTGTTTTTTCCGCTTCTTTTTTCGCTTCAAACAGTTTTTGTTCAATGGCTGAAAGTCTTTGATACAGCTCTTCTTCCTTGACAAGCTTCGGCTCCTGTTCGGCCTTATGGGCCCGCCATGCTTCATAGGCTTCATTTTGCCGGGTAAATGAAACGGTTTCCGCCTCTGATTTCCGTTTGGCCAGTTCGTGTTCCCGTTCGGCGCGCTGCTTCCGGCGGACGGCTTCTGTGTAACGGTCTGCGTACGGCTCAAGGGCGAGAGCTGTTTCCGCCTCTTTAAGACGCTCAGTCAAATCCGTGATGTACGGGCGTCTTTCCTCAAGCTTTTTCTCCCGGCGCTCATATTCATCTCTTTCTGTCTGCAGGTTCCAAATTTCCTGGTGATTCTCAAAGCGCTCTTTTGCCCGGACCCGTTTCTTCTCAGCTTCTTCAAGCCGTTCGTTCGCTTCGTGAAACTGCTGTTCAGCCTGCTTCAGCGCATCTTCTCCTGCGTCTCCGAGGCCGGATTGTTCGGCCAGCATTTCATTTTTTTTCGCTGCCGCTTCCTGCGCCCGCCGCCGCAATTTTTTGACAAGCCTGTCCCCGTACTGTTCCAGATTAAACAGGCGCTGGAGCATATGTCTTCTTTCCGCGCCTTTAAGCGACAGAAACTCGGCAAACTTTCCTTGCGGCAGCACGACGGCTCTTGTAAAGTCGTCAATGGTCAGGCCAAGAAGCTCCTCTACCTTTTTGTTCACTTCATTCGCTTTATCGGCCAGCACCGTTTGTTCGTCTTTGATTTCAATCAGGCGGCAGAGGGCGGTTTTTACTTTCGTTTCATCCGTTCTCTTAAAAACGCGCTCGACCTTGTAGGAAACCCGGTGGCCGGATTGAAGCGCGAATGTAAATGAGACGGCGAGCTGCTCTTCGGCATGATTCAGGATGCCGTGCGTATTATTTGCGGCGCGCTCCACTTTTCCGTATAAAGCGAGTGTCATGGCATCAAGGATCGACGATTTTCCGCTTCCGGTCGGCCCGAAAATCCCGAACACCCCGGCTCCTGACAGTCCGGCAAAATCAATGGTCTGTTCCTCCCTGAAGCTGTGGAGCCCTTTTATCGTTAACAGAATCGGCTTCATGTCGCATCCTCCTCATCATCTGCTGACGCAAGCTCTAAAAACAGCTTGACCATCTCCTCATCCGGCACGCCGCCGCCCGTTTGTTTTTCATAAAACTTCTTAAATCGATCCTCAATTGATGTGTGTTTCACTTCAATCCGGTCATTTTCGGTCTCTTTTTCTTCAAAAACCGGCCTGATATGGATAAAGCCGGGATGCGCCTTTCTCAGCCGATGAATTTCCTCGAGAGAAAGCTGATCCGTCAAATGGATATCAAGATCGATCCAGGCATTCCGGTCACGCCCTTCATCAAGCCAGCCGTGAACCTCGCTCAGCCCCTGCGCTTTCCATTTGACAAGCGGTTTACCGGAAGACAGGAAAATCTCTTCCCACTTCGCTTCTCCGCCGGGCTTCGCTTCTACCACCGTCACCGATTTGGCATAACCGGCTTCTGAAAAGCTGTATGCCAGCGGAGAGCCTGAATAACGGGCAGCCGTCTTGGCGCGCTTGATCGTTTGCGGACGGTGGAGATGGCCGAGAGCCACGTAAGCCGCATCAGCCGGCAGGCTGTCAGCGGCAACTGTGTAAGCGCCCCCGACTTCAATCGGACGCTCTGAATCGGTCTGGTTTCCCCCCGCGACATAAATGTGGCTCGCCGCGATTTTCACGGCATCGTCCCGGCACAGTCCGCACATGTGAGCAAACGCCTCTCTGATTTTGACATCGTAATGATCGCGAAGAAGCTTTTCCTCAAACGTATCAGAAAGCACTTCGTTTAATCTCGCCTCTGACGGATATGCCAGCGCAGCTACGGCTAACAGCTCGTCCGCCGACGGCACTTCAATATGCACAGGTTCTGTCCGCGGATAGCCGATTAAATGAATGCCGCGCTCATTTGTTAACGGAGAAGCCGCCGCCAGCCTGTCGGGATTGTCATGGTTTCCGGCAATGACGACAACCGGGCGCTTTCCGCCGTCAGAAAGCGCGGAAAGACTTTCGTAATACAATTGTTCAGCGAGCGCAGGCGGGTTGACCGTATCAAATACATCCCCCGCCATAATGACCGCATCAATATTTTCTTCCTTGACAATGGTATTCAGCTCTTCCAATACCTCAGCCTGCTCGCTCAGCCGGCTTCTGCCTTCCAGCGTTTTGCCGAGGTGCCAGTCAGCTGTATGTAAAATGCGCATACCGCATTCACCTCACTTTTTGATAGAAAAAAAGATCCGCTCCAAAAAGGAGCTTCGGATCTTGTTACAGTGTAAGAACGTGACCTCCATCGAAAAAATAGAGCGCACGCCCTTTCACTTTCGTTTTTGTAATTTGTTCAACCGCTTTTGTATACAATTCGATTTGTGTTTCATACCTTTTTTGCAGAATCGGAGCCGCGCCTTCAAATCCGTTCCGGAATTTCCCCTCTATCCGATCAGTTTTATAGTCCAGCAAATAGAGACCGTCCGCAGTTTCATAGAGGCAGTCAATAATCCCCTGCACGAGCAGCGGTTCACCGGCCGTTTCGGCATCCTTGTACACCTCGCCGGCCGGAAGCGCCATACTGAACGGCACTTCCCGGTCAATCCGCAGCGCCCCGAGAAGGTCTTTCCCGATTTCAGTTCCGAAAAACTGGACAATTTCTTCTATATCAATAGCTTCCTGCTGTTCTTCTGTCAGCAGCTCTTTTTCGTAAAGCATCCGGACCGTCCGCTCCGCTTCTTCGGCAGTCGGAACGTGCGTCAGCGGTATGTGCTGCATCACCGTATGCATCGCCGTCCCTTTTTCGGCGGCTGTCAGCCCTTTTTTCATCATAAAACCGGGACGCCTGTATAAAAGCGTGTCTCCTGACGGTTTGATGAGAGAGCGGCCGCTGTATTCATCCTCGTATTCTTGCTTTCTCTTCAGCTCAGAAACTGACTGCTTCGTTCTGATAGCCGTCAGCTCTCGGTACGGATATTCCCATTCAAGCAGACGGCGCGCCTGATCATCAAATGAAAACGAATCAGGAATCGGCTCACCCTGCTGTATTGCTTTTAGACGTTTGCTCTTTTCTTCAGCACGCTCTTTTGGATTCTCTTCCAGCAATTCACTTTGCTGAAGCATCCGGATGTGAAAACGCGACGGGTCGCGCGCGATATCCTCAGATGAGGAAAGTCCCGGCGTCCTATGCGCCTCCATGTCACGGTGGCGGATGAGCGCCGGCCCGATAAAGTCCAAATAAGATGACGCCTGATAGCGGTCGAATTCAGAAAGAAGCCAATCGGCCCGGTCTGCTTGCGCCTGCCATTTGGCCAGCTGTTTTTCCCGGTTTTTGCAGGAACCGACGAGAAACAGCTTTTCCTTCGCTCTGGTCAGCGCCACATACAATACGCGCAATTCTTCGGATAAGAGCTCTCTGCGCATCTTTTTCTTCATCGCCACAAGCGGAAGAGTCGGATAGCTGATTCTGAGTTCCGGATGAATATACTTCGTGCCGAAACCGAGCTCTTTATCAAGCAGGTATGATTTGTTGAGATCCATCATATTAAAACTTCTGCCGAGTCCGGCGGTGAAAACGACGGGAAATTCAAGTCCTTTGCTGCTGTGGATCGTCATCAGCCGAACGACATCCTCCTGCTCGCTGAGCGCCCGGGCCGTCCCCAGATCATCGCCGCGCTCCTGCATCCGTTCAATGAACCGCAAAAAGCGGAATAACCCGCGGAACGCCGTCGCTTCGTACGAGCGCGCCCGGTCATACAAGACGCGCAGATTGGCCTGGCGCTGCTTTCCGCCGGGCATGCCGCCTGCATAGTCAAAATATCCGGTATCGCGGTATACTTCCCAAATCAGCTCAGACACCGAATGATTCGTCGAAAATGACCGCCACTTTTGCAGACTGTCATAAAAAGTTCTCAGTTTTTGATACAGTTCATCATGTCTGTCAGCGTTCGCTATATATGCTTTCAGCGCTTCATAAAACGGCGCTTTTTTCTTTTCAAGGCGTATCAGCGCAAGTTCATTTTCGTCACAGCCGACGATGGGCGAGCGCAGCACGGAAGCAAGCGGAATATCCTGATACGGATTATCAATCACCTTCAAGACTGAAAGCGCCGCAGCCACCTCCACGGCTTCAAAGTAACCCGACGTCAAATTGGCGTACACCGGAATGCCCTGGTTTTTCAGCTCTTCCATTAATTGCGGCGCCCACGGCATGGAACGCAGCAAAATCACGATATCCCGGTACTGGATATTCCGGTGTGTTTTTGTTTTGCCTTCATATACCTTAAACGGAGATGAGACAAGCTTTCGGATCTCCCCGGCTATCGCTTTCGCTTCCCAGTGCACGGTTTCAAAGTCTTCGGCATCCTCGGAGCTGTCTGCGTCATCAGCGCTGTCAATCAGCAGCAGTTCCGTTTTTGCCGCGTCATTCGGCGGATACGATGCGCCGAGCTTCAATGCCGCCTGTTCATCGTAGTCCACTTCGCCGATTTTTCCGCCCATCAGCTGCTTAAACAAGAAATTCGTACTGTCCAAAATATCGGAGCGGCTGCGGAAATTTTGGTTCAGGTCAATTTTCTGACCCGCGCCTTCCCCGCTTTCTGTAAACCTTTTATATTTCCCGAGAAACAGCAGCGGCTCAGCAAGTCTGAAACGGTAGATCGATTGTTTGACGTCGCCTACCATAAACAGATTTCCCGCCTCTTCATTCCCGCTTTTAACAAGCTGCAGGATAGATTCCTGCACAAGATTGGTATCTTGATATTCATCAACCAGAACTTCATGAAACTGGTCTTGATAATAAACGGCCGCTTCGCTCGGCACCCGCCGGCCTTCTTCATCAACCGCAGTTAAAATCGCCAGGCAGTAATGTTCCAAATCTGAGAAATCAATAATTGATTTTTCTTGTTTCGCCGCTTCAAATCGTTTTCCGTACGATATCACGAGCTGAACGAGCGTTTCGATGACAGGCTTCATATCTGCTAAACTCTTTAAGTGATCTTGCGGACTTCTTGTAAAATAATCGGTCTTTACCTTTTCGATCAGTTTCTTCGCGCCGTTTCGCAAATCGGTCGCTTCGTCCAAAAGCGCTTTGTCAAATTCATCACCCTTTACCGCCTTCGCCCGCTTAAATGAGACTGCGGGAACCCGTTCATACAGCGCATCGAAGTCATGCCGGCAGCTGATCAGCTCTTCTATCTGCTGAAGGTCATCCAGAAAATTATCAGCGCGCGGGGCCGGCCCGCCGGGCGCTTTTGTCAGTTCAAGCGCCTTCTCAAGCTTTTGTTTTGCCCCGAAGAGCGCCATTTCAGCATCTTCTTTCACATACTGGTAAAACGGAAGCTCTTCCATTTTGCTTTCTTCCGTCACATCATACAGGCGGACAAAGCTTTGCAGCCATACTTCCGGGTCAGGATGCGACCGGGAATACTCGTACACCCGTTTGACAAGGTCTTGAAGATCAAGATCATGCCTGTCTGTCGTATATCTGTCCGCAAGCTCAAAAAACGCCTGATTCCCTTTTGCGTATTCATCTTCAAACAGCTCATCAAGAACTTCGTCTCCGAGCAATTCGCCTTCCGTCTGGTCAGCCATCCGAAAACCGGGGTCAAGATCAATCATATAATAATATTTTTTAAGCACTTGCAGACAGAAAGAGTGAAGCGTCGAAATGCTCGCCCGATTCAAGAGAGAGAGCTGCCGTCTGATATGCAGAGATCCCGGATTTTTGGCGAGCTCTTTTTCTAATGCTTCCGCGATCCGATGCTTCATCTCCGCTGCTGAGGCGTTTGTAAAGGTCACCACAAGGAGCCTGTCAACATCAACCGGATCTTCTTCCGCGGTTATCTTTCTGATCATCCGTTCCACGAGCACGGCCGTTTTACCTGATCCGGCTGCGGCAGCGACCAGAATATCGCGGCCGGAAGAAACGATGGCGCTCCATTGGTCATCCGTCCATATGCTGTCTTTCGGTTTAGGAATTTGCATCATCATCCGCCTCCTTCTTCAGCCAATCCAGTATGGTGCCGTCTTTTTCCGCTTTCAGGCTGCGGTATTCATTTTCCTTAAGCGACTCATCAAACTGGCACACCGATTGAAACGCACAGTACGTACAAGGCGTCTTATCTTTCAGCTTATACGGGGTAATGGACACAAGCCCGTCCGTTATCGCTTCGCCCGCCTGTTCAAATGTCCGCCGCACATGGTCTGTCAGCAGATGAAAATCCCGTTCGCTGACCGCGGCTGAGTCGGATCTTAAAGAACCGTCCTTTTTCAAACCGGCATTGACGATATTTGAACGCCCTTCCTCCAAAGTCGTGTCCATCAGGCTGATCGCCTCCCGGTCACCGAGGAGAAGGCCTTTCATTTTAAATTTCTTAAAAATTTCCTGCTCGATTTCATCAAGCCCCATCGGCAGACTGGCCTGAATCATCGGATCATGAATATGGAAATACAAAACGCCTGCCGGGGTCGCTTTCATACCGAGCCAATCTTCGGAATGTGTAATCGATAAGTCAAGATATGTGAGCATTTGCAGAGCGAGCCCGTAATACACCTCAGCCAGATCAAGCCCCCTGTCGCTTGATTTATAATCAACGATTCTCAGCAGCAGGCCTTTTGAACTTTCCGCTTTATCCACGCGGTCGATCCGTCCGACGAGTTCCATCGTACAGCCGTTTTTCAGCGTGAAAGTGAGCGGAGGCAGCGGCCCGCTTCCGCCGAAACCGAGTTCAAGACCGACCGGGACGAAACCGCTCGCCTTCGCATGCTCGCTTAATATGCCTGAAACACGCGTGACGATCTTCTGCAGTTTTTCCTTCACATAAAAGTGTCTGTTTGAGCTGAGCAGAATCTCTTTTTGCAGCTTTGGCGCAAGCCGTTCCACCGCTTCATAGGAGAAATTCCGGCACTGATCTTTCGTCAGATCGCGCCATTCCAGCTTCTGCTCACGAAGCCGGTCTGAAATCAGCTTCAGGCTGGAGTGAAACAGCTGGCCGATATCCGGCGCGTCCAGCTTGAAAAACTGCCGCTCTTTTAATTGAAGCCCGTGAGATGCAAAATGAGAGAACTGGCAGGCATTAAACGCCTCCATCCGGGAGACGCTTCCTTTAATATGCTCGCCGTAAAGCTGGCGCGAAACAGGCCGTTCTAGACGCTTCGCCTCATTGCGGAAAAACAAGCTTGAAAACAGCTTTTTCGCACGCCGGTGATCAGGCTCTTTCATCAGCACATTGTATGCGCTCCACCATACGTCACTGATCTCGTACTCTCTTGTCCACAGCCTGAGCTGACTTGCCGTATATGTCTGAGCCACCTGTTTATTGACGAGATACTGAAGCTGCTCTTCTTCGCTTACCTGCTCGGGATCAGCCGCTGACAGCTTTTCCTGATGATCGGGAAACAGCTCGCCAAGCCTGTTTACAACGATTGACGGCAGGAGCGTTTTTCCTTCCGCATCGGCAATCGGGTATGACACATAAAGACGGTCAGACGGACTCGACAGCGCCATATAGATGAGAAAATGCTCATCAAGCAGCCGCTCACGCCCCGCGGAAGACAGCTCCACTCCGACTGCTTTCAGCCACTCCCTGTCATCATCAGACAGCACGCCGTTTTCATCCGGGCGCGCCGGAAGAACGCCGTCATTGGCACCGATGACGAATGTGCAGGACGTGCCGTACATTCTTGAGAGATCCATATTCCCTACAAATACTTGGTCAAGCGCGGGAGGAATTAAAGAAAAATGAAGCGATTCCGTTCCCGTTTCAAGCATTTGCTGGAACAGCGCCAAAGATATTTCATCTTCACCCATCATGCCGGTAAACTCCTCGAGAAGCTGGATAACGGCATCCCACGCCTGGCCGTGCTGCTGCGCTTCGATCATGTTTCCGGCCTCTTCGGCCCGCTGCCTTTTCCGGTCCAGCTTCAGGGGAACATCGGTATCTTCCAAAAAGAGATAAAGAGCCTCCGCCATGCTTTGAACCGTTTTCGCTTTTTTCATCCGGTTCTGAAGCCGGACAAGGGGTGCAGCTATCCACTCTCTCGTCTCATTCAGCATGTGTTCCATCTCTATTTCCTGATCCGTCTGCGCGAAATCCTCATCGAGCGATACGAAGCGCCTGTATACAAACCGCTCGCCGTTCGTCCAGCGCTCCCCTTTAATGCCGTAGGCGATACAGTAATTTTCAAGCTGATCAACCTGCTCTCTTATTTTCTGCTCCGGCTGATCAAGCGGGAATAACAGTTCGGTTTTCGCACAGCGGAACACCGCTTCATATCTCCAGTTCCCCTTCACGACATCCAGGCTTGAACGGATGAATTCAATAAGCGGGTGATGCTGCATAGAAGCTTTTCCGTCAATAAAATAAGGAAGCCCGTAATCGGCAAACACTTCCTTCAGCAAATCTTTATAATCTTCCGGCTGACGGATGAGAATCGCCATATCTTTGTACCGGTATCCTCCATCCCGGACAAGTGATTGAATTTCCCGGGCAATACCTTCAAGCTCAGCTCTTCTGTTTTGCGCCTGCATGACGGTAAAAGCTTCCTGTCCGCCGGTATACGCCGCGGCGGGACGCACATCGTACTGCGACTCTATACAGGCAAGCTCCGGCGCATACTGATGCCGCTTCGTGCCATGCAGTTCCTTGCAGGAAATATCGGCATTCAATTCCTTTGCCGTCTGATAAAGCTTATAGTATGTGCTTCCCGTCATTCTGAACAGATCGAGCTCATCCGGTGCCTGTTCCGCCGAAGGGCTGTCCGCCGTCAGCGAGAATGTGACATGTTCAGCATGCATGATCAGCTGCTCCAGCACCCTTAATTCCTGCGGCGTAAATTGATAGAATCCGTCGACGTAAACACGGGCGCCTTTTACAACGTCCGCCAAAGGAATCTGCTGAGCGAGCAGCGTCAAATAATCCTCTGAATGCAAATAGTGTCCGGCGAGGCTTCTTTCCATCTGCTGATATAAAATGCCTAAATCATGAAGTTTTTCAGACAGCATCCGCTCTCCGCGATATTCTGACGCCGTTCCGCTTTCCGCCATGCGGCGGACGTCTTCAGGCTCAATACAGTACCGCTTAAACTCTGTCAGCATCCGTTCCACCTGCTCAGTGAATCCGGTTTTGTCACTCGCTTTTTGATACACTTTAAACTCGTGCTTATATTCTTCAATCAGTTTCCTTAAAAGCATCTGCACACCCGTCGTCGTCACAAACGGGCGGTTCATGCCCCCGGTATGCTGAAGCACGCGCCACGCCAAACGCGAAAAACTGAACACTTGAGCGCGTATCATGCCGCCGATATCCGGCGTTTTAGCAAGCTCATATTCCATTAAAAACGTCATTTGATCCGGGACTAGAAAAATGATCGGTTTCCCGAACGGCTCCCGGCGCAGTTCATCTTGAATGCTGTCGATAATCAGCCTCGTTTTCCCACTCCCCGATCTGCCTACTAAAAACTCAACACCCAAATTAAAAGACCCCTCTCTTTTTATCTTTCTACATTTTATCGAAAGTTGACGAAAATGACCAATCTCATCTGCTGGTAAAAACGGGATGACTGTTTTAAAAAATATCGTTTTTGACCAAAATAAAGAAAAAAGGACTAATGATGATGTCAGAATATCCCGAAGTAATTGTACGGACGGCTCTGTCGTTCAGCATTCTGTTTATCGGCGCCCGGATACTCGGTAAACAAACCATTTCACAGATGACGCTTTTTGATTTCATTGCGGCCATCTCGCTCGGCGCCATCACGGCAAATCTGTCGTTTAATACAAAGCTGCCGATTCATTATCATGTCATTGCCTACATTATTTTCGTGGCAATCATTTACCTTGTCGCATATCTTTCTATGAAAAACAGGGCCCTTAGGGGTTTCTTTGCAGGCAAACCGACCATTATCATTCAAAACGGTAAAATACTTGAGCATAATATGAAAACGATGCGTTATACCATCGACTACTTGAACCAGCAGCTGCGTGTAAATGACGTATTTGACATTTCTCAGGTTCAGACTGCCATCATTGAAACAAACGGCAGCATGTCAGTGGAGGTCAAACCGGAATTTGCGCCCGTTACAAGAAAGGATCTCGGCATCTTTGCCGGACATGAAAAGAACTTTGCCGTTGAGCTGATTATGGACGGCCGGCTGGTGATGAAGAATCTGGAAGAAAACCACGTATCGGAAAAATGGCTGAGAGAAGAATTGGACAAGAGAAACCTCAAACCGGAAGACGTCGTATACGCTGTGCGCGGAAGCAACGGCCGGCTTTTTGTCGACACATACGACGACCATATTACATCGCCGCTAGATCAAGAATAAAAATGACATCCGCACATGTCACGGGCTGCCGCCGTATAATACCCTATAAACATCCGGGGGTGAGTCCAATGCACGAGAATTTTTTTCATTATACAGCCATCTGCAGTGACGATTCTGTGCTTATCAAGGATCTGGTAAAATCCATAAACGGTGAATACAGCGCTGTGATTTGCTACTCAATATTAGCCGAAAAAGCGCCGACCGCAGAAATCAGAAGACGAATCGAACATATCAGAGAGGAAGAAGTGCGCCACCTGCACGCTTTCTCTTCACTGTATACGTCAATTACCGGAAAACAGTTGACGCCGAAACAGACGGAGCATTGTCCGCACACATACAGAGAAGGACTGAGGGCGGCGTTTTATGATGAGCAGAAAACGAATGATTTTTATTTGCAGGCATCCGATAGAGCGGTGCATCCGGAAGCGAAGCGGTTATTTGCCCGCACAGCATTTGACGAGCAGCGTCATGCCGTCTGGTTTTTATACGATATGGCCCACTCTCCTTCCCACCATACAGGGGGAACGGTATCAAACGCGCCGAACACAAGCTACACCGAGGTGAATACCGGCAAATAACGGTTCAGGCAGATCACGCTCCCCCGCCGGGAGTCTTCAGACCGCTGACAAACCCCGTTCTTTCAACATGAGAGAATGGGGTTTACTTTTCGAGCCGTTTTATACTCCCTCTAAACAATGGATACCTTCTTCATTGTATAATCAGCAAAAACCCTTTATAATAAAATAAACCAACTGGTCGGTTTTAAACGAACCGAGCCCCGCTTTGCCGGGACAACGATATGAATGAGGCGGAAAGGATCTGTGTGAAGTGACAAATACAAAAGGCGGTGCCGGAAAGAGCGAAAAGACGAAGAACAGGCTCGTATCCGCTTCGCGTGACTTATTTGCAAAAAAAGGATATTCAGAAACATCGATTCGGGAGATTTTAGAGGCGGCCGAAATCAGTAAAGGCAATCTATATCACCATTTTAAAGGAAAAGAGTTTCTGTTTCTTCATATCATGGAAGAGGATCACCGCGTGATGATCGAGACGTGGAGGGAAATGGAAGCTGATCTGAAAGATGCTGCCGAAAAATTGACGGGCTTTGCGGAGCTGCTCAGCCGGATGAGCATCAATTACCCGCTTATGAGAGCAAGTGAAGAGTTTTATGCGAGTGCGTTTACGTCAGAGGAGGTCGTAAAGCGGCTCAACAAAATTGATATTGAATATGACGATGTGATGAGAGAGATCTTAGAAGAGGGAAATCAAGACGGCAGCTGGTCCATTCATCATGTCGAATCAAAAGTAAAAATCCTGCTATCCGTCTTCTACGGTTTAGATGTGTTATATAAAAACGATACCATTCAGCAAAGAATCGAATTGCAAAAAGAAGCCATCTCCGTGTTTATTCACGGGTCGATCAGCGCTGATAAACAGAATGACAGCTGACAAAGGAGAAACAACATGCAAAAACCGATCAGAGAACAAAAGGCGGTACTCATCATCTTATTAAGCAACATATTTATTGCGTTTTTAGGCATCGGATTGATCATTCCCGTTATGCCGCTGTTTATGAATGTGATGCACTTGACGGGCAGCACAATGGGATACCTTGTCGCTGCCTTCGCCGTTGCGCAATTAATTGCATCCCCCATTGCGGGGAGATGGGTTGACCGCTTCGGCAGAAAAATCATGATTCTCGCCGGACTGTTTTTGTTCGCATTATCCGAACTGACCTTCGGATTGGGCACACATGTCTCCATTTTATATTTCGCAAGGGTGCTGGGGGGCATCAGTGCCGCTTTTATCATGCCCGCTGTTACAGCGTATGTCGCAGATATTACGACGGTGCAGGAAAGATCGAAGGCGATGGGCTATGTATCTGCCGCCATCAGCACAGGGTTTATCATCGGGCCCGGCATAGGAGGATTTATTGCCGATCACGGCGTTCGTATGCCGTTTTTCTTTGCGGCGGGAATTGCATTTATCGCAGTGATTTCCTCTGTCTTTATGCTGAAAGAGCCGTTAACTAAAGAAGAACGCGCAAAGCAGCTGGAAAGCGTCAAAGAATCAACCTTCTTAAAAGATTTGAAAAAGTCGATTCATCCAAACTACTTGATCGCCTTTATCATCGTTTTTGTTTTGGCATTCGGACTGTCGGCGTACGAAACGGTATTCAGCTTATTTACAAACCATAAATTCGGCTTCACGCCAAAGGATATCGCCATTATTATTACGTTCAGCTCCATTGTGGCGGTCCTCATTCAAGTACTCGCGTTCGGAAGACTTGTCAACTTCCTCGGGGAGAAAAAAGTCATTCAGCTTTGTCTGATCATCGGCGCTGTGCTGGCTTTCGTTTCTACGGTGATGTCAGGATTTTTGCCCGTGCTCGCTGTCACCTGCATCATTTTCCTTGCGTTTGATTTACTGCGCCCGGCACTGACTACTTATTTATCGAAAATCGCAGGAAATCAGCAGGGGTTTGTTGCCGGTATGAACTCAACATACACGAGTTTGGGCACCATTTTCGGCCCGGCTCTGGGCGGTATTTTATTTGATATGAATATTCACTTCCCGTTTCTGTTCGCAGGTGTGGTTTTATTTCTCGGTCTGGGATTGACCTTTGTGTGGAAAGGAAAAGCGGGCGAGGTTTCGGAGTAGGGTGCACTCACCCATCTCCGGAGCTTTTTTTGCGTTTGCGATAAGAAAAATGAATGGATTATGAGAAATAATTCATTATTTATTTATCTCAAAATCTATACTATAGTAATAGTAAGGTTAACGAGCTTAACAATTTAATATGAATGTTTCAGGAAGAAGGGTTTTCATTGAAGAAAGACAAACATCTCCTTACGGATATCTGGTTTATTCTCATCAGTGCGGCAGGGGGGTTTCTTCTTTCGCTTACAGGGATGTCGATCGCCTGGATGCTCGGAACGCTGGCCGCCGGCTGCATCCTCTCCATGACGAGGCCCCGCTGGCTGTTCATGGCGCCTGACAGAAGAGGGATTCACCGCAGATGGCTTGCAGCGGGACAAATGATCCTCGGCATCGAACTCGGCCAGAAACTGAACCTGTCCGTTCTGTCGGTTTTACGGGAGCATTGGCTTCCGGTAGGCTTCATGCTGATTTTCTCTATCGTGATGGCGCTTGTTTCCGGATATGTGCTCTTTCGGTTCAGCCGGACGGACATGATGACAAGCTTTGTAGGCACGGCGCCGGGCGGTTTATCCGCCATGCCCGGTATCGCCCAGGAAGTCGGCGCAAACACCGCGATTGTAAGCCTTATTCAGCTGACGCGCGTCCTTTTGGTCGTCATGACAATACCGTTTCTCGTCATTTTCTTATTTACCAAACAAAACGGTGCGGCTCAGACATCAGCCGGAGCCGTTTCGGCAGGAGCTTTACATCCGGGCCTTACTCCCGTCTTGTTAACGGCCGGATTTATTTTGGCTGCCTGGCTTGCAAGCAAAGGCGCAAAACGGCTGAAATTTCCCGCCCCTTGGCTGCTCGGCAGCATGATCGGCGTTGCTGCTGCGGAAATCGGCGTGTCCGCCTTGGCGGGCAAAGACATGCTGGCCTGGTGGCCGCCGGAAGCGAACCAGCTGTCACAAATTTTTCTCGGCGCCACAATCGGATCAAAAATGTACAAAAGCATGTTCACCGGCGTGACGAGAGTGCTGACCGTCGGATTTATTTCTTCCGTCGGATTAATCGCCGCCATGATTCTGAGCGCGATTGCGGTTTCTAAATTAACGGGCATCTCCATGATTACATCTGTTCTCGCCTTTTCTCCCGGCGGGATCGCCGAGATGGCGGCGACTTCGATCACCCTGCACGAAGACTCGACTTTCGTCGTCGCGGTTCAGGTCATCCGGATCGTTCTCGTCATCGCCATGCTTCCGCCCTTCTATCGGCTGCTGCACCACCTTTCTCAGCTGAAACGGGCACACGGCGAGAGAGGCCGGGCAGAAAGAGGAACATGATCCGAATAAAAAAACACGCATCCATATGCGTGTTTTTTATTTGAACAGCTCTCCGCCGCCATTTACAGACCGCCAGTTTGCTGAAAGATCACGGAACAGCCGTTCAGCAAATAACAGTTCTTCATCTGTATAGCGGTCTAAAAACGCCAAGAGCCGCTTTTTTATCAATTCATGATATTCATGATGAAGAGAATGCAGCTCTTTCCCGGCAGGAGTCAGCCGGAAATAGACTTCTTTTTTATTGTCGCTCAGCCGGGTCCTGCGCAGAAAGCCGGCTTCCAAAAACTTCGCGCAGCTTCTCGACACGGTCGGCTTTGTCGTCTTCATTTTTTCCGCTATTGACGTGACATTGATCGGTTCATGATCTCCGATACACGACAAAATGTGAATTTCCGTCAAGGTCAGATGTAATTTTTTTCCGTTTTCTTCACGGAGTTCGTCCATCCGTCCGGCCAACGACGCCCTGATGTCCTCCTGACACCTCTCCTGCTCGTGAAAAATATCTGTCAGCCCTTCAAGAATCATGTGTTTTGCATGGTCTGGCTGTCTTCTGTCCAACTGCTGAATCACCCTTCCGTATTGATTGTTTCTTTTACTATAACGTTTTGTTACACAAGAAACAATCACACAGGCGCATAAAAGGGTATCAGATGAATCCCCATCTCTCCAAACCGGCCAGAACAGCTTCTTCCGCTTCACGTCCCGAGCCGCCGGCTGCCCATGCCGCGTGGCCGTCCGGCCGGATTAAAACGGTGTGGACGTCATCCCAATCGGCACGTGTTTCAGCAAGCTCCGCCCTGACAGCTGCCACGCTGTCCGTATCAATACCGGCGGGAATGCTCCCTCTTAATGATAAAAGCACAAAGGCGCCCTTATGAAGAAAATCATACAGCCGGGTCAGCCGCCCGTCATGAAGGATCAATTCGATATCCGGCAGGCGTTTTCCGTTCAGGATATGCGGCGGCAGCTCCGCATCCGGTTCATAATGCAGATCAAGCGCGGATACTTTTCCCGCCAATAAACGGTTGGACTCCTGAAAATCCAGCAAAGCGGTCATCGTTTCTCTTAATGCCATCCCCGACTCGGTAAAATCCATGAGCTTTATCTGGGTTTTTATATTGTGCAATACTTCTTTTCCTGTGCTGTGCCTTTCCTGATGATAGCTGTCCAGAAGATGAGGCGCCGCTTTCCCCTTCATTTGCGCCGCCAGCTTCCAGCCGAGGTTGAAGGCATCCTGAAGCCCCGTGTTCAGCCCTTGGCCGCCTGCGGGAAAATGAATGTGCGCCGCATCACCGGCCACAAAAACCCGGCCTGATCGGTATTGTTCGGCCTGACGCTCGGCATTGCCGAACCGCGACATCCATACCGGATCACTCAATCCGAAATCAGTGCCGCATATCCGCCGCAGGTCTTCTTTCAGCTCATTTTCGGTGACCGGCTCTTCCTTCCGCTTTTGCGGAGCGTGCGGAGAAACGATGAGAACGCGGAAAAGTCCGTCCGTAAGAGGGACAATCACAACCGATCCCTCCAGGCGGCACGTTGAAAAAAAGGAAGATTCGGGCGGATGTTTCAAAGCGGCATCACAGAGCGTTCCTGTTAAGTCGGCATCAGTGCCCGAAAAAGCGATGCCCGCCTGTTTCCTGACAATGCTCCCCGCTCCGTCTGTACCCGCGGCATATAAGCTGTGAAGAGTGCGGATACCGCTTTCGTCCCGGAACACCGTCTCCACTCCGTCATCCGTCTGGGTGACAGCCACCGCTTCCGCCCCGCGGATGATGTCTGCGCCGAGACTTGATGCATACTCCTCCAAAATCCGCTCCGTTTCTGCCTGAGGCAGCATTAACGAATAATTCTGATTCGTATCCAGCCGAGAAAAATCCAGCCGTGTATCCAGCATGGAAAAATGGCCGGAAGACACCTTCGTCCCTTTTTCCAAAAAGCGTTCCAATATGCCTCTCATGGCAAAAAGCTCAAGTGTGCGCGGATGCATGATAAGCGCTTTGGAATATGGCACCGTCTTTTTCAATCGTTCAATGACAGTCGTTTTCACTCCGGCCAGCGCCAGTTCTGATGCAAGCATAAGCCCGACCGGACCTCCCCCGATAATGGCAGCCTGTGTTTTCATCTCATCAGCCCTCTTTCATATTTTTTGTTACACGAGTAACAAAATCACCAAAAAATAAAACGCCTCCTTTTTGTTTCGCGCGTAACAATTTTCATTATAGTCTTCCCTCTGCTTTTTTACAATCATTTCCGAAAAAAAAGACGCCGTTTACTTGGCGTCTGATTCACTGATGACTCCGACAATGTCTTTATCCTTAATCGGACCGAAATGACGGCTGTCGAGGCTGTATATGCGGTTGTCGCCAATAACAAAGTATTGTCCCTTCGGTATGCTTTTGCGCCCGGTCGTTTCCTTCAGCGTATAATCACCGGTCACATGGCTCCCGGCGGACAATGATGACTTTAACGGTTTTAAAAACGGTTCCGCCACCCGTTTTCCATTCACATACAGCTGATCCTCCCTGTATGCGATTGACTCGCCGGGGAGCCCGATGACACGTTTGATCAGCACTTTGCGGTGCGGGCCTTTAAACAGGACAATATCGAAACGGCGGATCGTTTTGTAACGATGGGAAAACTTGTTGACCATCAGCTCATTTCCTTGTTTAAAGGTCGGATTCATGCTGATTCCTTCGACTTTATAATCAATAAAAATGGCATTCTTTAATTGTATGGCCAAAACAACGATAAGCACGCCGGCTATAAACCAAAATCGTTTTTTCAAGATTCCTGTCTCCCTCCGTCTTTCTCATGCTGACTGATTCTCATCTGTAAACGCCGTTCGATATGCTTTCCGACATACCACAGCACCGCGATCACCATTATGGCGCCCGCCATCCTGAAAGGCTGTGTCATGAGTGCGTGAAGATCATACCCGATAAAGCTGATCATAAAGATCATGACCATTTTCCCCATAGCGGCTGCTGATATAAACTGCAGCGCCCCCACCCGTGACAGGCCGGCAACGATATGAACCGCAGCGGACGGCGTAAAGGGGAAGCAAAGTAAAATAAACAGCGGACCGAAACCGTGCCGCTCAACCCAGAGCATCATCCGCCTTATGGTCTGATGCCTGCGGATGAAACCGAAAGCTCTTTTCTGTCCGAAACGGCGGACGGCATAAAACATCAGCATCGATCCTGCCGCAGACCCGAGCCATGACAGAAAAAAACCTTCCCACAAACCAAATGCATTCGTATTCGCCACCACAAATACAACGAGCGGCAAAAACGGAAGAAACGCTTCAATAAAAGGCAGTGCAGCCGCAGCCGCCGGGCCGAAAGCTCTATAGCTTTGGAACCATTCCGTCAGCTGTTCCTCAGTCAAATATGATAAAAATTGCTCCAACGTTTATACTCCTTAACGAGTTTGTCTATCCTTATTCTACACATTATCTCCAAAAAACGAAAATGTTTACGAGATTTTCCGACTTGAAATATCGTGTAAGCGAGTATAAAATAAGAACAAACGTTCTCTTTTTTAAGAAAGAAGGAGTATTTATGCCTGACATCCGGAGCAGCACCCGCGATCTCATCGAAAAAGGGCTGTTTCTGCCCATGGCGGCTGCCATCCTGAACCGGGACCTCGAAGCGCTTGATTCGTGCCCGTTCAAATTAAAACAACCCTATAAACAGCTTATCAGCTGCTCTTTAAAATTAGCACAAAAGGATTTGAGTGATGTTCGAAAAGAGTTAAGAAAGCGTAAAATTAAAATATACGAAGCGGAAAGAGACGAAGCATTTACGCTTTATATATGCACCATTAACGGCTATGAAGAAAAACACCGTTATTTCAACCCGAGAATACGGGAACAGGTAACCGCCTTATTAGAATATTACCTGTCTCTTGCGACCATTTAAAAAGCAGCCGGGACTGCTTTTCCTTTTCAACTGATAAATTTCAGACTATTCACACTATACATTCGACATGATTTTCTTTATAATCGGGACACGCTGTTTTCAATGAAAAGGAGGAATGTTATGAAACTGATTCATGTTCTCGCCGCCCTGCCCTTTTTCGGAATTCTCGCCGGCATTCCATTTGCCAACCGGGTGACGCCTTATGTTTTCGGAATGCCTTTCATTCTCGCGTATGTCGTCATCTGGGCGGTGCTGACTTCCGTTCTGATGGCCGCCGTTTACAAATTGGACAAAGAAAACAAGGCGGGTGAGGCGGAATGAACGCAGCATTTCCCGTAATGGCCGCCGTGCTCCTGTTTTGTGTATATCTCGGAATCCGGGCCCGAAAAGGAAAACATATGGACCTTGAACAATGGACGGTGGGCGGACGCGGCTTCGGCACGATGTTTGTCTTTTTATTAATGGCGGGAGAAATATACACGACCTTTACATTCCTCGGCGGAAGCGGATGGGCTTACGGAAAAGGAGGCCCCGCCTTTTATATTATCGCGTACGGCTGCCTTGCCTACATTTTGTCATATTGGCTTCTGCCAGCCGTGTGGACTTACGCCAAACAACACAAACTGATGTCGCAATCAGATTTTTTTATTTCAAAATACAACAGCCCGCTCCTCGGCATTCTCGTATCGCTCGTCGGCATCGCATCCCTCATCCCCTATCTCGTCCTGCAGCTGAAAGGGCTCGGATTAATTGTTTCAGCAACGTCATACGGACAGATTCCGCCCTCAGCCGCTGTCTGGATCGGCGCTGTCTCCATCACGATTTATGTGATGATATCAGGAATCCACGGTTCAGCGTGGATATCAGTCGTTAAAGATATCATGATTTTAGGCATCGTCCTGTATTTAGGCATTTATCTGCCCATTCATTACTATGGCGGATTTACGGAGATGTTCAAACAAATTGACGCCGCAAAACCCGGTTTTCTCACGCTGCCGGAAACCGGACAGAGCGTTTCCTGGTTCAGCTCAACGGTTTTGCTGACCGCCCTCGGCTTTTATATGTGGCCCCATACATTTGCCGCTTCCTATTCGGCGGAGCATCCTCGGGTGTTTCGGAAAAACGCAATCATCATGCCTCTTTATCAGCTCGTCCTGCTGTTTGTCATCTTTACCGGATTTGCGGCGATTCTGCAGGTGCCCGGTTTAAAAGGGGCGGACACGGATCTCGCCTTATTAAAGCTGTCTGTGAAAACCTTTGATCCCTGGTTTGTCGGACTGATCGGATCGGCGGGCATTCTGACGGCGCTTGTACCCGGTTCAATGATATTAATGGCCTCAAGCACGCTGTTCGCCAAAAATGTGTACAAAGCCATTCTGCCCGGCACGACTGACGAAAAAGTCTCACGGCTCGCAAAATACGCCGTACCCGTCATCGCGCTGATATCCGTATATTTTACGCTGAAAGGCGGAAATACCATCGTCACCTTGCTTTTAATGGGCTACAGCCTTGTCACCCAGCTTTTCCCCGCCCTCTTATTCAGCCTGCCGAAGCGGCGTTTCATCACAAGCCACGGCGCTTTTGCCGGCATAACGGCCGGGGTCGGAACGGTGGCCTTCATTACGCTGACCGAATCAACCATCGGAACCCTCTTTCCGTTTCTTCCGCAGATCGTTAAGGATATGAATACAGGCATCATCGCACTGGTTCTGAACATTGCCGTCATGTTTGCAGTCAGCGCCGCAGTCAGAAAAAAACAAATCAGCGCAGCCGAAAAGGCGGCTTAAATGGTAAGATAGCGGTAAGATACACGAAAGGGGAAAAACGCATGATCATGACAACGACCGAAACCGTCGCCGGAAAACAGATTACGGAAGTGAAAGGCTTGGTGACAAGCAGTATCGTCCAGTCCAGACACATCGGCAAAGACTTGCTTGCAGGCTTAAAATCTGTCGTCGGCGGCGAATTGAAAAGCTATACTGAAATGCTGGAAGACTCCAAAAAAGCGGTGAAAGAGCGGCTGATCAGAGAGGCGGAGCAGCTCGGAGCGAACGCCATCGTCGGCCTGCGGTTCGAACTGACCGCAGGACAGAACACATCCGAATTAATCGGATACGGAACCGCCGTCACCGCCGAATCCATTTAAAAAAACAAGCCTCTTTAAAGAGGCTTGTTTTTTTATTTCTCACATGCGATATAGTCTTTATCTCGGTCAAGTCTTTTATTTGCATTGTAAAGCGCTTTTGATACATACGGCTTGTACTTTGTTCTGCCGCCCTTGTTTTTCACTTTCGACGATTTGGCCACGCCGCCCTTATACACCTTATTCAGCGCCTTGCAGTTTTGATACGTTTTCACCTTTGTTTTCGCTTCTGCCGTCTGCCCCGCTCCGTATGAACATCCGAACACAAGACCGAAAGACAAAAGCACAGCTGCCGTCTTTTTCATTTCTATCCTATCCCCTCTCCTGAGTTATGCGGTATTGCTGAACATATCATAGTTCAAATAATATCCATTTACAAGATAAATAGGAAAATAGTTTTAATTTACGTCCGCCCGTATATCTTTTATGGAATTTTTCCCAAAACCTTTTATAATATGAATTGATAGCGCGATCTGACTATGATGATAGGAGGAGAAATGATGATGAAAAAAGGGCTTTTTGCGGGTGTGCTCACTACAGCCGTTCTATTCGGCACATGTACGGCGGAAATTCCGGGGGTGATCAGCCCCAATACGGCGGAAGCGGCGTCCCAGCTCAGCAAAGGAATCGGCGGAAGGGCCTACCTGAACAGCACGGGCTCAGTTCTCGTCACGAAAATTCAGCTTCCAAGCTCAATTCAGGTGTCAAATGGGACAGCCTATATTTACTCAGGATTTACCGGAGGCACAGAGGCTGATATCGGACTTCAGTACAGTGACACCTATCATGTATGGAAACCGATCATGAAAGTCGGTTCAAAGGGACAAGGCCAGGTCAAGTATCTGGAAGGAGAAAGCCAATTCACCTATACGAAAGGCTTCCGGCCCGGCAGCACCGTACAGCTGACCATCTACAAAAATCTGAACGGCAATACCCGCGCCACATACTGGGGCACAAATAATGACGGATACACCGGCCGCATTATCTCAGAACTCGCCCAAACCAATGTAGGCTCTGTCTCAAAATGGAAAGCGCTCGCCACCGTCGCGGTCACATCAGAGGATCAGCGCCCTTACATCAAATCAAACTTCTCAACAGCCTTTACGAACATCACGATCGACAATAAAGCAGTCACACCTGTGATTGATACACAGGATTTTGCCAAATTGACAGTGTCAGGCAGCAGCGTCAGCATGTCTGTCATCAAATAAAGAATTTTGAACGCACGATTTCTGTCATCGTGCGTTTCGTTATGTCAATACTGCCGCCGGGTGAAAAATTGGAAACGAGGCGGATTTTCATGTACACTTTATGTAAACCACAAAAATGATTGACGTTCAGTCATTATTCATACAGGAGCGAAATTTATGAACAGAGAAAAAAGGCTTGAATTAAAGAAAGTCAAACCGAAACATTTGCAGCAATTTAATCAGCTGCTCCGATATGTTTTCCAAGTCACGAACAGTAATCTGCATGAAGTGGGATGGAAGGAACCCGAAATCGCCTCCGCAAAACTCCCCGTTTTGGAACAAGCGCATGTATTGGGCTGGTTTGACAAAGACAAACTCGTTTCACAGGCGGCCGTTTATCCATTTCAAGTCCGGATTTTTAATAAAACGTTCGAAATGGGCGGTGTGACGGGGGTCGGAACATATCCCGAGTACGCCAATATGGGATTAATGGCGAAACTGTTATACAAAGCATTAGTTGACATGCGTGAGCGCGGTCAGTCCGTATCCTATTTGTTCCCCTACTCCATCCCTTACTACAGAAGAAAAGGCTGGGAAATTATCAGCGATAAAATGACGTTTGAGGTGAAAGACTTTCAGCTCCCGAAAATGAGCACCGTTTCCGGTGAAGTGGAACGCGTCGAGCCGGAACATGAGGTCATTAAAGAAGTATACAGCCGATTCGCGCATAAAAGCCATGCGGCCATGATCAGAAATGAACTGGCATGGGATGAATATTGGCGCTGGGATTTAGAAGAGCTTACGGCTGCCGTGTATTATGACCAATCCAGACAGGCGAACGGTTATGTTCTTTACTGGATTGCAGATGAAGTTTTTCATATTAAAGAAATGGTATATGTAAATGAAGAAGCGCGAAGAGGCCTGTGGAACTTTATTTCGGCTCATTTCTCCATGGTGACAAAAGTCGTCGGCGACAATTATTCTAATGAACCGATCGCCTTTCTGTTAGAAGATGCTGAAATTGAGGAAACGATTTCTCCTTACTTTATGGCCCGGATTGTCGATATTGAGCAATTTATCAATCAGTATCCCTTTAAACCGCAAAAAGAGAAGCGGACATGGTCTTTTACACTGGAAGATCCGCTGCTTGAATGGAATCAGGGCGTCTTTACAGCGGAGATTTCGCCTGAAGGAAAAGCCGTTTTAAGCCCGGGCGGCGATGCTGATGCGGCGAAACTGGATATTCAGACGATGACGGCATTATTATTTGCATACCGGAAACCAGAATACCTACACCGCACGGGCCGGCTCGAATGCAGCCCGGACACATTGGAATTCATTGAGGATTTGCTGGAAACGCAAACCCCTTATTTCTCGGATTACTTTTAATAAAAAAACAGCCCTCCTCAGGGTTGTTTTTTTAACATTTCTTTCATTATTTCCGCCAAAATGCTGAGCAGTCCGCCTTATCCTGAATATTGAATTGAATCATGCGTTCAAGCAGCTCATAATGCACCGGTTCAGTCCATAGAATTCTGAACAAACGGGAAGTAGCGCTGTAGCCGGCATGGGCAATGTCGTCGGCAAAATGCGCAATTCCAGCTTCTTCGGGGGAAACACTTACATGATGCTTTGCCGCCGCAAAGCCGATAATAAAGGTGCCGTGATCGGTAAACATCGGCGTGTTCCACTTGATCTGCGCTTCTAAGTTCGGAAATTGGCCAGCCGTCCACGACAGGATTTCCTCCATTCGCAGACGATGATCAGGGCTGTCGATACTTGATAAATAGTCTTTGAAAACGTCCATGTCTTCCTCCTTCAACATCACGTCCGCTAGCGCCAAAACCCCGGATTTTCAGCTTTTTCCTTGATGTTAAATTCGATGATCTTCTTAAGCAGATCATAGTGCACCGGATCAGTCCATCGAATTCGGAACAGGCGCGAAGAAGCGCTGTACCCGGCTTGAGCGATGTCATCGGCAAAATGCTCCATCGTCTCTTTTTCAGGTAAAATGCTCAAATGATTTTTTGCCGCGGCAAACATAATGATATAGGTGCCGTGATCGGTAAATGTCGGTTTGTTCCACTTGATCTGCGCTTCTAAGTTCGGAAATTGGCCAGCCGTCCACGACAAAATTTCCTCTGCTTTGAGACGGTGATCCGGGTTATCGATTCCTGATATATATTTTGCAAATACATCCATGCCCATCTCTCCTAAAATGAAATATCATTACTCTTTACATCATCATAGCCAACAGACGGACACGATACAACTCTATCCGGGCATGTAAATCGAAAAAAGCCCTCCCCAAAAGGAGAGGGCCCGTCCCTTCACATCACAGCTTTCTCTAATATCTCTCCCCCAGCTCCCGCAAAATAAAGTCGTAGATCATTCTTGTCCGCTCTTCTTTCGGATACAGCATGAATTCCTGCCGCTTCGGGATATGACTGCCCATCCTGTCCTGAAAAGTGGTTCTGAGATAGGCGGTTCTGTAAACCTGATTTTCAAAAGAATGATAGGATACTTCCAGTTCCATCGTTTTGCCGTTTGAGAACGTGACAGCTGTGTCATCAAATGCCGTCGGTTGAAAATCTTTAACGTGCACATGAGATATCCAGCCGCATTGAGGCCTTGCAGAAGAAAGTGTAGGGAATAAAAAGATGTGATTTGAAGGGTCCACCATAATCGGCGGCTTGTGAGAAATTTTAATCGCTTCATATGTTCCCGCTTTTCTCCCGGCATAGCTGGAGCCAAAGTAGCGGCAGCTTCTGTCGATGATGTGAATCGGCTTCATGCTGACATACAGAATGCAGTCTTTTTCAATGACCTTCGACCCCATTTTACCGTCTATTTCCTCAGGCAAAACAGCGATGGTTGAACGATTTACTTCGTAGCTTTCTAAGGGTGCGTGTGTTTTCTGGCACATAATGTGCAGCCTCCAATCCTTTTCTTGAAAATTTATACTAATAATCTATCATCTGTCATTGGAAAACGACAGGTTTTTTTTGAATATAGCTAAAAATCACCTTTTAAAGATGTAATTTAGTCTTAAATTACTATTTAAATATTGTTTTTCTTTTTCGTTTCACCTCATTTATACGATGATCATTTTCGTTTTTTCGTCAATTTGCAGGATATGTCGATATATTTCCAAGTATTAGTTGTCTAAAGATTATAAAAATTAATTGATTTTTCCGGCCGTTATCCATATACTATAAAAAAGGCATTGGGGGGATTCTTTATGAAAGAGAAAAAGTCGTACACTGAGCTCATGAAGTCCCGCAACACGCAAAAAGCAAACGAATTCGATGTGACAATGGCCGATATTTACATTCAAATGGTGCTTGATGAATCCTTGTATAAACGCCGGCTCGCCATGCTGACCATGCAGATTAATAAGGCGCTTGATGATAAAAATAAAGAAGCGTTCCTCACGCTTTCAAAAGAATATGCCGCACTCAAACAGAGTGAATAAGCCAATCCATATGGATTGGCTTTTTTAGATTATCCGTTTACGATGGTGCCGCCGTTCACATGAATCGTCTGGCCCGTGACATATGAGGAATCATCGCTTGCTAAGTACAAATAGCTTGGCGCCACTTCAACAGGCTCGCCGGGGCGCTGCATCGGCACGTCTGAGCCGAAGACTTCCACTTCCTTCGCCGAGAAGCTCGCCGGGATCAGCGGCGTCCAGATCGGCCCCGGCGCCACTGCGTTTACCCTGATGCCCTGAGTGACAAGAGATTGGGAAAGAGATCTTGTAAACGTGACGATCGCCCCTTTTGTCGCTGAATAGTCAATCAATGTTTTGTGGCCTTTATAGGCGGTAATGGAGGCCGTATTAATGATTGAACTTCCTTTTTTCAGGTGAGGGAGCGCGGCTTTCGTTAAGTAAAACATTGAAAAAATATTCGTCTGAAACGTTCTGATGAGCTGGTGGCTCGTGATTTTCTCAATCCCCGGCTGCACGTGCTGCTCACCCGCGTTATTGACCAGGATGTCAATGGAAGGAAAGGCTTGGCCCGCCTGGCGGATGACATCGTTGCAAAAGGCTTCGTCGCCGACATCCCCTGCGATCAGCAGACACTTCGCCCCTTCTTTTTCTACATATTGCTTCGTCTCTTCGGCATCCTGATGCTCATCAAAGTAAACGATGACCACATTAGCGCCTTCCTTCGCGAATAAAACGGATACGGCGCGGCCGATCCCGCTGTCTCCGCCCGTGATGATCGCCGTTTTCCCTTCAAGTTTTTTCGCCGCTTTCGGTTTGTCAAAAACGGGGCGCGGGTTCATTACATATTCAAAGCCCGGCTGCCGGTTTTGATGCTGCGGCGGCAAGGTTTTCTTCTTCTGGTTAGCCATTTTGATCACTCCTTTACATTAATTACTATATTATGAGTAATTTGAGTATCTTATACGAATTTCATGTATGAATAGAGTCTTATTGGAAAAATTAAGAATATACAACAGAGGAGGTAAATTTGAATTGACTACTTTTTCAAACGAGGAACCGGCTTCCTATTGGAGAGCAACAGCTGACATTCCTTCCTTTCCCGCCCTCACTGAAGATACAGAATGCGACGTTGCGGTGATCGGCGGTGGAATTACGGGCCTGACAACGGCATACGAACTGACGAAAAGAGGTTTCCGTGTCGCTGTCATTGAAGCAGACCGGATTTTAAACGGGACGACCGCGGGCACGACCGCAAAAATTACCGCCCAGCATGATTTCATCTATGCTGATCTTATTCAGCAGATCGGCCTGACCAGCGCAAGGCTGTATTTCGAAGCCCATCTCCGCGCCATGGAAGACATGAAGCAGATCATCAAGGACCTTTCGATTGACTGCAGACTGATTGAACAAGACGCATATCTTTACACCAATACAGAATCAGGCGTCAAAAAAATCCGCAGTGAGCAGGAAGCTTATACCAAGCTCGGTATTGAACACGAGCTTGTGAAAGAACTTCCCGTCCCCGTTGATTGCATGCTCGGCCTCGCCATGAAGAACCAGGCGCAATTCCATCCGCTTTTATATGGCGCGGCGCTCGTCAAAGAGATCGTTAAAAACGGGGCGCGGATTTTTGAACAGACGGCTGCGATCGACATAAAAAAAGAACCGCAGCCGGAAGTGGTCACGAAAAACAGACACGGCATCAAGTGCAGCTATATTGTCTGCTCTTCCCACTTTCCTTTTTATGACGGAGGCGGGCTTTACGCCGCCAGAATGTATGCCAGCAGATCCTACGTACTCGCGGTAAAACCGAAACAAGCGTATCCGGACGGGATGTATCTCAGCATAGACAAGCCGTCCAGATCACTGCGATACACCGATCTGAACGGTGAAAAACTGGTGCTTGTCGGCGGCGAAAGCCACAAAACAGGCCAGGGAAAAGAAATGTCCGAGCATTACGAAGCGCTGAAACAATTTGCGGAAGACACAATCGGAGTTGAAAGCATCCCATATCATTGGTCTGCACAAGACCTTGTCACCATTGACAAAATTCCGTTCATCGGTCCCATCTCGGGCGATGAAGAACATATTTTGGCGGCGACCGGTTTTAAAAAATGGGGCATGACAAGCTCAGCGCTCGCCGCGAAGCTTTTGGCTGATCATATTCAAAACAAAAAGAACCCGTTTTCCGGCCTGTTTATTCCGTCACGCTTCCACGCAGATCCGGGACTGAAAAAACTGATTTCCTATAATGCCGACGTGGCCAAACACCTTATCTCGGGCAAACTTGAGAGGCCGGACGCTTCACCTGAGACTCTTCGGCCCGGGGAGGGAAAAATCGTAACGGTAAACGGCAAACGGGCCGGCGCCTATAAAGATGAAAAAGGCTGTCTGCATCTTGTCGATACGACATGCACCCATTTGGGCTGTGAGGTCGAATGGAATGACGGCGAACGGACGTGGGACTGTCCTTGTCACGGGTCCCGGTTCACACCCGACGGCGCGGTTGCCGAAGGTCCCGCCATCAAGCCGCTGAAGCGCCTCAGCCAAGATTGACTAAACCATTCTGTACGAATGGTTTTATTTTTTTTCGCAATAAAATATTTTTATCAGATTCCTTCATTCAAGTTCCTTCCATACCGATAAAAAGAAAAAGAGAATATCTGGGGGAACTTATATTGTTATTTAAAAAAGACCGCAAAAAAGAAACAGCTTATTTTTCGGAAGCCGATGGAAAAAAACGCATCGCGCTTTCAAATCAATATGCAGATGTCCAAAAACAGCTGAAAATGGTCAGGCTTGGAAACGAAGAACTTCATGTGCTTGAAGAGCTGCAGCCGTTAATTAAAGAACATATCTCAACAATCGTCGATTCCTTTTACCGAAACCTGGATCACGAAAAATCATTAATGACGATCATTAACGACCACAGCACGGTCGAGCGCCTGAAAAAAACATTACGGCGTCATATCCATGAGATGTTTGCCGGCACGATTGATGATGAATTCATTGAAAAAAGACAGCGCATCGCTTCCATCCACTTGCGGATCGGCCTTGAACCGAAATGGTATATGGGAGCGTTTCAGGATCTGCTTCTGTCGATGATGAACATATATGAAGCAACCATTCCGGATTTGCATGAGCTTTTAAAAGCGATCAAAGCGACGACGAAAATATTGAATCTTGAACAGCAGCTCGTCCTTGAAGCATTCCAGAGCGAATATAACTGCCAGCGTGACGAACAAGAGGAAAAGAAAGCCCGCCTTCATCAAAAAATCCAGGAAACATCCGGATCACTCGCTGATTTGTTTTCAGAAACGAGCAGAGCCGTGCAAGAGCTGGTCGATAAATCCGAGGGCATTTCCGAGGCGTCAAAAGCCGGCACCGTCACTTCCGTACATGTCGAAGAAAAATCAATCGGCGGGAAAAAAGAGCTTGAAAGCCAGCAGCAGCAGATGAATAAAATCGACGCCAGTCTTCTGCAGATTGAAGAAGAAATGGACAAGCTGAATGACATCGCCCAGCAGATCGAAAAAATCTTCGGCATCGTGACGGGGATCGCCGAGCAAACGAATCTCCTGTCACTCAACGCTTCAATAGAATCCGCGAGAGCCGGGGAGCACGGCAAAGGGTTCGCCGTTGTGGCGACGGAGGTAAGAAAGCTTTCAGAGGATACGAAAAAAACCGTTTCCACCGTATCAGAGCTCGTGAACAATACCAATACACAAATCAACATTGTGTCCAAACATATTAAAGATGTAAACGGACTTGTAAGTGAAACGAAAGAAAAAATGGCGCAGATCAACCGTCTGTTTGATGACATCGTCCAAAGCATGAAAACGAGCAAAGACCAGACAGGCAAAATCGACGTTGATTTGCAGGCCTTTCTCGGCGGCCTTCAAGAAGTCAGCCGCGCGGTTTCCCACGTTGCATCATCCGTTGATTCACTTGTTATCCTTACAGAAGAATAAAGATAAACCGACCGGCCTTTTTCATAAAGGGCCGGTCTTTTTAATGTTAACTTAAAATATAATAGAGTTGACATATATAAAGACTCGCTTTATTGTATAAACATATTTTGATAAGCTGGAGGAATACATAATGAAATTGACAGAAATGATGCATATTGCCGTGTTTACCGCCATTATGGGACTTTTGGGGCTGCTCCCGCCGCTTTTCTTATCCTTTACGCCGGTTCCGATTACGCTCCAGACGATCGGTGTACTCTTATCGGGAAGCATCCTAAAACCGAAAGCGGCGTTTTTAAGCCAATTGCTTTTTTTGCTGATTGTGGCATGCGGAGCGCCTCTCCTTTCAGGCGGCAGAGGCGGGTTCGGGGTTTTTTTCGGGCCGAGCGCCGGATATCTCATCGCATATCCGCTGGCGGCATTACTGCTGAGCCTCAGCATCCAAGGCCTTCGCTCAGCTGCTGTCCCCCATTTGTTTATCAGACAGTTCTTGTTCGGCGTGCTGTTTTTGTATGTCATCGGCATTCCCGTTCAGGCTTTTATGATGCACATTGATATCTTGACTGCCGTAAAGCTCAGCCTCATCTATGTGCCCGGAGATCTGCTTAAAGCGGCCGCAGCCTCATTCGCAGCCGTAAGAATCAGGAAAACTCTTCAAGCAAGCCTGCTTTTGCCGACGAAAGGAAGCTGATTTTAGTCATCATGATTACATCATCATATTCAGATACAGCCGGACAAGCGCCGGAACAGATCGCAATTCAGACAGAAACAGAACAGATCACCTATCAAACTTGGAACAGGCTAGTTAACCAAACCGCAAACTGGCTTGGCAGCCTTTCAGGTAAGCCCGAAAACATTGCAATATTACTGCCGAACGGCATCCCTTTTTTACAACTTTTCGCAGGGGCGGCGCATGCCGGCTGCACGGCGGTTCCGTTAGATCCCCGCTCGGCAGCGGCGGAACTCGCGGACCAGCTGAACATCAGCAAAACCGGCCTCGTCATCTGTGACCGCCGGCTGAGCGGCAGACTGGACGGCGTCAAAACGCCTGTCATCCTGTGGGATGAATGCAGGCCTTTGATCGAGGCGGAAAAAACGGAAGGCGCTTTTATCAAAAACGCCGGCCTGCCCTTTTATACCGGATTCACCTCGGGATCGACCGGTAAGCCGAAAGCCTTCACCCGCTCTCACCGTTCGTGGCTGGAGAGCTTTTCTTGTACGAAACGTGAATTCGGCATTTCCCCTGATGACAAAGTGCTGGTACCGGGCACGCTTCGCTCGTCACACTTTTTATACGGCGCCGTCAGCACTTTGTTTATCGGCGGAACCGTCATCCTTCAAAGAAAATTCAACCCGGCCGGAATGAAAGACCGGCTCAGACAAGCTGACGTTCTATATACCGTTCCGACAATGACGGACGCCCTGCTCTCACTAGAGGCGTTTCCGGATACACCGCTCAAGGTGATTTCTTCCGGTGCAGACTGGCCCGCTTCGTCTAAACAAGCGTTGTCAGAGCGCTATCCCCATCTGCGGTTGTACGATTTTTACGGAACGTCCGAGCTGAGTTTCGTGGCGTTCTTATCGCCTGAAGACAGCGCCCGAAAGCCTGACGCGGCGGGCCGCCCGTTTGAAAATGTTACAATCGAAATCCGCCGGCCCGGCGGAGAACGCTGCATGCCGGGCGAAACGGGGAAGATTTTTGTGAACAGCCCGATGAAATTTTCCGGATACATCAACGGCGCAAAACCTGATGATTCCGGCTGGATGACGGTTGATGACATGGGATATATTGATCGGGAAGGCTATCTTTATATCGAAGGACGTGAAAACGGGATGATCGTATCAGGCGGCCTGAATGTATTCCCTGAAGAGATAGAACGTGTGCTCAACCGCTGTCCGGGCGTCAGAAAAGCGGCCGTCATCGGCATTCCTGATGATTATTGGGGCAGCATCGCCGTTGCGGTGATCGACGGAGATGCAAATGTAAAGGAACTGAAGAAACAGTGCCGCGAGCAGCTGGCGGCATATAAAATCCCGAAAAAATGGCTGTTTTCAGAAATACCGGAGACAGCCGGCGGAAAGATCGCCCGTGCCGCCGTACAAAAGCAGGCAAAGGACATGATGGAATGGAAGCTGTAATTACGGATGCGAAACGGACAATTTTCGCCCGGGAAAACGGCCTGTTAAAAGGCTGTCTCCCAGAAGATTTGGCAGCTCCGCTGATCCGCCATTTGAGCCGGAACATGCCCGAAGACATTGATGAAGTCCTGATCGGAAACGCGACGGGCCGCGGCGGGAATCTCGCCCGGCTGTCAGCCTTGGCCGCCGGACTTCCTTTGAGCGTGTCCGGTACGACCATCGACAGGCAGTGCGGCTCCGGACTGGACGCCGTGAGGGTCGCGTGCCACTTTGTTAAAGCCGGTGCGGGGAGCACATACATCGCGGGAGGAGCGGAGAGCAGCAGCCGTTCCCCTTTCTCATCCCGGGCGCGCTTTTCTCCTGAACACATCGGCGATCCTGATATGGGCATAGCGGCCGAGTATACGGCACAGGCTTACGGCGTAACGAGAAAGATGCAGGACGAATATGCCCTTCTCAGCTATGAACGGAGCGTCAAAGCGCACGAAGACGGCTTGTACCGCCCGGAAATTCTTCCCTGTCACGGATTCGCCGCCGACGAAAACATGCTGAAAAAGCGGAACATGGAGCCTCTCATTTCCCGCGCCAAGCCCGTTTTTCAGTCCGGAGGGTCTGTCACCGCCGCCAACAGCTGCGGAATTTCTGACGGGGCGGCGGCAGTTTGTGTGATGGAAGAACAAAAAGCGCGGTCTCTCGGTTTAAAGCCGGGATTGCGTTTTATCGGAAGCGCGGTAAGCGGCGTCCATCCGCATTATCCGTCAGCAGCTCCGGTTTATGCCGTCAAAAAACTTTTGAAGGAACGGGACCTGTCACCGGATGATATTGATATATACGAAATCAACGAGGCGTTTGCCGTCAAAATATGCGTTTTTTCACAGCAGCTTCGAGTGCCGTATTCTAAAATAAATGTCAGGGGCGGCGCTCTGGCCGTCGGGCATCCGTACGGGGCTTCCGGAGCGGCGCTTGTCACCCGGCTTTTTTATGAAGCAAAAAGACGCCCGGATGCCCGCTACGCAGCAGCAGCGATCGGCAGCGGAGGCGGAGTCGGACTGGCGCTTCTCTTTGAAGTGTTAACGTAACGGCAGTATAATAGATGATATCGATAAAAAATGATCGGAGTGGAGACTTTATGACTGCCGTTTGTTTAGTAAGACATGGAGAGACTGATTGGAATGCCCAAAAGAAGCTTCAAGGCAAATCGGATATTCCGTTAAATGCGACGGGAGAGCGTCAGGCGAAAGAAACAGGAGAGTACTTAAAGGGGTCCGAATGGGATGTCATCGTCTCAAGCCCGATGAAACGGGCCAGAAAAACAGCTGACATTATTAACGGGTTTTTGAATCTTCCCATTGTCGTCATGGAAGATTTCAGAGAACGGAGCTACGGTGATGCGGAAGGAATGTCTTTACCGGAACGGTCGAAGCGCTACCCGGATAAAAACTACCCGAACATGGAGACAGCAGAAGAGCTGACAGACAGAATGCTTGCCGGTTTAGTGAAAGTTCAGGAGCGGTTTCCTGAGCAAAAAGTTCTGATCGTCGCTCACGGCGCAGCCATTCATGCCCTCTTGTCCGCCATTTCAGACGGTGATACCGGCATACAAAACGCTAAGCTTGTCAATGCGTGCCTGAGCAATATCGAACGAATTGAAAATAAATGGCGCGTCAAAGATTACAATGTAAGCAGCCACCTATCAGAATCATAACAAAAAGGCCCGAATTCAGTTTTGGGCCTTTTTGGCGAGCATTTTTTTCTGAAGATCATGTAATATGGCGTCCGCACCGTCAATGCTCCGGCGCTCCGTCCATACCGCCCTGTCCGCGCGGTAAACGTGTCCGTTTTTTACAGCTGTCAGCTGTTTCCAGAAGTGATTTTTTTCGAGTTCTTTCTCACCGTCCAACAGCACGATGTAATCAGGATCGATATGCAAAAGCTGCCCGGGCGTCATTTTGATAGAGTCTGATTTCCCGCCGGAATCCGTCTGGACCGCATAGGTAAACCCTGCGAGCGTCAAAAGCCGGGACGTAAAAAACTGATCATCCTTTACGGAAATGCTGTCATTTGCAGCGTCAATTAATAAAATCGTGCCGCCTTCTGCATCCAGCTTTCTTTTGATGTCATTCAGCTTTTCTTCCTGAGCCGACAATTGTTTCTCTATGATGCCATCTTTACCGACCGCCTTTTCAATAGTAAGGGCAGCGTCAACCGCATCCTGATAATCCGCAGCTTCATTTTTTAAAGCGATTGTCGGAGCGATCTTTGTCAGTTTTCGGTATATCCCCCTGTGAAGGCTTGAGTCTGCAATGATGAGATCGGGCTTTAACGAAGTGATCTTTTTCAAATCAGGGTGTGACGGTGGTCCGACAGACGGACTGCCGTCTTTTCGCTCTGTCCGGTTATCCGCCGCGGCCGCCGGCTTTATGCCGAGATCATGGAGGGTATCAATAAAGCCTTCATTCAATACGGCGATGCGATGCGGGTGCGCAGCCACATGCGCCGTCCCCAGATCGTGCCTGACGGCGGTTTCATGTTCCTGTTCTGAGCATGCCGTTATGAAGAGAACGGATAAGATCATCAGCATACTGAAAATTTGTTTCATCTGTTCCCCCTCTTTCGTTTTTCCGCAATTATATCATTGACAATATAAGTATCAATGATATTCATTATCATTATTTTTATAAAATGGTTTCACAGCTTTTCTCCGTCAAGAAAGCCGAAGACTGATTCATGCCGGCCGCTTTATTTCATTCCGCTTCCGTTTCCATCAGACTTCTGCATTCAACAAAAGGTGACATTTATCCTGTTTTTGCCGCAGCTTCCAAAAATGGAATCAAACCGTTCGACCCAGCAAACAAGAGAGCGATTGCGGCTGTGTACAAATACTCATGTCCTTCCATCGGTTTTTTCCATTAAAATTTAAATATTTCGGGTTCCTATTAAACGAAAGAGAGATGATATACCTAAATAGAAATAAAACAAATTGAAAAAAATTGGGTCTACTAAAATATTATTCCATGCTATACAATTAATCCACAGAATAATCTGTCTATTGGTTGTTCTGCAAATGAAAAAAAGGAGAGGATAAAGAGTGAGAGGCAAAAAGGTATGGATCAGTTTGCTGTTTGCTTTAGCGTTAATCTTTACGATGGCGTTCGGCAGCACGTCTCCTGCCCAGGCGGCAGGGAAATCAAACGGGGAAAAGAAATACATTGTCGGATTTAAACAGACAATGAGCACGATGAGCGCCGCTAAGAAAAAAGATGTCATTTCTGAAAAAGGCGGGAAAGTGCAAAAGCAATTCAAATATGTAGACGCAGCTTCAGCTACATTAAATGAAAAAGCTGTAAAAGAGCTGAAAAAAGACCCAAGCGTCGCTTACGTTGAAGAAGATCACGTTGCAAAAGCGTACGCGCAGTCCGTGCCTTACGGCGTATCACAAATTAAAGCCCCTGCTCTGCACTCTCAAGGCTTCACTGGATCAAATGTGAAAGTAGCGGTTATCGACAGCGGTATCGATTCTTCTCATCCTGATTTAAAAGTAGCAGGCGGAGCCAGCATGGTTCCTTCTGAAACAAATCCTTTCCAAGACTACAACTCTCACGGAACTCACGTTGCCGGTACAGTTGCGGCTCTTAATAACTCAGTCGGTGTATTAGGCGTTGCGCCAAGCGCATCTCTTTACGCTGTAAAAGTTCTCGGCGCTGACGGTTCCGGCCAGTACAGCTGGATCATTAACGGAATTGAGTGGGCGATCGCAAACAATATGGACGTTATTAACATGAGCCTCGGCGGACCTTCTGGTTCTGCAGCGTTAAAAGCGGCAGTTGACAAAGCCGTTGCTTCCGGCGTCGTAGTCGTAGCGGCAGCCGGTAACGAAGGCACTTCCGGCGGCTCAAGCACAGTGGGCTACCCTGGTAAATACCCTTCTGTCATTGCGGTAGGCGCTGTTAACAGCAGCAACCAAAGAGCATCTTTCTCAAGCGTAGGTTCTGAGCTTGATGTCATGGCACCAGGCGTCTCTATCCAAAGCACGCTTCCTGGAAACAAATACGGCGCGTACAATGGTACGTCAATGGCATCTCCGCACGTTGCCGGAGCGGCTGCTTTGATTCTTTCTAAGCACCCGAACTGGACAAACACTCAAGTCCGCAGCAGTTTAGAAAACACCACTACAAAACTTGGTGATGCTTTCTACTACGGAAAAGGGCTGATCAACGTACAGGCGGCAGCTCAATAAAACATAAAAAAACCGGCGTCGGCCATGGCCCCGCCGGTTTTTTTATTATTTTTCTTCCTCCGCATGTTCAATCCGCTCCATGATCGACGGGTGGCTCCCTCTGAAAATTTTGACGAGAAACGGCGGGTTGACCCGGCTCAGTCCCGTATCGGCCAAGTCCTGAAACGTCTCAATCGCCGCTTCCCGGTTTCCGGTCAGCTCAATGCCGTAGCGGTCGGCGGCGTTTTCCTGATACCGGGAGACGGCATTCGTAATCGGATCAGAAGCAAAACTGAGAACGGATATGAGCAGCAATAACAGCGGGAGGGCCGCCAGATCTTCAGGCCCCTTTATATGAAGCATTCGGCCGAAGAATTTGGACAGCCGCTTATAAAGCTTGTCAATGATATAGAACCCGGCTAATGACAGCAGGAGATACCCGGCCAGTCCGATGTACACGTGCTTCATCACATAGTGCCCCATCTCATGCCCCATAATGAACAAAATTTCCCGATCCTTCAGTTTGTTAAGCGTCGTATCCCACAAAACGATTCGCTTATTCGAACCGATTCCCGTCACATACGCATTCAGCGCATTCGTTTTCTCCGACATATTTACTTCATAAACATGGCTGGCCGGAATGTCGGCTTTGTCGGCAAGCGACAAGATTTTGCTTTCCAGCTCCTTGTCTTTCAGCGGATAGAAATCATTGTATAAAGGATCAATCACGACCGGCTGCAGGAAAAACAAAAACAGGGTAAACGGCACAGTAAGACACCAAGCGTAAAACCACCATTTTTTTGTATGCTTTGTGATCAGCCAGTAAAACACAAGCACACACACGGCAAACAGCGGAAAACTGATCCAGAAATCAATGACATGGTCTCTTATCCAGCTTGCTGTTGTCTGCGTCGAAATATGATACGCAAGCGAAACCCGATATCCAATCCATTCAAGCGGAAGCGAAGCCGCCGTAACGATGAGTGAAATCACAAATACGAAGCTTACGATTTGCAGCACCCGAAAGCGCACCGCGGCTTCCAGCCAATGCTTTATTTTTTTGGCAAGCCCCGTAATGAGCAGCAGAAAAAATAAAAACCAATCTAACGGCGCTCCGATGAAAAATAAAAAATCCTTTACATTTGAAAAGTTTTCAGCGGCTGCCAGGCGGCCCGGGTCCATAAACGAGGACGGATCGGCTTTCGTTCCCTTTACGGCCTCCGGGACGGCGGAGTCGCCTGTCATAAAGAAATACCAATAGAAAAAAAGGCCGTACAGCACATAGGCAAGTCCCGCTGCCGCTATCCATTTGCGCATGGAAGTCTCCCTCCTTAGCCTGATGACTTACTCCTATTGTAAGCATAAATGCAAATAAATAGAACCAAGCCTCCGAAACGGATGTTAATCTTTTCATAACAGAAAAGAATGGAACAACAGGAAGCGGGAAAGACTAAAAGACGGAGTGATGAATATGAAAAAAATAATCGCGTTTATTGTAGTAATCGCCCTTTTGGTTATTGCTTTCTTCTATGTATACAGCCGGACCGGCGATGTGTTTCCATCAAGCAACGCAGATCTGATTATTCTGTCTGAGCACGGAAAAAAAGAAATCAAAATTAAAGACAGGCAGAATGTAAAAGATATGCTCGATATCTTGAACCAAGGAAAACAAGTCAAACTGACCAAAAGCGTATCTCCCGATTACGACGGAACGGTCAAATACCATGAAGACCGTTTTGATTCATTCAGCATGTGGCTCGAAGGCGGCAATTATATGATGTACAAGTATAAAAACACGTATTACAAACTGACCCGGCATGATACGAAGCTTGTGCAAAGCATCATTAAGGAAGAATCGCAGAGCTGACCGGATCAGCATGTAAAAGCGAAGCCCCCGGCTTCGCTTTTCGTCTGTCATTTCGGAAGCATGTCCCGGACCGCCCGCCTCAGCAGCTTCCCGGTCGCGTTCTTCGGAATCTCATCAAGAAAAACCACTTCCGCCGGCCGTTTATATTTTGCCAAATGTGTTTCACAGTAATCAAAAACCGCCTGCTCTGTCAGCTCACCGTCCCCCGGCACTATATAAGCATGCACCGCTTCCCCCGTTTTGGCGTCAGGAACGCCGATGACCACGGCTTCTTTAATGCCCTCATGGCTGTAGAGCACTTCTTCTACTTCGCGCGGATAGACGTTGTATCCGCCGACGAGAATCATATCTTTTTTTCTGTCGACGATATAAAAATAACCGTCTTCATCGCGCTTCGCCAAATCACCCGTGTACAGCCAGCCGTCTTTCAGCGCGTGCTCCGTCTCCTCGGGCATCTTGTAATAGCCTTTCATCACATTCGGCCCTTTCACGATCAATTCTCCCACTTGATGGTCGGGCAATTCGCGTCCGAGCGTATCGACGACTTTATTTTCGACATGTAAAATATTCGTCCCGATCGAGCCGGGCTTTCTCCCCCGGTCAAACGGATTAAAACAAGTAACCGGAGACGCTTCAGAAAGTCCGTACCCCTCCAGAATGGTGACGTCAAAGGTTTGTTCAAACGTCTGCAACAGAGCGACCGGCATGGAGGCCCCGCCTGAAATGCACAGTCTGACGGACGCAAAATCCTCCGCCTTGCCGTGCTCGTATTGATACAGATAGTTATACATCGTCGGAACGCCGGCAAAAATGGTTGCCTGACGGCTTTTAATCAGTTTAAACACAGAAGCCGGGCTGAATTGCGGCTCGATTAAGACACACGCTCCGCTCATCAGAGGCGCATTCATACAAACGGTTAAACAAAAAACGTGAAACATCGGCAATGCCGCCACAATTTTGTCTTTCTCATTCATTCCTAAGTATCCGGCGACATCATTTGCATTGGAGAAAAGATTCTGATGGGTGAGCATGGCGCCTTTCGGTTTTCCGGTCGTCCCTGAGGTGTATAAAATGACGGCAGTATCATCTTTGGACAATGTCGGATAAGTTCTGCTGCGCTCCGCCGGGCGAAGCATTTTTGTAAACGTTGTCATTTTTAAGCGCAATTGAGGGTCTTCTGTCGATGGAGCGTTCTCTGCTGTCTGGCTGATAATGATATGCTCCAGCAGCGGCAGCGAGCCGTGCAGGCTTTCAAATACGGGAATTAAAAGGTCGATGCCGGCGATCGCTTTGACATCGCCGTTTTTCAGCATGTATGCGATTTCTGAAGGTGTATATGCCGGATTAACAGGTATGACGACAATTCCCGCTTTTAACGCGCCGAAAAACGCAATAACAAAATCAGGCGTATTTCCGAGCAGCAGCGCGAGATGATCCCCTTTTTTCAGTCCCCTGTCCTCCAAGCCGTTTGCAAATGCTTTGATTTTACCTGCCAGCTCCTCATACGTCATGTACTGATCTTGAAACAGACAAGCTGGTTTTTCCGGTTTCTGCGATGCCGTTTCTTCCAATTTGGAAACCAGATTCATTTTCCCACCCCTTTAAAAATTGTAATGAATGAATAGTCATTCATTTATCCGGAATAAACGTTCACTTTTATTATAGAAAAATATAGAAAAACACTCAAGGGCAAAAAGCCCCGAGTGCCGTAAAACCGGAAACTATAATTGTTTCAGCGCTTCACTGACCGGCGTGCCGCCCGCCGTCAGATCGAATGCTTTTTCATACGTATTCGGTTCATCAAGGGATGCGATAACGGTCTTGGCGACATCGTCTCTTGAAATGGAGCCTCTTTCCAAATCGGCCGCGGCTTTGATATTTCCCGTGCCGGGATCATTTAATAACCCGCCCGGCCGGATAATCGTATACGTCAGACCGCTCGCTTCAAGAATTTTATCCGCATAATGCTTTGCGGCGTAATACGGCTTCAGCGCTTCATTCCAATTGCCGCGGTTATGAGCCTGAAGGGCGCTTACCATAATGAACCGCTTGATGCCGGCTATCTTTGCCGCTTCTATCGCTTTCGCGGCTCCGTCAAGATCAATCAAAAGCGTCTTATCGTATCCGGTGCTTCCTCCTGATCCGGCGGTAAACACAATCGCGTCACAGCCTTCAGCGGCTTTCGCGATGTCTTCCGGGCTTCCTTCCAAATCTGCAAGAACGGCTTCTGTTCCCGCGGCTTGAAGCGCTTCTTTCTGCTCTTGTTTCCGGACCATCGCCCGCAGCGTATGCGTGCCGTCTTTTTGAAACAGCCCGGTCAGCCGCTGTCCGATCTGTCCGTTTGCTCCGATGAGAAATACTTTCATCATGATCCCTCCCCATTCATTATGGTTCTATCATTTCACAAAAACGGGCGCTGATTCAAATCATGCGTTCGGCAAATGTTCTAATAAATCAGCTCGAGGAAATCTTCCAGCTCTATTTTGCCGAAATACTGTTTCAGATCGATTCCGGCCAGCGCCTCCTTGATAGCGGTTCGGTCATACTGTTTTCCGGTCAGCGCCTGTTCGACTTCACTCACATCTTTCGCACCGAAGAAATCACCGAAAATTTTGCAGTCCTGAATGATTCCTTTTTTCACTTCAAGACGCAGATCAATCGATCCGACCGGATAACGTTTCGAATGCTGAAGATTAAATGCGGGCGACCTTCCGAAATTCCAGTCCCAGTTTTGATAGCGCTCTTCGGAAATCTTCCGGATCGCTTTCCAGTCTTCATCGGTAAGTTTATATTCCGGCACTTCGGAAAGATCATTTGTATTAAAAATATGGTGAAGCAGGTGCTTTTTGAATTCATCCGCCGTCATTTTGTCATCAAGAAACTCGCTGATGTTGGCGACACGGCTTCTGATCGACTTAATGCCTTTTGATTCGATTTTGTCTTTTTTCACTTTCAAGGCTGACACAACATGATCAATGGCGGAATCCAGCATTAATGTTCCGTGGCTGAAAATACGCCCTTTCGTCGAAAATTGAGCGTTGCCGGAAATTTTTCTGCCGTCCGCGACGATGTCATTTCGGCCGCTTAATTCAGCTTCCACACCGAGCTGGCGCAGCGCCTGAATAACGGGTTCGGTGAATTTTTTAAAATTGTGAAAGCTGTCGCCGTCATCCTTAGTGATAAAACTGAAATTCAGATTCCCGAGGTCATGGTAAACCGCGCCGCCTCCTGACAGCCTGCGGACGACGATGATTCCGTTATCTTCTACGTATTTCGTATTGATTTCTTCTATTGTGTTTTGGTTCTTCCCAATGATAATCGACGGCTGATTGACATAAAACAGCAGGTATGTCTGTTCAGGGTCGAGATGCTTCACGCAATATTCCTCGATCGCGAGGTTGATCCTCGGGTCGGTTATGTTTTGGTTGTCGATAAATAACATGGTGCTCCTCCTTTATTTCTCCCACTTCAATCCGGAAGCGGCGATTGTCACTTCGCCCCCGAACACGGATTCCGCTTCTTCTTTCAGCTTCCGGTGCTCGCCGAAATGAGGCAGATGCGTGAGAATCAGCTCCCCCGCTCCGGCCTCCTTCGCGATCCGTCCGGCTTCCAAACTGTTCATATGGCCGGCTGACGTGCCGTCCTGGTCCGCGTAAAAATTGCACTCGCAGATCAGCAGATCGGCATTTTCCGCAAACGGGATAAACGCGTCCTGGTAGCTTGAATCAGCCGTATACACAACAGAAGCTGAACCGTCAGTAATCCGCATCGCATAACAAGTGACCGGATGCACCGTTTTCAGGAAGGTAATGGTGAACGGACCTAGAGAAAGCGGGCGGTCCGGCTGATAGGCCACTCCTTTTGTATGGGTTTTATATGTAAGGCGCTCAAACTGTTCTATATCAGCATCATGCCCGTAAATCGGCAGTGCATGCGTCCCTTTTCCGAGAAAGGAGCCGACCTGTTTGGCAAATTGAAGCGGCCCGATATCAGCGATATGATCATGGTGATAATGGGACAAAATGACGGCATCAAGCTCTTCTGCCGGAACATAGGCAAACAGCTTTGATAATACGGCGCTTCCGCAATCGACGAGCAGAGAATAGCCGCCGGACTGAAACAGATAGCCTGAAGTTGCTTCGTTTGCGGCCGGAAACCCGCCGCAGCATCCAATAACTGTAACTTTCATATGATCCTCCAATGTTTATGATAAAAAGATCCTTTCCTCCAATATACCTATTTTTCGTACAAATTGCATGTTTTAAACATTGTGCCAAAACAGCCGTTGATTTTCTTAAACTGTTATAATACAATGTAGAGACAAAACAATGAAAGAGGGATGGGTATGTTGGAAAAGATGTCGGATTTTTTCAGAAATTTACCCGGTAAGAAATGCGAAGAATGCGGAAATGAGATTGTTGAGCAGTATGAGTGTCACATTAATCTGTGCAATGACTGCTTGAAAATTAAGGATATGTGACAATAGGGCGCCGCACAATTCTAAGTTGTGCGGCGCCCGTTTTTTCGGCCGTCATCATACTTTCTGAATAGGGCGTTATTCACCATTATTAGCAATTATCTGTACGTTTTAAAAGATTCAGTATATTCAATCTATATTTTTCTATAGACGGATTGTTTTCTTTTCTATTATAATTTGTTCTAATAGCTATCTTTTTAGATACTTATTGCACTTTTTTCTTCGGGAGGTAATCTATGAAAAAATTACGCTTTGGACTAGCGACGCAAATTTTCGTCGGACTCATACTAGGGGTTGTAGTCGGTGTCATCTGGTACGGCAATCCCGCCATTCCAACATATTTACAGCCTATCGGCGATTTGTTTTTACGCTTAATCAAAATGATAGTGATTCCAATTGTCGTCTCCAGCTTAATCATCGGCGTTGCCGGCGCGGGAAGCGGAAAACAAGTCGGAAAATTAGGCTTCAAAACGATTTTGTATTTTGAGATCATTACCACTTTTGCCATTATTCTCGGGCTGGCTTTGGCGAATCTGTTTCATCCGGGAACAGGCGTTAATATACATGAAGCTCAAAAAACAGATATCAGTCAATATGTTGAAACAGAAAAAGAACAAAATAACAAATCTATCGCAGACACATTCCTGCATATCGTACCGACAAACTTCTTCCAATCATTAGCCGAAGGAGATCTGCTTGCCATCATCTGCTTTACCGTGCTGTTTGCACTCGGCATCTCGGCAATCGGTGAAAAAGGAAAGCCTGTCTTGGCCTTCTTTGAAGGTGTTTCTCATGCGATGTTCCATGTTGTGAACCTCGTCATGAAAGTTGCGCCGTTTGGTGTTTTTGCGTTGATTGGTGTTACCGTTTCCAAATTTGGGCTCAGTTCCCTGCTTTCACTCGGTAAACTGGTCGGTTTAGTATATGTAGCTTTGGCTTTCTTTCTCATTGTTGTATTCGGAATCGTCGGAAAGCTTGCCGGAGTAAACATTTTCAAATTCCTCGCCTATATGAAGGATGAAATTTTATTAGCGTTCAGTACGTCAAGCTCCGAAACCGTACTCCCCCGCGTTATGGAAAAAATGGAGAAAATCGGCTGTCCGAAAGGTATTGTTTCCTTTGTTGTGCCGATCGGATATACCTTTAACTTAGACGGATCTGTGCTGTACCAATCTATCGCCGCTTTATTCCTCGCTCAGGTATACCACATTGACTTGTCCATTTGGCAGCAGATTACCCTTGTGCTTGTCTTGATGGTCACTTCCAAAGGAATGGCTGCCGTGCCCGGGACTTCTTTCGTCGTCCTGCTTGCGACATTAGGCGCATTCAACATTCCTGCAGAAGGCCTTGCATTCATCGCCGGTGTTGACCGGATTATGGACATGGCCCGTACGGTCGTCAATCTGACCGGAAACGCGCTGGCATCCGTTGTGATGTCAAAATGGGAAGGCCAGTATGATCCCGTTAAAGGCGCGAAGGTCATGAGCCTCGCCAAAACAGAACAAAACACAACCATCTCAGGTTAAAATGAAAACCCTGCACGGAATGATTTCCGCGCAGGGTTTTTTATGCCATCGGCGATAAAACGTACCGGTGCAAAAGCTTCGCCGTATTAAGAAGCGATAATTCATGCGTGCGTTCAAAAGCGTGTGAAGCGTCAATTCCCGGGCCGATCAGCCCATGGACGATGTCATGGCCCGAACGGATGGCTGCTGAGGCATCAGAACCGTAATACGGATAAATATCAAGCTGATAATCAATGCCATAGCGCTCCGCAAGCCCGGCCAGATGTTTTCTGAGCTGATAATGGTACGGGCCGCTCGCATCCTTCACGCAAATGGAGACGGTATATTCATCCGTAGACTGGCCGTCGCCGATCGCCCCCATATCAACAGCCAAGTATTCGACGGTCTCAGGAGGAATGTTGGAATTGCCTCCGTAGCCGATTTCTTCATTATTAGAAATCAGAAAATGCGTCGTATACGGAAGTTCGATTTTCTCTTCCGTGATGCGGCGGATTAAATTCAAGAGCAGAGCCACGCTCGCTTTGTCATCAAGATGCCGGGACTTAATAAAGCCGCTCGGCGTAATCTGCACGCGCGGGTCAAATGAGATGAAATCGCCGACCCTGATGCCGAGATCGGACGTCTCTTCCTTCGTCCGGACAGGCTCATCAAGACGGACTTCCATATTCTCCTGATTCCGCTCTGCCTTGCCGGCGTCCTTGTAGACGTGCACTGAAGTCTGATGCATTAAGATGGTGCCTGTATAGGTTTTGCCGGAAGAAGTTTGGATCTCGCAATATTCCCCTTCAATCGAGTGATAGCGGAAGCCGCCGATCAAGTCAATCTTCAGCCGTCCGTCCGCCTTTATCTCCTTTACCATCGCGCCGAGCGTATCGACATGCGCCGTCAGCAATCTGTGTTTCTTGTCATCACGGCCGGGAATTGTGACAAAAAGACCGCCTTTGCGGTTTCTGTAAGAGGAGACGCCCCATTCTTTTAAAAGACTTTCTGTATAGGCGATAACCTCGTATGTATTGCCCGTCGGACTCGGAATCGACACCAATTCTTTAATCAGTTCCATCGTATGTTTCATATTTGCCACAGGTCATTCCTCCTATCAATTTTATTCTTCTTAAAATATACTCTTTTGATCCATAACCCGTCCAATCTTTTCCTTCTCTTTTTTCATAGAATGAAGGGAGCATGAGCATAGGAGGGAAATGTATGATCAGCCGTAAACCGCACAAGCGGAAAAGGTTTCATAATGATTGGTTTGAGGATTGGTTTGAGGATGATTGGTCTGGTGCAGCCTTCTGGGGCTGTAAAAAAGAAAAAGATCACTGTAAAAAGAAAAAAGAAGACCCTTGTAAAAAGAAGAAAGAAAAAAAGAAGAAAGATAAAAAGAAGCATCATCATTCATGCCGCCGCTGCTGCCGTCATTGGTAATCGTTCACACAAGCCCGTTTTACAAATAGATATCTCATGCTCCCCAAACAGCGGATGCTGCTTGGGTTTTTTTATTAAAATTAGTACCAAGTAATAATATCAGGTGTTATAATCTGATATAAAGGAGTGATTTTTCATGTCAAAATCTAAAATTACAGCAATCGGTACATATGCTCCGGCACGCCGATTAACAAACGCGGATTTGGAGCGCATCGTCGATACATCTGATGAATGGATCGTCCAGCGCACCGGTATGAAGGAAAGACGCATTGCCGGCGAACATGAATTCACATCGGATTTGTGTGTGGAAGCGGTGAAAAACCTTGCAGAACGATACAGCGGAACTCTTGATGATGTCGATATGATCCTTGTCGCCACAACGACGGCGGACTATGCGTTTCCAAGCACCGCGGCACGCGTGCAGGCTTACTTCGGCTGGCCGCACACGGGGGCGCTTGATATTAACGCCACATGCGCCGGACTCACTTACGGCCTTCAGCTCGCAGACGCATTAATTACCGCCGGTTCCCATCAAAAAGTGATTGTCATTGCCGGTGAAACATTATCAAAGGTAACGGATTATACTGACCGGACGACCTGCGTTCTTTTCGGAGACGCTGCAGGCGCCCTATTGGTGGAACGCGATGAATCAGCGCCGGGCTTTTTGGCAGCCGTGCAAGGAACAGCGGGAGGAAGCGCGGACGTGCTGTATCGCACGGGACTGAGCACAGAATTAAACGGCGAGCCGCTTAAAGGCGGAGGAAACATGGTGCAAAACGGGCGCGAAGTATATAAATGGGCGGCCAGAACCGTGCCTGAGGAATGCAATGCCCTTTTAGAAAAAGCCGGCTTTTCAAAAGACGATCTGGATTGGTTCGTTCCTCACAGCGCCAACATGCGGATGATCGAATCCATCTGCGAAAAACTGCCCTTCCCGCTTGAACGGACGTTGACAAGCGTTGAATATTACGGCAACACTTCATCGGTTTCTATTATTCTCGCATTGGATGAAGCTGTGAAAGCAAAAAAACTGTCGGAAGGCCAGACGCTGGTATTATTCGGGTTCGGCGGAGGATTGACGTATACCGGACTGTTGGTGAGATGGGGATTTTAAAAGTACGACGATCGAAATCTAAAAAAAAGAGGCCCTGAGCATCTGCTCAGAGCCTCTTTTTCTTATGCTGTTATTTCTTCTTCCGTTTTGTGTTCTTTTTTGCTTTGCACCGTAAAATACACGATGGTCAGCGCGATCATGACAACGGCGATGCCCAACAGAATGGATGCCTGCTGCCACATGTAGCCGTAGTCGCCATTTGAAATGACGGCACGGAACCCGTTGATGCTGTAAGTCATCGGCAGTGCCCCGTGAATCACTTGATAGAATCCCGGCAGGAGTTCAAGCGGGAAGGTTCCTCCGCTTGCCCCGAGCTGGAGCACCAGAATGATGACAGCGATAAAGCGTCCCGGATTCCCCATCGTTGTCGCCAATAATTGAATCATGGACAGGAACGCGATGCTGGTAATCATCGTAAAGAGATAGAATCTCCACGTGCTTTCCACATCAAGCCCGATTCCTTTTAACAGAACCGTGGCGACAATAACGGATTGAATCAGTCCGACAAGCAGAATAACACTAAATTTGCTGAGGAACCATTCAAAACCGTTTCTCGGACGCCCTGAAGCTTCACTCAGAGGGAATACGACCGTCAGCATCAATCCGCCGACATACAAGCCCATAGAGAGAATATAAGGCGTCAGTCCGGTACCGTAGTTAGGCACGGAATGAATCGCGTTATCGTCCGTTTTTACCGGATCGGCAAACATGCTGTACGTTTTGTCATCTGTCTTAATGTCCCCGGTTTGATCAGCCGCATCTTTCAGCTGGCTGGACAATTGTCCGGTGCCGTCTAAAAGCTTGCTTAAACCGGTGCCGAGAGACGCTTGACCCTGCTCAATTTTGGACGAGCCGTCATGGATTTTGTTTTGCGCGTCCAGCAGTTTCGTTAAGCCGCCTGACACTTGGCCGCTCCCTGACACTAACGCTTCTGATCCTGATTTGAGCTGTCCGAACTTGCTGTTGTATTCGCCGATGCCGGCCGTCAGTTTGTTTTGGCTTTCAAAAACAGTCTGCGCTCCGCTGTATAATTTATCAGTTCCCGCTGTCAGCTGGTTAATCGCGTCTTGTACCGCCGCTGCGCCGTTATACAGTTTCGATGTGGACTGAGGCAGTGCTTTCAGCTGATCAGCCTTCGCTTTTACATCTTTGAGCGCGCTTTTTATGACTGACATATCCGGAAGCTGAATATCTCCGCCGGACGGAAGCTGGCTGACGATATTGTCTAAATCCGGAAGGTCAGCCTTCGGAAGCTTCTCATTCAGAAGCTGAACAAGTTTCGCTTTTTGCTCATCCGTTAAGAAATCACTGTCCTTAATCACCTTTTTGACCGCGTCATCCCGGGCATCCAGGCTGTTTTTCAGATCAGAAAGCTTCTTCTTAAACTGCTGCAGGTCCTTTTCAGTCTGTTCGAGCTGCCCAACCGCGTTTTCAATGTCTGACAGGTTGACTGAATTGATCGCATCTTCAAATGCCGCCGCTTTTTGCGACACTTCCTGCGCCTTGCTGTTTAACGCGCTTAATCCATTCGTTAAATCCGGAAGCTTTTGCTGGAGCTGCTTTTGTGCGTCAAGGCTTGTTTTCAGCCCGCTGGCCACTTGGCCTCCTCCTGAAGCAATCTGTCCTGATTTATCTTGAATTTCGGCGCTTGCGCTCTGAAGTTTTGCGATAGAGCTGTCAAGCGTTTGAATTCCGCTTGTCACTTTCGCCGCGCCGTCTGCAAGCTGCTGTGTTTTATCGCCGATGGTGGCGGTGCTTTCAGTAAGCTTCGCTAAATTTTCCTTCAGCTTGGCGCTGCCGTCTTTCGCGTTTTTCGTGCCGTCGTCTATTTTCTTGGCTCCGCTGCTGGCTTTGCCGAGCCCTTTGGCAATATCTTTAAAGTTATCAAAAATGACTTTTGCGTATTGCTCTGTCACTTCTTTCGACACGGAGGCTTTCAGTTTGTCGATCGCCTTTTCCCCGATTGTCGCGCCGACATAGTTTGATCCGGCATTCGTATGATATTTCAGATCCAGCTTCTTCGGATTTTTATCCATTACCGTGCTGGCGTTTTTAGAAAAATCTTCAGGAATCTCGACCAATAAATAATATTTAGCATTTAATAAGTCCTTTAACGATTGATCAAGATCGCTTGAAAAATGCCAATCAAAATTATCATTTTTCTTTAACTCTTTCACAAGGTCGTCACCGATCTGAAGATGTTTCCCTTCGTAGTCCGCCCCTTTATCCTGGTTGACAACGACAACCGGCAGCTGATCCACCGTGCCGTACGGGTCCCAGTACGCCTTCAAAAACACTCCGCTGTAGATCAGCGGAACGAATAATATGGCAATGATGGGGATTAACAGTTTCTTGTTCGTTACAATGTCTTTCCACTGGCTTTTTATTGTATTCAACCCTGTTGCCTCCTTCCGCAAACTGACTCATTTGACAAAACGGTCACGGCACCTAAAAAGTGAAGGATCATCTATTATTTAGATAATCCTTGACCAACATACATTTCCAGCAATTCAGCGATCGTCTCTTTTTCAAGAGGCGGATGGTTTTTTTCCCAGTCAAATATCAGTGCGATGTAGAGCTTGAGCATCACAAAAGCGGTCAGTTCCGGATCACACGGTTTAATGCTTCCGTTTTCAATGGCTGTTTCTATCTTTTCTTTAATGTATGACAGAATGGCCCGCTCCATTTTCACAATGACATCCTGAACGGCTATTGTACCAATCTCGGTGTTCTCCTGAAAAATTTTAATAGTCAGCTGGTGTGTTTTTCTGAATTCCAAAATCGCGACAAGCGCCCGGTGGACATTTTCGTGAAATGAAAGCTCCGGTTTCATCGCTTCGTCTGCGTGTTCCTTCATTTCTCTTAAAATAGTGGTGAAAATATCATCAAACAGTTCTTCTTTGTTTTTGAAAAACGTGTAGATGGTTCCCTTCCCCACATTTGCAAGCTTTGCCACCAGATCCATTGTCGTTGCTTTGTAGCCGAATTGTGTAAAAGACTTCGTTGCCGCTTCCAGAATGAGCTTTTTCCGATCGACGGACATGTTTCCCACCTCGTTAAATTGACCGTTTGAACGTTTTAGTCATTTTGTACATAAGATAACTTATCACAGTCACAAAGAAGATTCAAATGTTTTCTCTTTTTATTGGTGTTCCCTTTACAGAACGGGAACATGCAAAAAAACCTCCGTTTTACGATAACGGAGGCTGGTACGTTTCAAATAAATAAGCCAGTGAATCGTATACGGCGGCTTTTCCCTGGTCGATACAGTCCGGGATGCCCACCCCTTCGAAAGACGCGCCCGTCGCGTATACGCCCGGATAGGAAGCTTTCAGCGCATCTCTGAACTCTTTGATGCGCTCCTTATGGCCGACATGGTATTGCGGCATGCTTTCGTTCCAGCGGGTCACACAGGTCATTTCCGGTTCGCCATTTATTTTCATTACTTTTTTCAAATCTTCCATTACGATTTTAATGATCTCGTTATCTGAAAGATCTACGATGGATTCATCTCCGGCCTTTCCGACGTACGCCCTGAGAAGCGTTTTGCCCTCCGGCGCCGCGTGCGGCCATTTTTTATTCGTCCATGTGCAGGCCGTGATGGAGAAGTCACTGTTTCTTGAGATAACGAATCCCGTACCTTCATGCTCCATCTTGACGGCTCCCTCAGGAAAACCTAAGGCGACGTTGGCAACGGACGTAGAATGCATGTCTTTAAGACATGAAACCGCCGGCAGATCAGAAAGCATTTTCGCCGCGGCTTTATGCGGGGCTGTCACTATGCATCCTTCCGAATAGAGCACTTTGCCGTTATCAAGCGTCACGGAATATCCTTTCTCCTCGCGGCCGATATGGGTGACTTTCGTGCCTTTCATCACTTTTGTCAGCGTAAGCTGCTTTTCCAGCTCCTCCACCAACGTTTGAAGCCCTGTCGTCAGCGTTAAAAACTGGCCCTGCTTTTTGGCCGTCAGCTGCTGTCCCGAAGGCTGCGGACGTGATTTTTTCATACCGAGAATCAGGCTTCTGTGCTTTTGCTCAGTCTGATAGAATTGCGGAAACGTGGACATGAGGCTCAGCTTATCAATATCTCCGGCATAAATCCCTGATAATAGCGGTTCTATTAAATTCTCAACGACTTCGTCACCGACGCGTCTGCGGAAAAATTCACCCAGAGACTGATCTTCCTTCGGTTTGCTCGCAGGCAGGACAAAGTCAAGCGCCGCCCGCGCCTTTCCGGGAACAGAAAATAAACCGGTGGAGATGAACGGAGCGATTTTGGTCGGGATGCCCATCACAGCGCCCTTCGGCATCGGATGGAGCGTCTCGTTGACGAGCACGTAAGACTGGCCGGTCGCATTGTTGACGAGCAGATGCTCAAGCCCCAAATCCTTGACGAGCTGCGGCGCGCTTTTTTTCCTTTCCAAAAAAGAATCCGGCCCCCGCTCAATGATGTAGCCGTCTTTATGCGCCGTCTGAATTTTGCCGCCCGCTCTCGGGCCCGCTTCAATCAGAGTGACCTCAAGCGGCAGCTGTTTTTCTTTGATTTCTTTTTCCATGTAGAAGGCGGCGGCTAATCCCGTTATGCCGCCGCCGATGATGACCAGATGTTTTTTATCGCCACTCATTTTTATCGCCTTCTTTACCGTTTAATTCTACTTGTCCAGCTCTTTCAGCACGACCGCTGCAAGCGCGTCGATAAATTCAGGCTGTGCGTTCGGCATAGCCGGACGATAGTAGCTTGCGCCGACTTCTTCGGTCACAGCTTTGCATTCATAATCATTATCGTAAAGCACCTCTAAATGATCGGCAACGAAGCCTGCGGGCACGTATACAAATGCTTTATAAGGATGCTTTTGGTACAGATCGCGCGTGAGATCCTGCACATCCGGCCCGAGCCACGGATCAGGGGTATTCCCTTCGCTTTGCCAGCCGACTGCGTAATCGGTAATTCCGGCGCCTTCGGCAATCAGTTTTGCGGATTCCTCCAGCTGGTCAGGATACGGATCGCCGTATTCTTTTATTTTTTCAGGAAGGCTGTGCGCTGAGACGATCAGCATCGCGTCATCCCGTTCTTCTTTCGGCATTGATTCATACGTTTTCTTCACCTGGCTGACCCAATAATCAACGAATTTCGGTTCATCATACCAGCTTTCAACAGACTTGATGGTCAAGCCGCCGAGCTTCTCCGCTTCTTCTTTCGCGCGTTTGTTGTATGACTGGACGCTGAATGTTGAAAAATGAGGGGCGAGCACAAGGCTGACAGCTTCTGTAATGCCGTCTTTATGCATGTCCGCCACCGCGTCTTCAATAAACGGTTCAATATGTTTTAATCCGATGTACACTTTGAATGTTACGTCATCCTGGATTTCATTTAAACGCTGTGCGAGCTTCTCCGCCTGCTCCTGCGTAATTTTTGCAAGCGGAGAAATGCCTCCGATCGCTTCATATCTGTCTTTTAAATCTTGAAGCATATGAGGCTCCGGCTTTCTTCCGCGTCTGATATGCGTATAATAACGTTCTATGTCCTCTTCTTTGTAAGGCGTTCCGTAAGCCATGACAAGAAGTCCCATTTTCTTTTTGCTGCTCATTTTGTTACACACCTCTTTTGATGGTCTGTCCACCTTGATTTTGACAGGAAAATCTACTTATAACCAACGATCTGCTCAGGAAGATTGTTCCGTTTTTTTGACCGCGGAATATTCATGTACAAACGCCGTCAGCTTTTTCAGCGTTTCCGGATTGACATCTGGGAATACGCCGTGCCCTAAATTGAAAATAAACCCGTCCGTTTTCATGCCTTGATCAAGTATCGCTTTCGCTTTTTTCTCGATGACTTCCCAAGGCGCAAGAAGAAGCGACGGATCAAGATTGCCCTGAACCGTTTTTGTAATGCCTTGTTTTCTGGCGTCATCTATGCCGAGTCTCCAGTCAAGACCGACGACATCAAGAGGAAGGTCATGCCAATCCCCGGCCAGATGGCTTGCGCCTACGCCGAACATGATCAGCGGAACTTGTTCTGCTGAAAGCTCCCGGAATATTCTGTCCATCACCGGTTTTATAAACTGCCGGTAATCTTCGCGGTTCAGCGCGCCGACCCATGAATCAAAAATCTGAATGGCTTTTGCGCCAGCGTTAATCTGCGCTTTCGCATAAACGATAATCATGTCCGCGAGCTTGTCCATCAGCATTTGCCACGCTTGCGGCATACTGTGCATAAACGCTTTTGTTTTGTTGTAATTTTTAGAAGGCCCGCCTTCAATCATATAACTGGCCAGCGTAAAAGGCGCTCCCGAAAAACCGATGAGCGGAACATTCAGCTGTTCGTTTACGAGTAATCGGATCGTTTCCAGCACGTAAGGAACATCCTGTTCGGGATTCAGTTCGCCGAGCTTTTCAATATCCGCAGCAGAGCGCACCGGCTGATCGATCACCGGGCCGATTCCGTTTTTTATTTCAACATCCACTCCGATATAAGGAAGCGGCGTCATAATGTCTTTATATAAAATGGCAGCGTCCACTCCGTACTGCTCGACCGGGAGCCTCGTCACATACGCGCACAGCTCGGGCTGATGCGTAATTTCGACTAAGCCGTACTTTTCCTTCAGCTTGCGGTATTCCGGCTGAGACCTCCCCGCCTGTCTCATGTACCAGACAGGGACGTGATTTGTTTTTTCTCCCCGTGCCGCTTTTAAAAACGTATCATTAAACGCTTCTCGTTTACTCATCTGAATTTCCACCTTTCCTCCTGCAACCATACGTTCGTGTTCTTCGCCCATTACACTATACCTTGTTTTTTCAAAAGCGTATAGAATTGAGGCTTAATGTTCAAAAAATCGCCGAATTCATGATTAAGAAGAAAAAAGCTTCGGCTGAACGTATTCCGTTCCCTCTCCTTCTTGATCCGTCTGTGAATTATATGGAACGACTTTGTATGAAGCCCCTGAAAACAGATTGGCGTACGGTATGTCAAAGCTGCCTTTTCCTTTCACCGAATCCAGAAGTTTGTCTTTTCCGTCTTTCTTCTCATATATTCGGTAAACAACCCGATCATCCTTTTGAATATCCCATTTTAATTGAACCGTAATCAGTCCCATCGCCTTAAATGTATAACGGGCCGACAGGGACTTTACCGCCTCCAGCTCAATCGGGCTGCCCAGTTCCTTCACATTTTCAGGCTTTTTGAATGTCCGGCCGTTTTCCCCCGCTTTTGTGACGATATCTTTAAAGAGTCTGACCGGGTATTGGCTTCCGCCTTTCAGGTAATGGGTTTTATCCGTTTTGTCATAGCCCATCCAGACGGCTCCCGTCAGTCCGGGAGTGTATCCTGCAAACCAGGCGTCCTTTGTCGCGCCGGGGACGCCGGGAAATGTGGTCGTGCCGGTTTTCCCCGCCAGGTCACCTTGATAGCTGCCTTGTGAAGCGGTTCCTTCTTTTACGACCTGCTGAAGCATTCTCGTCATATTCCATGCCGTCTGTCCGCTGAAGACGCGCGTTTTGCCGTTTTTAGGCCCGGATAACGTTTCTCCGTCTTCGTCCGTGATGTTCTCTATAAAAAATGGCTTCGTATACATTCCGTTTGCCGCAAAGGTATGATAAGCTCCGGCAAGCTGAAGCGGGGTGACGCCTTCTGACAGACCGCCAAGCGCAATCCCGAGTCCGTTGTCAGAAATGTTCATGCCGTTTTTCTCAAGATACGATTTTCCCGTATCTACGCCGATCTGCTTCAATGTCCAGACAGCGGGCGCATTTATGCTGTAAGTGATCGCATCCTGCATCGTCACTTCCCCCTTGTACTGTCCGTCATAATTTTTCGGTTCATACCCGTCGTAGGACGTCAGTTTGTCTTGGAGAAGCGAATACGGTTTGAACTTGTCTTCCTGCATGGCGGGCCCGTATACGGCAATCGGCTTAAACGTTGAGCCCGGCTGCCGCTTCGCCGTAACCCTGTTGTATCCTTTTGTCACGTAGTCGCGTCCGCCGACTGCCGCGCGCACGCCTCCGGTTTTATTATCAATAAAGACGGCGCTTCCCTCTGCCGCCTGATCCGTCCCCGGAAAATAGCCGCTTTCCTTCATGAGGGTGTATGCCGTTTTCTGCAGCTTGGAATCAAGTGACGTCCGGATCGTATAGCCGCCTTGAAGCAGCTGTTCACCCGACATCGAATAACGGGATTCCGCCTCCTTGATGACAAGATCGATATAACTGTCAAACCAAGGCGTTTCTGATGTTTTCTTGACATTAAGCCCCAATGTCCGGCCCTGGGCTCTGACGGCTTCCTTGGCGCTGATATAGCCTTGGTCGTTCATCATTGCAAGAATCGTATCGCGGCGTTCTTTATTTTTATCCGGATGCTGAATCGGCGAATAAAGAGATGGCGCCTTCGGAATCGCTGCCAGAACGGCTCCTTCCGCAACGGTTAAATCTTTTACTTCTTTATTAAAGTAGTAGTGGGACGCGGCTTGAATGCCGTAAACGCCATGGCCGAAATAAAGCTGGTTCAGGTACATTTCAAGCAGCTTGTCCTTGCTGTAATCACGCTCAAGATTGATGGCGATAATGACTTCCTTCGTCTTGCGCAAAAATGTTTTATCATGAGTCAGAAAAATGTTTTTCGCCAGCTGCTGGGTGATCGTGCTGCCGCCCTCCACCTTGCCGCCTGCTAAAACATCCCGGAACACCGCCCGGCCGACAGACTTCACATCAATGCCGTGATGTTCGTAAAACCGTTTATCTTCAACGGCGATAAAGGCATCTCTCACATCTTCCGGAACCTGCTGAATGGATACCGGCTCGCGATTTTCCGTATAGAGGCTCGCGATTTCATCACCGTTTTGATCGACGATTTTTGAAGATGCGTGCAGTATTAATTTCTTTTCATCGATGACATAATGGCCGAGAAATATAATGATAATGTATCCGATTAACGCGAGAAAAGCGGTTGCCGCCGCAATTACAGCCGGAATAAAGAATCTTTTTTTCTTTTTCAGCATAAGTCACCTCGCCTTTCTTAACTTGTAGTATGGGAAATATTGTTTCGAATTATGTCAGAATGAGTCGCCAATAGAAACTTATACCACTCTTTTGATATACTAGCAAGCAGGAGGTGGCTGATATGAAGGTTTATATTACATACGGGACAGCCGATTTTTTAAAGACGATTGCAAAGAAACACCCGAGTGAGAATATGGTGCTGATGCAAGGGGAGGATAATGCGGTTTTAATTCATGAAACAAATGGAGAAACCGTTTTTCAGGCGCCCCATTCCTATGAAAGCATCGACAGCGTCGGGGAAATCAAAAAGCCGGGCTACGCCGTCCTCAACAACATCGCCGTTACCCAGGAAGGCCGTCCGCTGTTTGAAAACCGGTTTAAAAACCGCGCCGGCAAAGTGGAAAATGAACCCGGTTTTCAAGCCATCCGCGTATTAAGACCGCTCGAAGGCGATACGTATGTCATTTTGACCCTGTGGGAAGAGGAAAAAGCCTTTCAGGGCTGGCAGCAGTCAAACTCTTATCAGGAAGCCCATAAAAAACGCGGAACATCTGCCGGCATCGACACGATGTCTATTTTTTCCCGCCCGTCTTATGTAACCGCTTATTACGCAATAGACTGAAAACCGCCGGAGATTCTCCGGCTTTTTTAATGTCCCGATTTTACGCTTCGTTCTTTGCACCTTCCGCCCGCCTATGAATAACCTGTAGCAATCCTATTTATAAACGGAGTGGTTCAATTGGGGATCGGCGTCTACTCGGTACATCTGCTTTATGTTGCTTTTATCGCGGCCATTATCGTTTTTATGCTCCTCAGGAAAGATACAACCTTTATTTCACTCGCCGGCATTTTTGTGATTGCGCTATGGACGACGCATTCATTCTCCGCTTCGGTCAGCAGCCTGTTTCACAGCTTCACGTATGCCGCCGGAGAATTGCTGCCGACGATTTTTATCATTTGTTTTATCGTGGCGATGAGCGGCCTTTTGACCGAAACCGGTATTAATGAAGCGATGATTTCTCCGTTTGCAAAGCTGATGAAAGGGCCGGCTGTCGCTTATTGGGTTATCGGCTGTCTGATGTTTGCCATCTCTCTTTTTTTCTGGCCGTCCCCAGGGGTGGCGCTGATCGGCGCTGTGCTGCTTCCCGCAGCGATCCGGGCGGGCCTTTCTCCGATCGCCGCGGCAATGGCGATGAACCTGTTCGGCCACGGATTCGCTTTATCGGGGGATTACGTCATTCAGGCGGCCCCGAAATTAACGGCCGATGCCGCGGGCATTCCCGTGAGCGATGTCATGCAGGCAAGTATTCCGCTCGTTTTGATCATGGGGTTAACGACGACAATCACCGCTTTCATCCTCATCATGCGGGATCGAAAAAAAACGAAGACCCCCCTCTCCTTGGACAGCTCCGGTTCTTTGGACACAAGTATGTATCTGCCGAAAAAACTCAGGGTGGTCCTGGCGGTTTTCATTCCGCTTGTTTTTCTCGCCGATATTATCTGTATGATCGTATACCGTCTGCAAGGAAACGATGCGACGGCACTCGTCGGAGGAACCGCGATCGGCATTCTCCTGATCATTCATTTCATTGTATATAAAGAGCGGCATTTAGAAAAGATCACCGAGTATTTTATCGGCGGTTTTCAATTCGGCTTTAAAGTATTCGGCCCCGTCATTCCGATCGCGGCCTTCTTTTATCTCGGTGACGCGGGGTTTAAAAGTATTTTGAACACCCCGCTGCCGAAAGGATCTGCGGGGATCGTCAATGACCTCGGATTGGCCCTGTCCCATTCTTTTCCGATGTCCGGAGAATTCGCCGGCATCGCCCTGGCCGCAGTCGGTGCGATTACCGGGCTCGACGGGTCAGGGTTTTCCGGTATATCTCTTGCAGGCTCGATGGCAAAGCTGTTTTCCGCCGCGCTTCATACGGACCCGGCCGTTTTAACGGCGCTGGGCCAGATTTCAGCGATCTGGGTCGGGGGCGGAACATTGGTCCCTTGGGCACTGATCCCCGCTGCGGCTATTTGTAAAGTTGATCCGTTTGAGCTTGCCAGGAAAAACTTTATCCCGGTTGCGGCCGGGCTAGTCGTCACAACGATCGCCGCCATCATCATTCTCCCGTAGCAAAAGGATTGAAATCTTCTGACATTTTCTATACAATCATGGGAAAAGCAGACGAGGGGGCATCGCTTTTGACGTTAACGACACTTCAAAAAAGCTTAAACGCTCAGCTTGACGGGCTGTATGAGGAAATGGTTGAAATCAGGCGTCACCTTCACATGAATCCCGAGCCATCCTTTAAGGAGAAAAAAACACCGGCGTTCATCGCCTCATTTTATGAAAAGCTCGGCGTTCCCATCCGGACGAATGTCGGGGGAAACGGTGTCACAGCCTATATTGAAGGCGGTGAACCGGGACCGGTCGTGGCACTCAGAGCTGATTTTGACGCTTTGCCGATACAGGATGAAAAAGATGTGCCCTATGCTTCACAAATTCCCGGCGTCATGCACGCCTGCGGGCATGACGGCCATACGGCGGCTCTGCTCGCGGTCGGAAAAGTGCTGTACCGCAACCGGGAAAAACTGAAAGGGTCATTTGTGATGATTCACCAGCACGCCGAGGAATTATCTCCCGGCGGAGCAAAATCAATGATTGAGGATGGCTGCCTCGAGCATGTCGATGCCATTTTCGGCACTCACCTTTGGGCGACTGAACCCGTCGGGACGGTCTTATGCCGCCCGGGCGCAGTGATGGCCGCCGCTGACGGCTTTACGATAAAAGTCATCGGCAAAGGCGGCCACGGCGCGATTCCTCACGATACGAAGGACGCCGTTTTAATCGGCTCACAAATCGTCACGGCTCTTCAGCATATCGTCAGCCGGCGGGTAAATCCGGTGCAGCCGGCCGTCATCTCAGCCGGCTCGTTCACCGCTGAAAATCCGTTTAATGCGATTGCCGATCAGGCAGTCATATCAGGCACCGTCCGCTCGTTTGACGAAAGTGTGCGCAGCCTGCTCGAAGCAGAAATAGAAGCCGTCGTAAAAGGAATCTGTTCCATGCACTCCGCTTCCTATGAATATCGTTTCAAGCGCGGTTATCCCGCCGTCGTTAATCATCCCGAGGAAGCAGCGCACGCGGCGGCAGCCGCAGCGGAAACAGAGGGCGTCACGAAGGTCATTGAAGGAGAGCCGCAGATGGCCGGAGAAGATTTTTCTTATTATCTGCAGCATACAAAAGGCGCATTTTTCTTTACGGGCGCCGCTTTAGAAAACGCGGAAACCATTTATCCTCATCATCATCCGAAATTTGATTTTAATGAAAAAGCGATGCTGACGGCCGCCAAAGTGCTTATCGGCGCCGCGGTGAGCTACCCCCGATAGGGCATAAAAAACAGCCGGTACATTACGTACCGGCTGCTGTGATTCTTAAATGAAAAACGTGCCTTGCCGTCTCACCGAGCTGTGACAGCAGTTTATAATTGGCCGCTCCGCCCACGGCGGCTCCGACGACCGGCAAAAGCTGAAACAATTTCACCACGTCCAGATAATCGCGGTATTCCTGCTGAAAAACTCTCCAATCGACATCATGCTTTTTCGAATCCCACTGTTCAATCATTGAGTATATGCGTTTCCGCTGTTCACCGCTTGAGAAAGCCAGCTGAAAAATAAACAGCAAAAACAATCGTTCATTCCTGTCTTTCACATCATAGCCGTAAATAGAGGCAAGATCGAACAGACATTTCATTTTAATGGATAACAGCAAAGGAAAATCAGCCATCCCTAAAAAAATTCCGCCGGCCCCCGTACCGATACCTTCGGCTGCCGCGACCTTTTGGTACGATGCGATGGTTTGTCTGGCGAGGGCATCTTTTTCAGCAAGCGTCATACCGTTTGTATCCCGCTTGCCTTTCACCAGATTTGAACCCGCCATTGTTGCTTCGGTCATTTTTTTAATGCTTTCTGTGATGACGGCATGAATTTTATCAGGAATCCGCTCATTTATTTTCGCCTGCATTCCTTTAGAAAAACGTTCAAGCATAGAATCTTTGCGTAAAAAACGCGCTTTCCATTGCAGTGCTTCCTGTATCAGCTGCTGATCGTCGGTCATCTGTGTCTCCTTCTTTCATTGAGGTTTCAAAAACCCGATTGATTACAGCTTGCCGTACTTTTTCAATCTTCCGCCCATATACGAAGGCATGATCACAAAAATCAGAACGGCTGAAGCAACAGCCGCATACAGCGCCCCGCTGACTCCCGCGGCATAGGCTGACGCTGCACAGAACAGCAGCGCCTGCACGGTTAATGCCGATTTCATCAGCGAAAAGAAACTTTGCAGCTTCGCTTTCTGATTGACCGGGTAAAGCTCCTGCAGAGAAAGATGATGAAAATGCCCGAACAGCGGGAGAAGCTGTATTCCCGTAATAAAGACGGTAAATACGGTTAACGCCGCCGTTATCCACGGATTGGCGGAAACGAGCATAATAATCAGGATAAAAATAATCGTGAGCCTGACCTGAATGCCGAGATAATCATTTGAACGCAGAAAGGCCCGCGCATACATATAGGAGAACGTTTTCCGCTGTTCGAACGGAATCATTCTGAGCAAAAAGTCGAGATACGCCCGGCGTTTTGCCTGTTTTTTCAGGTGAGGCACATCGGTAAACAGATTGGCGATTCTGTAAAACCGCTGCTTCCTTCTTAATTCATATTCAATATGAGCTTCCCATTTTAATGATTTATGTTTTGCGGCCGATGTGAAATACACATAAAGGCCGGCCATCACAATGTAGACGGCGGCAGCGTACACATAAAACGACTGTAAGACGAAGTATAAAAGCAGCATATTGCAGATAAAGCGTATGACCGCATCCATCATTTTCATGCTTCTGTCATTCATAAACGTCATCCGCCACTCCATGGCCTGATTCCACGCTTTTACCGCCAGCATCTGAATAAATACGGCGGCATACGACGCAAGCGACGCCCCCGGACTTACAGCGAAAAACAGGGGCATGCATACAAGCGACAGAGCAATAAGCGGAAACAGCTGTGACAGATAGCTGTACTTAAATGAATGCTTAAAGTATGTCCCCATTTTCGGTTCAAGCGGCAGCAGAAACACGAGGTCCGCTTCCTTTAACAGCGTCCGGACGTATGAACCGGTCAGCACAAATGAAAAGAGCACCGCCATCACCCAAAATGACGGAAAATGAACGGGAATGTCTTTGACCCACTTGCTGTACCAGCTTGCCGCGCCGGCAATAAAAAAGATCAGCACAATGACGAGATGATCATTGAGCATATATTTCATATACATTCTGGTTTCCTTTATATGCTCTTCAAGCCGGGACTGCCAAATCGTAGACATATTATTCATGGCCGGCGTCTTCCTTCGTCAGTTCGATATACAAGTCATCAAGAGCTGCGTCTTTCATGCCGAACTGCTCTCTCAGTTCTTCCAGTGTGCCGCTTGCCCGCACTTCGCCGTTATGTAAAATAATGAAAGCGTCACAGTAGCGCTCTGCCGTAGCCAGGATATGCGTTGACATCAGCACGCTTGATCCGGCTTTTTTCGCGGCGTCCATCCGCTCCAGCAATGCATTGATCGCAAGCGGATCAAGGCCGAGAAACGGCTCGTCAATGATATAAAGCGAAGGCTCCGCGAGAAACGCGCACATGATCATGACTTTCTGCTTCATCCCTTTAGAAAAGTGAGCGGGAAACCATTTCAGCCTTTTTTCCATTCTGAATTCTTTCAGAAGCGGAGGAAGCCTTTTTTCAAGCGTTTCTTTGGAAAGGCCGTACGCCATGGCCGTCAGCTCCAGATGCTCTTTGAGCGTCAGTTCTTCATACAGCACCGGCGTTTCGGGGATGTACGTAAATTGCGAGCGGTAGCTTTCCTTATCCTCCGAAAACGTCTTGCCGTTCAGCTCGATCGAGCCTTTATGCGGGTCCATTAATCCGATAATATGCCGGATCGTCGTGCTTTTGCCCGCGCCGTTTAATCCGATGAGTCCGACAATCTGGTTCGGCTCAAGGGTGAATGAAACATTTTTTAAGACCGGGTTTCTCGTATAACCGCCGGTTAAGTCTTTTACCGATAGCAGAGACATAATTTCTCCCCTTCTGATTCGTTTTTCTTCATAGTACCAAAAATAAAGTCTGATTTGAAACGATTCCCTTTTTTTCTCACGTGAAAAGTGTGCATAGTTATCGTTTTGGCGGACATCATAATGTATGTAGAAGGAAACAGCTTTAATCAACTGAAAATGAGGTGTTTATAAAAGACGTCTTAGAACAGTTGGATGAAAATCAACATGTCCTGTGCTTACAATTTCTTCACACACTGCTTTGATGATGTTCTTCATTCATGATGAAATAATCAAATGAGGTGTTTGTCCCAGGAATGATTAAGCAGACCCATAAGTCTTCATTTTAAAAACAAATGAGGTGCTTACAAAAGGCATATTCAATTTTCTGTGGTAAAGCTCGTACTTCTGCATCAGGGTGAACGCGCAGCCGTTCATCCTGTTTTTTGTTTTGGCCGTTTTTGTGGTACGATGAGAATATACATATATTTCTTTTCAGGGAGGAAACCCATCTATGCACAAAGCGGACGATTGTATTTTCTGCAAAATCATTGCCGGTGACATTCCGTCTTCAAAAGTATACGAAAATGAACACGTCGTGGCGTTTCTTGATATCAGCCAGGTCACAAAAGGCCATACGCTCGTGATTCCGAAAACACATATCGAAAACGTGTACGAGTTTACGCCTGAGCTTTCTAAAGAATATTTTGAAGCGGTGCCGAAAATCGCACGCGCCATCCGCGATGAATTCGAGCCGATCGGGCTGAATATTCTCAATAACAACGGTGAAAAAGCGGGCCAATCGGTGTTCCATTTTCACATGCATATCATTCCGCGTTACGGAAAAGGCGACGGTTTCGGGGCTGTCTGGAAGACCCACGCCGAAGACTATACGCCTGACGATCTTCAGGAGATCGCTTCAACCGTCAGAAAACGGCTTGCCTCATCTTAAAGATGAGGTTTTTTTGCGTCCGGAAACACAAAAAACATAAATTATATTTTTTTATATCAAAAAAATCAAAAAATTGTGATAGGATAATTGTATTATTTCTTACACTAAAGCGGAAAACAGGGAGAGATCGTAAACATGGAACGTACAACGAATTTCAATGCAGGACCCGCAGCCCTTCCACTGGATGTGCTGCAAAAAGCACAAAAAGAATTTGTCAACTTCAAGGATACCGGCATGTCCGTCATGGAGCTGTCCCACCGGAGCACGGAATATGATGCGGTGCACCAAAAAGCAAAAAGCCTTCTGAAAGAACTGATGGATATTCCCGACAATTATGATATTTTATTTCTTCAAGGCGGCGCAAGCCTTCAATTCTCCATGCTGCCGATGAACTTTTTAACGCCGGAAAAAACGGCGCACTTCATCGTAACGGGCGCATGGTCTGAAAAAGCACTCGCCGAGGCGAAACTGTTCGGAAACACATCCGTCACGGCAACAAGCGCAGATTCAAACCACAACCACATACCGGAAGCGGACCTCTCAGGAATCAAAGACGGCGCCTACCTGCATATTACGTCAAACAACACGATTTTCGGAACGCAGTGGAAAGAGTTCCCGAATTCACCGATCCCGCTCGTAGCCGACATGTCAAGCGACATCCTGAGCAGAAAAATTGATGTCAAAACGTTTGATGTCATCTATGGCGGAGCCCAGAAAAACCTCGGGCCGTCCGGCGTCACGGTCGTCATCATGAAAAAATCATGGCTTGAAAACGAAAACGCCAACGTCCCTAAAATGTTGAAATACTCCACTCACACAAAAGCCGATTCACTGTATAATACGCCGCCTACATTTGCGATTTATATGCTGAGCCTCGTCCTTGAATGGCTGGCTGAAAACGGCGGTGTCGAAGCGGCTGAACGGCGCAATCAGGAAAAGGCCGATGTCCTGTACGGCACAATCGACGCAAGCGGCGGGTTTTACGCGGGGCATGCCGCAAAAGACAGCCGCTCTCACATGAACGTCACGTTCACCCTCCGCGACAGCAGTCTCACGAAAAAATTCGTTGAAGAAGCGAAAGCGGCTAAAATGACCGGACTCGGAGGCCACCGCTCAGTCGGAGGCTGCAGGGCGTCTATCTACAACGCCGTCAGCCTGGCTGATTGTGAAAAACTGGCTCAGTTTATGAGAAAGTTCCAGCAGGAAAACGAATAAATTTCTTCTAACATAACGGTTCCTTTGATATACTGTTTGCATATCAATTTTTCCGGCCATCGCAATAAATGACGAGCATATTATTGGATGGCGAAAAAGCTTAGCAGAGGAGAGCTTAGTATGAAAACAAAAGAATTAGTCATTATGGCCCTGTTTGCGGCAATCGGAGCGGTGCTTCATTCCATTATGCCGCCGGTATTATTCGGAATGAAACCCGATATGATGCTTGTGATGATGTTTATGGGTATTCTGTTATTCCCCCGTGTGCAGAACGTGCTGATGATTGGGATTGTAACGGGAATCATTTCCGCACTCACGACATCTTTTCCGGGCGGACAGCTTCCGAATATCATTGAAAAACCGGTAACGGCATTTCTGTTTCTCGCGCTGGCGCTTTTGGTGAAAAAGAGCGTGAAAACAGCGCCCGCCGCCGTCATTACGATAGCCGGCACCTTCATCTCCGGTTTGCTCTTTTTGGCGCTGGCCCTTCTGATTGTCGGCCTGCCGGGCGGATTCACCGCATTGGTGCTCGCGGTCGTCCTTCCGGCGGCTGCGCTGAATACGATCGCCATTATCATTATGCATCCGATTGTGCAGACGATCTTAAAACGGTCCAATATGATTGAAACGGTGAAATAACCGCATACCGAAACCTCTTCCGGCCGGAAGAGGTTTTTTAATGTGTTTCAGCATGTTTTATACGAGAAGTTTTGTGAAAAAGATAAGGAACAATGCGAGGGCGGTTCCTGCTGAGCAGACAATGGCCTTTTGGCGGACGACCCGCTTCGGCGGATAAGAAGCGGCCTGGCCGAGCAGTTTCAGGTAATAAACGGCGCCCGCCGCAAAGACAAGAGCCATACAAGATAAAACAATCATAAAGACAGACAACCTTCTCCCTCCTTTTCCCTTAAAAAATATGCTAAAATAAAGCAAGCTATGTATAGAAGTTTATTCTTCTGAACAAAAATGATAAAAGTTATGAGAAAAAAAACGGGGTGATTTCAAATGGCTGACGGACGTTCCCTTTTAACAGGCCTTTTCGTAGGCGGATTGATCGGAGGCGCAGCGGTGTTACTCTCGGCTCCTTCATCCGGAAAAGAGCTGCGGGGCAAAATCAAAGCGAATTGCAATTCAATTGAGGACACAATCAAACGGTTAAAAAAAGACGGAATGGCGCTTAAGGACCAGCTTGTCCAAACGGCGAAAGAAAGCGCAGAAGTCATTAAAGACGTAGGCGGAGAGCTTCAGACCAGCATTAAAAGGTGGCAGGAGGAAATCAAACCGCACCAGCAAGATCTCCAGAAGGAAATCGCTGATATTGAAGAGAAAATCAGACAGCTGGAGAAAACCTTACAAAACTAATATCCTATACAACCAAAAAAAAGTGCGGACATATTGCGTTCCGCACTTTTTTTTGCGGTTTAAAGCCTTTCCCAGCAACGGATCAAGAATTTATTATAAAATTCTTAAATTTTCATCTTTATTAATCTTTATTTTATTGGCATAATAGAGGAAAAGAAAATGTGAAGCAGGTGATCTGTATTGAATCGTGTTGAACCGCCTTACGATCTAAAAGAAGCTTTAATCTATACCCAAAAAATGGCGCAGCTGTCCAAAGCGCTGTGGAAATCTATCGAGAAAGACTGGCAGAATTGGCTGAAGCCGTACGACCTTAATATTAATGAGCATCATATATTATGGATTGCCTATCAGCTTAAAGGAGCTTCTATTTCAGAAATCGCCAAATTCGGCGTTATGCACGTATCAACTGCATTTAACTTTTCAAAAAAGCTTGAAGAACGGGGATATCTGAAATTTTCCAAGCGGCTGAATGATAAACGGAACACGTACATTCAGTTAACAGAAGAAGGGGAAAATGTATTCGAAAGCCTGCTTGAGGAGTTTGATCCGTCGAGAAACGCTGTGTTTAAAGGCTCACAGCCGATCTACCACTTATTCGGGAAGTTTCCTGAGGTTGAAGAATTAACCTGTGTCATCCGCCACATTTACGGCGAAGATTTTATGGAGATATTCGAGAAATCATTGACAAACATAAACAATGATTTTGATAGTGAAGACGGAAGGCTGAAGAAAAAAACGGACGAATCGGCTGTCCATGAAACGGCTGAAGAGCTGGAACCGATCAACAGTTAATCAAAGTGCTTCATAATCTCAATAAATTCTTCCATCAGCGCTGTATAAAGCCCCTGCTCATACAGAGCAAAAATCGTTTCATGAACATCTAATTTTTCGTTCAGCTGTCCCGCAAAAAGCGCAAGGAGCTTGTCAAACGTCACAAAGCCTTGCGCTTTTTGCGACTCCAGCTCGTCCTCCAATTCGCGGCAGATCCGCCCGACCTCTTCTCCTTCTTCTTCGGTCAGCCCTTTTTCAATCATCATCGCATAAAAAGGGTACTTATCCATATCCACCGTTTTCACCAGCAATTGTATGTAATATTCTAAACGCCCGATACGCTGATCCATTGAATCCATCCGTTTCACTTCTTTCTATCTTTAATCTTATTTTAGCTGATAATGAATGGAGAAGAAAGGTTAAACCGTACATTTCCATGTTTCACCGAGCTCTTCTGTTCTTCTCTTTCCAGGTTTATTTTTTTCTTTAAAAAAGGATTGATTTTTTCTCCTGAAGAGAGTAAATTATTTTGAGATTGTATTCCATCTTTGTACGGAAGGATGACTCTGATGAATTGCTGGAAAACCATTAATCTGATCAAAGATTATGGTGCGGTTCGTTTATTATTGACTGCTGTAGGTTTTATGATCCTGTTTTTTATATGCAACTTCTTGGCATTCGGGCTGCTGCGTCCGAATATCAGTTTAAGTGACGGGCACGTGTTTGCTTTTTGTGTTCTGCTCGTTGTTACTTTATTTGTACATAAAGTCATACATGTCCTGCCGATGATCTGTAAAAAAAGAAAAAAGGAAATGAAAATGTACTTCTTGCGGATGCCGACATGGAAAGGCATACCGAAAACGACGATGCTGATTTCAACGATCAGCCCGTTTTTATTCATTACGCCGTTATTGTTTTATGCCGGACTGGCATTTCCGAGACACGCTCATTACTTTTATATGATTTCGAGCATCCATGCGGGGTATTGCCTGCCTGATCTTCTGTTTGCCCTGCATCTGGTCAAAGCGCCCAAATCATGTCTGATTGACCAGGAATCCGACGGTTTTGATATTTTAGTAAAAAAAGTGCCGGAGTCTTGATGTCCCGCTGATTTTTCAGGTTACATTCTATCTTTTTTAATAAATATTTGGTAATGTAATATGGGAGCAGTTCAGAGAGAGGGGGAATCTCCCATCATTTTATTCTATTTTATCGTGGCTGCCCTGTTTATTCTTTATTTCATAAACAGGCTCACAAATACATTATGCCTTGTCAGAGAGATTCCTGAAGACCGGCAGGATAAGGTATTCCGTTTTATTAATGTATCTATTTTAATTTTACTGATCTCTTCATTCGTCGAGATCTCCTTTACTGTGTAAACAGGCAAAAAAATATGGCTGACGGAGGTCTGACCCCCGACAGCCATATTTTTTTCTTAATAAAGCCAAGAAGCGCCGATGATGATCAATAAGATGAACAGAACAACCAATAATGCAAAACCGCCTGCAAATACTTCACCCATCTCCAAAAGCACCTCCTACAAAACGTTTTATTTTTCCAATTACATCATATGCAATTTACTTCTGAAACGATTAGGCGCCCGGGTAAGAAAACGGACCGCTTTTAGAAAAAGCGATCCGTTTCGCTTAACAAATGTAAGCTGCACCTACGATGATAAGCAATATGAACAGTACTACGAGCAGTGCGAAACCGTTTGAATATCCTCCGCCCATGGTTCATTACCTCCTTTTCATGATCAATATATTTGTATGTATCAGGAAAAAGTTTGACTAGACGAATGCCCTTTATTTAAAATCTTTTTACAGAAAGCCACAATATGTTATGATACGCATATGCAATTTAATTTGGATGATTAGGAGTGTTTAAAGGAATGAAGAAAATCGCGATAGCAGCTATTACGGCAACGAGCGTCCTGGCTCTCAGCGCTTGCAGCAGCGGCGACAACGACGTGATTGCCAAGACGGATGCCGGAAATGTAACAAAAGGCGAGCTCTACACGAACATGAAAAAAACCGCGGGCGCAAGTGTGCTGACACAGCTCGTACAAGAAAAAGTATTAGCAAAAAAATACAAAGTAACGGATAAAGAAATCGATACCAAGCTGAAAGAGTACAAAACGCAGCTCGGCGATCAGTACAGCTCCCTTAAACAGCAGTACGGCGAAGATTACCTGAAAGATCAGGTGAAGTACGAACTGCTTGCACAAAAAGCGGCGAAAGACAACATCAAAGTGACTGACTCCGATACGAAAGAATATTACGACGGCTTAAAAGGTAAAATCCGCGCGAGCCACATCCTTGTCGCTGACAAAAAGACAGCTGACGAAGTGGAGAAAAAGCTGAAAAAAGGCGAGAAGTTTGAAACGCTTGCGAAAGAATATTCAACTGACAGCTCAAAAGACAACGGCGGCGACCTTGGCTGGTTCGATAAAAAGTCAATGGATGAAACATTCAGCAAAGCTGCATTCGGCCTGAAAGTCGGACAAGTCAGCGATCCGGTCAAAACAAAATTCGGTTATCATATCATCAAAAAGACAGAAGAACGCGGCAAATATGATGACATGAAAAAAGAACTGAAAGAAGAAGTTCTTAAACAGAAATTAAACGACAACTCAGCTGTACAGGCGGCAATTCAAAAAGTCATGAAAAAAGCTGACGTAAAAGTGGAAGACAAAGACTTAAAAGACACGTTTAACACTTCAACTTCTTCTGAATCTAAATAAAAAAACTGTGCGGGCTCTCGGCGAGCCGCACAGTTTTTTTATGCGATGGAATGATTGGAGTTTTCTTCCGCATCCGCGTTTTCACTTGCGGGCGCCGCCATACGGCGCTCGCGTTCCTGTTCCATCCGTTCAATATACACCCTTCCTTCTTTTTCAATAAACGACTGGTCAAGCTTTTCCTCTTCTTTAGCTGTTGTGAAAAGCTTATAAGCGCTGAAAATAATTCCGATAATGCAAAGGTATACCCACCAAGGAAAAAATAGCACGTCGGTTTCCTCCCTTTTTCACCCAGAGTCTTTATTCTAAGCTATGCTTGATAAAGACAAGTTATGAGAGCTGAACGTAAAAAAGACCGATCATAGAGAATCGGTCTTTTTTATCTTATTGATGGAAAGTCGGTTTGTAGAAAGAACGGTTTTCAAGCGCAAATACACGCTCTGTGTATTCGCCCGGCTTCACCCGTTCCAGCGCTCTGTCCATCATGATCATTTTTGCATCCAGATTGTCAATGTAGTGAAGAATTTCCGCTTCTTTCACCATCGGCGGTTTCGGGCTTCCCCATTCCGCTTTTCCGTGATGGCTTAAAATCAAATGCTTCAGAATCAGCACTTCTTCAGCGTCAATCTGAAGCTCTTCGGCTGCTTTTGAAAGCTCTGTCACCATGATCGAAATGTGCCCGAGCAGATTCCCTTCCACGGTGTACGTTGTGGAGACGGGGCCTGAAAGCTCTTTTACTTTGCCGAGATCATGCAGAATGACTCCGGCATACAATAAATCCCGGTCAAGAGACGGATACAGATCGGCAATCGCTTTTGCCAGGTTCAGCATGGACACTACATGATACGCAAGCCCTGAAACGAACTCATGGTGGTTTTTAGCCGCCGCCGGGTAATCCATAAACTCAGCCGCATATTTTTTGACCAGATGTCTTGTGATCCGCTGGATGTTTGGATTTTTCATTTCAAAAATGTATTGAGTGACGGTTTCCATCATTTCGTTTTTCGGAATCGGCGCCGTTTCCAGAAAATCATCAATGCTGACATTTTCGTTCTCGCCGGCCGGCCGGATGTTTCTCAGCTTAAGCTGGTTTCGTCCGCGATAGTGATGGACATCTCCGATCACCTTCACGATCGTCTGCGCCGCGTACGTTACTTCATCAGTCGGCTTGGCATCCCACAGCTTCGCTTCGATATCTCCCGATTGGTCCTGCAGCATTAACGTCAGGAATGGTTTTCCGTTGCTTGCGATTCCCTTAGTCGAAGATTTAATCAGAAAGTATTGATCGACCTGCTCGCCGACCTCGTGCAGCATAATACCTTTTGCCATTCTATTAAAAGCTCCCTCCATATCTTACATAATACCAGTATAGCACATACCTCTTTTTTGAAAATAAACTCTTTTATGACAGGAGGCGCATGACTTGTCCGCTGTGAAAAGACCGGCTGACATGCTCATGGCAGGTGAAATAAAGTATCTGCCGCCCGCCTTCTGAAAGCTGATTCAGCACATCAAACAGCCGCTGCAGCCGCTGCCTGTCAAAATGGACAAAACTGTCATCAAGTAAAAACGGCAGTGATACCGCAGATTCCCTCTCTGACGCAAGGGCAAAACGAATCGCCGCATAAAGCTGCTCGCATGCCGCCTGTGACAGTTCGCCTGCAGAAAACACCGTTCCGTCTTTCCGCATGACCATAATGGAATCATCAGCCTCGGAAAAATACAATTTGTGATAGCGTCCGTCCGTAAGCGGTCCGTATAATGCACCGGCGGTTTCTAACAGACGGGGAAGCGTCACTTTTTTATGCCGCTCCATTTTTTCCCTTATAATGTGTCTGACCGTCTGTAATGCGGCCCACTCTTTAGCGGTTTTTTTCACGCGCTCCTTCTGCATTTCTGTCTGCTGTTTTAAATCGGATACAAGCCCCGAGGACTCCAGCTGCTCTTGCTTCACCGTTAATAAAGCGGTTTGCTCATGGAGCTGGGCGCTTTTTTCCTCAAGCGTTTTTTTCTCTGTTTCCTTCTGAACGACTGTATGTTCAAGTTCGGACACTGTGCGGCTCATGTACGGCTCCAGCTGTTTTCCGCCTATGCCGGACAAGTGCGTTTTGATTTCGCGCAACTGCCGCTCTGTTTCCCGGCGGCTTTCAGTCAGCCTGGCGAGTTCACAAAAGTGTTCGCGGTTTTTTGCGCCTGCCGCCATGAAAAGCTGTTTGACCTGCTGTTCGTAGTAATGAACTTCTTCGTTTAATTCACGCATTTGCTCTTGTGCATGCAGCAGATCCATTTCGAGCGCCTGCTTTCGTTTTGCTTCCTCACGGGCCCGTTCCGCCTGCGCCAGCAAAACGTGCAGTCTTTCTTTTACGGACAGCTCCCTTCCGTCTGAAGGACTCAGCTTTTTGACCCGGTCCTCAAATGCTCTTTGCAGCTTTTGCAGCCTGCCCGCTTCAATGGTCAGCTCATGCTTGTTAAGGATTTCTTTTTTGACATCTTTCATTACATGATATGCGTCAAGAAGATGGGAAGGACTTCCTGAAAACCCCAGTTCATTCATAAAAAGTTCCGCCTGTTTTTCAGACGGCGCCATTTCGGCCTCCCATTCTTCATATTGGCGGATGACTCTTTCATATGCCGCTTCTTTCTGTTCAAGCACGGCTTGATCCGCAATCAGCTGCTGCCGGTGCCGGCCGTCACGCCAAAGCTCTTCCTGCAGAAGATCAGCCGTTTCTTTAGAGATCGCCGGCTTCTTTTTCTTGTGTCCGGGCCCTCCTCTTTCTGACGGCAGCGGTTTTTGCATGCCGGACAGCATATACAGCAGCAGAGCACCGGTAAAAAGGGCGGCGGGCAGCCATTCCTTTAACATAGCGAAAATCGCAATGAACAGAATGCCCGCACCGAGAAAGAGCTTTTTTTGTTTGGCGCGCTGTTTTTCCAGATGCTGAACATGTGCCTGCCATTCGTTTCCTTCTGTATCAGCCGTTTGCTTATATGATTGTAAAGCGGCTTCTTTTTCTTTCCTGACAGCGGGGTCCAAAATGTTTTCCGCCGTCACGGCATGTTTTCGTTCGGCTTCTTCCAGCTCCAGCCGCGCTTGTTCGAAAATCGCATCAAGCTGTGTCTTTCTTTCTCTTGCCTGTCCGGCGCTCTGCACGGCTTCCTGCAGCCGCCATTCATATTCATAATCGGTGTTCAGTGAAAGAATGCCGTCCTCCTCATGTCTTCCGAGCTGCTGCAATCCTGACGAAACGCGGGCAGATGTCTGCCGGATCTGTGATTGGATGGCGGCAAGCTGTTCGCCGCGCGATTCGTACATATGCTGCTCGCCGGAAAGCTCCTGCAGCTGCCGCTCTTTTTGCAGCAAGTCCTCATTTGGAGCGAGCAGATCAGTCTGCCGCCTGAGTTCAGCCGATTTTGCCCGAAGCCCCTCAAGACGGGCCGCTTTCGGATGGAGATGCGATTCGTATTTTTCAAGCTGATGCATTCCGTCCTTCGGGAATTGCTTCAATGCTTCCGGATAAGAAGAAAGTTCGCTTTCCAAGGCTGTTTTTTTGTCTGCGAGCGGCTTTGCTTCTATCGCCGATTTTACTGTTTTGATTTCTTCAGTTATGTCTTTCAATCGTGCTTCGGCATCCTGCAAACGGCCGCCGGCGCTTTTTTTCTCTTCCAGAAGGCTGTGATAGCCCGCTTCCGCAGCTTCCGCCTGTTTCAGCTGGGCGCTGAGCCGCTTTAATGTATCCAACTCCTGATTTAAGCGGGGGTTCCGCCCGTTCGGCTTATACATCCTGTCAAGTTCTTTTGCCAGTCGCCCGTCAAGCTTTGCCGCCGCTTCCGACCCGAATAAGCTCGAATACAGGAGAAACTCGCCGATTTTGTCCCGGTTAAAAGCTTGAATCTCCTGCAGTCCGAATACATCGAACGAATAGATCGCTTCGTACAGCGCCCGGTCTGTATCGGAGAGAAGCTGTTTGAGCCATTCTCCGTCCTTGATTTCGCCTGAAGCCGTATACACTCTGACTTTTTCGGCAGCGCCTTTTGTCCGTTCGATTTTGACAGCGCCGTGATCGCCATGCTTCAATTCCACAGTGCCGCCGTAAACCCCGCCGTTTTTCGGTTCGTATTTTTTTGATTTCGAAAAACCGAACAGCATGCTTTTGATAAAGGACATCAATGTCGTTTTGCCCGCTTCATTTAATCCGTAGATCACTTGCACGGGAGAATCTGACAGCTGAAAACTTCGGTCGGAAAATTTTCCGTATTGGTAAATATGCATCGCCGTTATTTTCATCTCTGAAGCTCCTTCATCTGGCGTCTTAAAACGGCTTGAGCCTGCCGCTTAATATCCAGTATCTCTTCATCTGTAAATGAAGCCATCTGACGCCGGTATACGGGATGACGCTCAAGAGCTTCAAATACACCGCTCATGTCTGCGCATTGTTCTATGTCCTGAAGGAGCCCTTTAAAAAACGGATCGTGCGGCACGGTGTCTGTTTCATCCGTCCGATCCTCAAGCGCAAGCGGCCAGACGAAACATTCCTCTTCGGCCTCTTCCTCCTGTAAAGCGGAAAGAAGCTCCTCCGCGATGCCTGCGGGCGCCTCCGTCCAAAAGCGGGGCGCTGCGCCGCGAAGCACCAGCCTGACACATGCCGGGCGGCCCGCCGCGCGCAAGCCGGAGAATGTATCTGATGCGGCTTTCAGAAGTGAAGTCATATGTTCAGCTCCGGAGATATCAAGATCAATTTCCTCCCATAACACATCATGCGCTTCTTTGAATTCCCAAGACATCTCACCGTTTGCCGCCCGGACGAGATAATATCCCTTAGGCCCGGTTTCTTTTAAATGCCGGGCTTGAATATTCCCGGGGTAAATGGCGGCGGGATGCTGGGCGGACAGGACCTGCCGTTTATGAATGTGTCCGAGCGCCCAGTAATCCATGCCGCTTTTTTCAAGGTCTTCTTTCGTAAACGGGCAGTACGGGTCATGCCCTTCCGCTCCTGATAACATGCCGTGGAGCATGCCGATATGATAAGGCGCGCCGGTCATTTTCCGGTAACGGGCCGCCTGATTGACCGTTACGCTTCTTTCCTGATAGCTGCATCCGTATATGCTTGCCGCAAGCTCTCCGTTTTTAAAGAAAGATTTTTCCTCCGGTGTATCCGAGGTGAATGTATGTACATTTTCAGGCCATTCAATCGGCGTCCACTTACCGCCCAAATGATCATGGTTGCCGAATATGACGAACACTTGGATATCCGCTTCCTGTAATCTCGTAAACTGTTTTCTCAAAAACAGCTGGGCTTTTAAACTTCTGTTGGCTTCGTCAAACAGATCCCCCGAAAGCAGCACGAAATCTGCCTGCTCCCGGAGTGCCCCGTCCGTCAGTCGGCGGACGCTGTGAAATGTGCTTTCTTTAATACGCGCATATACCGGTTCAGGCAGATTCGAAATGCCGTAAAACGGGCTGTCCAGATGCAGGTCAGCGGCATGAATAAACGTCAGATCAGCCATCTCGCCCTCCCCTTTCTGCAAATTGAATTACCCTTATTTTAGCACCGTTTTTATACGAATGCACGTTCTGTAAAATAAAAAAACAGCCCGGCTGTTCCGGGCTGTTTCACTTATTTTTTGGAGATGCGCAGCGCTTGTTTGATCGCTTTGAATCCGCTGGCGTTTCCGTAAATCAAAACGCCGCCTTTGTAAATTTTCGCGCCGACCGCTGCAAAGATCACGATAGTGAGCAATGTCAGGGCGATTCCGGCCGCAGCCTGCCAAAACGGGATATCGAGCATCCCGACGCGTAGAAACATAATCATCGGCGTGAAAAACGGAATGTAAGATGTAACGGTAATAAAACCGGCGTCAGGATTGCCGATGCCGAACATGGCGATCATAAAACCTGCCACGACTAAAAAAACCATCGGCTGAATCGTCTGCTGTACGTCCTCTATCCGGCTGACAACACTGCCGAGAAACGCGGCAAGCGTCGCGTAAAGAAAATAGCCGAGCAAATAGAAAATGACGGCATAGACTATCGTCGAGACGGGAACATCCTTAAAATTAAGAAATGCACTGATCGGCGACGACGCATCATTTTGAGGGTTCAGCTTCAGTGAGAGATAACCAGCCGCAATCAGCACCGCAAACTGTGTGATCCCCACGAGCGCGATACCGAACAGTTTGGCAAACATCTGCTGAATCGGCGGCATGCTTGAAATTAAAATTTCCATGACGCGGGACGATTTTTCCGTCGCCACTTCCATCGCAATCATGCTTGCGTACATGATAACTGAGAAGTAGATGACAAACAGCATGATGTATACAAGCCCCATTACCTGACCGAGCTCTTCCTCAGATTTCGCCCCTTTTTCCAGCGCGTCTTTGCTGACTTCCGGCGGAGTGTAGAGGCTGCTGACTTTTTCTGCCGAAATGCCGAGCTTGGCGGTTTCAACAGCGGTTTTTGTCTGGGTTAAAGCCTGCTTGAGCAGTTTATACGCTGATTCATCGGAAATGGTCAGCGCCTTGTATGCTCCTGTTATCGTTCCTTTTTGATCTTGTCTGATGATAAACAGTCCGTCCCATTCACCGTCTTTGACACGCTTTACGGCATCTTTTTCGGACTCCTTCGTCTCCATTGCCTGCAGATCATTGTCTGTATCCGCCGCTTTAAGCTGTTTTGCAAACGCCGGGTACAGCCCGCCCGTTTCATCAATCACCGCAATTTGCTGCTTGCCGTCATCCGATTGAAACACGGATATAATCGATTGCAGGTTGGTCACCGCTAATACTAATAAAACGGTAATGGCGGTCGAAATAATGAATGACTTTGTCGTGATTTTGTTTTTATATGTATGGAACAGCATAATCCAAAATTTATTCATAAACGGCCCCCACCTTTTCTATAAAAATATCATGCAGTGACGGCTCTTCCAATTCGAACTTCCGTATAAAACCTTTCCCTTGCAGCGCCCGGAAAATATCCTGAGAAACCGGTTCATTCGCGACCTGCAGTCTGATCCCGTCATTTGTTTCCTTCCATTTCACGACGCCTTCATGCGTTTTTAAAAAGCTGAGGTCATCATCTGAATGAACGGTGACATTTTTTTTGCCGAAAGACCGCTTAATGTCTTTCAGATTGCCTTGAACGACGGGTTTTCCCTTCTGGAGAATGCACAAATTCTCGCAAAGTTCTTCCACATGCTCCATTCGGTGGCTTGAAAAAACGATGGAAACGCCGCTGTTTTTCAAAGAAATGACCGCTTCTTTCAGCAGCTCGACATTCACCGGATCAAGACCGCTGAAAGGTTCATCGAGAATCAGCAGTTCAGGCTTATGCAGGACGGCCGAAATGAACTGGATTTTCTGCTGGTTTCCTTTCGACAGCTCTTCGACTTTCTTATTCTTGTAATCTGTAATGCCGAACCGCTCGAGCCATGTCATGAGCTCTTTTTCCGCCTCTTTTTTGCCCATTCCTTTTAATCTCGCCAAATAGACAAGCTGGTCACTCACCTTCACTTTCGGATACAGCCCCCGCTCTTCCGGGAGATAGCCGATTTTTTCACTGATGGAATAATTGACCGGCTGCCCTTTCCAGGTGATATGCCCGTCAGTCAGGCTTAAAAGACCTAAAATCATCCGAAAGGTCGTCGTTTTTCCCGCGCCGTTTGCGCCGAGCAGCCCGAACATTTCCCTTTCAGGTATTTGCAGGTTCAAATTGTCAACAGCGGTAAAGCTGCCGAATGTTTTCGTTACGTTTTCAATTGTAAGCACGAATCCAACTCCTTCCTTGACCCATTATATACTAATAATGGGTAAAAATTAATGGAGGATTTTAAATTCTTTATCAGAATATCATTCTATAAAGGGGGTGACATGATGGGACAATATGTATTGACCGCATTCCATGCGTCGGGAGAAACGCTGCTGGATGAACGGATCGAAGCGGATAATGAGGCGGAGGCGAAGGCCGCCGGAGAGGCTTTATTGAAGGAAAAAAAGCTTGAGAACAGTACTCATCGCTTGGTAAATGAAGCCGGAAAGCTGATTTTATTCCACAGATAACAGAAGCTTTCCGGCTTCTGTATGTTACCGGTTAAATTGCGGCGTCCGTTTTTCTAAAAAGGCGCGGATGCCCTCTTTATGATCATCCGTTTTTCTCATATTTTCCTGGGCCTTTCGTTCAAGAGACAAAACATCTTTTAACCGGCTGATATGGAGGCTCTGATAAATAGCCTTCGTTTCAATCATCGCTGACAGCGGCGCATGCAGCAATCGGTCGATATACGGTTGCGCCCCCTCCGCAGGGCCGCCGCTGAACAGCCCGTCGGCAAGCTTGAGCCGCACCGCTTTTTCAGCCGGCAATTTTTCACCGCTCCAAATCAGTTTTTTCGCTTCGATCTCACCGACGCGTCTCATTAATAAATAATGGCCTCCTCCATCGGGAACCAATCCGATGCCGATGAAATTCATCGCGAGGCGGGCGTTTTCTTCAGCGAGCACCACATCGGCGCACAGCGCGAAACTCAGCCCGAGCCCCGCCGCAGCTCCGTGGATGGCGGCTATCACAATTTTTTTCATATCATAGAGCGTCAGTGTAATGGATTCGATCATTTTCATGAGCCGTTCATATTCTCCTGAATCATGATCCGACGTCATCATCTGAATATCACCGCCCGCGGAAAATCCCCGGCCTTCCCCCCGTAAAAGCACGATAAGCGCCTCACTGTCGGCTGCCATCACGCATGCGTTTTCCAATTCCCGGAGCATTTGTTCATTCAGCGCGTTGTAACTGTCAGGCCGGTTCAGCACAATCTCTGCGATCTTTCCCTTTTCTTCATAACGAATATACTGCATGTTTACACCCTCCTTGTATCCGCTTACATATTTTGTTCAAATGATATATTCCTTCCGCCGAAGCGAAACTCCTTTATTTTTCAAGGTCAATAGATACCGAAAAATGCATATCATTTGAAACTGAACATACATTTTTATATAGTGAAATTGATATACAAAACAAAAGGGGGAAAAACGCCGATAATGAAATATGTGATACTCAGCTTGTTACTGAGCTTTTTTATGGTGCTGTTCCCCCCTTCGGATGTCGCTCTTCCTTCCCAATTGGTGACAGAAACAGACAGCCATGTACAAATTTCGGTTTACCCGCAGGAAACGGAATCGGCAAAGACGCCGGTTCAAACCAAAACCGCTCCGCAAGGCCTGTCAAAAGGATACGGTGCGTTATCCCGGATGATCTCCCTGTTATCTGTCAAACCTCTTGATCAATTCATTGATTCCACAATGGAAAGGACATGCGCCATTCCGATACAATACCAGTCAAATTACCTCCGGCATCAGACCATTTCTCATTGCCAATCTGTATTTACGATGTAAAAACAGTATATTCCGGAGGGATTTTTTATGAATATTAAAGAAAACGATCTGCCCGGTATCGGGAAAAAATTCGAAATCGAAACGAGAAATCATGAAAAAATGACGATCATCATTCATGATGACGGCAGGCGGGAAATTTACAGATTTGATGACCGCGACCCTGATGAGCTTCTGGCAAGCATTTCACTTGATGATGCGGAAGCAAGACAGATTGCCGCGATTATCGGCGGTATGGTGTATAAACCGCAGGCGCTTGAATCGATTGAAATGGCGTTCAACGATCTGATTATCGAATGGTTTAAAGTTGAAAAAGGGGCAAAAGCGGCAGGGCGGACGCTCGGCGAACTGGATGTGCGGCAGAACTATGACGTGACGGTCATCGCCATCATTAAGCATAACCGGAAAAAGCTTTTAAACCCGGGCGCTGATTCGCTCCTTGAAGCAAACGATACACTCGTCCTCTCAGGTGAAAGAAAGCATCTGAAAAAGCTGATCCAAGACTTCCTCTCCAGAGACGGAGTGTGATCTGTTTATGGACCATCTCGTATTTGAAGTCGGTACGGCGTTAGTTCTTGTAGCCATTGCGAGTGTCATCGCCAATAAAATTAAATTCTCGATCATCCCCTTCCTGATCATTTTAGGAATGCTTGTCGGGCCGCACGCGCCCCAAGCGGGCATCATTGACCTGACGTTTATCGAAAGCCGGGAAGTGATTGAATTTTTTGGACGGATGGGCGTCCTGTTCCTCCTCTTTTACCTCGGGCTTGAATTCTCGGTCGGAAAATTAGTCAAATCCGGACGTTCAATCGCCGCCGGCGGAACGATTTATATTCTGATTAATTTCAGTTTAGGGCTGATCTACGGCTTTATCACGGGCTTTTCCTTTTTGGAAGTGCTTGTATTGGCGGGCGTCATCACGATATCATCAAGCGCCATTGTCGCAAAGGTGCTTGTCGACTTAAAGCGCACGGCCAATCCGGAAACGGAGCTGATTCTCGGCATCATTATGTTTGAGGATATCTTTCTGGCGGTTTACTTATCGGTCGTTTCCGGGCTTGTTCTGGGAGACGCGACGTCTGTCGGAGGCGCGCTGATGTCAATCGTGATCGCTTTCGGATATATGCTGCTGTTTTTCATTGCCGCCCGAAAATTGCCGCCTCTGCTGAACAAGCTGCTTGATATCCGTTCAAACGAGGTATTTGTCATCGTCATTTTCGCCGCGCTCTTTTTCATTGCCGGCTTTTCCGAAACGATTCATGTCGCTGAAGCGATCGGCGCGCTATTGCTCGGACTCGTGTTTTCGGAGACGGCCCATTCTGACAGGATTGAGCATCTTGTCGTGCCGTTCCGTGACTTTTTCGGGGCCATGTTTTTCTTCAGCTTCGGTCTCAGCATTGATCCGTTTTCACTCGGAGATGCGGTATGGCTTGCCCTTGGCGCCGTTCTGCTGACGATTGCCGGAAACTTTATCGCCGGCATGATCGCCGGGCGCCGGGCGGGGCTTTCTCATAAAGCATCGTCTAATATCGGGCTGACCATTGTGTCACGCGGCGAATTCTCCATTATCGTCGCAAATCTCGGCATCGCCGGCGGCCTGTCCGCTTCACTTAAACCTTTCGCCGCCTTATATGTTTTGATACTGGCCATCTTCGGCCCTTTGCTCACGAAAGAATCGAAGCGGATATATCTCCTGTTGAACAGCGTGTTCAAATGGAAGACGCCTGAAAAGAAGCCGCAGAAATCATAAAAAAACTGACCTCTTCATAAGGGGTCAGTTTTTTTGAGCGGGAAGAAATTGCTGAAAAGCCGTTTTTTTATTAATGGAGAAATGCTCTTTTCCCAGAATGGTATTGATGATTTTTTGATTTCTGTAAACAGACAGCTTCAAATTCGTAGCGCCCGTTCCGTGAGCATGATCAAGATTCGTTAATGTGAAAAAATGATGCCGCCTGTCGTCCTTAAAGACAAGACGGGAATCGGCCGTCACTTTAAACCGTTTCTCATCCTCCCATTCGATATCGGGGGCAATTGCCGTAAACCATTCCGGAATATGAGGTTTAAAACCGGTCGCCAATATCACTTTTTCTGAATCGGCCGTAAAGGTTTCATCCATCTGCCATTGATGAAAGCTCAGTACGCAGCGCCCGTTTTGCTTTTCAATTTTTTCAAGCTCCGCCATCGGCTGAATATACACGTCAGGCGAACCTCCGCTGATCGATCTGTGATACAGGGCATCGTAAATGGCGGCAAGTGTGTCAGAATCAATGCCGTGGCGCAGTCCGTCCAGCTCAGGAAGTGTGTTCAGCCGTTCTTTAAAAGGCAGGCGGTTAAAATATTCCACATAATCAGGTGTAAACATTTCCTGCCCGAGCTTGGCGGTTTCTAATTCTCGGAATCCGGCGGAGCGTGTCACCCATTGCAGCCGGCTGCGGCGGTATTTTTCATCGTGCAATAAGTCAGAAAAGATCTCCGCGGCGCTCTGTCCGGAGCCGACCACTGTAATTGATTCGGCGCCGGCGAGCTCGTCTTTCCGAAACAAATATTCCGTGCTGACCATCGTGTCCTGACGCGCTTCGGCAGCAATCTCTGCGGGAATAAGCGGTTCAGACCCCGTCCCCATGACGAAATGCTTCGTTTGATAGACACTGATGCTTCCGTCCTCAATGTTCTTGACGCTGACGTCATAATGTCCGCCGGCATTTTTCACGCCGATTACCTCTGAGCCGAAACGGCATGATTTGATTTCTGAAGCCGCCCAGCTCAAATAGTCGTTAAATTCCCGTCTCGGAATATCAAATTCATTAAACGTATAAAACCGGTACAGCCGGTCATGTTCATGGAGAAAGTTTAAAAACGTGTAGCGGCTTTTCGGATCGGCGAGCGTGACCAGGTCCGCCAGAAACGCCACCTGTAAATCCGTCCCTTTAATTAATAGACCGGGATGCCACGCAAATTCTTTCTTTTTATCGAAAAAAAGAGCGTCTGTTCCGGGTATATCCTCTAACAATGCGGCAAGCCCTAAATTAAACGGCCCGATTCCCGCTCCAATGACATCATACATATTATGCACCTCTTGCGAATAACAGTCTGATGGTCTTTTCCCGTTTTTACAGACGGTTAAACATAAAAAAACGGCACGCTGATTCCGTGCCGTTTTTGATATTATAATGCGGATTTGACGAACATCTCATCTAAGTATTTGATTTTCTCTTCTGTATAATGCTCGAATCGGTCATTATATGATTTCGGATCTTTCGGATTGGCGAAGTGCGTGATTTTTCCGGTTTCCGGATGAATGAATTTGCTTGCCGCGCCGCAGCCGATACCGATAATCGTCTGCACTTCTTCCATAATCATAATGTTGTAGATGCTTTCCTGACCAGGGAAGGAGTATCCGACATTTTCAAGGTTTCCGAGAATGTTTTTCTGCCGGTACAAGTAGTACGGCGTATAGCCGTGCTCTTTTGTCCAGCGGACGGCGTCATCCATCATGCGGGACACTTCCTGTCTGTCGGCAACTTTATACTTATGCTTGTTTCTCGTCATTTCTGACGCCCGTTTAAAAGAAAGCGTATGAACGGTCAAAGATTCAGGCATCAGCTTTTCCGTTTCCTCAAGACTGTGCCTGAACTCAGCCGTCCCTTCTCCCGGCAGGCCGATGATCAGGTCCATGTTGATGTTGTTCATGCCGTGTTTGCGGGAAAGATGGTATTTTTCGATGGTTTCTTCAACTGTATGATGTCTGCCGATGGCCTTAAGCGTTTCGTTTTCATAAGATTGCGGGTTGATGCTGATTCTGTCAATCTTATACTTATTTAAAACGGCCAGCTTTTCCTCCGTAATCGTGTCGGGTCGGCCCGCTTCAACGGTAATCTCCCTGATATTCGCGACATCCGGGAAAGAGCGGACCATTTCTTCATATAAAAGATCCATTTCCTCAGCGGTAATGCTTGTCGGCGTGCCGCCGCCGAAATAAATGGTCGTCACTTTGATATCATGCCGCTTCAGCCATTCTCCGATTTTCTGCATTTCATAGTGAAGCCCCCATAAAAAGGAGCCGACTCTTCCCGCCTGTCCTTGAATGGCATAAGCCGGAAACGTGCAGTAGGCGCATTTCGTCGGGCAGAACGGGATGCCGATATATATGCTGACTTCATCTTTGACCCGGTACAGATCGGGAACCGCAGCGAGCTGACGGTCGACAATCTCCTGCATCAGATTGATTTTTTCATCATGGATCAGATAATCTTTTTTCAGATCGGCGTGCGCCTCTTCTTTTGTCAGGCCGCTCTGCAGCTTTTTATGAAGAAGTTTAGTAGGCCTGATGCCGGTTAAGATTCCCCATTTTTGTGTCATGCCCGTATGCGATTGAAGAAGATTTAAGTAGACGTACGACAGCGTGTTTTTCACCTGTTTAAATACTTCTTTTTCGCTCCATCCGGCAAGAAGCGGTTTCGTATGATGTTCCTTTTCGCCGGTTCCTTTGATTTCTCCAGATACCGACACGCTGTCTGCATCTTGAGAAATGGCAAGTGAGATGACGAGATCAGAGGGTTCCTCCGTTTCGCCGTATGCAAGAACACACTCTTCAAAAAATAAATTCGCGATGTTTTGCAGCGGACGATGCAGCCTGTCATCCGTGATGCCGTCTATTTTTATTTGCAATGTGATCACCTTATTTTTCAGATTCAAAACTTTCTTTAGTGTACAGAAAGAACAGGCTAAAATCAATCCGCGAAAAAGCCGCAGACCGGCGTTTCGCGTCTGCGGCTCTTGATTACGGCCGTTTCATATGGAACTTATCGAGAAAGCCTTTGCGGTGCTGCATACGGAAATATTCCTTAATCATATAGGCGACTCCCTGTTCATCATTTGACCTTGTCACCCAGTCCGCTTTTCTTTTTAATTCATTTGAGGCATTCCCCATCGCGACGCCGAGACCGGCCAGCTCGATCATCGGCAGATCATCTTCCTGATGGCCGATAGCCACAACCTCTTCCATTGAAAGCCCGAGATCAGCGGCGACCATCGAAAGTCCGCTTTCTTTTGAAACCCCTTTAGGCACGATGTTCAGTTTTTCTCCGTTGACGCGGATCACATCGACGGCCGGGAATGCTTTCATTATCGTATCCGTTATATCAGCCTGCAGACCATCTTCGGCATGCACTTCAATGACGGGCGCTGAAACCGGCTCATCAAGGAGCAGGTCACTTAATGATTCGACAAACTGCACCGGATAAAAAATCGGGTCAGACGGATGAATCATCGTTTTCCCGACCAGATTGGAGTTCACTTTCTTCTTGTTTCCGATCGAATATTTTTCGTGAAGAAGCCGGATATTACATGGATAGCTTTCCAGCACCTGAACAATATTAAACGTGTGATCTTCTGATATTTTCTTTTCAAAAAACGGCTCATCTATTTTTTCAGAAATGTATGCGCCGCTGTGGGTAATCAATTTTGCATTCAGCTTTAATATTTTCGCCACTTTTTGAGCAGAGCGAAAATGGCGGTTTGTGACCAGTGTGACGTAAATTCCTTTTTTCTTGACGTATTCGATGGCATCCTTTGTCGTCTGATGAAGTTTGCCGTTGGAGCGAAGAAGCGCTCCGTCTATATTTAACGCCAGCATTTGTTTTGACACAGAGAAGTCCCCCTCCTTGATGACTGTACTTGTCATTAGGATATGACCCTGTCTCTATGTTTAGAACAACCTTTTCTCCGCAGCAAAAAAGCCTGCCTCAAGCAGACTTTGAACTGTCGTTTTGTTGGGATACGATCGATTTGCTGCCTTCTCCCCAATGTGTATTTCTATTTACGAAATATATCAGGAACCCCTTATTTGACCGTTGATGCGCTCGTTTCACTTACTCTCTGTTGCTACCCCTTATCATACCAGGCAGTATAGGCGACCGTATCCTTAGATCATCTGTAAGTGTAGGCGCTTTCAGAGTTATTATCTCAATTATATTGTTAAAAAACAAGGGTTTTTTTAACTAAAAAAATCAGAGGAAATATCTATGCTGAATGTATGATAAAGTTGAAAGAGAACATACATTCCCATATAATAAAAGAAAAAAAGCGGTGACTGTCATGTCTCTATTAAAAGATATTTATAACGAAGAATTTGCAGAAGCACTTCTGAACAGAATCAAATCGGCGTATCCGGCTTTTGAGCGGGACAAGTGCCGGGCGCTGATGTTTCAGGAAGATTGGCCCGGACTGACGTTAAAACAGCGAATGCGCCGGATCACAGACTCTTTATATGAAACACTGCCGAAGGATTACATACGGGCGCTTGACGTCTTATATGAGACAGCTCCCCACTTCTCAGGGCTCGCCGGGATTATTTTTCCCGATTATGTCCAACAGTACGGAACGGATCACTGGGACGAATCAATGAAGGCGCTTCAGTATTTCACTCGTTTTTCCACTTCCGAATTTGCGGTCCGCCCGTATATCAGGCTTGACCGGGTGCGGATGTTCAAAGAGTTCCTTTCCTGGACGGAGCATCCGGACGAACATGTCAGAAGGCTTGCCAGCGAAGGCTCAAGACCGCGCCTGCCATGGGGAATCTCCATTCCGGCTCTTCTTGAAGATCCTTCTCCGATTCTCCCTGTTCTGGACCGCTTGATGCAGGATGACTCGTTATATGTCAGAAAAAGCGTGGCGAATAACCTGAATGACATCTCCAAAACACATCCGGATCTTCTGGCACAGATCGCAGCCGAGCGGTTCGGAAGCTGTCCGCACACGGACTGGATTTTGAAGCACGCCTGCAGGACACTGTTAAAAAGAGGAGACAAACAGGCGCTTGCGGTTTTCGGGTTTGAAGACGCCTCCCGGATTTCATTGGAACGTTTTACACTGAATCCGGAAACGGCCGCCATCGGAACAAGCATACATTTTTCTTTTCAGATCCGCTCATCCGCCCGGCAAAAAGTCAGGGTTGAATACGCAATTGATTTTGTAAAGAAAAGGGGGCACCGCAGCCGCAAGGTGTTTAAGATGTCGGAGTCCGCCATGGATAACGGAGACGTAAAAGCCTTCAGCAAACATCATTCCCTTAAAGATTTAACCACCCGCAAGCATTATCGGGGAATTCACACTCTGTCTGTCATCATTAACGGAACGGTAAAAGGTTCGCTTGATTTTTCTGTTGAATAAAAAAAGCCCCTCCATTTCATAGATGGAGGGGTGTGGAGCTTATTGCGGGCTGCCGTAAAGCTCTTCAAGAGGTTTCATAATGATTTTGTTTAACTCGCCGATCAGCATGCTCATGCGCTGTTCCGCTTCCATCAGCTGAGAAATCAATTCATGCTGCTGTACGAGAGCCACCGTTTTTTGTGCCTGCTCTACCTCTTCCTGAGTGATTTCTTCACCTGACATCTGTTTCTGCTGCAGCTGCAGCTGTACATTGCGGAAGTTATCAAACATGCGTTTTGCGGATTCATCTGCGTTTACTTGATCATAAAGCCCTCTCAGACGGCTGTATTCATCACTGTTTCGCAAAGCTTTTTCAAGATCATATGCTGCATCATAAAAATGAACTGCCATAGTAACCGCTCCTTTCTTCCTTTCGGACATACCACTCCACTATAACAGACTGCGGAGCGACTTTCATCATCGGCGTATGTTTTCCTTAGAAAAGAATGACAAACAAAGCCTGAATTGCTCCGATTATCCCGCCGAGCAGACCGCCTAAATACGTTATCATCTTAAATTCTCTCTTGGAAATCGACAGCACCATTTCCTCCAGCCGTTCAACGGGAAACTGATCAACCTGCTCTTTGACCACTTCCTCAAGACGCAGCCGTTTCAGCACATCCTTCAAATGAGCGGCAATACTGCCGAGTGCCGCATCAAGCAGCTTCGGCGCGTACGTTCCCGTAATCTCCCCTTCATAACGGGAAATGATGTCACCGAGCCGGCATTCGAAAAAGGGCGCGGTTTGAAGTGCGGCCAAAGCCCGCTTTTTCATGCTGAACAGCAGATCTTTCGCATTCCACTTTTCATCGGCCTCATAAAGTGTATAAGATTTGAGCTTGCCCCATTCTTGAGAAAGCAGATCAGCCAGAAGCTTTTTCGTTTCCTCATTGCGCAAAAACTTTAACAGCTCAGGCAGCACACGGTCTGCCAAGCTTGAATTGCCGAGGAACATCTGCACCATGCTGCCGAGCATCCCCCGGGAATTCAAAAAGTCGTCAATCATATTTCCGAGCCTGTCTTTCCCTTCTTCGCTCTCAAAATAATCAATGCTCCGCTTCAGAATATAATCTGCGGCCAACGGGACTTTTTCATCCAGCTTTTCCTGAAGCTCATCAGGAAGCCAGTCTTTTATGGCGCGGTGCTCATATTTCCGGTACAGTTCCGAAAGCTTTTCATCGGTAAAACGGTCAATCCAGGCATCCGTCTTTTCCTGCGGATTCCGGATGCCCGCGGCGGCCAAAGCTTCGTGCACCGTCATCTCGGAAGCGGCCATTTTTTGCGTGAATTGTTCGGCGAAAAGAAGCGCCTGGTTTTTAACGGTATCTGATAAAAGCCGCTTTTTTATTCCTTCCGGGGTTAAAAGGTGGTTCGTCACCATGAGCCCCATTTGTTTTGCCAATTCATCCCGCCTTTTCGGGATCAGCCCCGGCGTAAACGGAACCCGTTTTCCGAACAGGTAATACGGCCGGTACGGACGAAATAACATCTGAATGGCAAGATGATTCGTCACCGCGCCGATCGCGGCTCCGATCACAATCATAAATAGAAACGTTCCTGCTATGCCCATTCCTTTTCTTCTGCCTCCATCTTATGTTCTATTTTCTTGATGATATATCTATTCGTATTATAGAGGCTGGCGGGCATGCGGGCAAATGAAGAACCTGAATTGTTGTTTGTGAGGAATAAGGCAAGATGCTGTTTCGTACTCTTTACAGTAGATCATCTTTTATGATGCGCTTAGCATATTTATTGGATGGAAGGGCCGTTCCATCAGCGGCTTTTTGAATAAAGGGGGAGTAATAATATGACAACACTCGGTTTTATGTCTGTATCCCGCCGGCACGAAGAAGATTACGCCGGGGAATTGGCTGAAAGAGCGCCTCAATATAATGTGCGCTTAGCCCGCTTTACACCGTTTGATATATTTCCGGATTCTTTGCGCGTGAAAGCGCTCGTCTATCACCCGCAAAGCGGAAAGTGGAACGAAACGGAAATCGATATTCCCGAATATATTTACGACCGCTGTTTTTACGGAAAATCCGCTGAAGCGCAAAAAGCCAAACCGATCGTCGAATGGCTGAAAAAATATCGGAAAACGGAATTTATCGGCCGGGGGCTTCCTGATAAATGGACGGTCACGGATGCGCTCCAAAAGCATCATCTGATCAGTCCCTATATTCCCGAAACGGCCGAAGTCAGCCGCTATGAACAGGTGCAATCATACTTAGCCAAGGAAAAAGCATGTATACTTAAGCCCGCTTTCGGCGCGGGAGGCAGAGGCATCATCCTGCTTGAAACAGGCAAAAAATCAATTACGGCCACTTACTATATCGGAAAAAACAAACAAACAAAATCATTTTCCAATCACGTGTCTTTTAAGTCTTGGTGCAAAAAAGTGCTGCAGCACCGCTATTTGCTTCAATCCTACTTAAATATCCAGGATAAAGAGCGGCATCCGTGCGACATCCGCATTTTCATGCGCAAAACTGAGTCAGGCGTTTGGGAAACGGTCGGAAAAGCGGTCAGAAGGGGTTATCAGAACGGTCTTTTATCTCATTTGCCCGGAGGATCCGAACCGATTAAGTTTGACACATGGTTTGAGGAAATTCCGAGAAAGCAGCAGGCCGTTTTATTGGATGATGTCTTTTCGATCACCCAATCCGTCCCTTATTTCCTTGATGAACGGTTCGGGCCGCTGTTTGAGCTGGGGCTCGATATTTGTTATGCCAAAGACGGACGCATCTGGCTTTTGGATGTCAACTCAAAGCCGGGACGGAAAGCTATTTTAAGCGTGGCTCCGGAGGCGAAAGAGGATTTGTATACGAGTCCGCTGAGACGCTTCCGCGAACTTCAGTCACAGGAAAGCCGGAAAGGAGTATTACCGCGTGAATCATAAAGGGATGATTGTCGGCATCGATAAAAAAAGCAAAAATACGCTGTTTCTCCCCTCCTCCATGAAACGGGAAGGGCTTTTATCCGCTGCCTTCGGGACCAAAGTTGTCAAATGCCGTGTAGCCTTTTCTCAATCACTTGAAAAAAGCGCGCTCCTTTCTGAAGATTTGTTTGAGGAGCTGTTGATACCGCATAAAAGCCGGGCTGACTTTCTCATACACGGCCAGACGGTGCACATCGGACCGCTGATCGGCGTTTTCACAGCCGGGTTCACATCATCGCCGTCCCGCCCGTTAAGAGACCGTACAGCCTTCTTTTCCAAGATGCTCTCTCTTCATGAACAGGCGAACGGATATTGTTTCGTTTTCGGGGCCCATCAGATCAACTGGGAGGAAGGCACCGTCCAAGCGCTGATTTATAAAGAAAACAGCTGGAAACGGACGGCCGTCCCGCTTCCGAATGTCGTATATGACAGGCTCCCGAGCCGAAAAACGGAAGAAGTTCCGCTTTTACAGCAGACAAAACAAAGGCTGATGAATGACTATCAGATTCCGTGGTTTAATCCGCAATTCTTTAATAAATGGGACATTCATAAGCTTCTGGAAAAAAACAGTCTCACCGCTTCACTTCTGCCAAAATCTGTCCTGCACCCGAATGCGGAAGCGTTAGAAACATTATGCAGCACGTTTGGCACCGTCTATATCAAACCTGCAGACGGCGCACTCGGAACGGGGATTTACAAGGTGGAAAAAACAGATGCCGGCTTATCTGTCAAACACACGAATGAGGAAAAAACGGTGGTGACGGCAGAGTATTCAGATGCGGCATCCTTCATGACATCATTTAAAGAAAACAATGACCCGTCCGCATTTTTGATTCAGCAAGGCATTGACCTGATCCGGCTGGATGGGCGCCCCGTCGATTTCAGGGTGCACACGAATAAAAACGCCGAGGGGAAATGGACAGTGACGGCCATTGCGGCAAAAATTTCCGGTGAAAACAGCATCACGACGCATCTCGCAACCGGCGGAGAAGTCAGGACGTTAGCTGAATTATACGGCGATCCGCGCGAGAGAGTCGGCATGATGCGGAAACTTTCAAAAGCCGCCTTGGCGGTCAGCCGCGTGTTAAATGAGCACATTGAAGGTTTTATCGGCGAAATCGGTTTTGACCTCGGCGTCGATCATTCAGGGAAAGTTTGGATGTTTGAAGCCAATTCCCGCCCCGGGCGCAGCATTTTTTCCCATCCGAAGCTGAGATCGGTCGATTACCTGACAAAACGGAGAAATTTTGAATACGCGTCGTATTTATCAGAACGGTCCATCACCGCCCCGGAAAAACTTTGGCGGTGAGGCTGTCTTTTTTTAGGTTTACCCGGGACAGGCATTGAACGATGAGCTACAATGAACAAGATCAACATTTCCCATAAGGAGCGTGAACGCCATGATTTCGCACTTCAGCTGGAAACCGTTATTTAAAAAAGAGAAACTGCCCGGATGGCAGATTTCATTTTACTGGCAGGGTACGCATTACGAAGGGATTTACCACAAGTCCGGAGACATTGAATGGGGACACACACATCCGGGAAAAGAAGAGCCGGCTCTCGTAAAAGAGCTGCATGAATTAATGCTTTATCACATATATGACTGAAAGCTAAAAGCTCAGCCGCACCAGGCTGGGCTTTTCTTTTTCCTTCCGCTATTTACCACACCGTTTTCCGAATGAGATGCCGTTTGATTCACCATAATACGTAGTACAAAGCGGCAAACAGCATTGGGTGAAGCCGAGCTGGCAATGGTTTTCATTCCGAAAACCATCGGCTGGTGCAATTCCAGCAAACCCAACCATACTACTTTATAAAGGAGATCATACAAATGGCAAACAACAACTCTTCAAACAACCTAGTAGTACCCGGCGCTGCTCAAGCAATCGACCAAATGAAATACGAAATTGCTTCTGAGTTCGGCGTAAACCTTGGCGGAGAAACAACTTCTCGCGCAAACGGTTCTGTCGGAGGAGAAATCACGAAACGTTTAGTATCTTTCGCACAGCAGAACATGGGCGGCCAAGGCGTACAATAACTCAATAAATGGCTTACAGAAGGCGCGGGATACCGCGTCTTCTTTTATGCCGTCACCCTTTTTTCCTATTCCACATACCCTAGGAAAAAAGGAGGGAAAACATGTCATTCATTGCCTCAGTCAATTGGGAGCTGATTCAGTTCGTAAGTGTCTCTTTGGTCAATGAATATGTTGCCCACCATTTCCCGTTTATTCACAGGTATTCTTTTCCCCGCTGCTTTGAATGATATAATGAGCGGCGAGGAGGTTTTTTACATGAACATCGCTTTACTCGGAGCAACGGGAAGAGTCGGACAGGCTTTTATAAAAGAAGCGCAGAAACATGGACACATGGAGATATTCGCTCTTGTCAGATCAGCCGGAACAGTCCTTCCCATTCCTGAAAAACAAATCATAACAGGGAATGCGAGGCGGCGGGAAGATGTAAGCCGATTGATTTCCAAAGCGGACACAGTCGTGAGCTGTCTCGGCACGGACGGTGACGATACCCTTTCAGCCGCTATGACCCATATAATAGACAGCATGAAACGGCATCATGTTCAGCGTCTGATTACGATCGGCACGGCGGGTATCCTTCAATCACGGCTTATGCCTGATCAATACCGTTTTGAATCGGCAGAATCAAAACGAAAATCAACAAGAGCCGCAAAGGAACACGCCCGCGTATACGAAATGCTGCTGGCAGACGATCTTGACTGGACGATCATTTGTCCCACCTACCTTCCTGACGGAGATGCTGCCGGAGTTTACCGGTTCGAACAGGATCGCCTTCCTGAAGACGGCGCTGAAATCACCGTCGGAGACACGGCGCACTTTCTGTACCGTGAGCTGATCAGCCCGCAGTTTGTCAGAAAACGGGTGGGACTGGCTTACTGAATGAAAAAAAGGGCGAATCTTTAGATTCACCCTTTCCGATTACACCGCGGACTTCGCCGTTCCTTTCTGCAATTCATACATTTGGTGGTACTGCCCCTTTTGCGCCATTAATTCGTCATGGCTTCCCTTTTCAATAATGCGGCCCTTTTCCAGCACGAGAATCTGGTCTGCGTGTCTGATCGTGGAAAGCCGATGGGCGATAATAAATGTCGTGCGCCCTTCTTGAACGACTTGCAGCGCTTTTTGAATGACTGCTTCTGTTTCGGTGTCAATGTGCGCCGTCGCCTCATCCAAAATTAATATGGCCGGATCGAACACAAGCGCTCTTGCAAAAGAAATCAGCTGACGCTGGCCTGAGGACAGTGTGCCGCCTTTTTCGGTAACGGGCTCTCTGATGCCCTTCGGCAGGGATTGCAGAAGACTTGCGGCGCCGACTTGGCGAAGCGCTTCTTCCGCCTGCTCCAAAGAAATACGCTGATCATCGAGTGTCACATTGGAGCCGATCGTGCCCGAGAAAAGATACGGGTCTTGCAGCACAATGCCCATATGCGACCTCAGCTCCTGCCTCGACATGCCGTATATGCTTTTATTATCCAGCAGGATACCTCCTTTTTGGGCATCATAAAAACGGAACAGAAGATTCAGGATGGAGCTTTTGCCGGACCCTGTATGGCCGACGAGGGCGACCGTCTCCCCTTTTTCAGCTGTAAAGCTGATGTGTTTCAGCACCTCTTCTCCCTTTCGATATCCAAAAGAAACATCGCGGAATTCCACAGTTCCTTCAGCCTTTCTGTCTACGGGAGCGCCTTCTTCTTCTGTTTCCTCCTCCTGTAAAAGCTCGAATACTCTGGCGGCAGAGACACGGGCCAATTCAAGCTTCGAAAATTGGTTGACAATCCCCGTAACCGGCTGGAACAAACGGTTTAAATAATCAACAAACGCGTATAAAACGCCGATCGAAACAATTCCGGCCACACTCAGACTCGCGCCTCCGAAATACCATATCAGCCCGACAAACGCCAGATTGCGCAACACATTGACAAGACTGTGGGACATGAGGGAATTTAAGGACAGCATTTTGTTTTTGTAGCGAAAATGAGCTTCATTCAATTCTTCAAATTCCTTCATCGTTTCCTTTTCGCGGCGGAACGCCTGAATAATCGGCATTCCTTGAATGGATTCGTTCATTTTCGCATTGATGTTACTGTTAATGGAACGGATTTTTTGGTTGAAGACGGATGCGTATTTGCGGTACACAACCGACCAGATCATTAAAATCGGAATAATCAGCAGGCAAACGGCGGCCAGCCTGACGTCAAGCATAAACAGCGCCGTAAAAATGCCGAGCATATAAACGCCGCTTGTGATAAATGTCGACAGCACCGTTACATATAAATCCCTGACCGCTTCTGTGTCATTCGTAATGCGGGCCACGACTTTTCCGGCAGGCAGATTATCAAAGTAGCGGATCGGCATTTTCTGAATGTGTGAAAATACATCCTGCCTCATGCGCTGTATGATCCGGTTCGCTCCCATCTGCAGCAGATAATGCTGGCCGTAATGAAAACATACGGAAAACATGAGCAGTCCCGCGTAAATGGCGGTCAGCGTCAGCAATCCTTTTATTTCGGGACGGTAAAATTGAAAAATCTCCTGTCTTGATAACGTAATGGCGGGATATGACCTGCTTTCTTTACCGTTTGATATTGTCAGCCGGCCGTCAGACACCGAACGGTTTCCGTCAAAACTGACGGGACGGTCAACAAAATAGTAGCCCGCACCGACTTGATAAATGTGCGCCTCTCCGGTTTTGTCCGCCCCCGGTTTGAGCCGGTCTTCTCTGACATAATCATGCCCCCGGAACCTGACGGCGCCCGGATCGTCCGCAGAGGCTTTAACCCATGTTTTTTCAATGCCGAGAATGTGGTCGTCAATCATTTTTTTTCCGATAAACGGGCCGGTCAGCTCAGTGCCGACCGCAATAATGAGCAGGACGACCGCCCATATCAGCAGCTTCTTATATTGAAGCGCGTAATTCCATAATCTTCTCCCGGTCTTCATGCGCCCGTCCCCCCTTCTTCAAGAGAGGACAGCTGCTGCCTCTCATATTGTTTACGATACCAGCCGTTCTGCGCCAATAGCTCCCGGTGCGTGCCTCTTTCAGACACCCGGCCTTCATCCATGACGAGAATGAGATCTGCGTGTTCAACTGCCGAGAGCCGGTGGGTGGTGATAATCGTTGTTTTATGCCGCCGTTTTTTACGGATGCTGTCAATGATGGCGGCTTCCGTTTTCGCGTCTACGGCAGAAAGCGAATCATCTAATATGAGAATGTCAGGATCGGTCAAAAGCGCTCTCGCAATTGAGATGCGCTGCTTTTGTCCGCCAGAGAGCGCTACGCCCTTCTCGCCGACAAGCGTTTCAAGCCCGTCGGAAAGCATGCCGATATCGTTTTCAAAATGCGCATCTTTCAGCGCGCTGCCGATTTCCTCTTCGTTTGCATCCTGCCGTCCGTAAAGCAGATTCTCTTTTACAGTCTTCGAAAATAAAATATGATCCTGCGGCACATAGCCGATCCACCCGCGGAGCTCCTCAAGCGGAATCTCCTGAATCGGAACGCCTGTAAACGTGATTGCTCCCGCACCGGGCGGATATTCACGCAACAGTTGCTTAATGATCGTCGTCTTTCCGCTTCCCGTCTTCCCGACGATGCCGAGTGTCTGCCCTTTTTCTACGGAAAAAGATACATCAGAAACCGCCGGTCCCGCTCCGCTCGGATACGTGAAAGTCACTTGTTCAAAAACAAGACGCCCGGGCTCCTTGATGCCGGCGGGGTGCTTGGGTCCTGTCACGTCAGGCTCATAGGAAAGCGTCTCATTGACACGATCCAAGGAGGCATTTCCGCGCTGCATGATATTGATTAATTCTCCGATCGCAAACATCGGCCAGATCATCATTCCGAGATACACGTTAAACGATACCAGCTCTCCCAGCGTCAGCCGGTTTTGAAAAACGAGATAAGCGCCGTAGCCGAGACCGATGAGATAGCTGAGGCCGACGAGAAGTTTCACAGTCGGTTCAAAAAGTGAATCGATAAACGCCACCTTCATGTTTTTCTCATATACATCCGCCGTCATATCACCGAACCGGCTGACATCATTTTTTTCCTGCACGAAAGCCCGGATGACCCGGACGCCGGATACCGACTCCAGCACCTTGTCATTTAATGATCCGAAAGCATCCTGCGCTTCCGTAAACCGCTCATGGATCTTTTTTCCGTACAGGCTGACCGCAGCCGCCATTATCGGCAGCGGAATAATCGCGGCAAATGTCAGCTTCCAGCTGATGAGAAGCCCCATTGTCAAAAATATCGTCAGCATATACATCGTCGAATCAACGAGCGTTAAGACCCCGAAGCCCGTCGTCATACTGACGGCCTGCAAGTCATTTGTCCCCCGCGCCATTAAATCGCCCGTTCTGTATTTCTCGTAAAACGGCGGTGACATTTGAAGAAGCCTTCCCATCAGCTTTGAACGGAGAATCTTCTCCATGACATTCGCCCCGCCGAAAAGCTGATACATCCAAAAATAAGACAGTAAATAGACGGCTGCCGTTAATGCGAGAAAAACACATATGTAAAACAGCATCCCGCTTTTTGTAAACACGCCCGCCTTCATATCGTCTATCGCGTTACCGAGAAGTTTAGGCGGAAACATTTCAATGACATTCACAATCAATAACAGAACAATCGCTGTCGTATAGCGCAGCCAATAGGCTTTAAAAAACCACGCGAGCTTTTTTAATACAGTAAACAAATACCGTCATCCCCTTTCATCAATCAGCCGCCCTCAAGCTTTTCCGGATTGTTTTTCATTGTTTTCGCTAATACCGCCACATGCATCACACCTGTCTTTCTTTCATTTTTTTGTATAAAAAAAGACATGAAGCCTCAGCTCCATGCCTCTTATTATTATAAATAAGGTACAGACCCGCCGTTTATGCGCGACTGCCCCGTTTTTAAGCGAATGTTCAGAAAACGGACGCTGTATGGGAGTCACGCCGGTATTCAGCTGAAGATGAGTTGACAAGCTTTAGTTTTGACATGATCCATACCTCCTTTTTCCCTATATTGTTCCTTCATCATATAAACAAATCCTTTTTTTGTCAATGCAGGTTTTACATTTCTGCCATTCGGGTATTGTAAAACAAACCTTTTTTACTGAAAGGATGAGGCCGATGTTTCACGCGGACCGGTTGATAGCAGCTTTTGACGGAAGTGATGATAGTAAAAAAGCGCTTCAAAAAGCCATAGACCTTTCAAAAACATTTCACGCGGATTTAACGGTCGTACATTCCCACAATGCAAAAGATACCCGGACGATTGTTGATCCCCCGAGGCCGGGAGCCGGGGCAACGTATATCGGCGGCGGGATTGCAAGCGTTCCTGACCCGCTCCAGGCGGAAAGAATCTCCCCTGATCCGATGATTTATGAAGACCGTACGGAAGAAATCGTTGCGGAAGCGAGAATGCTGATGAACGACAGCCAGATTGACGGGGATATCGACATTTTAGAAGGTGATCCCGCTGATGCCATTATCGAGCATGCCGACCGTATATCGGCGGATTTGATCGTCATGGGGAGCCGGGACCAGAACAGGCTGAAAAAACTTTTATTCGGAAGCGTCAGTGAAAAACTGTCATCGAAATCCGATATTCCCGTGCTGATCGTAAAATAATTCTTTCTGTAAAGCAGCTTAATCAAAAGCTGCTTTTTTTACAGCTCCCGGCTGTTTCTTCTTTTTTTCGGCATCACAAAAAAACTCGCCATGATCAAAAAATCGATGCACAATACGACAGACCAGCCCTTTAACAGCTTGCTGAGCGCTTCGGTGCGGGAAGCGTCCTGAATGAGAAATACCGTTCCGGCTAAAAGAACGCCGCCGATGACAAATGCTAATACATGTCTTCCCCATCCTTTTGCATAATGTTTGGCATAATCCAGCCCGTACCGCTTGACCGGTTTTGCCCCTTCCTTGACCACATAATAGCGGAACCGCTCATCCGCCCATTGAATCATGCTTTTCCCGAAGGCGACAGACACTCCGATATAAATGGCCGCCACCGCATGCGCCATAGTCGCCGCCGCCCCTCTGTATAAATCAGCTGCGGCCGCCAGAAACAGTACGGCATCCAATAAAGGAATGAGAGCGAAAAAAAACATTCCGAGCTTTTGCCGCCTGAATATATAGCGCGCCGCCAATCCGAAGATGACAGCCGCCCAAAAAGCAGCCTCACAAATGACAATCAACCAAGCAATCGCGTTCAATCCGGTTCCCCCTTATCGTTTTCTAAAATGCATTGTATCACTGCTTTTTATTTAATACAACTGTATTACAAAATTGCAAGAAAAAATATTTCCTGTTACACTGGAACCATGCCTAAAATAATCGATCATGAAAAAAGAAGAAAACAAATAGCCGAAGCCACTTGGCGGACGATTTTGGAGCGGGGAATGGAAGGAGCGACAGTGAGAAACATCGCCCAGGAAGCGGGTCTTTCTTTAGGCGCGCTGAGGCACTATTTCACCACCCAGGATGAGCTTTTAGGGTATGCGATGACACTCGTAAAAGAAAAAGCGGCCGCCAGAATTAACGAAGTTGCCATGAAAGATCTGCCGCCGAAAGAAAAAGCGGTGCGTCTGATGCTTGAAATCATCCCGACAGATGAAGAAACGATGGCTGAAATGGAGGTATGGTTCGCTTTCACAGCTTATGCCAGACATAAGGGAGAAGAGTTTCAACCCCAGCAGGACGGGATCTTGGCATATATCCGCGGTCTGATTGACTGGCTGGATGAAAATAAGCTTCTGAAACCGAATCTTGATAAAGAGATCGAAGCGGAGAAAATGTACGCCATCGCCGACGGATTGGCGCTGCATGCCATGCTTGAACCTAAGCGTCTTTCAAAAGAGAAGATCTCCCGTGTGCTCGTGCAGCATATCGAATCTCTTTTTATCTGACTGAAGTAAAAAGGCCGGATGTGTTCCGGCCTTTTTTCAGCTTATGACTGAACGCCGAGCTCTTGCTGAATGTGCGACTGAAAAGCCTCCTGAATCGTTTTGGCTACAGGTCCCGGCGCTCCGCTTCCGACCGGTTTCCCGTCAAGGGTTACGATCGGGATTAATTCAGCCGTCGTTGACGAGATGAAAATTTCATCCGCATCCCTGAGTTCGTCTTCGGTAAGAGCCTTCTCCCGCACCTCAATCCCGTTTTCTCTCATCAGCTCTAACAGTTTCATCCGCGTAATGCCGTTTAAAATCAGCTCATTTGCAGGATGCGTCCGGACAGTGCCGTTTATGACGGCGTATACATTGGAAGAGGTTCCTTCCGTGACCGCTCCGTCCCTTATCAGCACCGCTTCATAAGCGCCTGCTTCATAGGCTTTTTGTTTAATCATCACATTATACAGTAAATTCAGACTCTTAATGTCACACCTCAGCCAGCGTTTGTCTTCCGCCGTTATGGCCTGCGCTCCGGCTTTTTGTTCATTTTCCGGTTTTTTCACTGAAAAGGTGTATGCAGTCGTCTGCGGTTCCAATCCTTCGTCATACTGGTGCTTGCGCGGCGCCTTCCCTCTCGTCGTCTGTATATAGACCCCGCCGTCAATGAGTTTGTTTTCCTGTACAAGCTTTTGCAGATCCCATTCTATGTCCTCTGCGGAGAACGGCAGGGTGATGCCGATTTCTGCGGCGCTTCTGAAAAGACGGTCGATGTGCTCACGCAGACCGAATAAGGCGCCGTTATACACTCTGATGACCTCATACACACCGTCACCGAATTGATATCCGCGGTCCTCAATATCAACTGCCGCTTCTTCACGATCAATCAACTGGCCGTTTACTAATGTCTTCATGTAAACCCTCCTCATCGTTATCTGCCGTGATGTGCATTCTCAGCTGTTATTGTCAACTATTCTATCATACTGAACGAGCCGGCTGCGGAGTTTATTTTTTTCTTAAAATCTTATTATTCGACATCTTTTCTATGTCTTTTCCAGTTTTGTTCCTGTATACTTGATTCGACATACATATGCTGTTAACTTATGGCACTTCGCAAGCCTCCGCTGTTATCGGCATTATGCAGAAACTTATGCTACTGGAGAGATTGTTATGCGCAACACAAAAGAAGGTGCTTCCCCTTCCCTGTTTTCATTGGCTTTTAAACTTACGAGTTTAGCAGTTTTGTGCGGACTGCTTCTGGTAATCGTCATAATGGGATATTCCGCTTCCGCCGCAAAAAACAAACAGGTCACCGTGACCGCAAACGGGCAGCTTCGGGATGAAGCAGAAAGCCTGCGGCTGAAAAATGATTCTCCCGACGTCTTAATGAAACATTTGCAGAGAGAGCGTGACCCAGGGAAAAAAACGGTATATTTAACCTTCGACGACGGGCCGTCTCCATATACTGAACAGCTGTTGAATGTATTGAAGGCAAATGGCGCAAAGGCCACTTTTTTTATGCTTGAACCGCGGATGAAAGCCTATAAGCATTCCGTGCAAAGAGCGAAGCAGGAAGGAATCGCGCTCGGCCTGCACGGCGTGACGCACGATAATCACCTGTTTTATCAAACACCGACATCACCGCTGAACGAAATGCAGCAGGGACGCGATACACTCGAGGCAATCACCGGAGTAAAAACGGATCTTGTCCGCACGCCTTACGGCAGTAAACCGTCATTGACGGATGCCCAGATTAAGAATCTCGAAAAAGGCGGATTCGTGTACTGGGACTGGACGATAGACAGTGAAGACTGGAAGTACAAAAACGCACGGTACGTGCCGGAAGTATTGAATCAGCTCGCATATTTGGAAAGCGTTCATACGAGCAGGCCGCATGTCATTTTAATGCACGATCTGCCTGCGACGGTGCACGCTTTGCCGAGCCTGATCCAAAAACTGAAAGCCCAGGGCTACTCCTTTGATGTTCTGACGGATCAAATGATTCCCGTCCATGAATAAGAAAAGCCGGATCTGTATATGATCCGGCTTTTTTTATGTCGCGGCGCTGATCCGTTTTGCAAATTCACCGATCTTCTCATGGATGACAAGATCAAATAAATGGTCGCAATATGTCGGCTCAAGGTTAATGATCACCTGCTTCAAACCGGGAATCCGTCCCGCATCCTCAGGGACAAACCTTGCCGGCGCCACTTCAAGCGAAGTGCCGATCACAAGAAGAAGATCAGCTTTATCAAGCTTTTCATAAAGGGTTTCAAAATGCTGAACGAGATCGCCGAACAGCACGACATCCGTTTTTAATACGGTGCCGCATACCGCATGATCACCGATTTCCGCCGTACATTCCGGCACTTCGTCCTTCAGCAGATGAGAAAGCCCGTAGCGCGCTCCGCAGCGGGGGCATGCGGCGGTCTGAATTGAACCGTGAAGCTCATAGACACTGCTGCTTCCCGCTTTCTTATGCAGCCCGTCAATATTCTGCGTGAAAATGTCTACCTGCTTTCCCCGCTTTTCAAGATCCGCCAAATACGTATGGCCGGCATTCGGCTCATAGCTTCCGCTCATTTTCATCTGAAAGAGCTGTTTGAATTTAGGCCAGAATTCACGCGGACGGCGTTCAAAGGATTCCCTGCTCATCGCTTCCATTCTGGAGGTGTCTTCGGTCCATATACCGCCCGCCGAACGAAAATCAGGAATGCCGGATTCCGTGCTCATTCCCGCTCCCGTCAGCACCACGATACGTTCCGCCTGATTGATCAATGTCATAAACGCTTCCACTCTTCCACCGCCTTTTCTTTTTATCATATCATGAAAAAAGAACGGCGCCTGTTATGCCCGTTCTTTTTCTCCGGAATGATCCTTCACATGAACCGGATCATCGTGGCTTTTCTGTTTTACGAATACATTCTGGCCCGGATAGGCGAATTCCACGCCTTCCTCAGCAAAAATATCAATAATCCGGCGGTTGATATCCTGCCGCACGTCCAAGCTTTCCGCCCAGACGATGGTCTTTGTGTAAAAGTTGAAAAACAGATTATAATAGCTGTCCGCAAACACGTCAAAGTTAACCATAATCGTATCATCATGCACGCCTTCATGTTCACGAAGCATTTCTCTGAGCCTTGTGATGCACCGCTCTAAACGATCAATCGGCGTCGCATAAGAAACACGAACGGAAAACGTGACCTGGCGCTTCGTCATCCTCGTCCAGTTTGTGATGGCTTCCATGGACAGCGTTGAATTGGGCACGGTAACAAGCGCCCCCTGCGCCGTCCGGAACCTTGTGCTTCGGAATGTGATATCTTCAACGCCCCCCGTCACAGATGACGTCTCGACCCAGTCGCCGATCGTAAACGGCTTTTCCGTAATGATGATAATGCCGCCGAAAAAATTGCTGATCGTATCTTTAGCCGCAAGCGCGAAGGCCAATCCGCCAAGTCCGAGTCCGGCCACGAACCCGTTTACATCATAATTGAATTCCTGTGCGATCACACTGACGCTGAGCGCGAGAATGACAAAGCGCAGCACCTTGGATAAAAACGGCGCCAAAATGTCATCCATATCAAGCTCAAAACGCTGATTGACTTTATGAAATAAAAACGAAGACGCCGATGTCAGATTGCAAAGCCCCCAGGCGATCAGCGCAACGATCAGAGAGCGGTACAATTTTTTGACAATGTCCATCTGCCCGTCTAAAAACGGCGAATACTCAATCGCCAAAAACAGACCCAGCGCCACGAAAAACCACCTGGCCGGCTTGTCAAACGCTACGGCAATCTGTTTGAATATGTCGGTTTTCGGCTTGTTTGCCAATTTGTAAATGAGCTGAAAAAAGTATTTGACAAACAGTTTTCTCAAAACGAGAAAAGCCGCTAAAATTCCGATGCTGATACTGATCTGCAAAATATGGTCAAGCGTAAAAAAGCTCTGAAATTGTGTCATCATGGCATATGCTCCTTTGTCTTGTCGAAAATCTATTATACTAAAACATTCGGACATCAGCTTCTTTTAATGTCTTTAGGCAGCCTGAAAAACCCCGGCCTCAGAGCACAGCCGGGGTTTTCACACATTCGTTCATCTTTCAGCCAGATACAACAGGGTCAGGCACTATTTCTTCTTTGATTGTGTCTGTTTCAGGAGAGTCGCTTTTTGGATTTCAGCATCGGTTTCGGCCTTAATTCTTTCTTCCACTTTCAATCTCCCTTTTCCCATGATCTCGCCTCCTTTTTGCCATTATAAATCATCACTGCGGATTGTAAACCGAAAAAAGCACTATCTTTATTCCAAAAAAATACTGTTTCGCACATTCACCAGTTTGAATCGCTGTGCATATACGAATCTGATATAATAACAGAAATGCCCATGAGGGGAGCTGACAAGCTTGTATACCATCGCTCATCGCGGCGCATCCGGTTACGCGCCCGAAAATACATTTGCGGCATTTGATATCGCTGCCGAAATGAACGCTGATTTCATTGAGCTTGACGTCCAGCTCACAAAAGACGGCCAGATTGTCGTCATCCATGATGACAAAGTCGACCGGACGACGGACGGCTCCGGTTTTGTAAAAGATTTTACGCTGAAGAAGCTGCAGTCTCTGGATGCCGGCAGCTGGTATGGGGCTGAGTTTAAAGGGGAGCGGATTCCCCTGCTCGAAGAGGTCTTGAAGCGTTATCATTCTGAAATCGGTTTTTTAATTGAACTGAAAGGGCACGTTTCTCAAGTCGGTCTTGAAAAAGCAGTCGGCCAGCTGTTAAGCAGGTTTTCCTTTTCCATCCACCCTATCGTTCAATCATTCAGCCTCAAGTCAATTCAGACCTTTCACGACATGTATCCGTCCGTTCCGACTGCAATAATTGCAAGACCCAGCTTCGGGATGTTTTCCAAAAGCCAGCTGGCCGCCTACAAATCAGCCGTAAATTATGTCAATATTAAATATACCCGCCTGAATCGGTTCTTGATTTCCACCGCTCACAGACACGGCCTGAAAGTATTTGCCTGGACGGTCAGAAATCAAAAGACGGCCGAAAAACTGCAAATGATGGCAGTTGACGGCATTGTAACTGATTTTCCGGATTTTATTTCTAAGGATGGCTGATATGAAACAATATATCGCAATTTTTATCGGAGGCGCGCTTGGCGCATTGCTCCGCTTTGAAATGAGCGCGCACATTCACAGCGGTTCTTTCCCGGCGGCCACTTTCCTCGAAAATGCGGCGGGAAGCCTTTTACTCGGTCTTATTACGGGTTATTTCATCATTCGGGCCAAACGCCCTCTTTTGACCGCCTTTTTAGGAACCGGTTTTTGCGGAGGTTTCACGACGATGTCAACCTTCGCAAAAGAAACCATTTTTCTGCTGCAATCGTCTCCCGCAGCGGCTTTTTGTTATGCTGCCGCGACATTAGTCTCTGGCATTGCCCTTGCATGTGCCGGCATTTTCTGGGGACGGCGGATTGCCCTTCACGCAGCGGGAAGGGGGCATGATACGCCATGACGATCGTCCTGATGCTTATCGCAGCGGGTATCGGAGCGATATTACGTTCTCTGCTGGGTAAAACAATTTCAGAAAGAACAAAAGGTTTTCCGATTCCGCTTGGCATGGCTGCGGTCAACCTGCTCGGCTCCTTCGGCCTCGGCATGTTCACCGGCCTGGGCCTGGATAATCCTTCTGCCGGCATCATCATCGCGACGGGCTTTTTCGGTGCGTTTACGACCTTTTCCACGTTCAGTATTGAAGCCGTGCAGCTGATGATGAACAATCGCATAAAGGAAAGCCTGCTCTACATCGCTGTTTCAGCAGCCGGAAGCCTTTTGGCGTTCTGGTGCGGCTTTGTTATGATATCCATTTAAAAAAACCTTGAGCTTATTTTTCGCTCAAGGTTGCGTTATGAAGCATGACCGCTTCAGGCACGGGCAGCTGGCGGTTTATTGTTCCCTGACCGCCCGGGCGGCCCTGTTCTTCTTTGAGTTCAAGCTGTTTAATAAACCGGCCGTCCATTTCTAATATGAGGGCAGTGTATCCCCCGATTTGTATCGACTCACCCGCACAGATGTCAATATTCCGTTTCAGCACAAGACCGCCGATCGTGTCGACTTCCTCTTCAATCCCTGCGCCGAGAAGATGATTCACCTGATCAATCCGAACCTTTCCGTCCAGCACATAATGGCGTTCGGACAGCTTTTGAATCTGCGGCTGTTCGTCCTCATCAAATTCGTCTCTGATATCGCCGACGATTTCTTCAAGTATGTCTTCGGTCGTCACAAGACCGGACGTTCCGCCGTATTCATCAGACAATATCGCCAAATGAATCCGTTCTCTCTGCATTTTTATCAGCAGGTCGTGTATCGGGATCGTCTCGATGACTTCAATCACCGGGCGGATGTAAGACGTGATGGATACTTCCGCTTTTTCATCTTCTGTCATAAACAGCAGATCTGAAAAGAGATGCTTCGTATTGATCATGCCGATGACACTGTCTTTGTCCCCGTCCGTTACGGGCCAGCGCGTATATTTATCTTTCAGCATCATATCAAGCATTTCCGGAACGTCCATATCAGTGGAAACAGCCGCGATTTCTTTTCTCGGGATCATGATTTCCTTGGCGATCCGATTATCAAAATCAAAAATTTTATTCACAAACGTATATTCAGACGGATTGATTTCTCCGTTTTTTAAACTTTCTGACAGCAGGATCCGCAGCTCTTCTTCAGAGTGGGAGCCTTCATGCTCAGATGCCGGCTTTAATCCGGCCAAACCGGTCAGAATTCTCGCGGAGCCGTTCAGCACCCAAATAAACGGGAACATGAACACGTAAAATAACCGAAGCGGTCCGGCAATCCATAACGTCAGCTTTTCCGCTTTTTGAATCGCAACCGTTTTAGGCGCAAGCTCACCGACGACGACATGCAGAAACGTAATCAGCCCGTACGCCGCAGCAAAAGCAATCACATGCTCAGCAGAATCCGGCAGCCCCATGCCCTGAAACACAGGATGAAGCATCCGCTCAAATGCAGGCTCTCCCAGTACGCCGAGCCCGATGGATGTGAGTGTAATGCCAAGCTGCGAGGCGGATAAATACTCATCAAGATCCGTAATGATACGCTTTGCGAGCACCGCCCGTCTGTTCCCTTCTGAAATGAGCTGATCGATTCTGGATCTTCTCACTCTGACGATCGCAAATTCACTCGCCACGAAAAATGCCGTTAACGTAATGAGCACACCGATTAAAATCAAACTGTCAATATCGTCCATTTCACCTTATCCCGAATTGAAGGATAAGGACGTCACCTCCTGATTTCATCGTTTTTTCTTAAGCGAGAGGAACGAAATGGGTGATTGACTACACAGAGGGCCCCATCCTGCCACCTCCTAAGTCAAAGCATGATTGTCATTTGTATAGTTTATTGTATCACAACTCCATTCTTTCATCATTTTCAGATTTTTTATCATATAAAAAACAGCCTTCAAAAAGAAGGCTGCCGTTATCTGCTCCGGAAATGATTTTCTAAACAAAGCGCCGTATTAATCCCCCCGAATCCCATGCTTAAGCTTAACGCATGGTGTACGGTATGGGCGCTCGGCCCGTCGGTCACCCACTGAAATGAATCGTCAATCGGCTCCGTTAAGTTTCGGATCGGATGAAGCTTGTTTTCCCGCATTTGCAAGAGAGCAGCAATGATTTCCACCGTTCCGGCCGCACTCAGACCGTGTCCGGTAATCGATTTTGTCGCATTAATCCGCGCGTGCGACAGGCCGCTTTCAGAAAGCGCCCGGCATTCAGTCTTATCACCGATCGGCGAACCGGTGCCGTGCGGGTTGATGTAATCGATCTCTTTTGCTGAAAGACCGGCCCGCTCCAGCGCCTGGCGGATCACCGTCATTTCGCCCTCTGCTGAAGGATTCGGGTTGCGGTTCGCATCAGAAGCCATCCCCCAGCCCTTTAAGCCGGCCCACGATCGTGCGCCCCTCTCTTCGGCAGATTCAGCGCGTTCCAGCACAATCGCCCCGCACGCCTCTCCGAATATAAACCCGTCCGTATGCCGGTCAAACGGGCGGCAGGCGGCTTCAGGCCGTTCAGCGTATGTATCAGTGCCCATCGCTCCCAAAGAACGGAGAGCATGACACTCCATGTACGACAGATCGGCCAGCGCCCCGATCACGATGCACCGGTCAAACAGGCCGCCTTTGATTCCTTGAGCAGCCTGAATAACCGCCGCCTGGCCGCTTGCCGACGCGCCGCCGACCGTAAAGGCCGGCCCTTTTATCCCGAATTGCTCCGTACAAAGCCCCGACAAATCACTATCCATAAAAGAAAGCCCGTATGTCGGATTTACAAATTGCGGCGTTTCACCGTTTTTCTCAAAGGCCTGCAGCAATTCGCGCTGCGTCATATTCGAGCCGCCGATAATCAGACCGGTGCGGCTGTGATCAGCGCCGTCTAATTGAGCGTCATGCCACGCTTCATATAAAGCGATAAGCGCCGTCTTTCCCGATAATGCGGCCCTTCGGTACAAGCGCTTCGACAGCGCGTCCGGCGGCGTTAATTCGCTAAGCTCCGCGCCGATAAACGAACTGCCTTTCTGCCGGCCGGGCCGTTTCATCACATCAAAGGCGTGCCGCCCCTCCATAAGCGCATCGAGAAACGCCTCCTTGCCTTGTCCGACCGCGGTTAAGACTCCGATTCCTGTAATGCTGATGTCTGACGTGCCATTATTACTCCTCGACATTTGTCCGTTCTCCCATCTTTATGTATTGGAAGCTATGAAGAAAAATCTTGATACAGTGCTTTGAAAATATCGCGCGACTGTCTGATCTGTTCTGAAGGCACGCTGAAAGATAATCGGAAATAGCCGCTTTTTCCAAATCCGCTGCCGGGTACGATCAATAGTTTGTATTTCTGTGCGGCATGCATGCAGAACGCCACCTCGTCTTCAATCGGTGATTTCGGAAAGACGAAAAAGCCTCCTTTCGGCATTTCAAATTCGAAGCCGGCTTCTGTGAGGATGTCCACCATAAGGTCTCTCCGCTTTCTGTAAGGTTCAGCGTCAATCGAAAGATCATCCATTTTCGCCACGGCGCGCTGCATCATGACCGGAGCGTTCACAAAGCCGAGCGTCCGGTTGCAGAAAACGAACGCATCCGTCAGAAGATCGCCCTCAGGCATTTGGGCGTCTGCCGCGATATACCCGAGCCTTTCCCCCGCAATGCCGAGATCTTTACTGAACGAACTGACTAAAATCACGCGGTGATACGCCTGAAACGGATTCGCCTGCTCTTCTCCGTAGATCAGCTGGCTGTACGGTTCATCAAATAAAATAAATATGCTTTGGCCGTTCCGCTCTTCGGCTTCTTTTAATAAGGCGCCCAATTCGTTAAGGTTTTTCTGGCTGAGCACAGTCCCCGTCGGATTATGCGGCGTATTAACGATCAGTCCTTTCGTACGGGGGGTGATCGCACCTTTAACCGCTTCAATGTCAATCTCAAATGAGTCAGTCAGCGGGCAGATGACGGGTCTGCCGCGGTAATTTTCAACATACGCTTTATATTCCGCAAAATAAGGCGAAAGAAGGATGACTTCTTCCTCGGGGTTTAAAATACTTTTCAGCGCGACATTCAGCGCCCCGCCGGCTCCGACCGTCATGACTGTATGCCTGGGGGAAATTTCTGTCTGAAACCGCTCTGACAAAAAGCGCGCAACCTTTTCTCTCGCCTCCGGAAGCCCCTGGTTTTGTATGTATCCGTGCCGCCCTGTTTCAGCCGCTTCGCAAAGCGCCTTTTTAAATGTTTCAGGTGGCTCCGCAACCGGATTTCCTATTGAAAAGTCAAACACCTTATCGGCGCCGAACTCTTTTTTCAGCCGAGCGCCTTCATCAAATAGTTTGCGTATCCATGAACCTTTCTCCAGATTCTGTGTCACTTCCCGTGATAAACCGGCCACTGTCATCTGTCCCTTCTGTCTTTTTCTTCCGTTTCTATTTACAATGATTATGAAAGATTTACATGGCGCAGTCAACGCTTTTTCAGACAGCCCGCCGCGCCGTTTCAGGAGAAAGACGGAAAACAATAAACTTGTGCAAACTCCCCTTCATATATTAAACTATTCTCATAACTATAACGTGATGGTTGGGGAGGGATTTAGATGGGGCTGAGACTTATCGCATCAGTGAATTAGCAGAGCTTGCCGGTGTAACGAAACGCACGGTGGATTACTACACAAACCTCGGGCTTTTAAAGCCTGACAGGTCTTGTTCGAACTATCGTTACTACGATACACTTGCACTTAATCGGTTAAAGTTTATAGTCGCTTGTAAAAAGCAGCGATTGGCCCTGTCTGATATAAAAGATCGACTGGAGAACCAGTTTCCCTCTTCAGCCCTGCCTGACGATATTGGAAATCTGGCATCGGAAATTGATCACATGAATCAAAACATCTCCGTGATCTTGAATCGGTTTGAAAAGCTTGAACCAGAGGAGCGCGCCCAGCTGAAAAAAAGGCTGGCTCCTGAAAAGCTTGCAGTGCTTCAATCATTTATGCTGCTGTTAAGTTAAACCATTATCTTACTAACAGGAGGTGTTACCTTCATCTTCCCAAAAGAAGTGAAGGTTCTAATTGGACATTGTGAATTTGATTTTAGTCGCGGTTTTAATCGCGCTGACGGCATTTTTCGTAGCATCTGAGTTTGCGATAATCAGAATCAGAGGCTCACGGGTTGACCAGCTTATAGCAGAAGGAAATAAAGCCGCAATCGGTGTCAAAAAAGTGACCACGCATTTAGATGAGTATTTATCGGCGTGCCAGCTCGGCATAACATTGACTTCCATCGGTCTTGGTGTCTTAGGCGAATCAACGATTGAACGCTTGCTTCATCCGCTTTTCACAAAGATAAACGTACCAAGCTCATTATCGCATATTATTTCATTTATTCTCGCCTATGCGATCATTACATTCTTACACGTGGTCGTGGGAGAGTTGGCGCCGAAAACAGTCGCCATCCAGAAAGCGGAAGCCGTTTCAATGCTGTTTTCGAAACCGCTCATTTGGTTTTACCGCATCATGTTCCCGTTTATCTGGCTTCTGAACAACTCCGCCCGTCTTTTAACGAAGGCGTTCGGTCTTGAGACGGTGTCTGAAAATGAGCTTGCCCACTCTGAAGAAGAGCTGCGCATCATTTTATCGGAAAGCTATAAAAGCGGTGAAATCAACCAGTCTGAATTTAAATACGTGAACAAAATCTTTGAATTTGACGACAGACTTGCAAAAGAAATCATGATTCCGCGTACGGAAATCGTCAGTCTGCCGCATGATATCAAAATTTCTGAAATGATGGACATCATTCAGATTGAAAAATATACCCGGTACCCTGTCGAAGAGGGTGACAAAGATAATATTATCGGCGTTATTAACATTAAAGAAGTGCTGACCGCCTGCATCAGCGGCGAAGTATCAGTCGACTCGCCGATTACCGATTTTGTCAATCCGATCATCCATGTGATTGAGTCGGCACCGATTCACGATCTGCTTGTAAAAATGCAGAAGGAACGGGTTCATATGGCGATTCTGTCGGATGAATACGGCGGAACCGCGGGGCTTGTCACCGTTGAAGACATTATTGAAGAAATCGTCGGGGAAATCCGTGATGAATTTGATATCGATGAAATCAACGAAATCCGTAAACTCGGCGACGGCCATTACATGCTTGACGGCAAGGTCCTGATTGATCAAGTGAACGAACTCCTCGGCATCCATTTGGAAAATGACGAGGTCGACACTATCGGCGGCTGGTTCCTTACCCAGAAATACGACGTCGAACAATACGACTCGATTATCGAAGAAGGCTGTGAATTTATCATTAATGAAATTGACGGCCACCACGTCGCATATATCGAAGTGAAAAAACTGGCGTTTGATGAACTGCTGGAAACCGCCGAACAAAAAGAAGCATAACAAAAAAGCTTGCGCGTCTGATACAGACGGCAAGCTTTTTTTCATTTACAGTTGTTCAAGTTTTTTCTCAAGCTCTTTAATTCTGGCATTCAGCTCTTCTGTCATGGCCGCAAGCCTCTCCTTCGGCGCAAGATCGGAAAAGTCCTCCAAAAAAATCGGCTCGCCGATGATAAGCCGCATTTTTCCCTTTTTAAACAGCGCTTTTCCCGTAGACGGCCCTTTATATGCGGCCGGAACGAGCGGCGCTTTTCCCATTTGGGCGATGGTCACGGCCCCTCTTTTCAGCGGGACGTCTTCTGATGTTCTCGTACCGCTCGGAAAAATCCCGACAATCTTTCCTTCCTTCAGAAGCTTAATCGGCGTTTTAATGCTGCTTGGGCCCGGATTTTCACGGTCAACCGGGAACGCGTGAATCTTCTTCAAAAAACGTCCGATCCACTTTTTCTGAAACAGCTCTTTTTTCGCCATATAATGAATCTGATGGGGCAATATCCCGACACCGAGCGTGAGGACGTCCACCCAGCCCGCATGCGTGCACGCGATAACGAATCCTTTATCAGACGGAAGATTCTCTTTATTGTACACTTTCACTCCTCCGCGCAGGGATAGAATGCATTTGATGGCATTTGCACAAAACTTATACATAACGCACTTCCTTTGTTGTAATGATCAAAAGTGTTCTCTCTCTCTCTATTATAACAATATTTTTTATTACCTGGTACTAATAATTATATTTTTCCTCCGCCGATCTCTATCTTTTATGACGGATTTTGGGTACTATAGAGAAATGGTGTTTGATGAGGTGAAAATGAATTTAAGCCGTTTGCATGGAACGTGCAACTTTAAACCTTTCTTATGCGTGTATAACATAGAGGGGAGAAAAGGCAGTGACGATCGATGAAATTTACCAAATGTATATGAATGATGTTTACCGGTTCCTGCTCTCCATGACAAAAGACAAGCATCTCGCTGAAGATTTGCTGCAGGAAACCTTTATGAGGGCATACATACACATTCACTCCTACGACCACAGCAAAGTAAAGCCATGGCTTTTTCAAGTGGCGAGAAATGCGTTTATAGATTATGTCAGAAAACATAAAAAGGAAGTGACCATTTCCGATGACTTAATTGGGAGCCTTTTTCAGACGGCTGTTCAAAGCCCGGCTCATCAGATTGAAATCAAGGAAGTGCTGACAGGGTATATGTCCGAACTTCCCGACAATTATCGGGAGGCCTTAACACTGTATTATTTAAAAGAACTGAATTACAAAGAAGCATCCCATATTATGAATATTTCAGAGGCTAATTTTAAAAGTGTTTTATTTCGTGCCAGACAGCGGCTGAAAGCACTTTATAATAGAGGTGTTAATGATGAATGAAGAATTTAAAAAGCGTTTTTACCAATACAAAAATGGAGAAATGAGCGACCGGGAAATGGCCGCCTTTGAAGAAGAGCTGGAAAAGCTGGAAGTCTATCAGGAGTTGATTGAAAGCGAAATGCAGGACGACCGGGAATGGGACGTCGGCATCAGCCCGGAAAAACAGAAGGCCATTTTATCATACGGAAAACGCAAATCGTATTTGCGGATTTCAGTTCTCGCCGTCATCTCCACTTTGATGATTTTGCCGCTTTGCACATTAGGAAGCTACCTCTATTACGGTCTGGGAGGAAAAGAAAGCACCGGCAATCAATTAATGGAGACCGCGGCAGTGACGGTGGCGACTACAATGCCGAACGTCCTCGTCGATACCTCCGGACTGAAAAGCCAGGTGAAGCTGTTTGGAATGAATACGGAATTTCCGCTGCAAAAGCAGATCGGCACAAAAACGAAATCCGTCGGCGGAGAACGGATTGAAATGTTTTTAGATACGGTCAAATCGCCTGCCGTTAACTACTATGATCTAGACGCGGCACAGGCAAAGCATTATTTCGCCCATCCTTCCGGCTTAAAGGAACCCACGATTGAAAAAGCCGGACAGACATTAAAAAAATTGCCTGAAGGAAGCGTGGCGGAGGTCTATCTTTCTTATGACAGGGCCTATCCTTCTTCTCAAATATATTCGACTTTTAAAAAATACGATGTGAAGTTTTTATGGAACGCGGTCGAAACGGAGAAAAATCTGAAAGACAGTCCTTATGCTGAGCCGTTAGGATTTCCCGGGAAAGATTCCAAGATGGTGTCCTCTTTCGAAACGCAAGGACAGACAGACCGTGAACAATTTATCAATGCCCTTGAATTTATGTCCCGCCATAAAAAATGGGCGCATGCAATATCGAAACGCAAAGACATGAATCTGGGCAGCCGAATCGACTATGTTGAACATCACGGAATGAACGTATACGGCTCTGTCGTGACGGGGCCGACAAAAGAAATCGAACGTCTGCTGAAAAACAAAACAGTAAAAGCAGCAAACATCGGTGAGGTGGAATTATGGAATTGGTAAGAATTTTTAAAGAGCATAATGTTTTCGGCTGGATATCAGTCGGTACCGCGATTTTGTCGCTGCTGCTTTTGAACGTGGCAATCATCAGCAATGTGACTTTCTATTCTTATCAGATGCTGCCGTTTGCGATGGCCGCCGTGCCGTTCGGCATCATTGAGCTGTTTATTAAAAAAGGCCGGACGGGCCCGGGACTGCTCGGTGTCATTCTCAATCTGTTCGTCATTGTCTGTGTATATACGATCGTTGCCGTTGATACGAATCTGCAATTCGGTTTTTAAACATAAAAACAGGCCCTTTTACGGGGGCCTGTTTTTTTAAAATGAAAGAACGCCGACTAAATGCAGCAATACGACGATGATAGCCAGCGGCACGAGATATTTCAGAAGGAAATACCACACCTGAAAGAAACGATAGCCGATGGCGGAACCGCTTTTCATCTCGGCAAACAGCTCCTGCTTCGGTATTTTCAGCGGGACGAAGATTGATATTAATAAAGCGCCGAGCGGAATCAGCACATTGCTGACGGTGAAATCCGCAAGATCAAAAAACGTTTTTCCGAACAAATGAACATCACCGAGAACACCGTATGATAAACAAGACGGAATTCCGACTAAGAAAATGAGCAGACCGCTTGTCCACGACAGCTTCTTTCTTTTCGTTTCATCACCTTTCCCCACAGTCGCCACGATAATTTCCACCATCGAAAAGGCCGAAGTCAGCGCGGCGAAGAAAAAGACCGCCAAAAAGCTGATAAAAAACAGCGAGCCGAACGGCAGCCGGTCAAACACAGCCGGCAGCACGGTAAACAGCAGTGTAGGCCCTTCATCCGGTTTAAAGCCGAACGAAAAAACCGCCGGGAAAATGGCCAGTCCCGCAAACAGCGTAACGAGCACATTCATCATAACAATGGAACCCGCCGAACCCGGAAGATTTTGGGTTTTCGGAAGATATGAACTGTATGTCACCATGACCGAAACACCGAGCGTTAATGTAAAAAACGCCTGTCCTAAAGCATATAGGATGGATTCCGGCGTCAAATCTTCAAAGTGCGGAACCAATAAAAATCTAATCCCCTCAACGGCATGATCGAGCGTGACTGATCGCAGCACAAGCAATAGAAACAGCACGAATAAAATCGGCATCAGCACCGCACTGACACGTTCAATCCCTTTCTGCACGCCTTTTGCGACGACCGCCACCGTCATGATCATAAATACAAGCTGCGCAATGAGAGTCTGGATCGGATTTTCAATGACCGTCCCGAACACCGTGCCGTACTGCTCCTGAGTGAGCCCGGATAAAGAACCGGTAACGGCTTTTAACACATAAAGCAAAATCCACCCGCCGACAACACTGTAAAAAGACAAAACTAAAAAACAGGCCGCCACACCCACATAACCCGTAAGGTGCCATACCGACTTCGGCGCGGCTTGTTTGTAGGCATCAATCGCATTTGTCTGGCTCCGTCTTCCGAAAATAAATTCACCGAGCAAAAGCGGATAGCCTAAAAGCACGGTAAAGAGGACGAATACAAGAAAAAAAGCGCCTCCCCCGTTCGTACCCGCTACGTAAGGGAACTTCCAAATGGCTCCCAGGCCGATCGCCGAACCGGCAGCGGCCATAATAAATCCTATTTTTGAGGCCCATTGAACCCTTTTTTGGTCAGACACGACTTTCCACTTCCCTTCCGCCCTATATTATCCCTTATTCGCTGCGATAACTTAAGCCCATTTCAATATGTTTCATTATTCCGAAAAAAAAAAAAAGGAGCGGCGGGTGCCGCTCCTTACAAATCCCCGTTTAATTTCGAATGCTTTCTCGAATATAAGAAATAAATCACCAGACCGATGATCAGCCAGATAAAGAAACGGAATATGGTGGTGGCGCCGAGGTTAATAATCAAAAACACGCAGAACAGAATGGACAATATCGGAATAAAGGGAACCCCCGGACATTTAAAAGCCCTTGGCAGATCAGGCTGTTTCTTTCTCAATACGATAACCGCCACGGAAATCAGGACAAATGCGGCAAGCGTGCCGATGTTCACCAGCTTCGCCAGTTCATCAAGCGGGACGAGCGAGCCGAGTAATGCTGACAGGATGCCGAACACCCATGTCACCACGTGCGGCGTTTTATGCTTCGGATGGACTTTTGAAAGCGCTCCCGGCACCAAACCGTCACGGGACATGGCAAACATCACCCTCGTCTGGCCGTACAGCATGACGAGCATCACCGTTGTCATCCCCAACACTGCGCCGATATCAATAATCCCGGCCACCCAATTCTGTCCGGCCATCTGCAGGACGAGAGACACGGGATGGTCAACGCCTTCAAAGCGGGCAAACGGAACGACGCCCGTCATAATCGCCGATACGGTCACATACAGCACGGTGCAGACGATTAATGAAAAGATAATTCCTTTCGGCAGATCCTTCGCCGGATTTTTCGTTTCTTCAGCGGCGGAAGAGACGGCGTCAAAACCGATAAAAGAGAAGAAAACGAGCGCCGCGGCACTGAAAACACCGCCGAACCCCATCGGTATAAACGGCTGCCAGTTGTGAGGTTTGACATATACGGCCGCAACGGCGATAAACAATAGAACAACCAGAACCTTTAAAATGACCATAATATTATTGACCCGCTTCGATTCCTTAATGCCTAAATAGAGGAGGAATGTAATCGCAAGCACGATAACAAATGCGGGGAGATTAAAGAATGTGACCGTGCCTTTAATGGATCCCGGCGCGGCCGTTAATGCGGTCGGAAGATGAATGCCGAAGCCCGCCAAGAATGATTGAAAATAGCCGGACCACCCGACCGAAACCGCGCTGACGGCGAGCATATATTCCAAGATTAAATCCCATCCGATGATAAACGCGAGAAGTTCACCCAGTGTCGCATAAGTAAACGTGTAGACGGAACCCGAAACCGGGACGCTTGAAGCAAATTCGGCATATGACAGAGCCGCAAATAAACACGCAAGAGCGGCGATGACAAATGAAACGGTCAGCCCCGGCCCCGCCGTGACAGCGCCTGTTCCGGTTAATACAAAAATCCCCGTTCCGATGATGGCCCCTATCCCCAAAAGGGTCAGATCAAAGGCCCCTAACTCTCTTTTCAGCGACTTTTCCCCGCCCGTTGCGGCAAGCAGGTCCTGAATGCTTTTCTTTCTGAATACGCTCCCCTTCATCTGCTTCACTCCTTGTAAATTAATATATGTTAGAATATTCAGATAACAATAGCAATAATGACTAAATTCTTATTTTTCGCATGAAATGTTTCAGCACATCATCCCTTTCTCCTATGTCATATTATAGCGAAAAATATAAAAATGAAAATAATTTTTTTGAAAATTCTATATATTATTTTTAGTTTTCATAAAACAGAACGCAGCGGATTCTCCACTGTGAAATATTAACATTAGTGATTCAGCTGGAGACTTCCATTTTTTGAAAATCGTATTCATATGTACGTTCAAATAAAAATCCCGCCCTTTTTAAAAGCGCGGGATAAGACTTGCGTATTATGTTGAAATAAATCTGCCGCCATTTACGTGAATGGTTTGCCCCGTCATATAGGAAGATTCGTCTGAAGCCAGAAGCACGTAAGCTCCGGCGTGTTCCGCAGGCTGTCCCGGTCTTCCCATCGGAGTGTCCAGACCATGCTTTTCCACCTTTTCTTCAGTAAACGTTGCCGGAATCAGGGCGGTCCAGATCGGGCCAGGGGCCACCGCATTTACTCTGATCCCCTGATCGGCCAATGACATCGCCATTGAACGCGTAAAGGAAACGATGCCGCCTTTCGTGCACGAATAGTCGATCAATGATGTGTCTCCCTGATAAGCGGTAATAGACGTTGTATTAATGATGGCGCTCCCTCTTTGCAGGTGGGGCAGCACGGCTTTTGTCATATGAAACATAGAAAACATGTTTGTACGGAATGTCTTCTCCAGCTGTTCAGCTGTAATATCAAGAATCCCGTTTTGCGGATGCTGCTCAGCCGCATTATTAACGAGAATATCTATTTTTCCGTAGTGATCTAAGACTTGCCGGACCGCCTTCTGACAATGCGCCTCATCACCGACGTCTCCCGGAATTAACAGGCATTCGGCCTGGTATTCTTCCGCACGCTTTTTCGTTCTCTCGGCATCGGCATGTTCGTCTAGGTACAGGATGGCAAGATCCGCCCCTTCCTTCGCGTAAGCGATCGCAGCCGCTGCGCCGATGCCGCTGTCTCCGCCCGTGATGACGGCGACTTTTCCTTTTAATCTGCCCGACCCTTTTACATCCGGGTCCTCCAAGAGCGGTTTCGGCTCCATGTCTGACTCAATGCCGGGCTGGCGCTTTTGCACCTGCGGCTTTTGTCCTTCCGTCTGTCTGTCCATCGGATTCATATTCTCACACTCCTGCAATTGGTATTACTGAGACGATACCACGCAGTGCGGGGAGTTAAACGGACAAATATGCCGGTAATTAAAGCTGCTGAGCCGTTTCGGGAAAAGCGCCGGTGTATTTCGCAGACGGCCTGTAAATCATGTTGTCAGCGGACTGTTCAAGCACGTGTGCGCACCAGCCTGCCATTCTGCTTGCTGAAAAGGTCGGCGTAAACAAATCATTGTCGACATCAATGGCCTGCATCACAGCCGCTGCGTAAAACTCCACATTCGTATACAGCTTCCGTCCGGGCTTATATTGCTCTAACAGGCGGATGGCTTCCTTCTCCACATAAAGCGCCAAGTCAAGCGACGGATCATTTCCCGCCACTTCTTCAGCCTTTATGCGCAGCGCTTCCGCCCGCGGGTCTTTTGTTTTGTACACCCTGTGCCCGAAGCCCATCAGGCGTTCTCCCCTCATAAGCTTCGCTGCCAAATACGCTTCTGCATTTTCTTTTGTCCCGATGTCTTCAAGCATTTTCGTGACGCCTGAAGGCGCGCCTCCGTGCAGCGGCCCTTTCATCGTACCCAGTGCGGCAGTGACGGCAGACACTAAGTCCGATTCAGTCGAAACGGTGACTCTCGCTGAAAAAGTCGATGCATTCATCCCGTGCTCCATCGCCAGAATCATATACGTCTCAAGCGCTTTCTTTTGGGCTGCGGACGGCTGCCTGCCTGTCAGCATATACAAATAGTTTTCAACGTGTCCGTATCGCGCCTCAGGTGACAACGCTTCCTGCCCTTGTTTACGGCGGTATCTGTACGCAATAATCGTTGGTGTGACGGCAATCAGTTTAATCGCTTCTTCCGGCTTGGGCGGATATGTAAATGAATCTGTGCCCAAACCTGAAACAGCCGTTCTCAGCACCGCCATGTCGTCCATTTCATCCGGAAGCGTTTCCAGTAAGTCGATCAAATGTTTCGGAAGCCCGCGCTCGGCTGCAAGTTCTTCCTGAAACGCAAGCAATTGCCGCTCATCAGGAAGCGCCCCGTTCAAAATGAGATACGCCGCTTCTTCAAAACTGAATTGCAGCGCAATATCCTTCGCATCATAGCCGCGATATATTAAATGCCCCTTTTCTCCGTCAATGTGGCTGATAGCCGTTTCTGCACAAGTAATCCCTTTCAATCCACGATAAATCAATTTCATTCCCCCTTATCCTCTTTCTGTTATTATAGTAAATATAATATTTAAAAAATAATGAATATTTTTAAGGGAATTAATTAAAACTTTTAATCAGAGGAGTGCATCTATGGATTTTAAATGGCTTCACACCTTCGTCACCGCGGCAAAATATGAGAATTTCAGAAAAACGGCGGAAACGCTTTTTTTATCTCAGCCGACCGTCACCGTTCATATAAAATTATTAGAGAAAGAAATCAGCTGCAAGCTGTTTCAGCGAAGCGGCCGGAAAATACAATTGACGGAAGAAGGAAAAGCATACGTGCCGTTTGCCATGAGGCTTTTGGAAGACTATGAAAACAGCATGGCGGAACTGCACAGGGTGCGCCAGGGCTACTCGCACACGCTGACACTCGCTGTTTCGCCGCTTATCGCCGACACCGTTCTCCCGTCTGTCATGAAGCGTTATACAGAGGACAATAAAGAAACCGAAATGACGGTCACCATTTTCGAATCGGAAGAAATCGCCTCTCAAATCAGAAACGGCTCAGCCGATATCGGACTGAGCTGCTTAAAGGTGCAATCATCTTCCCTCACTTGCCGCCCCCTGTACAATGACCCCGTTGTCCTCGTCGCGCCGCCCGGCCGAAAACCCGGAACAGGGAAGGCGGATGAAGTGAAAGACCTGTTCGGACAATATCTGCTTTTGACCCATAACCATCCTGACTATTGGGATGATTTGCTCCGCCAGGTCAGAATACAGTTCCCTTTCGTCAGGACAATGAAGGTGACACAGACGCATATTACGAAACGATTTATTAAAGAGGGGCTGGGTGTCTCATTTCTGCCGCTGTCAGCGGTACGGGCCGAACTCGCCGCAGGCAGCATGATTGAAATTCCGTGCGAATTCGCCCAGATGCCGAGCGCGGGCGCATACGCCATCGCCCTCTATGAAAATGAAAAAAAGAAAACCTTTTTAGATTTTTTATCACATTTTCATTTTTAGGTGAAACAAATGGAGCTCTGTCCCGTCTAAATAAAAAACCCGTTCTGATGAACGGGTTTCTATCGCTGCTAGAATCTTTTCGCGCCCAGGTAGCGCGGTTTCCAGTAGCTGTTATTCAGATCACTTGTTGTGACGCCGTCAGAACCGGCATGGATGAACTTGTTGTTTCCGATGTACACACCCATGTGTGAAGGGCCGGCCTGATATGTTGTAAAGAAGACGAAGTCTCCTCTTGACGGGCTGGACACGCTCTTCATTGAGCTCCAGTATCCCGCAGTGCTCGTTCTGCCGACACTCGTCTGTTTGTTTAACAGGTACCAGATAAATCCGCTGCAGTCAAAGCCGGAAGTCGTTGTTCCGCCCCATACATACGGCGTGCCGATTAAAGATTGCGCATCAGAAATCAGCTTGTTTACATTCAGGCTCGTCTGTGCAGCATTATGGCTGGATGAAGGCTGCTTTGATGACGAAGATCCTGAAGACGTTGAACCGGAAGTTGATCCCTTTACTTTAAGAACTTGTCCGATGCGGATCAGGTCCGTTTTTAAACCGTTTAAACTTTTTAATTGGTTTACCGTCATTTTATATTTATTCGCAATTTTCCAAAGGCTGTCGCCTTTTACGACTTTATATGTAGACGATGATGACTTGCTGCTTGAGCTTGAACCTGAGGATGATTTACCGTTAATCGAAAGCGTCTGACCGATGTAAATGATATCCGATTTTAATTTGTTCTCAGATTTAATGGAATTAATTGACGTTCCGTACCGATTTGAAAGTCCCCATAATGTATCGCCTTTTTTTACCTTAATCGTTTGCGCAGATGCCGCGCCCGCAAACAAAGTCGTCCCCAAAACCACTGCCGTTGTTGCTGTAACAAGTTGCTTTTTCATATTTTCCTCCCTGAATGATTCTATCTATTTTATGTGTCTCTTTTTTAAAGTTTTTATCTGTTTCCTATTATAAGGTTCAATTTCCACTAGAAATAGACTTGACTTCCCGTGACAAATTTCTTACTAATTCGTTTCAGAAAAAAGTTTTTAAGGGTATTAAATATTTCAATTTGATTTCAAACGTGACGAAAAACGAGTCAATTTGTCATGTTTTTTTCCTGTGATCCTCGTATTTTGGAAAAACAAAGCAGTTTATTTTCCAAATAATCCCTTGTTAAAAAATCCCTCGTCTTTTTCAAAAAAGTGAATGGTTTTCACTCTTTCTTGAAAACATAACTTTACACCGGAATTTACATTTCTAACAATGTTTCACCTGAAATTTACAGGAGGAACAGGCGCTCTTTACAAACACCCCCTACCATTAGACATGCAGACACGATTAAAGGAGGACGAGTGAGAATGAGTCTATTTAAACAGGTTCGATCAAAACTTCTGCCGGCGGCAGCCGTATCCGTACTGACAGCCGGTCTGATTGCGGGCGCGGGGCTTCAGCACTCCGAACAGGCTGCGGCAAAAAAACAGCCTGACAAAAACGAAATCAGAAACGTCATCTTCATGGTCGGTGACGGAATGGGCGCTCCCTATATGAACGCCTACCGTTCGGTCATTAACAAAGGAAAGCCTTCGGATGGTATGAAACTGACGGCATTCGACCCCAATCTCACCGGTATGATGATGACTTACCCTGACGACCCTGATTCCAATATTACCGATTCCGCGGCGGCAGGCACGGCAATGGCCACGGGTGTGAAAACGTATAACGCGGCGATCGGAGTCGATAAAAAAGGAAAGCGGGTAAAATCCGTCCTCGAAGAAGCGAAACAAAGAGGGAAATCCACCGGACTTGTCGCAACTTCGGAGATTGCCCACGCCACCCCTGCGGCATTCGGAGCCCATAATAAATCCCGAAAGAACATGGATGACATCGCAAGCAGCTACTTTGATGACCGCATCAACGGAAAACAGAAAGTCGATGTGCTCCTCGGAGGCGGCAAGTCAAACTTTATCCGTAAAGACCGCAATGTAACAAAGGATTTCAAAAAAGCGGGATACAGCTACGTGACATCAAAACAGGAGCTTAAAAAGGATCGTAACAAGAAGATTCTCGGCTTGTTTGCCGATGGCGGACTCGACAAAGCAATCGACCGCTCAAACGCCGTCCCTTCATTAGAAGACATGACAACGGCGGCGATCGACAGGCTGAACACGAATAAAAATGGGTTTTTCTTAATGGTCGAAGGCAGCCAAATTGACTGGGCGGGACATGACAATGATATAGTCGGCGCAATGAGCGAAATGAAGGATTTTGAAAAAGCGTATAAAGCAGCGATCGCATTTGCCAAAAAGGACAAACATACGCTTGTCGTTGCCACGGCTGATCATACCACCGGCGGATTGACGATCGGCGCGAATGACGATAAAAACTGGCATGTTGAACCGATTCTTGCCGCAAAAAAAACCCCGGCATTTATGGCTGACCAAATCAAAGCAGGCAAATCCGTATCTTCCGTGCTTGCGCGCTATACAGACCTGAAATGGTCAAAAGCTGAAATCAAACAGATCGAAACTGCCGCAAAACAGAATGCTGACAAGAGCATCTACAAAGCAATCATTAAGCTCTTTAATGCGAAAACCAACAGCGGCTGGACAACCGGCGATCATACAGGCGAAGAAGTTCCCGTTTACGCATACGGTCCGGGAAGAGAGTCATTTACGGGGCTTTTAAACAACACGGACCAGGCCAAAAAGATCTTTCACATCCTGAAACACGGAAAATAAAAAAGGATGCGGGGGTTTCCCCGCATCCTTTCTTCTTTTACAGATATCTCCGGTGCACTCCTTTGCCGTCATACGAAAACATCACTTCTCTGTCTTCAAGAACAGATTCGATGTGCACGCTCCTGCCCCACAGCTGGTACAGATACGGCAGCACTTTCTCCAAATATTTCAGATCAAGCTCAATTCCCTCATACCAATGTTTAATATAAAGCTCATTATTCTTCAGGTAATCCCCGTCATTGACGGTCAGATAAGGAAATCCCCCGTTGACCCGCATGTTCACGAGCTGGTCGCGCACGGCCTTCCATTCTTTGTCGATCACTTTATAGTCCCTGCCCTGCTTTTGGAATAAATACAAATCCTCACGCATCACGAGATCTTTCGTCAAATAATTGCGGATAAATGATATATCCGATTCAATTTCCCTGACCTCAAACATTTTCTCGCGTCCGGAACCGGGCTTTACTCCTGTTTTTTTCATTTCATCTGTCGGGTTGTCATAACGCTCTTCGATGTCTTCAAAAATTTTCAGCCCTAAATAATACGGGTTGATTCCCGTTTTTGACGGCTGGACAACGCCTGCGTTCAGTTTCGCAAATTCGATGGCTTCATCTGAAGTCAGGTCAAGCTCGCGGATAATCCGCTGATGCCAATAGGATGCCCAGCCTTCGTTCATGATTTTCGTTTCCAGCTGCGGCCAGAAATACAGCATTTCTTCTCTCATCATGGTTAAAATGTCACGCTGCCACGGTTCAAGCTCCCGCGAATGTTCTTCGATAAACAGCAGAATATCTTTTTCCGGCCGGGGCGGAAACGGTTTTTTCCCTTTTTTCTTTTTCACCTGCTTCGGCTTATCCATTCCCCATAAATCATCGTAAGGCGATGGCGCGGTTTCTTCTTCGTCCTCCTCTTCGTCATCGACGCTCCACAGCAGCTTCGGCCTGACGAGCGACGGATCGATATGCTCCTGAACCGCCAGAATGGCATCTAAAAAGGACTCCACCTCTTTTATCCCGTGAATTCTTTCATAATGCTTAATCCGCTCCGCCGCAGCCGCCATACTCTCAACCATGTCCCGGTTCGTATTTTGAAAGCGGCAGTTATGTTTGAAAAAATCACAATGGGCAAGAACATGGGCTACAATTAATTTATTTTGGATCAGCGAATTGCTGTCCAGCAAAAAAGCGTAGCAAGGGTTGGAATTAATGACAAGTTCATAAATTTTGCTCAAACCGAGATCATAATGGAGTTTCATCTTGTGAAATTGTTTGCCGAAACTCCAATGGCTGAATCTCGTCGGCATGCCGTACGCGCCGAATGTATAAATAATCTCAGCCGGACAAATTTCATATCTCATCGGGTAGAAATCAAGGCCGAAACCCTTCGCAATGTCGGTTATTTCCTCAATTGCCCGCTGTAAACCTTTTGTCTCCTCCGCGTTCAACCGAATCCCCCCTACTTGGACTTATTTATAATGTATGACCCCTCCTCTCAAAAGATGAAATAACAGACCGGTTTCCGTCTGAAAACTTTCGGCACATCCGCCCCGTTTGCTTTATATGTAAGTGGGTAAAACACACACCATACCCCAAAAAGAAAAGGAGCGATTCTACTTGAATACAGCAGACATGCTTACGACGTATCTCAGCAAACTCCCGAATCTGATCATCGCACTGCTCGTCCTGCTTATCGGCTGGGGCATTGCCAAAATCATTGAAAAAGCCGTATACAAAGGCCTGCAAAAAACAAAAATCGACGACAGGCTGTTCGCCGAAAAAAAGCCGGCGCGCTATTCCTCAGAAAAAGTCATCAGTAAAGTCATTTATTTTATCGCATTAATCATCGTTTTTATTCTATTCTTTAACATTCTGCATCTGACAACCGTGGCTTCGCCTTTTGTCAGCATGCTGTCAGCGATAACGGCGGCTGTGCCGAGCATTTTAAAAGCCGGCCTGATTCTGCTGTTGGGCTGGGCAGCCGCTTCGCTTTTCAGCTATCTCGTCAAAAAAGCGGGCATGAAACTCGCTGAAAACGGCCGGTTCAGAAAATGGACAATGGTGTCTGAAGAAGCGGAGATGAGCAGATCCGTTACGGCCGCTTCACGAATCGTTTTTTACTTCGTCTTGCTCTTGTTCCTGCCCGGCGTCTTGGCCGCTCTCCAAATCAGCGGAGTATCAGGGCCGTTTACAAATATGATCCAAAGCGTTTTGTCCTTTATACCGAAATTATTCGCCGCGGCGCTGATTGTTTTAATCGGCTGGCTTGTTGCCCGTCTCGTCCGTGATATCGTCACAAACTTTCTGGCGAGTATCGGCACGGAAAGGCTCGCCGCACGTATGGGGCTTTCTATATACCTGAAGGATACAAGCCTGTCGGCAATCATCGGAACGATTGTCTACGTGCTGATTTTCATTCCGGTGATCATTTCTGCGCTTGACCGGCTTGATGTGGCGGGTATTTCTGAACCGGCGTCAGCCATGCTGCACACGGTCTTCACAATGCTCCCTAATATCATCATCGGTATCGTGCTGATCATCGCCGGCATCTGGATCGGAAAATGGGTCAACAGCATTGTATCCGGGCTCCTGCACCGGGCCGGTTTCGACTCTCTTCTCGGTAAAATGGGCTTTGAACAGGCGGGTACCCCGAAGCTGACGCTTTCTCAGACGGTCGGCATGATTGTTCAGATCATCATCGTCCTGCTCTTTACGGCAGAGGCGCTGCAGCTTGTTCATCTCGAATTTCTCGTCGTTATCGCAACAGGTATTATCGCTTACCTGCCTAATGTTCTGGCCGCTGTATTTATTCTCGGAATCGGACTTTTGGCCGGACAGCTCGTCAGCAGGCTGCTTGCCGGCATGCTGAGCGGAAAGGAATTCAGATTCCTGGCGCCGCTTGCGAAATATACCATTATCACTCTTTCAATCTTTATGGCGCTGGATCAGCTCGGTGTCGCCGACACGATCGTAAATGCCGCGTTTATTCTGATTCTGGGCGGTTTCGCGCTTGCCTTCGGACTTTCATTCGGTCTTGGCGGAAAAGATTTCGCCTCCCGTTATCTCGCAAAATTGGATCGCAAAATTGAAAAACATCAATCGGCTGACGATCGTAAGCCGCCGATGTCTTAACTCAAAAAAAAAAACGTGCGCTCAGAAGGAGCGCACGTTTTTTTTTTTGAGTTAAGGGGGCAAATTCCTTTTTTTTCATTTTAGATTCATATATGATAGACTGTAACAGAAGCAAAATCTCTTTTTTCGAGGTCATTCTATGAAATTAACGAACTATACCGATTATTCTTTACGCGTTTTGATTTTTTTGGCTTCCAGACATTCCGACGAACTTTCCAACATAAAAGAAATCGCAGATACTTATTCCATCTCTAAAAACCACCTCATGAAAGTCATTTACCGCCTCGGCCAGCTCGGGTATGTCGAAACGATCCGGGGCCGGGGAGGCGGAATCCGTTTAGGAATGACACCGGAAGACATAAACATTGGAGAAGTCGTTCGAAATACAGAAGACGACTTTAACATCGTAGAATGCTTTGACTCCCAAAAAAATCTCTGTATCATATCTCCCGCCTGCAACTTAAAGAACCTTCTGAATGAAGCCCTGCAAGCTTACCTGGCCGTTTTAGACAAATATACGTTAAGGGATCTGGTCAAAAACAAAGAGGAGATTATGAGACTGCTCAGAAGCTGAAGGAATGCCCGCATTCCTTCTTTTTTTTATGCCGGCATAAGAAAAAAGGACTATTTCTATTAATATGATAAACGATTGCAGACAAGTGCCGATATAAAGATTATCATTACTGATATCCTCACCTTGCGGCTGCAACGAATGGGGATAGTAAAATCATCGCAGGAAAAGGGAGATTCATTATGAGAAAAAAGGTAGCGGTCGGTTTGACTGCATCTGCGATCGTCGGGTCTGCGTTAGCTGTAACACCGGCAGAAGCACAAACGATTAAGGTTAAAAGCGGAGATTCATTATGGAAGCTTGCCCAAAACTACAATACGAGCGTGGATGCCATTACATCAGCCAATCATCTAAAATCCACCGTTCTTTCTATCGGGCAGACGCTCAACATTCCTAACGGCAAATCAGATTCCGGCAGCAAAAATCCATCTTCAAAGAACAGCGGCACGACTAAAAGCGTTTATACAGTGAAAAGCGGCGACTCGCTGTGGCTGATCGCATCTGATTTTAAAATGTCCGTACAGGAACTGAAAAAATTGAACGGTCTGACAAGCGACTTAATCCGCGCGGGACAGAAGCTGCAAGTGACGGGGAAAGTTTCCTCAAGCACCGATCAGAAAAAAACCACGCCGGGCAGCAGCTCAAACAGCAGCAAAAAGCAGTCATCATCTTCCGGGACGTATAAAGTCAAACTCGGCGATTCACTATGGAAGATCGCAAACAGCGTCAATATGACCATTGCGGAACTCAAAGTATTAAACAACTTAAAAACGGATACGATCTACGTAAACCAAGTCCTGAAAACAAAAGGAACGTCTTCTTCGGGAAACACGCCGTCAAAGGACAATTCAAACCAAAATAAAAACCAGACGCAAACGTCCTCCTATACAGTAAAAAGCGGAGACTCACTCTGGAAAATCGCAAACGCATACAATATGACGGTTCAGCAAATCAGAAGCATCAACAAACTGACGTCAGACATGCTTCGGGTCGGACAAGTGCTTAAGCTGACCAAAACGTCATCTTCCGGCTCTTCGACTTCACCGTCAACTCCGAACCAGTCCGGAAATACAGGGAAAACCACTACATATACCGTGAAAAGCGGGGATTCTTTATGGGTGATCGCCCAAAAGTTCAATGTGACCGCCCAGCAGATCCGCGAGAAAAACAATCTGAAAACAGATGTTCTTCAAATCGGACAAAAGCTGACGATTACCGGGCAGCAGACAAACACGACTCCGAATCAGTCCGGCAACACAGGCGGCACAGGTTCAACAAGCGCGAAGATTAATGTAATGATCGATGCCGCAAAAGCTCAGCTGGGCGTACCGTATGTATGGGGCGGGACGACGCCGAGAGGCTTTGACTGCAGCGGTTTCATTTATTACGTTCTCAATAAGGTCACTTCTGTATCCAGACTTTCAGCCGCAGGCTACTGGAATACGATGACATCAGTCAGCCAGCCGGCGGTCGGTGACTTTGTCTTTTTCTCAACTTATAAAGCCGGACCTTCCCACGTCGGTATTTATCTCGGGAACGGCCAGTTTATTAATGCAAACGATTCGGGTGTCGTTATTTCCAGCATGAACAATTCCTATTGGAAACAGCGCTACCTCGGCGCAAAACGTTTCTTCTGATATCTGACAAGCTGTACGGCCTCAATAAGGCTGTGCAGCTTTTTTTACAGTCTGAAAATATTAATGCTGATCACGTGTTTTGTCACGGGATGGAAATACACTTCAGCACGGGATGAAAACGTTTCTTTTGCTGTTTGCACCGTTACGCGAAACACATCTTTCGTCTGTTCCCGGTTCACTTTTGTACGGCCCATGTACGAATAATCGGTAAGCTCGGACCCCTTGTATTCACGTTCAAGCTGGTTCCATGCGAGCTGCTCCCATTTTTCAACTGATGGATCAAGGTGTTCTGTATGCCCTTTTTCAGCGATCGAGGCAATGAGAATGCCGCAAAACAAGAGGGCAAGCGCAAATGGAAGGGATTTCATCTTTATGTTCTCCTGAGTCGTTTTTTGTCAATCTTAGCGTGTCCAAAGAAGAGACGGATATGCGGTTTTATTTTATGTCTCCCTCATATTGCTATGCCGCTGTGATAAGGCCACCAACTTTTCCCCCGTTGCATCGGGCTTCGACGGCATAAACTAACGGAGAACTTCTCATTGAAAGGAGAAGCGTTAGATGGATCATGCCGATTATGACAAAGCCTTGTATTACACACACCGGTCTCAATGGGACAATTTGTTAATATTGATGGTTCGTACAAAAGATGATTTATTATCAAAGCGTATTGAGCACTTTCTGCACGCGTATCATTTCGAATATGATCATGCGGTGCTTGAAAAAGAGCTGTATTCTCTTCTCGGGTATATTGATCATGCGACAGAGCTCGCTTATGAAGATCAATTAGCCATGCTGACATAAAAACAATCCCGGCGTCAGACGCCGGGATTTCTTATGTTTGTGAACATATTCAGCTCTTCGATCATCTCTTTCAGGCTGACAGCCATATCCTCAGATACGGTCCGGCGCTCCATGTCGATGTGAATCGGGTCTAAGACCAGCTGTTTCGGGATGACATTTGCATAGACGCCCCGCATGACCGTCCGCATATTCGCCAGCGCGTTCATGCCTCCTTTTCCTCCGCCCGCCGCGGCCATGATTGCCACCGGTTTGTATGCCCAGTGATCGCTGCTTAAAAAATCAATGGCGTTTTTTAAAGCGCCGCTCATGCCGCTGTGATACTCGGGAGATAATAAGACGACGGCCGCCGACTTTTTCACCTGCCGCCTTAACTCTTGCACTGAAGGCAGCTCGTTCTGTTCTTCTTCACCGTTATAAAGCGGCAGATCACTTTCGCTCAAATCAATAAAATCGGTATGAAACCGATCTCTTATATAAGAAGCGGCAATTCTAGTCCGCCCGTTTTTTCTCGGTGTGCCGCTGATCACTAATATGCTCATGATTTTACCGCCTTTCCAAAAACATTATATTTTACCGCATACAATGCCGCCTGCGTCCGATCGGAAAGATTCAGCTTTGACAGCAGGTTGGACACGTGGGTTTTCACTGTTTTTTCTGAAATAAACAGTGCCGCCGCAATTTCCTTATTGCTTTTCCCTTTGGCTATTTCTTGAAGAACATCTTTTTCACGAGGGGTGAGCTGATCATATTTTTCCTTATCCTGATCATCCTGAACCATATGGGTCAGCACGTGAGGCACAATATCCGCCGACAGCCGGTAACGTCCGGAATACACTTCCCAGAGCGTTTTCACTAAATCATCGGGCTGGGCGTCTTTCAGCTGATACGCTTTTGCGCCGGCTTTAAGGGCGGGAATGACATGCTCCTGATCAGAATAGCTCGTCAAAACGACGATACTGATGTCCGGAAATCGTTCAGCCACAATTTTTGCCGCTTCTATGCCGTCCATATCAGGCATTGATAAATCCATCAGAATGATGTCCGGCTCCGTCTTTTCAGCTTGCTGAAGCGCTTCAGCACCGGTGGACGCCTCACCGACAACTTCAATGTCTTCCTGAGTGGCGAAGAAATAGCGCAGTCCTTTGCGGACAACGTGATGATCATCAGCAATCACAATTTTCATCAATCAGACCTCCTGTCCCGAAACGGAAGCCGAACGGAGACAATCGTTCCGGCGCCAAGCTCGGATTGCAATGTAAAGCGGCCTCCGATTGCTTCGGCGCGCGCTTTCATGCCGGTCACGCCGAGCGACGGCAGCCCCGTATGCGTATCTGCGCTGAAGCCCGCTCCACGGTCGCTAATATGAAGCTCCGCGCAATCCGACTTTTTAACGGCGGAAATGATAACCCGGTCCGTTCCCGCATGCTTTTTACAGTTATTCAAGGCTTCCTGGGCGATCCGCCAAAGCGCGTGTTCCTGTTCATCCGTAAGCTCCAGCTCATCCTCCATTTCACAAACGGCTTCCAGGCCGATAAGAGCGGCATAGCTTTTGATCGACGCATACAGCCCTTTCGTCAAACTTTCCGGCTTCAGCTGCCAAATAAGCGCCCTCATTTCTGTTAGCGCATCCTGAGACAGCTCTTGAATAAACGTAATCATCTGCCGGAGCCGATCATCATCTGTAAAGCTCTTTGCGGCTTTTGCCGTTAAGCTGACAGAAAACAGCATCTGATTGACGGAATCATGCAGCTCTTGCGCAAGTCTGCTTCGTTCCATCAACAGGGCGTTCTGCTGCTCAAATTCGGCCAATTTCATCCGCTGAATCGCCGTTCCGATTTGAAATGCAACCGCTTCAAGCAGATGCAGTTCTTCTTCGTTGAAAAATGTCTTTTCGCTTGCGGCGACGTTTAATAAACCGAACTTCCGGCCGCCGTCCTCAAGCGGTACGGTCGCATGATGGGTAATGCCCTCCGTATCGCGGCAGTTCGTCGTCTGTTCCGCAAATTCAATCCGTTTACAATTCATTATGTTTACGGCCTTTGTCAATCCGCCATTGCTGAATTTGGTCAGACAATAGCATTCCCCGCTGCACATGAGTGCATTTTCCCGCTGACCGAGAGCCGGCGGTAAATAAGCGGATGCGGCGAGCGTATAAGATCCGTCCGGCTCAATCAGAAAAATCCACCCTGTCTGCAGCCCGGTCAGGCTGAGCAGTTCGCGAAGCACTTTATCAAGCGCTTCCTTTAAATCGTGGCTTTGGTTTAAGGTTTCCGCAATCGCTTTTAACGTTTTTAACGTTTCTACCGTCGTTTTCGTCAATTTCCCTCACTCCGGCCAATCAGAATTATCCATATTATATCAATTCTTTTCTGTATATTCCTTTGTTTTCAGCATGAATTTTCCTCATACTTTCGGATGAGGGGTATAAAAAAACCGCCGGATGTCGCTTCCGGCGGTTTGTTGTTTATTTCGTTTTTTCCACTATGCCATCCACCGTTTTCATGACAGCTTCAGATAATGCGGCAAGACGCTGTTCGCTGTCTTGTAAAGAAGTTCCCTTCACGGCGAAATAGAACTTCACTTTCGGCTCCGTTCCCGATGGACGAAGGCAGAACCAAGAGCCGTCTTCAAGGAAATATTTCAGGACATTTGACTTCGGCAGATCAATATCTTCTTCATGATGATCGGCAAATACAGTCCGTTTTCCCGTTGAATAGTCTTCAGCCTGCGTGATTTGTTTTCCGGCCATCTGCTTCGGCGGATCGTTTCGGAAGGAAGTCAGGATAGCGGAAATCTGCTCTGCTCCCTGTTTTCCTTTTAACGTCAATGACTTCAAGCCTTCACGGTAATAACCGTATTCTTTAAAAATGGACAGCAGCGCGTCATAAAGCGACATGCCCTGCTTTTTATAAAAGGCGCATACCTCGACGGCTAACAGCGCAGCCTGGATCGCGTCTTTGTCACGCGCGAAATCGCCGATTAAGTAGCCGTAGCTTTCTTCATACCCGAACTGGAACGTGTATTGGCCTGATTTTTCATATTCTTTGATCTTTTCACCGATAAATTTGAAGCCTGTCAGCGTGTCAACCGTATCTAATCCGAACGATGAAGCGACGGCGCGGCCCAATTCGCTCGTGACAATCGTTTTCATGACGACACCGTTTTCAGGAAGGGCGCCCTGTTTTTTCTTCTCGGAAAGCAGGTAATGCAATAAAAGCGCGCCTGTCTGGTTTCCCGTCAGCACTGTGTACTTGCCTTCGCTGTTTTTTACCGCAATGCCGAGACGGTCGGCATCCGGGTCCGTAGCGACGAGAATATCAGCGTTTTGTTCTTCTCCGAGTTTAATGGCATATTCGAATGCCGCGTGCTCTTCCGGATTCGGCGATTTGACGGTTGAAAAATCCGGGTCCGGCAGCTCTTGCTCCTTCACGACGGTGACGTTTTTGTAACCGAGTGCTTCAAGACCGCGGCGCACCGGTTTATTTGCCGTGCCGTGCAGCGGAGTGAACACGACGCTGACATCCACTTCATCCGAAAGCTCGGGATGTACGGAGATGGAAGTCAGTTCTTCAGTATATGGTTTATCAATTTCTTCACCGATTATTTTAATCAAACCTTTTTCTTTCAGCGACTGTTCATCTTCAACTTGAATCGTTAGTTCATTTTCTATGGCATTCACTTCCGCAATGACGATGTCCGCTTCTTTCGGCGGCAGCTGTGCGCCGTCATCGCCATACACTTTATATCCGTTATATTCAGGCGGGTTATGGCTGGCCGTCACGACGATACCGGCATAAGCGTTCAGCTTTCTCACCGCAAAAGACAGCTCAGGCGTCGGGCGGAGCTCATCAAATACGTATGTTTGAATGCCTTGGGAAGCAAGGGTTTTTGCAGCTTCCATCGCAAACTCAGGAGATTTATGACGGGAGTCGTATGCGATCGCAACCCCTCTTTTTTTCGCGTCTTCCCCCTGTTTCGCGATATACGCCGCAAGTCCGGCGGATGCTTTGCGGACCGTGTAAATATTCATCCTGTTCGTACCCGGCCCGATTTCTCCTCTCATGCCTCCTGTTCCGAACTCAAGATTTTTGTAGAAAAAATCTTCCAGCAGCTGCTCGTTTCCTTCTGCGTCCGCCAATAATTTTTTCAATTCTGAATCTAATTGTTCGGCCTGATTCCAGCGTTCGTAACTCTTACTCCAACTCATGTTCGTCCTCCTATAATTTCAGCTTATGACCATATTTTAATATGAAGCGGCTGCCCGTGTCACTTGATAACTTAACCAAATGCTTTATGTAAAAAGATAAAAGAAGGGCTCATGCCTTTTCGGCACAGCCCTCCGGTTATTATTGTTCGAGCGGAACAACCGCGTCGTGCAGCAGCGTATTTAACCACTCAGTGTGTTTTTCTTTCGTTTCGTCATTCCATTGGAATCGGTCGCTCATGTAATCAATCACGGCCGTTTTATACGTTTGCACCCATTTGATGTCGAAGAACAGTCTTCCCGTTCTGCGGACGAAGAAATCGGCAGGTGTCGCAGCCATTTCTTCTTCGATGCTGTAAGCCGCTTCAGCCAAAATGTGAACCGGAATCTGGCGTTTTTCCGCTTCGTCTTTCAGACCTTCAATCCGGCTGAATACATTTTCAACGTTAGAGCCGTATCTGATGGCTAACTGCTTAGCGGTTTCCTGTGATAAACCGATTTTCAAGCCGTCTTTTGTCTTTGCTTCCACAAATGACTCGAAGTTTTTAGAGCCGCCGACATGTCCGCCGGAAATCGGCATCGTCTTCGTCTTGCAGCCGCCGAAGTCCTGGCCGCCCTCTTCTTTCAAGCGGTCGCGGACAAGATCGACAATGTGCTCAGCCATTTTACGGTAGCCCGTCAGTTTTCCTCCGGCGATCGTAATCAGGCCTGATTGAGATGTCCAGATTTCATCTTTACGGGAGATCTCAGACGGGTCTTTCCCTTCTTCGTGAATAAGCGGTCTGAGGCCGGCCCAGCTTGATTCAATATCGTCCGCCGTAATGTTCAGTTCCGGGAACATATAATTGATGGAGCTGACGACATAATCGCGATCCTGCACCGTCATGCGCGGGTGCTCAAGTTTTTGTTTGTAAACCGTATCGGTCGTACCCACGTATGTTTTTCCTTCACGCGGAATGGCGAACACCATCCGGCCGTCCGGCGTATCAAAGTACACCGCCTGTTTAAGCGGGAATACGGATTGGTCGAATACGAGATGGACCCCTTTTGTGTGCTGAAGATGTTTTCCGCTTTTGCTGTGGTCTTTTTCTCTCAGCTCGTCGACCCACGGACCTGTCGCATTGACGATTTTTTTGGCGTAAACTTTGTATTCCTTGCCTGACAGCAGATCTTCAATTAAAACGCCGACAACTTTTCCTTTTTCATAAAGCAGTTCTTTCACTTTAGAATAGTTGACAGGCTCCGCACCGAATTTAACGGCTTCTTTCATGACTTCAATCGTCAGTCTCGCATCGTCCGTCCGGTACTCTACATAATAGCCTCCGCCTTTTAAGCCGTCTTTTTTGACGAGCGGCTCTTTTTGCAGCGTTTCTTTAGCAGACAGCATGCTTCTGCGCTCTGATTTTTTTACTCCCGCTAAATAGTCATACACACGCAGGCCGATGGAAGTAGAGAATGAACCGAACGTGCCGCCTTTATGAAACGGCAGCAGCATCCATTCCGGCGTCGTGACGTGCGGGCCGTTTTCGTACACGATGGCACGTTCCTTACCGACTTCTGCAACCATTTTGACTTCAAATTGCTTCAGATAACGCAAACCGCCGTGGACAAGCTTTGTGGATCGGCTTGATGTGCCGGCCGCGAAATCCTGCATTTCGCTCAAAGCGACTTTCATTCCCCTTGAAGCAGCGTCAAGCGCCGTACCGGCACCCGTAATACCTCCCCCTATAATAAACAGATCGTATGTTTTTTTAGTCATGTCTTCCAGCATATGATCCCGTTCCAAACTTGAAAATTGGTGATTCATCATTACGTTTCCTCCTTGTTGTCACGGTATAGAAAAAGAGACCACAACAGCCAAAGCGCATGTCATCACTTTGGTGCTGTGGTCTCTCCTCATCTCAGGACCGTTCCTATTAACTTGTTTTCAGTATACCACATTTTTATCTTATTTAAAAGCCATAGCTGCATTTACTGCTTTTTTCCATCCGCCGTACAATTCATCGCGTTTTTCATCTTCCATTTCCGGTTTGAATTGCTTATCAAGGTTCCATTGATCAGCGATTTCAGTGCTGTCCTTCCAGTAGCCGACAGCGATTCCGGCCAAATACGCGGCACCGAGCGCCGTCGTTTCATTAATTTCCGGACGTTCGACCGGCACATCAAGCAAGTCGCTCTGGAACTGCATGAGGAAGTTATTTTTTACCGCTCCGCCGTCTACACGCAATGTTTTTAAAGAGATGCCTGAATCAGCCTCCATGGCATCAAGCACATCTTTCGCCTGATAAGCGAGAGATTCAAGCGTAGCCCGGATAAAATGCTCCTTCGTCGTTCCGCGTGTCAAGCCGAAAACTGAGCCGCGCACGTCACTGTCCCAGTACGGTGTGCCTAATCCGACGAAAGCGGGCACGACATAAACACCGTCAGCGGAATCCACACGCTCTGCGTATGTCTCGCTTTCTTTTGAATCTTGGAACATCCGCATGCCGTCTCTCAGCCATTGGATGGCAGAACCTGCGACAAAGATGCTTCCTTCCAGTGCATACTCGACTTTTCCGTCTAATCCCCAGGCGATTGTCGTCAGAAGGCCGTGATCAGAAGTGATGGCTTTTTCTCCGGTATTCATCAGCATAAAGCAGCCTGTGCCGTATGTGTTTTTCCCCATGCCTTCTTCAAAGCACGCCTGACCGAACAGCGCAGACTGCTGGTCTCCGGCCGCTCCCGCAATCGGAATGTTTTTACCGAAGAAATGATAATCAACCGTTTTCGCGTACACATGAGAAGACGGTTTCACTTCCGGCAGCATTGATTTCGGCACGCCTAAAATATCAAGCAGCTCGTCATCCCATTTTAATTCATGTATATTAAACATCAGCGTTCTTGAAGCGTTGGAATAATCCGTTACGTGCGCCGCCCCTCCGGACATTTTCCAGATGAGCCATGAATCAATCGTTCCGAACAGAAGACTTCCGTTTTCCGCTTTTTCCCGCGCGCCTTCTACATTGTCAAGAATCCATTTGACTTTCGTTCCTGAGAAATAAGGGTCAATCAAAAGTCCCGTTTTTTCTCTGAATGTATCATTATATCCTTTTTCACGAAGCTCTTCGCAAATGCCGGATGTTTGTCTCGATTGCCACACAATCGCATTGTATACCGGCTTTCCGGTATCTTTATCCCATACGACCGTCGTTTCCCTTTGGTTCGTGATGCCGATACCGGCAATTTGATCAGCGCTGATTCCGGACTCGGAGATCACAGTCGCGATAACGGCGAGCACCGATCCCCAGATTTCGTTCGCATTGTGCTCCACCCAGCCCGGCTGAGGGAAATGCTGTGTGAATTCCTTTTGAGCGGAATGCACGATTTTTCCTTCTTTATTAAAAAGAATCGCTCTTGAACTTGTTGTGCCTTGGTCAATTGATAAAATATAGGTCTCCATGATGCCGCTCTCCTTTTTAAATATATTCAGAATTTGATAATGTTTTCTGTGATTGAGATTTCTTGGTATAAAGATAAAGTATGAAAAGCACTACAACCATTATAACGCTTACAAACCAAAAGCTAGGTGTCACATTTCCTTTAAACGCGGCATTGTAAAATACGCCGCCGAACGCACCGCCCATGATCGGACCGATTACGGGAATCCAGGCATATTTCCAATTTGACGGCCCTTTTTTCGGAATCGGCAAAAAGGCGTGAGCGATTCTCGGCCCCAAATCCCGCGCAGGGTTGATCGCATATCCGGTCGTCCCTCCAAGAGAAATCCCGATGGCAACGATGAGGAATCCGACAATCAGCGGGTTCAGCCCTTTTGTAAATTCATTCGCTCCGATTGCCAAAATGCCGAGCACAAGCACAAACGTACCAATGACTTCACTTATCATATTCCCAAATGTATGAGGAATACTCGGGCCGGTCGAGAAAACGCCCAGTTTAGCGGCCGGATCATCCGTCGCCTTCCAATGCGGCAGATAATGAAGGTACACAACAACCGCACCGATCATTGCTCCGATCATCTGTCCCGCAATATAAACAGGTACCTCTTTCCAAGGAAAGCTGCCTTCAAGCGCAAGGCCTATCGTTAAAGCCGGATTCAAGTGGGCGCCGCTGATGCTGCCGACGGCATATGCCGCCATGGCTACTCCCAATCCCCAGCCGAATACAATAACAATCCATCCGGATTGGTATGAAAGCGATTTCTTTAAATTGACTCCCGCACAAACGCCGCCGCCGAAAATAACAAGCAGCATTGTACCGATTACTTCTCCCCAAAATGCTGTCATCATCATTCCTCCTAAATGACATAATAGCAGGTTTGACAGAGTTATAGAGAATAAAAAACCCACAACAAACCGCTTTACGCTTTATTGCTTCCGTAAAGAGCTGTTGTGGGTCTCCGGGTCTCCATCACATAGTATTAACCTAGGTCTATTGTAACAATGGGTGTAAGCGGTGTCAATCTTTTTTTGTCATAGAATGTTCATATTTAGCCCATAGGTCGGTGTCTGAAGTCGTCACGGCCGTGGCTCCTGCCTGCAAGGCGTTTTCAACGTCCTGCTCCGTGCGGATGAAGCCGCCGGCAAAAATCGGAATCCCCGTCATTTCTTTAATTTCTCTGATTAAAGTCGGAACGATGCCCGGGAGAACCTCGATAAAGTCAGGCTTATGCTTTCCGACGAATTCCATGCTTTTCTCCATGGCGCTCGTATCTAAGAGAAACAGACGCTGGATCGCGTATATTTTCTTTTGTTTCGCTTTAACGATGACTGATGATCTCGTCGAAATGATGCCCGCGGGCCGGATATCCTGGCAAATGAACTCCGCACCGTATTCATCATGCTTAATGCCGTGGATTAAATCGACGTGAACCATCAGAAGTTTTCCGTGTTTTTTCGCTTCATTCACGACACCTTTTAATTGACCGAGGTGGATATCTAAAATGACGCCGTATAAGAACGGACTTTCTAAAAATGCATCGAATTGCTTCATGTTCCGGATTGCCGGTAGAATCTGCTGGTTGTGAAAACTCATGTTTTACTCCTTTACATTAAAAATCAATGCTCAGCACGCTTTCCTTGACGGTCGAAATGATGAAAGAGAGCTCCTCGTCCGACAGGCAAAAAGGCGGAGACAGCTGAATGACATTATTATATCCCGCTACAGTATCGCCATTTTTCCCGACAAGCAGGCCTTTTTCTCTGCACGCGGTGATGACGTGTTGCACAAGGGCGGCATCAGCGGGTTCCTTCGTGATTTTGTCCTTGACGAGCTCAATGCCTGCAAGAAGGCCCTTGCCCCGTACATCTCCGACCGCCGGATGTTCTCTGAGCGGCTCAAGCTCACGGAGCAGCCTTTCTCCAAGCTCCCGGGAGCGGGCGATCAGATTTTCGTCCTCCATCAATTGCAGGTTTTTCAAGGCCAGGGCGCAGGCTGCCGGATTGCCTCCGAATGTATTCACGTGCCGGAAGCGGCCGTACGGCTCACCGCCCGAATACGCCTCAAAAATCTCCCGTTTTACTGCCGTTGCCGACAGCGGCAGATAAGCGCTCGTAATGCCTTTTGCCATTGTGACGATGTCCGGTGAAACGCCGTAATGCTGAAATCCGAACGGCTCTCCCGTGCGGCCGAAACCGCAAATAACTTCATCACTGATCAGAAGCGCGCCGTGGCGGCGGCAAATGTCCTCTACCTTTGCCATATACCCGTCCGGGGGCATCAGTATCCCTCCGCCTGTAATAATCGGTTCCATAATAACGCCGGCAATCGTTTCGCTTAACTCCCACGTCATGATCCGGTCGATTTCATGCGCGCTTTCCAATGTGACGGCATCGCCGGGATTCCGATAGAGATCAGGCGGCGCCGCGTGCAAAAAACCTTGTGAGAGCGGCTCATATTTATACTTTCTCTGCGCCTGGCCGGTAGCGGCGAGCGCCCCCATCGTATTGCCGTGATAGCCTCTGTACCGGGAGATGAATTTGAAGCGGCTGTGATCGCCGTTTTCAATGTGGTATTGGCGGGCAATTTTGAACGCGGTTTCATTTGCTTCCGATCCGCTGTTGGAAAAGAAGATTACATAATCGCCGCCGAGCCATTCATTCAATTTTTCCGCAAGCTCAATCGCGGGTTGATGGCTTTGGGTCAGCGGATAATAAGGAAGCTCCTTCAATTGGCTGTAAGCCGCATCGGCAAGTTCCTTTCTGCCGTATCCGATATTGACGCACCACAGGCCTGACATGCCGTCCAAATACCGTCTGCCGTCAATGTCCGTAACCCAGGCGCCTTCCCCTTTTTGGACGATTATGCTGTCATCCGGCTCCGCCCCTTTCATCGCGTGCCAAATCAGCTCTTTATCCTTTTGTTTGAGTGACTGATTTTTTTGTACATGTTCCACACCGCTCATCTCCCTTTCAATATCATTGCACTGTATCGAAAGCTGCCCGGCTTCTGACGCCGATTCTCTTGGTGAAGTTTTCCTCTTAATAAGAATATAAAGGCGCGGCATGGGCGAGTCAATAAAGCGGCGGCAATTAAAAAAACGCTTTCTCCCAGAAAGCGAAAGGGCTACAAGAGCATATCCCGAAACCGGGGCCGGTGCAAGTGTTTTTATAAAAAAACCCGCCCCTTAGGGACTGACCCCATAAGATGAGACAAATAAAAACACCTTCAAGTTTGAATACGGATGATTGTTATC
>NZ_JAHOAA010000010.1:0-59702 GCF_019039175.1 Bacillus sp. FJAT-27001
GTAGTCGGGGGTTTCCCCCTGTGAGAGTAGGACGCCGCCAAGCTATCATTACGGTAAAGGCAGCTCATTATGAGCTGCCTTTTTTGTGTTTTTCTGCATACATTATATAATATGAGAAACGTAACGATATGCCTTTTTGCAAAAGCAGGTTTTATGCTTGTGCAAAGTGGAAATAATAGAGATAGAGCGATACAGTTGAAAAATTTTGCGAAACACCTTATAGTAAGGTTAAAGTCAAATATAGTCAAAGTCAATGAAGGAGGGGGTTGAGTGGGACATAATATTTCTGACATCATTGAACAGTACTTGAAACAAGTATTAGATCAAAATGGCAAAGAAATTTTAGAGATCAAACGCAGTGAAATCGCTGATAAATTTCAATGTGTTCCTTCCCAAATAAATTATGTCATCAACACCAGATTTACAAGTGAAAGAGGATATATTGTTGAAAGTAAACGGGGAGGCGGCGGTTATATTCGTATTATCAAAATTAAAATGAATAACGAAGTCGTCCTCATCAATAATATTATTTCGCAGATTCATACCCACTTGTCCCAGGCAGCCTCTGATGACATTATTCTCAGACTGTTAGAGGACGGAGTTATTTCGGAAAGAGAAGCTAAAATGATGGTGAGTGTAATGGATCGTTCAGTTCTATATATTGATTTGCCCGAACGGGATGAACTAAGAGCCAGAATGATGAAAGCAATGCTCACATCTTTAAAACTAAAGTAAGCGGGTGAAAAGATTGATTTGTCAAGAATGCAATGAGAGACCGGCCACTTTTCACTTTACGAAAGTTGTTAATGGAGAAAAACAAGAAGTTCATATTTGTGAACAATGTGCAAAAGAAAATAGCGATTCATACAGTATAAGTGGAAACCAAGGGTTCTCGATCCATAATTTATTATCAGGGCTGCTGAATATGGAGTCTTCATTTCAAAACACCGGTTCTCAAATGTTCGGCTATTCAGAGCAAGGGACAGCTTGTAAGAAATGCGGTATGACGTTTCAGCAGCTGAGAAAAACAGGGCGTTTCGGCTGTGCGGAATGTTACGATACGTTCTACAGCCAAATTACGCCGATCTTGCGAAAAGTTCACAGCGGGAATACGGTGCATGCCGGGAAAATTCCAAAACGAATAGGCGGAAACCTGCATGTAAGACGGCAAATGGAAATGTTAAAAAAAGAACTTGAATCTTTAATACACCACGAAGAGTTTGAAAGAGCAGCGGAGGTCAGGGATCAGATCCGATCGTTAGAGCAGAAGTTAAAAAGTAAAGACAGTGAGGGGGAACAAGGGTAATGTCGCTCAAGCATTTTATTCAGGACGCACTAAGCAATTGGATGAAGCAAAAGGGACCTGAAAGTGACATTGTACTCAGCAGCCGTATACGGTTGGCCCGAAACTTTGAAAATATAAAGTTTCCCGCCCGGTATACGAATGAAGAAGCCTCATCCATCATTCAGCAATTCGAAGATCACTTTTCAGGAAAAGAACTGCCTGATATCGGTCAATTTCATTTAATCAGAATGAGTGAAGCTCAGCCTTTGGAAAAACGGGTGCTGATGGAGAAACATCTGATCAGCCCGAATTTAACGGAATCCCCTTTTGGCGGCTGTCTGCTTTCTGAAAATGAAGAAGTCAGCATTATGTTAAATGAAGAAGATCATATCAGAATTCAATGCCTCTTCCCCGGCTTCCAGCTTCTCAATGCCATAAAAGCGGCAAACCAGGTTGATGACTGGATTGAGGAGAAAGTGGATTACGCCTTTGGAGAGAAGAGAGGGTACTTAACAAGCTGTCCTACAAATGTAGGGACGGGACTAAGGGCTTCAGTCATGATGCATTTGCCGGGCCTTGTATTAACTAGGCAAATGAATCGAATTATACCGGCAATTAACCAATTAGGTTTAGTTGTTAGAGGAATTTACGGTGAAGGCAGCGAAGCATTAGGAAATATCTTTCAAATTTCAAATCAAATCACACTCGGAAAATCAGAACAGGACATTGTAGATGATTTAAACAGTGTGGCTGCCCAGCTGATTGAGCAGGAACGTTCAGCCCGAGAAGCGCTTTACCAAACCTCGAAAATTGAATTGGAGGACCGGGTATTCAGGTCTTACGGTGTTTTATCCAACTGCCGTATGATTGAATCAAAGGAAACGGCGAAATGCCTTTCTGACGTTCGGCTGGGGATAGACCTGGGGATCATTAAAGGGCTATCAAGCAATATACTTAATGAACTGATGATTTTGACACAGCCGGGTTTTCTCCAGCAATATTCGGGCGGTGCATTACGGCCGAACGAAAGAGACGCGAGAAGAGCGGCTCTTATCAGGGAAAGGCTGCATTTAGAAATGAGTGCAAATAGACAGGAGGATGATTCGATATGATGTTTGGAAGGTTTACAGAGCGAGCTCAAAAGGTATTGGCACTGGCACAGGAAGAAGCACTGCGCTTAGGCCATAACAATATTGGAACTGAACATATCTTATTAGGTCTGGTTCGTGAAGGAGAAGGGATTGCGGCTAAAGCACTCCAAGCACTCGGACTCGGTTCGGATAAAATTCAGAAAGAAGTGGAGAGCTTAATCGGACGGGGACAGGAAATGTCTCAAACGATTCATTATACGCCAAGAGCAAAAAAAGTCATTGAGCTCAGCATGGATGAAGCCAGAAAGCTAGGACATTCTTATGTGGGAACAGAACACATACTTCTCGGACTGATTCGTGAAGGAGAAGGCGTAGCGGCGAGAGTTCTGAATAATCTCGGTGTCAGCTTGAATAAGGCGAGACAGCAAGTGCTGCAGCTTCTGGGAAGCAATGAGACGGGATCTTCTGCATCCGGTACGAACAGCAATGCAAACACGCCGACGCTGGACAGTCTGGCGCGTGATTTAACTGCGATTGCGAAGGAAGACAGTCTTGATCCGGTTATCGGCCGAAGCAAAGAAATTCAGCGTGTTATTGAGGTATTAAGCCGCAGAACGAAGAATAACCCCGTTCTTATCGGAGAACCGGGTGTAGGTAAAACTGCGATTGCTGAAGGCCTCGCACAGCAGATCATCAATAATGAAGTGCCGGAAATTTTACGTGATAAACGCGTAATGACATTAGACATGGGTACGGTTGTAGCCGGTACGAAATACCGCGGAGAATTTGAAGACCGCTTGAAAAAAGTAATGGATGAAATACGTCAGGCCGGCAATATTATTTTATTCATTGACGAACTGCATACACTGATCGGTGCGGGGGGAGCAGAAGGTGCGATTGACGCGTCGAATATCTTAAAACCTTCACTGGCCCGCGGAGAGCTTCAATGCATCGGTGCGACAACGCTTGATGAATACCGTAAATATATCGAAAAAGACGCCGCTCTCGAGCGCCGTTTCCAGCCGATTCAGGTGGATCAGCCCTCAGCCGATGAAAGCATTCAAATTTTAAAAGGGCTTCGTGACCGCTATGAAGCGCATCACCGCGTATCCATTACCGATGAAGCGATTGAAGCGGCGGTAAAATTGTCCGACCGTTATATTTCTGACCGCTTCCTTCCGGATAAAGCGATCGATTTAATTGATGAAGCCGGTTCAAAAGTGCGTCTCCGTTCGTTCACAACGCCTCCGAACTTAAAAGAGCTTGAGCAGAAACTCGATGAAGTTCGCAAGGAAAAAGACGCTGCCGTTCAGAGCCAGGAGTTTGAAAAAGCGGCTTCCCTTCGTGATACGGAGCAGCGCCTGAGAGAACAGGTGGAAGACACGAAAAAAACCTGGAAAGAAAAACAAGGCCAGGAGAACTCCGAAGTTTCTGTAGAGGATATCGCGATGGTTGTATCCAGCTGGACCGGGGTGCCTGTATCTAAAATTGCCCAAACGGAAACAGATAAGCTTCTCAATATGGAAAGCATTCTGCACTCCCGCGTCATCGGCCAGGATGAAGCTGTTGTAGCCGTTGCAAAGGCCGTCAGACGTGCAAGAGCCGGTCTGAAGGACCCGAAACGCCCGATTGGTTCATTCATCTTCCTAGGCCCTACAGGCGTTGGGAAGACAGAGCTGGCAAGAGCGCTGGCGGAATCCATTTTCGGTGATGAGGAAGCGATGATCAGAGTGGATATGTCCGAATACATGGAGAAACACTCAACTTCACGTCTTGTCGGTTCTCCTCCGGGATATGTCGGCTATGATGAAGGCGGCCAGCTGACAGAAAAAGTGAGAAGAAAACCTTACTCTGTCGTACTGCTTGATGAAATTGAAAAAGCGCACCCTGATGTGTTTAACATACTCCTGCAAGTGCTTGAAGACGGACGCTTGACTGATTCAAAAGGACGCACTGTGGATTTCCGCAACACGATCCTGATTATGACGTCAAACGTCGGAGCGAGCGAGCTGAAACGCAACAAATATGTGGGCTTCAATGTGCAGGATGAATCACAAAACCATAAAGACATGAAAGACAAAGTAATGGGAGAGCTGAAGCGTGCCTTCAGACCTGAGTTTATCAACCGGATTGACGAAATTATCGTCTTCCACTCCCTTGAGAAAAAACATCTTACAGACATCGTGTCGCTTATGTCTGATCAGTTAACAAAACGTCTGAAAGAACAAGATCTCTCTATCGAGCTGACGGATGCTGCAAAAGCAAAAGTGGCAGAAGAGGGCGTCGATTTGGAATACGGCGCACGTCCGTTAAGAAGAGCGATTCAAAAGCATGTGGAGGACCGGTTATCAGAAGAACTCCTCAGAGGCAATATTGATAAAGGCCAGCACATTGTTCTTGATGTTGAGGACGGCGAATTTGTCGTAAAAACAACTGCTAAAACGAACTAATATAGTGACAAACATGAGGCATACGTAAGCAAGTGTATGCCTCACTTTGTTATATAGAGAAATATTCGATAAGGAAGAGGTCTTACACATATATGGCTAAATCAAAAACAAAATTCATCTGCCACTCATGCGGTTATGAATCCGCAAAATGGATGGGAAAGTGCCCGGGCTGCGGGGCTTGGAATACAATGGTGGAAGAAACCATAAAAAAAGCGCCGGCGAATCGGCGGGCGGCTTTCTCCCACTCCGTTCAAACCGTCCAGAAACCATCACCCATTACATCAATTGAAACATCGGAAGAACCCCGCGTTCAAACAAAGCTCGAAGAATTCAACAGAGTGCTTGGCGGCGGCGTTGTGAAAGGCTCGTTAGTATTAATCGGCGGCGATCCCGGGATCGGAAAATCAACGCTCCTTCTCCAAGTATCCGCACAATTAGCTGATACGGCCGGCAGCGTGCTTTACATTTCAGGGGAAGAATCCGTGAAGCAAACGAAGCTGCGCGCCGACAGACTTGGAATCAACAGCCAAATGTTACATGTTTTATCTGAAACCGATATGGAGTATATTTCGTCTGCTATACAAGAGATGAAACCCGCATTTGTTGTCGTAGACTCCATTCAGACCGTTTACCAAAGTGATATCACCTCAGCTCCCGGCAGTGTATCACAAGTAAGAGAGTGTACGGCCGAATTGATGAAAATTGCGAAAACAAACGGCATACCTATTTTTATCGTCGGGCACGTCACAAAAGAAGGATCGATCGCGGGGCCGAGATTGCTTGAGCACATGGTCGATACCGTTCTATACTTTGAAGGAGAGCGGCACCATACATTCCGTATTTTGCGGGCCGTAAAAAACCGTTTCGGCTCCACAAATGAAATGGGCATCTTTGAAATGCGGGAAGAGGGGCTTACGGAAGTGCTGAACCCTTCTGAAATTTTCTTGGAAGAGCGTTCTGCCGGGGCATCGGGTTCGAGTATCGTTGCGTCAATGGAAGGAACGAGACCGATTCTGGTTGAAATCCAGGCGCTCATTTCACCGACCAGTTTTGGAAACCCGCGCCGCATGGCTACAGGCATTGACCACAACAGGGTATCGTTAATTATGGCTGTGCTTGAGAAGCGGGTGGGTCTTTTGCTTCAAAATCAAGATGCGTATTTAAAGGTCGCCGGCGGGGTCAAACTGGATGAACCGGCGATTGATTTGGCAGTAGCCGTCAGCATTGCCTCAAGCTTCAGAGATACACCGCCGAATCCCGCAGATTGCTTTATCGGTGAAGTGGGTCTGACAGGAGAAGTCCGCAGGGTGTCAAGAATCGAACAGCGCGTAAAGGAAGCGGCAAAACTCGGCTTCAAGCGCATGATTATACCTGAGGCGAATGCAGACGGGTGGACAATACCAAAAGGGATTGAGGTTGTCGGAGTAGCAAATGTTGCAGAAGCGCTTCGTACTTCATTAGGAGGATCATAATAGATGGAAAAAGAGAAAAAAGGGGCGAAACAAGAGCTTGACCTGTCTGCAATTCTGCAGTTCGTTGCACCGGGCACCCCGCTCAGAGCCGGGATAGAGAATGTACTTCGGGCAAATACAGGCGGCCTGATTGTTGTCGGATACAATGATAAGGTAAAGCAAGTCGTGGATGGCGGTTTTCATATTAATACATCATTTGCGCCCGCTCACTTATACGAGCTGGCCAAAATGGACGGTGCCATTATTTTAAGTGATTCCGGCCAGAAAATTCTTTATGCGAATACGCAGCTTATGCCGGAGGCGACCATTTCTTCTTCAGAAACGGGAATGAGGCACCGTACGGCGGAACGGGTGGCGAAGCAGACCGGCTGTCTCGTCATCGCCATTTCAGAGCGCAGAAATGTCATTACGTTATATCAGGACAGCATGAAGTACACACTAAAGGACATAGGTTTTATTTTAACAAAGGCAAATCAGGCCATTCAAACGCTCGAGAAGTATAAAACCATCTTAGACAAAACGATTACGGCTTTAAACGCATTAGAGTTTGAGGAGCTTGTGACATTCAGTGACGTGCTGTCCGTCATGCATCGATATGAAATGGTGCTCCGAATAAAAAATGAAATCAATATGTATATTAAAGAACTCGGAACGGAAGGCCACTTAATCCGTCTGCAGGTGATTGAACTGATTACGGACATGGAAGAAGAGGCGGCACTTTTCATTAAAGACTATGTCAAAGAAAAAATCAAAGATCCGTTCGTGCTGTTAAAAGAGCTTCAGGATATGTCCAGCTATGATCTGCTTGATGATTCCATTCTGTTTAAGCTGCTTGGATATCCGGCTTCTACCAATCTTGATGATTATGTGCTCCCGAGAGGATACAGGCTGCTGAACAAAATTCCGCGTCTGCCGATGCCGATTGTTGAAAATGTGGTTGAGGCGTTCGGATTTTTGCCAAGCATAACGGAAGCCACTGTAGAAGAGCTTGATGATGTCGAAGGTATCGGCGAAGTGCGCGCCAAAAAAATCAAAAAAGGCTTAAAACGCCTTCAGGAAAAACACTATATAGATAGACAGCTTTAAGAATCGCTTAAACCTGTCGGAATACGGGTATATTATTGTTAGTTTTTGTTTATTCTGAATTTGTAGGCTCTGACCCAGTCTGCTGAAAAAATGCTACTTAAAAGGAGGTGGAGGTATGTTAAAACGAATAGTTCAGGCGTTCTTCATTATTGTGGGCGGCGTTGTCGGTATCTTTTTAATACCTGAATTGTTTGTACTGTCAAATATACAGGACATACCTTTAATAACAAACGCATATACGTCTGCTGCAATTGGTGCTATTATCTTTTTTCTCATCAGTATATGGACGACAGAATATGTGATTAATTGGGTAAAATGGATTGAAGATTCTTTGCTGAGAGCTCCGGTGCCGGATCTGTTATTCGGGAGTCTCGGATTGGTTTTTGGACTTATCATCGCATATCTCATTGTAAACGTGATTCCGCTGGACAATATTCCGTACCGTATATTCAGCACGATCATTCCGGTCTTTCTGGCTTTCTTTCTCGGTTACCTGGGCTTCCAAGTCGGATTTAAGAAAAAGGATGAACTGATCAGTCTTTTCTCCATTTCTGCAAGAATGCAGAAGAAAAAGGGAAGTGCTGATGAGGAGCAGGAGGAACAGGATAAAAGGCTGAAAATCTTGGATACAAGTGTTATTATTGATGGGAGAATTGCAGATATTTGTCAGACGGGCTTTTTAGAAGGCGTCATTGTCATTCCTCAATTTGTGCTGGAGGAATTACAGCATATCGCTGATTCTTCAGATGTTTTAAAACGTAACAGAGGACGCCGCGGACTGGATATCTTGAATCGCATTCAAAAGGAACTGGATATTACGGTTGAAATTTATGAAGGCGACTTCGAGGACATTCAGGAGGTTGACAGCAAGCTTGTCAAACTTGCGAAGCTGACATCCGGCGTCGTTGTGACGAATGATTTTAATTTAAATAAAGTATGTGAGCTTCAGAAGGTTGCGGTACTGAATATTAATGACCTTGCAAACGCGGTGAAGCCGGTTGTGCTTCCGGGCGAAGAGATGAATGTGCAGGTGATTAAGGACGGGAAAGAGCATAATCAAGGTGTGGCTTACTTGGATGACGGGACGATGATTGTTGTGGAAGAAGGCCGCAATTATATAGGGAAACATATTGATGTGCTCGTAACCAGCGTACTGCAGACAGCGGCGGGACGAATGATTTTTGCCAAGCCCAAGCTGCTTGAGAAAGCTCTTTAAGAGGGAGTTCATATGGAGTATGTTGTCGTTATTCCGGCTGCCGGACAAGGAAAACGGATGAAGGCCGGGAAAAATAAGCTGTTCATCAGCTTAAAAGGTGCACCTGTTATTATACACACACTGCGGGTTTTTGAAAGTCACGCACCCTGTCAGAAAATAATCCTGGTGATAAACGAGAGTGAACGGGAAGATTTTCGCCAGCTGCTGGCCCAATTTCCGATTCAGACGGAAATTGAGCTTGTTACCGGAGGTGCGGAGCGTCAGCACAGTGTATACGAAGGACTGAAAGTGATTGATAAGGACTGGGTCGTCCTTGTTCATGACGGAGCGCGCCCGTTTGTCACACATCAGCATATCGATAAGCTCGTGGAAACAGCAGAGGAGGCGGGAGCGGCTGTCCTGGCTGTTCCTGTGAAAGACACGATAAAACGGGCGGAAGGCTCCCGGGTTGCGGAGACCTTTGATCGTTCAAGCTTGTGGGCCGTTCAAACGCCGCAGGCTTTTCGTCTTTCTTTATTGAAGACGGCGCATATGGAAGCGGAAAACAAAGGCTTCTTAGGGACGGATGACGCCAGCCTCGTCGAGCGTCTTGATGGATATCAGGTGAGTATCGTTGAAGGCAGCTATACCAATATTAAGCTGACAACGCCGGATGACCTGATATTTGCGGAAGCAATCATGAAAGCGGAAAGTGGGAATCATAATGTTTAGAATCGGACAAGGATTTGATGTGCATCAATTAACGGAAGGCCGTCCTCTCATCATCGGCGGAATTGAAATTCCTTATGAAAAGGGGCTGCTCGGACATTCAGATGCTGATGTATTGCTGCATACAGTCGCAGACGCGTGTCTCGGAGCGGCAGGTGAAGGAGATATCGGCAAGCATTTCCCGGATACTGATCCGGAATTCAAGGATGCGGACTCTTTTAAGCTGCTTCAGCATGTCTGGAACATTGTAAAAGAAAAAGGGTACGTACTCGGAAATATAGACTGCACGATTATTGCGCAAAAGCCGAAAATGGCGCCGCATATTGATGCTATGAGAAAACGGATAGCGGAAGGCCTTGAGGCGGACGTCTCTCAAGTAAACGTAAAAGCGACGACAACAGAAAAGCTCGGGTTTACCGGAAGAGCCGAAGGAATTGCCGCTCAGGCGACCGTTCTGATCCAAAAAGCCTGATCATTGTTTTGATGCCCGGTCTATTTGGTGGTAGAATAGATACATATATTCGGCTAGAGGCTACAGACGAGATGAAAGGAAGTATTTGAACATGGGAAATGAAGTACGCGTTCGTTATGCACCGAGTCCGACCGGACATTTGCATATCGGTAACGCCAGAACGGCGCTTTTTAACTATTTATTTGCCCGCAGCCAAGGCGGAAAGTTTATTATCCGGATTGAGGATACGGACAAAAAGCGAAATATTGAAGGCGGAGAGCAAAGCCAGCTCAACTATTTGAAATGGCTCGGCATGGACTGGGATGAAAGTGTGGATATCGGCGGAGAATACGGCCCGTACCGCCAGTCTGAGCGTAACGACATTTACAAAAAGTACTATGAAGAGCTTCTTGAAAAAGGGCTTGCTTATAAATGTTTCTGTACGGAAGAAGAACTTGAGAAAGAACGTGAAGAGCAAATCGCCCGCGGGGAAATGCCGCGCTATTCCGGCAAACACAGAAACCTGACTCAGGAAGAGCAGGAGCAGTTTTTAGCCGAAGGCAGACAGCCGAGCATCCGTTTCCGCGTGCCGGAAGGGAAAATCATCGCATTTAACGATATCGTAAAAGGCGAGATTTCTTTTGAATCAGACGGCATCGGCGACTTTGTCATCGTCAAAAAAGACGGAACACCGACGTATAACTTTGCCGTCGCGATTGACGATTACTTAATGAAAATGACGCACGTGCTCCGCGGTGAGGATCACATTTCAAATACACCGAAACAGATCATGATTTTCCAGGCATTCGGCTGGGATGTTCCTGTCTTCGGACATATGACGCTTATCGTAAACGAAAGCCGCAAAAAATTAAGTAAACGTGATGAATCAATTATCCAGTTTATTGAGCAGTATGATGAGCTGGGTTACCTGCCTGAAGCGCTGTTTAACTTTATCGGACTTCTCGGCCGGTCTCCCGTCGGTGAAGAAGAGCTTTTCACAAGAGAACAATTCATTGAAATTTTTGATGTAAATCGTTTGTCTAAGTCACCGGCTCTGTTTGATATGCATAAACTGAAATGGGTCAACAACCAATACGTCAAAGCGCTGGATCTTGATCAAGTGGTTGAGCTGACCCTGCCGCACCTGCAAAAAGCAGGAAAAGTCGGCACTGAGCTTTCTGCCGAGGAGCAGGAATGGGTTCGTAAATTAATTTCTCTTTACCATGAGCAATTGAGCTACGGCGCTGAAATTGTCGAGCTGACTGATTTGTTCTTTAAAGATGAGATCGAGTATAATCAAGAGGCAAAAGCCGTTCTGGAAGAGGAACAGGTGCCTGAAGTGCTCAGCGTATTTGCTGCGAAGCTTGAAGAGCTTGAAGAATTTACGCCTGAGCTGATCAAAGCCTCAATCAAAGCTGTTCAGAAAGAAACAGGTCATAAAGGCAAAAAGCTGTTCATGCCGATTCGCGTAGCGGTTACCGGTCAGACACACGGTCCTGAGCTTCCGCAGGCCATTGAGCTGATCGGCAGAGAAACAGCCGTCAGACGCCTGAAAAGCATTTAAATATACGATTGTTGACAGGGAAGAGTATAAAACAATGACCATTACAGAAAGAATCTTCATCGGCTGAGAGAGATTCATGCGTCATGTTTTAGAAGTGCGCCCTTAAGACCTTTGAAGAACATTTCTGCGGAAATCAGTATTTAAAGGCGGCCGCCGCCGTTACCGGCTTTTAAGTTGGGAAAACAGTGACTTGTTTTTCAAACAGAGTGGAACCGCGCGGTAAAAGCGTCTCTGTCATGTTTACATGCAGAGACGCTTTTTTTATAGGCGGAAAAACAGACTGGAGCGGGGAGAGAATGGGGGGAAGCATGTGTTTTTTAAAATGCTAAAAGAAGACATAGATACAGTGTTCGATCAAGATCCGGCAGCAAGAAGCTATTTCGAAGTTGTTTTAACTTATTCTGGTTTACATGCTATATGGGCGCATCGGATTGCACATGCTTTATATAAACGGAGATTTTTCTTCCTGGCGCGCCTGATATCACAGATTGCCCGTTTCTTTACCGGAATTGAAATCCATCCCGGCGCGACCATCGGGAGAAGGTTTTTCATTGACCACGGTATGGGGGTCGTCATAGGGGAAACATGTGAAATCGGCAATAACGTGACGGTATTCCAAGGTGTCACTCTCGGGGGAACGGGAAAAGAAAAGGGGAAGCGGCATCCGACCATAAAAGATGATGCTTTAATTGCAACCGGAGCGAAGGTGCTCGGCTCTATTACGGTCGGGCAGGGTTCTAAAGTAGGGGCCGGCTCCGTTGTGCTTCGTGATGTTCCCGACTTTTCAACCGTTGTCGGCATACCGGGGAAAGTCGTCATTCAGAACGGAAGAAAAATCAAACGCGATCTCAATCACCAAGACTTGCCCGATCCGGTTGCTGACCGGTTAAGAGCATTGGAGCAGCAGATTTTTGAACTGCAGGCTGAACTGGAAGATAAAAAAGAAAGGATCAACCAAAAATGACCATTACACTTTATAATACATTGACACGGAAAAAAGAAACATTCGTTCCTCTTGAGGAAGGCAAAGTAAAAATGTACGTGTGCGGACCGACTGTATACAACTATATTCATATCGGCAACGCCCGTCCGGCGATTGTGTATGATACAGTACGCAACTATTTAGAGTATAAAGGATACGATGTTCAATACGTATCGAATTTCACCGATGTTGACGACAAACTGATTAAGGCGGCCAACGAGCTCGGCGAGGACGTCCCGACCGTTTCTGAACGGTTCATTAAAGCGTATTTTGAAGATGTGGGCGCCCTCGGATGCCGGAAAGCGGATCTTCACCCCCGGGTCATGGAAAACATGGGTGCCATTATTGAATTTGTCAGCGAACTGATTAAAAAAGGCTACGCTTATGAATCAGAAGGCGACGTCTATTTCAAAACAAGGGCCTTCGAAGGGTACGGCAAGCTATCTCAGCAATCAATTGATGAACTCAGATCAGGCGCGCGTATCCGTGTCGGCGAGAAGAAAGAGGATGCGCTGGACTTTGCTCTTTGGAAAGCTGCTAAGGACGGAGAAATTTCATGGGATAGCCCTTGGGGAAAAGGCCGCCCGGGCTGGCATATTGAATGCTCCGCAATGGTGAAAAAGTATTTGGGTGACGAAATCGATATTCATGCCGGCGGTCAGGACCTGACATTCCCGCACCATGAAAACGAAATCGCCCAATCTGAAGCATTAACAGGCAAGACATTCGCAAAATACTGGCTTCACAACGGATATATCAATATCGATAATGAGAAAATGTCAAAATCGCTCGGCAACTTTGTTTTGGTGCACGATATCATTAAGCAATATGACCCGCAGCTTTTGAGATTTTTCATGCTGTCCGTTCATTACCGCCACCCGATCAACTATTCGGAAGAGCTGCTTGAGAAAACAAAAAACGCGTTTAACCGCCTGAAGACGGCCTACAGTAATTTAAACCATCGTTTGATTAGCAGCACGAATCTGACTGACAATGATGAGGAATGGCTTGCTAAAATCGAAGAGCACCGCACTGCGTTTGAAGAAGCAATGGATGATGATTTTAATACGGCGAATGCGATTTCCGTTTGGTTTGATCTGGCGAAGCTCGCCAATTACTACATGCAGGAAGACAATACGGCGGATCACGTCATTAAAGCCTTTATCAGCATGTTTGACAGAATCGGATCTGTTCTCGGACTTACGCTCGGCGAAGAAGAGCTTGTCGACGAAGAGATTGAAGAGTTGATTGAGAAGAGAAATGAAGCCCGCCGCAATCGCGATTTTGCTTTGTCAGACCAGATTCGCGATCAGCTGAAAAGCATGAATATCATTCTTGAAGATACGGCCCAGGGAACTCGCTGGAAGCGGGGAGAGTAAGCGGATGCTTCAATTTGAACAAATCAAAGATTCAAAGCAGTTAAACGGTCTTGCGCTTGCTTATATGGGTGATGCCATTTTTGAAATATACGTCCGGCATCACCTGCTTAAGCAGGGCTTTACGAAACCGAATGACCTTCATAAGAAGGCGAGCCGGATTGTATCGGCAAAATCACAGGCAGACATATTGTTCCGCCTTCAGGACGAATCCTTTTTCACGGAGGAAGAGGAAGCCGTGCTGAGAAGAGGCAGAAACGCGAAATCAGGGACGACGCCTAAAAACACAGATGTACAGACGTACCGCCATAGTACAGCTTTTGAGGCTTTACTCGGATACCTTTTTCTTGAGAAAAGAGAAGAAAGACTGAATCAGCTGATTGCTGAGGCTATACAAGTCGGGACGTCAGGGAGGAAAACAAATGAGTCAGCAACATGATTACGTCATAGGAAAAAACGCGGTGATTGAGACGTTGAAGTCAGATCGCAAGCTGTATAAGTTATGGATGGCGGAAAACACAGTAAAAGGACAGGCCCAGCAAGTTATGGAGCTTGCTAAAAAGCGCGGCGTCACCATTCAATTTGTACCGAGGAAAAAACTCGATCAGATGGTGGAGGGGCAGCATCAGGGTGTTGTCGCCCAGGTGGCGGCATATGAATATGCACAATTAGACGAATTATATAAAAGAGCGGAAGAGAGAAACGAACAGCCTTTCTTTCTCATACTGGACGAGCTGGAAGACCCTCATAATCTCGGTTCCATCATGAGAACGGCTGACGCTGTCGGTGCACACGGCATCGTGATTCCGAAACGCAGAGCGGTCGGACTGACTTCGACGGTCGCAAAAGCTTCGACCGGTGCGATTGAACACATTCCCGTCGTGAAGGTGACCAACATTGCCCGGACACTTGATGAAATGAAGGAGCGGGGGATTTGGGTCGTCGGAACGGATGCATCCGCCCGGGAAGACTACCGCTCTATGGACGGCAAGATGCCTTTGGCGCTCGTTATCGGAAGCGAAGGCAGAGGAATGGGCCGGCTTGTGAAAGAGAAATGTGATTTTCTCATTAAGCTTCCGATGGCCGGAAAAGTCACTTCTCTGAATGCGTCGGTAGCGGCCGGCCTTCTCATGTATGAAGTCTACCGGAAGCGCAATCCTTTAGGGGAATGAAGACAGATGGACATCCTGTTAGTAGACGGATACAACATGATTGGAGCTTGGCCGCAGCTAAAGGATTTAAAAGCGAACAGTTTTGAAGAAGCGAGAGATGTACTGATCCAGAAGATGGCGGAATATCAGTCCTACACGGGAATCAGAGTCATTGTGGTGTTTGACGCACACCTGGTAAAAGGCATAGAGAAAAAACAAACGAATCACAGAGTCGAAGTGATTTTCACACGGGAGAATGAAACGGCGGATGAGCGGATCGAGAAGCTTGCCCAGGCGCTGAATAATATTGCGACACAGATTCATGTCGCAACCTCCGATTATACGGAGCAGTGGGCGATTTTCGGACAAGGGGCTCTCCGTAAATCCGCCCGGGAGCTCCTGAGGGAAGTGGATACGATAGAACGCCGGATTCAAAGGCGGGTTTCAAAGATCACTTCTGAAAAACCACCGGGTAAAATCGAGCTGTCCGAAGAGGTTTTGAAAACGTTTGAAAAGTGGCGCCGAGGCGGTCTGGATTAGGTTGACGCTTTTTCGCCCATTAATGTATAATATTTCTATCTACGTGCGCCGGGGGGATCGCAGTGAATCTACAGAACAGCAAGGGAAAGTTCAACAAAGTGCAATTTTGCCAGTTGGAGGACGAGCAGGTCATTGAAAAGGTTCATGTTGGGGATAGTGATGCGTTAGATTACTTGATTACGAAGTACCGTAATTTTGTACGGGCGAAAGCAAGGTCTTATTTTTTAATAGGGGCCGACAGAGAAGATATTGTACAGGAAGGGATGATAGGCTTATATAAGTCTATCCGAGACTTTAGAGAGGACAAGCTTACTTCATTTAAAGCTTTTGCAGAATTATGCATTACCCGCCAGATTATTACCGCAATAAAGACAGCTACCCGTCAGAAACACATTCCTTTAAATTCCTATGTTTCTTTAGACAAACCTATTTTTGATGAAGAATCTGACAGAACACTGCTTGATGTCATTTCAGGCGCTAAAACGTTAAATCCTGAAGAGATGATTATTAATCAGGAAGAATTTGATGATATCGAAATGAAAATGGGAGAACTGCTGAGCGATCTGGAGAGAAAGGTGCTTGTTTTGTACTTGGACGGAAGAAGTTACCAAGAGATTTCAGATGACTTAAACCGACACGTAAAATCAATCGATAATGCCCTGCAGCGCGTGAAGCGCAAGCTTGAAAAGTATTTAGAAATAAGAGAGATCAGCCTGTAGCAGGTTTCTGTGTCATATTGACAGAATTTTTCTGACTGTGCTATTTTATTAAGATAAATGAATGTTTAGGAAAAGGTGTAACGACATGAGAAAAAAGATTACGCTGGCATGCAAAACATGCGGAAATCGTAATTATACGACAATGAAAAGCTCTGCATCAGCGGCTGAGCGGTTAGAAGTTAAGAAGTACTGCAGCACTTGCAATTCACATACAGCTCATTTAGAAACAAAATAGTGTTCGCTTTTTAAATTGTGGAGGTCTTTTACATGCGCATGATGAGTTTCTTTAAAGATGTTGGGAAAGAAATGAAAAAGGTTAGCTGGCCTAAAGGCAAAGAGTTAACGCGCTATACGATCACGGTGATTTCAACGGTTATCTTTTTTGTTATCTTTTTTGCCCTCCTTGATACAGGAATTTCTCAATTAATTCGTTTAATAGTTGAATAATGATCAGCAATACGTGCTATAATAGATCATAATATCGTTTGCCAAAACCCGTTCAGCGGGTTTTTTATTGTGTTGTTGAAAAAAGGATTCATAGGCCCTGAGCCTATTTTTTGTTTTACACTTCATTTTTAAATGCGGGGAGGGAAGGACTGCAGAGTCCTGATAGAATGGAAAAGAATTGGTATGTTGTTCATACGTATTCCGGTTATGAAAACAAAGTAAAAGCGAACCTTGAAAAACGTGTGGAATCAATGGGAATGCAGGATAAAATTTTCCGCGTTGTCGTCCCTGAAGAAGAAGAGACTGATATTAAGAACGGCAAGAAAAAAGTAGTCAAAAAGAAAGTGTTCCCGGGTTATGTGCTTGTTGAAATCGTCATGACTGATGATTCCTGGTATGTGGTCCGCAACACGCCGGGCGTTACCGGATTCGTCGGATCAGCCGGTTCAGGCTCAAAGCCGACTCCGCTTCTTCCTGGCGAAGCGGAAACCATCTTAAAACGCATGGGCATGGATGAGCGGAAAACCGACATTGATTTTGAATTGAATGAGACAGTCAAAGTCATAGACGGACCTTTCGCCAACTTTACAGGATCAATTGAAGAGATTGATTATGATAAGAGCAAAGTGAAAGTATTCGTTAACATGTTCGGCCGTGAAACGCCGGTTGAACTGGAATTTACCCAGATCGACAAATTGTAATGTGAAAAAACTTGAAATTGCTATATATTAATGATAATATAGCAAAGGTACGTCTTGGACTAATCCAAGGCAGCTAGCTTGATATTTCGTCATTCATATAAAGAATGAAACCTTGAGTGGGAGGGTTTACCCTATTACCACATCACGGACTTAAGGAGGTGTGTCTCGTGGCTAAAAAAGTAGTAAAAGTTGTAAAATTGCAAATTCCTGCTGGAAAAGCTAACCCAGCGCCGCCAGTTGGACCTGCACTAGGTCAAGCCGGTGTAAATATCATGGGATTCTGTAAGGAGTTTAACGCTCGTACAGCTGACCAAGCTGGTTTAATCATTCCTGTTGAAATTTCGGTTTACGAAGACCGTTCATTTACATTTATTACAAAAACTCCGCCTGCTGCAGTATTGCTTAAAAAAGCAGCTGGAATTGAGTCTGGTTCTGGTGAACCAAACCGTAATAAAGTGGCAACCGTTAAGCGCGATAAGGTTCGCGAAATCGCTGAAACGAAAATGCCTGACTTAAACGCAGCAGACGTTGAAGCGGCAATGCGCATGGTTGAAGGTACTGCCCGCAGTATGGGTATCGTTATCGAGGATTAATTTGTTTCTTGTCGGGTTGCGAGTTTTCACAAGTTCGCAACCCTTATTCGTGGGAGGTTATTCCGCTATAACCACATAAGGAGGAAATTTTAAAATGGCTAAAAAAGGTAAAAAGTACGTTGAAGCTGCGAAGCTTGTAGACCGTGCGAAAGCTTATGATGTCGCTGAAGCAGTGGCGCTTACTAAAAAAACAAACACAGCTAAATTCGACGCTACAGTTGAAGTTGCTTTTCGTTTAGGGGTTGACCCTCGTAAAAACGATCAGCAAATCCGCGGTGCAGTTGTACTTCCTAACGGAACTGGTAAAACTCAGCGCGTGCTTGTATTCGCTAAAGGCGAAAAAGCAAAAGAAGCTGAAGCTGCCGGTGCAGACTACGTTGGCGATTCTGATTACATCGCGAAAATCCAGCAAGGCTGGTTCGAATTCGATGTAATCGTTGCGACTCCTGACATGATGGGTGAAGTCGGTAAAATCGGTCGTGTGCTTGGACCGAAAGGTCTTATGCCAAACCCTAAAACAGGAACTGTTACATTCGAAGTGGAAAAAGCAATCGGCGAAATCAAAGCTGGTAAAGTAGAATACCGCGTTGACAAAGCTGGTAACATCCATGTTCCGATCGGAAAAGTTTCTTTCGAGGATGAAAAACTTGTTGAGAACTTCACAACAATGTATGATACAATCCTGAAAGCAAAACCGGCTGCGGCTAAAGGTGTTTACGTGAAAAACGTTGCCGTTACTTCTACTATGGGCCCTGGTGTCAAAGTAGACGCTTCTACTTTCAACGTAAAATAATATTTGACTTTAGATCAGCATTCTGATATGATTCAAAATGTTGTAAAATATAATATGTCATTTATACCGTAGACAGCAGGGGCCGTTGAGGCTTAATATCCTGCCGAGGTGTATATATATCACAGCTATTACGTTACGTATGCTTGTATATACAGCCTCCATGTCCACATGGAGGCTTTTTATATGAAATCGTCGTCACAGTCGTGATCACCTAGCGGTATAAGTGTTACACAAAATCTACAGGAGGTGTAACCATGAGCAGCGCAATTGATACAAAAAAAGTTGTTGTTGAAGAGATTGCTTCTAAACTGAAAGAAAGCAAATCAACGATCATCGTTGACTACCGCGGACTTAACGTTTCTGAAGTAACTGAACTCCGTAAACAGCTTCGCGAAGCTAACGTAGAGTTCAAAGTGTACAAAAACACAATGACTCGCCGTGCGGTTGAACAAGCTGAACTTGATGGTTTGAATGATGTCTTAACTGGACCGAATGCGATCGCATTCAGTACTGAAGATGTTATCGCTCCGGCAAAAGTTCTTAACGAGTTCGCGAAAAATCACGAAGCTCTGGAAATCAAAGCGGGCGTTATCGAAGGAAAAGTATCTTCTGTTGAAGAAGTGAAAGCTCTTGCTGAACTTCCTTCACGCGATGGCTTACTTTCTATGTTGCTTAGCGTACTTCAAGCTCCAGTTCGCAACCTTGCACTTGCAGCTAAAGCAGTTGCAGACCAAAAGGAAGAACAAGGCGCTTAATCTGATTTTACCCTAAAATAAAACAAATGGAGGAATTTCAAATGGCTTTAAATATCGAAGAAATCATTGCTTCCGTTAAAGAAGCAACTGTACTTGAATTGAACGACCTAGTAAAAGCAATCGAAGAAGAATTTGGCGTAACTGCTGCTGCTCCTGTAGCTGTAGCTGGCGGAGCTGCTGCTGGCGGCGCTGCTGAAGAGCAAAGCGAATTCGACCTTATCCTTGCTGGTGCAGGTTCTCAGAAAATCAAAGTTATCAAAGTTGTTCGTGAAATCACTGGTCTTGGCTTGAAAGAAGCTAAAGAACTTGTTGACAACACTCCAAAACCACTTAAAGAAGGTATTGCGAAAGAAGAAGCTGAAGAGCTTAAAGCTAAACTTGAAGAAGTTGGCGCTTCTGTAGAAGTTAAGTAATCTTCACTTGCCTGTAGGGGAAGCTCGCTTTTATGAGGCGGGCTTTTTCTTTGCTTTTCTTTAAGTGCCATTATAAAAGGAGGTTCTAATAATGAGTGATCACTATTATTCAGAAAAACCTTCAGTTAAAAGCGATAAACAGACATGGTCATTTACACTGCGGAACAGATCTTATACATTCACAAGTGACAGCGGCGTTTTCTCGAAAAAGGAAGTTGATTTCGGTTCGCGTGTCTTAATTGAAGCGTTTGAAGAGCCGGAGATCGATGGTGACTTCCTGGATGCAGGCTGCGGTTACGGCCCGATCGGTCTGTCACTCGCCGGTGAATTTACAGACCGGACCGTGCACATGATTGACGTGAATGAAAGAGCCGTAGAGCTGTCAAATGAAAATGCAGAAAAAAACGGAATAAAAAACGTTCGGATTTATCAGAGTGATTTATTTTCAAATATTGATTCTGCTCAAACATTTGCTTCTATTATTACAAACCCCCCAATCCGCGCCGGAAAAAAAGTTGTCCATGCCATTTTTGAAAAAAGCGCTGAGCATTTAAGGGCTTCAGGTGAATTGTGGATCGTTATACAGAAAAAACAGGGCGGGCCTTCTGCCATTGAAAAACTGAAGGAGCTTTTTGACGAAGTTTCTGTGGTTCAAAAAAAGAAAGGCTATTATATCATAAAAGCAAAAAAAGTTTGACTTGAATTTTCAGCTATGTTAATATTGTAAAATGCCAATGTATATATTTTGCATGATATGCTGAAATAATCATAGTGCATGTATAAATTATACAAACATGGAAATGCTAATAAAATCGGTATTTGTTTTTGGATGTGGTTTTCTTAATTAGAAACCCTTTTTTCTTTTGTCTTGTAAAAGTATTTCTTTATCGTAAGAGATGCTTATTACACATATAATACGCATGATTTGAGGGGTGAATCAGTTGACAGGTCAACTAGTTCAGTATGGACGACACCGCCAGCGCAGAAGCTATGCTCGCATTAGCGAAGTGTTAGAATTACCAAATCTCATTGAAATTCAAACCTCTTCTTATCAGTGGTTTCTTGATGAGGGTCTTAGAGAGATGTTTCAAGACATATCACCAATTGAGGATTTCACTGGTAACCTCTCTCTAGAGTTCATTGACTACAGTTTAGGAGATCCTAAGTATCCCGTTGAAGAGTCAAAAGAACGTGATGTGACTTACTCAGCTCCGCTGAGAGTGAAGGTTCGTTTAATTAACAAAGAAACTGGAGAGGTAAAAGACCAGGATGTCTTCATGGGTGATTTCCCTATTATGACAGATACCGGTACTTTTATCATCAACGGTGCAGAACGTGTTATCGTATCTCAGCTTGTTCGGTCTCCAAGTGTATATTTCAGTGGTAAAGTAGACAAGAACGGTAAAAAAGGTTTTACCGCGACTGTCATTCCAAACCGTGGCGCATGGTTAGAATACGAAACTGATGCGAAAGATGTTGTGTATGTCCGCATTGATCGCACACGTAAGTTGCCGGTTACGGTTCTTTTGCGTGCTCTCGGCTTCGGTTCCGACCAAGAGATTCTCGATCTCATTGGTGAGAATGAATATCTCCGCAATACACTGGATAAGGACAACACTGAAAACAGTGACAAAGCGCTTCTTGAAATCTATGAGCGCCTTCGTCCCGGAGAGCCGCCTACAGTAGAAAACGCAAAAAGCTTGCTGGATTCCCGTTTCTTCGATCCGAAGCGATACGACCTTGCGAATGTAGGACGCTATAAAATTAATAAAAAGCTTCATATCAAGAACCGCCTGTTTAACCAGCGCCTTGCAGAAACACTGGTGGATCCGGAAACCGGTGAAATTCTCGCTGAAAAAGGGCAGATTCTTGACAGAAGAACACTTGATAAAGTACTGCCATACTTAGAAAATGGAATCGGCTTCAGAAAACTTTATCCTAACGGCGGCGTTGTCGAGGATGAAGTGATGCTTCAATCCATTAAAATCTATGCTCCTACCGATGCAGAAGGAGAGCAGACGATCAATGTGATCGGCAATGCTTACATCGAAGAGGCGATTAAAAACATTACGCCTGCTGATATTATTTCTTCTATCAGCTACTTCTTCAACCTCCTGCACGGAGTGGGCGACACTGATGATATCGACCATCTCGGAAACCGCCGTCTGCGTTCTGTAGGTGAGCTCCTGCAAAACCAATTCCGTATCGGTTTAAGCCGGATGGAACGTGTCGTACGTGAAAGAATGTCTATTCAAGACACGAATACAATTACGCCGCAGCAGCTGATTAACATCAGACCTGTTATTGCGTCTATTAAAGAGTTCTTCGGAAGCTCACAGCTTTCTCAATTCATGGATCAGACGAACCCGCTTGCTGAATTGACACACAAACGCCGTCTGTCAGCTCTCGGACCGGGCGGTTTGACACGTGAGCGCGCAGGTATGGAAGTACGTGACGTTCACTACTCTCACTATGGCCGTATGTGTCCGATTGAAACGCCTGAGGGCCCGAACATCGGTTTGATCAACTCATTGTCATCATTTGCGAAAGTAAACCGCTTTGGTTTCATTGAGACGCCATACCGCCGCGTTGATCCTGAAACAGGAAAAGTAACGCCTAGAATCGACTACCTGACTGCTGATGAAGAGGATAACTATGTCGTAGCCCAAGCGAATGCTAAGCTGAGCGATGACGGTTCTTTCTTGGATGACAGCATCGTAGCGCGTTTCAGAGGGGAAAACACCGTTGTAGCCCGCAACCGCGTGGATTACATGGACGTATCTCCTAAACAGGTTGTATCTGCTGCGACAGCATGTATTCCGTTCTTGGAAAACGATGACTCGAACCGTGCCCTCATGGGAGCGAACATGCAGCGTCAGGCTGTGCCTTTGATGCAGCCGGAAGCTCCGATCGTCGGAACGGGTATGGAATACGTATCCGGTAAAGACTCCGGTGCAGCCGTTATTTGTAAACACCCTGGTATCGTTGAACGGGTGGAAGCGAAAAACGTATGGGTGCGCCGTTATGAAGAAATTGACGGCCAAAAAGTAAAAGGCAACCTGGATAAGTACAGCTTGCTGAAATTTGTCCGCTCCAACCAAGGTACGTGCTACAACCAGCGTCCGATCGTCAGTGTCGGCGATGAAGTAGTCAAAGGAGAAATCCTTGCTGACGGACCTTCAATGGAGCTTGGTGAACTTGCTCTCGGCCGCAACGTAATGGTCGGCTTCATGACATGGGATGGTTACAACTATGAGGATGCCATCATCATGAGTGAACGCCTTGTGAAAGATGATGTATACACATCTATTCACATTGAAGAATATGAATCAGAAGCACGTGATACAAAGCTTGGGCCGGAAGAGATCACCCGCGATATTCCAAACGTAGGGGAAGATGCGCTTCGCAATCTTGATGACCGCGGAATTATCCGTATCGGTGCGGAAGTCAACGACGGAGACCTTCTCGTAGGTAAAGTAACGCCTAAAGGTGTAACTGAGCTTACGGCTGAAGAACGCCTTCTGCATGCGATCTTTGGAGAAAAAGCGCGTGAAGTCCGTGATACTTCTCTCCGTGTGCCTCACGGCGGCGGCGGAATTATCCACGACGTAAAAGTCTTCAACCGTGAAGACGGCGACGAACTTCCTCCGGGAGTGAACCAGCTTGTACGCGTATATATCGTTCAGAAACGTAAGATTTCTGAAGGTGATAAAATGGCCGGACGTCACGGAAACAAAGGGGTTATCTCGAAGATTCTTCCTGAAGAAGATATGCCTTACCTTCCTGACGGCACGCCGATCGATATCATGCTTAACCCGCTGGGTGTACCATCACGTATGAATATCGGTCAGGTATTAGAACTTCACATGGGTATGGCTGCCCGCTACCTCGGCATTCACATCGCGTCACCTGTATTTGACGGCGCGCGTGAAGAAGATGTGTGGGAAACACTTGAAGAAGCAGGCATGTCAAGAGACGCTAAAACAGTTCTTTATGACGGCCGTACGGGAGAACCGTTTGACAACCGTGTATCTGTCGGAATCATGTACATGATCAAACTGGCACACATGGTTGATGATAAACTTCATGCCCGTTCTACAGGTCCTTACTCACTTGTTACGCAGCAGCCTCTCGGCGGTAAAGCCCAATTCGGCGGACAGCGTTTCGGTGAGATGGAGGTTTGGGCGCTTGAAGCTTACGGCGCAGCTTACACGCTTCAAGAAATCCTGACTGTGAAGTCCGATGACGTGGTCGGACGTGTGAAAACATATGAAGCCATCGTCAAAGGCGACAATGTTCCAGAGCCTGGTGTTCCGGAATCATTCAAAGTATTGATCAAAGAGCTTCAAAGCTTAGGTATGGACGTAAAAATCCTTTCAGGCGATGAAGAAGAAATAGAAATGAGAGATCTAGAAGACGAGGAAGATGCGAAACAAGCTGACGGCCTTGCATTATCAGGTGATGAAGCGCCGGAAGAAACAGCATCTCCAGACGTTGAACGTGACGCAGTAACGAAAGAATAGTCTCTGATTGATAAAGGCAAGTGACATCGGTTAATCCGAAGATAAAAAGGGAGGTAGGCCCCTTGCTAGATGTGAACAATTTTGAGTATATGAACATCGGTCTTGCTTCACCGGATAAAATCCGTTCATGGTCTTTTGGTGAAGTGAAAAAGCCTGAAACGATAAACTATCGTACGTTGAAACCTGAAAAGGACGGCCTGTTCTGCGAACGCATTTTCGGACCGACTAAGGACTGGGAATGTCATTGCGGCAAGTACAAGCGGGTTCGTTATAAAGGCGTAGTTTGTGACCGTTGCGGAGTTGAAGTAACGCGGGCTAAAGTCCGTCGTGAGAGAATGGGGCATATTGAACTGGCTGCCCCGGTTTCTCACATTTGGTATTTCAAAGGTATTCCGAGCCGTATGGGTCTTGTATTGGATATGTCACCGCGTGCGCTGGAAGAAGTTATTTACTTTGCTTCTTACGTCGTAACTGACCCGGCCAATACACCGCTCGAAAAGAAACAGCTTTTATCTGAAAAGGAATACCGTGCGTATCTGGATAAGTACGGAAACAAATTCCAAGCCTCTATGGGTGCGGAAGCCATTAATAAACTTCTGCAGGACATCGACCTTGTCAAAGAAGTTGATATGTTAAAAGAAGAGCTGAAGACTTCTCAAGGACAGCGCCGTACACGTGCGATCAAACGCCTTGAAGTGCTTGAAGCCTTCCGTAATTCAGGAAACAAGCCGTCTTGGATGATCCTCGACGTGCTTCCGGTTATTCCGCCTGAATTAAGACCGATGGTTCAGCTTGACGGCGGACGTTTCGCAACGTCTGATCTGAACGACCTTTACCGTCGTGTCATCAACCGTAATAACCGTTTAAAACGTCTGTTAGACCTCGGCGCGCCAAGCATCATCGTTCAGAACGAAAAACGTATGCTTCAGGAAGCAGTCGATGCTCTGATTGACAACGGACGCCGCGGCCGTCCGGTTACCGGACCGGGTAACCGTCCGCTTAAATCTCTTTCTCACATGCTGAAAGGGAAACAAGGGCGTTTCCGTCAGAACCTTCTCGGTAAACGTGTAGACTACTCAGGCCGTTCCGTTATCGTCGTAGGTCCGCATCTGAAAATGTATCAGTGCGGTTTGCCGAAGGAAATGGCGCTTGAGCTCTTCAAGCCTTTCGTCATGAAAGAGCTTGTTGAAAAAGGCCTTGCTCACAATATCAAGAGCGCAAAACGCAAAATCGAACGCGTGCAGCCTGAAGTATGGGATGTACTTGAATCTGTCATTAAGGAGCATCCGGTCTTACTGAACCGTGCCCCTACTCTTCACAGATTAGGTATCCAGGCTTTCGAACCGACGCTTGTTGAAGGACGCGCCATCCGTCTTCACCCGTTAGTATGTACAGCTTATAACGCTGACTTTGACGGTGACCAAATGGCGGTTCACGTACCTTTATCAGCTGAGGCTCAAGCTGAGGCGCGCATTCTGATGCTTGCGGCCCAAAACATCTTGAACCCTAAAGATGGTAAACCGGTTGTTACGCCGTCTCAGGATATGGTATTAGGAAACTACTACCTGACGCTTGAGCGCGCTGGAGCAGTCGGCGAGGGTATGGTTTTCAAAAATACGGACGAAGCGCTTCTTGCTTATCAAAACGGTTATGTTCACCTTCATACGAGAGTTGCTGTTGCAGCGAACTCCCTTAAGAATGTGACATTTACTGAAGAACAGCGTTCAAAATTGTTAATTACAACTGTCGGTAAGCTCGTCTTCAATGAAATTCTTCCGGAATCATTCCCTTACATGAATGAACCAACGAAGAGCAACATTGAAGAGAAGACACCTGACCGTTTCTTCTTAGATAAAGGTGCTGACGTAAAAGCTGTGATTGCTGAGCAGCCGATCAACGCACCGTTTAAAAAAGGCATTCTCGGTAAAATCATCGCGGAAATCTTTAAACGATTCCATATCACGGAAACGTCTAAAATGCTTGACCGCATGAAAAACCTCGGTTTCAGATATTCAACGAAAGCCGGCATCACAGTAGGGGTTTCTGATATCGTCGTTCTCGATGACAAACAGGAAATCCTTGAAGAAGCACAAAGCAAAGTTGATAATGTCCTGAAACAGTTCAGACGCGGTTTAATCACCGAAGAAGAACGTTATGAAAGAGTCATTTCAATTTGGAGTTCAGCGAAAGATGTTATCCAAGGCAAACTGATGAAATCATTAGACGAAGTCAATCCGATCTACATGATGAGTGACTCAGGAGCCCGTGGTAACGCATCTAACTTTACACAGCTTGCGGGTATGCGCGGTCTGATGGCCAACCCGGCTGGACGAATCATTGAATTGCCGATTAAATCAAGTTTCCGTGAAGGTCTGACAGTATTGGAGTACTTTATCTCCACTCACGGTGCGCGTAAAGGTCTTGCCGATACCGCCCTGAAAACAGCTGACTCAGGTTACCTTACACGCCGTCTTGTTGATGTTGCGCAGGATGTTATCATTCGTGAAACAGATTGCGGAACAGACCGCGGTATTCTTGCAAAACCGCTCAAAGAAGGCACGGAAATCATCGAGCGTCTGGAAGAGCGTCTGATCGGACGTTTCGCCAGAAAACAGATCAAACATCCTGAAACGGGTGCTGTGCTCATTAACGAAAATGAATTGATCGATGAAGATAAAGCGCTGGAAATCGTTGAAGCCGGAATCGAAGAAGTGTGGATCCGTTCTGCGTTCACATGTAACACTCCTCATGGTGTGTGTAAACGATGCTACGGACGTAACCTTGCAACCGGAACTGATGTTGAAGTCGGCGAAGCAGTAGGTATTATCGCCGCTCAATCTATCGGTGAGCCTGGAACACAGTTAACGATGCGTACGTTCCACACAGGCGGGGTTGCCGGAGACGATATCACACAAGGTCTTCCGCGTATCCAAGAGCTTTTCGAAGCGCGTAATCCGAAAGGTCAAGCGACGATTTCTGAGATTGACGGTACAATTGCCGAAATCAATGAAGTCCGCGACAAACAGCAGGAGATTGTTGTTCAGGGCGCTGTTGAGACACGTTCATACACGGCACCTTACAACTCACGCCTGAAAGTGGCTGAGGGTGATCAGATTACCCGCGGTCAAGTGCTGACAGAAGGTTCTATCGATCCGAAAGAACTTCTTAAAGTCACTGACCTGACAACGGTTCAGGAATATCTTCTGCATGAGGTTCAGAAGGTTTACCGTATGCAGGGGGTTGAAATCGGCGATAAACACGTAGAAGTAATGGTTCGCCAGATGCTTCGCAAAGTCCGTGTGATCGATGCCGGAGATACTGATGTTCTCCCTGGCACATTGCTAGATATTCACCAATTCACAGAAGCGAACAAAAAAGTGCTGCTTGAAGGCAATCGACCTGCTACAGGCCGTCCTGTCCTTCTCGGTATCACAAAAGCTTCACTCGAGACGGATTCATTCTTGTCTGCCGCATCATTCCAAGAAACAACACGCGTTCTTACAGATGCTGCGATTAAAGGCAAGCGCGATGAACTTCTCGGCCTGAAAGAGAATGTTATCATCGGTAAGCTGGTTCCGGCCGGTACCGGTATGATGAATTACAGAAAAGTAAAACCTGTTTCAAACGTTCAGCCTTCGGAAGATATGGTTCCGGCTGAATAATAGAAACTGCTGCAGGAAAGGCTGTTTCGACAGCTTTTCCTCAGTATTACAATTATTCTGGCGGTGGACTGCACTAAAAAATGTCATACGTTGTTGACATCCGTCCCGCAGAGTGATAATATAACCAAGGTGCTCGAAATAAAACCTGTTACTTTGGAGGATATGTTTATGTCTTATGATAAAGTATCACAGGCCAAATCAATTATTATTGGTACGAAGCAAACAGTGAAAGCTCTAAAACGAGGTTCAGTGAAGGAAGTCGTCGTGGCAAAAGACGCGGATTCAGTTCTTACAGCTGGCGTTATCCAGCTTGCAAAGAACCAAAATACCGCTGTCTGTATGGTGGATTCCATGAAAAAGCTCGGCAAAGCCTGCGGAATTGAAGTGGGAGCAGCAGCTGTTGCCATTATGTTATAGCGTACTTTTTGTTTTTATATAAGATATCAATCTTGTGTAAAGACATTGTTTTTTGCCTAATGATGAACCACCTGGGTATGTGGGTTATAAAACGTAATGAAGGGAGGAACACAACATGCCTACAATTAATCAGCTAATTCGCAAGGGACGCGTGAGCAAAGTTGAAAACTCTAAGTCACCTGCACTAAACAAAGGATACAACAGCTTTAAAAAAGAGCACACTAACGTATCTTCTCCACAAAAACGCGGGGTATGTACTCGTGTGGGTACAATGACACCGAAAAAACCGAACTCAGCACTTCGTAAATATGCTCGTGTTCGTTTGACTAACGGAATCGAGGTTACTGCCTACATTCCTGGTATCGGTCACAACCTGCAAGAGCACAGCGTTGTACTGATCCGCGGCGGACGTGTAAAAGACTTACCGGGGGTACGCTACCACATCGTTCGTGGCGCGCTTGATACTGCCGGAGTTGAAAACCGTGCGCAAGGCCGTTCTAAATACGGTACGAAACGTCCTAAAGCAAAGTAATCAAATAAATCATTAAAACTATGAAGGGAGGATATTCAGATGCCACGTAAAGGTCCTGTAGCAAAAAGAGATGTTTTACCTGATCCGCTTTACAACTCTAAGCTGGTATCCCGCCTGATCAACAAAATGATGATCGACGGTAAAAAAGGTAAATCTCAAACAATCCTATACAAGTCATTCGATATCATTAAAGAACGCACTGGCAATGATGCAATGGAGGTTTTCGAACAAGCATTGAAAAACATCATGCCTGTACTTGAAGTAAAAGCACGCCGTGTAGGTGGAGCTAACTACCAAGTGCCTGTAGAAGTTCGTCCTGAACGCCGTACAACTCTTGGTCTTCGCTGGTTGGTTAACTATGCGCGTCTTCGCGGAGAAAAAACAATGGAAGAGCGCCTGGCTAACGAAATTCTTGATGCAGCTAACAACACTGGTGCTGCCGTTAAGAAACGTGAAGACACTCACAAGATGGCAGAAGCGAACAAAGCATTTGCTCACTACCGCTGGTAGGATTCATATAATCAAAATAATAATTCCCTAATAAGGAAGGAGAAATTACCCAATGGCAAGAGAGTTCTCCTTAGAAAAAACTCGTAATATCGGGATCATGGCTCACATCGATGCCGGTAAAACGACTACTACAGAACGGATCTTGTTCTACACAGGCCGTATCCACAAAATTGGCGAAACTCACGAAGGTGCTTCGCAAATGGACTGGATGGAGCAGGAACAAGAACGCGGTATCACAATCACTTCTGCAGCAACGACTGCACAGTGGAAAGGTTACCGTGTAAACATCATCGATACACCGGGACACGTAGACTTCACAGTTGAAGTTGAACGTTCACTCCGTGTACTTGATGGTGCGGTTGCCGTACTTGATGCTCAATCTGGTGTTGAGCCTCAGACAGAAACAGTATGGCGCCAAGCAACAACTTACGGAGTGCCGCGCGTTGTATTTGTCAACAAAATGGACAAAATCGGCGCAGACTTCCTTTACTCTGTAGGCACTTTAAGAGACCGTCTTCAAGCTAACGCTCACGCAATTCAATTGCCGATCGGCGCTGAAGACAACTTCGAAGGTATCATCGACTTAGTAGAAAACGTTGCGTATTTCTATGAAGATGACCTTGGAACTCGTTCAGATGCGAAAGAAATCCCTGAAGAGTACAAAGAGCAAGCTGAAGAGCTTCGCAGCAGCCTGATTGAAGCTGTAGCTGAGCTTGATGAAGAGCTTATGGAAAAGTACCTTGAAGGTGAAGAAATCACTATCCCTGAACTGAAAGCTGCTATCCGTAAAGGTACACTGAATGTTGAATTCTACCCTGTACTTGTTGGATCTGCTTTCAAAAACAAAGGTGTTCAGCTTGTACTTGATGCTGTTCTTGACTACCTTCCTGCGCCAACTGATGTTGCTGCAATCAAAGGTGTACGTCCTGACACAGATGAAGAGATCGTTCGTCATTCTTCTGATGAAGAGCCATTCTCTGCACTTGCATTTAAAGTTATGACTGACCCTTATGTCGGTAAGCTGACATTCTTCCGCGTATATTCCGGTACACTTGATTCCGGTTCATATGTAAAGAACTCTACAAAAGGCAAGCGTGAGCGCGTAGGACGTATCCTTCAAATGCACGCTAACAGCCGTGAAGAGATCTCTACTGTTTACGCTGGAGACATCGCAGCTGCTGTAGGTCTAAAAGATACTTCTACTGGAGATACTCTATGTGATGAGAAGGATCTTGTAATCCTTGAATCAATGGAATTCCCAGAGCCTGTTATCGACGTAGCGATTGAGCCTAAATCAAAAGCTGACCAAGATAAAATGGGTATCGCTTTAGCGAAACTTGCTGAAGAAGATCCTACATTCCGTACACAAACAAACCCTGAAACAGGTCAAACAATCATCTCTGGTATGGGTGAGCTTCACCTTGATATCATTGTTGATCGTATGAAGCGTGAGTTCAAAGTTGAAGCTAACGTTGGTGCTCCTCAAGTTGCGTACCGTGAGACATTCCGTACCGGTGCAAAAGTTGAAGGTAAATTCGTACGTCAATCAGGCGGACGCGGTCAGTTCGGTCATGTTTGGATCGAATTTGAACCGAACGAAGAAGGCGCTGGCTTTGAATTCGAAAACGCAATCGTCGGTGGTGTTGTTCCTCGTGAATACATCCCAGCCGTACAAGCAGGTCTTGAAGACTCTCTTGAAAATGGTGTCCTAGCCGGATTCCCGCTAATCGACATCAAGGCGAAACTTTTTGATGGATCTTACCATGATGTTGACTCAAACGAAATGGCGTTTAAAGTCGCTGCTTCTATGGCATTGAAAAATGCAGTCAGCAAATGTAACCCAGTTCTTCTTGAACCAATCATGAAAGTTGAAGTTGTTATTCCTGAAGAATACATGGGAGACATCATGGGTGATGTTACTTCTCGTCGCGGACGCGTAGAAGGTATGGAAGCTCGCGGTAACGCTCAAGTTGTGCGTGCGATGGTACCTCTTGCTGAAATGTTCGGTTACGCTACTGCCCTTCGTTCTAACACGCAAGGACGCGGTACGTTCACAATGTTCATGGATCACTACGAAGAAGTGCCGAAGAGCATCGCTGAAGAAATTATCAAAAAAAATAAAGGCGAATAATTGATTTTGCCACTTAACTCAAGTATAACTACTATTGTAAGATGAGGAAGTGAAAGCTTGCTTTCACTTTCTATCACTCTATACATTACTAATTAAAAGCTCTTAAGGAGGATTTTAGAATGGCTAAAGAAAAATTCGACCGTTCCAAATCACATGCCAATATCGGTACAATTGGACACGTTGACCATGGTAAAACAACATTAACTGCTGCTATCTCAACAGTACTTCATAAGAAATCTGGTAAAGGTACAGCTATGGCGTACGATCAAATTGATGGTGCTCCAGAAGAACGTGAGCGCGGTATCACAATCTCTACTGCACACGTTGAGTACGAAACTGACACTCGTCACTATGCACACGTTGACTGCCCAGGACACGCTGACTATGTTAAAAACATGATCACTGGTGCTGCGCAAATGGACGGAGCTATCCTTGTAGTATCTGCTGCTGATGGCCCAATGCCACAAACTCGTGAGCACATCCTTCTTTCTAAAAACGTTGGTGTACCATACATCGTAGTATTCCTTAACAAATGCGACATGGTAGACGACGAAGAGCTTCTTGAGCTTGTTGAAATGGAAGTTCGCGATCTTCTTAGCGAATACGACTTCCCTGGTGATGATGTACCAGTTGTTAAAGGTTCTGCTCTTAAAGCTCTTGAAGGTGACGCTGAGTACGAAGAAAAAATTCTTGAACTTATGGCTGCAGTTGACGAGTACATCCCAACTCCAGAACGCGACACTGACAAACCATTCATGATGCCAGTTGAGGACGTATTCTCAATCACTGGTCGTGGTACAGTTGCTACTGGCCGTGTAGAACGCGGACAAGTTAAAGTCGGTGACGAAGTTGAAATCATCGGTCTTCAAGAAGAAAACAGCAAAACAACTGTTACAGGTGTTGAAATGTTCCGTAAGCTTCTTGACTATGCTGAAGCTGGAGACAACATCGGTGCGCTTCTTCGCGGTGTAGCTCGTGAAGACATCCAACGTGGACAAGTACTTGCTAAACCAGGTACAATCACTCCACATAGCAAATTCAAAGCTGAAGTTTACGTTCTTTCTAAAGAAGAGGGTGGACGTCATACTCCATTCTTCTCTAACTACCGTCCTCAGTTCTACTTCCGTACAACTGACGTAACTGGTATCATCAATCTTCCAGAAGGCGTAGAAATGGTTATGCCTGGAGATAACACTGAAATGATCGTTGAACTTATCTCTACAATCGCTATCGAAGAAGGAACTCGTTTCTCTATTCGTGAAGGCGGACGTACAGTTGGTTCAGGCGTTGTTTCTACAATCACTGAGTAATCGACTCGTTCATTAATGCGGGGTCCCTTATGGGGCCTCGTTTTTTTGTTTCCCCGCTGATTCCATGTATAATAGAACGTATACAAATTTTAGGAGCAGACCGATGAACGATAACTTCAAGAAAACCAATCGTATTTCAATGCTTCAGCAATTGCTGATTAATGGCAGTGAACAAACCATTATGATTAATGGTGATGACAGGAGTAATCCGCTGCTTTTGTTTTTGCACGGCGGTCCCGGCACTCCTCAAATCGGCTATGCGAGAAAATACCAGAATAAGCTGGAAAAGCATTTCACCGTTGTGAACTGGGATCAGAGGGGGGCGGGTCTCTCTTATTCAAAGGAAATTCCGGGTTCATCTATGACCTTGGATCAGCTGACAGCCGATACCATTCATTTGACCGAACGCTTATGCAAGCAATTCAGCAGGCAAAAAATATATATCGCCGGTTATTCGTGGGGTTCAGTTCTGGCGCTTCATGTTCTTCAAGAGAGACCTGATTTGTATTATGCGTATATCGGTATCAGTCAGGTGGTTAATATTCAAAAGGAAGAAACGGAAGCTTACCGGCTGATGATGGAATGGAGCAGGCGACGCAAACATTTCCTGCTGGAAAAGACGCTTAGCTTTATCGGAGCGCCTCCATGGGAGAAACAGCTGCAGCGAACGTTGTTTCTGCTTTGTATCGAGATGAGGGGAGGGGGCTTTACCCATCATCCGATCGGCGCTCTTAAAGCAGGGGGACGAATGCTGTTTGGTGAACCGTACGGTGTGAGAGGGAGCTTCTTAGCCGCGCGGGGACAAATGTTCAGCCTGAAACACCTGTGGGAGGATCTTATTTTCTTTGATGCCGGGGAATCAGTTTCTTCTATTATAATACCGTGCTGTTTTATGTCAGGGAGATACGATTTGACGGTCCCGGGGACGACGTCTTATGAATATTATCAGAAGGTTGATGCGCCGTATAAAGAATGGCATTGGTTTGAGAACTCAGCCCATTCGCCTCACTTGGAGGAGCCGGATCGCTTTGCCGAAGTTGTCAGCCGGTTCGCATCGTTCCATCTCTGAAAGAAAACAGGCATATCCTTGATTAATCATGGTATCACCTGTATAATAATCAAAGTGTGAAAACCACAAGGTTCTTTAAATAAACCTTGCAACATGCGTCTATTTTCTGTATAATAGTGTATGTTGGTCTTTGACTGCGATGAAGTGAGAGGTTGCTGACACACCCGGCCGCTTTGCCATGGCAAGGTGATCAGGTTTTTCTCACGGAGAACTGTCTAACGTGATGTAGGCGAAAAGGAGGGAAAATAATGGCAAAACAAAAAATTCGTATTCGTTTAAAAGCATATGATCATAGAATCCTTGATCAATCTGCAGAGAAGATTGTTGAAACGGCAAAACGTTCTGGTGCCAGCGTATCTGGTCCGATTCCGTTGCCAACTGAAAAATCAGTTTACACAATCCTTCGTGCGGTGCACAAATACAAAGATTCTCGTGAGCAATTTGAAATGCGTACACATAAACGTTTAATCGACATTGTGAACCCAACACCACAAACTGTTGATGCTCTCATGCGATTAGACTTACCATCTGGTGTCGATATCGAAATCAAACTTTAATTCTAAAATATAGAATGATCTTAATAGGAGGTGTGACGAATGACCAAAGGAATCTTAGGAAGAAAAATTGGTATGACGCAAGTATTCGCAGAGAACGGTGATCTTATCCCGGTAACTGTTATTGAAGCAGCTCCAAACGTTGTTCTTCAAAAGAAAACAGCTGAAAACGATGGCTATGAAGCGATCCAGCTTGGTTTTGACGATAAGCGTGAAAAGCTTTCAAACAAACCGGAAAAAGGACACGTTGCAAAAGCGGAAACTGCTCCTAAGCGCTTCGTTAAAGAATTACGCGGCGTGGATATGGATGCGTATGAAATTGGTCAGGAAGTCAAGGTTGAAATTTTCTCTGCAGGAGAAATCGTAGATGTAACAGGAGTATCTAAAGGTAAAGGTTTCCAAGGTGCAATCAAGCGCCACGGACAATCTCGCGGACCTATGTCTCACGGTTCACGCTACCACCGTCGTCCTGGTTCAATGGGACCTGTAGATCCTAACCGTGTATTCAAAGGTAAACTATTACCTGGACGCATGGGCGGAGATCAAATCACTGTCCAAAACCTTGAAATCGTAAAAGTAGATGCTGAGCGCAATCTTCTTTTGATTAAAGGTAACGTACCTGGTGCGAGAAAAACTTTAATCACTGTTAAAAGTGCTGTTAAATCTAAATAAGTCTCTTAGGAAAGGAGGAAATTGATCATGCCAAAAGTAGCATTATACAACCAAAACGGTTCTACTGCTGGTGATATCGAATTAAACGCGTCTGTATTTGGAATTGAGCCAAATGAGAGCGTAGTATTCGACGCTATTCTTATGCAAAGAGCTTCCTTACGTCAAGGATCTCACAAAGTAAAAAATCGTTCTGAAGTACGCGGCGGAGGTCGCAAACCATGGCGTCAAAAAGGTACAGGTCGTGCCCGTCAAGGTTCAATCCGTTCACCGCAATGGCGCGGAGGTGGTGTCGTATTCGGCCCAACACCACGCAGCTATTCTTACAAATTACCTAAAAAAGTTCGCCGCTTGGCAATCAAATCAGTATTGTCTTCTAAAGTGAACGACAACAACATTATTGTTCTTGAAGATCTTACTCTTGATACGGTTAAAACAAAAGAAATGGCAGTTATCCTTAAAGGATTATCTGTTGAGAAAAAAGCTTTAATCGTAACTGCGGATGCAAACGAAGCAGTATCTCTTTCTGCACGCAACATCCCTGGAGTTACAGTTGTTCAAGCTAACGGAATCAACGTGTTAGACGTTGTCAACCACGAGAAGCTTCTGATTACAAAAGCTGCGGTTGAAAAAGTAGAGGAGGTGCTTGCATAATGAAAGATCCTCGTGATGTTCTTAAGCGCCCCGTCATTACTGAACGTTCTGCTGATTTAATGACTGAAAAGAAATATACTTTTGAAGTTGATGTAAGAGCTAATAAAACAGAAGTGAAAGATGCAGTTGAAAGTATCTTTGGAGTGAAAGTTGACAAAGTCAACATCATGAACTACAAAGGGAAATCAAAACGTGTCGGCCGCTACACTGGTATGACTAGCCGTCGCAGAAAAGCGATCGTAAAACTTACTGCAGACAGCAAAGAAATCGAAATTTTTGAAGCTTAATTATCTGTAAAAAGAAGGAGGGAAATTCAAAATGGCGATTAAAAAGTATAAACCGACCTCTAACGGACGTCGTGGCATGACAACTTCAGATTTTGCTGAAATCACGACTGACCAGCCGGAAAAATCCTTGCTTGCGCCCCTTCACAAAAAAGGCGGACGTAACAACCAAGGTAAATTGACTGTACGTCACCAAGGTGGCGGACACAAACGCCAATACCGTGTTATCGACTTCAAACGCGATAAAGATGGTATACCTGGACGCGTTGCTACAGTTGAGTACGATCCAAACCGTTCAGCTAACATTGCACTAATCAACTATGTAGACGGAGAAAAACGTTACATTCTTGCACCAAAAGGAATTCAAGTAGGTACTGAAATCATGTCCGGCCCTGAAGCTGACATCAAAGTAGGTAACGCACTTCCGCTTATCAACATCCCTGTTGGTACAGTTGTGCATAACATTGAATTAAAACCTGGTAAAGGCGGACAGCTTGTACGTTCAGCTGGTACATCTGCTCAGGTTCTTGGTAAAGAAGGCAAATACGTTCTTGTACGTCTTAACTCTGGTGAAGTTCGCATGATCCTTTCTGCTTGCCGCGCTTCTATCGGTCAAGTAGGTAACGAGCAGCACGAACTTATCAACGTTGGTAAAGCAGGACGCTCTCGCTGGAAAGGCATCCGCCCTACAGTCCGCGGTTCTGTAATGAACCCTAACGATCACCCGCACGGTGGTGGTGAAGGTCGCGCGCCAATCGGACGTAAATCACCAATGTCTCCTTGGGGCAAACCGACTCTTGGATTCAAGACACGTAAGAAAAAGAACAAATCTGATAAATTTATCGTACGTCGTCGTAAAAATAAATAACGGGGTTGTCTACGGTTCATTTCGGACCGTAGTGCAATCACGAAGGGAGGTTCCAAAATGGCTCGCAGCTTGAAAAAAGGACCATTTGTCGATGGACACTTGATGACAAAAATCGAGAAATTAAATGAAACGGACAAGAAACAAGTTGTAAAAACTTGGTCTCGCCGTTCAACTATTTTCCCACAATTTATCGGTCACACTATCGCAGTATATGACGGACGTAAACACGTGCCTGTATTCATTTCTGAAGACATGGTAGGCCACAAGTTGGGCGAATTCGCACCGACTCGTACTTACAAAGGCCACGCCAGTGACGATAAAAAAACAAGACGCTAAGAGAGGAGGCTTTTAAATGCAAGCTAAAGCTGTTGCAAGAACAGTCCGTATTGCTCCTCGTAAAGCACGTCTAGTAATGGACCTGATTCGAGGTAAGCAAGTAGGCGAAGCAGTATCTATCCTGAACTTAACTCCGAGAGCTGCTTCTCCGATCATCGAAAAAGTTTTAAAATCTGCTATCGCAAATGCTGAGCACAACTACGAGATGGACGCTAACAATCTGGTTATTTCTCAGGCATTTGTTGACGAAGGCCCAACGTTAAAAAGATTCCGCCCGCGTGCTATGGGACGTGCGAGCCAAATCAACAAACGTACGAGCCACATTACAATCGTTGTATCAGAAAAGAAGGAGGGATAAGTAGTGGGTCAAAAGGTAAATCCAGTCGGTCTTCGTATCGGAGTCATTCGTGATTGGGAATCTAAGTGGTACGCTGGTAAAGATTACGCTGACTTCCTGCACGAAGATTTAAAAATTCGTGAATTCATTAGCAAACGCCTTTCTGACGCTTCTGTTTCTAAAGTAGAAATCGAGCGCGCAGCAAACCGCGTTAACATTACGATCCACACTGCTAAGCCTGGTATGGTAATCGGTAAAGGCGGATCTGAAGTTGAAGCACTTCGTAAAGCCCTTAACAGCCTTACTGGCAAGCGTGTACACATTAACATTCTTGAAATCAAAAGAGCAGATCTTGATGCTCAGCTTGTAGCTGACAACATCGCTCGTCAACTAGAAAACCGTATTTCTTTCCGCCGTGCGCAGAAACAACAAATCCAACGCACTATGCGTGCTGGAGCACAAGGTGTGAAAACAATGGTTTCCGGCCGTCTTGGCGGAGCTGACATTGCTCGTTCTGAATACTACAGTGAAGGAACTGTTCCATTGCACACTTTACGTGCTGACATCGACTATGCAACATCTGAAGCTGACACAACTTACGGTAAGCTTGGTGTAAAAGTCTGGATCTATCGTGGAGAGGTTCTTCCTACTAAGAAGAAAACTGAGGAAGGAGGAAAATAATATGTTATTACCAAAACGCGTTAAATATCGCAGAGAGCATCGCGGAAAAATGCGCGGTCGCGCTAAAGGCGGTACTGAAGTACATTTTGGTGAGTACGGTATCCAGGCTCTTGAAGCTTCTTGGATCACAAACCGTCAAATCGAAGCTGCACGTATTGCGATGACTCGTTACATGAAACGTGGCGGTAAAGTTTGGATTAAAATTTTCCCTTCAAAACCTTACACTGCTAAACCGCTTGAGGTACGGATGGGTTCCGGTAAAGGGGCTCCTGAAGGCTGGGTAGCTGTTGTAAAACCGGGCAAAGTTTTATTTGAAATTTCTGGTGTGTCTGAAGAGGTAGCTCGTGAAGCTCTTCGTCTTGCATCTCACAAATTGCCAATTAAAACGAAGTTCGTAAAACGTGAAGAAATTGGTGGTGAATCAAATGAAAGCTAATGAAATTCGTGACCTTACCACTGCTGAAATTGAACAAAAAGTAAAGTCTCTTAAAGAAGAACTTTTCAATCTTCGCTTTCAATTAGCGACAGGACAACTTGAAAATACTGCTCGCATTCGTGAAGTGCGCAAAGCTATCGCGCGCATGAAAACTGTGATTCGTGAAAGAGAAATTGCTGCCAACAAATAATCACTGAGGGGAGGTCGTGAGCATGAGCGAACGTAACCAACGCAAAGTTTACCAAGGCCGTGTTGTTTCTGACAAAATGGATAAAACCATCACTGTTGTTGTTGAAACATACAAAAAGGATCCTATTTACGGTAAACGCGTAAAATACTCAAAGAAATTCAAAGCACATGATGAAAATAACCAAGCTAAAATCGGAGACATCGTAAAGATCATGGAAACTCGTCCATTATCTGCAACTAAGCGTTTTCGTCTAGTAGAAGTTGTCGAAGAAGCTGTTATTATCTAATAAAGTTCGGAATTCTTTTTCCGAAGGGAGGTAACAAATAATGATTCAACAAGAGACTCGTTTAAAAGTTGCTGACAACTCCGGTGCGCGTGAGGTACTTACTATTAAAGTTCTTGGCGGTTCTGGACGTAAAACGGCTAACATTGGTGATGTAATTGTTTGCACGGTTAAACAAGCAACACCAGGAGGCGTTGTCAAAAAAGGTGAAGTCGTAAGAGCTGTTATCGTTCGCACAAAAAGCGGAGCACGCAGAACTGACGGATCATACATCAGCTTCGATGAGAATGCATGTGTTATCATCCGTGACGACAAGAGCCCGCGTGGAACTCGTATCTTCGGACCGGTTGCCCGTGAATTACGTGAAAACAACTTCATGAAAATTGTTTCTCTGGCTCCAGAAGTTATCTAATGAAATAAATGCCTTACTCAAGGAGGTGCGATCAGGATGCATGTGAAAAAAGGCGATAAAGTAATGGTTATCTCTGGTAAAGATAAAGGCAAACAAGGTACGATCCTTGCTGCTTTCCCTAAAAAGGACCGCGTTCTAGTTGAGGGCGTAAACATGGTGAAGAAGCACTCTAAAGCAACTCAAGCAAACCCTCAAGGCGGTATTTCTAATCAAGAGGCGCCAATTCATGTATCAAACGTTATGCCGCTCGATCCTAAAACAGGTGAAGTGACTCGCGTAGGATACAAAGTGGAAGATGGCAAAAAAGTTCGTGTTGCAAAAAAATCTGGGCAAGTCTTAGATAAATAGTATTTAAAGGAAGGGAGGTCTATCTCATGAACCGCCTTAAAGAAAAGTACAATAAAGAAATTTCACCTGCTTTAATGACGAAGTTCAACTACGACTCTGTTATGCAGGTGCCAAAAATCGAAAAAATCGTAATCAACATGGGTGTCGGTGATGCTGTTCAAAACGCAAAAGCAATCGACAGTGCTGTTGAAGAATTAACGTTTATCGCAGGTCAAAAACCTGTCGTTACTCGTGCGAAGAAATCAATTGCTGGATTCCGTCTTCGTGAGGGAATGCCTATCGGTGCGAAAGTAACTCTTCGCGGAGAGCGCATGTATGATTTCCTTGATAAACTTATTTCTGTATCTTTACCGCGTGTACGTGACTTCCGCGGGATTTCTAAGAAATCTTTCGACGGTCGCGGAAACTACACTCTTGGTATCAAAGAACAGTTAATCTTCCCTGAAATTGACTACGATAAAGTAACAAAGGTTCGCGGAATGGACATCGTTATCGTAACGACTGCTAACTCTGACGAAGAGGCTCGTGAGCTATTAACTCAAGTAGGTATGCCGTTCCAGAAATAATCAATGAAAGGGAGGCGAAATCGTGGCTAAAAAGTCAATGATTGCGAAACAACAACGTACACCAAAGTTTAAAGTGCAAGAGTACACTCGCTGTGAACGCTGCGGACGTCCGCACTCAGTCATTCGTAAATTTAAACTTTGCCGTATTTGTTTCCGTGAGCTTGCATATAAAGGACAAATTCCTGGCGTGAAAAAAGCCAGCTGGTAATCCCCAAGAATGGGAAGGAGGTAATTATATAATGGTTATGACAGATCCAATTGCAGATATGCTGACTCGTATTCGCAATGCAAACATGGTACGTCATGAGAAGCTTGAAATTCCTGCTTCTAAATTGAAAAGAGAAATTGCTGACATTTTAAAGCGTGAAGGTTTCATTCGTGACGTTGAGTTCGTAGAAGACAGCAAACAAGGTATCATCCGCGTTTTCTTGAAATACGGACAAAACAACGAGCGCGTTATCACTGGTCTTAAAAGAATCAGCAAACCAGGTTTGCGTGTATACGCTAAATCAAATGAAGTACCTCGCGTACTTAACGGTCTTGGAATCGCGATTATTTCTACATCACAAGGTGTTTTAACGGACAAAGAAGCCCGTGCAAAACAAGCTGGTGGAGAAGTTCTAGCATACGTTTGGTAAGAAGTTTAACAAGAATGGAGGTGTTTTAGTATGTCTCGTGTAGGTAAAAAACTGCTTGAGATCCCTTCTGGAGTTACAGTAACGCTGAACGAAGGCAACACTGTAGCTGTAAAAGGACCAAAAGGAGAATTAACTCGTACTTTCCATCCTGATATGGAAATCAAAATTGAGGACAACGTGCTTACAGTTACTCGTCCTTCTGATCACAAAGAGCACCGTGCGCTGCATGGTACGACTCGCAGTCTGCTTGGAAACATGGTTGAAGGCGTATCTAAAGGATTTGAAAGAGGTTTGGAATTAGTCGGTGTCGGTTATCGTGCGGCTAAATCCGGAAACAAACTTGTTTTAAACGTTGGATACTCTCACCCTGTTGAGATCGTTCCTGAAGAGGGCATCGAAATCGAAGTTCCTTCTCAAACTAAAGTAGTTGTAAAAGGTACAGACAAAGAGCGTGTAGGAGCTATCGCTGCTAACATCCGCGCTGTACGTTCTCCAGAGCCTTACAAAGGTAAAGGAATCCGCTACGAAGGTGAAGTTGTTCGCCGTAAAGAAGGTAAATCTGCTAAGTAAGACCGCTTAAAGTGAAGAAAGGAGTGACCTAAGGATGATTACGAAAACTAGCAAAAATGCTGCTCGTCAAAAAAGACATGCCCGTGTTCGTGCTAAACTTTCAGGCACAGCTGAAAGACCTCGTCTGAATGTGTTCCGTTCAAACAAACACATTTATGCTCAAATCATCGATGATGTAAATGGCGTTACACTTGCTAGTGCCTCTACTCTCGATAAAGATTTGAACGTGGAAAGCACTGGTGACAGCGCTGCTGCTGCTAAAGTCGGTGAACTCGTTGCGAAACGCGCTTCTGAGAAAGGTGTTTCTGACGTAGTATTTGACCGCGGCGGATACTTATACCATGGACGTGTAAAAGCTCTGGCCGATGCAGCTCGTGAAGCCGGACTGAAATTTTAATAAAAAAAGGAGGGACACATGATTATGCGTCGTATTGACCCAAGCAAATTAGAGTTAGAAGAACGCTTAGTTACGGTTAACCGCGTAGCGAAAGTTGTTAAAGGTGGTCGTCGTTTCCGTTTCGCAGCTCTAGTCGTTGTCGGTGACAAAAACGGTCACGTAGGTTTCGGTACTGGTAAAGCACAAGAAGTACCTGAAGCAATCCGCAAAGCTGTTGAAGATGCGAAAAAGAATTTGATTGAAGTACCAATGGTTGGAACTACGATTCCACACGAAATCATCGGACGTTTCGGTGCAGGCAATATCTTGTTGAAACCTGCTTCTGAAGGTACTGGAGTTATCGCTGGAGGCCCTGTACGTGCGGTACTTGAGCTTGCTGGCGTTGCTGATATCCTTTCTAAGTCTTTAGGTTCTAACACACCGATCAACATGATCCGTGCAACACTTCAAGGTTTAAGTGAGCTTAAACGTGCCGAAGAGGTTGCGAAGCTTCGTGGAAAATCTGTAGAAGAACTGTTAGGATAAGGAGGGAACATTAATGGCTAAATTAGAAATTACCCTCAAACGCAGTGTAATCGGTCGCCCGGAAGATCAGCGCGTTACTGTAAGAACACTTGGTTTAAAGAAAACAAACCAAACTGTCGTTCATGAAGATAACGCTGCGATCCGCGGTATGATTAATAAAGTATCTCATCTAGTTTCTGTTAAAGAACAATAAAAATAAATTATAGGCTAAGGAGGTGTCCTAATGAAACTTCATGAATTAAAGCCTTCAGAAGGTTCACGTAAAGTACGCAATCGCGTAGGTCGTGGTATTGGTTCTGGTAACGGTAAAACAGCTGGTAAAGGTCACAAAGGTCAAAACGCTCGTTCTGGCGGCGGTGTACGCCCTGGATTCGAGGGGGGACAAATGCCTTTATTCCAACGTCTTCCTAAACGCGGTTTTACAAACATCAACCGTAAGGATTACGCTATTGTGAACGTAGACAAATTGAACGGTTTTGCGGAAGGAACGGAAGTCACTCCTGAACTTCTTCTTGAGACTGGTGTTATTAGCAAACTTAATGCAGGAGTAAAGATTCTTGGCAACGGTAAATTAGAGAAAAAATTAACTGTAAAAGCCAATAAATTCTCTGCTTCTGCGAAAGAAGCTGTTGAAGCTGCTGGCGGTACAGCTGAGGTGATCTAACTTGTTTAAGACAATCTCCAACTTTATGCGTGTGAGTGATATTCGGAATAAAATCATTTTTACATTACTCATGCTTATCGTCTTTCGCATAGGTGCGTTTATCCCTGTGCCATATGTAAATGCTCAGGCGTTGCAGACACAAAGTTCGATGGGGGTTTTTGATCTCCTTAACACATTTGGCGGCGGTGCGCTTTATCAGTTCTCCATTTTTGCGATGGGAATTACGCCTTACATCACTGCTTCAATCATCATTCAGCTGCTTCAGATGGATGTTGTGCCGAAGTTTACCGAGTGGTCTAAGCAAGGTGAAGTCGGCCGCCGTAAATTAGCTCAGTTCACGAGATATTTTACGATTGTGCTTGGTTTTATCCAGGCATTAGGTATGTCTTACGGGTTTAACAACCTGGCAAACGGTATGCTGATTGAAAAATCCGGCATATCGACATATCTGATTATTGCTTTAGTACTCACTGGAGGAACTGCTTTTTTAATGTGGCTGGGAGAACAAATTACTTCCAATGGAGTAGGTAACGGAATTTCGATCATCATCTTCGCGGGGATTGTGGCTAGTATTCCGAAAACTGTTGGGCAGATTTATGAGACTCAATTTGTCGGCAGCAGCGATCAGCTGTTTATTCATATTGTGAAAATCGCTTTACTGGTGATTGCGATTTTGGCCGTTATTGTTGGTGTTATTTTCATTCAGCAGGCCGTACGCAAAATCGCGATTCAATATGCAAAAGGGCAAGGTCGTTCACCTGTTGGCGGAGGCCAGTCAACTCACCTTCCGCTTAAAGTGAATCCGGCAGGGGTTATTCCGGTAATCTTTGCGGTTGCGTTTCTTATTACGCCGCGTACTATCGCGTCATTTTTCGGAGAGAACGATGTGACAAAGTGGATTCAAGCCAACTTTGACAATACACATCCGGTGGGCATGGCGGTTTATGTCGCATTAATTATCGCCTTTACGTACTTCTATGCTTTTGTGCAGGTAAACCCTGAACAAATGGCTGATAACCTTAAAAAACAGGGTGGCTATATCCCGGGGGTTCGTCCAGGGAAAATGACTCAAGATAGAATTACGAGCATTTTGTATCGACTTACGTTTGTGGGTTCTATATTCTTAGCCGTGATTTCCATTCTTCCTATCTTTTTCATTCAATTCGCTGGATTGCCTCAAAGTGCACAGATTGGCGGAACATCATTGTTAATTGTCGTCGGGGTAGCCTTGGAGACAATGAAGCAGCTGGAGAGCCAGTTAGTGAAACGTAATTACCGAGGATTTATGAAAAATTAGAGGACTGGTTTTAACCATTCCTCTAAATAAGAGAGGACGGGGGAAATCCGAATGAACTTAGTCTTAATGGGACTTCCTGGAGCCGGTAAAGGCACACAGGGAGAACGAATTGTTGAGGATTATGGGATACCTCATATCTCAACGGGAGATATGTTCCGTGCTGCTATGAAAGAAGAAACACCACTCGGACTCGAAGCAAAGTCTTATATTGATAAAGGCGAGCTCGTACCGGACGAAGTCACAATCGGCATTGTCAAAGAAAGACTCGGCAAAGATGATTGTGAAAGAGGTTTTCTTCTGGACGGATTTCCGCGAACAGTCGCTCAGGCTGAAGCTCTTGAAAACATTCTTGAGGAATACGGCAAGCCGATTGATTATGTCATTAACATTAAAGTAGACAAAGACTCTTTAATGGAACGTTTGACTGGACGCAGAATTTGCAGTGTTTGCGGCACAACCTACCATTTGGTTTTCAATCCGCCGAAAACGCCGGGTGTTTGTGATAAAGACGGAGGAGACCTTTATCAACGGGCAGATGATAATGAGGAAACCGTCTCAAAACGGCTTGAGGTCAACATGAAGCAGACTCAGCCTTTACTCGATTTTTATTCTGAGAAAGGGTATCTTGTCAACGTCAATGGCCAGCAGGACATTAACGACGTGTACAAAGATGTGAAAGAGCTTCTTGGAGGATTGAGCAAATGATTATCTGTAAGACCCCTCGTGAGCTTGGCATCATGCGGGAAGCAGGGCGAATCGTGGCTTTGACTCATGAAGAGATGAAAAAGCACATTAAACCAGGAATCTCGACAAAAGAATTGGATCAAATTGCCGAACGTTTTATTGAGAAGCAGGGTGCAATCCCATCTTTTAAGGGGTATAATGGGTTTCGCGGGAGCATCTGTGTATCAGTTAATGAAGAACTCGTTCACGGAATTCCCGGTAAAAGGGTTTTGCGTGACGGTGACATTATCAGCATTGATATCGGTGCTAAATTAAATGGTTATCATGGTGACTCTGCTTGGACATATCCGGTAGGAAACATCAGTGATGATGATAAACGACTGCTGGAAGTGACAGAGGAGTCTTTATATAAAGGCTTGAAGGAAGCAAAACCAGGTGAACGTTTGTCGAATATTTCCCACGCAATACAAACGTATGTCGAAAATGAGCAGTTTTCAGTTGTTAGGGAGTATGTCGGACATGGTGTTGGTCAAGACTTGCATGAGGATCCGCAAATTCCTCATTACGGTCCGCCAAACAAAGGACCTAGGCTGAAGCCTGGTATGGTTCTCGCTATAGAACCGATGGTTAACGCTGGCAGCCGATATGTGAAAACATTGGCTGATAACTGGACGGTTGTAACGGTAGATGGGAAAAAGTGTGCTCATTTTGAACATACGATTGCGATTACGGAAACGGGTTTTGATATACTGACAAAAGTCTAGATGATGAAATGAATTCCATGACATATGTTTTTCATTCCGCACCTGGGCAGATTGTAGGTTTACAATTGGTCGGAAGAAGAACCGGCTAGCTGCTGTCATCGGAATGAAGATTCATCATCGTGTACTAAAGCAGACGGAGAAAAGCGTACATTTCATTCTCCTTAGAAAAAGAATATCAATCATTCACCCTTTATGATTGCGTATCTCCGGAAGTTCAGAACAGTATAAACGAAACAGGGCGTGTGACAAACGGATAACTGAGATTTTCTCTTTTGAAATTTGTCAGAGAGCAAGTTACTGATTTGAAGAAGGGAGAACACTTGAATGGCGAAAGACGATGTAATTGAAGTGGAAGGTACGATTGTCGAAACACTGCCAAACGCGATGTTCAAAGTTGAACTCGAAAATGGCCATACGGTTTTGGCTCACGTATCTGGTAAAATCCGCATGCACTTCATTCGCATTTTACCTGGAGACAAAGTTACGGTAGAATTATCTCCATATGACTTAACTCGTGGCAGGATTACGTACCGTTACAAATAAAGCACTCCGGAAACTGAAGGAGGTTGGAAACACATGAAAGTGAGACCATCAGTTAAACCAATCTGCGAGAAATGTAAAGTTATTCGCAGAAAAGGAAAAGTAATGGTGATCTGTGAAAATCCAAAGCATAAACAAAAACAAGGATAATTAATAAGGAGGTGCCCAGAGAATGGCTCGTATTGCTGGTGTAGATATCCCACGTGACAAACGTGTTGTTATTTCTTTAACATATGTCTTCGGAATTGGCCGCACAACGGCTCAGCAAGTCTTGAAAGAGGCTGGTGTTTCTGAAGATACTCGTGTGCGTGATCTTACTGAAGAAGAACTTGGTAAAATCCGTGATGTTATTGACAAACTGAAAGTAGAAGGTGACCTTCGCCGTGAAGTTTCTCTTAACATCAAGCGTCTGATCGAAATCGGAAGCTACCGCGGAATCCGCCATCGCAGAGGTTTGCCTGTTCGCGGACAAAACTCTAAAAACAATGCGCGTACTCGTAAAGGTCCGCGTCGTACTGTAGCTAACAAGAAAAAATAAGTAAGGGAGGTACCTAAACAATGGCTGCTGCTCGTAAACAAAACACGCGTAAACGTCGCGTGAAAAAGAATATTGAGTCAGGAATCGCTCATATTCGTTCAACTTTCAACAACACGATCGTTACGATCACTGATACTCATGGTAATGCTCTTTCTTGGTCAAGTGCCGGAGCTCTAGGATTCAGAGGTTCTCGTAAATCTACTCCTTTTGCTGCGCAAATGGCTGCTGAAACAGCTGCTAAAGGTTCAATCGAACACGGACTTAAAACTCTTGAAGTAACTGTTAAAGGACCAGGTTCTGGCCGTGAAGCTGCAATCCGTGCTTTACAAGCTGCCGGACTTGAAGTTACAGCTATCAGAGACGTAACTCCTGTTCCTCATAATGGATGCCGTCCACCAAAACGTCGCCGCGTGTAATTTGTTTGTATAGATTTTGTGTCCCTGTCAATAATGGGTTATGATACAGTTATTTATGAAACGAATGCACCGACTCGTTGCCTGAGCACATACGGGACTAAACAATGGGGAATTTCGGATGGAATCTCATATGATTCTATTCGAGGTTTCGACGTTTTGAAGGAGGGTTTTAAGTAATGATCGAGATTGAAAAACCAAAAATCGAAACGGTTGAAATCAGCGACGATGCCAAATTTGGTAAGTTTGTCGTAGAGCCGCTTGAGCGTGGATATGGTACAACTCTGGGTAACTCCTTACGTCGTATCCTCTTATCCTCACTCCCTGGTGCCGCTGTAACATCGATCCAGATAGATGGTGTACTGCACGAATTCTCGACAATCGAAGGCGTTGTGGAAGATGTTACAACGATAATCTTGCACATTAAAAAGCTTGCATTGAAAATCTACTCTGATGAAGAGAAGACGCTTGAAATTGATGTACAGGGCGAAGGAACTGTCACAGCAGCTGATATTACACACGACAGCGATGTTGAAATCCTTAATCCGGATCTTCATATTGCGACTCTTGGTGAGAATGCGAGTTTCCGAGTTCGCCTTACTGCACAAAGAGGGCGTGGGTATACACCTGCTGATTCGAACAAAAGAGACGATCAGCCAATCGGCGTGATTCCGATCGATTCAATCTTTACGCCAGTTTCTCGTTTATCTTATCAGGTAGAAAACACTCGTGTAGGCCAGGTTGCAAACTATGACAAACTTACACTTGATGTTTGGACTGACGGAAGCACTGGACCGAAGGAAGCAATTGCTCTCGGTTCAAAGATTTTAACTGAACACCTTAATATATTCGTCGGTTTAACTGACGAAGCTCAGCATGCTGAAATCATGGTTGAAAAAGAAGAGGATCAAAAAGAAAAAGTTCTTGAAATGACGATTGAGGAACTTGATCTTTCTGTCCGTTCTTACAACTGCTTGAAGCGTGCGGGCATTAACACGGTTCAAGAACTTGCGAACAAGACGGAAGAAGATATGATGAAAGTTCGCAACCTGGGACGCAAATCACTTGAAGAAGTGAAAGCGAAACTAGAAGAACTTGGACTCGGCCTTCGCAAAGACGATTGATCTAGTTTCCATGTGAACTAGGATTTTCGTGTGTTTTTTATTTAGAAACAGCATTCCATTAAAGGAGGGGACATCACATGTCATACAGAAAACTAGGACGTACGAGTTCACAGCGTAAAGCTATGCTTCGTGATCTTACAACAGATTTGATCATCAACGAAAGAATTGAAACAACTGAAACACGTGCGAAAGAACTTCGCTCTGTTGTTGAAAAGATGATCACTCTTGGTAAGCGCGGTGACTTGCATGCTCGTCGTCAAGCAGCTGCATACATTCGCAACGAGGTTGCTAATGAAGAAAATAACCAAGATGCACTTCAAAAATTATTCTCTGACATTGCAACTCGTTACGAGGAGCGCCAAGGCGGATACACACGTATTATGAAGCTTGGTCCTCGCCGTGGTGACGGTGCACCAATGGCAATCATCGAATTGGTTTAATCACATATTTTTGTGTATCTAAAGAAGGGCGGGACAGTTTCTAACTGGATCTATGCCCTTTTTTTAGATATCAGAACTTTTTATCATGAGACAGAAAAGCAGAGCTATAGCTGAGAGGAGGTCAGGCGCCCGTGGATCAAAAACAGCTTATATCCGTAAAAGACATTCTATTCCGTTACCGCAAAGATGCAGAAAGACCGGCGCTGGACGGTGTGAGTCTGGAGGTATACGAAGGAGAATGGCTTTCTATCGTAGGCCACAACGGTTCAGGGAAGTCGACTTTGGCCAGAGCGCTGAACGGGCTGATTTTGCCCGAGGCCGGAGAAATTGAAGTCGGCGGCATCAAACTGACTGAGGATACCGTGTGGGATGTGCGAAAAAAAATAGGGATGGTCTTTCAGAATCCCGATAACCAATTTGTCGGAACGACTGTTCGCGATGATGTGGCTTTTGGTTTAGAAAACAATGGTGTTCCGCGCGAAGAAATGATTGAGAGAGTAGATTGGGCTGTCACACAAGTCAATATGCAGGATTTTCTTGATCAAGAGCCGCACCATCTCTCCGGAGGTCAAAAACAAAGAGTGGCGATCGCGGGGATTATTGCCGCGCGTCCTGATATTATGATTTTGGATGAAGCGACATCCATGCTTGACCCGATTGGGAGAGAAGAAGTCCTTGATACTGTCAGACGCTTAAAAGATCAGGGCATGGCCACCGTCATTTCGATAACACATGACCTGGAAGAAGCCGCAAGGGCGGACAGGATCATTGTGATGAACGGCGGCAGGAAATATGCAGAGGGCACGCCTGAAGAGATTTTTAAATTAAACGAAGACTTGGTTCGCATCGGTCTTGATTTGCCTTTCTCATTCCAGCTCAGCCTGCTTTTGAAAGAAAGCGGACTGGCGTTAACGAAAAACCATCTGACTCAGGAAGGGCTGGTGAATGAGCTGTGGACATTAAAATCAAAGATGTAGAACACCGCTATCAAATGAAGACACCGTTTGAACGGCTGGCTCTGTATGATATCAATGCCGTGATAAAAGAGGGCAGCTACGTTGCCGTCATCGGGCATACAGGGTCGGGCAAATCGACGCTCCTGCAGCATTTAAACGGTTTGCTGAAACCGACTAAAGGACAGCTTGAACTCGGGAGCACGATTCTGGCAGTCGGTAAAAAGAATAAAGACCTTAAGACTTTGCGAAAAAAAGTCGGAATCGTTTTCCAATTTCCCGAACATCAGCTGTTTGAAGAGACTGTGCTGAAGGACATCGCATTCGGACCGATGAATTTCGGTGTAAAAAAAGAAGACGCTGAACGGAAAGCAAAAGAAATGCTGGGGCTTGTGGGCCTTCCGGAAGACATTTTGGATCGTTCACCATTTGAGCTCAGCGGCGGCCAGATGCGCAGAGTGGCGATTGCCGGCGTTCTCGCGATGGAGCCGGAAGTGCTGGTTTTGGATGAACCGACGGCCGGTCTTGATCCGAGAGGGCGCCAGGACATTATGGACATGTTCTATGCGCTTCATCAGCGGGGAAACCTGACTACCGTTCTCGTCACCCACAGCATGGAGGACGCCGCCCGCTACGCTGACGAAATGATCGTCATGCACAAAGGAACCATTAAAGCGACGGGGAGTCCGCGTGACTTGTTTGTAAAAGGTGAAGAGATGGCCGAAATGGGACTGGATCTTCCTGAATCGGTGAAGTTTCAGAGACGGCTTGAGAAGGCTCTCGGAGTCAAGTATGAAAAACCCATGCTGACCCTGCAGGATGCCGCCAGTGAAATTAAGGCTTTCTTTCAGGAGGAAAAGGACCAATGATGGACAGCATGATTATCGGAAAGTATGTTCCCGGATCATCGCTTATTCACCGATTGGACCCGCGAACAAAACTTGTCAGCATTTTTCTTTTTGTATGTATCGTCTTTTTGGCAAACAACGTACAGACGTATGCTTTGCTCGGTTTGTTTACATTCGGGGTGATCGCCTTGACTCGCGTGCCGTTCAGCTTTTTGCTGAAGGGGCTTAAGCCGATTATCTGGATTGTGGCGTTTACCTTTTTATTACACATTTTCATGACGCATGAAGGATCTGTCATTTTTCAGCTTGGCTGGTTTAAAGTGTATGAGGGCGGACTTATACAGGGTATTTTTATCTCCCTCCGTTTCGTTTACCTTATCTTTATGACGACGCTGCTGACGCTGACAACAACGCCGATTGAAATAACGGATGGAATGGAGCAGCTCCTGAATCCTTTTAAAAAGGTGAAGCTGCCCGTACACGAACTCGCATTGATGATGTCGATATCATTGCGATTTATCCCGACATTGATGGAAGAGACAGATAAAATCATGAAGGCGCAAATGGCGAGGGGTGCGGACTTTACAAGCGGCCCGGTGAAAGACAGAATCAAAGCGGTTGTTCCGCTGCTTGTCCCGCTGTTTGTCAGCGCCTTTAAACGCGCGGAAGAGCTCGCGGTCGCCATGGAGGCGAGAGGCTACCAGGGCGGTGAGGGGAGAACGAAATACAGAAAGCTCGTCTGGACCGGAAAGGATACCGGAGCTATTCTGCTCATCATGGTATTAGCCGTGTTATTGTTTTTCTTAAGAAGTTAGAGGTGCTGCTGAATGAGAGTGAAATGTACCATTGCTTATGACGGGCATTTATTTAACGGATATCAGGTTCAGCCTGGAAAACGGACCGTTCAAAGTGAATTGGAAAAAGCGCTGGCCGTCATCCATAAAACGGACGGCAGAGTGCCTGTGTACTCATCCGGCCGCACGGACAGCGATGTTCATGCTGCCGGACAGGTCATTCATTTTGATACGCCGCTGTCCATCCCGGCTGAGAAATGGCCGTTTGCGCTCAATGCCCTGCTGCCTGATGATATTGCCGTCAAAACAGCAGAGATTGCGGATGATGGGTTCCATGCACGATTTAGCGCGGTCCAAAAGGAATATCGCTACTTTGTATATACGGAGAAACACCCGGACGTATTTAAACGACATTACGCTTACCATTTTGCATATCAGCTTAATGTGCAGAAAATGAGGGAAGCTTCAAGGCACCTCGTCGGGACACATGATTTCACAAGCTTTTGCGCGGCTGATACCGCGGTTCAGGATAAAGTCAGAACGATTTACGAGCTGGATTGGACTGAGACCGGAGACGGCCTGCAGATGCGGATCACCGGAAACGGTTTTCTCTATAATATGGTCAGAATCATTGCCGGAACGTTATTGGATACAGGAGCTGGAAAATTTTCTCCCGATGATGTAAAAGCAATGCTCGAAGCGAAGGATCGTGAAGCCGCGGGGCGCACCGCACCGGGGCACGGGCTGTATTTATGGAGCGTTTGCTATGACAACTAAACCAGGTGTAACATTTTCTTGACAGAGTCTGCATAAAGTTATAAGATATCATATGGTATGTATTTCAACCCCACGATAAGCCCCGGAACTTATTGTGTTGTGAAATAGAACGTAATCGAAGATTATTGAAAATGACAGATCATTTAGGAGGGAAATTCAATGCGTACAACACCTATGGCTAACGCAAGTACTATTGAACGCAAGTGGTTAGTTGTTGATGCAGCAGGCAAGACTTTAGGACGTCTTTCTACAGAAGTTGCATCTATCCTTCGCGGGAAACACAAACCGACTTACACACCGCACGTTGATACTGGAGATCATGTGATCATCATCAACGCTGAAAAAATCGAGTTAACTGGTAAAAAGTTAACTGACAAAATCTACTACCGTCACACTCAACATCCAGGCGGATTAAAATCAAGAACTGCTCTTGAAATGCGTACAAACTACCCTGAGAAAATGCTTGAGCTTGCTATCAAAGGCATGCTTCCAAAAGGTTCTCTAGGTCGTCAAATGTTCAAGAAATTGAACGTATACCGTGGTTCTGAGCATCCACATGAAGCACAAAAACCTGAAGTTTACGAACTTCGCGGTTAATTAAAAAGGAGGTTACCAATTTGGCACAGGTTCAATATTACGGTACTGGCCGTCGTAAAAGTTCTGTAGCGCGTGTGCGCTTAGTTCCAGGTGAAGGTCGTATCGTCGTTAATAATCGTGAAATCAGCGAGCACATTCCATCTCCAGCTCTAATCGAAGATATCAAACAACCATTAACTTTAACTGAAACAGCTGGTACTTATGATGTTTTAGTAAACGTACATGGAGGCGGCTTATCTGGTCAAGCTGGAGCAATCCGTCATGGTATCGCTCGTGCTTTGCTTGAAGCAGATCCAGAATACCGTGCAACACTTAAACGTGCTGGTCTTCTGACTCGTGACGCTCGTATGAAAGAACGTAAAAAATACGGTCTTAAAGGCGCTCGTCGTGCACCTCAGTTCTCAAAACGTTAATCGTTTTGGATGGCAAAAACCACAACTTCTTGGTTGTGGTTTTTTTGTATTTTTTTCTCATATTCAAGAGGTTATCCGATGTTTTTCTAGAATTGTTTGTTATACTCTATTCATTACCAATAAGGAGCGCAGTTATAATGAATAAGTTAGTCATACATAACAGCAAGGCATGGGATAAAAAAGTCGAAACAGGCAATGAATGGACGGTTGCGGTTGATTCTCATACGATTGGTGAAGCGAAAAAAGGCAATTGGAGCATCAGAATGACCCCCGGAAAAGATGTGCCGGCGGATTGGTTTCCGCCCATAGACGGTCTGAAGGTTCTTTGTCTCGCTTCAGGAGGAGGACAGCAAGGGCCGGTCCTTGCTGCTGCAGGAGCGGACGTGACCATCTTTGACAATTCGGAAAAACAGCTTGCGCAAGACAGAATGGTTGCCGAGCGGGACGATCTTACGCTTCGGACTGTAAAAGGCAGCATGAATGATCTGAGCTGTTTTGATGATGAGTCATTTGATTTTATCGTGCACCCGGTATCGAATTGCTTTGTTGATACGGTTCTTCCGGTATGGAAAGAAGCTCATCGCGTATTGAAAAAAGGCGGGTCTTTAGTCTCCGGTTTTGTAAATCCCGTCGTGTTCTTATTTGATATGGATTTAGAGCAGGAAGGCGTACTAAAAGTAAAGTATTCCATTCCGTTTTCGGATGAAAAAGATCTGAGTAAGAAAAAGGTAAAGGAACTTATTGATAATCATGAAGCGCTTGAATTCGGCCATACGCTGGAGGATCAAATTAAAGGTCAGATTGACGCAGGCTTCATGGTTGCCGGTTTTTACGAGGACAAAGGCGGCCTCGTGCTGGATGAATACATTAATACATACTCCGTAACAAGAAGCATTAAAATATAAAAACGGCATCCCGTCAGAGGTGCTGTTTTTTTGCGGCTTTTTCCTGCGGACGGCTGATCACATTAGCCGAAACCGGTTCTATTCCAATGTCTCTGGCCCAAACCGACAGTTGTCCCATATGGTGAATCTCATGCGCAAGGATGTGGCGGAGAATATCTTCTTTAGGAAAGGTTTGGTCCATCCAGTCCGGCTTAACAAGATCCGGTCCTTTGAGGGAGACCGCATGAATGACATCCTCCCGATACTGTTCAGACAGCTTTCTGAGATCCTGAATGCTTGTATAGTCAGACTCAGCAGGTAAAACATCATCTTTACCTAAAATGGCACGAGCCCAGCTGATCTCGACATCAATGATATGAAATAAAGTCCGCAAGATGCTCTCCATTCCGCCCGTCCGGGTTTTCGTCAGTTCCTCCCGGCTCAGCTTTTCACATATCATAAACCACTCGTCACGCACCGTCCAATTGTATTGAAACAGCTTTTTCATCACGTCACCTCAGCTCTTTCTTCTTCCAGTTAACATAAAACTCCTTCATTTGGGAGGATTTCCACTATCAACAAAGCATGCTTTTTCCCTTTTCCTTTCAAAATAACAGTAAAAAGGAGCGTGGCTGGCAATGGCAGAAGTATTATCTTTTTCAGACGTGAAACGGCAGAAGGATTTTGAGCTTGAGAAGAGTTTACTAAAGGAGCTGTCACTGACGCAGATCATTCAGTCCGTAAAAGCATGTCTTACCCCTTTGTTTCCCTTTCTTCAAGACGAAAACGGCATTCTGAGTGAAGGATGCATAGATTTTGCAATTGAAGCGTATTTATTAGGCGGCCGGTTCGGCGTCTTTGGCTATTATGGTGAGTCCTTGCAGAGGGCAAACGCCCGTTCGGCTGAAGAAGAGGAAGAACTGACGGTCGATTTTTTTGAATATCTTTGCAATTGGACGCATGAGCAATATTCTTCCGTTGAACAAAAAGAAATCTATGAAGCGTCCTGCCGGTTTATCAACAGCTGGTGGACGGAAGGATTTCTGCAAAGAGAAAAACAATGTAAGCTCCGCATGAGGTAATCATAATTTCTTCCCTTGTCCCATACTTATTAATAACGGGGACAAGCGGGAGGGAAAGGTATGACAAAAAAGCTGAAATGGCTCGGTTTTTTACTTGGCTTTATCATATTATTGTGTTTATTCCGGTTTCAATTCCATAATGATGATTCCTGGCGGCCGTGGAGTCTGCCGCTGAGCGGGAAAATCATCTATCTCGATCCGGGACACGGCGGGCCGGACGGAGGCGCCACGGGAGGCAGTCACCTTGAAAAGGACATTACTCTCGAAGTGGCCTCCAGGGTCAGAGACTATTTGCAGGAGCAGGGAGCTTTGGTCATTATGACGCGGGAGACGGATACTGATTTAGCTCCTGAAGGGACGAAAGGCTACAGCAGACGCAAAGCGGAAGATCTGAGAAAGCGCGTGGAAATCATCAACCGTTCAGAGGCGGAGCTTTATATCAGCATTCATCTGAACGCCATACCGTCACCGAGATGGAGCGGCGCCCAAAGCTTCTACTATGGAAAATACGAAGAAAATGAAAAAGTGGCAAAATATATACAGGACGAATTGAGAATCAATTTGGAGAATACAACGAGAAAGGCGAAACGGATACACGGCATTTACTTAATGCAGAATGTAACCAAACCGGGCGCGCTGGTGGAGATCGGATTTCTGTCCAATCCCGCGGAAGCGAAAAGGCTCGGCCAGCCCAAATATCAGGACAAAATCGCTTCTTCCGTGTATAAGGGCGTATTGAGATACTTCACAGAGAAAGGAGACCCTCCCGAGTAAGGAGGGTTTTTCGCCGATTCTATGTTTAATATATGGTATAATACCATTTGTAAACGAATACACAAAGGGTGAGGGTTCGATGATAAGAGAAGATGAAGTAAGAAATATAGTCGGAAACATGCGCGAACCTTTTCTTCATAGACCGCTGGGAGAATTGGATGCCATTAAAGAAGTAAAGATCAAGCCGGAAAAACGGCATGTCAGTGTGAAAATTGCATTGGCAAAAACGGGGACGGCTGAACAGATGGGTATTCAGCAGGAAATCGTATCCGTTCTGAAAGAAGCGGGTGCGGAAACTGTGGGACTGCGGTTTGAAGAGCTGCCGGAAGAAACATTGGCGAAATTCAGCCGGCCGGCTGCTGAAAGCGAAACCCTGCTGAATAGGAAACATCCGCCGGTCTTTCTTGCGGTGGCAAGCGGAAAAGGCGGTGTCGGCAAATCAACGGTTTCCGTCAACCTGGCCATTTCTCTTGCGCGGCTCGGAAAAAAAGTCGGCTTGATCGATGCGGATATATACGGATTCAGCGTGCCGGACATGATGGGTATTACAGTTCGCCCGACAGTAGAAGGAGAAAAACTGCTTCCTGTCGAAAGATTTGGAGTAAAGGTTATGTCGATGGGCTTTTTCGTCGAAGAAAACGCTCCGGTTGTGTGGAGAGGGCCGATGCTGGGCAAGATGCTGAATAACTTCTTCCATGAAGTTGACTGGGGAGAGGTTGACTATATCGTTCTTGATCTGCCGCCCGGCACTGGTGATGTGGCGCTCGATGTACACACGATGCTTCCGAGCTGCAAAGAGATTATCGTATCAACGCCGCACCCTACAGCCGCATTTGTAGCGGCGAGAGCGGGTTCTATGGCGATTAAGACCGATCATGAAGTTGTAGGGGTCATTGAAAATATGGCTTACTATGAAAGTGCAAAAACCGGCGAGAGAGAATATGTGTTCGGTCAAGGCGGGGGAGATAAGCTTGCAGAGGAATTGCAAGTGCCGCTGCTTGGCAGAATTCCTTTAAAACAGCCTGATTGGGACAAGGATCAGTTTGCGCCTTCTGTCTATGACAGAAGTCATCCGATCGGGGAAATTTATATGGGGATCGCCCAGAAAGTCATTGAAAAAACAGCTGAATAAAAAAGGGGCCGGGATCAACACGGCCCGGCCTTTTATTGGCTTTCTTTTTCAGAGCTTGAAGCTGCTTTTTTCAATTCATCCTCGAATTGCTTTTTGAAAAGCGGGCTGGAAAGTGTCTCTGTAATTACATCTTCTAAGTAACTGCGGAACTTTTGGCTTTTCACCAGCTCATAGTATTTTTTATCCATGCCGGGGTCCTGCATGATCTGCATAAAACTTTTCTGATAATCAGGGTCTTTCATCAGTTTTTTTATGATTTTTTCATGCTCGGGCTGAAGAGTTTTTGCAAAGCTCTCGGCGAATTTTGAGTCTTCAAAAATGGTTTTCCAGAACTCCGCCCCTTTTTTAGAGGTGAGGGTTTTCTCTATTGTGCCTTTAATGGCATTTTGATCAATCACCAATGCCTCATTCATCGCATCATCATTTAATATTTCCTTAATTGCCTTTTTTCCATCATCGGTCTTTAATATATCAACAACCATTTTTTTAGTCTGGTCATAATCCATATCCGCTGCTTGGTCTTTTGGAGCACAAGCTGTTACAGATAATAAAACAAAACAGCTTATCAATAGCGTTTTGGCTTTTGACATGCATAAGCTCCTTCCTTACTTGTACTTATTTTTAATATGATTCATCGGAATGGATTTATACATAACAAAATATCGCTGAACGCGATTGTCAGGGGGATGAATAAGAGATGAAAAGCCGCGGGCTTGTTCGATTTTTCTTTTCGATTTTAGCTGTGGGCGCTCTTATTACAAGCGTCGTGGGATTTGCTCTGAAGTGGGGGGAGTACAAGGGGTTCTTTCTGAATTTTGAGGCCGGTCAGATTTTCTCTGTTCTGATCTGGTTTATCGGGGTGGGCATGATTTTCAGTGTGATCAGCCAGATGGGATTCTTCGTTTTTCTGACGGTGCACCGGTTTGCCCTTGAAATTCTCAGATCAAGCTCGCTTTGGAATCTGCTTCAGCTGTTTATCATTCTGTTTGTCGCTTTTGATTTAATGTACGTCAGATTTTTGTTTTTCGGAGAGCGGGATGACTCGATTGCGGGGTTTGTCTGGCTGCCGCTGGCTCTGCTTGCCGTCGGCCTGTTGACGGCGTATATAAAACAAAAGCAGTCCTCAAAAAATACGTTCGTTTCATCATTATTTTTAATGGTCGTTATTACAGCGCTTGAATGGGTTCCTGCGCTACGAGTGAATAATGAGGACTGGCTTTATTTGATGCTGATTCCGCTGATGGGCTGCAATGCGTTTCAGCTGTTAATGCTGCCGAAGTTTGCCCAGAGGTAATTATTTCACTTCTGATGACTTGACGTCAGTATTTGCGATCAGGTCGCCGACGGTCACGTTTTTCAGTCCTTTTTGCTTTAAATTGTGAATGATGGCGGGGAGCGCTTCTTCAGTCTGTGTTGCTGAATCAGATGCGTGCAGCAGGACAATGTCGCCGCCTTTTATATGACTGTTTACATTTTCAATGATTTTATCAGGGCCGGGATTTGTCCAATCCTGCGAGTTAACACTGTAATGAACCACTGAATAGTGGTACTGCTGTGCAATGGTAAGAACCTTTTTATTAAATTGTCCGGTCGGCGGGCGGAGTAAATGAACATTCTTCACACCCAGCTTTTTAAATGCGGTCTGGGCCCGGAGGATATCTTTTTTTATTTCATTGTCCTCTAGGTTGGTATAATTCTTATACGCATATCCCATGCTGCCGATTTGATGTCCGTCTTTTACCATACGTTCAACTGTGTCCGGGTGCCGTTCCGCCCAAGAAGCTGATAGAAAAAAAGTAGCGTTTTTAATACCGTTTGCTTTTAGCGCGTTCAGAATCGGAACCGCCTTTTCATCGCCCCAGCTGATATCGAATGTTAATGCGACTTCCCCCGCTCTCGTCTCCCCTTTTGAAATAGCCTTTGGGCCGCTATCAGTTAAAAATACAGGAAGGGGGACGGCTCTCTGTATATAAAAAAAGCTGGCTGCTGCAAATGCGGCAATGATAATAATAAGCAGCTGTTTTATCCTTCTGATGTGCCACACGTAGAAGTGATTCACTGATGACGCCTCCTTATCTTGTCCATGCTTGATTACATCGTATGCCGCGGCGGAGATGAATATAACGAAATACGTTTTAAAAAAAACGAAAAAAACACTTGCTAAATTCAACGAATGCGTGGTATATTATTAAACGTCGCTGATGAACAGCAGACAACAACAAAAAGCTTCGGAAACAACGTAAAAAAAGTTGTTGACATAAAAGAAGCTGAGTGGTAAGATAATAAAGC
>NZ_JAHOAA010000011.1:0-55027 GCF_019039175.1 Bacillus sp. FJAT-27001
GCGATTTATTTAAAACTTTGAATTAACAGGTACGTTTTGTCTTGTTTAGTTTTCAAAGATCATTTTGTCTTTCGTTCAAGCGACTTTATTATTATATCTTATCAATCTCTTGAAGTCAACAACTTTTTAAATTTCTTTTTTCGTCAGCGCCTTGTTTAGCGGCAACGAATAATAATATACCACCTCACAAATAATAGTGCAATAGTTTTTTAAAAGAAAATCAAAAAAGTTTTACGAGCGGCTTGTTTCTAAAAAAGCGCCGTACTGCGATAAGCAGAAACGGCGCCTTCCCTTTTATTAGCGTTGTCTCATTTGAGGGAATAATAAAACGTCTCTGATAGACGGAGCATTTGTTAACAGCATGACAAGGCGGTCGATACCGATACCCAATCCCCCGGTCGGCGGCATGCCGTATTCAAGAGCTTCAACGAAGTCTTCATCCATCATATGCGCTTCATCGTTTCCTTCTTCTCTTTCTTTTAACTGCGCTTCAAAGCGTTCCCTCTGGTCAATAGGGTCATTCAGCTCCGTAAACGCATTAGCGTGCTCACGGCCGACGATAAACAGTTCAAAACGGTCTGTAAAGCGAGGGTCCTCTGGATTTTTCTTAGCAAGAGGAGAAATCTCTACAGGGTGGCCGTAAATAAATGTAGGCTGAATGAGTGTTTCTTCAATTTTTTGTTCGAAGAATTCATTGATGATATGACCCACCGTCATTGAGTTTGTGATCTCGATACCATGCTCTTTTGCATGACCGCGCGCTTCTTCAACAGTCATCTCATTCCAGAAATCTACACCTGTCGCTTCTTTGACCGCATCTACCATGTGGAGTCGTTTCCACTCAGGTTTCAGATCAATCTGCTCTTCGCCGTACTGGATTGTGGTGCTCCCAAGCACTTCCTGCGCAATATGTGCAACGAGATTTTCCGTAAGGCTCATAATATCTTTATAATCGGCGTACGCTTCATACAGCTCGATCATCGTGAATTCAGGGTTATGGCGTGTAGAAACACCTTCATTACGGAACACGCGGCCGATTTCGTAGACTTTTTCCAATCCGCCGACAATCAGGCGTTTCAGGTGCAGTTCAATCGCAATACGCATATAAAGAGGCATGTCGAGTGCGTTATGGTGCGTGATGAACGGGCGTGCAGACGCTCCTCCCGGTATGCTGTGCATCGTAGGTGTTTCAACTTCTAAGTATCCATGGTCATCTAAGTATCTTCTCATCGCTTGGATGATTTTGCTGCGTGTGATAAACGTTTGTTTGCTGTCAGGGTTTACGATGAGATCGAGATAGCGCTGGCGGTAACGCTGTTCAACGTCTTTTAACCCATGATATTTATCAGGAAGAGGACGCAGTGCTTTTGTCAGCAGTTCAAAAGATGTCGCTTTGACAGAAAGCTCGCCTACGTTTGTTTTGAAAACTTTCCCCGTGATGCCGATAACGTCTCCGAGGTCTGAAGATTTAAAGATTTCATATTGTTCTTCGCCGACACTGTCTTTTCTTACGTAAATTTGAATTTGACCTTCTAAGTCCTGCAGATGCGCAAAGCCGGCTTTCCCTTTTCCGCGCTTTGTCATCATACGGCCTGCAATGGTCACTTCGACCGCTTTTTCTTCCAGTTCTTCTTTAGAAAGCTCCTGGTAGGCGTCAATGATCTGTTGAGATTGATGCGTTCTCTCGAAACGTTCGCCGAAAGGGTCAATGCCGTTTTCTCTCAGCTGGTTCATTTTATCTCGTCTGACTTGCAGCTGGTCGTTCAATTCCTCATGATTTTGCTCTTCTTGACTCATTGGTATCACTCCGTTACATTTTGTTTTCACGAAAAAGCAGAAAAACTGCCAGCGGTAAGCTGGCAGTGAGCAGCAATAGAGGGTGTATATTAACCTACTTTTGCATCTTGAAGCTCTTTTGCCTCTGCTTCGGCGGTAAATGCATCTAAAAGCTGCACAACTTCTTCACGCGTCTCACATTGGTTAATTTCGTTGCGTACATTCGCATTGCCTCTGACACCTTTCAGATACCAGGCAGCGTGTTTTCTCATTTCTCTGACTGCCACATTTTCGCCTTTTAACTTAATCAGGCGGTCTAAGTGCAGTTTGCATACCGACATTTTTTCACGGACTTTCGGTTCGTCTTTTAACTCGCCGGTTTCAAGGTAGTGCACCGTACGGTAAATCATCCACGGGTTGCCGAGTGCGGCCCGGCCGATCATGACGCCGTCAACCCCTGTTTCCTCAAGCATGCGTTTCGCGTCCTGAGGCGTTTTGACATCACCGTTTCCGATGACGGGAATGGAGACGGATTGCTTCACTTCTTTAATGATATCCCAGTTCGCAGTGCCTTCATACATTTGCACTCTTGTGCGGCCGTGCAGGGCAACGGCTTTTCCGCCGGCACGTTCAACGGCTTGGGCATTTTTCACCGCATAAATGTGCTCTTCATCCCAACCCATTCTCATCTTCACTGTAACCGGCTTATCAACAGCATCTACTACTGCGGATACCATTTCATAAATCTTATCGGGATCGAGAAGCCATTTGGCGCCCGCATCACATTTTGTAATCTTGGGTACGGGACATCCCATGTTAATATCAATAATATCAGCAGTCGTGTTTTGATCTACAAACTTCGCCGCTTCCACAAGGGTTTCCTTTTTTCCTCCAAAAATCTGAAGGCTGAGCGGTTTTTCACGTTCATCAATGTAAAGCATCCCCATTGTTCTGGCGTTATTGTAAAGAATCGCTTTGTCACTGACCATTTCAGCGCATACCAATCCGGCTCCGAATTCCTTTACAGTCAATCTGAACGCTGAGTTGCAGACACCGGCCATAGGGGCAAGCACAACCCGGTTTTTCAATTGAATATCACCGATTTTAAACATTTTTCCCCTCCTTTCATTTGTCTATTTTTCAGGCGGGGCCAATTCGTCCGCACTTATATTTAAAACATCTGCCGCATCTTGAATGATGGCATCTGACGGCAACCGGTTTCCGCGTTCAATTTCACCGACAATAGAAACTGATATACCTAATGCTTTTGCAAATCCTTCTTGAGTATAACCTTTCAGCTTTCTGAATGCACGAATTCGCCTACCCCAGATTTCTGCTTCCATACTCTTACACCTTCTTGGTTTGTTTCAGCACTTATCGTGATATGATCCGCCTGCGGGCATATTTCTTTTAACGGCGCAAGGACAAATAAGCGCTCATACATTCTCGGATGCGGAACAATCAGCCGCTCTGTTTCAATATTTTCACGATTATACAGCAAAATGTCAAGGTCTGCCGTCCGCGGTCCCCAGCGAATCTCTCTCGTTCTGCCTAATTCAGCTTCAATGCTCTGCGTTACATCAAGAAGTTCAAAAGGAGATAACGACGTTTTCACTTCAACCGCCATATTAAGAAACTGATCTTGATCCTCATAGCCGACGGGATCTGTTTCATATATGGAGGACACCTTTGACACCGTCACGCCATGATGCCGGCTGAGCATGGCCACTGCCTGACGCAAATAATGTTCACGGTCGCCCATATTGGAGCCGAGGCCGATATATGCCGTATTGTTCATGATTTCTTTCTCGTCATTTCTATGGCTACTGATTTATAATGGCCGGGAATCGGCGGGTCAGGCTTAACAACCTTTACCGTACATTGCTGCACCGGCTCAAATTTCTCAAGGACGGTGTCTGCGATCCGTTCCGCAAGGGTCTCGACCAAATTAACGGGCTCGCCCTCAACGATGCCGCGGCAGACACTGTACAATTCCGCATAGTTAATGGTATAAGAAAGGTCATCCGTTTTTCCCGCTTTGCTCAAATCCAGTTCGGCAGTCAGGTCTACTTTGAAGCGCTGGCCGAGTTTGTTTTCTTCTTCGAACACGCCGTGATATCCGTAAAACTCCATACCTTCCACATATACTTTATCCATAATGTACGCCTCCTTTGTTCAACATAGCATCCATCATCTTCGTCATTCTTGCGATCTCTTTGACATCGTGCACCCTCACAATGTCGCAGCCTTTTTGGACGCCAAGGCATACTGTCGCTCCCGTTCCCTCGGCACGTTCTTCAGGGGGAAGGTCAAGCACACGGCCGATGAACCTTTTTCTCGATGTCGCCAGAAGCAGCGGATAACCTAACCCGCTGAACACCTCCAGCTTGTTCATGACAGCCAGATTGTCCTCATAGTTTTTCGCAAAGCCGATCCCCGGATCCAGAATCATATTTTCATCTGTGACGCCGGCTTCCGCGGCAATTTTTACGCTTTCCATCAAGTCTGCAAGCATATCAGGAATAAGATCGTTGTAGTTTCTTTCCATGCGGTTATGCATTAAGATAATCGGAACCCCGTGTGCGGCGGCTACTGACGCCATGTCAGGATCACCTTTCGCCCCCCAGATGTCATTAAGGATAGAGGCTCCCGCTTTGACCGCTTCGTCTGCCACGGACGCTTTGTACGTATCGATTGAAAGCGGAATGTCCAGCTCGCTTGTGATCCGCTCTATGACGGGGATGACTCGTGACATTTCCTCATCAGCCGACACGAGTGATGCGCCGGGTCTTGTCGATTCGCCGCCGATATCTATGATATGCGCCCCTTCTTCAGCCATCTTCGCCGCATGCAGAAGCGCCCTTTCCGTACTGTCGTATTTACCGCCGTCAGAGAAGGAGTCTGGCGTTACATTTAATATCCCCATAACGAGCGTCTTCTCTTTATAGGAAAGAGCGCCTTTTTTTGTATGAATCAGTTTAGGCTGTTCAATTGTTTGCTGCGCCATTTTGTTCCTCCTCCTGTACATTCATTTTGTTTATTTCCTGCTGATACTGATTACGGAGCAATTGCACCGTTTTTCCGCTCACTCCGGGCAGCGGCACTTCCTCTATTTTAGAAAACGGGATGATTTCAAGCACGGAGTTTGTCAACCATGCTTCATCCGCTTCAAGCATTGATTGAAAACGGAATCGGCCTTCGGTGACTTCTGTCCCCTGCCGTTTCAATTCATCAATGACAAACTGTCTCGTTACACCATCGAGAATTCCCGTATCCAAGGATGGCGTAAAGACCTTGTCTCCTTTTCGCCAAAACACGTTGGAGACAATGCCTTCCGCGACATCTCCTTCTCCGGTCAGGAAAATGCCTTCAAAATTGGGATCATTCCCGATCTCCCGTTTAGCATACATGTTGTTTAAATAGTGATGGGATTTTAACCGGAAATATCCTTCAGGCGTATTTCTCCTGATAGAGAGAAGCCTGCCTTCTTTTTGAACAGGCAGAGTTTCCGGATTGAGCCGGTTGACGAAACAAAGGACGGTCGGCTTTTCATAAGTCTGCGCGGCAAATCCCTTATCGCTGACGCCTGCCGAGATGTTAAGCCGGACACGTGCGCTGCCGTCCTTGATCTCATTGAGGAGCAACAGTCTCCGAAGCATATCAAGCAGCTCCTGTTTGTTCACCTCATATGCAATCTGCAGATCCCGAAGCGCCCTGTTGAGCCTGGCGACATGCGCATCCGGCAGAAACGGCCGGCCGCTGTAAAGCCTGAACGTCTCGAACGCGCCGATCCCGTACAGATAACCATGGTCAAAAGGAGAAAGCGCCGCTTCTTTCTCCTCTATATATTGACCATTCAAATATATAATCACACCGTCACTTCCTTTTTGCGGTGTGTCTCTATAAAGTTTCTGAGCATCTCTTTGCCGAAGGAGGTCATGATGGATTCCGGATGGAACTGAACACCTTCAACAGGCAGCTCATTATGGCGGATTGCCATAATTTCTCCTTCTTTGGTTTGAGCGGATACCGTAAAACAATCCGGCAGCGTGTCCGCTTTGACAATAAGTGAATGGTACCGGGTGGCGACAAGCGGATTTTGCAGGCCTTTAAAAATCGTCTGTCCGTCATGCATAACTTCTGACGTTTTGCCGTGCATGAGCCGCTCCGCTCTGACGACGTCGCCGCCGAATACTTGCGCAATCGACTGATGTCCGAGACATACGCCGAAAATAGGAATACTGCCGGCAAAATGTTTGATCGCTTCGAGGCTGATCCCCGCTTCATCAGGACTGCACGGCCCGGGTGAAATCATTAAGAAGTCCGGACCCAGCTCTTCAATCTGCTCAATCGTAATCTCGTCATTCCGTCTGACGATCAGTTCCTCCCCGAGTTCACCCAAATATTGAACCAAGTTGTACGTAAATGAATCATAATTGTCAATCATTAAAATCATCTCTGCTCACCTCGTCTGATTTTTTGTCTCTTCTTCGCTCAGCTCTAACGCCTTTTTCATCGCAAAAGCTTTTTTGAACGATTCCTTGTATTCATGCTTCGGAACCGAATCAATGACCACTCCTGCTCCGGACTGCATAAAAGCATGTCCGCCGGCTGCATAGATCGTCCGGATCACAATGTTAAACTGCAAATCTCCGTTAAATCCGAACCAGCCTATAGATCCAGTATAAAGCCCCCGTCTTGTCGGCTCAAGCTCTTCTATAATTTCCATCGTTCTCACTTTGGGCGCTCCCGTGATGGTGCCCCCCGGGAATACCGCATGAATAATGTCTGTCGCGTCATATCCGTCCTGCAGCTCTCCCTGTACGTTCGACACGATATGCATGACGTGGGAATACTTTTCGATCGCCATAAATTCGTTAACCCGCACGGAGCCGTAGCGCGATACGCGCCCGAGGTCATTGCGCTCAAGATCAACAAGCATGACATGTTCCGCACGTTCTTTTTCGTTGTGAATTAATTCATCAGCCAAAGCCTTGTCTTCAGCATCGTCTTTTCCTCTTGAACGCGTACCCGCGATCGGTCTCGTTTCAAGCTTCTTCCCCTTCTTTGTCACCAATAGCTCCGGCGACCCGCATATCACTTGAAACCCCGGTGTCTCGAGATAGGCCATGTAAGGAGACGGATTGACGTTTCTCAAGTGTTTATACACCTCATACGGATGAACGGATAAGGACTGAGACTGCCTGATGGACAAATTCACCTGGAACACATCGCCGCTCGTGATATATTGTTTAATTTGTTCTACAGCCTGTGAAAATCCTTCCTCAGTGAACGGAGCGGCGTACGATCCGTCCCCATTCCGATTCAGCGGTGAAAAAGGCTCGTCCGCCGTTTGGAGGGAACACCACATGTCCTCTAAGCGGGACAGCTTTTCTTCCGCAAGATCCGCTTCTTCCGCTTCAGTATGGGTAATGAGCCATAACGCCTCTTCCTCATGGTCATAAACGGCCACATCATCAAAAACAAGAAAGTAAATATCAGGTGTTTCCAGATCATCTAACGACAGCATCTTAAAATTCTCAATATATCGGGCGTAGTCGTAACTGATAAAACCAATCGCACCGCCTTGAAAGTCCGGAAACTCAACGTTTGTTTCCGTTCCGAGCGTTCCAAACCATTCATGAAAGGCCCGCAGCGGGTCACCTTCTTTAAACAGTGTTTCCCCCTCATGCTTGATCGTTGTAATTCCGTCTTTTCCTCTGACGGACGCAATCGGATCTAGACCGGCTATACTGAATCTTCCCCCTCTCGCGCTTTCGAGCAGAACATGCCGTTTTCTCGATTTCGAAAGGTTTTCATATCGCTGTAAAAATGCTTGTTTCGTAAAAGGTATTTTTCTTCCTGCCGGTCTGCGTTGTGCCATCATATCAATCCTCTGCTTCGTTTTACTGTAGTTTTATTTTAAAGCAATCACACTGGTGAAAAAAGTGAATTTCACTTCCAACCATAAAATTCGAAACGTTTTTTGGATTTTCGATGCTTCAGGCACAAAAAAACTCCCGGATACAGCCGGGAGCCGTGTGTATGTCTCTATTCAAACTGATAAAGCGGTGTGCTTAAGTAACGTTCTCCGTTACTAGGGATGATCGCAAGCACTTTCTTGCCTTTCCCCAATTTTTTCGCGATTTCCAGTGCCGCGTAAATGGCCGCTCCGGAAGAAATGCCGCCAAGAATCCCTTCTTCTTTTGCCGTTTTACGGGCATATTCAAATGCATCCTCGTTTTTGACGGGTATGATCTGATCATAGATGTCCGTATTCAATGTTTCAGGGACAAATCCCGCTCCGATACCCTGAATTTTATGCGGGCCCGGTTTTCCGCCGGAAAGAACTGGAGAATCCGCCGGCTCTACCGCATAGATTTTGATGGATGGATATGCTTCTTTCAGCACTTCGCCCGCTCCCGTGATGGTTCCGCCGGTACCGATTCCGGCCACGAACGCATCAAGCTGGTCGTCACCAAACTGTTCTACGATTTCTTTCCCTGTCGTTTGGCGGTGAATTTCCGGGTTTGCCGCATTGTTGAATTGCTGAGGCACAAAGTATCCGTGTTCCTCGGCAAGTTCTTCCGCCTTTTTAATGGCGCCCTTCATTCCTTCTGCGCCGGGAGTCAGCACAAGCTCCGCTCCGTATGCGCGCAGCAGATTGCGTCGCTCCATACTCATTGTATCAGGCATAACGAGAATGGCTCTGAGACCTTTAGCCGCTGCCACCATCGCAAGACCGATTCCTGTATTTCCGCTTGTCGGTTCAATGATTGTGTCGCCGGCTTTTAATTTTCCTTCTTTTTCAGCCGCTTCAATCATCGCCACTCCGATCCGGTCTTTTACGCTGCTGCCCGGATTCATGTATTCAAGCTTCAGATATACATCTGCACTGTTTTCATCCGTCAGGCGATTCAATTTCACAATAGGAGTATTTCCGATTAGTTCAGTAATAGAATTTGCAATACGCACCATGTTGGACACCTCAATTTCCGACTAAATTTATTGGTATTATAAATATAAGTTATCAATTTCAAAATTTTTTGTCAATCATTTAGTTCTTTTTTCCCCGTAGAACCAAGAGACCCCCGCCTCTTTCCACAGCGTTTTGACTGTCGCCTTGTCACCTAATTGATCCATCGCGATCTGGCGTCTGATTTGGCTCTTCACTTCATTGTATGAGAAAGTTCTCGATTTAAGCTTTTCTTTCAGCTGAATGACGGCGTATCCTGAAGAAACTTTAATCGGTTCAGCGGACCATTCATCTTCTTTAAGATTTTTAGCTTCTGTGATATATGCCTGCGGGATATTTTCCTGATTTTCTGTCACAAAGCCGAGGTCTCCGCCATACTGTGACGTGTATCTGTCCGTGGAACGCTCAGCGGCGACGGCTTCAAAGCTGGAACCGCCTTTCAAATCAGCAAGCACCCTGTCCGCCTCATCTTTGTTTTTGACGACAATGTGCCGGATTCTGTAGGAATCATCAAAATGGTACAATTCTTTATTTTTATTATAAAATGATTGCATTTCCTTATCCGATATATCGATGTCCTTCGTCAGCAGTTCTTCAAGAAGAATGTTGTAGCGGATCTGGTCTCTCCATTCTTTTTCGGTAATATGGCTGTCTTCATAAAATGAATTATCTACCGCTTTGATTAAAAGAAATTCCCGCTCCAATTCGCTGTTTGAAACTGTAAGTTTATTCTTTTTCGCAAGCTCTTCCACTACTTCTGCATTAATCATGTCTTCCAGAGTTGATTTTCCGTACTGGTCTTCCATCTTTTTCATCCAGTCTTGCCGTGTGATATGTTTATCACCGATTGTCGCGATGGATTCTTCAGATGACCCCGCGGCTTGGGATTTTGTTAACTTATACGCCACTGTCACACTGCATACTAACAGCGCCGCTACAATAATCGTCAAAAGTGTTCTCGATTTCAAAATCTACCCCATCCCTTTTATAAAATAGAACAACCCGCTAAAGAGCTAGCGGGTTGTTTCGTCACGAAGCTCTTCCAGTTCTTCTTTTGTAAATAAATATTTCTCATTACAAAAATGGCAAACCGCTTCGGCTTTTCCGTCTTCTTCTATCATATCTTGTATTTCTTTTTTGCCTAGTCCTAAAATGGCCGTTTCGAATCGATCTTTTGAACAAGAACAGTGAAATTTGACCGGCATTGTTTCGAGAACGTCCGGTTTTTGACCTAGAACTTCTTCTAAGATTTCTTCCGGTGTCAGGCCTTTTTGAATCAATTTTGAAATTGGTTCGATTTGAGATAATTGCTTTTCAATTGTTGAAATGGTTTCTTCATCAGTCCCCGGAAGAAGCTGAATGATGAACCCGCCCGCAGCGAGAATGGTGTTATCAGGATTTACTAGAACACCTACGCCGACAGATGAAGGGACTTGTTCAGAAGAAACAAGATAATATGTGAAGTCGTCACCGAGTTCACCCGAGACAATCTCTACTTGTCCCGTAAAATAATCACGTAAGCCCAAATCTTTTACGACACTGAGTGTTCCGTCAGTTCCGACCGCCCGTCTGACATCCAGTTTCCCTTGTTCATTGAGATCAAAATGAACGTGCGGGTTTGATACGTATGCTCTTACCTCACCCTTTGCGTTCGCATCTGCGACAATGGCTCCGATCGGGCCGCCGCCTTCTATTTTGACTGTCAGCTTATCTTCACCCTTAAGCATCGCTCCTAGCATCAGAGAAGCTGTCATCGTCCGGCCGATTGCGGCTGATGCCGTCGGCCACGTGTCATGCCTTCTTTGCGCTTCATTAACCATATCTGTCGTTCTGGCTGCATAAGCCCGCACTTTACCGTCATATGCAATTGCTTTAATTAAATAATCCATCGTTTACCTCCTATACGTGACCCACGCGATTTCGCTCATAAATGATTTCCAGCCCTTTCAGAGTGAGAAACGGGTCAACAATATCAATACAATCTGATTCGTTTGCGATTAATGACGCAAGCCCGCCTGTCGCAATGACTTTCGGTTCCTGTGTTGCCTGCCATTTCATCCGCTTTACAATGCCTTCAACTTGTCCGACATAGCCGAAAAGGATGCCGGACTGCATGGCGCTTACCGTGTTTTTGCCGATGATATTGTCCGGACGGGCAATTTCAATTCTTGGAAGCTTCGCCGCACGTGAGTACAGCGCTTCCGTTGAAATTGTAATGCCGGGAGCAATCGCGCCGCCCATGTATTGTTTGTTTTCATCAATGTAGCAATACGTCGTCGCCGTTCCGAAATCAACAACAATTAAGGGGCCGCCATACTGCTGGATCGCCGCAACGGCATTGACGATCCTGTCAGCTCCCACTTCTTTCGGATTGTCATACTTTATATTTAAACCTGTTTTCATTCCCGGGCCGACAACTTGCGGCTCGATGTGAAAGTATTTTGTGCACATTCTTTCTAAAGAGAACATAATCGGCGGCACCACGGATGAGATGATAATCCCTTCAATCTGTTCAAACATGAGTCCGGAATGTTCAAATAAGGAGCGGAGCAGCATGCCGAATTCGTCTTCTGTTTTGTGCCTGCTCGTTTCTATGCGCCAATGATATTCTAATTCCCCATCATGATATACACCAATCACGGTGTTGGTGTTCCCCACATCTATAACCAGTAACAACCTCTATCACCACTTTTGAATAGTTTCTAATCATAACATTTTCAACATTCTACAATACCATACACGATCTGCGGCTCTTTTGTAAACAAAACGGAACCAGTAAAAAAACCGCCGGTATACGCCGGCGGTTTTCATATCAGAAAGCGAACTATTCTTTCGGCTCGTCTTTCTTTTCGTCTTCTGTTTTAGACAGGATGTTTACTTTCACATCGTCTTTTTGAAGATGGTCATCTGAGAAATTGCGCTCAGGGAGTTTTCCGTGATCCACGAGATGCTTGATTTGTTCCGCATCTAATGTTTCCACATCAAGCAATGTCTGAGCAATCAATTCAAGCTTATCACGATTTTCAGTCAGGATGGTTTTCGCACGCTCATAACATTCTTTAATGATGCGCTGAATTTCCTGATCGATTTCGTAAGCGATCTGATCACTGTAGTTTTGCTCGTTGTTGAAATCCCGGCCCAGGAATACTTGACCGCCTTGAGATTGACCGAACTGAAGCGGTCCGAGTTTTTCAGACATACCGAACTCTGTCACCATTCTTCTCGCAATGTTCGTTGCCCGCTGGAAGTCATTGTGAGCGCCCGTGCTGACTTCGCCGAAGATAATTTCCTCGGCAACGCGTCCGCCCAGAAGACCGACAATTTTATCGAGAAGTTCAGGTTTTGTCTGGAAGTAACGGTCTTCTCTCGGAAGCATGACCGCGTATCCGCCAGCCTGCCCCCTCGGAACGATCGTTACTTTATGAACCATATCGGCTTCATCCAGCACAAGTCCGATAACAGTGTGACCGCCCTCGTGGTACGCCACGATATTGCGTTCTTTTTTCGATATGACACGGCTCTTCTTCGCAGGACCCGCAATGACACGGTCCGTCGCTTCATCAATGTCGCGCATATCAATTTTCTTCTTGTTTTGACGGGCAGCAACGAGTGCCGCTTCGTTAAGAAGGTTTTCTAAATCGGCGCCTGAGAAGCCGGGTGTTCTTGAAGCGATTGCTTTTAAGTTCACCGTTTCATCAAGCGGTTTGTTTCTCGCATGGACCTGTAATACGGCTTCACGGCCGATGACATCCGGACGGTCTACCGTAATCTGACGGTCAAAACGTCCCGGACGAAGCAATGCAGGGTCAAGAATGTCCGCACGGTTTGTCGCAGCGATAATAATGATTCCTTCATTCGCACTGAAACCGTCCATCTCAACAAGCAGCTGGTTCAGCGTCTGTTCGCGTTCATCATGCCCGCCGCCAAGACCTGCGCCGCGCTGACGTCCCACCGCGTCGATCTCATCAATGAAGATCAGACAAGGCGCATTCTTTTTCGCATTTTCGAATAAATCACGCACACGGGAAGCACCGACACCGACAAACATTTCAACGAAGTCAGATCCGCTGATGCTGAAGAAAGGAACGCCCGCTTCACCGGCTGAGGCTCTCGCAAGCAGCGTCTTACCGGTTCCCGGAGGTCCGACCAACAGCACGCCTTTAGGGATTCTGGCGCCAAGCTCGGCGAATTTGCGAGGATCTTTCAGAAACTCAACAACCTCAACAAGCTCCTGCTTCTCCTCATCCGCGCCGGCTACATCTTTAAACTTCACGCGTTTCTTTTCTTCCGTATACAGCTTCGCTTTGCTCTTTCCGAAGTTCATGACACGGCTGCCGCCGCCCTGAGCCTGATTGAGCAGGAAGAAAAACAGAATAAAGATGATGACAAACGGAATGATCGTCGTTAAGAACGTCACCCACCCGCTTGTTTCCTGTGCGGGATCAACTTTTACGTCCGTCTTTTTAATTGCGTCAAATATCTGGTCTGCCCCTTTTCCTTCAGGAACATGTGTTAAAAAGTACTGGTCTTTGTCGTATTTTTTCAGCTGTCCTTTTACCTCATAAACACCTCTGACAGGCTGAACCGATACGCTATCAACTTTCCCTTCATCGAGGTTCTTGATAAACGTACTGTACGACATATTTTCTGTTTTCGGGTTTGAAGTCTGGAAGTAACTCACAACCCCGATTACTACTAATAAAATAAGTAAATAAAAAATGGTATTACGGAAGACCCGATTCATTCCTTACCTCCTCCCACAGTAAGCACAACTATGTTCAATAGTACCATAGAAAATCATTCCAATACAACCGATAACCATCTCGGAAGCAGGCAGCCGATCAGCTTTCATAAATCGCCGGTTTTAATACTCCGATGTAAGGCAGATTGCGATAGCGTTCGGCATAATCAAGTCCGTAACCCACAACAAACGCGTCAGGAACTTCAAAGCCTACGAAGTCTGCTTTAATGTCCGCTTTTCTTCCGCTTGGTTTATCCAACAGGGTAACAATCTTAATTGATTTCGCTTTACGATATCGGAAGAGTTCTACGAGATAGCTCAAGGTTAACCCACTGTCGATAATATCTTCAATGATTAAGATGTCCCGGCCTTCTACAGATGTATCCAAATCTTTGATGATTTTGACTTCTCCGGAAGAAACCGTGGAATTTCCGTAGCTTGATACATCCATGAAGTCCATTTCCAAATATGTATCAATATGCTTTATAAGATCAGCCATAAAGGGAAGCGCTCCCTTTAACACACCGATTGCCAACGGAAACGTGTCGCTGTACTCGCTTGTTAATTGTTCTCCAAGCTGTTTTACTTTCTGCTGGATCTCATCTTCTGAGATCAGCACTTTTTCGATATCCTGTTTCATGTTAATGCTTGCCCCCTACACTTTTCATGCTGTCTATATTGTAATACAATGCGGTCACTGTTTGAAATCACAAGATCGTCAAAGATGGATTTTTTCAAGCCAGGCAGCCAGATAATTTCACCGCTCGCATCCGTTACAATCGGCCATTCGTCCCGATCCCGCAGAGGCAGTTTATGATCAATAAATATATCTTTCACCTTTTTCGAGCCATTCATCCCTTTAAGTTTGATCCGGTCGCCGATTTTTCTCGTCCGGATTGTTAAAGGAAATTGCACCTTGTTTCTGCTTGTCATAAAAACAGCATTCCCATTTTTGATATGAGGGTCAGCCTGATCGGCCACCTCTATCATAAAGCCGTTGGGGAGAACAGCAGTCTCGCCTTCCGCTCCTTGCAGCTGCAGCTCAAAGGGAACTTTTTCACATTGCCATTGTTCAAATGTAAACAAACATGTCTGATATGATTTGACCACCTTCAGCCCTTTCGGAAAATCAAGCACTCCCGAGGCGCTTCCATTTTCCGCCCATTCGAGAAACTGCTGTATGTGGCGGGCGGAAAACGACGATGGAACGTTTTCATAAAGATAGTTTAATATTAGTTGAACTCCTCTTCTTTGTAAAGGTATCGGAAGGGCAAGCAATTGAGAGGAATTGACTTCAACCGATGTGTCAGACTTGCTTGTAATAACCTTATTCATTCGTTCTTTCGTTAATGCCTGCAGGTATTGTTCGTCTTCTGTCAGTGCTTCACTCACCTTTTGAAACATTTTATGAACGTCAGGTGATTCATGTTTTAAAAAAGGAAGCACGGTCTTTCTGAATCTGTTTCTTGTATAATCGTCTTTTGCATTGCTCTCATCCGTTCTGTAGCTGAGCCCTTCTTGACGGCAGTATTCAAGGATTTCATCCTTTGCCGCATAGAGGAAAGGCCTGATCAGCCAGCCGGATGCAAATTCGCGGACGGGCTGCATTCCCGCAAGCCCTGCCCCGAGCGTACCTTTCGCAAGCCTCATGAGCATTGTCTCAACCTGGTCATCGCCGTGATGAGCCAGCGCCAAAAACTTCGCTTGGTGTTTTGTCATCAGATCTTCGAAAAACTGATATCTGCAATCACGCGCGGCAGCCTGCTTGTTCAGCTTATTCTTCTTTGCGTATGCAGAAACATCAATCTGTACCGTTTCGCAGAGGATATGTTCCGCTTCGCAATATGACTGCACAAACTTCATATCTTCTTCAGATTCAGGACCCCTGAACTGATGGTCGACATGCGCCGCTATGATAACGGAAGAATGCCCGAAGTGCTTATTCAGCATACTGAGAAGCGCCATTGAATCAGGGCCTCCGGAGACCCCGGCAATAATCGTTTCTCCCTCCGCCTGAAGATGATATGTTTTGAAAAAATCTTCCACGCTTTTCACAATGTCCCCCTCACAATGAGCAGGTTTTTTAAAGATATACATATCCTATCACTTTCATTCCCTCCAAGCAAAGAAGAAGCATGAGCGCAGGCGTCCGGCCGTCACTAGATGAGAAAAAAGACGATGTAAGCGAAATAAAGGGCGAGAACGCTGATTAAAATAAGTGTTGTTTCAAACAAACCATTGTGCTTTGCGGGTTTTTGTTTAGGTTTATACCGCGTTTGAGATACAGTGCCCTGCCGCGGTTTTGATTGCGGCGGCTTAGGCTTGACGGCGGCTTTCCTTTTGCTCCCGGCGCTCTGCCCCGCCGTCAGGATGTCATGCTTCATGGCTTCCGCAGACGGATATTGGCCGTTTAAAGCAGAAAACAGAACCTTCTTATACTTATTCAGAAACGGGTGGCCTTCAATGATAGAACGAAGCTGTTCTTTCGGCTGTCCTGACTTTTTGCACTCTTTCTTCTGGACACAGTGGATCATGATCATTGCGACAGCAAACAGGTCATAGGATGGTTCTGCTTTTCTTGTTCCATACCCCCAATAGCCCCTGTCGTAAAACTCCGTATACTCTTTAATCGCGCGGCCCTGTTTTGTCGTTCCCCCTACATCAATGCAGCGAATGGCAGCCGGTGGTCCGGTTACAATGAGATTGTCCGGTTTGAGGTCGCCAAAAACCCACCCTTGCTGATGGAGGACTGACAGGCTGGAAAGAAGCTGCACCATCAGCACCGGAATCCACTCCGCTCCCTTACTGCTGATATATTGCGGAAGAAGCGGCCCTTCTATGTACTCCATCACGTAAAAAGAGACATTTTTATTCAGCTGCGGAATAAACGCGTCGTCCGCATCAAAAAAAGAAGGCCCCATCGTTTGCGACCGGGCCTTTGAAAAGGATTTTAAGACATTCACTTCAGAGGTAACAGACATGCTGTCGCTGCTTATTTTCAAAGCGACCTGTCCGCCTGATGCTTCTGCCAGATATACAATACCGTTAGCCCCTTTTCCAAGCTGTTTGAGCAATCTGTAGGGTTTGCCGTTCCATTTGCCCTGAATTGCCGTCCCCGGTGCCAGACTACATGCCAAACTCGTTAAAGCGTCGTTCATCATCAGCCAACATGCTCCTTCTTGAGCGGATTCTCTCAAACTGCTGCGTCGCTTCCCGGATAGCGGGGCCCGTAGGGGTGATACCGCCGGTCGACAGCTTCGCAAAGAGTGCAGAAAGGGATTCAAGCTTCGGCGTCCAATTCAGCACAAGCTCAACTTCCTGGCTTTTCCCGGGAAATATACACATTGCAAATTTATTTTGCCCGGCCCGGGAATTTAAACTGATGGAAAGATCGATCAGCGCTTCTTTCACCGTCGGCAGTTTCGGCGCCATACTCGCACTCGTATCAACCAGCACAAGCACTTGCAGATGAACCGTTTCGCCGAGTTCATCAACCACTTCCATCACTTCGCCGCGTTTTTCAGGAGAAAGCTCTTCCATTTCAACGTTTTTCCCTAAGATTTGTTTAAGCTCTTGATTGACGACACCTTGCAGCGTCTGGGTCATTGCTTTTTTCGTCACCATTTGAACCGTCTGAGACAATTGTGACGCATACACAACTTGATGGACGCCGCCTCCGGCCATGGCGATGCCTTCAACTTCCTTCATTGCCTCTTGGTCAATCGCGTTTTCTTCCATAATTCCTATAACATTCACCGTAATCCCCTGCTCCTTGGCGAAAGCCGCCATTGCGATCGGGTCTTCACCATGATTGGAGCAGCCATCTGTAATCAGCAGAACTTGATTTAAATGTCCCTTATTCACATACATTCCTCCCGGTGATACGATTAGTCCCATCTTCGCCAGAAGGAAAGTGATTTATACGAAATGATTAAGAAATCTCCTTTTTATTTTGGAAAACCGCCGGCACCGGTATGGAAGCCCATTTCGGCGTGTTGTGGTCAATCCGGACAACAACCACTGTCATATCGTCTTCGATTTGGCCGGAACGCGTTCTGATGACCTCTTCCATTAATATATCAGCGATTTCTTGCGGGTCTTCGGTTTTCAGCCCTTTCATTTTCCGTTTCATCCACAGGTCGTGGTTTTCAACGTGCTTCGGCCCTTCAAAAATACCGTCACTCATCATGACGAGCAGATCTCCCGCTTTTAACTGTTCACTTACAACCTCCACATCAAATTCATTGATGATGCCGATCGGCAGATTGCTGGCCTGCACTTTCATGACTTGATCTCCCCGCTTGATAAAACTCGGCGTTGAACCGACCTTCAAGAATTTGCAGCTTGCATCCTGAAGATCAATGATAGAAAGATCGAGAGTTGAGTAGATTTCGTCTGTCGTCCGTAAAGACAGAATACTGTTGATCGTTTTTATCGCTATTTTTTCATCAATACCTGATTCGAGAATTTTTTCGAGCAGCTTAATCGTTTCATTGCTCTCATAATGGGCCCTCGCCCCATTGCCCATGCCGTCACTGATCGCGGCCGCATATTTTCTCGCCCCCAGTTCCATCATGCTGTAGCTGTCGCCGGAGACAAGGCCGCCGCCTTTTGCCGCATGAGCCGCGCCTGTCGATACCCGGTACGACTTGGTCGAACCGAACGCGACATGGCTGTAGCCATTCGGATGAGTCGAGTGCTGTTCGCTTTTGACAAGTATCTGCTCCTCAAGAATGTCAGACAGCATCGGGGCGATAATTTTCTCACTCTCGCCGTGTCCTCCGCTGAACGGGATTGTCATTTCGATATCAATATTGCCCTGCTCCAAGCTGTATATCTCGACATGCTGAATCTCGATTCCGAAATGCTGAAGCGCCTCTATCATTTGTTCTTCCTGAATAAAATGCTGCTCCCTCTCCCGTTTTATTTCCCGAGAAAAGTCCGCCATGACCTCAGAAACCCCCAACAGCTGCTCGGCAACAAGCCTTCTGCTGTCCTGAACTTTTCTCTTCAGTGTCAGATGGGCGTGATGGTGGGCAAGTTCGTCCTCAATCAGCTCTTCCACCTGTCTGGATTTGGAACAGTGCTGTTGAAACTCCTTTTTTAATCTGCGGTTTGAGGCATACTGTTTTTCTTCTGTTTCATGCATAACTTGTTTCATTAAGTCATATGTTTTATCAAAGTTTTGAACCCAGCATTTGCTTTTCTTATAGCAGGATTGGCACGAATGCTCCGTGATTTTGCTTAAAAAGAGATCCACTTCCCCTTCTTCCGCCTGCTCATCGGAAGACGTCTGATGAAAGGTGGCGAAGCTCTCCGACAAGGCATGAAACACATTGGAGAACTGGTCTACTTTCTGGGCGGTGACATCTCTGATTTTCCTCGCGTACTGCTGCTGTTCCTGACTGTGCTCAGCAGTGCCCGGTATGTATCGCGCCACCTTTTTCGTAATCGATTGAGGCGTAATCAAAAACAAAACAACGGCAATCAAAGATTCATAAAGAGTGGTCATTAATCCGGCAGACCCTTCTCCATATAATGAAATCAGCAGTGAGCCGATCACTAATCCGACTGCGGCTCCGGCTTTCTTTCCTTCTTTCAGCAGCCCGCCAAGAAGCCCGGAAAACGCAAGCAGACTCATTTGATAGAGGTTCCCGATATTCGCAAGCCCGAGGATCAGTCCGGTCACAACACCGACCGTACAGCCGATGCTTGCCCCGCCGACAAAGGAAAAACTCAGCACGACATAGCGGGCCAGGATATGTTCAGCCTGCATTCCCTGAAATGAAACACCGGCAAGCCCGGTTAAAACGGATGCGATCAAGATCATAAAACAGATGATTTCTTCTATTTTTAACGATTGCTTCACTTTTTTGATCGTGAAGATCGGCAGGCTTTGCAAAAAGATCAGCGTCAAAATAAAGGCCAGGCCCGCCTCGACAACAGCCATCACATAATCATAGGTGGTAAAAGCGCCGCTTTCAAAATAAACAAATCCGATTCTCGCGGCAGCCATAGAGAAAAACACCACGATCGGCAGCATCTTCACCCGGTCCTGCACGATATATGTACCGATTTTTGAAAATAGAGTGAAGACGGCCAAAGCTGTGAGAATCAATAAAGAGTGTTTCGGCGAAATGGTTAAAGCGCCCGCAAGTAAAGACAGACAAGCATAGAAGGCTTTATCTCTTCTGATCAAAAGCATCGCTCCGAAAAACGGCAGCGCAAACGGAAGAACCTCAGATAATATGAAAGCCCGTCCAAGTAAAAAACCGATCACGACATAAATGAAACCCTTATAGAAAAAAAGTGAATGCGCTTGATGGACTGTAAGCTTTGCCGCCTTTTCAAAAAACGATTGCAGTTTTTCCAGAGCTTGTCCCGCCATCGGCCCGTTCACTCTTCTTTCCGCTTTTTCCATTGCTCTCATCCCCCACCTGTTTTATTCGTTGCTTGTCATTATAAATGAAAGCCCAGATAGGATTTTGTCAAAAGAAGGTAACAATTCCAAAGAACTCTTCGACGCTTTCCCCCTTGTTCCCCTTTCCTTTCGTATTTCCTCCGACATTTCTCAAAAAGTTGTCTAAATATGAAAAAATCGGCTTCTGCAACAGAAGCCGATTCGCTTGATGACCCGTACGGGATTCGAACCCGTGTTACCGCCGTGAAAGGGCGGTGTCTTAACCGCTTGACCAACGGGCCAGATATATATGGTAGCGGCGGAGGGGATCGAACCCCCGACCTCACGGGTATGAACCGTACGCTCTAGCCAGCTGAGCTACACCGCCATATAAGGTGCTTATAAGCACAAGTTATATAATACAAAGGTTTCTTCATTCCGTCAACAGATACTTTAAAGTTTTAATTTTCTGACTATAATGGCGCATACAAAAAAAGCACCCGCTGGGATAGACGGATGCTCCATGTATTTATAGAAAGCAGCAAGTTATCCTCTTCTTGCTCCGCGCCCTCCACGTTTTGATTCCGTGTTTCGTTTTAAAGATGATAAGCGGTCTTCGCTATCTTTAAGAAACTTGTTCATTTTCTGTTCAAAAGATTCTTTCGGACGGAAATCATTTCTAGGTCTGGCTTGCGGACGGTCTTTAGCTTTTTTAATTGATAAACCAATTTTCCCGTCTTTTTCAACGTTGATGACTTTCACTTCAACTTGATCGCCGACTTTTAAATGCTCGTTAATGTCTTTAACATAATTATCGGCTACCTCACTGATATGAACGAGACCGGTTGAGCCTCCAGGCAATTCAACAAATGCTCCGAAATTTGTAATACCTGTTATTTTCCCTTGCAACTTGCTGCCAACTTCAATCGACATAAAAAAAGTGCTCCTCCTTAGGCTTATAAAAAGATCGTTTGTTTAATTATACCTAAATAAAAATTTAAGTGTCAACAAGGCTACTTGCTCTTCTTTTCTACATTGAAGAGAATCTCACCATTTCCTGACATAAACAAGTCTCTTCTGGCAAGCTCTGTGACGTAATCCTCATCCTTTAATTTGGAAATCTCATCTTTTAAATCAGCCTGTTTCGCGTTCAATTCTTTCACTTGTTTTTCCAGCTGAGCTTTCTTTTCTTCGTTTGCGCTAAGGGAAGAGGTCTGTGACCACAGAGAACCCGCTAAGACAATAGCCGTCAACAACACAAGGGCGCCGAATACGATCAACCGTCTGAAAAGCCCTTTCCGCCTTCTTTTCATAAGCTGGGATTGCCGTTCAACCTGCTCTTTATAGTCGTTTTGGATTTCAGTTATTGTACGTTCTCTAGATAGATTCAAACCAGACGGTCCTCCTTTCACCTTTTCAAAATACGTATCATGGTCGATCTGATTGTTATGATTAGTTTCTTGCTCTTTTGTAAAAATCCTGCACTTTTTTGAAAATATCGTTTGAAAGTAAGACGCCACTTTTCAGGAAGAAGTTTCAATAATTGTTTCAACAGGAAAAACAGCGGATACAGCAAAAACGTTACGATCTTAAAAAGACACTTCGCAAAAAAGGCACTCACCCGATAGGAGTATAAAGAAATAACCGTGATCAGCCCGATGAGCAGCTTAAAGAGCAGAAGCACCGGACGGAACAGCACGTGCTGAATGAGCTTTTTTGCGAATTGGTAAAGAGACACCGCAAGATGAATGGCAAATTTCAGTATTTTTATATACATTCGTTTAAACAGGCTTTGGTACGTCGCAATCCCCAGTAAGACAGCCAAGAAAATGTATACCCTGAGTTCCCCTTCATTCACGTTGAGCAGCACATAGAAAAACAGCAGACCTTGTACAATCCAAAAGAGAATGTCATGAATGAATAACAGCCATCTGGCCGTTTTGGCGCGGCTGACAAACAGCCTGTATGTATCAAGCGACGCTCCGAGCCAGGCGCCCATACCGGTCATTGCCAGCATCGTATAAAATTGGGTGGTCAGCGTCATTTAAACAACTTGCTAAAAAACCCTTTAGCTTTATCCCCTTGCTGCTCGTCTAAATATACAAGGTCAAACACCCTGCCTTTTATAGATACAATCCCTTTTTCCACATCAAGATTTTTCATCTGCAGGTTCTCGCCTCTGACGGAAAGCATTCCCATAACCGTTTCCAGCAAAAACTCTTCGTTGTCAAAACTTTCTACATGCTTGACGCCCGAAATGTCTAAATGCTTTCTCCCTTTCATCGTTACATCATGCTGTTCCGGAACAGAAGAAGAACCTTTTTGCTCATAATATGAATTCATCTATTCAGCCCCCATATCCTCGATACTTTTAGCATTATTACTGCATTGTATGAGACGGGAGCCTTGTTTAGAACAAGCCTATTCGCCGAGTTTTTCTTCCTTGACGATTGTATACATGCCCGCGGCTTCTTCTTTTTTCGTTGTTTCTTTCAATTCGTTTACCTTCACGGTGACAAGCTTCTGGCCGAAGCGGACCGTCAGTTCATCGCCGGCTTTTACGTCTGAGCTGGCTTTCGCCTGATTCCCGTTAACTGTGATTCTCCCTTGATCGGCGACCTCTTTCGCCAATGTGCGGCGTTTAATTAATCTGGATACTTTTAAAAACTTATCAAGTCTCATATCAGAATCTCCTCTCCATTTCTTTTGCTTCATCCCACAATTTGTCCATTTCCTCAAGTGACATTGCGGTCAATTCAAGTCCCTTTGCTGCCGCTTCTTTCTCAATATAAGCAAAGCGTCTGCGGAATTTGTCATTTGTCATGGCGAGCGCTTCCTCAGGCTCAATTTTATAGTATCGGCCGATATTGACCAATGCAAATAAAACATCGCCGAATTCAGCTTTTAAGCTGATTTCATCTGCTGATTCGGCGGAAGCCTCTGCAGAAAATTCCTTCAGCTCTTCATTTACTTTATCCCATATATCCTGAACGTCATCCCAGTCAAAGCCGGTTTTTGCGGCTTTTTTCTGAAGCTTGGCCGCTTTTGCAAGAGAAGGCAGTGTTTTCGGCACGGCATCCAGCAATGAAGTGGATGTTGTTTGCTTTTCCGCCTTTTTGATTTCTTCCCAGTTGGCGACGACATCATGTTCATCCTGAACCTTAACATCCTTAAACACATGCGGGTGCCGTCTGACCATCTTCGCACTGATGTCTCTGATGACATCATCAATTGAGAAATACCCCTCGTCTTCTCCGATCTGGGCGTGCAGCATAACCTGAAGCATGACGTCCCCGAGTTCTTCTATCATGTGATCCGTGTCCTCTTCGTCAATGGCCTCAAGCAGTTCGTAGCATTCCTCAATCATATATTTCTTTAATGACTGGTGTGTCTGCTTTTGATCCCACGGACAGCCGTTCGGCCCGCGAAGCTCGCGAATAATACTTCGGAATGCAGAAAATTCCTGGTAAAGGAGTTCTTCTTTTTTAATCGGCGGAACATACACGCTTGTTAAGTTATTTATTTCTACATTGCGGTCAAGCTCAAACAAAGGCACCTTGGTCATCTTTTCTCCCTTGCTTCCGGCTGCCGTGACGATGACCACTTCATAGTCGTCAGGCAATTTCTCCATAAGCGTCAGCTTCACCTCAGAGGCCGTCATTTGGTCATAAACCTGGCAAATGATCAGGTGATGGCGGAGTTCGAGCTCATCCGGCGTCATTGTTTGCGCATCCGTAAATTGAAACCCTTCAATCGGATCAATTCGCAATGCATTAAAAGTGGCATCCAAAAAGCTTTGCCCTCCGGCAGTATGAACAGCTACCTGTTGTTCTTCCCGGCGTTCAAATAACAGCTGAACGGTTTTCTCAGCGACAAACGGATGTCCGGGAACAGCGTAGACGACATCCTCTTGCTTCGCTTTTTCAAACAGAATGTCCGCGATCTCTTCATAGACCGCTTCAAACTGATCATGTTTTTCATAAATATCATCAAAATACCGGATGTCCGCTTCCGTCTCTTGCTCTAATTCCGGAATCAAAGGGTGGTCTTTCGTTCTTATATATAAATGCTTCGCCTGAGTCAGCAGCTTATGTATGCCCACTGTCAACTGATCCATGTCTCCGGCGCCGAGGCCGACGACCGTAATGTTACCTGCCATGTTTTTCTCTCCTCTTTTTCAATTTGCTTAAAGCACTGCCGAAAGGAAGGCCGCTCAGCTCTTCGTCCGTGAAAATCTTCATTCTTATCATACAATAAATAAACAATAGCCCTCCGATGACTGACGCAGACAGACTCTCACATACAGCTCCGGCCCTGCTGACGGGAACAAATAACTGCCATAGCTTCATATATACGAGCAGAAAGAAGACCATCAGCAGACTGCACCAGCACAGACGGGCAATCACGCCGCCGATATTCGTCAGCCAGCCCTTCGACCAAATTCTCCGGAGATTCAGGCACGCAACTGCGGCAAATGCCAAGACGGTCGCCAGTGCCGCTCCTCTAATACCCCAGCCGGGGACCAGCCAAACATTCAGCACCCATTTCAGCGCCCCTCCCGCCAAAACGGATACGGCGGGGAAAACGGTATGTCCCGCTCCTTGCAGAATCGCGGCTGCTGTAAGCGCAATCGAGGCAAAAAAGATAGATAAGCTGAATATTTGTAAGGTCTGCGTCCCCTCACTGTTTTGGAAAAGCATGATATTCACCGGCTCTAAAATGCAAAAAAGCCCGGCTGATGCACCGATCCCTACCGCAAGGCAGAGCTTGACGGCTGATGTCGCTTTCTCTTTTATGATAAACGGCTTATTCTCATGCACCGCTTTTGAAATTGAAGGAACCAATGACGCGGCGATACTGACGGCAAACACGGTTCCCAGCTGAAGGAGCGGCTGTCCGCGGTCATATATGCCTTTCAGCTGTTTCGCGGCATGGCTCTCCGTCCCGTCTGAAAGCAGTGAATATAAGTTTAAGGCGTCTACAAGCTGAATCAAAAGCATGAGTACACTGCTGATACAGATGGTGACTGAATAAAGCAGCAGCTTTTTTACAATGACGGCCGTTGCGATATGTCCGCCGTCTTTCTTGGTTTCTTCCCGCTTATACCAGAAAACAGCCAATACACAAAGGGCTGCCAAGCTTCCGGCAATTGATCCCGAGGCCGCCCCCGCACCAGCGGCGTATAATGAACGGCCGCTTTTCAAAAGCCAGAAGGATAAACCGAGAAGCACCGCCACGCGAAGAAGCTGTTCCGTAATCTGGGATAAGGCTGACGGCATCATATCATGCACGCCTTGGAAATACCCCCGGAAAACCGCCGTAAACGGAAACAGTATGAAAGCGAACGCCGCGACCCTTATCAGCATCACAAGGCGGGCGTCACCCATAAAACCGGCCAACGGCGCCGCACCGGCATACATGAGCGCAAACAGAACAAGTCCGGCCGCCGTGACATAAAGGGCGGAAATTTTCATTATTTTTTGTTTATGATCGCTATAATCGTTCATTAATTTTGAGATGATAACCGGAAAACCGGATGTTGACAGCATGACCGCGATCCCTAAAAACGGATACACCTGCTGATAAATGTAAAATCCGACGTCACCGACAATATTCTGAAAAGGAACCCTGTACACGGCGCTTAATATCTTCGTCACGATACCCGCAACGACGAGCACAAAAGCACCTTTCCATGCCGATTGCCGCTTGGCGCCAACTGAATCGTTCATCCAAAAGCTCCTTCCAGCCGCTAGAAAATTACGTCTATAAAACGAGCTTATTATATCACAATCCTAACGGCCGAACCGATAGAGAGCACATATGAATATGAAAAAGAACAGCACTTGTATAAGGGCTGCTCTTTCTCCGTTTTCTTATTTCAATAATGGTAATAAGACCTACTGCTCCATTTGTCTCGCCAAAAAACTGGCTGCCGTTTCTACCGCTTTATGTTCTACTTCTCCAAGTGCCTGTTCCTTGGAAAAGATGACTACGGCACCGATAGGATCGCCATTTGCCACGATCGGAGCTATTGTATAGGAGCTCATATCTTCATCAATGTCATTAACAAGCTGCGCGGACTTCACGTCGTTTTCTACCACTGAGCTGCGCTGATCCATCGTTTTTTCGAGCAAATCGCTGATGGCTTTGTTCAGAAATTCTTTTTTCGAACTGCCTGAAACGGCAATATACGCGTCACGGTCGCAAATCAAGACGGAATGGCCGAGACTGTCATACAAAGCATCTGCATATTCCTTCGCAAAATCGCCAAGCTCACTGATAGGAGAATATTTTTTCAATATAACTTCTCCGTCGCGGTCAACGAATATTTCAAGCGGGTCTCCTTCCCTGATTCGCAGTGTTCTCCGAATTTCTTTAGGAATGACGACCCGTCCTAGATCATCAATACGACGTACGATACCTGTAGCTTTCATCTCTCTGGTGCCTCTCTTTCATGTGATGATATTTAAGGGAAAGTACTAAAGCTCTTTACTTTATGTAGCTTCCGCCACTCGCTTGAAATTAGTATCCGTCACATCAAATGTAATATACACCAGAGAGTAACAATTTTTATGAAGACGCGATTGTTTCTTTCTTCACATCCTGAAGGCCTTTCAGCATGCCGAGCACGGTCTCCAGCCACTCTTCCGTTTTGCGGCCTTTCGTCTGTACTGAGATTTTCAGCTTTTTCCCTTCCATTCCCAGTCCGATCTGCCGGCCGTATTTATTGCCGAGTTCGAACAATTTCTGGCCGTCAATCTGTGCGCTGGCCTCTTCAGAAATGGTAAATCTGATCGCGTCTTTATCCTGCTTGATGAGTTCGACGCGTTCATATTTTCCGTATACCTTCATCTCAGCAACCGTAAACAGCCATTCAACCTCTTTAGGGTAGCTGCCGAACCTGTCGATGATTTCATCTTGAAGCTCATTTTTCTCCTCAATTGTGGCGATTGACCTGAACCGTTTGTACATGTCGATTTTTTGCTTGCCGTCTTGTATATAGTTTTCAGGAATATACGCGTCAAGCTCGATATCAATTTCTGTCTCAAACTGTTCGCTTTTCGGAATATCGCCTTTCCGCTCTTCAATCGCTTCCTTGAGCATTTGCGAGTACAGGTCAAAACCGACTGAGTCGATAAAGCCGTGCTGCTGGGCGCCGAGAAGGTTCCCCGCTCCCCTGATCGTCAAGTCACGCATGGCGATTTTAAAGCCTGATCCCAGCTCGGTAAATTCTTTAATCGCCTGCAGCCGTTTTTCCGCCACCTCAGTGAGCACTTTGTCTCTGCGGTACGTAAAATACGCGTAAGCGACGCGGTTGGAACGGCCGACCCGTCCTCTCAGCTGATACAGCTGAGACAGCCCCATTTTGTCTCCGTCGAACACAATCAAGGTATTGACATTTGGTATATCTACGCCTGTCTCAATAATAGTCGTGCTGACAAGGACGTCTGATTCCCCTTCCAGAAAATTGAGCATGACGCTTTCCAATTCATTTTCGGTCATTTTTCCGTGGGCATATGCCACTTTCGCATCGGGAACAAGCATGGAAATTTCATCAGCCTTCCGCTCGATGTCATCCACGCGGTTGTACAAGAAATATACCTGTCCTCCGCGCGCCAGTTCTCTTTCGATGGCTTCCCGCACAAGCGCGCCGTTGTATTCCACGACATATGTCTGAACAGGGAAACGGTTTTCCGGCGGCGTTTCAATAACAGATAAGTCCCGCACACCGAGCATGGACATATGAAGCGTGCGCGGTATCGGCGTCGCTGTAAGAGTCAGCACATCGACATTGGCTTTGATCTGTTTGATTTTTTCCTTATGCGTTACGCCGAAGCGCTGCTCTTCATCAATGATGAGCAAGCCGAGATCTTTATAGACGACGTCTTTAGATAAGAGCCTGTGGGTTCCGATTACGATGTCTACCGTTCCGTTTTTCAGGCCTTTAATCGTTTCATTGGATTCTTTTCTCGTTCTGAATCGGCTGAGAAGACCGATGTTAATCGGATAGTCCTGGAAACGCTCCATAATGGTTTCATAATGCTGCTGCGCGAGTATTGTCGTCGGCACAAGAAGCGCGACCTGCTTTCCGTCGGCGATCGCTTTAAAGGCCGCTCGGATGGCTACCTCCGTCTTCCCGTAACCCACATCACCGCAAAGCAAACGGTCCATCGGGCGCTCTCTTTCCATATCCTTTTTAATCTCCTGAATGGAACGGAGCTGGTCCTCTGTTTCCTGATAAGGGAAAGCAGATTCGAACTGCCGCTGCATTTCATGATCCGGCGAGAACGCATAGCCCTTGCTTGCTTCCCGTTCCGCATAAAGCTTAATCAGATCATCGGCAATATCCTGAACGGAGTTTTCAACTTTTTTCTTCACCCGTTTCCATTCACTGCCGCCCAGTTTATAAAGCTTCGGTTCTTTTCCTTCAGAGCCGACGTACTTCTGCACCTGGTCGATTTGTTCTACAGGGACGTACAGCTTATCGCTGCCCTGATAATGAATGTTGAGGTAATCTTTATGAATGCCTTTGATTTCTAGTGTTTCGATCCCCAAATACTTACCGATCCCGTGGTTGACGTGGACGACATAGTCACCGACCTGAAGCTCGGAATAGCTTTTGATCCGTTCGGCATTTGTCAGCTTCTGCTTTCTCGGCTTTTTCTTGATTCGGTTTTTGAACAGCTCTTCCTCCGTAATGACGGCCAGCTTCATCAGCGGCAGTTCAAAACCGGATTGCAGCTCGCCTTCCATGACATAGACCTGTCCTTGCACAAGCGCTTTGGAGCTGTCCGTTTTTGCGGCTTCAATTTCGTAATCAGCCAGCACGGATGCCAATCTGTCGGTTCTGTCCTTATTTGCGCCTAAAAAGACGACGGTGAAGTTTGATTTCTTAAAGCGCTCCATTTCACCTGCGAGCACATTCATCTGCCCGTGAAAACTCTGCATCTGCCGGCTTGTCACATTCACGATATTCTGAGGGCTTGTATGCTGGACATGACGCAAAAATAATGAATAATAAATAGCCGGGCGCCGCTTTTCGCTCATAAGCTCCTGAAAGCTGAAGGATAAATGAATGTCATGCAGAATTTTCCCTTCCTCGAGCAGACTTGTCATAAATTCGGCCTCTTCTTTTTGCAGCTGATCCTCCATTTCATGAATGCGGCTGACCTCGTCTAACAGTAACAACGTGTCTGCCGGTGTATAATCTAGCAAACTAGCAGGTTTTTCGTAAAAGTACGAGAGATACTTCACAAGTTCCTGATCAGTCTGTCCCGTTGATAACCGTTCTTTATCATGTGAGATATTGATATGAAGCATTTCCTTTTGTTTGTCCTGCTTCAGCTTTTTCAGACTGTCGGCAAGCCCTTTATCGAGCCTTTCCATCGCCCGGGCTTTTTCTTCCGCCCTGATGATCAATTCCTTCGCCGGTCCGATCGCCACATGTTTGAGCGTCTCAATTGATCTCTGGTCATCAGAATTGAAGCTTCTGATGGAATCGACCTCCGTATCAAACAGTTCAATTCGCACCGGATGCTCCGACGTCAGCGGATAAATGTCGATAATTCCGCCGCGAATACTGAATTCACCGGGTGCAGAAACCATATCGGAACGCTCATACCCCACCTCTACAAGGCGCGCGGACAGCTGATCCGGTTCTATTTCGTCTCCGAGTGAAATGACGAGCTGGCTGCTTTTCCACAGCTCCTTCGGCGGAAGCATTCTTCTCACTGCCGCAACGGGCGCCACAACGACCGGCGCTTCTCCGTTTGTTAATCTATTAATGACATCAAGCCGCTGAGCGCGCAGTTCAGGGCTCGCTACCGCAATTTCTGAAGAAATCAATTCATTCACGGGGTATAAAAAAACAGATTGATCCCCGAGAAGCGCCGTCAGATCTTCCGTCACTTTTTGGGCCTGATATAAATTATGGGTGATAAAGAAAATCGGCCTTTTCGTTTCCTGTGCAAGGGCGGAGGTAAAAACAGAACGCGCGGAACCTGACAGACCCGCAAGCAGCTGTTCCTTCAGCCCCTCATGTAAACCGTTGACAATGGATTTAAAATCATCGCTTTCTTTAATAAAGGTTTGAATGTTGTCCATATGGGCCCTCCTCTCTATTTTCTGCAAGAACAGAAAAACGCTTTGGTCTAGAATCTACACCAAAGCTTCTTATTGAATAAATGTGTTGTGTTCATGGTAGTGCGGATTGCGCTCCAGCGCCTCTTGGCAGTCTTCACAAATTGTAAGAACATGGACATCTCCATTGTCTTTATATGAAATCATATCGTTTCTTTCCTCATTTGTTAAGTGCTGAAATCCAAGTGACTGTGTCGGCACCGTCGAATATTCCAGGCTCCCTACCTTAAAGCCGCAGTGGCGGCAGAAATAATGCAAAGCCATACGTTGGACCTCCTGATGTGAAAAAATCATTTTTCCCTAGTATGGTCTCCCATTATTTATCTTATACATTTGCATTAAATTCGTTCATGACTTCTAAAAATGGTTTCGTTAAGGAAGCTTCGCAGGCTTTTACGGTTTTTGTGACGGCATCATTGATATGCGGCGCTTCTTCCTTCGTAAAAGCTCCCAGTACATAGTCAACGACTTTCATTCCGTTGACGGGGCGGCCGATTCCGATTCTGACCCGGTCAAATTCAGGGGTTCCGAGGTGCTGTATAAGCGATTTAATTCCGTTATGTCCGCCTGCGCTCCCCTTCGTCCGGAGCCTGATTTTTCCCGTCGGAAGATCAAGGTCATCGTATATGACTTTCAGATCTTCATGATCGGCATCATAATAATCCAGTAGCGGCCGCAAACATTCCCCTGATAAATTCATATATGTAAGCGGTTTAACAAGTAGAACTTTTTTTCCGGAAACAAACCCCATTCCGTAAAGTCCGTTGAATTTCGTTTTATTCAATTCAATATTCCATTCTTTAGAAAGCTCGTCAATGGCCATAAAGCCGACATTATGTCTCGTGTTCTCGTAGGTTTTTCCCGGGTTACCGAGACCGGCAATCACAAGCATCGTAAATCCTCCCTCAACATCGCTGTAATTCTTCTCATTCTAGCACAAAAGACGTAACCTCGGGCGGGTTACGTCTTAAAGCGCTTATTGATTTTCTCCTTCGGGCTCTTCCCCAGGAGACGGTTCTGCATCTTCTTCGAATGCTTCCTGCTTAGGAGGAAGGATGGAAGCCACGACTTCTTCCGGGTCGTTTGTAAATGTATAATTGCCGTCAGCAGTCAGATCTGCGGTGGTCAGCACATCATTCATTTCAAGCCCGGAAATATCAACATTGATTGTCTGAGGGATGTCCTTCGGCTTAGCCTTGATCGAAAGCTCATGCAGCGGCTGCTGGATGACGCCTCCGTCTTTGACTCCCTTCGCCTCTCCCGTCAGCTGAATCGGCACCTCGGCCTCCAGCTCCTCACTCATATTCACGACTTGAAAATCGGCGTGCGTCAATTCGTTTTTGAGCGGGTCTGTCTGAAGATCAGTCACCATAACCGATTGCTGATTTCCGTTGACATCAATTGTGATAATCGTGTTTTTTCCTTCGTCCCGCAATGTTTTAAGCAATTCAACACTGTCTAAAGAGACAGGCGTGTTCGTTATTTCTTTACCGTATATAATCCCTGGAACATGTCCTGAATGACGGATTTTCCGAAGCGTCGAACGTTTAAAATCTGTTCTTTCATTTGCTTTTAAAGTTGCCATATTCAGCACCATCCTAATTATCGTTTTATCGTCCTATTAGAACAATACCCACAATAACTGGGATTTAAACCTTAAAGTTTCGGTTTAGCTGAATAAATAGCTGACAGATTGTTTCTCGTGAACGCGGATAATCGCTTCAGCCAGAAGCGGTCCGACAGAAAGCTGCTTAAAGCGTTCGATTTTTTTCTCATCAGGAAGCTTAATGCTGTTCGTTACGACAAGCTCCTTGATTTTAGAGTTATTGATCCGCTCAACGGCAGGGCCTGACAGTACAGGGTGCGTACAGCATGCATACACTTCTGCAGCTCCATTTTCAACCAGCGCGTTAGCGGCAAGTGTGATTGTGCCGGCCGTATCAATAATATCATCGATCAGAATCGCTGTTTTACCTTCCACGTTACCGACGATGTTCATCACTTCTACCTCATTCGGTCTAGGACGGCGTTTGTCGATAATCGCGATCGGCGCTTTCAGACGGTCCGCAAGTTTGCGGGCGCGCGTCACACCGCCGTGGTCAGGAGAAACAATAACGATATCTTTCAAGTCTTTACCTTCAAAGTAATGGCCTAAAATCGGAACACCCATTAAGTGGTCAATCGGAATATCAAAGAAACCTTGAATTTGCGGCGCGTGTAAATCAAGCGCGATCACGCGTGTCGCACCCGCTGTTTCAAGCAGGTTTGCAAAAAGTTTTGCCGTAATCGGTTCACGTGATCTTGCTTTTCTGTCCTGGCGCGCATAACCGTAGTACGGAATGACAATGTTGATTGTTTTCGCGGAAGCGCGCTTTAAAGCGTCAACCATAATCAGCAATTCCATGATGTGCTCGTTGACCGGCGCACTTGTAGACTGAATGATATAGCAATCACAGCCGCGAATACTTTCTTCTATGTTGATCTGGACCTCTCCGTCACTGAATCTTGTAACAGAGCACTTTCCTAATTGAACCCCTACATTATCCGCGATTTCTTTTGCAAGTTCTGGATTTGAATTCAAAGAAAAAATCTTTAAATTCTTATCTCCGTATTCGTTAGACATGGTAAACCTCCGATTTTAGGATTATTTTTTATGAATGTTTTTCACATAATCTTCTTTATTTACTTGTCTTGCTCTGGCAATGGCAAGCGCTTCGCCCGGCACATCTTCAGTTACGGTTGAACCCGCAGCGACGTACGCGCCTTCTCCCACTGTAACAGGAGCGACCAGATTGGAGTTGCAGCCAATAAAGGCGCCGTCTTCAATTTTGGTTAAATACTTTTTCTTCCCATCATAATTGACCGTGATGGAGCCGCAGCCCAGATTCACATCCGTGCCCACTTCGGCATCACCGATATAGCTTAAATGAGATGCTTTGCTTCGGTCGCCGAATTGTGTTTTCTTGATTTCAACAAAGTTTCCGATCTTCACTTCATTGCCGATTGCGGAATCGGGTCTGATGTGAGCAAAAGGACCGATATTTACATCATTCCCAACTTTGCTGCGATTGACAACGGATTGTTTAATCACAGTGCGGCTGCCGATTGAGCTGTCCTCTATCTCAGTGTGGGGGCCGATGACACATTCATCGCCGATTTCAGCTTGTCCCTTTAACACAGTTCCGGGATAAATAACTGTATCTTGTCCGATACGTGCGTCAGGTGAGATGTACGTATTCATCGGATCGATTAAAGTGACTCCGTTCTGCATATGCCGTTTGTTAATACGCTCTTTCATATACATTTCAGCCTGAGAAAGAGCGACTCTATCATTCACTCCGAGCGTCTCTTGGAAGTTACCAGTCTGGTAAGCGGCAACAGTTTCGCCTTCGTCTTTGAGGATTTCGATCACATCCGGCAGATAATACTCGCCTTGGGCATTTTCATTCGAAACCTGTTCGATGACACGAAAAAGAGCCTCGTTATCAAAACAGTACGTTCCCGTGTTAATTTCTTTCACAAGACGTTCTTGCTCCGAAGCATCCTTGTGCTCCACGATTTTTTGAACGGCGCCGTCTTCACTGCGGATGATTCTTCCGTATCCGGCGGGATCGTCGGCAACGGCCGTTAACACCGTGGCTTTTGCACCTTTGTCTGTATGTTCATTCAGCATGGCTTCCATCGTCTCCGCCGTCAGAAGCGGTGTATCGCCGCAAATAACGATCGTGACACCCTTTTCTCCGTGAAGAAATGGTTTTGCCTGTTTGACCGCGTGAGCCGTACCGAGCTGTTCTGCTTGGAGAGCGTAATCGCTTTTCTGTCCGAGCTGCTTCTTCACATCTTCGGCGCCGTGTCCTACGATGGTGACAAGCTTCGCTAAAGATAATTTCAGAGCTTCGTCTGCGACGTGCTCTACCATAGGCTTTCCGCATACCGGATGAAGGACCTTGTAAAGCTTCGATTTCATTCTCGTTCCTTTTCCGGCAGCTAAAATCACTGCAAACCGCTTATCCATTTAATGGCCTCCAATATCCCTTTTATCCATAGAAAAATATATCCTAAATAGCTGTTGATTTCAAGAAGACATCAAAAAGTGCAAGAATTTTCTATGTAATCGCTTTATTACTGAAAAATCAGATTTAAAAAAGGACTGCCGGAAAAGGCCTTGTGTCAGCCTTTATCAGCAGTCCTTACATTTTGTTATGTTTAAGAAGCCCCGGCTTCTTCATATTCTAATGCTTCAGAATCACCCAAACGATGATACTCATTTAAAACAGCATCCTGGATCTTGCCCCGCGTGCTGGAATTAATAGGATGAGCAATATCGCGGAATTCTCCATCAGGGGTGCGTTTACTCGGCATCGCAACGAAAAGACCATTGTTTCCATCAATCACACGAATATCATGTACGACAAATTCGTGATCCAGCGTGATGGATGCAATCGCTCTCATGCGACCATCGGTATTCACGCGGCGTAATCTTACGTCAGTAACTTCCACAGTAGTTCACCACCTTTTCCCTATATAAAAGCATTAGTCTAACAATTCCACGATTCTTTTTAAATTCCTGCACGTTTCAAAAAGTTTTTTTGAAAATATAGGATATACATACACAATTAGGTGATAAACCATATTTGGGGATCATATACTGCATAAAAAAAGTGATCCCGGAGACCGGAACCACTTTTCTGAGATTTAAGATTTCACCAGCGCAATGACTTCAATTTCCACGAGAGCGTCTTTCGGCAGTCTCGCCACTTCCACACAAGACCTTGCCGGCTTATGTACATCAAAGTATTGTCCGTACACTTCATTCACTTCCGCAAACTGCTCCATATCAGCAATAAACACCGTTGCTTTGACAACCGTCTCGAGAGAAGCGCCCGCTTCTTTCAGCACAGCTTTTAAATTGCTGAACACCTGATGCGTTTGTTCTGTGATATCACCGTTTACCATTTCTCCTTCAGCAGTAAGAGGAATCTGGCCTGAGCTGTAAAACATGTTGTTTACGATGATTCCCTGTGAATATGGCCCGATCGCTGCCGGCGCGTGTTTTGTATGGATTGCTTTTGTCATTTTTCTGTCTCCCCATTCTTTAAATGCTGTTCTTTAAAAAATCGCAGAAAATTGCCGTTTTGAATCTCAATCGTTTTGTCTTTCATATTGATGGTTGAAAGCGTGAGCAGTGACATGTATTCATCGACAAGCCGTTCGTTCACTCCCTCGGCTTCAACCAAGACGCCTATTCCCGCAACGTTTGCATTAAACTCATCAAGCAGGCTGATCATGCCGTTAATGGTGCCGCCGGCTTTCATAAAATCGTCAATAATCAAAACGTTCGAACCCGTAGCCAAACTTCTTTTCGCAAGCGACATCGTTTGAATGCGGTTAGATGACCCTGATACATAATTGATGCTCACCGTGGAGCCTTCCGTCACTTTATTGTCTTTTCGCACGATGACAACCGGAACGTTCAGATAACTGGCCGCTGCGTAAGCAAGAGGGATTCCTTTTGTCGCAACGGTCATCACCACATCAATCTCCCGCTCCGCAAAAACGGAAGCAAAAAGCCTGCCTACATGAGAGAGGACAGATGGTTTTCCTAAGATATCCGTTAAATATACATAACCGCCCGGAAGGATACGCTCAGGATTTACTAAAGACTGTCCCAGCTCCTGTATAAACGCTTCTGCTTCAGCCTGTTTCACTTTCGGAATGTATTTGACGCCTCCGGCAGCTCCCGGCACTGTAAGCAGCGTCCCAATGCCTTGCTGTTCAAAGGTCTGTTTAATAATCGTTAAATCTTCACTGATTGATGACTTTGCTGATTGATACCGTTCTGAGAAAAACGTTAACGGTATTAATTCATGCGGATGGGTTAACAAATAATTTGTTAAGTCCACCAATCTGCCGCTGCGACGAAACTTCATGAACTTACCCCCAAAATCCGAATAATTTAAAAATAATATAACTTAACATACGGATTTAATCAAGAGCATTCTGTTCGCCGATCATCCGCACCGCGTACACTTGATCACAGAAACCTCTTAACCCGTTATAAATCCGCTGCACCTTCGATTCGTATTGAACCAAACCGAATACAGTCGGTCCGCTTCCGCTCATTAACACCGCATCAGCGCCGAAGCGTTTCATTTGATTTTTAATCATCGCCACCTCGGGATGGAGGCTGAGCGTAACCGACTCCAATACGTTTCCTAATTGTCCGCATACCTTTTGGAAGCTTTTTTCTTCAATCGCGTCAATCATCGCCTGCACATCCGGATGCCGAACCTGCTGTAAGTTCAGCCGGCGGTACACTTCGGCAGTCGATACCCCGATCGTCGGTTTGGCGAGCACGACCCAGCAATGAGGCGGAGCACTGATGTGCCTGATCTTCTCACCGCGTCCGGTTGCCAGGGCAGTTCCTCCGTATACACAGAAGGACACGTCTGAACCGATTTCAGCTCCAAGCTCCGCGAGCTCTTCGACAGAAAGCTTTAAATCCCAAAGCCTGTTCAGCCCTCTGAGCGTGGCTGCCGCATCGCTGCTTCCGCCGGCAAGCCCTGCCGCTACAGGGATCACTTTTGTAATCATAATGGAAACGCCTTTTTTGACTTGAAATCGTTCTTTAAGCAGTTTGGCTGCCTGATAAGCCAGATTCCTTTGATCATCCGGAACAAAGCGATTATGCGACGCCACTCTGATAACGTTTTCGGGCAGTTCTGTCAGTTCAATCCGATCTGCCAAATCAATTGTCGTCATGATCATCTCCACTTCGTGATAACCATCCGGGCGTTTACTCGTCACATCGAGGGACAGATTGATTTTGGCCGGCGCTTTTTCTAAAATACGCATAGCTTTCACCTACTTCTCCATCTAAACATAAGTATGAACATTGTATCACATTTGGAGACCCGGAGGTACTTATCCGAAATTGAAGCCGGTTTTGACAGCCGATAGAAAAAACCGGGGAACGGATTGTCCCCCGGGCCACTGCATTATCGGTTATTTTGGTTCTGAGCCGCCATCTGCTGTTCGGCAATCTCAATCGCGCGCTTTACCATATTCCCGGCGTCACGCGCCCGAATGCCTCCCCAGCCCTCGTTTTTCACCGTATCGTAAAAACCAAGGTCCTTCGCCAGCTCATATTTGAACTCATCTGACATAACTCCACGACGTCTGCCCAAACGAAACAACCCCTTTTATAGAATTGATCACCATTCGTGCACGCCACGATAAAACATGTGACACTTATAGCTTCCGTTTAATCGGCTGAAACTTTCGAGGGAATAATTAGAAGAGCTTTAGAAGGCAAAACAAAAAGCAGTAAACAAAAGGTTCACTGCCCATTAAAATGCTACTGAGCTTGCCGCATCGTCATTGAATGTCAATTCAACAGTCTCAGTCAGAATATCAGCATAACTGTATGAAACTCTTTCAAACGAATTCTCGTCTTGATCTAGTTGTATCACAAAAACAGAAGGGTACGTCTCAGCTAAAATGCCCGAACGCTCAATCGTTTTTCGGCGGCCGCCGTTTGCTTTTAACGTAAGCCGTTTACCTAAATTCCCATCAAGCGATCTTTTTATATCGGACAACGTCTTCGCCATTGCATCCACCTCACTACATTTATTGTACAACAAGAGCCCAATTTTGTCAAATAAAATTTAAATTATATCAACGTTAATAAGTCATTGTCAACAAAATTATTTTGACAAAATTCTATTGATTTCTGCGTTATTTTTCACAAGTTCCGGAAATTTATGTATCAATATGTAAAATAATTAACCCGCATAGCGAAATATATGCGGGTTTTATCACTCATCCATTTGATTTATACGGCATACCGACACGCAGCACACCCTTCGTTTCAATTCCTCCCAGCCCTTTCTCTCTCGTCAGCGTATTTCTCAGGACATCCCATACATTGATCCGCTCCATAAACGGGGTGAAGCTGATTTTCGCGACAATATATACCGGGTCAAGCGCGTGGATATTGACGCGTGACGGAGAACTTGCGAAATTCGCGCCCGCTCTGATTAAAGACTCGAAATGAGATTGGCAGGCCCCCGCGAATATGACCAGCTGATCCAAATGAGGGACTTTACGCCTCGCTCTTTGAACGGTTTCGACAAAGTGTTTGGAATGCCTGTAGGCGCTTAAATCGTTCACGCCTCCCTTATGCTTGGAATATGCATCATGGCCGGTGATGACTAAAATATCCGGCCTGTATTTATCAAGCAGCTCGTCAATTGATGCCGGCATTTTTTTCTCATGGCAATGAATTCCGTATACCGGCACACCGATTTTTTCATAAAAGTTCAGGCACTTTTTCAAATAGGCCTCATCGCCGTCCAGATGCAATACCTTTCCGGGCATATGAAAGTAGTGCTCCTGATGCTGATATTGATTTGTCGCATAATATTCCTGTTTTTCCCGAAGCAGCTTATAATCCTGGCGGAGCAGCTCGAGAGATTCATTCATCCTGCTTTCATCTCTTTTCTTTCTCATGGCCTGTTCGTCTTTTCTGACAGGCTCCAAATCAGAAAAATCAGCATCCGCAATCAATCTGACTTCGTCACCATGCAGGATGGCAATTGAATTTCCGTTGCTTGTTTGCTCTATACCGATAATGCGAAATAAAACATCCATTTGATAGGATTTCCTGGCTACCATATCTCCTATTTGAAATTGCACGTTACCCACTCCACAAATAGACTAAGCCTCATCATGAAAGAAGTCTTGGCAAATACACCTCTTTCCGCTGCGGCGCTTGATGTTTCAAGCTTTTCTTGCAGTTGAATGAATAAGGTTCTCCTCTAGCCTATGTAGCGGCAGTCCAAGTGGTGACGCAAAACAAAAAGCCCTCTTAGAAAAGGGCTTTATGCAATCCGTTGGACAGGAGCGCGAATTCTTCTATGGACAGGGATTCACCGCGCCGCTTTCCGTCAATATTCGTTTCTTGAAGAACTTCTTCAATTTGAGCTTTTTTCTCTTTTCCGCCCGGAAGATTGTTCACAAGGTTGTTAAGCAAGGTTTTCCGGCGCTGTGCGAAGCTTGCTTTAATCAGCTGGAAGAAAAACGGTTCATTATCGACGTCAACCGCCGGGCCGTCACGAAGCAAGAGACGGATGACGGCAGAATCGACATTAGGCTGAGGCACAAACACCGTTTTCGGGACGGTCATGACGGTTTTGGCCTCCGTATAGAACTGAACCGCAATGGAAAGCGATCCGTACTCCTTAGAGGAAGGATCAGCGGCCATCCGCTCAGCGACCTCTTTTTGCAGCATCACGACAATTCCTTTTAACGGAAGATGTTCTTCCAAAAGCTTCATGATGATCGGCGTCGTCACATAATATGGGAGATTCGCCGTCACCATAATTTCATCACAATCCTGAAACTGCTCTTCAATGACAGATTTGACGTCTGCTTTCAGCACATCTTGATGAATGATCGTTACATTGTCATACGGAGACAGCGTATCATTGAGAATGGGAAGCAGGCGCTGATCAATTTCAAACGCGACGACCTTTTTCGCCCGTTTGGCAAGCTGCTCTGTCAGCGCGCCGATTCCGGGCCCGATTTCAATGACTCCGGTCCGATCCGTAATTTCCGCATGGTCCACAATTCTGTCCAATATATTTGTATCAATTAAGAAATTCTGTCCCAGACTCTTTTTAAAAGAGAAACCGTACTTTTTCAGAATTTCCTTCGTTCTGATAGGTGTCGCGATATCTTTATTGTTCATCCTGTTCCTCCTGCCTCATAGCATCGAGCGCATCAATAAAATCACTTCTTTTGATTTGAAACATTTGCAGCCGTTTTTGAAGCTGCTTGCCGTTTGTATAGCCGATCTTCAGCAGGTCGCCCAATCGTTCGCGGCGTCTTTTGGCAGCCGGTCCGCCGATCAGACCGGCCTGTATGACATCTTCAGCTGAAATCTCACTCGGCTTTGCCTCCATCTCTTCATGCACATTTTCCAGACATGCTCTGATGCTTTCAATGGATGCGTGCTCAACGCCAATGCCGCGCTTGTTTTTCGGTTTGGCAAGATGTTTGGGCAGAAATGCGTGTTTACAGCCGGGTACTGCTTCAGAAATGGTTTTCCGGATCTTTTCCCCCGGAAAATCCGGGTCCGTCAGCACGATGACCCCTCTCGTTTCCTGCGCCAGCCGAATCTGTCTGATGACTTCGTCTCCGATTGCGGAACCGTTTGTCTCGATCGTATCCGCATCAACGGCAAGTTTTATGCGCGCAGTGTCATCGCGTCCCTCGACTACAATAATTTCTTTAATTTTCATTACTTCCTCCAAAAAAACTTTTTATATCCAAAACGAAACCTTTGCTTACATGTCACGTCTAATATACTGAAAATACACTTTACCTATTATAACGAAAAAAACAGAGGGCGCAAAACCCTCTGAGTGAATCGGAATTAATTTAAGATTTTTATTTTGACCTGTTTCTTTCCCCAGCGGTAAGCCGAAGATTTTTCAGGGAAAAAGACATCAATCCGTCTTCCTTTAATGGCTGAGCCTGTATCAGCGGCCACGGCATCCCCGTATCCGTCTACGTGGACTCTTGTGCCGAGCGGAATGACGCTTGGGTCTACCGCAATGACTTTAGCATTCGGATTGCTTGTCAGGTTAACGCCTGTAGCCGTATGGCCGGAACAGCCGCTGCAGCTTGCGGTATAAGCCGTGGAAGACACGGTAATCACTTTACCGGAAGATCCGGTTTCGCCAGAAGATGCCTTCACAGGTGCACTGAGCTGCTCAATCTTGGGACTGTGCCGCTTTGTGCCGACCGCAATGATTTGATCTTTGCTTTTTTCAGATGTTTCTTCTTTAACAAGCTTTCTTGAAACTTCTTTTCCATTTTCTTTGACAACATGAAAATGCTTTTTAAGTTTGCCTTCTTTTCCTTTTTGAACGATCTTTTCTTTCCCGCTGTCGAGAGACGCATCTTCTTTTTCTTTCACTTGATACGCTATTTTTTCCTCAACTACATCGGTGACTTTTTCGATACGAGTGATTTGTATGCCGGCCTGATTTTTTGTGAGCTTTTCGTGTAATGCCGGTTTTACTTTATCTTCGTCTTTCATGTCCATCTTATGCTGCGTTAAAAAGTCAGCGACCGTAGTCGAAGTCGTCCATATTTTCTTTTTCTTTCCCGCATCATTTACAGTGACCTGAAAAGCCGGGTCGACCGTGACTTTCATGCCGTTTGTCACCTTCGTATCTGCTGCTGGATCTATTTTATCGTGCTGATTCACAGGTGTATGCTGTTCGTTCAGAAATGCGCCGACTGTTTTTGCCGTTGACCATAAAGTCTTTTCTTCTCCGCCTCTTGTCACACGGATCTGCTTTGCAGCTTCATACACGACATTCATGTTGTCTGCCAATGCTGTCTGCTTAGACGGGGTAATCCGGTCTTCATTTCTCGTCTCTATATGTAAATCTTCCAGAAGTTCCCCAACCGTTTTTGCATGAGTGCGTATTTGCTTTTTCTTGCCGTTGATAGAAACAGAAACTGATTGTTTTGAGAGCTCATGTGCCCCGTATGCAGTCCCGGTTCCGCCCAGCAGAATAATAGCTGCAATAAGAATAACCTTGCTTTTACCAAGCTTTACGGAAAACAGTTTTTTCATTTTTTGTGTGATGAAAAACGCCTCCTTCTCCTCGGAGAGATTATATAGAGTATCTAAAATGCTGTCAACCCTCCCATCTCGAAGATGAAAAACCTTCAGCGTATCCCTCATTATGCAAAAACAAAGCAAAAAAAGGAAGAGAGACATATCGACAACCTATCTTATGAGGAGAAGGAAGCTTGTAGAACCGTTTTACATATCCACTGAATCGGACAAGCCTTTACACGTTACGACAGCGCATTCTGTCAGTTCATGCGGAAAAGTCTTTTTGCGTTTTCGGTTGTAATTGAGGCAATTTCTTCATATGTCAGCCCTTTTAATTCAGCGAGCTGTTCAGCAACATATTTTACGTAGCTTGGCTCATTTCGTTTACCGCGGAAAGGATGCGGTGTCAGGAAAGGACAGTCCGTTTCAATCAGCAAACGGTCATTCGGAATTTCCTTTGCTACTTCTTTTGGTTTCTTCGCATTTTTGAAGGTAACCGGTCCGCCGAATGAAATATAAAAATTCATATCCATACACTGCCGCGCAACCTCCGCGCTCCCCGTAAAGCAGTGCATAATACCGCCGACTTCTTCCGCCCCCGCTTCTTTCAAAATCGTGACAACATCTTCCGTTGCATCACGATTATGAATGATAATTGGAAGGTTCACTTCTTTGGCGAGAGCGATTTGTTTCCGGAATACTTCTTTCTGAACGTCTTTTGGTGATTTATCCCAGTGATAATCAAGGCCCATCTCTCCGATTGCCACGACTTTTTCGTGAGAGGACAGTTCCTTAATCCATGATAAATCTTCCTCTGTCATGTCAATTGCGTCTACCGGATGCCAGCCGATCGCAGCGTATATAAAGTCATATTCCTCAATCAGCTCCATCGCACGCGTGATAGTGGGTTTGTCGAATCCGACAACGACGATCCGTTCAACTTTTTCAGCCTTTGCACGCGCAATGACTTCCTCTAAGTCTGTGTCAAATTGCTCGGCATTTAAGTGCGCATGTGTATCAAAAAGCATCATAAAAACTCCTTTCTTGTTGAAAAACAAAAGGTGTTCGACGGAATGTTACACGTGAAACACCTTTTGCATCTATTATTTAATTCGAGTGCCTTTCGGTAATGACTGGTCGACAGCTACAACTTTGAGAACGCCGTCCGATTCTCCTGCCAGTATCATTCCTTGAGAAAGCTCGCCTCTCAGTTTTACCGGTTTTAGATTCGTTACACAAATGATCTTCATTCCCACAAGCTGATCCGGTGTGTAATGCTTCGCGATACCTGATACAACTTGGCGCTGTTCAAAGCCCAGATCAATTTGCAATTTCAGCAGCCGATCTGCTTTTTTCACCGGCTCTGCGGACAAGACTTCTGCGACGCGAAGTTCTGTATCCATAAATTGATCAAACGTAATTTCAGGAAGACGCTCTGCTTCTTGCGGCTCTTCCGCCTTTTCTTCTTTAGCAGGAGCAGTTCCTTGCATTTTTTGCTTGATGTAAGCTACTTCCTCTTCAGCTTCAAGACGAGGGAAAAGCGGTTCCCCTTTTTTCACTTTCGCGTTCTTCAATTGGCCGAATGTCTGAATGCTGTCCCATGCTTTAAGAGACTGATCCTCAACTCCGAGCTGGGCAAACATTTTTTCAGGCGTTTGTGTCAAGAAAGGCTGGAGCAATACGGCTGAGATACGTAAAGATTCAGCTAAATGATACATGACGGAACGTAATTCTTTTTCTTTTTCCTGATCTTTAGCAAGCACCCACGGAGCAGTTTCATCAATATATTTGTTCGTACGGCTGATTAATTGCCATAGCGTTGATAAAGCGACTGAAAACTCCATGTTTTCCATTGCCTTTTCATAAGCTTTAACCGTTTCACCGGCTACAGAAGAAAGCTCTGAATCAAAATCGGTCACATTTCCTTCATATGAACCAATCTCACCGTCAAAATATTTTTGGATCATCGCGACTGTACGATTCAGAAGGTTTCCTAAGTCGTTCGCCAAGTCATAATTAATCCGTTCTACGAAACCTTCCGGCGTAAAGACACCGTCTGAACCGAACGGTACTTCGCGAAGCAGGTAATAGCGAAGCTCATCCAAGCCGTAGCGTTCAATTAACGTTACCGGATCAACGACATTTCCTTTTGATTTCGACATTTTTCCGTCTTTCATCAATAACCAGCCATGCGCGAATACTTGCTTAGGCAGCGGGAGATCAAGCGCCATCAGCATAATCGGCCAGTAAATGGTATGAAAACGGACAATTTCTTTACCGACAAGATGGACGTCAGCCGGCCAATACTTTTTGTAAAGCTCATCATTTTCCGTATCGTAACCGAGCGCTGTTATATAGTTGAACAGTGCGTCAATCCATACATACACGACATGCTTCGGATTTCCCGGCACTTTTACGCCCCAGTCGAACGTCGTTCTGGAAACGGCCAAGTCTTCAAGCCCCGGTTTAATGAAGTTGTTAATCATTTCATTTTTGCGTGATTCAGGCTGGATGAAAGAAGGATTTTCCTCATAAAACTTCAGCAGGCGGTCTGCGTATTTGCTCATGCGGAAGAAGTATGACTCCTCGTTGATTAATTCGACCGGATGGCCGCTGTCCGGGCTTTTTCCGCCGACAACCTCACCCTTCTCATTTCTTTCTACATCCACCAGCTGTGTTTCCGTATAGAATGTTTCATCAGGGATGCTGTACCAGCCCTCATACTCATCCAGGTAAATGTCACCATTATCAAGAAGTTTTTGAAACACTTTCTCGATAATTTCTTTGTGCCGGCTTTCCGTCGTCCGGATGAAATCATCGTGAGAAATGTCGAGCTGCTTCCATAGTTTTTGGATTTCAGCAACTGCACGATCCACATAAGCTTGAGGCGTGATATTCTCTTCCTCCGCTTTCTGCTGGATTTTCTGTCCGTGCTCATCCGTTCCGGTTAAGTAGCGTACGTCAAATCCTTTTAATCTTTTGTAACGCGCCATCGCATCGCCGGCCACGGTAGTATAAGCATGGCCGATATGTAATTTTCCGCTCGGATAATATATCGGGGTTGTAATATAAAAAGTATTATTGTCTTGCGGCATGTTGCAACCTCCCATTCAGAATGTCGAAAAGCTCACGCCCAAAGGACGAGAGCGGTTTTATTTGATATACAATATTGATATTTGTCCTCTATCTATGATACCATCTTAGCCTTTAAGATCAAGGATATATACGTACTGCGCGTAAAAGAGTAAATAAAATTAAAAATTTTTATTGAAATTAAAAAAAGTCTTAACATGTCGAAATTTGTCGTATATAATCTACTAATATAAAACATCTTGGTTCGAAAGTCTTGATTTAAAAGGATTTTCAGTAGGATAATAGGTTCGAAAAAGCAGTCAAAAAGCCTGTTATTTCAGGATTTCCAAGGCTTTACTTACTATAAGAACTAATTCTTACAATCAATAGTAAACAAAAAGATTGACGATTATTGGAAACCTTGTTATGCTAGGAATGTAAGGAATTTTGTCGAATAATGACGAAGAAAAATATAAACTACAAAATAATTATCTCTCGGGAGGAGACTGTTAATGAAATCTACTGGTATCGTACGTAAAGTTGATGAACTTGGACGCGTCGTTATCCCTATCGAACTTCGCCGTACACTGGGCATCGCAGAAAAAGACGCTCTTGAAATTTATGTTGATGATGAAAAAATCATCCTTAAAAAATATAAACCAAACATGACTTGCCAAGTAACTGGTGAAGTTTCTGATGATAACCTTAAACTTGCCGGCGGCAAATTGGTACTCAGCAAAGAAGGCGCTGAGCAAATCATCTCTGAAATTCAAAACCAGCTTCAAAACCAAAAATAAGCTATTTCATACAAAAACCGTTCTTGTTACGATACAAGAACGGTTTTTTTTATGATTGAATGTGATAAGCGTCATAAATCTCTCGTTTCGGTACGCCCCGATCTACCGCTGTTTGTTTTATGGCCTGTTTGGAAGATGCTCCTTCGTTTATGTAATGCTCCACATGCTCTTTCTCAGAAAGCTCCGTCCACCAAGGCTTTTCCTCTTCATCCGGTTCAGCGGTTTGATTTCCTTCGACAACGAGACAGAACTCACCGCGGATTTGATCTTCATTTGCCCATTCCATCACCTCGGCGATGGTTCCTCTGATGAATTCCTCGTACTTTTTCGTTAATTCTCTCGTGACGGCGATGGTTCGATTACCCAAAACGTCATGCATTGCTATTAATGTTTCTTTTAATCTGTGCGGCGCTTCGTAAAATATCATCGTTTCCTGCCGTTTTTTCAGGATTTCGAGTTCTTTCTTCTTTTCTTTTTTCTGTCTGTTTAAAAATCCGTAGAAGAAAAACGGCTGCGGGGTGATGCCTGATGCGGTCAGCGCGGTTAATGCCGCATTAGCACCCGGGAGCGGAACGACATATCCGCCGATTTGGGTGAAATCTCTCACAATCTCAGCCCCCGGGTCGGAAATTGTCGGCATGCCGGCATCACTGACCAATGCCACATTCTTTCCGCTTTTCAGCCATTCAATGATTTTATGGCCGCTGCTTTCTTTATTATGTTCATGATAGCTGATGAGAGATGTTTCTATGTCATAAACATGGCACAGCTTTTTCGTCTGTCTCGTATCTTCGGCAGCTATGACATCGGCCGATTTCAGCGTCTCTACTGCACGAAAGGTCATGTCCTCCAAATTGCCGATCGGTGTAGGAACAAGGTACAGAGTTCCCATTTCAGATTTTCCGTTAAAACTCATCTGGCGTCTTAACATATACAGCCTCCTTGCTGCGTCGTTTTTCTTCTATATATTGCTCTTTTTTCTTTCGGGTCAGCTGCTTAAAACGGTATTCCGCCTGCATCGCTTCCCGTTTTGTTTCAAATGATTCCGCATGGCATAACGAAACCGGCCTACGCGCCCTTGTGTACTTCGCGCCCTTTCCCTCATTGTGGGTTTTCAGCCGTTTTTGCAGATCATTTGTATAACCGGCATACAGACTGTTGTCATTGCACAGCAGCACATAAAAGAAATGACTATTTGTCTCCATATAAAATCGTGCGGATCTCTTTCGTATATTCATTTTGTTCATTGTATACGAACAGCGGGGGAAGAATTTTGAGATCAGGGCGGCCGCCTTTAATTCCTTCAACCAAAATGGTATTCGCTTCTTTACCTTGTTTCGGATAAATAAACTGAACCCGTTTCGGTTCTATTCGGTACGCTTTCATTAATTCAAAGATTTCCAAAAGCCTCCCCGGCCGATGAACGAGAGCCGCTTTTCCGCCTTGCTTCAGCAGTTTGCTGCTGACGGAAATCACATCTTCAAGCGTGCAAAGAATTTCGTGCCTTGCGATTCTGAGATGCTCGTTCAGGTTCTGCTCCGCCTCTTTCGGTGTTTTAAAATAAGGCGGATTGCAGGTGACAATATCATATTTATTATGTCCGAGTCTTTCCGGCATATTTTTCAGATCATCATGAATGAGACTGATCTGACCGCCCAGCCCGTTGTATTCCACGCTTCGGAGCGCCATATCATACAAGCGTTCCTGAATTTCAACCCCGGTGATATCAGCTTTTGACCTTGTGCTGAGCAAAAGCGGCACAATGCCGTTCCCCGTGCATAAATCAACGATGTTCCCCTTTTGAATCGGAACGTATGCAAACTTAGACAGCAGCACGGCATCTAATGAAAAAGCGAAAACCGTCGGACTCTGTACTATTTTCATATCCTCTGCTAATAAGTAATCCAATCTTTCATCATCACGTAATGAAACCATAATCTTATTCCTTTCGGCACTCTTTGAAAAAGGCTTCCGACATCAGCGGAAGCCTTTTCCTTATTTTTTATTTAAGAAGGACAGACAAAAAAGGCAATCTCCCTTGCGGACGCTCCCATAATGGACGTTGCAAATATGAAAGCCTTCTTGATACAGCCGGGCCAGATTGTCGTACCCTTCTCCTATATCACTCTGCTCTGCCTTCTGTGTTTTTGTTTCTTTCTGATCGGCTTTGAATTTCTCAATTTGCTCTGTCGTATCATCAAGCCGCTTACGCAAATGCTTATTTTCAAGCTGAAGATGGTGATTCTCTTCAATCATTTCGCCGATATGCTGCTTTAAGTCACCCAGCTGACGGTACAGCGAACCGATTTGTTCCTCCAGGTTTATGACAGTATCAAATAACTCTTTTTTATCCAAGGTTCCACACCTCGTTAATCTGTGGTTTGTGCGGATACGACGCCCTCTTCCAAGAGCTCTTCCCAAGTATATTCTATCACTTTTTCACGATTCTTCAGTTCCACCTGAAGCACCCGTTCCAGAATATTAAGACCGACAACCTTTGCGGGGCCGTTTGCCGTCGTAATCATTTCGCCTAAATCCGGCAGCTGTTCTTTTGCCGTCTCATACTCATCATTTTCGTACTTCAAACAGCACATCAAACGGCCGCACAGACCGGAAATCTTCGTTGGGTTCAACGATAAATTTTGATCCTTCGCCATTTTGATGGACACCGGTTCAAAATCACCGAGGAACGTGGAGCAGCAAAGCATTCTCCCGCATGGTCCGATACCGCCGAGCATTTTCGCCTCGTCCCTCACCCCGATTTGGCGCAATTCGATTCTCGTTTTAAAGATAGAAGCCAAGTCTTTGACCAATTCCCTGAAATCAACCCGTCCGTCTGCTGTAAAGTAAAAAATGACTTTATTGCGGTCAAATGTAAACTCAACATCAACCAGCTTCATATCTAAGCCGTGGTCAGCCACTTTTTTCTGACAGACTTCAAAAGCGGACAGGGCCTCCTGTTTGTTTTCTTCTACAATGAGAAGATCGCGTTCATCAGCAACGCGTATGACCTTTCGAAGCGGAAGCACAACATCATGCTCGTCCACTTGTTTATTTGCGATGACAACCTGCCCGTATTCGACACCTCTTACGGTTTCAACAATGACGCAGCTGTCTTGTTCTATATCAAATCCGTTCGGATCAAAATAATAAATTTTCCCCGCTTTTTTAAAGCGGACGCCTATTACGTTGTACAAGCTTATCCCTCCTGCAACGTTAACACCAAGTGCTCCATTAATCCCTGCACATTCACATTGGAATGAAGCCGTTTTTTTGCTTCTAAAACAGCGAGAATTTGGTTCGTAACGCTTTGTTGTGTAAATTGCAGCGCATGCTGTTTTATTGATTGGAATAAGTCTTGATAAATCAGTTTATCTTCATTTCCAATTTGGATGGATAATACATCACGGTATATCAATAAGAGCATATCAAGACCCATTTCTTGATGGGTTTTTTCTTTGAAAAAGGGCACCCACTGATCCTGAATGAAGAAAAAGGCATGTCCTTTCCGCTGATGTAAGACTTCATACAATTTTATCACTTTCGCTCTGGACTCTGCAAACTCATCATTTCGACTTAATTCGACTGCTTCCGCAATATTATTTGTCATATTTGCTAAGAGCCGGGCCATGTGAGGGCTCACTTCCTGTTCAATCAGTCTTTCTTCTATGGCTTTCGGCTGAAGCGGCTGGAACGGGAGAACCTGACATCTCGAAACGATGGTATCCAGTATTCGGTGGAGCTGCTCAGTAATAAGAATTGCGATGGTGTCTTGACTCGGCTCCTCTAAAAATTTCAGCAGACTGTTTGCTGCATTTGTCGTCATTTGATCCGCATGGGATATAATGTACAGCTTTTTATGCGATTCCAGTCCTGTTTTAGAAAACTCTTCCTGAAGCGATTGGATCTGAGCCTTTTTAATGGATAATCCGTCGGGCTGAACCACATGGAGGTCGGGATGGTTTCCGGATTCAATACGCTTACAGTTCCGGCACTCCCCGCAAGGCTCAGTCCCGTCTTCAAGGCAAAAAAAGCTTTTTGCGAGAAGCAGTGCGGCATCCAATTTGCCCGTTCCTTTTTTGCCTTCAAACAGATATGCGTGAGAAAGCCTTTTCTTTTCAATGCTGTTATGCAAAAGCCGCATCACTCTGGGCTGCTGCCCGGTCATTTCCTTCCATGATATTGCCATTGTATCACTCTCTATGTGTAAAGGTTAATCAATAAACCTTTTATTTCTCCGATTCGATCCAGCAAATCAATTGCCGGTTTTTCCTGATCTAACATTTCTTCCGTCAGCTGAAGCAGTTTTTCATCTATTTCTTTCACAAGCCCCAGAGTCCGGCTGCTTCCGTACAGGTCAAAGCTTTTCTCCGTCTCATGCGATAACCCGCTGTCTACGGCCTCTTTTACAAAACGTTTTACCAATCCTTTGAATTTCGCTAAGTCTTTGAAGTTTCTCGACTTCGTCAGCCTTTTCCCGAACGTTTCTATATCCGTTAAGAACCTGCTCAGCTGATCAAATTTCAGCTTGCTGCTTTGGCTGTCCATTGAACTTTTAAATGTTCCGGAAAGCTCTGCCGCTTTATAAGCAGGCTGCTGCTTTTTCTCAATAAATGTACGTAAGTCAGAATTTATTTTCACGTCGTCAAATCCTTAAAATTGATGAAATTCATCGACCGGGAGGACAAAGACCGTCGCTCCGCCGACTTCCACTTCGACGGGATATGGAACGTAGGAATCCGCATTCCCGCCCATCGGGGATACCGGGGCAATCATCTGATCACGTTTACAGCCATTCTCTTTAATGAGGCTGAGCGCTTTATCGACACGGATATCTTCCACCCCGATCATAAACGTCGTATTGCCTGATTTAAGGAATCCGCCTGTTGTCGCAAGCTTCGTCACCCTGAAGTTGTGGTCGGTTAATACTTTCAAAAGCCTGTTGCTGTCCTGATCCTGCACCACTGCCACTATTAGTTTCATTCTCTAGGCCCCCTTTAGGTTGGAAAGAACATTATCGTTACATTCATTATAGCAACTTATGAGAAACAGGTCACAACTGAATTTTTTTCAATGCTTCATTTATCACTTGAAGTGCGTCCTGAATGACGAGTTCCTTCTTTTTCGATGCGTCGATTGTATGGAATCTTTCCGGAAAACGCTGCATTACCTTTTGGTATCCTTCCCGTACTTTCGTATGAAAGTGCAGGGCCTCAAGATCGAGACGATTCTTCTCTCTTGAATCATTCGACGTAATCCGTTTCAACCCTTCTTCCGGCTCAATAGAAAAATAGATGGTGACATCAGGCATCGTATCGCCGATTGCAAACTGGTTGATAGAAAGGACTTCATCAATGCCGAGCCCTCTCGCATAGCCTTGGTAAGCCAGCGAACTGTCGATGAAACGATCGCACAGCACAATGCGGCCTTCTTTCAATGCAGGCTGCACCTTTTCGACTAAATGCTGTCTTCTCGCCGCAGCGTAAAGCAGCGCCTCCGTTTTGGCATCCATCAGTGTATTGTTTTTATTTAAGATCACTTCTCTGATCTGTTCCGCAATGTCGATGCCGCCCGGTTCTCTTGTCGCTGTCACCGGGAGCCCCTCTGCCGACAGAATCTCTTTCATTTCCTGAAGCACAGTCGTTTTCCCTGCACCTTCAGGACCTTCAAATGTTATAAATAAACCGCTCATGATTTCTCCTCTTCTATATAGACAAGTAATTGTTCCCCGTTTAACAAGCCTTGAATATGCGCGTCCATGCCGATTAAACGGGAAAGCTTTTGTACGATCTCTTCTGTTATCCGTTCTCCGTCCATGATCAGCGGAATTCCCGGCGGATAAGGAATAATGTTGCCCGCATGCAAGCGCCCGGCCGCCTTATTTATATCTGCAGGCTCTTTTGTAAACTTCCGCATCTCATTTTGCGGGTATTCAAGTGTCGATATGGACGGAAATGTCCAATTCACGGCATCCGGCAATTTATCGGGCGGTGTATTCTCCAGTTTCTGCTGTATGTTTCTTACGGTTGCCTGTTCTATCATCCGCCGGCCGCCTATCGGCAGTACGAGCAATACTTGGTACTCGTCAGCCAGCTCGGCAACAATGCCTTCACTCTCCAAAATCCGTTGTAATGAATAGCCGGAATGTCCGAGCTTTGACCGAAGAATTAATTTTAACGGGTCCGCCCGCAGCCCATATCCGGAAGGCTCGATTATTTCAATAGAAGAAATTGATGCGAACCTTCGTTTGATTTTCTCAATGTGCTCCATATGAACGGGAAGTGTCCCTTTTTCAGCAATATCCTGCACATAAGCGCGCGCCGTATCTAAAGATGCCATAATCGGGTATGACGGGCTGCTGCTTTGCAAACTGCTTACATAATAAGTTAATCGATCTCTGTCAATTCTGGTGCTGTTCAAATGAAAGTAAGACCCCATCGTCATAGCCGGAAGCGTTTTGTGAGCCGATTGAACAACGGCGTCTGCCCCCATAGCCAATGATGAAGGCGGGAAAGGCTGGCCTAACACAAAGTGAGCCCCATGAGCCTCATCCACCAGTACAGGAACGCCGTATGAATGGGCTTTGTTAACTGCCGCAGTCAAATCGGCAGCATGCCCGTAGTAAGTCGGATTGGTCAGAACAAGTCCTTTCGCGTTCGGATATGACGCCAGCGCTTTTTCGATGACTGAAAGGGATACATGTGCCGGCACATGCATGTTTTCATCGATTTCCGGCGCCAAATAAACCGGCTTGGCTCCGGCCAATGCCGCCGCATGGAAAACAGACTTGTGACAATTACGCTGGATCAGAATGGGTTCACCCGGTTCACAAACAGCTAAAATCATCGCCAGATTGCCGGCGGTCGTTCCATTGACGAGAAAGAAACTTTCCTGAGAGCCGTAAAATCTGCTCACCAAATCCTGCGCTTCCTTAATGACCCCCGTCGGGTGATGCAAGTCATCAAGACCCGTGATCTCAGTCATATCAATAGATAAAAGAGATTGATATACAGATTTGGCTTCATCAAAAAAGACATCTCCATTGTGATGTCCCGGAACATGAAAAGAATACGTATTTCGGTGCGCATGCTTCATCAGCGCTGTATATAAAGGTGTGTCCATTTTTAAACAAATCCTTTTCCTGTCTTTCTTATTATATCGTGCCTGCGAGCCAACTTAAAGCTAAGACTTTTTGCCATCTAGCCGTTATCCCGGCCGGACCTCATATCAAGCAGCTTCTTTTTTAAATCGCCTTCCATGATAACAAGCTCCTCCTCGGCACGCCTGCGTTTCATCCTGCCTTCTTCTTGAATAGACATGATTTCTTCAAGTGTGCTGACTAAGCTTTCCTGCACTTTTTTGAGGGTTTCTGCCTCAACAAGTCCGCGCTCATTGGCTTTCGCGGTCTCGACTGTACTTGTTTTCAGAAGTTCAGCGTTTTTCAGCAGCAATTGATTTGTCGTATCCGCCGCCTTCTGCTGCACATCTGCCGCACTCCGCTGCCTCATAAGCGTCAGCGCGATGGCGACTTGATTCTTCCATAAAGGAATAGCCGTAACAATGGAGGACTGAATTTTCTCTGCCAGTGCCTGATTCGTGTTTTGAATCAGGCGGATTTGCGGCGCACTCTGAAGCGTAATCTGCCTGCTCAGCAGCAGATCATGCACCCTCTTATCCAGACGGTCGGCAAACTGGCGAAGATCATTCACTTCCTGCGCGGCCATTTGATTGTGTTTTTGTAATTCGGCTTTTCTTGCCGCTTCAGGTATCAGCTTTGTTTTCAGCTCATCTGATTTTAATTCCCCCGCTGCTATATACATAGTTAAATCAGAAAAGTATTGTTTATTTTGGGCGTACAGCTGATCTAACAATTTATTGTCACTCAACAGCACATTTTTAGAATGTTCCAGCCTTCTGCTGATACGGTCAATCTGCACACTTGTCTTTTGATATTTCGAAAGCACTTCCTGCACGGAACCGGACACCCTTTTAAACAGCCTGGCGAAAAACCCTTTGTTCTTCATCTGCAGATCATCGGGGTTTACCTGGTCAAGCTTAATCATCAGATCAGCCAATATTTGTCCCATCTCTCCTGCATCTTTTCTTTGCACGTGCTCTATCATCGTATGGGAAAATTCCAGAAGATTCGCCTGCGCCTGTGAACCAAACAGAACAATGCTTTGCATGTTCCCAGGGTCCAGTTTTTCAGCGAGCTGAAGTGCCGCTTCTCTTTTTTCTTCCGGCAGCGTATCTGCAAGCTTTAGAGGAGTCTGGTCATTTTGGGCGCCCATGCTGTCGTCGGAACGGTCTTTGGCCATTTCCTTCTTCCTTTCTTATTTTCTCAGTGAATGCTTTGCCATATCTAATTCAAAGTGCAGGTCGTCGATGTCCTCCTTCATCAGTTCATGAAGATCCTCTTCCAGCCTTCTGGAAAGCCCTGCCAGAGTCATCCTCGTCTCACTCAAGGACATTGATAAATCTTTATTTTTTCGCGGCTGTGAGGAGAGCAGAGCATACTTTTCCGTCAGTTCCACAACAGAATCAAGCGTTTGATAATAGAAACGCTCTGCCTGATAAAAACGCTTCGGCTCCTGCTTTGTGAGCAGATATATTCGTCGGGTTATCCGCAGTATCTCTGCATTCTGCTTCAGCATTTGTATACTTTTAGAGCGAAAAAGCGCCCTGCGTAATCGGATGATTTTACCCTTTGCTTCCTCAAGATTTTCCTTGATATAAGCATATTCTTTTCTTGTCAGCCGGTGTTTTTTTAAAAAGAGACGCTTCGCATTCCACAGGCCGGCCGCACTGACAGCGGCTCCGCCGGCTGCCCCGTATAAAAGCGAATACAGAAAAGGCTGATGCCCTATCGTAAAGAAGGTTATCCCCGCTAATACAAAAACTGTGCTGCCGCAAAGCGTCCATTTCATATATTGAATAAACGGTTTCATACTTGATCGACTCCTATTTATTCACTTTTATCAGTATTATCTATTACATTCCATGTCTAAACAAGTTCCTCTTCTTATCGTATCAGTTCTTTTATAAAAAGTGTAAAAACTCCTCTGATTTCAGGCAAAAAAAAAACCCTTTTCAGGGTTAAGAATATAACGTCGGTGTATGAAGGCTTTTCAGTTTACGAACGAAAAATTCATAATTCGGATCAGAGGTCGGAGTGGAAACTACTTTCTTCTCACACTCTAAACATATAAATTTCGTATAAATATGGATTCCCCTGCTTTTTTTGGTTTCACACACAATACATGTTTCTTCATGGCTGGACGTTTCATTCATTTTGCCCACCTCCGTATGAATAGCCTTCCCTTAAGCTGTTGATTGTATACACAATTTGGACCTTTTTGAAGTTTGCAATTAGTATATGGGCGTTTCCGTATTTCGGTGTTTGTTTTGTTTTTATTCAAAAACAAAAAAGGCAGCTCATGATGAGCTGCCTTTACCGTAATGATAGCTTGGCGGCGTCCTACTCTCA
>NZ_JAHOAA010000012.1:0-51865 GCF_019039175.1 Bacillus sp. FJAT-27001
TAAACTATCGGCAATTGGCTGTTTAAAAGGTGTTTTGACCCCTGTCTCAAAAACGGGGGGCAGTCCCCTTAAGCGGAGCGGGCGTTTTTTTTATTTCAGATGCGTAATCCGGTAAATGTCTTTGCGCCGGTCTTTCAGCTGGCGCACGGTTCCGTTTTCACGCTGCCTTCTTAAGATTTCAAGGTCCACGTCCCCGATCACGACCATTTCGATATTCGGATTCGTTTCACCGACGATTCCGTCTCTGGCAAATTCAAAATCAGACGGAGCAAAAATGGCTGACTGCGCGTATTGAATATCCATATTTTCTGTTTGCGGCAGGTTTCCGACCGTACCTGAGATGACGGTGTAAATTTGGTTTTCAACCGCTCGCGCCTGAGAGCAGTACCTTACGCGCAAGTAGCCTTGGCGGTCTTCAGTGCAGAACGGCGTAAAGATAATTTTCGCCCCTTGATCCGCGGCAATTCTCGCAAGCTCCGGAAATTCGATATCGTAACAGATCTGAATGGCGATCTTTCCGCAGTCCGTATCAAATACGCGCACCCTGTCTCCGGCGCTGATGCCCCACCATTTCCGCTCATTCGGCGTAATGTGAAGCTTATATTGTTTTTCAATCGTGCCGTCACGTCTGAATAAGTACGCGATGTTATAAATTTTCCCCTCTTCTTCAACGAAGTGGGAGCCGCCGATGATGTTGACGTTATATTTCACCGCGAGATCTGTAAAGAGGCTGATATAGTCCTCGGTATATTCGGTAATCCTCTGAATGGCCAGACTCGGAGAACGCTCCTCGAGGAAAGACATGAGCTGCGTCGTGAAAATCTCCGGGAACACTGCGAAATCAGATCTCGCATCGGAAGCCACATCGACATAATATTCAACCTGATTGGCAAATTCCTCGAAGGAGTAAATCTTTTTCATTTCATATTGAATGACGCAGATGCGCACCGGAAATGCCGATTTGTAATAGCGCTTCGATTGCGGCAGGTAATCGACATTGTTCCATTGCATTAATGTCGCATATTTAATGGACGCGGTGTCATCCGGGAGATAATTCGGATTGATCCGCATGAGCGTAAATCCGTTCATCAGCTGGAAAGAAAGCACCGGATCATAAATCTGATGGCGCGTCACCTGTTCGACATAAGCTCTCGCCGTCATTTCTTCCGCATACTTATGATAATTCGGAATCCGCCCGCCGATAATGATGCTTTTCAGATTCAATCGTCTCGCCAAGTCTTTTCTCGCCTCATACAGCCGGTGTCCGATTTTCATCCGTCTGTATTCCGGGTGAACCATTACCTCAATCCCGTACAGATTCAATCCGTCCGGGTTGTGGTTCGTGATATAACCGTCGTCTGTAATGTCCTGCCACGTGTGGCGGTCATCATATTCATCGAAATTGATGATCAGGCTTGAGCATGAACCGATAATTTCCCCTTCATACTCGGCGCAAAACTGACCTTCCGGAAAGTGCGCGAGATGGCTGATTAAATGCTCAGGCTCCCACGGCTCCATCCCCGGAAAACAATCCTTTTGCAGCTCAATAATTTTGTTGATATCTTTCTCTTCCATATTCCGGATGACCATTTTCTTTTCAAAACGGGTCAGATCAAGTTTCTCAGACAATGCTGCTTCCCCCTGCCGTTTCGTTTTGATCGTTCAATCGCTGTAAGAGTAATTCAAGTTCCATTTCCGCCATCGATTCCAGTCTGTGATCGTATTCTTCAAATAACAGGGCGCTTGTTACCTTATTCGGGACGATGACACATTTCATGCCGGCCCGTTTGGCTGCGATTGAGCCGTTGACCGAATCCTCAAAGGCCAGACATTCAGATGGTTCAACGCCTAAATGTTCCGCAGCTTTCAGATAGAGCTCCGGATTCGGCTTCACTTCTTCTACGTCGTCAGCCGTCTGAATCACTTCAAATTCATCAAACAGGCCTAATTCCTTCAGATGGCCCGATACCCATTTAAAATCTGAGCTGGACGCGAGCCCCACTTTCAATCCTAATTCTTTTGCCGCGGCTAAATAAGCCTCCACCCCGGGACGCGCCGTTTCCGTCTTCATCCGCTGTTCGAAGCGCCCGCGCCTGATCGCCGTCAGTTCATCATGATCGAGCTTTCTTCCCAGCTGCTCCTCTAAATATGCGAACGGCTTAAACCCCGCGGCCGTTCCGATCACCTTTCCCCAGACGGATAAAGGCAATGTTGAACCGTGTTCTTCAAACATTTCCTGCAGCACTTCATATTCATGGGTTTCTGTATCTAAAATTAACCCGTCAAAATCAAAGATTAATGCTTTTATCAATGGTTACAGCTCCTTTAGCTAAACGTACTGACCTATGTATACACTATACCGTGAATTTCTTTCGCGTTCAAAATGTAACATTCTCACGGAAAGAAGAGCCTGCATGAGTGCAAGCTCTCTTCATCCGTTACTGTGTGTTTTGACTGGAAATATTGGAAAGAGCTGCTCCCGCAGACTCATTTGAACGCTGATCGACCGCTAAGTCTCCAAGCGCAACGATCCCGACCAGATGATTTTGATCGACAATGGGAAGGCGGCGGATTTGGTGTTGGGCCATCAGATGTGACGCCTCTTCAAGACTCATTTCCGGGTTTCCGGATACAACTGCAGAAGACATCACGTGTGAAACAGGTGTTTGGCCGTCGCGGCCTTGAGCCGTTGTTCTCAATGCGATATCACGGTCTGTCAGCATTCCTTTTAATTCCCCTCCGTCAACGACGGGAATTGCTCCGACATTATGCTGGTGCATCAGCGCAGCCGCTTCCTGAATCGTTTGATTGGGAGAAACGGTAGCCACGTGGGTAGTCATTGATTGTTTGATTGAACTCATTGTAAAGCACCCCTTTCGACATTTATTATGCTCGGGGATTTGTCTCATTATAAAGGGAGTTAGAGGAAAGAAATTGTGGTATCATGTCAAGGAAGCAAAAAAGAGCCTGTTAAAAGGCTCTTTATACCCGTCAGATCAGCCTTCTGTGACCGCAGGCTTCTGATCCGGCCCCTGTCTCGAAATCATCATAGGTAAAGGGAAAATTCATTCCGCATTCATTCAGCAAAGCGCAATTTTTATCAAACAGCGCCCGCTCTTTGACGTCATATACCGGGTGCGGCTTTGACAGCATGATATGTACCGTTTGCAGACAAGCCATAATTTGAAACGCTTCTTTTAAAGTTCCTTGGTAACGTTGGTTTTGTAATGATAATACGCCCCTTTTTTTAAAGCGCTGAATTTCCAGTTCGGAGAAATAAAGAGGAAAGACATTTTGAAACAATTCAGAGGAAAGCTCTTGTATCGCGCTTTCTTGTCCGTCAGTCGCTGCGTTCACAATTCTCACATCAATCACCTTTCTTGCCATGTGAATATCCTTAATCTTTATCAAGAATAGCATAGAAAAAAACGCGAAAGCTAAGGTAAGTGTTTCCTATTGAAACAGCCGCTTTCCGCTTGAAAAGGAGCTTTATGATATGAAACAAAATGACCGCGGTCTGGAACTCCTGATTACGGAAAAGCACGCCGGACAATGGCTGTTTTCAGTCCTGAAATCTGAATTCCAGGCGTCAAAACCCGTAATTACGGAATGGATGAACCAAGAAAGCATTCAGGTGAATCGAACATCCCCGAAAAACAACATCATACTGAAAACCGGAGATCGCTTATTCATTGATCTTCAGGAAAAAACGGGTTCTTCGGTGACTCCGGAATACGGAGAGCCGGACATTTTATTTGAGGACAATCATATGCTGATTGCAAATAAGCCGGCGGGAATGCCGACTCATCCAAATGAAGAGGGTCAGACCGGCACCCTCAGCAACCTGATCGCTTACCATTTTCAAATCAACGGCGAGCAGGCGAAAGTGCGCCACGTTCACCGTCTTGACCGTGACACGTCAGGCGCGGTCGTTTTCGCGAAACACCGCCTGGCCCATGCAATCCTTGACCGTCAGCTCGAAACCAAAACATTAAAACGCACCTATATCGCCGCGGCGGAAGGAAAAGTCACGCCGAAAAAAGGCACGGTTGACTCGCCGATCGGCCGCGACAGGTCACATTCCGTCAGACGGCGCGTCTCACCCGGCGGACAAGCCGCCGTCACCCATTACAAAGTGAAAGGCTATCATCCCGGTGCGCAGCTTACATTGGCAGAGCTTGAACTGGAAACCGGGAGAACACATCAAATCAGGGTGCATATGGCAAGCATCGGCCATCCGTTGGCGGGCGATGACCTGTACGGCGGAAGCAGGACGCTGTTTCACAGGCAGGCGCTTCACGCAAAAAAAGTCAGTGTCGTCCATCCGATCTCAGGAGAAGAAATCGTTGCCGAGGCGCCGATGCCGGCTGATCTGGCTCATTTTACCGAAACGTATTTTTCTTAAACAGGGTCGGCATATATAATATATCGTTTCGGCGCATTTCCAATGTAAGAAAACGGATAGCAAGTGGTCAGGATCAGTTCCTCCCGCTTGTGCTGAAGGGTGATGACAGATGTATCATCCCGGCTGACGATTTTTGTACGGCTGATTTTATAAGAAAACGTGCCGTAAGACAAAATCACGTTCAGTCTGTCTCCTTTTTTCAGTTCGCCGGTCCGGCGGAACACCGTGTCCCTGTGGCCGGATAACACAATTTGGCCGTGATCGCCCGGATAATAGCTGTCCTTATAATGTCCGACGCCTTTTGCTAAATCATCTGCGTCAGTCCCTTCGACGATCGGGAGCTCAGCGTCGATTTCAGGGATTTCTAAAATGCCGCTTGCCTTACCCGTTTCGGGGTGAAATTCTTTTTTGCGCTGTGTCAGCACAGCGCTTTTTGTTTCGTTCTTTTCCAAGACAGGTTCTGTTGCTTTTTTTGCTTCTTCAAGCGAATGGTTCGTTTTCATATGTGAATCAATGATCTTCCAGCTTCCGTAACATGTGATGATGATACCGGCGATGATGACGAGAAGCGGAATATGTTTCAGTTTGTTCATCGTGTGCGGGTTCCCCTTTTCTTTCTGAAAAGCCAATATACGCCGGCACCCGTGATCACCAGTCCGGCCAATGCCGTCTGATGGCTGCCCGCTGAAGTATCAGGCAATGGGCGGCCTTTTTGTGTGCCGCTTTCAGTCTGTTTTGTGCTTTGTTCCGAATTTGCGGCAGACGCCGGACGGGATTCGGGAATTGACTCCACTGTATCAGATGCTGTTTCTTTTACGACAGGACGTTCAGGTTTTTTGGTTTGATCAGGCTGTTCTGCTGCATCCGGTTTTTCCGCTTGAGGTTTTTCTCCTTTATCAGGCCTGGTACCGCCCGGTGTTTCCCCGCTTCCCGGCTGATTGCCGGTGTCATCAGGTGTTTCGGCGGCTGATGCCGTGCGGATTCGGCCGTCGGTTTGATAAGAAATCGGCGCGGAAAAGCTTTTGACATAGTCTACTGTCGCTTCCAAATCCTCAGGCCCCGTCACCGGATTCTTGCCGAGTTTCCCGATCGGACCGTATTTTGCCCCCGCTGCCGTTGCCATAAATTGATTGACTGTTACTGTATATCCTTTTTCGGGCTGTATGTCTGTCCCGTCCGCCATCTTCATATCAACCGCTTGTCCGGTTTCCGGGTTCCATGTATAAGAAAATCCGCTGATGCTGTAATCCGGTCCGTACACCGGAGAAATTTGCGCGTTAATGATCTCCCGCAAATCTTTTCCTTTGATTTCAAGCTTCGTCAGCACATTGCCGAACGGCTGTACATTATAAAGGTCTCCCCATGTGATCGGCCCTTTTTTTAAGCCGTCCCGGATGCCTCCTCCATTCATAAGCGCAAAATCGGATTTCATCTTCGCTTTCATACCGTCGGCAATCAGATTTCCGAGCGCCGTGTCGCCGTCATTTGAATACCCGCCCGTTATATCATGGGCCGCTTCCCCGACTGCTTCGCTGATAATCGGTTTCACTTTCTCTTCATATTTGCTTAATATGCCTGCCGCAGCCGGGTCAGGCTTGATTTTGCTTTGATCGATATATTGGATTTCCGCTGATTTTTTCACGATATCCTTCGACTCTTTATCAAGTTCAAGATCCGCGATTCCGATTGCTTTTCCGTATTCAAATGCCTGCACGATCAGCTTGCCGTCGATTTCTCCGTTTACGACTTTATGATTGTGCGCGGCGAAAATCACATCAATCTCTGAGTCTGTTCCGCTTGCAAGCTTTGCGGATTCTCCCGTGATTGCTGAGCCATTTTGTTCAGCAGACATATGGGCGAGCACGGCGATTGCTTTAATTCCTTTTTTCTTCAGGTCAGCGGCGGCGTCATTGACAGCCTTTACCTCATCCGTAAACGTAATATTTTTAATTCCGTCCGGGATGACCATGCCTGCCGCCGATCTGGTTACAACCCCGATAAATGCGACCGGAATTCCGGAAACGTATTTAATTTCATACGGCGGCAGAAAGGACTCCCCTGACTTCAGTTTACAGTTGGCGCAGACGAGCGGGAAATTTTGGCCGTCATAACCGCTTGTCCCCTTACCGTCCGGATGATCTCCTCCATTGATGATCCGTTTAAGCTCATTCGTTCCTTCATCGAATTCGTGATTGCCGACAGTTCCGACATCAAAACCGATGTCTTCCATCAATTCTACTGTCGGTTCATCCTGAAAAAGGGCTGACACGGGAGAGCTGCCCCCGATCATATCGCCCACATGCACGACAAAGGCGTGTTCTTTCTCGGCTTTCGCCTTTTTAATGTACGCTGCGGCGTAGTCCATCCGCCCGAAAGTGCCATCCGGTTTACCGTCTCCGTTAAGGTCAAGCTCATATTGCTGATCAATTTTTCCGTGCAGATCATTCATACTGATGATTCTGAGCGGGACACGGCCGGAGTCTTCTGTCTGCTGTTCTTTATACGCTTTATCCATTCCAGCTTCATTCAGTGATCCTGCTTGTCCGATTGCTTCCGCATCTTTCACGCTGAACATCAAAAAACAAACCGTCAGCAAACAGCACGTAAGACGCATACCCCTTTTTTTCTTCATTCATTTCCCCCCTGTCTTCTAAGAAATACGTTAGCTTATTTTCTTAAAAATCACATCACTTTTTTGTAAAGATTGTCTTCACTGGCGCAAAATAGTAAATAATCCCCACGTAACGAAACAGGTCTTGATGTATAACGGATCGGCTTTTTTCACATCTTAATGATGATTTGACATGAAGGAGGAAAACAACCAGTGGAACAGCAGCAGAATCAGCAGCAGCCGCCAGTAAATCAAGGGATCCCGGGTTCACCGCAAGTGAATCACGGAGGACATGAGCTTTTCGATATGCATGAAGTGCTGGCCGGAACAGTCGGCGTTTTGGATCAATTTATGATGCTCAGACAGTTTATACAGGATCAGCAGCTGGCCGACATCCTTGACCGCCAGTATCAATTCATTCTCGGACTCTATAATCTGACGGCAGAATGCTTTAAGACCGGCCAAAAGCCTTCTCAGGAAACGTCGACATATATGATGAAGGAACAGAACCAGGCCGTCTACGGTATAAAACCGACTCAGCCGAAAAAACCGAATCAATCATTAAATGATGTCAAAGATCTCGGGATCAGCGGCCATATGCTCGGCCTGATTAAAGCTCAAGCTTCTCTCTTGACGATGAGCTCGCTTGAAATGACCAATCCCGTCACTAGAAGAGTGCTCTCCGCCCAAATTCAGCAATATGTCGAAATGGCGTATGAAATCTTCTTATACCAAAACAAACACGGTTATTATCAGGTTCCTCAGCTCAATGCACAAGATATGCAGACCATGCTGAATTCATTTGCGCCGGCCCAGGGACAGCCGCAAATGCCTCCGATTAAAGGACAAATGGGACAGCAGCAGCAAAACCTCCATTGATTAAAAAACGGCGTTGGAAACCTGACTCTCCAATGCCGTTTTCTTTTTTTCATATGCTTTTGTGAAATCATGTTCAAATCGTTTCAGGCTTTCTTTCGTAGCCGCTTCAAAGCCTTTTTCAAAATCCTGTGTTTCGGCGGTTTTGTTGATAATGGTTAAGATAATGCCTTCTCCGAATGTTTCGGTTAAGTCCTTTATCATATAGAAGCTTTGCAAATAGACATCTGTTTCATATTCCATACGCGATTTCTGCCATTTTCGGTCGGTCGTTAATTGATCAAACGGCACGACGGAAAATGCAATCGGATCAATGACTACATCATAATGCGCGACCCACTCGCTCAGCCCCTCATGAAACCAAAGCGGAAATACAGACGTATCCGTCCCCAATTGCCGCGTTTTTTGATGAAACGCGTAGTGTGTATATTCATGTATAATCAATTGCTTATACATGAAAACGGCCAGCTCATCTTTTTTCAAAAGCTGTTTTTTCTCTTCAGGCAAAAGCCCCATCATCTGCTCCTGTTCTGAATAAAAACCGACTACATTTTTCAATCCTGAATATTGCTCCATTTCAGCTTCATCTGAAAAGAAAATGAGTTCAAGTGGCGCTGCACCTTTATAGCCGACAATGATTTGATTGATACGCTTTGCGTGGTCCAGCGCAAGCTTGGTCAGATCCAAGAGCGGCTTTTCATCCGCCGTATAGTAAATCGCTGTATGTTTGTAAATTTCTTTATTCATGTGTTCAGTCACTTGTTCCTTCGTCGGAACAGAGCGGCTGTTTTGGCCTGACAGGACGTACATCATACTTACTGAAACGGCTGAACTGACAGCCAATATGACAAGGACTCCGCACAGGATCAGAGTGAATGCCGCCCGTTTCCCCATGCCGTCACGCAAACAAGCTCCCCTCCCCGATCCTTTCATTTTCATCTCATTCTTTACTTTATGCTCAGGAGCGCTGGGTCGTGACGGCAGATAAAATAAAAAAGCCGCAGCAAATGCGGCTTTTCCATTCATTTATTTATTGGGGTTTGGGAATACACGCTGCACCATTTGGCCGAATTCATCAAACAGACCGGATACAGGATGTCCGTTTTGGATTCGTTTTCCGTAGCCTTGCATGCGTTCAACGAAGTCCGGGTTCGCTGATACATATACAGTCCGGACATGTTTATCGGCTGATTTCACCTTATCGGTAATCTTATTTTTTAAATGGTTGGCGATGGCGCCTTTTTGCCCGTTTGTCAAAACAACGGCAACATATGCGCTGTTTCCTGCAACGATCACAGTCGCATTTTTAACCTCTTTTAAATCAGTCACCTTGTCGGCGGCTTTATCAGCCACTCTCAGGTTACGATTGTCATTGTGATCGGTGTTTTGGTTATGACGGTTCACTGTATTCATATTTGTCGCACCGTCGTTAGGCGTGTTGCGGTAATTTACATTCTGGGTGCGGTTGTCATTTCGTTTTCCTTCTCCTTGGTTCCCCATACTGCACCCTGCGGTAATCAGCATCGGCAGAAGAAGGGCAGAGATAACTGCTTGCTTTTTTATCATGTGAATTCCTCCTTTCTCACTTTACGTATAGGTTTTTCTATTCGGCGGGATTTATGCACGCCGTTTGCATTCTGAGCGGTTTGGATAAATATCAGAAGGAAAGGGAAAGGTAAGCGTAATCAATTGAATGAGGAGGGATTTAACTTGTTCAGAAAAAAAAGCGGCATCAGCCCGACAGCGCTGCTGATCGGATCATCGATTCTGATTGCAGCTTTATCACCCGAAATCCGCCGGAAAATCTCCGGAATGGTTTCAGGCCGAATGCAGCATAAAGATGGTACACACTCCATGCAGCCTGCTGACCTGATTCAACAAGCTTTCGGCGGGGAATCCGGCGGACAGCAGCACACGGACAAAGCCCGGCATTCACAAACCGGCTCATTGCAGCCTGCCGAGCTGATCAAACAGGCGTTCGGCGGGGAATCCGGCGGACAGCAGCATGAGCAGACTTCCCGCAATCACGCCGGCTCATCCCATACGGACGGACAGGCAGACCGCAGCCGCAGTAAAGAAACTTCGCCGAAGCCTCACTATACCGAGCCGATTCACTTTGAAGAAAGCGCGGTGAATGTTTTAAATGACAGCACCGTGATGAATATGCTGGAAGAAATTGAACCCGGAAATCATTAGAAACGAAAAAAAATCCTTCATTCGTTCAACGATGAAGGATTTTTCGTTTTAGCGCTCTATCTCATATTTTTCTATAAGAGAATGAACCATCGATCTGCTTTTAAGCTTCTTCAGCTTCAATGACGATTGTGGAATCATTGTACACCGCGGTATCGGTTTCCTTCGTCATTTTACTTGTTAACAGCCCTGCGGTCATACTGCCGCTGACATTTAAGGCGGTGCGCCCCATGTCAATTAACGGCTCAATTGAAATGAGCAGTCCGGCAAGCGCGACAGGCATGTTCAAAGCGGATAGGACGAGCAGAGCCGCAAATGTCGCGCCGCCTCCCACACCTGCTACACCGAATGAACTGATTGCCACGATGGCGATGACGGAAATGATAAATCCCGGTTCAAACGGGTTTTGTCCTACTGTCGGCGCAATCATCATCGCGAGCATCGCCGGATAAATACCGGCACAGCCGTTTTGACCGATTGATAAGCCGAATGAACCGGCGAAGTTCGCAATGCCTTCCGGTACGCCCATGCTTTTTTGTGTTTTAATATTGAGCGGCAAAGCCCCTGCGCTTGAACGGGACGTAAACGCAAACACCATAACCGGAAATGCTTTTTTCACGTATGTGATCGGATTTAAACCGCTGAACGTGATCAGCAGCAAGTGAATGATAAACATGGCGATAAGCGCGGCGTATGAAGCGATCACAAACATCCCCAGTTTCGCAATGCTGTCGATGTCGCTTGTCGCGATCGTTTTGGTCATAATCGCCAATACCCCGTAAGGCGTCAGTCTTAAAATTAATGTCACGACGCGCATAATAATCGCGTAAACCGCATCGACAATTCCGCTGAATGTCGCTGCGTGCTCCGGCTGCTTCCGTTTCACGCCCAGAAAAGCGATGCCGAGGAAAGCGGCGAAAATAACGACTCCGATGGTGGAAGTCGGTCTGGCTCCCGTGAAATCAAGAAACGGATTCCCCGGCAGAAGCTCAACGATTTGCTGAGGCAGCGTTTTGGCCGTCATATCCTCAGATTTTTGCTGCAGCTCCTGACCCCTTGATAACTCAGTGCTCCCCTGGTCGATATGAACGGCTTTCAGATCAAAGGAAAGCGCCGAAACAATTCCGACTGCCGCGGCAATTGCTGTCGTAGCAATCAAAATTCCGATGATCAGTCCGCTGATTTTCCCGATGTTATGGGTCAGTTTAAGCTTCGTAAATGCGCCGAGAATAGAAATAAAGACTAGCGGCATGACGATCATCTGAAGCAATTTGACATAACCGCCGCCGGCGATATTAAACCAATCGGCCGTTTGTGTCACGACATGTGAGGCCGGCCCGTAAATCAATTGCAGCGCAAAACCGAATACAATGCCTAATCCGAGCGCGGTAAAGACACGTTTAGAAAAGGAAACGTGTTTTTTTTGCATCACAAACAGACCTGCTATAAACAAAAACAAAATAAAAACATGTAAGATTACAAATAAATTCTCCAAAACAGGTAAACACTCCCTTGCTCATTATCCTTAAACACTATATTACATCAATTCCGATCGGTCAAGTAAGAATTGACAATATATGTATTTTTATTGATTTTTCTCTTTTCTTTCCATCCTTTCTTTAGTAACTTATATAAGGGTGATTGTTATGCTGAAGGAACTGTTTCTTAATTTGACGATTTTAATCACATTTAATTATCTCTTCACCGTTCTTTTTAAAGAGTCGCTTTCACATAAAGAAGACCGTCCGATGTTTCAATTACTGAAGGGGGCGGTTTGCGGGCTTTTAGGGGTTTTTCTGATTGCTTTCGGCTTTTCTTACTCTGATTTCATCATCGATCTCAGAAATATTCCCATTATCATCGCCGCTCTTTACGGAGGCTGGGTGTCTACAGCAGCTGCCTTTTTCATTATCGTGGCAGGCCGTATCCTGATCAATTTCAATGCCAGCGCCATTTATTCTATCGCCGCAGTCGGCATGATTGCGATACTTTCTGTGGCCGTATTCAGAGGAAAAAAGCCGAATCACAAAAATGCGTTCGTTATGCTGCTCTTTTCAAATGTTATTATCACCCTGACGCTGCTGTTACTTATGCCTGAACAGCCTGCCGGGGCCCTCGTTTATTTTTGGCTCATTTCTACCTTGGGCGGAATGCTGTCGCTATATATCATTAAACACGAAGCCGATGCCCGCCTTTTGTTCAAGCAATACAAGTTTCAAGCGAATTATGATTTTCTGACGGGGATTTTTAATAAGAGAAAATTCGAGGAAGTCTCGCGCGTTCTGTACGATCGGGCGTCTCAATCCCCCTCGTCTCAGCTCGCGCTTATTTATTTGGATATTGATCACTTTAAGCAGATCAATGATCAATACGGCCATTATGAAGGGGACCAAGTGCTGAAGGAACTGGGGGCGCGCCTGAGGTTCTTACTCAGCAGTTCTGATCCGTCAGCCCGCATCGGCGGGGAAGAATTTGCCGTACTTATGCCCAATTGCACGTATACAAAAGGGCTTCACCTCGCAGAAGAAATCAGGCACACGATTGACGCGAACCCGATTCTGCTGACGAGCGGAGATACAATTCCCGTGACCGTTTCCCTCGGCATCGCGCATTATCCGACAAATACATCGGATCCTCAGACATTGCCCCTGATCGCGGACCGGATGCTGTACAAAGCGAAAACATCGGGGCGCAATCAAGTGTGCAGCACTGAAAAAAAAGAATGATCGCCCGAAGAGGAAATCATTCTTTCTTTTCAGTGAGAAAGCCGCCCCTCAGGAAAACAGGAATCAGGCTGCCCTCATATTCTTTTTCAATAAACGCCGCGGTATCATCTGATTGATACAAAGACAGGAGTTTTTGCATCCGTTCATCATCTTTATCCTCAGCCCTGACGGCGACCAGATGAATATACGCTTCCTTCATTTGCGCCGATCGGATCAGCGCGTCCTTCTCCGCATGAAATCCTGCTCTTTTCGCCTCGCTTTGACTGAGAACTGCTGCGTCAGCATGTTCCGCCGCCTGATATGCGTTCTTTTTTGTTTCCGTTTTTAAGGTCAGATGCTTCGGGTTGTCCTTGATCATATCAGTTGAACCCGTACCGGTGAATCCCTTTTTCAATGTCATCAGTCCGGCCTCCTGCATGAGAAAAAGCGCCCTGCCGAAGGCCGCCGCTTCACCAGGCACGGCAATGACCGCTCCGTCCGGTATATCCTTCAGCCGTTTATGTTGCTTGGAATACACCCCCAGCGATGCCGCATATGTCGTTCCTAAAGGAGCCAGCTTCTTTTTCACATGAGGCGGCAAAGATTGAAAATAAGAAACGGATTGAAACGCATTGGCGTCGAGATCCCCGCCGGCAAGCGCCAAATCGGCCTCGGCATAATCCGAAAACGTTACCAAAGAGAGCTGCAATCCTTCCTCACCGGCTTTTTTCGCGACAAACTCCCAGATCGATTGATCAGATTCATTGATTCCAATAGTAATTGTCCGGTTCCCGTCAGGATAATGGCATGAAGTAAGTGACATGATCAAAATGAAAAGAAACAGACTGTTTATAAGCCGCAGGTTCAAGTTGACCTACTCCCTATCTATTTTTATGTACAGAGGCTGCACCATGGTATTCGGGCTCATGATTACATACAATACCGATTAAAAAAAGGGTTGTCAATTGCTTCCTTAAGAGGCTGCAAAGCGGTTTTTATCAGCTGAAAATGGGCTGTTCTAGTCTCAAATCTGATTTCCGTATCAGAGCGTTCCCCTCTTAAAACATGTTATTTCGAAAAAAGTTACATTTAGCAGTTGTTTTTTCTTCGAATTACTGGTAGAGTAAAGGTAATTATTTTTGTTCGAACTATCTTTAAGAAGAAAGTTTTGTAAGAGTTTTCGTCTTGGAAGTTTGTTTTAGAGCAAGAATAGTGAATTTAAGCGTTATGTCGCTTTAGGAGGAAATTTCATGTTAGAAGGTAAAGTAAAATGGTTCAACTCTGAAAAAGGATTCGGATTCATCGAAGTAGAAGGTCAAGACGATGTATTCGTTCACTTCTCTGCTATTCAAGGCGAAGGCTTCAAAACTTTAGAAGAAGGCCAATCTGTTTCTTTCGAAATCGTTGAAGGAAACCGCGGACCACAAGCTGCTAACGTAACAAAAGCATAAATTGTTTAAAAACCCTGCCGGTGTACGCCGGCAGGGTTTTTTTCATCTAAAACGAAAAGCTGTTTTGCAAAGGCAAAACAGCTTTTTTATATCAGGTGGCAATATCGCGTTTTAAGAAGACGCCGAATGCGAGCGCCAGAAAAATAACGAAGTAAATCACAAGCATCACAACCGAAAATGTCATCGTCATCCCCTCTACTAAAGGAGTCCCGTTCATATATTGCGACAAATCCGTGTTCGCGAATAAAATATATTTGGTCCATTCAAATTTCGTGGCAAGAAATACAGTCGCCGTGTTTCCCATAACCAATAGAAAAATAGAAAATCCGACCGCTAATGAGCTGTTCCGGAATACCGCAGACAGCATAAACGCCATCGTCGCAAGCATAAAAGCGGAGACAGATTCATAGATATATGTTTTAGCGAGGAAGGCGATGATATTTTGCTCAAAAACATGGCCGTCTTTGTATACGAGATGAATATCAGCCGCAGTATCTCCCCCTGTACCGAAAAAGACCAATCCCAACAGAGCGGAGCCGGCAAATAAAATCACAAGCATCAGCAGTCCGAACAGCAGCACCGTCATATATTTAGAAAGCAAAATCTGAAAACGGCTGAGCGGACGGATAGCCAGCAGCTTGATCGTCCCCCAGTTGAACTCATTCGCCACGATGCCTGCGGCAATGATAATCGTAAACAGCCCGGTCAAAACAGTCATCATCGAAGAATCAGCTACGTATGACCACACTGTGTACCCTGTATCCTCAGGGATGTTATGATCCATACGGTATTGATTTATCGCGACATTCTGTTTCAGGTTATCAATGAGCGTCTGGTTTCCGGTTTCCTTCATCTGCTGTTTCATTTCTTTGTTTTCGGCCTGGAGCTCCTGTTTCCAATTCGGATTGGCTTCGCTCGAGGTGAAATGGTTTGACAGAAGCGCAAAACCGATCATCGAAACGCCTAAAATTACAATCATAGCCCACGTGCCGACGCGGCTGAAAATTTTTATCCATTCATTATAGATCAGCTTAAACATATTGAACCTCCTCTTTCGTCCCGCCGGTAATCTCCAAGAAACGGTCTTCCAAAGATTTTGTCATGATTTTCACTTCATATAAGCGGATGTTTTCACGGACGAGCAGTGAAATCACATCAGGCACTTCCTGTTTTGACAGCTTGATCTCAATGCCGTTTGTCTTCTTCACACAGTCAAACTGACTCAGAACGGCAAGAGCCTCTTCTCTTTGTTCAATATGGAAGAAGTATGTATCTTTATCCTCTTTTCCTTCATCCCTTACTTTTTGAATATCGATAAGCTCCCCTTTTTGCAGAATGCCGATTCGGTCGCACATTAACTCCATTTCTGACAGCAGATGGCTTGAGACGATGACAGCCATTCCTTTTTCACGTGTCAGCTTTTTCAGATGGTCCCTGATTTCCCTGATGCCCGCGGGATCAAGGCCGTTTGTCGGTTCATCCAGAATCAGCACCTTAGGATTATGCAGCAGGCTTTGGGCGAGGCCGAGACGCTGTCTCATTCCGAGAGAGTAGGTTTTTACTTTGTCATGTATTCTGTCCTGCAACCCGACGAGCTCGATGACCTCATCTATTTTTTCTTTCGTAACGCCTTTTACCATCCTTGCGTACTGCTGTAAATTTTTATAACCGCTCAGGAATTTGTACAGCTCCGGGTTTTCCACGATGGCTCCGACGTGCCTGACCGCTTTTGCATAGTTTTTCGTAATGGATTCCCCGCAGATTACGATGTCTCCCTGAGACAGTTTCATTAATCCGACCATCATTCTGATCGTAGTGGTTTTCCCCGCTCCGTTCGGCCCTAGAAACCCAAACACTTCGCCCGCCCGGACGGAGAAGCTCAGATCATGAATAATCGTTCGTCCTTTTATCGTTTTCTTTACCTGTTGCAGTTCTAATACCGTTTCCAATTAGAATCCCCCTTCTATTTCGTGCGCCTGCATGACGCTTCTGTACCATTGCAGCACGGACATTCCTTCCTGTTCCCGAATTTCTTCGACCTCGCGCCGTTCAGCGATTTTCCCTTTTATGAAAACCATCACTTCGTCTAACAGCGTCTCAATCTCGCCGATCTCATGCGTGGCGATGACGACAATCTGGCTGTCAAAATCAATATAAGATACGAGACTGTTGACAATCGATTCTCTGACCGCCGGATCAAGACCTGAAAACGGCTCATCCAGCAGAATGACGGATGCTTTTCTCGACAGGGTCAAAACGATTTTCAGCCTGCCCCGGCTGCCTTTGGACAGCTCTTTTATCTTCTGCTTCGCTGAAAGATTCATTTCCGTTAATAGGTTATGTGCTTTTTCCAGCTGAAAATCCGGGAATTGCGAATGATAAAATGTGAGCATATCACCGACGGTCGTCCGGGCGAAAAACATATCATGTTCGGTTAAATAAGCCGTACGAAACAGCATGTTCCTGCTTACTGCGCAGTCTCCGATCCGGACGGCGCCCGAGGTCGGGAACGCAAGCCCGGCAAGCATTTTAAGCGTTGTTGATTTACCGCTTCCGTTCGGCCCTAAAATTCCGTAGATTTTACCCGGAGACAATGAAAATGATACATCGCTGACCGCGAGCCTGCGGCCGTATTTTTTTGTTACGCCTTCAAAATCAAGATTCATCGTTTCCTTCCTCCGCATATTGTTTGATCCCGTCGATCATTTCCTCAGGAGATAACCCCAGCTCCGCCATTTCCTGAATAAAGCGTTTGAAAACGTCTTTAGTCAGCCTGTCTTTCAGCTCCGCTTTCAGATCGGACCTTTCCGCTATAAAGGTTCCCTGTCCTCTTCTCGTCTCCACGATCCCCAGCCTTTCCATTTCACTGTACGTTCTTTGTATCGTATTCGGATTCACTTTCATCTGTACGGCCATCTCCCTTACGGACGGCAGTTTGTCCCCCGGTGAAAGCTCACTTCGGATCAGCCGGTAATATACACGATCGGCAATCTGCAGATAAATCGGCTTGGATGACTGAAATTCATTCTCCATCATCACACCTCAACCTTTCGATTCAGCAGCATAGAGGCCAGCGCGAGACAGAGCGCCGCAAGCACGATCACTGCCAGGAAGCTGAAAAGCGAGATGTGGACGGCCTTCAGCTCCACCGTCCAGCCGGTCAATTTTGTATAATGAAAATCAAAATCCGCATACACTTTTACCGGCCATAAATCATGTTGAGATGAAGTGAATGGCGTAATGATTTTATCGTCAATATAGGTCCAGACAAACGCAAGCACGATGCAGATCACCCACCGGAGGACGGGAACATGTTTTAATGAGTGAAAAACAGTCCAAAAGACGGACACGATCACAGATAAATACGCTGAACTGATCAGCAGGTAAGCATTCAGTCCGGTTAATGTGCCGGCCAGGGGAATGGTGTGTTCCAGCGCTCCTTTTGCAGAAAGCATCCGGTACATCCAAATGCCGTAACCGGTCAGCGCCAGCTGCCCGATCAACTGATACAGCAGTGAGGCCGTCAGCTTGGAAGCCAGCAGATAAAATCCTCCATTCGGATTGTAAAGCCACAGCTGATTTTTTCCTTCTTTATGAAGGTGATAGTACATAAAAAGCGGCGCTACAAGAAATTGAAAAAACCCCATTGCCGTAAAAAAGCCGAAAATGACGAGCGGTTCTTTCTGACGGGCAGCGATGACGTGGGCTGCAAACGCCCAGCAAATCATGCCGCAAAGCCACACCGCAAGCCAAATCCATGAAACTTTCGCATCTTTTTTCAGCAAACCTAAAAACGATGTCATTCTTTCTCTCTCCATTCGGATCAAGTGTATGAGTAACATAGTACACTAGATCATCATGTATTACAATATCTTCAATAAAAAAAAGACAAATCCGCTCTTACGCAGATTTGCCTTTTCAATTACTTCTTTTTGTTTTTTAAGGAGAGCAGCGCATCACGATAGCTGCTATCCTGCATTTTGCCGCCGCTATCAGGATCGTTTGGTTCCTGATCCGTCTCAGAAGTCTTAAACTTCTGAAGCGCCTGACGGTACACATCATCGCCCATTGTATTCTTTTTCTCACGGGGAGATTCAGATTTTACAACGACGGGAGCATGCTCGGCTGAGCGCTCCTCGGCCGGATCATGCTTTTCCGGCTGTTCGGCTGTAGTGCCGATCGCTTCTCTCTTTTCTTCTTTGACATCCTGTCCTGCAGAAGTGCTGCGGACATTGAATGTGATAAGAAGTGCAATCACAATGACAGCAGCAATAACCGCTATAATAATGGCCATATAACCCTCTCCTTACTGTCGTCCGGCAGTTAGATTACCTGTGACTTGGCTGACACGTCTGCCAAGCGCACGGCCTAATTGAAGGCCTTCTTCCGTCATCAGCACATCGCTGTCAACCGGGCATGTGACGCCCGCACCGTAGTAAGAGCCGTACAGCGCGTTTTCAGGAACGTTGCCGGGAAGTCCGACAACAATCATGCCTTGGTGAAACATAGGAGTGATCAGATTGTGCATTGTCATTTCTAATCCGCCATGTGTTGTCGCCGTCGTACAGAATACGGCGCCGACTTTATCAATCAGCTCGCCTTCAGCCCACAGATAGCCGAGTCTGTCGATCCACGCTTTTAAGCCTGAACTGATGGTGCCAAAGTGTCCCGGGCATCCCCAGATAATGGCATCCATGTCTTTCAGCTTGCGGATGTCTGCTTGATCGACATGATCGATCAGGACTTCAGCCTCAGCGTTTTCTCGTGCTCCTTCGGCAATGGCTTCAGCAAGGTGTTTTGTATGTTCGCCTTCACTATCGTACACTACGTAAATTTTCATTCAGGAAACCTCCCATTCAGATGATTAAGATTCCTTCACTTCTTTAGGGGCCGGAAGCAATGACAGCTCCTCTTTTTTCTTCGCCCGCTGTTTGTCTTTCCGTACGTCACGCAAGAACAGGCTCAGGACTACGCCGATAACCGCAAAGATCGTCGCCCACATAAACGCGTCATTAATCCCCATAACGTTGGAATTAAGTGAAGCTGTTTTGTAGAGATAAGAATAAACGGTTTGTTTCGCCGCATCAAGCGACATGTTCATGTTGACCATTAAATTCGAAACCGCGCTTTGGAACGACTGCATGAAGCTTGGATCAGCCGTGCTCGTTTTATCCGCAATCTGCGAATAGTGCATTGTCGTACGGTTCGTATAAATCGTTGTGATCAAACTTGTTCCGATTGAACCGCTGATCTGGCGGAGCGTGTTGCTCATCGCCGTGCCGTGGCTGTTCAACCGTGCCGGAAGCTGGTTCATTCCGGCTGTCATAACAGGCATCATTAACAGTGACATACCGAATGCGCGGATGGCATAGACAAGCATAATGTGCGTGTAAGGTGTGTCAATTGTCAATTTTGTGTACTGGAATGTCGTTGCGACCGTGATGACCAGCCCGATAATCGCAAGCGGTCTCGGACCGATTTTGTCAAACAGAATACCGGAAATCGGCGACATGATCAGCATGACAATCGCGCCCGGCAATAGCAAGAGGCCCGATTGCAGCGCCGTAAAGCCGACTAAGTTCTGCAGGTAAATCGGAAGCAGGAACATTCCTGTGTAAAGCGCAACGGTAATAATGATGTTAATCACACTGGAGAGTGAGAAAATATCATATTTAAATACCCGGAAGTCGAGCATCGGTTTTTCAGAGCGCAATTGCTGAATGACAAACGCGGCAATCGCGATGACACCGACAATGACGGTAGACAGCACGATCGGATCTCCCCAGCCGTCGCTGCCCGCTTCACTGACTCCGTAAAGCAATGAGGCAAATCCGACAATGGATAGAATCGCACCCAAGCTGTCGAGTTTGATTTTTTGCGGTTCCACCAAGTTCTTAAAGAGGAAGAACGCTATGATAATAACGATTGCCCCGATCGGAACAAGGCCGTAGAACATAATGCGCCATGTGTAATGCTCGATGATCCAGCCGGAAAGAGTCGGTCCGACCGCCGGAGCAAACATCATCGCAAGACCGAAAATCCCCATTCCTTTCCCCCTGCTTTCAGGCGGGAAGATAAGCAGAATGGTTGTCATGACCAGCGGCTGCAGGATACCGCCGCCGACCGCCTGAATTAACCGGCCGATCAGCATGGTTGAGAAGTTAGGCGCGATTCCGCAGACTAACGTTCCCGCTGTAAAACAGAACATGGCTACGAGAAAGAGGCTTCTCTGTCCGAACCGGGTAATTAAGAACGCAGATAACGGAATCAAAACACCGTTGACCAGCATGTATCCGGTCGTAAGCCACTGAATCGTCGTCGCACTCACACCGAACTCGGTCATTAAGTGCGGCATCGCCACGTTAAGAAGCGTTTGGTTCAAGATCGCCAGGAATAACCCGGCCATAAGCACAATAAGCAATGTTTTAGGACTTTTTACTTGATTATCTGATTTAGCCACCTAAGACAACCTCCCTTCATGGTTTGATGACTGATCTGTATTAGTCAGAGATTTTTACAGATGCGTTCATACCAGGAAGCACCTTGTCAGATGGGTTGCTGAGTGAAATTTTAACAGGAACTTTTTGCGTTACTTTTGTGTAGTTGCCGCTTGAGTTTGAAGAAGGCAGCATATCAAATGTTGAATTTGTCGCATAACCGATTTCTTCTACTGTTCCGTCAAATGTTGTATTAGGGTCGCCGTCAACAATTACGTCTACTTTGTTTCCTACTTCAATGTCTCTAATGTCTGTTTCTTTAATGTTCGCAGTGATGTAAAGGTGTTTCATGTCAATTTCCTGGGCAATTGTCGTACCGGCTTGCACCATTTGGCCGTTTTTCACTTCGTTTTTCACGATTGTTCCATCCATGATGGCTTTTACGTCAGCATTTTGCTGTCCTTTGATTTTTGCAACAACGTCGTTTTTGCTTACTTCTTTCCCCTCATCAAGGTTCCAGTCAGTTACTTTACCCGCAGCAGGAGCTGTGATAGCAGCCATGTCGCCGGCAACTTTTGCTTCATCGGTTTTTACATAGTGTGTGCTTTGATAATAGTAGTAAGCACCTCCGCCTATAATTGCAAGAACAACAATCAAACCGATAATGTTGGTCAGAATTAAACGTCCTCTGTTCATTTTGTTTTCTCCTTTCGTTTCTTCCTCTATCATTTTGTGGAATGATGATAAAAATATGTGGGGATTTTTTTATTTTCCGTTTTTCACTGCACAGCCGTTTGCAAGCTTCGTTAAACTTTCCGCAAGCTTGCGCAGGTACTGCAGTTCAGCGGTATTGAGCTGCCGGTATAAGACCGCCGCTTTTTCGGCATATTGAACAGCAGCTTTCTTTAGAAGTTCTTCCCCCTCTTCGGTTAACTGAATCATAACAACACGCCGGTCGTCGTGATAGTCGCTCCGAACCATTAGGCGGCGCTTATACAGAATATCGGTCATTCTCGTGACAGACGCCGGTTTCAGATCAAGCGACAAAGCCAGCCTTGAAAGCTGCGTGCTTTTGCTCTTATGTATTTTGAACATCAGCAGATACTGCAGCACTGTAATATCAAAAGGTTCAAGAACTGTCTCCAGAATCATTTTCTGCTTTTTGTAAATCGATCTGGAAGTATCAAACAGTTGTTCAAAACTGAGCAAAGCGAGCTCTGATTCAATCACCGTATTTTCACCTCATTCCCTTAATAATAGTTCACAAGATAAAATATTAATAAATGAAAGAAGGTTTGTAAAGAGAAAAGTTTCATTTTTTAAGGATTTTTTTTATGCCGTTTTTTCTCTTTATTTTTAATTTAAAAAAGCCGGGTGAAGAACCGCGGCCGCACGATTCTTCACTCGGCTTTATATTTCATACGATGCTTTGCTTACACCGGCTTCCTCATTTTTAAAAAAGCTTTTCAGCGCTTGAAATACGTCTGATTTCTGTTTCAGGATGTAGTATTTAAATTTATCATCTTTGACATTTTTATAGGCGGACATGAGGGTGGAATGCCTGTTATATTGATTGACCTCACCGTAACAGAACAGATTCGATTTTTTCATGATGTCATTGACGAGCTTTACGCACCGGGCGTTATCCGAAGTCAGGTTATCTCCGTCTGAAAAATGAAAGGGATAGATATTGTAGCGGGCGGGGTCATATTTTTCATCAATTAATTCAAGAGACTTCCGGTAAACGGAGGAACAGATGGTGCCCCCGCTCTCCCCTTTCGAGAAAAAATCTTCTTCCGACACGACCTTCGCTTCCGTATGGTGGGCGATAAATTCGATATCAACCGTTTCATACTTTGTCCGTAAAAATCGTGTCATCCAAAAAAAGAAGCTCCTCGCCATATACTTTTCCCATACGCCCATCGAACCGCTTGTATCCATCATCGCTAAAACGACAGCTTTCGATTCCGGCTTCGTCACATCATTCCATGTTTTGTATTTCAGATCTTCCGGATAAATAGGGTAAAACGACGGCTTGCCTGTCATGGCGTTTCGTTTATAGGCCGACAGCATCGTCCTTTTCTTATCGATATTCCCTGTCAGCCCGGTTTTCCGGATATCATTGAACTCGATATCGGTATGGACGATATTGTCCCTTTCCTTTTGCTGCAGATTCGGCAGTTCTAATTCCTGAAACAGCGCTTCTTCCAGATCCATCAATGAAACTTCCGCTTCATAATAATCCTCGCCTGCCTGATCGCCTGCTCCCTGGCCTTTTCCAGCACCCTGCTTTTTATCTGCGCCGTCTCTTGCGACGACATCGCCGACTTCGCTGTCGCCGTCGCCTTGACCGACATGTTTATTTTTATCATAGTTATAACGGATTTTATATTCATCAAGCGAACGAATCGGGATTTTCACGACATCTTTTCCGTTGGACATAATAATGCTTTCCTCAGTGACAAGATCCGGAAGGTTGTTTTTTATCGCTTCCTGTACTTTCTTTTGGTGGCGCTGCTGGTCGTCAAAGCCTTTGCGATGGAGGGACCAGTCTTCCTCTGAAATCAAAAAATTTCCGCTGTCATTACGGGACATGAATTCCCCTCCTTAACCGTTATGGTCGTTTTACATGTGTATTCCGGCTTGGTCCTGTTTATGAAACAAGTCCGGCGAAAAGATTTATTTTTATCTTATGCCGGCCGGACTCTCCAATTGACAAACAATTGCGAAAAACAGACAAAAGAACCCGTCCTTTTACAGACGGGCCTCTCAATGAAATCAAACATCAGCGGTTTAACAAGCTTCCGACATACTTCAGCAGTTCATTAGCGCTAGTCGAATTATAGCCGTGTTCATCTATTAACCTTGCCACTACCTCATTGACCTTTTTAAGCTGCTGCTCATCCGGTGTTTTGGTTGAGGTCGTAATTTTCACCACATCTTTTAAGTCTGCGAACAGCTTTTTCTGAATCGCTTCGCGGAGTCTTTCGTGCGAATTATAGTCAAAGCGTTTTCCTTTTCTTGCATAGGCGGATATGCGGATTAAGATTTCTTCGCGGAACGCTTTTTTCGCGTTTTCTGAAATGCCGATCTGCTCTTCAATGGATCTCATCAGTTTTTCGTCAGGATTCATTTCTTCACCCGTCAGCGGATCGCGGAGCTTATTTTTATTGCAGTACGCTTCCACATTATCTAAATAATTGTCCATGAGAGTTTTCGCGGATTCTTCATATGAATAGACGAATGCCTTCTGCACTTCTTTTTTAGCGATGTCATCGTACTCTTTCCTGGCGGCGGAAATAAAATTCATATACCGCTCTTTGTCCTCGGCGGAGATGGACGGATGCTGGTCAAGTCCTTCTTTTAAGGAACGCAGCACGTCAAGCGAATTGATCGATTCCATATTTTTTCTGATAATTGTTGAGGAAATGCGGTTGATGACATAGCGCGGGTCAATTCCGCTCATTCCTTCATCATGGAATTCCTTCTTCATATCCTCAAGATCAACGGAATTGTAACCTTCAACGCTTTCTCCGTCATAGAGCCTCATTTTTTTGACGAGGTCAATATCAGAGCGGTTCGGTTCCTTCAGCCGGGTCAAAATAGAAAACATCGCGGCCACTTTTAATGTATGGGGGGCGATGTGTACGTCAGAAACATCACTTTCAGAAATCATTTTTTCATAAATCCGTTCTTCCTCTGACACCTTTAAATTATAAGGAACAGGCATCACGATGATCCTGGAGTGAAGGGCTTCATTTTTCTTATTGGCAATAAACGAGCGGTACTCCGTTTCGTTCGTATGCGCAACAACCAATTCGTCGGCAGAGATGAGCGCAAACCGTCCGGCTTTGAAATTGCCTTCCTGCGTGAGTGACAGAAGGTGCCACAGAAATTTTTCATCGCATTTCAGCATTTCCTGAAACTCCATCATTCCGCGGTTCGCTTTATTTAATTCACCGTCAAACCGATAAGCGCGCGGATCTGATTCTGAGCCGTATTCGGCAATCGTTGAAAAATCAATACTCCCCGTCAAGTCGGCGATATCCTGTGATTTCGGGTCAGACGGGCTGAAGGTTCCGATTCCGGTACGTTTATCCTCCGAGAAGAATACACGTTCAACCTTTACATCCTCAATTCTGCCGCCGTATTCTTCTTCAAGCCGCATGACATTAAGCGGAGAAAGGCTGCCCTCAATTCTGATGCCGTATTCTCTGTAGAAGTCGTCGCGCAGATGATGGGGAATGAGATGGAGAGGATCTTCATGCATCGGGCAGCCTTTAATGGCGTAAACAGCGCCGTTGTCTGTCAATGAGTAGGCTTCAAGCCCTTTTTTCAGCATGGTGACAAGAGTTGACTTTCCGCCGCTGACGGGTCCCATCAATAGTAAAATCCGTTTTCTTACATCGAGCCGCTTGGCAGCCGGGTGAAAGTATTCCTCCACGAGCCGTTCCAGAGATTCCTCAAGGCCGAACAGCTCCCGCGAGAAAAAGCTGTATGTCTTTTTACCGTCATCCTCCTCGATTCCGCTGTCTTTTATCATATTAAAAACGCGAGAATGAGCAGACTGCGCGACCAATGGATTTTCTTTTATGATCTCCAAATAATCAGCGAACGTCCCTTCCCATTTGAGACGCTGCTCTTCCTCTCTGTACTTTTCAATTTTCTTTAATATATCCATAAGAACCTCCTCTATCATGGTTAATGCACTAGAAATAAGGTACTTTGTTACAATCTATGCGGTGACGTGATAATACATGCTTTTCGTTTCTTAAAAATAAAGACGTTATAAGGCCGTCATTGACAAGGGTCCGGTGCACCGTTCATAATGAAAGAAATACAGTTTCATCCAGACTCGGACATCAAATGGAAAAGCAAAGAGGAGGAGAAATGATGAAAACGATCATTTTACTTGGGGTCATTCTCACTTTTTTAGTATCCATTTTTACGGCGGGTTACGACAGCAAACCTGAAAACAAATAACGGCAAAAGGGTGCTCTTTATGAAGAGCACCCTTTCCTGTACAACATAACAATGTTTCATATTTGGATATGTTCTTGGACAGTTGATTTTTCATGAGATTTGCAGCTTGTTTGATACTCGATTTTTTCGATTTTGCAGCCCGGGCCGATTTCCACATGTTTCCCTCTGACGATGTCCGCTTCCGTGTATTCGAGGTAAATTGCGTCTCCTTCGATCAATTCAGCAGAAAGCGTGCCGGCTTTCCGTTTAAGAAAACCGGGTTTCCGTCTGACGGTGATCGATGTGCCGCCGATTTCTTTCACGCGGCTTCGGTCATAACGCAAATGGATGTTTACGTCCCCCGCGTTTAACAATCCCGCCACATTGATACATCCTGTTACATGAAGCAGCTCCGTCTCGCAATCGCCGCCGACGGTGAGACTGCCTTTTATATGACACTGCTCTCCCGCGGCCCCGCCGCCAATTTCAGCAAGTCCTTTCAGCCTCATCGTGGCGAAACGCACGGAGCCGCCGACTTTCAATGTGCCGATCACATTTGCTGAACGTGCTGATAAATCTCCTGCAACTTCATGCTCTCCGAAAATTTTCAGCCTGTTGATCTCGGCATCTCCGAGAAAAAGTCCCGTACCGAATATCCGGCAGCGTTCGCTTTGAAGTCCTTCGCCGACAGTTCCTTCCCCTTTAATGCTTACATTTTGGTAGGAACCGCCGGAGGCGTGTCCGGCTCCGTACATTTTTAAATGACTCAATTTTTTTGTCGTTTCCATCGCAGCTCCTCCTATCGTTTCACGACTTTGTTAACCAAAGCGGAAGGATCACATGTAAAATCGCCGCTGTATTCCACAGTCCCAATGGTGCAGCCTGCGCCGATCTGTACATGATTTCCGCGGACTGTCTTCGCGTTCGTGTCCGCCAATTCAATGATGTCACCTTCAATCAGCTCTGCTGTCAGCACCGGGGCCGGCATCAGCTTAAAACGCGTAAGCACGCTCTTTCTGCTCATCACTTTCAAATGGCGGCATCCAATTTCTTTCACTCGGCTCTCTCCCGCCGTCAGCTTAATACTGACTTCATCGGCATTCAGCAGGCCGCCGATCTTGCATTTGCCTTCCGAACGGAACGTCTCTGTCTCGCAATCGCCTTCAATCCCGGCTTTCCCGGATATGAAAATATCATCAGCTTTCACACCGCCGCCGAAAGATGAAAATCCCGCGACGTTCAGCCGCTCCGTTTTGACATCACCTTTAATGACACCCGTTCCGTTGATACGGATGGATTCAGCTTCGGCACTGCCGGAAATTTTCCCCGAACCGCTGATCGTCAGCGTTTGCGTCTTGACATGTCCGTCTGTTTTTCCGCTGCCGTTAAACAAAAAGCTCGCGCACTCCACATCACCTGACACCGTGCCGCTTCCGTTGATCTCTACTGTATGAAAACGGCCTCCTTTTGAACTTCCTGAACCGTTGATGATTAATTTATCTGTTACTTCCATTGATGGTCCTCCTGCATCCATTTCGTTTTTAATTCTTCCGATGCCGCAGCAAGCGCCACCCGTTCAACCACTTTGACAGTCGGTTCAAATAAAATATGTTCCGCGTCTGCGATGAAGCACGTCGTTACACCAAGCTTTCGGAGCATGACAAGCTCCGTATTTGCTTTCAGTTCGGAAGCCTCATACGTTTTCAGCACCCCTGCCGCCAATTTTCCTTCCTCAAGGCTGATATTGCCCGATCGCAAAAGTCCTTCAAGCACATATAAAGACAGCAGCGCGCGGGACGTGAATGTCACGCCGTCTTCGTCATAAACTTGCAGCGCGGCTTTTGAAATCAGTCCCTTTTGAAGCAGCTCCGCAGACGTTATATTGACATCAGTCATTTGCGGAGACAGCATTTCTCTCATTTCATCCAAAGACAGATTTTCTTTCATTTTCTGTATTTTTGAGATGCGTTTTAATATTTCCGCTCTCGGAAAAAATGTTTCCTGGCCTGTAAATGTTGATTTTCGGATAAACCATTCTTCAGGAATTAAATTTTTCCGTTTCCAGCGGTACAGCTGCCCGTATGAAATTGATGTTTCTTCCAGCAATTCTTTTTTAGAAATCAGTTGTTCCTCCATGAATCCAGCTCCTTCGATGAAAGTATTGTAACATAACACTGTTACGTTGTTAACCCCATAAATATAAAAACGCCGTGAACCGCTGCTGTCCGTCTTTTTTATTCAATAAAAAAACGCCCGGATGCGGGCGTTTTTTTCACGTCAAATCTCTGTAATTTTGCTGGCGCAGCGCTTCATATACAAGAATCGCGGCCGTGTTGGACAGGTTTAATGATCTCACATGCTCGGTCATCGGCAGACGCAGGCAGCGGTCCATATTGTTTTCGATCAATTCTTTCGGAAGTCCGCTCGTTTCTCTGCCGAATACGAAGAAAAAGTCTTCCTCCGTATTTGAGTAATCAAATGATGTGTGCGGCTTTTGGCCGAATTTTGTAATGAAGAAAAACTTTCCGTTCTCATATGCTTCAAATAACTCTTCCAATGAATCATGATATACGACGTTGACGAACTCCCAATAATCGAGTCCGGCGCGCTTCAGCATTTTATCATCGGTTGAGAATCCGAGCGGGCGGATCAAATGAAGCGTTGTGTCTGTTGCCGCACAAGTACGTGCGATATTTCCCGTATTGGCCGGGATTTCGGGTTGATATAAAACGACATGTAATGCCACGATGTTCACCTCTGTTTTTTATTCCGCCCACCATTATATCATTAATTACTCTTTTGTCGTATCATCCGTAATATGAAAAAACGCATATCTGATGGAAGGAGTATACGCCGTTGAATCCTCATATGACCAATATCTCATTCTGCTGTCATACGTTTGGGCATTGACAAGCGGCATATTGCTTTTATCTTTCGCGACCACGATCGCCGTATGATTAAAACGGCCGTCCCCTTCAAAATCATAGCAAATGATATCTCCGGGCATCAGTTCGTCAGCTCTTGATACTTGCACCGCGCGAAGCCCTGCCTTGGATTGGGCCAGATACATCTTCATCGAATGCGCGACCGTCCAGCTGTAGCTCCACGAGCTTGCCTTCATCCACCAGCCTGAGCCTCTGTTCGGATGCCCCCGCATCGGTGCTTTTCCGGCATGTAAACATTGGGAAATAAAATTGGTGCAGTTGTCGCTGAAATTTTTATAAGCGGGATTTCGTTTATTCCAAAACTTCTCCGCGTACTGCACGGCAGCCAGACGGTCGTATTGAAACGCCCGCCCGTAATCTTCCCGTTCACTCCGCTCATATTCAATTACGCTGTTTCCGTCAGAAAATCCCGCCGGTTTTTTCTTTACTTCCCGGTCTTTAATCAAAAGCTGATCATAGAGAAATGCAGTCCGTTCCTCAATCTGCTCTTCTAAGTAAAGGTGTCCGTCATGCTCCTTGCACAAATATTCGAAATGAATCGTGTACATGACGCATAACGTGCCGTCGTCCTCAAGGCTGCTTTTGACAATGACGGCTTTTGCCTTCGCTTTCACGATGTCAACTTTCCGTTTTTCAAACAGCTCTTTTTTTCTCGTCAGGACCTCAAGATCGCCGGGCTGCCCATTGTGCCTCATCTCGGTTCCGTTGATTAAATAATGAAGCCGGGCCTCCGCTAAATCTTCAATAATATGCTTCAAGCGCTCCACCCACCATACTGTTTTATAAAGAAAAAACACTTGAACTCACGCCAAGTGCTTTTTCTCTATACATATGTCAGGACCGGCCGGTTTTAGTCTTATCAGAAACCGATAACAGCTCCAGTCCCTTTTCAATTTCCCGTATAGCTTCCTCATCCTGCTCCTTTTGAAGCGCTTTTTCTAATTCCCCCGCATAATCAGGATCACCGATTTTCCCGATGGCCCAGGCGGCCGTCCCCCTGATAACGGGGCGCGGATCTTGGTGCATCAAGGCCGTTAATTCCGGAAGAGACGAGGCATCTTTAAAATGAGCCAAAGCTAAAATCGCATTCCGCTGTATCGGCTTCTTGCCGCGCCATGATCCCGATACATGTCCGAATTTTTCTTTGAATTCGCGGTTGCTTATGGTCAAAAGCGGCTTTAACAGCGGCTTTGCGATTTCCGGATCAGGCTCCATCTGCGGATGAAGGTGAAAATCTTTCCCCTTATTAATCGGACAGACCGTCTGGCACGTGTCACAGCCATACAGACGGTTTCCGATTTTCGTGCGGAACTCATCCGGCAAAAATCCCTTTGTCTGGGTCAGGAACGAAATACAGCGCTGGGCGTTAAGCTGTCCGGGATTGACGAGCGCGCCGGTCGGACACGCGTCTAAACATTTTGTGCACGTACCGCACATATCTTCAATCGGCACATCCGGTTCAAAGGGCAGATTGGTGATCATTTCAGCCAGATAGACGTAAGAGCCGTATTCAGGCGTGGTGATCATGCAGTTTTTGGCGCTGAAGCCGATTCCCGCCCGTTCAGCCACGGCCCTGTCGGACAATTCTCCCGTATCCACCATTGACTTCGTGCGGATATCCTCATGTTTGCATTGGAGAAAATTCTCCAGCAGATCAAGCTTTTCCCTCAGCACGTCATGATAATCCTTCCCCCAGGAAGCTCTGCAAAAAATGCCGCGCCGCCCGTCCCTCGTGCTCCTCGGCGCATCTTTCATTTTGGAAGGATAAGCAAGGGCGATGGCGACGATTGATTTGGCTTTCGGGAGAAGCAAAGACGGAGTAACCCGTTTTTCAATATCCGGCTCTTCAAACCCGGATAAATAGCCGAGTGATTCCTGAAGAATCAGCCGGTCCCGCAGACTGTCGAACGTATCAGCCGTCGTAAACCCGATTTTGTCGACTCCTATGCTTTTGGCGTATTCGATTAATTCCTCTTTCAGTTTATGAATATTCATTTTTTGCACAGCCTCCTTTCTTTGTGATCAGGCTCCCGCACAGGTATAATAGAGTTTTATCATCCCGAAATGGAGTGAACACACTTGAACATCAGTTTAGATCCACTTATTGCTGAACGGGTGCCGGGGATCAAAGCGGCAGCCGTCTTATATGAACAGATCGAAGTCGGGCCTGCTCCGCAAATGCTGAAAGGCCGCCTCCGTTTATTTCAAGAATCTCTTTACTTTGATTATGCTGACGGGGGTATAGATGAGCAGCCTTTTGTAAAAGAGTGGGCGCGTATAATGGAACAGCTCAGTCCCACCTTTTCAGGACAAAAAACGCCGATGGAGCCTATGCTCGGCGATATTTCCCGGGAACGATTCATTGAAAGTGTGAATTCAGCCCATGATACCATACTTTTTTTCTCCTTGAAATATTCATTGCCTATCATGGCGTATGACGCCGCAAAAATAGATGAACCAATTTCAATTACGATCGGAGAAAAAGAAAGCGTACTGTCCTTCTCCGGCCCGGACGGCGTTTTCGGCGACTTCACCGGACATATCAATATACGCCCTGTCACGCCCGGCACAAAGAAAATGCTGCAGCTGATCTTTTTCCCGCCTTCATTTCATGCCGACGCGGCGGATGAGCTGCTATCATCCTTAACAAAAATGTTTGAACAAATTCACGGAGGCACGCATACCGTCTCTTGGCTTTCATAAAAAGACACGCCTTCGTGTCTTTTTTCACATAAAAAAACGCAATACTTCGTTTATCAGAGAAACGAAACACTGCGTTAATAACGTATGTATGGAGCGGGTGATGAGAATCGAACTCACGACATCAGCTTGGAAGGCTGAGGTTTTACCACTAAACTACACCCGCATCAAAATTATTTTTTGTCAGTACCGATTTGATGTTTCTAATATTACATGTTTATTTTTTTTTCGTCAAGGGAATGTTAAAAAATTTGTCGAAAAAAATTCTTTTTTTGTCCACATGTTAAGTTGAGTTTACATTTTGTTAAGAGTCTCATACAATATAAAAAAGAAAAAACTTGAGGTACGCCTGATGATGAAAAATAAAGTAAAAGAGCTGAGAGCCAGATTCGGCTATTCTCAGGAAACGCTCGGAAAAGAAGCCGGAGCCACCAGACAGACGATTGCAGCGATTGAAAAAGGAGATTATGTGCCTTCACTTTTATTGGCGCTTAACATCTGCCGGGCTTTCTCCCTGCCGATGGAGGAAGTGTTCTGGCTGGAGGAGGAGAAAAAATGAGTTTGAAAAGAAAAGCGTGTTTTCACCTTGCACTCTACGGATTGGCCTGCTGGACGCTTATTTCCTTTATGGAAGCGGCGCCGCGGATCGCTCAGTTTTTCCAAACGGAGGGGAGCGGTTCATTTGAGCTGAATATCACTCCGTTTCTGCTGTTTACCGTTTGTGCCGCATTGTATATCTATGCCGAAAAGAAAAAACGAAACGGCAAAAAGCACAGGCTTGTACCCGATGAATTTGAGGAACAGGATGAAAGAGAACGAATGATGACGGCTAAAGCTTGCCGTTCCTCGTATATCGCCGTTTACTTCTCATTGCCGGCCGCAGCCGTTCTGCTTTTGTTTTATCCGCTGATTCAGCCGCATCTTCCCTTTTTTCCGATTCTTTTGATTTTCATTCTGATGATGATTCAGCATTTGGCTTATGCTTTCACTTTTCATAAGCACGGCAAAAACTCCGGTTCATGACAGATCCGGAGTTTTTTACATTACCAGCTCGCTTTTTTCACCCCGGGAATCCGGCCTTTATGGGCCAGCTCCCTGAATGCGATTCTGGACAGTTTAAATTTTCTCATATATCCGCGGGGCCGCCCCGTCACCGTACAGCGGTTATGAAGCCTGCCCGGAGCAGAATCACGCGGCAGTTTGCTCAGCGTTTCCCAGTCTCCTTTTGCCTTTAATTCTCTTCGGATGTCCGCATATTGTTCAACAAGCTTCTGCCGCTTGAGCTCTTTGATCACTTTTGATTTTTTTGCCATTTCAGCACTCCTAACAAATCGTAATAATTACGTTTTGTATCATATCATCCATATGAGCATCGTGCAAGCTAAGCGCTTAAAAAGGCGGGTGAATACCCGCCTTCACTGCCGGCATTTCCCCGGAAATGAATCCGCAGAAAGCGCCCGCCGTCAATTATCCGCCTTGCGACGTCATCAGACTTTCGCTTTATTTCCTCTTGCAAAATGGTCGTTGCCCATTGCTTCACCCAGTCTGCGCTCAAGCTTTTTAGTCCGTTCATTCTGAAACGGCAGAAGCGGAAACACGAGTTCAGACAGATAATAAGCTTCTTCCAGATGCGGGTAGCCTGAAAAGATAAACGACTCAATGCCGAGTGCCTGATACTCTAAAATTCGAGCAGCGACAGTCTGCGGATCACCGACAAGTGCCGTGCCCGCTCCGCCTCTGACCAGTCCGATGCCGGCCCAGAGATTCGGGCTGATCTCAAGCTTCGAGCGGTCACCGTTATGGAGATCGGCCATCCGTTTTTGTCCCGATGAATCAGCGCGCCGAAGCGCAGCCTGCGCTTTCGCAATCGTCTCTTCGTCTAAATGGCTGATTAATCGTTCAGCCGCTTCCCATGCCTCTTCCTCAGTCTCCCGGACAATCACGTGAAGTCTGATGCCAAAACGCATCGTCCTTCCTTCCTTGGCAGCCTGTTTTTTAACGGTTTCAATCTTTTCTTTTACCTGCTCCGGCGGCTCTCCCCATGTTAAATAGACATCTGTATGTTTCGCCGCAGCCTCAATTCCCGCCTGTGATGAACCGCCGAAATATAATGGCGGATGCGGAGACTGCTTTGGCGGAAACAGCAGATTGCTGTTTTCCACTTTGATATGGTCCCCTTCATATGTCACCGTTTCGCCCCGCATGAGTCCGCGCCAGACGGTTAAAAATTCTTCAGTCGCCTTATAACGTTCATCGTGGCTGATAAACATGCCGTCTCCCGCCAGTTCATAAGGATCTCCGCCCGCTACGACATTTACGAGCAAACGGCCGTCTGACAGCCGATCCATTGTCGACGCCATTCTCGCGGCGACAGACGGCTGCATCAGTCCCGGACGGACCGCCACTAAAAATTTCAAGTCGCTCGTTTCCCCCGCTAAAGCGGCAGCCGTCAGCCACGGGTCTTCACATGATCTCCCCGTCGGCAGCAGAACCCCCGTATACCCGAGTCTGTCCGCCGCCTGTGCCACTTGCGTAAAATAAAGATGATCCGCCGTTCTCCCTCCCGTTTGCGTCCCTAAATACCGGCCGTCACCATGCGTCGGAATAAACCAAAGAATCTCCATATGAATCTCTCCTTTTTTAATAGGTTACCCTTCATAACTGTTCCGCCATTTTAATAGTTTCCGTTCGAGCATTCTGACCAATGCATCTGTCAGCTTGCCGACAGCCGCAAAAATGATAATGCCGACAAACACCTTATTTGTCTGTGAAAATTGTCTGGCATCCATAATCATATAACCGACGCCCTCGCTCGATCCCATCAGTTCCGCCACCACGAGACCGAGCCACGCAATGCCGAGAGAGAGCCTGATGCCGAGCAGGATATTCGGCAGAGATGCCGGAAGAATTAATTTCGTCATCTGCTGATACCAGTTAAATTCCAGCACCCGCGCGACGTCAAACAGCTTCGCGTCCACACTGCGGATTCCGAGAAACGTATTAATGTACACGGGGAAAAATGCCCCTAATGCGATCAGCAGAATTTTTGATGTCTCATCAAACCCGAACCACAAAATAAACAGAGGAGTCACGGCCAAGTGCGGAACCGTTCTGAGCATTTGCAGAGACGGATCTAGATATGCTTCCGTCCGCTTTGAGAAACCGACCAGCAGCCCGAAAACAAGTCCGAGGCCCGCGCCAAGCAGAAATCCGGCAGCCGCCCGGTATAAACTGATCTCTAAATGACCCCAAAGCTCACCTGAAAGAAGAAGTTCCTGAAACGTCTGCAAGATGACGACAGGCGACGGGAGCACCGTGGCCGAGACGATGCCCAGACTTGCGATAAACTGCCATACTGCGATGACCGCAGCCGGGAGTACAATCCCTTTCATCCATTGGTATGAATACTTCCGGGATCTTGCCAGAGCTTTCTTTTCTGATTGGCTTATTGCGCCGGCAGCCGTTGATGCTTCTGCTTTCATTACTTGCCATCCCCCGTTTCAAGCGCTTTTTTAATAAATGAATTGTCGACAACGTCTTTTACATGAATTTTCTTATGAATCGCTTTTGTTTGATATTGAAAATCAGCGGTTTCCTGCTGGGCTTTGACAATATCATCATTGATCGGTTCATTGAGAGGCTCAGTATTGTTAAGCACGTTTCTGACGACTTTCGGATCAAGATGTTTGATTTTCGCATATAAGGAGACAGCTTCATCTTTGTGTTCCTTTTGCCATGCAACTGCTTTATTGAACACTTTCAGAAAACGGACCACCTCATCCGGGTGTTCTTTGGAAAATCCCGTTCTGACTAACGTGAAACCGGGAGAATATAAATCTGTGCTTTCTCCGTTCGCCAATATTTCCGCCCCGTGCTGCAGCGTTTCAATCGACAAATACGGCTCCCAAATGGACCATGCGTCAACTGATTTGTTTTCAAAAGCGGAAACCGCCTCATCAGGCTGAAGCTGGATGATGGTGACGTCATCGGCGGAAAGCCCCGCTTTATCTAAAGCTTTATAGAGAAAATCAAAGCCGCTGCTGCCTTTGGCTACAGCGATTTTTTTACCTTTCAATTCTTTCAGGCTCTGAATCCCGCTGCCCTTGTTTACGAGAATGCCGTTTGCCTTTAACCCGTCCTGAGACAGCCCGATCTCTTTAAAATCAATCCCTGCCGCCTGACCGGAAATGACCGGTGAATTGCCGACCTGGGAAAAATCAAGCTTATCGGCGGCAAGACCTTCAAACTGCGGAGGACCGCTTTGGAATTCGACCCATTTTACTTTTATTCCGTCTTTTTTGAAGGCCTCTTCAAACCAGCCTTTTTCCTTGGCAATGAGAAGCGGGCTTAAACTCTGCTGGATGCCGATCCGGATTTCTTTCACCGTTTTCCCGCTCCCTCCTGTCCCGTCTGCACTGCATCCGGCTGACACCATGACTGCTGCGGCTAAAAGAATGATGATTTTTTTCACTTCACTTCGTCCCTTCTATATCCCGGACCCATCCGCAAACCGGAGGTCTTCCGTTTTCTCAAACTCAGAAAGCACCTTCTGCCGGACGGCCTGAAAATCCGCAGACGTCCGATTGCGCGGATGCGGAAGCTGAATCGGCATCAGGCTGTGCAGCCGGCCGGGCTTTGCCCTGAGGATCGCCAGCTTTTCGCCTAAATAGACGGATTCATCAATATCATGCGTGACCAGAATCATCGTCGTTTTTTTCTCGCGCCATATATCAAGCAGCACATCCTGCAAATGTTTTCTCGTAAAAGCGTCAAGCGCCCCGAACGGTTCATCTAAAAGCAGCACCTCCGGCTCGCGCAAAAGGGCTCTGGCGATGGCAACCCGCTGCGACATGCCGCCGGATAATTCGCGCGGATAAGCGTTCTCCGCTCCCTGCAGCCTGACAACCTCAATCAGTTCATCCACTTTTTTCCGAACGGCCGGGTCGTTCATATTGAGATCGGCAGCGATGTTTTGTTTTACCGTCAGCCAGGGAAACAGCCGGTGCTCCTGAAAGATAAATCCCTGCCGGATGCCCGGTCCCGATACATTGCGGCCGTTTATTGTGACAGAGCCTTTATAATCGGTATCAAGACCGGCAATCAATTTTAAAAGCGTGCTTTTGCCGCATCCGCTCGGCCCGATGACAGTCAAAAATTCTCCCGATGCAATTGACAGCTCAATATCATTCAGCACCGGCGTTTTCCGGCCTTCATGCTCAAAAGCTTTTTCTTGTATGCTGATGGTTACAGCCATCTGTCTTCCCCTCTCTTTCTGCCGCGTGCGATCGAAAAACAAAAAGGCCCCCATCTCCGATTGCTTGCAGAGATGGGAGCCTTCGGCGGTCCGATCGGCAACCCGTTTGTTTTTAAATTTGAATATCATGTTAATTCAAATTATTCCGACTTGTCAACTGTTTTTTGTATGAATTAAAAATGCGCCTTCCGGCATAACCCTGCCAAAGAGCGCATCGGCTGTATCACGTATTTACTTCCTTTTCTTGCCGGGCGATTTTCAATAATGTCCGCGCGTTGTTGCCGAAAATGTTTTCTATATCTTCTTCCCGCATATTGATTTCCCGGCAGGTCCTCACCTGCTCCTGAAGATATCTGTATACATATCCTCTCGGAAATCCGTTCGAATCCGTCCCGAAGATGATCCGTTCAGCACCGATTAATTCAGATGTCTTCCGAAACAGAATTTCCAAATCAAGCGGGTACGGCATCCACCTCATCCACTGATTTGAGCCGGACGTGTCAATATACACATTCGGACAGCTCCAGCACAGCTGCAGCAGTTCCTGATAATATCCGGCGCCGAAATGCGGAATGATGAACGGGATATCAGCATACTCTCTCGCGACGCGATAGATGGAGAGCGGGTTGATGTTGCGATGGCTGACAATGCCCCCCGCTCTTCCTAAAAGCCCGAAGTGAATTAATACAGGCAGCCTTTTGTCAGCCAGATACGTCCACAGCTTTTTCAGCGACGGATCATGAAAATCGATGTCTGTCAGCGGCCCGAACAGTTTATATCCTTTCAGACCGAGCTCTTCTACCGCTCTTTTCAGCTCTTCATACGCATCCTCCCGCTCCAAAGGATGATATGCAAATCCGGTAAATCTCGCGGGATTGGCTTGAATAAACGCCGCCATCCGGTCATTGCTCTCTGCTGTTAAAAAATTCAGCACGTCAATGCCGTACTTATCTAATTCATTCTCCCATCTTGTCATCAAAGCGATTTCGCCGTCATCGCCCTCAACATCATGCGGATCAGGAAAATCCCAAGTCAGATTCATTCTATCTGACCGCTCCCGGTTATAATCGGAAAATGTCTTATCGTTTTTGCCGAAATAAAGGCTGTACGGCAGATGACCGTGAATATCGACAGGTTTAAAATGCTACCGGAAAAGCATACAATCGCCGCCTCCCTTACCGCCTGACAATAAAAAAAGGCCCTTATCCAGTGAAGAATAAGAGCCTCTTGTGTCCAAGTCAGCGGTTTCTATTTTTTCTCATCTTAAACCCATTATTCACGTCAGTCAAGTAGGCTTTCAAATCCAAACCCTTTCTTCGATAATAAAAATAATTATTTTATAATCATTATAAAATAATATTGACTTTTTACTGATAGGTGATATTATGTTTTTATAAATCTAAAGAGGTGATCACATGAGTTCAAATAAATTGACAACCAGCTGGGGCGCTCCTGTCGGAGATAACCAAAACTCAATGACGGCCGGCGATCGCGGTCCTGCTTTAATACAAGACGTCCATCTGCTTGAGAAATTGGCGCACTTTAACAGAGAACGCGTTCCCGAGCGTGTCGTTCACGCAAAAGGCGCGGGCGCACACGGTTATTTTGAAGTCACAAATGACGTTACAAAATATACGAAAGCCGCATTTCTGTCAGAAGTCGGTAAACGCACGCCGCTCTTCATCCGTTTCTCAACCGTTGCGGGCGAACTGGGCTCTAGTGACACAGTGCGCGACCCGCGCGGATTTGCCGTTAAGTTTTATACAGAAGAAGGAAACTACGACATCGTCGGAAACAATACACCCGTGTTCTTCATCCGCGATGCCATCAAGTTCCCTGACTTTATCCATACACAAAAAAGAGATCCGAGAACACATCTGAAAAACCCGACGGCCGTTTGGGATTTCTGGTCTCTGTCACCGGAATCCCTGCACCAGGTAACCATTCTGATGTCAGACCGGGGCATTCCGGCGACTCTTCGCCATATGCACGGATTCGGAAGCCATACATTTAAATGGACAAATGATAAAGGCGAAGGCGTCTGGATCAAATATCACTTTAAAACAGAGCAAGGCGTGAAAAACCTTGATGTTAATACAGCCGCAAAAATCGCGGGCGAAAATCCCGATTACCATACGGAAGATTTGTTCAATGCGATTGAAAACGGCGATTTCCCCGCATGGAAATTATATGTTCAAATCATGCCGTTAGAAGACGCAAACACATATCGCTTTGATCCGTTTGACGTCACAAAAGTATGGTCTCAAAAAGACTATCCGCTCATTGAAGTCGGCCGCATGGTTCTGAACCGCAATCCGGAAAATTACTTTGCGGAAGTAGAACAGGCGACGTTCTCTCCCGGCACATTAGTCCCCGGCGTCGACGTCTCACCTGACAAAATGCTTCAAGGCCGGTTGTTCGCATACCATGACGCGCATCGCTACCGTGTCGGCGCGAACCATCAGGCGCTGCCGATCAACCGTTCCCGCAATGAAGTGAAAAACTATCAGCGTGACGGACAAATGCGTTTTGATGATAACGGCGGCCGCTCCGTCTATTACGAGCCTAACAGCTTCGGCGGCCCGAAAGAGTCACCTGAAGATAAACAGGCGGCATATCCTGTATCAGGTTTCGCAGACAGTGTAAGCTATAATCATCATGATCATTACACACAAGCCGGCGACCTGTACCGCCTGATGAGCGAAGAAGAGCGCGCGCGCCTTGTCGCCAATATCGTCAGTGCGATGAAACCTGTGGAAAAAGAAGAAATTAAGCTGCGCCAGATCGGCCACTTCTACAAAGCTGATCCTGAATACGGCAGACGCGTTGCCGAAGGACTCGGACTGCCATCACCAAAATAACATCAAAAAACCTGCCGGTCTGCCCGGCAGGTTTTTCCTGTTTATTATCAATAAAACCGTTTTTTTCTCAATTATACGAAGTGGCATGCCGCAAAATGATGAAGCCCTTTTTCTGACAGCGCCGGACTTTTCTCAGCACATATCTTCTTGGCTGCCGGGCATCTCGTTCGGAATTTACAGCCTGAAGGCGGATCAGAGGGGCTCGGTATATCACCCTTTAAAATTATCCGCTCCCTTTTCACTCCGGGATCAGGAACAGGCACGGCTGATAACAGCGCTTTCGTATAAGGATGAAGCGGCCGTGAAAAGAGCTCCTCCTTTGACGCGTATTCCACAATCGTCCCTAAATACATAATGGCGACCTTCGTACATAAGTGCTCCACCACGCTTAAATCATGAGAAATGAACAAATATGACAGCCCGTGCTGTTTTTGAAGGCTGCTGAACAAATTGATCATCTGCGCCTGGATGGAGACATCTAACGCCGCCACGGGTTCATCCATAATGATAAATTGCGGCTTGAGCGCCATTGCTCTTGCAATCACGATCCGCTGCCGCTGCCCTCCGGAAAATTCATGCGGATAACGGTCGATAAAGTTTGCGGAAAGTCCGCAGGCTTCAAGAACTTCCGCCGCTTTATCACGCGCGTTCCGCTTCACCACCAATTGATGCTCGATCATCGCTTCACCGATGGCTTCTCCGATCCGGCGCCGGGGATTTAAAGAACTGAACGGATCTTGAAAGATGAGCTGCGCTTCTGATCTGAAAGTTTTGAGCTCGCGCCGGCTCATCCGAAACACATCACGCCCCTGAAAAAACACCTCTCCCGCTGTTTTTTCATGAAGCCTCAAAATGGTCTTGCCGATTGATGACTTTCCGCTGCCCGATTCTCCCGCTAAGCCGAACACTTCTCCCTTTTCTATCGTAAAACTGACACCGTCAACTGCTTTTACGGGATTTTTGCGGGTCTTTCTCATCCCCCCATGCTCCTCGTAATATTTTTTCAGCCCCCTGACCTCCAGCAATACATCACTCATCTGCTTTCTCCTCTCTGTAAAGCCAGCACGCCGCCTGATGCCCCTTCCCGAATTCAGTAAAATGCGGGCTCGATTTCCGGCATATTTCCATGCTGTGTTCACATCGCTCCGCAAAATAACAAGACGATCCCGACAGGTCCGCAAGCTCGGGGACCTGCCCCGGAATGGTGTACAGCGTCTCCCTTCTTTGACCGATAACCGGCTTGGCCGCGAGCAGCCCTTTCGTATACGGATGCTTCGGATCAGAAAACAGCTTTGCAACCGGTCCTTCCTCCACAATTTTTCCCGCATACATGACAATCACATAATCAGCCATTTCAGCAACCACGCCAAGGTCATGAGTAATGAATAAAATAGACATGCGAAATTGCTTTTTCATATCCCGCAATAAATCCAATATCTGCGCCTGAATGGTTACGTCAAGCGCTGTCGTCGGCTCGTCGGCAATGATCAGTTTCGGTTCGCAGCTTAGCGCGACAGCCGTCATGATGCGCTGCAGCATGCCGCCGCTCAGTTCATGAGGATATTGGTGCATAACCTTCTCGGCATGCGGGATCTCCACTAACGTGATCAGTTCAACGGCCCTCCGCCATGCTTCTTTCTTACTCAGCAATAAATGTTCGCGAATCGGTTCGGCCAGCTGCTCACCGATTGTAAACACCGGATTCAAAGATGTCATCGGTTCCTGAAATATCATCCCGATTTCGCTGCCGCGGATTTTCTGCATGTCTTTTGGTTTCAATTCCAACAGGTTCCGTCCGGAAAAATGCACCGCTCCCCGTTCGATTCTCCCCGTCTCGGGAATAAGCTGCATAATGGACAATGACGCCATGCTTTTCCCGCAGCCGGACTCCCCTACAATACAAACCGTTTCCTCCTCATGTATCGTAAAGCTGACATCGTCCACGGCCTTTACCGCCCCCTCCTCTGTATAAAAAGCCGTTTCCAAATGCCTCACTTCTAAAAGCGGTTTTTTCATTTCATTTTCACCTGCCGTTTTACCTTAGGATCAAAAGCGTCTCTTAAACCGTCTCCAAGCAGATGAATCGCCACAACGGTCAGAAAAATGGCCGTTCCCGGCGGAATCCACAGCCACGGACGGAGTGTAAAATCCATAAAATGATTCGCAGCTTCCATCATGTTTCCCCAAGAAGGTGTCGGCGGAGCAACGCCAAGCCCGAGAAAACTCAGCGCCGATTCACTCAGCATCGCTCCCGCCACATGCAAAGTCGCCGCTACCAGTAATAACGGCAATGTATTGGGAAGCAAATGATAGAGGATTTTCCGTTTATCACTAAGCCCCAAAACTTCCGCGGCCATCATAAACGGCTGCTCCTTCAGCGACAAAATCTGTCCGCGTACAAGCCGCGCCAGACCGGGCCATCCGATCAGGCTTAACATCATCATAATCAGGTACATTCTGTATTCAGAAGGCACTTTCCACTCCGACATCACCGCAGCCAAAATCAAAAGCAGCGGCAGTCCCGGGATGGACATGAGCATATCAGCAATGCGCATAATGATCATATCAGCGGCTCCCCGATAAAATCCGGCCGCAGCCCCGAGTAAAGAACCGATGACAAGCGACAGCACCATTGAAGCAAGCCCCACGGTCAGAGAAATCTGCCCCGCCAGCATCAGCCTCGTCAGCACATCTCTCCCGTACTGGTCAGTTCCCAGCCAATGATGGATTCCCGGCTGCTGATTGGCATTTGAAATATCCGTCCGATCTGTTATGTACGGAGAAAAAGACGGCCCGATAAAGCACAATAAAAACATAAAACATAAGAAAAGAAGACTGATGACCGTCAGCTTATGCTGCAGCAGGCGGCGGTACGTCTGCTTCCAAAGAGAAGGCGGCGCCCCTTTTTGTTTTTTCATTCCGAACACCCCCTATTTCAGCCTGACCCGCGGATCAACCGCGGCATAAGCGATATCCGCCAAGAAGTTCCCCACAATCGTTAAACAAGACAAAAACAAGGTAAACGCCATCAAAACCGGATAATCACGATAATGCACAGATTCCAGCTGAATACGTCCGACACCCGGCCACCCGAAAATCTGTTCAATAATGATGGCTCCGGAAAACAGTCCCGGCAGTTCAAAAGCAAGCAGGGTGATGGCCGGAATGAGCGCGTTTTTCAACGCATGTTTCCAGATGACGGTGCGCTCTTTCAATCCCTTCGCTCTCGCCGTTCTGATATAATCCTGTCTGATCACGTCCAGCATGCCGGAGCGGAAATACCTTGTCAGCGAGCCGATACCGAGCATAGATAAAATCACGACCGGAAGAATCATATGTCTGGCGGCTTCAAGCACGTACGAAAAACCTGTACTCGTGCTTCCGGTATCAATCATCCCGCCGACGGGCAATATTTTCAAATCCACCCCAAACCACTTAATAAACAGAAGGCTGATAAAAAAAGACGGGAACGCCATGGAAGCAAAAACAAGAAACGTCACGATCCCGTCAAACCATGAGTATTTCCTGACAGCGGATATGACACCCGTTATCATCGCGGCTGACCATGTGACAAGCAACGCCAAAAATGCGACAAAAAACGAATTCCAGACATATTTCCGAAGCAGTGACAGGACGTTCTCCTGATATTTCAAAGAAAACCCAAAATCTCCGCTGAGCACATTTCCGAGCCATGTCACATAGCGCTGCCAAATCGGCTGATCCAGCCCGTAAAGCGCTTTTAACTCCTGCGCTCTTTCAGGAGTCAGGTTTACATTGGAATCAATATAGTCGCCCGGCAGCATGGCGAATAAGAAAAAAATAATAAAGGACGTACCAAATAAGATCACAAGCATTTGAATGAATCGTTCTGCGGCATACCGTTTCATAAAAAGCCTCTCCTTTCCGCTGAAAGGGCAAAATCCCCGGGATGCACCGGGTATTTTGCCCAACCGTTCTATTGAATTGAGACATTTGAGAGACTTGAACTGATTCCAGAATAATTGTCAGGCACAAGCCCTTTTATTTTTCCGCTGACCGCCCTTGCGCTCTGACGGTAATGAATCAGAATGTAAGGCGGGTTTTCCCCGAGCTCCCGGTACAGCTGGTGATAAATCTCTTTTCTTTTGCTGATATCAAGCGTGCCGGCTCCTTTCTCTATCAGCCGGTCCGCTTTCGGATTGGAATACCCCGTTACATTATTGGGATGGCCGGAAGCCAGCTTTTCCACCGTGTCATTCGGATCAAGAATCTGCGAGGTGGAAACGGCGGCAAGGTCATATTGTTTGTCATTTATTTTCGCTACTTCTGTATTAAAATCCATCACTTCCGGTTTTAATGAGATTCCGATGTCCGCGTAATTTTCTTTCGCGATCGGGATGAAATCATCATCCGCTTTAGACGTGTAATAGCTGATTTCAAGCTTTTTGCCGTTTTTTTCACGTACACCGTCTTTGCCCGTTTTCCAGCCTGCTTCATCGAGAAGCTTTTTGGCTTTTTCAGGGTTAAACGCGTACCGATTGACATCTTTATCATCATAAGCCCACGAAACCGGAGACACCGGCACATTCGCGACTTCTCCGTAGCGTTTAAAGCGGACATCGACGATTTTTTGACGGTCAAGTCCGTAAATAAGCGCCTGGGACACTTTCTTATCTTGAAAAGGCGGACGCTTGTGATTGACGTACACAAGCCCGTAATCATTCACGACAGATACGCTTATATTGGCAAAACCGAGACTTTTTAAATGCTGAACCGTATCATCATCAGGTGAAAAAGAAGCGTAATCAAGGTCACCCGTTTCAAACAGCTGAAGGGAAGTTGACGGATCGATAATTTTATAAATCAGCTTTTCGGTTTTCGGTTTTCCTGCATAATAGTGTTCATTAGCCTGATAGCGTATTTCCTGTCCCGGAAGATATTCTGTAAACTGATAAGGTCCCGCTCCGAGCGGTTTGGCATAAAGCTCTTTTAAATAGTCCAGTTTGCCGAATTGATAATTCTTTCCGTAGTAGGATTCTGACAGCACCTGCCCGCCTAAAAGAAGCAGCGACTTCGCACTGACTTTCTCAGTCGTGATTTGAATGGTTCTGTCATCAAGGACGCGAATGCCCTCTATCGTCTTTGCCTTTCCTTCTTTGTAAGCCTTACCGCCTTTAATATAGGCCGTGGTGATATCTTCATAGCCCGCGTATGCAGGATCATGCAGCAGTGTTAAAGTGAATGCGGCATCCTTTGCGGTCAGCGGTGAACCGTCGCTGAAAACGAGATTTTTTCTTAAACGGAACGTGTATGTAAGCTGATCTTTGGAAATTTTCCAGCTTTCCGCAAGAGCCGGGGCAGGCTTCCCCGTTTTATCCAGTTTGACTAACGGTTCAAAAATAGGATCTGTCGCATTTCCGTCCCAGCCGTTTTCGTAAAAGTACGGCAGAAACACGCCGCCCGGCGCGGAAATCCCAGCAACAAAAGTGTCAGTTCTGGCTTTCGATTTAGCGGGAATCGCCGCCGGATGAGAAGCTTTAAATTCCTTTGTCTTGACATGGGCAATACGTGTTTCTTCCTTTTTATCCGCCGCAGATGACGGTTCTTCTCCGGCACTCCCGAACGCGCACCCTGATAACATGATGGATACCGACAGCGCGAGTACCGTTGTTTTTATCCTCCATTTTCTCTCCTTCATCTTTATCGAACCCCCGCATGCTTTTCATCTATCTTTATATAAATCTGCTCCATCTGTTCCTCATTTCTCATAATCTCCCGTTTGTTTTTCTCTACAAGCAGTTCGAAATTCAATGTGTGTTTTCTGTACTTTTTTCGTTTTTTGCTCTTTTTGCGCACATGTGATACCTTTTTTAACGCCACTTTTCATCCCTCCGCTTTTCATTTCATTCATGACTTTCACGCAAAAAAGGCCCTTATCTGTTTAAAAGATAAGAGCCTTCGGTGATCCGATCAGCCATCGTTTGGAAATATGTAATGATTATGTTAATTCATACAATCCCTACCTGTCAACTATAATTTAAAATATCGTTTCCTTCCGGGGGTTTTCCTCATACACTCTCTCATTTTTCCGCATATGCTAGAAAACATAGCAGATTACAAGTGAAAGTGAGTGAGAATGTGGAAAAGACAACATTGACCGGTCGCATCGTCAAAAAAGATGACCCGGACTATAATGCTGCAAGAACCAATATCAATTTAAGCCTGCAAAGATATCCAGACATCATTGTGTTTTGTCAAAACAAACATGACGCCCTCAATGCGGTGAGATGGGCGCGTGAGAACAATGTGCCTTTCCGTATCAGAGGCGGAAGACACAGCTACGAAAACTTTTCCCTGTTAAATGACGGACTAGTCATTGATCTCAGTGAAATGAAGAAAATAAGAGTAAATGAGGATAAGCGGCTGGTCTCGATTGAAGCGGGAGCCGAATTGGGGGAAGTCTACCGGACACTCTGGCGGTACGGCTTGACCCTTCCTGCGGGAACCATTGCGAATGTGGGAATCACGGGGCTGACGCTCGGGGGAGGAATCGGATATTTAACAAGGACAGCCGGACTTACTTGCGATCGTCTCCTCCAGCTCGAAATGATCATAGCGGACGAAAAAGCGGGTGCTGAATTGATCACAGTCAACCGTTCAAAGCACTCTGATCTATTTTGGGCGTCTCAGGGAGGAGGGGGAGGCAACTTCGGCATTGTCACATCCATGATGTTTAAAGCCGTGCCGATCTCGTGCGTGTCTGTTTTTTCTGTCACTTGGGGCTGGGATGATTTTGAGGAAGTATTTAACACATGGCAGCGCTGGGCTCCATTTACAGACAACCGGCTTACCTCATCAATTCAGTTTTGGCCTAAGGAAGTCAACCGCATAGAAGCGCTCGGTCAATTTACCGGAACAAAGGATGAGCTGAAAGAACTGCTGGCTCCGTTAATGAAAGCGGGAAAACCGGCAAGCGGCATGGTCAAGACAGTGCCATTTATTAAAGCGGCAACCTTTTTTAACAGCCCGGGAGGCAATCAGCCACAAAAGATGAAGCGGTCAGGATCCTTTATTGAAAAACCATTATCAACACGCGCGATTTCCACTTTAAAGCGCTATTTAGAGCACGCTCCGAACGAAAACGCCAGTGTGTGGCAGCAATCTCTCGGCGGGGCGGCCGGACGGATCGCTCCGGACCAAACGGCATTCTACTATCGCAACGCAATCATTGCCCAAGAATATATAACAACTTGGACATCTGCTGAAGAAGAAAGACAAAATGTCCGCTGGATCGAAGGACTGAGAACGTCCCTATCAAGAGAAACGATGGGAGATTACGTGAATTGGCCTGATAGAGAAATCAGAAACTGGCTGCAAACGTATTACGGAGAAAATGTTCACCGCCTCCGTCAAGTCAAAACGAAATACGATCCGGAAAATATATTCCGCTTTGAACAGAGCATTCCGCCGCTTCGCCGTTCACCGTTTTTCTAAAAAAGATGAAGATGGGCAAACTCCATCCTCATCTTTTCTTTTATTGATATAAGCGGCTTCCCTTCTCTGCAAACTCTTTTGCTTTTTCTTTCAGTCCTTCGTTGACGGCCTCGTCTTCAGTAAGTCCGTTTTCCTTCGCATAATCACGAATATCCTGAGAAATTCTCATACTGCAGAACTTCGGACCGCACATCGAACAGAAGTGAGCCGTTTTTGCGCCTTCAGCCGGCAGCGTTTCATCATGATATTCCATTGCTCTTTCAGGATCAAGCGACAAATGAAATTGATCACGCCACCGGAATTCAAACCGCGCCTTAGACAGAGCATCGTCACGGATCTGTGCACCCGGATGCCCTTTAGCAAGGTCTGCGGCATGTGCCGCGATTTTGTACGTGATGACACCTTCTCTTACATCATCACGATTCGGCAGCCCCAAATGCTCCTTCGGCGTGACATAGCAAAGCATCGCCGTCCCGTACCAGCCGATCATCGCCGCGCCGATTGCTGAAGTAATGTGGTCATAACCCGGAGCGATATCCGTCGTTAATGGCCCGAGCGTGTAAAAAGGCGCCTCTTTACAAATTTCCAGCTGCTTGTCCATGTTTTCCTTAATTTTATGCATCGGCACATGACCCGGTCCTTCGATCATCACTTGCACATCGTGCTTCCACGCAATCTCCGTCAATTCTCCGAGAGTCTCCAATTCCGCAAACTGCGCTTCATCATTGGCATCCGCAATCGAACCGGGGCGAAGCCCGTCACCAAGAGAAAAAGCGATATCATAGGTCTTCATGATTTCACAAATTTCTTCAAAATGCGTGTACAGAAAGCTTTCCTGATGATGAGCCAGGCACCATTGCGCCATAATCGCCCCCCCGCGGGATACGATTCCCGTCGTGCGTTTAGCCGTTAACGGGACGTAACGAAGCAGTACGCCGGCATGGATGGTGAAATAATCCACGCCCTGCTCCGCCTGCTCAATCAATGTGTCACGATAAATGTCCCACGTTAAATCCTCGGCAATGCCATTTACTTTTTCAAGCGCCTGATAAATCGGCACCGTCCCCACAGGCACGGGACAGTTGCGGATAATCCATTCACGCGTCGTATGAATGTCTTTTCCCGTGGATAAGTCCATCATCGTATCGGCGCCCCAGCGAATCGCCCACGTCATTTTTTCGACTTCTTCTTCGATAGAAGATGTAACAGCCGAGTTGCCGATATTGGCATTAATTTTCACATGAAAATTCCGGCCGATAATCATCGGCTCGCTTTCCGGGTGGTTGACGTTAGAAGGAATAATCGCCCGGCCGCTCGCCACCTCTTCCCTGACAAATTCGGGAGACACGTGCTCACGTATTGCGATAAACTCCATTTCCGGCGTAATGATGCCTTTTCTCGCATAATGCAATTGTGTTACATTTTTCCCCGGCTTGGCCCGAAGCGGTTTCCGCTGTAGGCCGGGGTATTCAGCGGCACGGCCCTCTTTTTTATAACCGTTGTCTTCAGGTCTCACGGTCCGGCCGTTATATTCTTCTACATCTCCGCGCCCGGTAATCCACTTTGTGCGGAGCGCCCCCAGCCCTTCATGAATATCAATCTGTACATCCGGGTCTGTATACGGCCCGCTCGTATCATAAACACGGACCGGCGCATTCTCCTCTTCCCCGAATGCCCCCGTAGTCGCACTCAGGCTGATTTCCCGCATCGGCACTCGTATATCGGGCGAAGAACCTTCTGCATAAACCTTTTTACTGCCGGAAAAACTCGACATAATGGAAATGTTCGCTTGCTGTACTGATTGATTTTGCATACAAATCTCTCCTTTATCATTTGAATAACAGAACCAAGCTCAGTACCAGCACAAAAAAACCGGATTCAAAGAAGAACCCGGTTTTGCAGTCAGAAAGAAACTATTATTGTTTTCATCAACAATAATAAAACCTTTACTTCCCCACGCTGGTACGAACCAGATCAGGTCCAAAGGGTTAAGAAGCCGCCGCTTCTCTCTCAGCCCGCTCAGACGGGCACCCCCAGTAACTATTGATTTCGCTCTCATCGTAACATAAGTTGTGTACAAAAAAAAGCATATTATCAAAATTCAGATAACGGAACAGTCATAAGCTCTGTTTCCCGAACGCCTTTTTCGGTATTAAAAACCCGATAACCCTTTGCGGTTTCCCGGGAAGAGACAGCCCGGAACAGCTGACCGTCTTTATAATGAAGCGCAGCGCCGTCATCAGCGGCATAGCCCTCCCTGAGTTTCTTTTCTGAAATCAGACGGTGATACACCGGCCGGCGCTCCGCTTCTCCGTCATAGTGCGGACAAAAGCTTCCCGGCAAAAATCCTAAAGCTCTTAACTCTCTCAAATCTCCAGCCGAATCCGTCAATCCTTCTTCATACCAGCAAATCGCCCCGGCGCTGAGACCCGCCAACATGATGCCGTTTTCCCAAGCCTCACGAAGAATAAGGTCAAGCCCCCACTCTTTCCATAAGACAAGCATATTGCGCGTATTTCCGCCGCCGACATATATAATATCTTTCTTCATGAGAAAGGATCTGAGATCAGAACCCGGCGGTTTAAACAGCGACAAGTGATCCGGCTCACACCGCAGCTTTTGAAAGGCCTGATAAAACCTGCCGATATAATTCTCCGAATCTCCGCTTGCCGTCGGCAAAAAACAAATTTTCGGCTTTGACCGCGCCGACTGCTCTAAAATATACTGATCCAGCACAAGATAATCCGGCTCCATGGAAAAGCCCCCGCCGCCCATTGCAATAATCTGCTTCAATGTCATCACCTCTTTTTTCCTCTAGTATAACAGCTCATAAAAAGGCGTTATCCCCATTTCGGATACCGCCTTTAAAAAGTATTTGTTATCTGAAAAATGAAAACGCACCGTATAACACAACGGAGATCCCCGCGGCGATAAGCGCCGGAACAAGCTTCGAACGGGCATACTTCACAACATCGATCCCCAACACCGTACAGGTTGTCACCGTATTATCACTGAGAGGAGAAGCAAACGCTCCAAATGTTCCGCTCGCAAACACGGCCCCGATCGCTAATAATAAACTGGTATGTGACTGAACCGCCAGCGTTACGCCGAGCGGCATTAAAAGCCCCCAAGCCCCCCAAGATGACCCGATAAAATAGGATATAACAGCCCCCAGTATAAAAAGAGACGGCGCAATAAACATATGAGGGATCCATGACGTTAAATGAGAAGTAACATATTCCGAGAATCCCAGATCTTCAGATACTGCTGTTACGGCCCAAATCAGCGATAACATAATAATAACGTTGACCAATTCGTTTCCGCCCTTAATAAAATGGGTAACAAGCTCGCCTGCATGAAAACGCTGAAACATAAAAAGAGCAACTGCTGCAATAACCGCTGCCAATAATGCGGTTAACATGACGCCAAGCATATCGCTTTTGATAAAAGCATTCAAAAATCCTTGTGCTTTTGAATGGCCGTCCCACCAACTGAGAAAGAGTGTTAATAGCAAAAACAGCCCGATCGGAATGATTAAATTCCACGGCCGAATCGGTGTTTCCTTAATATAAGCACGGTGCGCCGAATCCAGCTCCTCCTGCTGGTCAGCATGCTCATCACTTTTGAACATTCCCGTATGTTCACCGTGAATATCTGAGATCGTCCCTGTTTCCATGTTGAATGAACCTGAGCCTTTTGAAAGCAACACACCCCTGTTCCGCGGAATCGGTTCCGTATTTTTGTTATGTTTGCGAGCAGAAGTTTGTCCGCTCTTTTCTGTTTTTTCTAAGCTTTCGTCCGCTTTTTGTTTCTTAAAAAAGCAGTAATAAATTCCGACTACTATAATCACAATGGAGAAAAAATTGAAGGGAATACTTTTCACATACACCGTGTAAGCCGGCTGATCTATTCCTGACGTTTTAAGGGCCTGTCCGATAATGGAAACCATGTAGCCGACAAATGCCGTTGCTATCGGAATCAAGGCAATGACAGGGTTTGCCGTAAACTCAATGGCATACGCAATTTTCTGTTTCGACAGGTCCAGACGCTTGCTTAATGCTTTCATGATCGGTGCAATTGTGACGATGCGAAAGTCCGGTTCACTGAACGTGCCAAATGTCGACAGCCATGCAAGCAGCATCGCACCTTTTTTGGTTTTAACTTTTTTACTGATCAAATGGACGAATCCTTTTATCCCGCCGGTCAGCTTTATAATCCCTACAAGGCCGGCAAATGAATATAGAAACACAATGATTCTAATATTATTGGTGACGACAATGTTGCTGATTACATATTGAACCATATGTTCAATCCCGCCAAGCAAGCTGGGATGCAAAAGATAGCTTCCGACCAGCAAACCGACAAACAGACCGGACTGCACTTGCTTTGTAATGATTGAAATGGGAATGACCAGAATAAATGGGATAAGACAAGCCCAAGTCCCTTCCATAAAAAACACCTCTTTCAAAGAACTTCTTGTTAGTATCTTTGAAAAAAGCGGATTTATACAATCAGCAGGTATCATGTTTTCACAAGCCTTGGAGGATATTTTCATACAACAAAAAAGGCTTCTACATATTGTAGAAGCCTTTGTATACCGGTGGCCGGGGTCGAACCGGCACTCCAGAAGGAACACGATTTTGAGTCGTGCGCGTCTGCCAATTCCGCCACACCGGCATGTAATGCGTCGTGTTCAACCGACGTATATAAATATAACATGTATTTCATAAAACGTCAACGGTTTTAGCAAAGTTTTTTAAATGGTAATGCAGTATATACGATACAAGCAAGAAACTGATATTGATAGTCATTACGTTTTTATTATATAAAAAAAGTGATCTGCAATATGCAAATCACTCTCATATATGTTTTATAATGTGAAAACTGATGACCAATTTAACATAGTTCGTTCAAAGTTAAATTGGTGCCGAGGGCCGGACTTGAACCGGCACGGTAGTCACCTACCGCAGGATTTTAAGTCCTGTGTGTCTG
>NZ_JAHOAA010000012.1:52028-52841 GCF_019039175.1 Bacillus sp. FJAT-27001
CATGTAAAAGAACTTAATACATCTTATGCTGTTGTTTTTAAAAAAATGCAACTGGGCTAGCTGGATTCGAACCAACGCATGACGGAGTCAAAGTCCGTTGCCTTACCGCTTGGCTATAGCCCAATGATAATATGGGGCGATTGATGGGAATCGAACCCACGAGTGCCAGAGCCACAATCTGGTGCGTTAACCACTTCGCCACAACCGCCATAATCTGAAGATGAATAAAAAATATAGTGGCAGGGGCAGTAGGAATCGAACCCACACCGGAGGTTTTGGAGACCTCTGTTCTACCGTTAAACTATGCCCCTATTTATAAAATGGTGGAGGGGGGCAGATTCGAACTGCCGAACCCTGAGGGAGCGGATTTACAGTCCGCCGCGTTTAGCCACTTCGCTACCCCTCCATCATTTAGAGTGCCGGCCAGAGGACTTGAACCCCCAACCTACTGATTACAAGTCAGTTGCTCTACCAATTGAGCTAGACCGGCAAATGGTGGCTCGGGACGGAATCGAACCGCCGACACACGGATTTTCAGTCCGTTGCTCTACCAACTGAGCTACCGAGCCTTTTTATAAATGGCGGTCCGGACGGGACTCGAACCCGCGACCTCCTGCGTGACAGGCAGGCATTCTAACCAACTGAACTACCGGACCATTCTTTTGGTTGCGGGGGCAGGATTTGAACCTGCGACCTTCGGGTTATGAGCCCGACGAGCTACCGAACTGCTCCACCCCGCGATGATAATGGTGGAGGATGACGGGCTCGAACCGCCGACCCTCTGCTTGTAAGGCAGATGCTCTCCCAGCTGAG
>NZ_JAHOAA010000012.1:52996-53460 GCF_019039175.1 Bacillus sp. FJAT-27001
CTGGTATTTTTTCGTTTGTTATGTATTGATAATTAGTGGCGGAGAGCAAGGGATTCGAACCCTTGAGACGGGGTTACCGCCTACACGATTTCCAATCGTGCTCCTTCGGCCACTCGGACAGCTCTCCATAAATGGCTCCGCAGGTAGGATTCGAACCTACGACCGATCGGTTAACAGCCGATAGCTCTACCACTGAGCTACTGCGGAATGAAGTCTGCCTGGCGATGTCCTACTCTCACAGGGGGGAACCCCCGACTACCATCGGCGCTGAAGAGCTTAACTTCCGTGTTCGGCATGGGAACGGGTGTGACCTCTTCGCCATCATCACCAGACATTTTAGTGACATGTATTATTATACTATGTATTTCAGAAAAAGCAAGAGTTTTTTAAAAAAAATTCTCTCAAAACTAGATAACAGTAAGCATACATTCAAATTGGTTAAGTCCTCGATCGATTAGTATCTG
>NZ_JAHOAA010000013.1:0-6067 GCF_019039175.1 Bacillus sp. FJAT-27001
TTTTTGACGCAGCACTCTTGCGAGCTGATTCGACTTCTCATTGAGTTCCCGGTACGTAAGATAATGATCTCTAAACTTCACCGCTATATGATCAGGGCGTTTATCAGCTTGGTCTTCAAATAGCTCCTGTAGTGTTTTTTCTCTGTCATAATCTGCTTGTGTATCATTAAACTCTTCTAAGAGTTGGTGCCGTTCATTGTCTATCGTGATATCAATCTCCGAAATGTTGACTGTGGGGTCTTCTGAAATGATTTCCATCATTCTAATGAAATGGTTTTTTAAACGGTTCATGCTGCTCGAATCATATACATTTGAATTGTAAGAGAATCGGACAGTTAATTCATCATTAGGTAATACCATAACTCCAAGGTCATAATTATTCTGTTCATAAAGAGTGCTATCTGTAATTTCAAAATCCACAAAATTATTAGACTCCATCACTACATCGTCAACATAATAATTTTGAAATACCAAGATGTGATTGACTAAATTTCGCTTAAGCTCTGATAACGATTGTATTTCAGCTAATGGATAATAATCGTACTTTGTTGATTCCAACGAATTTTTTTGAATATTTTTAACTAACTCTATAAAATTAGCAGTTATATTATTTTTCACCCTTACCGGGACCGTGTTGATAAACAACCCTATCATTTCTTCAATTCCATCCACTGCTGCATTACGTCCCGATACAACAGATCCAAATACGACATCATTTAAGCCTGTATATTTCTGCAGGAGAATACCCCAAACAGCTGAAATGACAGTGTTAATTGTAACTTGTGTTTGTTTGCTCACATTTAATAGTGATTCTGTGAGCTCTTTCCCCACCTGAAATTCTAATTTCTCTTTTTTAAATTGGACTGGAGTCTTCTGGACACTGCAAGGAAATTTAGCATGGTTGATATACCCGTCTAAATACTTTCTCCAATATATTTTCGCTGAATATTTCGATTGTTTTTGCAGCCAATTGATATAATTTACATATGGAGTTGGCTTCTTTAGTGGGGCAGTATGATTTTTTTTTGCAGACGAATATAGTATAAAAAAATCTTTCATAATAATACCGCTGCACCAGCCATCCATCAGAATATGGTGAGAACTCCAAATCACCCTATACTCTTCATGATTCACTTTAATGACAGACATTCTAAGTAAGATGTCTTCACTTAATTTAAAGCCTCTTTTTCGCTCTTCGAACTGGAACCGGTGAATAAACCTTGATTTCTGTTCTTCTGTTAAATTAGTTATGTCCTCGTAACGGATGCTTGTTTTACGGCTCTCTACTATAACTTGTTTCGGAGTTTTCACATTCTCATGAACAATGATAGTTCGGAGAACATCATACCGGTCAATTAATTGATTGATGCTTTTTTCAAGTTCTTCTAAATCAATCTCACCTTTAATCGTAAAGGATTTTTGTTCAAAGTATGCTTCTGAATCTGGATCAATTAGAGAATGGAACAGCATTCCTTCTTGCATAGGAGTAAGAGGATAGATGTCCTGAAGTGTGAACTCTTTATATTTTTCCTTTAATTCTTCTAATTCATCCAGAGTAAGGTCATTGGCTGAATAATCGGAAGGAGAGAGTTCGGTTGTTTTTTGTTCCCGACAATGTTTGACAATAGAAAGCAAATGTTTTTTATATGTTTCAGCTAAACGTCTCATTGTGCTTTGTTTATATTTCCTAATGCTATATGCAAATGTAAAAAACAGCTTATGATCAGCAATCGCGCCATTAATATCAATATCATACAAACTTTCGGCTTCCGGACTAATAGAGTTTCCTTTTGCTAGATTGGATAATTTCAAAAATCCATGATAAATTGTCTCATCAAATTGGCCTAAATAATTAAAGCTGATCTGCGGCTTTATATCTCCAATGACTGATTTTTCTCTTAAGTAAGAGAGTATCCCATAGCCAATCCCCTTATTTGGAATACTTCTCAATGTTTCTTTTACATTTCTAATGGAATAGCTCAATTGCTTCTCTTTTTTCAACTTTAACAGTACAGGATAATGGGATGTAAACCAGCCGATTGTCCGAGAAATATCGATATCTCCCTCAAGCTTTTCTCTTCCATGACCTTCCACATTAATTAAAACTTGCTCTTGTGATGTCCACTCTTGGATAGTCAGTCCCAAAGCAGTTAATAATATGTCATTAATCTCCGTATTATAGGTTTTGTTCGTATTCTTGAGTAATTCACTTGTTTCCTCTTCACTTAATTCTATATCAACTCTATTGATGTATTTTTGTTTGGTGCTTTCTTCACTGTATTCATAATCTGTCTTCAAAAAATGACAATCTGCTATCGCAATCTCTTCCCAATACGGAATTTCACTTTGGAATACTTCACTTTGAGCCTGTTGCTGCAAATAGAGTCCCCACTCCTTAAAGGAATGGGTTTTGCTTTGAAATACTATTTTTTCTCCTTTAAGGGCTTTATTGTACCCTTCCGAAAAGTCTTCAAAAAATATTCTCCAAGATACCCCGTCTACTACCAAATGATGGATAGCAATCAGAAGATGATCTCCCTCAGTTGTTTTAAATAAACCTGCTTTTACTAGAGGTCCTTTTTTTAAATCAATACTGCTTTGTATTTCTTCACTGCTTTTTTTGATCATTTCCTCATAATTTTCGCACGATTGGTAATCCATTACTTGAAAGTCGTATAATGTTGTTTCTGAACTTCTAATGATCTGGGTAACTTGTTTACCATCCGTTTTATAAACCATCCTTAAGGCATCATGATGCTTAATTAGTCCGGCAAGAACAGTTTTGATTGCATTCTCTTCAAAACCTTCTTTATTGTAGATCATTACGGATTGATTCCAATGATGCATGTTTGAAAAATTCTTTTCGAAAAATAGTCTTTGAATAGGTATTAATGGTACTTCTCCTGTAACCTCTTTTTGACTAATTACAGTGGAGTAAGCAGTTACTTTATCACTCACTTCTTGAATGGTTCCAAAATTAAATAAATCTTTAACCTCAAGATTATAACCATATTTCTGAAGTTTAGAAGTGATTCTGATTGCTTTAATAGAGTCTCCTCCTAGTTCGAAGAAGTTATCTTTTATTCCTATTCGTTGGAATCCTAGTACTTCTGACCACACATCTGCAAGTTTATGCTCTATATCATTTCTAGGAGCGACATATTCAAAACCGCCTCTTTTGGAAGATGGTTCTGGTAGCATATTCCGTTCTATCTTTCCATTTGTAGTTAAGGGCATACTCTCTAATTGCATTATATAAGTAGGTATCATATAGTAAGGAACAGTTTCTTTTAAATATTCTCTGATTTCGGAAGTATTTAATTGACCCCTTCCTGTTATATAAGCAGAAAGATATTTTTCCTGTTCTTCATTCTCCCGTGCTAATACAACAGCCTCTTTAACAGCTTGATGACTTAGCAAACAATTTTCTATCTCTCCAAGCTCAATTCTAAAACCACGGACCTTAACCTGATTATCCTTTCTTCCAAAGAATTCTATACTCCCATCAAGTTTCCATCTTGCAATATCTCCTGTTTTATACATTCTTTCTGCAGGATTAAATGGAGCTGCAACAAATTTCTCGGAAGTCATTTCAGGTTTATTCAAATACCCCCGTGCAAGTCCATCTCCTGCAATCCACAAATCCCCAGGTACTCCTTTAGGCACCAAATTTAGGTCCTCATCTAATATGTATACTCTGCTGTTTTGGATGGGGGTCCCGATAGGAAGAGATTTTTCTTTCTTATTTCTTTCTCGATAGCTATACACGATACAACCAACAGTTGCCTCAGTTGGTCCGTATTCATTTATAATTTCTACGTTTCCATTAAATTTACGGTGAATGTCATCAGCTAATTGATAGGATAACTCTTCACCGCCAACAATAAACCTTGAAATCCTTACATTATTCAGTTGCAATCCACTTATAACGCTTAAATGTGCTGGGGTTAATTTCATTATATCTATAGAATCTTCAACAATGTGATCGAATGAAAACTGATCATCATTGTTATATACACATACTTTATTACCAGACAATAACGGGACATATATTGAAGTTACTGTCAAATCAAATGAGATAGATGTATATAATGGAAAATCCCCTTTTCCTTCTTCAAGATACCGTCCTTTACAATAATGAATATAATTAACTAGAGATTTATGCTCGATCATGACTCCCTTAGGATTACCTGTAGTACCTGATGTGTAAATCACATAAGCCAAATCATTAGAAGATCTCTTAATGTCTAAATTTGTCTTGTCACCTTGAAAAATGTCTCCCTCAAAAATATCAATTACACTTCCATTAAAATGAATGTGGGTCATGAGGTCTTGTCTCGAGATAATGATATCTACTTCTGCATCTTGCAGCATATATTCTTTTCTGCCAATTGGATGTTGTATATCAATAGGAAGGTAAGCACCGCCTGCTTTTAACACTCCCATAATTGCAATAACCACCTCTATAGAAGCGTTTACCATTATTGCGACAACAGAGTCTGTGGTTACACCTCTGCTTTTTAATAATCTTGCTAATTGATTGGCTTTTTCATTTAGCTCTTGATATGTTAATACTTCATTTTCGCATTTGACTGCAATCCTATTGGGCGTTTTCTCTGCCTGAGCTTCGAACAATTCTTGAACAGTTTTTTTGCTTGGATAATTCTCAAAAGTTTGATTATAGTGTTGAAGCAGTTCAACTTTCTCTTCTTCGGAAATGATTTTTATTTGTTTTATGATCTGATCAAGATCACCGACGATATCATCAACGATTTTAATAAATCTCTCGCCAAATAATGTTATAGTTTCCTTACTAAATAATTCAGCGTTGTAAATAAACGATATGTCATAAATTTGACTATCTTGTTTATTTATACAAACAGACAGTTGATTTTTAGGTGAGGTATTTATGTAATTAATAAACTCTTCTCTGTGCAGTGTATTCATACAAATGCTTACAGGTGTTAAATCCATAACGTTTATACCGCTATATGAACTATTTAAGAGCTTATCAAGATCACAGTACTGATTTTCATAGGCTTTAAATACATTTTCCTGTACTTGTTTCAGCAAATGCCTGACAGACACTTCTTTTGTCACCTTGTTAAAAAGTGGTAGTAATTTATTTTTTACAGGTGTGTTGTCCTTTGCATTTCCTACATAAACTGGTATACCTATAATATTTTCTTTTTTCTCTGTGTATTTAAATATTTGTATCTGTAATGCTGTTAAAAACACCATATAGAATGGTAAATCATTTTGTTTTGTCAATTTATCCAACTCATTAATTAATTTAGAAGGTAAAGAAAACTTGATCTCCTGCTTTGTGTATTTTCCTTCTGAGAAAAAATCATGAGTAACAATTCCTGTATCTACTTGTGTTAAATTTAAACCCTTCCAATATTGACTAGAATTTTCTATTTTTTTACTAGAATTCACTTTTTCATTACGCCTCCTTCTATAACACTTTTCCTCTTAATTTAAATCCATATTCGAACTTTAATTGTTCGAATATGGATTACTCTTAAAATGTAAAAGCTGTACTTCTTAAAGTATTTACTTCATCATCAATTTCTAAAAGGCTTTTTCTTTCTTCACTATTTAAAATATCAATCTTTTTAATTACTTGATTGCTGTTTTTTAATATCTCGTCTAATAGAACCTGAATATCTTGACTCACTCTTTCAATGGTTTCCTTTTTAAACAAGCAAGTAGAGTATTCCAAAATCATCTCTATATTTTTTCCAGACTCAAAAGCTTTTAGCGTCAAATCAAACTTTGAGATTTTGTTTCCCAAAGGAATTTGGTTAAAAACAATATTTTCAAGCTCAATTTCTGTATTTACATCTATGTTATTCATATCAAACATCACATCAAATAGCGGGTTTCTCCCTAATTCCCTTTTAATATGGAGGTGATTAATTAACTCTTCGAGCTGATAACTTTGATTGTCATATGCCTGCAGTGAATTCTCCTTTACTTCTTTCAAAAGTTCTTTAAATGTTTTCTCTTTATCTGGGTGATTCCTCACAGCCAGTGTATTGACGAACATACCGATCATATTTCT
>NZ_JAHOAA010000013.1:6313-9029 GCF_019039175.1 Bacillus sp. FJAT-27001
AATGTTTTCTCTTTATCTGGGTGATTCCTCACAGCCAGTGTATTGACGAACATACCGATCATATTTCTCAGATCGGCATGCGGCCTGCCGGCCACCGGTACTCCGACGACAATATCCTCCTGCCCGCTGTACTTGGATAAAAGAATATTGAATGCTGACAACAGAACCATATGGAGCGTCGCGCCCTCTTCTTTTGCCAATCCTCTTAGCCCTTCGGTCATTTCTTTATCTAAGGTGAAATGAACACTATCTCCTTCAAAACTTTGGATACTCGGCCGTTCATAATCATAAGGCAAGTGAAGAACCGGAACGGTTCCTTCGAACTGCTTCTTCCAATATGCTGCCTGTTTATCCAGGCTTCCTGATCGAAGGTATGCATTTTGCCACTGGGCAAAATCCTTATACTGAATCCGCAGCGGTTCGAGTGATTCCCCATTGTACAGCTTTGTAAATTCCTTTAGTAACAGACTTATCGATACTCCATCTGAAATAATATGATGCATGTCAATCATCAGATATTGTTTCCCAGATACCGTTGCCAGTTCTGCTCGAAATAGAGGGGCTTGATCTAATTCAAATGGCTGAATGAATGTCTTTGCGATGTCAGCAACGTCAGTTTCCGGAAGTTCTCGGGAAATCAGCTGGAATTCCACATTGAACCAATTTTTTTGAAAAATCTCTCCATCCACTGTTTCAAAGGAAGTACGCAGTGCTTCATGTCTGTCGATTAGCTGCTGAAAGACAGTCTCAATTCGATTTCGATCCACTTCCCCCTTCAATTCAAAAATACTCGGCATATTGTAAGCCGTACTGATTTTATCCAGCTGCTGAATGGAATACATGCGTTTTTGTGCTGAAGAAGCTTCATAAAACTCTCGTTCCTCACAAGGTTCGATTGTTTCATAGACATTTACAGCCCTCTGTTCAATATAGCCGCTTAACTCGAAGATGGTTGGCCTTGTAAAGATTTCCTTCAAAGGAACTTCAATCTGCAGATGCCTGCGAATGTCACTCATGACGACCGTTGCTTTTAATGAATGACCTCCGAGGTCGAAGAAATTGTCATGTATACCGATATTCTCCACTCCGAGTACTTCCCGCCAAATGGTCACCAGTGTTTCCTGCAAAACTGTTTGCGGCGCCTCATAATCGCCCGATATTAATCCATTGACATCTGGTGTCGGCAAGGCACTGCGGTTTACTTTTCCATTGTTAGTCAATGGAATGGTGTCAATCTCCATCAAGTAAGAAGGAATCATATAATCCGGCAGATGTTCTTTCATATAGGCTTTCAGTCTGGCTTTATCGAGCGTTTCGTCAGAAACGACATACGCACACAAATACTTTTGGTTTTGTTCATCTTCTTTCGCTGCCACCACTGCTTCTTTCACTTTAGGATAGCTGACAAGCTGCGTTTCAATCTCTCCGAGTTCAATCCTAAATCCTCGGATTTTCACCTGGTGATCGATTCTTCCTCCGTACTCTAGCTCACCGTCAGGAAGCCACCGGACCAGATCCCCTGTCTTATACATTCGTTCTCCCAGAATAAACGGGTTTGGTACGAACTTCTCTTTGGTCAGTTCCTCTCGGTTAAAGTATCCTCTCGCTACCCCGTCGCCGCCAATGCATAGTTCTCCGAGAACGCCTTCTGGTACAAGCTGGTTGTGGCGATCAAGCACATATACCTGTGTATTTTGTATTGGCTTCCCTATAGTAATTGAATCGGTTTTCCCCATCCGTTTCACTGTCGACCAAATGGTCGTTTCTGTCGGACCGTACATATTAAAAACAGGCAATCCATACTCTTTCACTTCATTCCACAGCGTTTCAGGAAGTGCTTCTCCTCCTACATAAAGAGTCTTCAAGTTTTTCATGGTATGCTTGAATCGATCATTCTCCATCAGCATTTTTAATCGGGTCGGAGTGCTCTGCATCACCTCTACCTTATGTTCCTCTATAAGGGCAGCGAGCTTTTTCCCTTCTCTGCTTTCCGCTTCACTGGATATGACGACAGTCAAGCCCTGCGTTAATGGAGCCAATGTCTCCAGACCAAAGATGTCAAAGGAAAGCGTTGTTACACATAAAATGCTTTTATAGCTATCTAGATGTGTTTCGTTGACCATGCCATGGATGAAGTTGTTCACCTGTTGGTGTTCTACCATCACTCCTTTCGGAGTTCCGGTGGAACCGGATGTATAGATGACATACGCTAAATGACGGCTGGTCATTTCCACATCAAGATTCGTTTTCTCCCCTTGATAAATAGAACGATCCTTCAAATTAAGGACCTGCCCTGTGAAAGACATAGCGTGCGGAATGTCTCCATACGTTACTAATAAATCCACTTTCGCATCTGACAGAACCGTACTGATACGATCAGCAGGATGAGCAGGATCAATGGGAAGATACGCTCCCCCCGCTTTCAAAACCCCCAGCAGACCAATGATCATTTCGGATGATCTTTCCGTCATGAGCCCCACAACCGTCTCCGGTTGAACACCTTTCTGCCGAAGTACTCTTGCAGCCTGATTGGCCTTTTCATTGAGTTCTTTATAAGTAAGCGAGTGACCTTCTGCCACCAAAGCAGTCTGGTTAGGGCTTTTCTCTGCTTGTTCCTCAAACAGCTGATGAAGGGTTTTCTCTTTAGGATACTCTCTCGCTGTATTGTTTAAGGTTTCTAAAAAGTACACCTTTTCAGGCTCTGTCATGATATCTA
>NZ_JAHOAA010000013.1:9735-11283 GCF_019039175.1 Bacillus sp. FJAT-27001
ATACTCTCTCGCTGTATTGTTTAAGGTTTCTAAAAAGTACACCTTTTCAGGCTCTGTCATGATATCTATAGAAGAGATTAAAATATTTAGATTATCACTTGCTGTTTTTAATATTTGGTTCAAATGAAAAATCATTCTATCAATCGTTTCCTCTTTGAATAATTTAGTACAATATTCAATTGAGTAAAGAAGAGTGCTTTCATTTTCTACTACATGCAATGTTAAATCGAATTTTGATATATTACTTTTTGTATTTAGTCTCTTTAATCTGAAATTCTTTGTAATTAAGTCCCTTTCTAATTCTTCACTACTCATACTAAACATGACATCGAATAATGGATGTCTACCTGTGTTTCGCTTCACCTGAACGGTATCAATCAATTCTTCAAATTGATAACTTTGATTCTCATAAGCAAGAATAGAATTTTGTTTTACAGTGTTTAAAAACTCTTTAAAACTTAAGGTTCTGTCTGCTTTATTCCTTAGCGCCAACGTATTCACAAACATACCTATCATGTTTTGAAGTTCAACATGTGCTCGCCCAGCGATAGGAGTCCCTATCACAATATCCTCCTGTCCGCTGTACTTTGAAAGCAGGATATGGAAGGCTGTTAACATAACCATATACATAGTACTGCCTGTTTCTCTTGCAATACTGCGTACAGATTTGCTTTGTGCTTTGTCTAAATGAAACGTTCTTATACTGCCCTCATAACTTTTCATAAGAGGTCTTTCAAAGTCGTATGGCAGATTTAAAACCGGAATATCATCCTTAAATTGTTGAATCCAGTACTGTTTTTGTATTTTGAGTTCGTCTGTTTCTAGGAATCTATTCTGCCATGCTGCAAAATCCTTGTATTGCAATCTTAAAGGCTTTAATTCGTTACCATTATATAGCTTCATAAACTCTTTTATTAAAATGCGAATGGAAACTCCGTCACTAATAATATGATGCATATCAACTAATAAGTAAGTTTTCTCTTTTGAAATAATAAGTTTTGCTCTAAGTAGCGGGGCTTCTTCTAGTTCGAAGCTTCTTATAAAAGCCTGCAATATATCTTCAGCAACCAAATCTGTTCTATATTCTTTCTCAATTACAAAAGAATTATCAGCTTGAACCTTCTGAACAATTTCACCATCTGTTTGATCAAAATACGTTCGAAGTGAATCATGCCTTGTTACTAATTTGTGAAATGCACTTTCAATCTTCTGTTCGTCAATTTCCCCTTCTAATTCACAAATCATCGGCATATTATAAAGGGTACCTTTTTCCATTTTTTGCATCATATACATTCTTTTTTGTGCAGAAGAAGTTTCGTAGTATTCATTTTCTTCACAAGGATCAATCGTTCGATATATACGCTTAGTACTTTTTTCAATATAAGTACTTATATGTTTGATCGTAGGAAATTCAAACAACTCACTTAATGGTATTTCCACGTCAAAGTATTTGTGAATTTTACTTATTAAAATCGTCGCTTTTAAAGAATGACCGCCTAAATCAAAGAAGTTGTCATGAATTCCGATTTTTTCTACTCCGAGAACGTC
>NZ_JAHOAA010000013.1:11719-39214 GCF_019039175.1 Bacillus sp. FJAT-27001
TGGATCATGATTGAAAACAGCGAAGGTGTCATTTTGAGATACGTACATGTTTTGGCGTATTCAACCAGCTGATCAGGATCTCTATACATGTCTTCTGACAAGATATGCAGGGTGATGCCGCTGATTAAGGCGGTATACACTGCGGTATATCCCAAGTCAAATGCGTACGACGACAGTAAGGCTGTCTCATCATTAGACGTAATGTCCGCTTTCTTTATCATCGCTTGGCAATAATTGATCAAGCCTGAATGCGGGACCATGACTCCTTTTGCCCGCCCAGTCGTACCTGATGTATAAATCACATACGCCAAGTCACCGCTTTGATTAATAATATCCACATTGGTTTTATCGCCTGTAAAGATATTTGGATCTGAAATATCTATTGTCGTTCCTTCAAACTGAAACTTCTGTGCATACTCATCTGTTGTTACTAAGACCTTAATCTCAGCGTCTTTCATCATGTAATGAACCCTGTCTTCAGGATGGGACGGATCGATCGGCAGATAAGCTCCTCCAGATTTCAATACCCCAAGGATGCCTACCATCATTTCAAGGGAATTTTCTATCATGAGTCCGACAATTGAATGCCGGGTTACTCCTTTTTGACGCAGCACTCTTGCGAGCTGATTCGACTTCTCATTGAGTTCCCGGTACGTAAGATAATGATCTCTAAACTTCACCGCTATATGATCAGGGCGTTTATCAGCTTGGTCTTCAAATAGCTCCTGTAGTGTTTTTTCTCTGTCATAATCTGCTTGTGTATCATTAAACTCTTCTAAGAGTTGGTGCCGTTCATTGTCTATCGTGATATCAATCTCCGAAATGTTGACTGTGGGGTCTTCTGAAATGATTTCCATCATTCTAATGAAATGGTTTTTTATATTCGTTACAGTTTCCTCATCAAACACATATCCATTAAAAGAAAACGTTATGTTAAACTCTTCAGAAGGCACTACTTTAACATTAAAATCGTAATTCGTTTGCTCGACTCCACTTACATGTTCAACGCTATATCCTAATTCAGTTAGGAAATCAAAATTCCTTAATTTTTCATCGATATAGTAATTTTGAAATGTCAATTTAGTAGTTATCAATTGATTTTTAAGATCCGTAAGTGATTGGACATCTGCTAGAGGCCAGTAATCATATTGCTCAGATTCTAATGCATTTCTTTGAGTTTCTCTTAAAATTTCTTCAAAAGTGCAGCTTTCACTGCATTTAATCCTGACAGGTATCAAATTAATAAATAATCCGACCATATCTTCGATACCGCCCACTCTATGATTTCTTCCTGATACAACTGATCCAAATACACTATCATTCGTGTTGTTATATTTTTGAAGAAGAAGCCCCCAAATGGCCTGCATTACAGTATTCATAGTAGTCTTGTTTAATTTGGATATTCTCTCTACTTCTGTTATCAACTTGCTATCTATTTTGAACTGAACTTCTTTTGGTAAATATTCATTGGACCTTGTTTTAGACGTTTTAGTAATTGCCGGGAGCTCCATAGATGTATCATAACCTTTTAAATATTCATCCCAATATAATTTTGCTTTACCACTATTTTGTTGTTGCAGCCAATTAATATAATGAACATATTGTTTGACGTTATTAGAATCTAAATGTCTACCGTTCTTTAAATTAGCGTAGATTTCAAAGAAGTCCCTCATTAAAATCCATTTGCTCCAACCGTCTGTCAGTATATGGTGAGTACTCCATATTACTTTATAACTTTCCTTATTTACCTTTAGTATCGATATTCTCATAAGCAAATCTTTACTTAAATTAAAGACATTTTTTCTATCCGCTAGTTCAAACTTTTTCACAAAAGCACTTCTATCATTCTCGTTCATATTTGTTAAATCTTTATAGAATATTCTGGATTCCCTTTCCATCATAACAATTTGTCTTGGATTATTGAGATTTTTATTGGCGATAACTGTTCTCAAGATGTCATATTTACTTACCAAAACATCAAAACTCTTCTGCATCAATTCAATATCAAGATGTCCTATAGCCAAATATGAAGTTTGATCAAAGTATGCGGAAGACCGTTGATCCATAAGAGAGTGGAAAAGCATTCCCTCCTGCATTGGAGAAAGAGCATAAATGTCAGATATTTTACAATTTCCATGCATTTCATATGTCTCTCTTAAGCTATCTAACTCTTCTATTGTTAGTCTTTTATCTGAATAATCAGATGGCGTAAATTCAACCGAGCCTTTATTTTTACAATGTTCTATGACATCTAAGAGATTTTTCTTGTATCTGACTGCTAAATTAGACATGGTGCTATCCCGATATCTTTTGGAGTTGTATAAGAATGTAAAGCTTAATTTTTTCTTAGTGATCATTCCATTAATATCAATTTGATTTATTCGCTTTCCTTCTAAACTCATATTATTTCCAGTAGATAGTTTAGAAATCTTAATTATTTCTTCTTTTATGGAATCATCAAACTGTCCTAAATAGTTAAAACCGATCTCTGGCTCACGATTATTCCAATTGTTCACTGGACCCATATATTTTAAAAGACCATAGCCCACTCCCTTGTTTGGGATACGCCTTAAACTTTCTTTTACTCTCTTTAACGAGTCGGAAATACTAATGTTTTTTTCACTTATCAACAATGGGAACTGAGCGGTAAACCAGCCAACCGTTCTATTAATATCAATATCGCCTTGTAAAATCTCTCTTCCATGTCCTTCGAGATTGAGTATGATTTGCTCTTCTGAAGTCCACTCATTTATTGTTAAACCAAGACTTGTTATTAATAAATCATTTATTTCAGTGTTGTAAGCTCTGTTGGCTTTTTTCAATAAGTCCTCTGTTTCTTCTTCACTTAATTCAATCGTTACCTCTTTAAAGTATTTAAACTTATTGTCCTCTTCACTGCATGAATAATCTGAAGGCAAGGGTTTCACTTTAATTTTCTCGATTTCATCCCAATATTGAAACTCCTCTAAAAGTTCTGGAGTTTTAATTTGCTTTTGTAAGTATTCCGCCCATTCCTTAAACGAGTTCGACTTGGTTTGGAACTTTACATTTTCTCCTCGTGTTACTTGACTATATCCCTCAGAAAAATCTTCAAGAAGTATTCTCCAAGAAACTCCGTCTACCACTAAGTGATGAATGGCAATTAATAGATGATCTCCTTTGCTGGTCTTAAATAGTGCTAATTTCACAAGAGGACCGTTTTCTAAATCAATATTGCTTTGAATCTCATTGCATTTTTCCTTTATTTCATCTTCAAAATAGTTCACAGCAAGGTAATCATAAGTTTTTATAGAAACTAAACTTGCTTTCTCTATTCCCCTGTTAAACTGTTTAATTTTATTATTATCTCTTTTATATTGCATTCTTAGAGCGTCATGATGAATGACTATTTGTTCAAAAACCATTCTGATAATATCTTCTTGAAATCCATCTTCGCGAAACAGCATAACTGCTTGATTCCAATGATGATTATTAGAAATATTTTGTTTGAAAAACAAGTGTTGGATGGGCGTTAATGGGACATCCCCAGTGACTGGCTCTTGATTAATAATTGTTTCGTTTTTTTTGATTTTAGAAGCAATAGATTTAAGATTACTGTTATTAAAAATCTCTTTCACTTCCAATTTATACCCATATTTTTGCAACTTAGAGTTGATTCTAATTGCCTTTATGGAGTCACCGCCAAGCTCAAAAAAGTCATTATTCATTCCAATTTTCTTAATCCCTAATACTTCACAGCATATCTGTGATAACATTTGTTCTTTTTTATTATTTGGCGCTTCATATCCATTATTTGTAAGATGTTCTAAATTTAGTTTGGGCAGTGCTTTTCTATCGAGCTTCCCATTAGGAGTGGTGGGTATTTTTTCAAGTTGAATAAAATAAGAAGGCACCATATAATGGGGCAAACTCTTTTTCAATGAATCTCTTAATTGCATGGTGTCGATCTTTTTATTTCCTGCTATGTATGCACATAGATATTTACCTATGCTGTCATCATCGCCTGATAACACGACAGCCTGTTTTATCTCTTTGAATTGCAAGAGCTTGTTCTCAATCTCTCCTAGCTCAATTCGAAATCCTCTAATTTTTACTTGATGGTCTATTCTCCCTAAATACTCAATAGTCCCATCTTCTTTCCATTTAGCCATATCACCAGTTTTATACAGTTTAGTTCCAGGATTAAACTGGTTACAGACAAATTTTTGAACAGTTAAATCGGGTCTGTTTAAGTACCCTTTAGAGACTCCTTCTCCACCTATACATAACTCTCCAGGTATCCCTACTGGTTGAAGTTGACTGTCAAAATTCATAATATACACTTGAGTATTGTCAATCGGCTTTCCAATCACAACATATTCGCTGTTATCGCATTTTGCTGCGATTGAATCTACTGTCGTTTCAGTCGGCCCATAACAGTTGTATAGGTCATACCCCAATGTAATAATTTCTTGCTTTATAGATTGCGGAAGGGCTTCGCCTCCACTCATCAACACGTTAACACTCTCCAATTTTTCCCCATCTAATATAAATTCCTGAAGGCTTGATGGTACTAATTGAATGATGTTAATTTGATTTTTCTGTACAAACTCTCTAAACTTTTCCCTATTGAATTTCTCATTTTCAGTTGTTATATAAAGTGTTCCTCCACTTAAAAGTGGGGAAATAATCTCTACAACTGAAGCATCAAAAGAAATGCTGGTATTTTGTAAAACATTTTTGTTTTCATTTATTTTACAAATGCGCCCTAACCAGGATGAAATATTGATTACACTTCTGTGATGAATAGGTACCCCTTTAGGTTTCCCAGTAGAACCAGAAGTATAGATGACATATGCTAAGTGTTCTGCATTATTAATAGGCTCCAAATTTAAATGTGATTTAGAATAAGTGAAATTTTCATCTAAATATATTTTTGTTACGTCATAATCTAAATGATCATTTATCGATCGCTTGGTGACTACTATCTCAGACTTACTATTTTTAAGCATATAATCAATTCTATCAGGTGGATATGAAGGATCTATTGGCAGGTATGCTCCCCCAGCCTTCAGGATACCCAGCATCCCTACTACCATCTCCACTGACCTGTCTACTATAAGTCCAACAATAGAATCGGGTTTTATACCTTTTTCTCTTAATACTCTTGCAAGTGCATTCGCTTTTTCATTTAGCTCTTTATAGGTAAGTCTTGTATCCTTACATACAGTTGCAATTTGATCTGGTTGTTTCGCTGCTTCCTCTTCAAACAATTCCTGTATGGTTTTGTTTTTTGGAAATGGAATAGCTCTTTCGTTAAATTGATTTAAGATTTGATTTTTTTCCTCATCTGTAATAATTTCTACATCTTTTATTTGCACATCAACATTATGAACAATTTCTTGGAGTATCATTATAAATCTATTTCCAAATGCTTCGATCGTAGATTTCTTAAATACATTGGCATTATAGATAAGATCAAAACCAAGTGTATTATCTTTCTTTATAATATATATTGTTATTTCATTTTTAGGTGAATCACATATATAATTCACGAAATCAGGTGAGTGAAGGGTGTTTAAAGCCATACTAACAGGAGTAAGTTCCAAAGTATTTTCTGCCAATCCTAACCCCTTTAACATGTTATCTATATTTAAGTCCTTATGTTTATAGGTTTCTATAATTCTATCTCTTACCTGCATAATTAAACTCTTTACATTAGAGTTTTTATCCACCTCTTTTATATAAGGTAAGACTTTATTAAACTCGATATCATTTTTTTGCATGTTTGCTATATATATGGGAACGCCTAATATACTTTCAGTTTTACCTGTATATTTGTACAATTGTATATGTAAAGCAGCTAAAAACACTGAAAATAGCGGAAAATCATTTCCTTTAGTCATTACAACCATTTTTTGTTTCAGAGCTTCTTCTATAGAAAATGAGGTAGTAGATTTTTTGTAGTCTTCTATTTTTAAAAAATCATGAGGGAGTTCAACTTTTTTCTCATTTGCTATATCTAAACTCTCCCAGTATCTTCTTGAGTCTTCCTCTTTATGTAGTAAAGCCTCTTGCTTATTAACGCTCATATCCCATCCTCCATTCTTGAAGATACCTTTAAACATTAAACAGGTTATTAATAAAGCAGGGGGACAAATAATTATTTTTGCCCCTCCTTTTTTTACCTTTAAAGGGCCATCTTTCTTGCCTTAAAAAGTGAATGAGAAATCTTGATTTTTGAACTCATCTAAAACTTTTTCCTCTTGTAATAGAAACTCTTTCTCTTCTTCTGTTCTAATCGAGATCTGGCTTAAAGTAATTTCTAAATTTGTGGTTATATTATTAATAATTGTTTTAAAATCTCTTATAGCTCTATCTATTGTTGTCTTCTTGAATAACTGTGAAGAGTATTCAAAATACATCTCTATATTTTGCTTTCTCTCTAATCCCACAAGCATTAGATCAAACTTTGCAATCCCATTTTCAAATATTTTTGGTTTTAAAATTCCGTCATTTAATTTAATGTCTGAATAAATATCTGCGTCCGTCATATCAAACAGCACATCAAATAAGGGATTTCGTCCTTGTTCCCGCTTAAGTGTAATAGTTCTAATTAATTCTTCAAGCTGATAACCTTGGTTGTCATAAGCTTGGATAGAATTTTCTTTTACTTCCATAATGAAATCTTTTATAGCCTTTTCTTTAACTGGAAGATTTCTTATTGCAAGTGTATTAACAAATACTCCTATGATATTTTGCAGATCTGCATGAGTCCTCCCTGCAACTGGTACTCCTACGACAATATCCTCCTGCCCGCTATATTTTGATAAAAGTATATTGAAAGCAGTCAATAAGAGCATATGCAGTGTAACTTCCTGTTCTTTTGCCACATTCTTAAGCCCTACTGTGGTTTTTTCATCTAATTGGAAAAAGATTTTCTCTCCTATGAAGCTTTGCTTTGATGGCCTCTCATAATCATATGGCAAATGAAGTACGGGAACATTCCCTTGGAATCGATTCTTCCAATATAGCGCCTGCTTCTCCAGCCCTCCTGATAGAAGAAATGCATTTTGCCATTGTGAGAAATCCTTATACTGTAATCTCAAAGGTTTTAATATTTCACCGTTGTAGAGTTTTGTCAGTTCTTTAATAAAGATGCTCATGGACACCCCATCTGAGATGATATGATGCATATCAAAAAATAAATATTCACCATTATTATTTTCCAAAATTTTTACCCTGAACAAAGGTGTTTTATCTAACTCAAACGGTTGGATAAATGTCTTCACTATTTCAGATATGTCCGTTTCTCTAATCTTTTCGCGCTCCAAACAGAATTGCTGAAAAGATTGAACCTTTTGCACAATTTCTCCGTCCACAATCTCAAAATAAGTTCGCAACCCTTCATGCCTTTGGACAAGCTGTTTAAAAGCATTTTCTAATTTTTCATGATGTACTTCTCCCTCAAGTTTTAAAATCCCCGGCATATTATAAGCAGTGCTCGTTTTCTCAACTTGCTGAAAGGTGTACATGCGTTTTTGAACAGAGGATGTTTCATAAAAATCCCTTTCAATAGAAGGCTCAATCGTTTCATAGGGATCCTCGGCGGTCGTTTCAATGTAACTGCTCAACCCCAAGATTGTTGGATTCATAAAGAATTGCTTCAATGGAACCTCAATATGAAATACTTTATGAATTTCACTGATAACAACTGTTGCTTTCAGAGAATGGCCGCCAAGATTAAAGAAATTATCATGAATTCCAACCGAGTTCACTTTTAATACTTTTATCCAAATAGTTGCTAGTTCTTTCTGAATAGCTGTTTGAGGAACCTCATAATTACTTGTGATAAGCCCAGAATCATCTGGTTCCGGCAATGCATTCCGATTCACCTTTCCATTATTCGTCAACGGAATTTTATTCATCTCCATAAAGTAGGATGGGATCATGTAATCCGGAAGGCTCTCCTTAAGGTAATTTTTCAATTCGGATTTATCTAAAGCTTTTTGACAAACGATATAAGCACATAGATATTTTTGATTTTGTTCATCTTCCTTTGCTATCAGGACTGCTTCCTTAATACATTCATGACTGACCAACCGATTTTCAATCTCTCCGAGCTCTATTCTAAAACCTCTGATTTTCACCTGATGATCTATCCTACCCATATATTCAATTTCTCCATTAGGCAGTAATTTCACTAGATCACCAGATCTATACATTTTTTCATTATCAGAATATGGATTTTGAACAAATTTTTCTTTTGTCAGTTGCTCTCTGTTGAGATACCCACGGGTTACACCTGCTCCGCTTACACACAACTCCCCAGGGATACCGATTGGCTGAACATTTAAATTCTTGTTAACAATTAAAGTTGTTAAGGTAGGAATAGGTTTCCCTATATTACTTGCTCCATCTCTCACTTCCTTTTCCCCTATTTCCTTAAATGTCACATGTACTGTCGTTTCAGTGATTCCATACATGTTGATCAGTTTGGTCTCAGGGTATTTTTTTAGCCATTCATCCAGCGTGGTCGACTTTAAAGCTTCTCCACCAAAAATGATGTAACTTAGACATAATTCCTTTGAAAAGTTCTGAAGCTCTATCTTCATTAAGTTGTAAAAAGCAGTAGGTGTTTGATTTAATACTGTTACTTTTTCACCTTTTAATAAGGATAAGTATTTCGCAGTTTCTTTTGCTGTCAAATCAGAAACAATGACCAACTTTCCTCCATAGAGTAAGGCGCCATACATCTCCCATACAGAAAAGTCAAAAGATGGAGAGTGGAACATCGTCCAAACATCTTTTTCTGAAAAATCGAACTCCATTTGATCATTGATCATAAGGCTAACTACATTTCGGTGTTCGACCATGACACCTTTGGGATGACCTGTGGTACCCGATGTATATATGATATAAGCTAAATCCTTCGATTTATTTATTAATGGAAGGTTTCCACTTGGACCGTTAAATATTGAATGATCTTCAAGACTAATGATTATTGATTCAACCTCTGTTCTTTTGTACGTGTTGGAGGTAATTAATAATTCCAGTCCTGAATCTTTTATCATATAGTCTTTACGATCTTCCGGGAGTTTCGGATCGATCGGCAAATAGGCTCCTCCGGCCTTTAAAATCCCCAATATTCCTACAACTAATTCAAGCGACTTACCTACCATCAGCCCAACTATTGACTCATCCTTTATACCTTTCTCCCGTAAGACACGCGCCAGCTGATTAGCTCTTTGATTAAGCTCGTTATATGTTAATGCTTCTGTTTCAAATTTTACAGCGATGCGATCTGAATTTTTAGCAGCTTGTTCCTCAAATAATTCCACAATAGTCTTTTCTTTTGGATAATCCGCCTTTGTTACCTTAAAATCATGCAGGATCAGTTGCTTTTCCGCTTCCGTAATCATTTCTATTTCAGATAATTTCGCGTCTGGATTCCGACAGATACTGGCCACGATTTGTTTGAAATGCTCAACCATCCTTTCGATGGTTTCTTTGGTAAAAAGGTCAGAATTGTATTCAATGTTGCATTGAAATTGTTTTTCTTGGCTAATTTCAAAAAATAAATCAACCTTAGAGCCTTCTTTTTTTATTTCATAACTCTTAATGTCCAGATCTCTAAAATTAAATTCTTTCATAAGATTATTTTGGAAAGTAAAAAGCACATCAAATAGTGGGTTTCTACCTGCACTTCTATCTACATCAAGTAAATCAAGCAGCTCTTCAAGAGAATAATCTGAATGTTCAAATGCATTTAAAGTACCTTCTTTTACAAGACTTAAAAATTCAATGAAGGAATGGTGAGATTCAGGTTGATTTCTAAGTGGAATGGTATTTACAAACATTCCAATTAAATTATTAATATCGAGATGGTTTCTTCCTTCAATAGCAGTACCAATTACTATATCTTCTTGATTTGAATATTTAGCTAGGAGAACATTCAAAGCGGCTAAAAAGAACATGTAAGGCGTCGCTTTATTGGTTAAACATAATTTTTCAACTTGATCACCAACATTTTCATCCAGAACGAATGAAATGTTATTTCCATTAAAAGTTTGCTTTACAGGCCTAGGAAAATCAGTTTCTATAGTAAGAACAGGAACATTATTCTGATAAAGCGATCGCCAAAATTTTTCCTTTTTGTCTTTTTCTGCTTTGGTGGCAACTTGACTTTTCCAGAGCATATAATCCTTGTATTGCACTTTAGGCGCAGGTATTTCCAATTCATTGTAATCAGCTAATAATTCATGTAAAAATACCACTGCGCTTGCCCCGTCAAATATAATATGGTGAGCATCTAGCAGTAAAACATGCTTATTCTGTTCAAGCTTAACTATCTTGACTCTCATAAGCGGTAACACATTCAAATCAAAAGGTTTTATAAAATTATTTACCTCTTTATCAAGAAATTCCTTCTCGTTCATGAAATCCTCGTTTTGTGAGTATTGAACGTTTAGTTTAAAAGGTTCTTCTATTTTTTGAACTAGCTTTCCATTCACTTCATCAAAGTATGTTCGTAAGCTTTCATGCCTTTTGATAATGTTATGGATAGCACCCTGTAACTTCCTGACGTTTACTTTTCCTTCTATTTCTATAGCTGTGGAGATATTGTAATTTAAACTTGCTGGGTCTAATTTATGAAGCATATACATTCTTTTTTGTACTGAAGATAATGGGTAAAATTCTTTTGAGCTAAGATTTGTTATTTCAATCTGTTCGCTCGGATTTACGGCTGTAGCGTCAATAATTGCGGCTAAATTCTTTATGGTGGGCTCTGTAAATAGTTCTTTAATTTGTATACTTTTATTAAAATCTCTTTCTATACTTGCTATTAATTTCATTGCTTTAAGAGAATTGCCACCTAGTTCAAAAAATTGGTCTTCCGTAGTAACATTTCTCAAATCTAATATATCTTTCCATAAGGGTATTAGTTTCTTTTCCGTATCGGTCAACTGCTCATAAAAATCTAGTATTACACTGTCTGCTCTGTTTTCTAGATTGCTTACTTTGATAAAAGCAGTGGGGATCATAAACGCTGGTAAACTCTTTCTCAAGCCTTTAACAAGTTCACTTGCGTCATTTATCGTCTTATTAAGTATAATGTAGGCTATCAGCTCTAATTTCTGTGGATCATATTCACATAAAACATCTTTAATTTTAGAATTTCTTCTTATATGTTCTTCAATTTTATATAAACTTACTTTTCTGCCCTTTAATACGAATTGTTTTTCTTCTTCTCCAAGTACAGTTAACTGACCTTCCTCATTTATTTTGCCTAACAGGTTTGTATTATAAATTTCTGTGGTATTCGGTCCAATATAAATTTCTCCTATCATTCCTGTAGGCAGTAACTGCATATTCTGATCTAGGATAAATACTTTAGCTTCTTCTCCATTTGATAGTCCATATTGACTTAAGTTTATTCCTGCAAGACTATTAATGTATTCATATGAAAAAGAGGAGAAATGGCTTAATATATTAACTTCTTCTTCATTTGAGACTACATTCATCTCGGAAATAACAGTCAGATCTTCCTCTATTATCGCTTTTAGTATTCCCTTAAAATAGCCTGCCCATCTAGTGATTGTTTTGTCAGATAAAACCTCTTTGTTATAATCAAATCGCAAGATCACTTGACTATTAAATTCAATAATGGTCAAAAACAAGTCATATTTGCTCTCACTTATTGTAATAGGATAAAACTCGCACTCTGTTTCATTAAATCTATTATTAACATTTTTAATCATATTAAAAACTACATTGTAACTCTGCTCCGCATTTTGTTTATGAAGGTAACTTGATTCGTCTAATTCTTTAAAAAATTGAGATACTTTCTGTGAAAGGCTAATCAGGTCATCCGTTTCTTCGACATCTAAATGAACCCCTATCATCTCTACACAGTTTCCTATGAGATTGTAAATATTTATAATATTTTGACCTGCAAAAGGAACACCAATGGATATATGCTGACTTTGGCTAACCTTACTGATAAGTGCTATAAAAGAAGAAAACATGGTATGAAAAAAACTCATATTGTTCTTTGCTGAAATTTTTCTAACTTGATCAAATGTTTCTTTATTTTCAATTAAATCTAGCCTAGCTCCGACATATTCCTTACTTTTTGGTTCATGATTAAAATTCAGGTCCATAAAATTATCTGTTTTCGAATGATATTTTTCTCTAAATGTCGTTCCTTTATCTTCATTCATACACAGCCATTCATCCCTTACTTGTATGAATTCTCTGAATTGAAGTGGATCATCCATTTTCGGCATGTCACCAATTGATATACTGTTATATATTTCTGTGATTTCATTTAACAAAACGCCAATTGACCAGCCATCCGCAATGATATGGTGAATTACAAGCACGAAAACAGATTGATTTTCTGCCTCTTCTACCAGCAGCGCCCTAAATAGACTCTCAGATAATTTGAAAGGCTGTTCTGCAAACTCCGTAACAATTTGATTCGTATATAATCCAGAATCCTTGACAACATTTAAGGGTATGAATTGTTCCTTTAAAAGTTGCTGCATTCTTGCTTCTTTATTGATTTTAGTCCGCAGAGATTCATGTCTCTCAACTACTTTATTAATAGCTTTTTCTAAAAAAGATATATTAATTTTCCCATGAATTCTTAAAGCAATCGATTCGTTAAAAGCTTTTTCCGATAAATCATGTTGTACGAGAATACTCTCCTGTTCTTTCGTAAGTGGAATCTCACAAAGGAATGTTTCATCAGCTTCTCTTTTAATGTCTTTTGATTTTGTTCTGGCTTTTACTTTGGTGATGAGTTCATGGATATCTTTATATCTGTTGGATGTTTCTTGAATTATAGTCTCTTTGTCGGCTTTTATAACAGTTGTGGACTCCTCTATTTTCCCTATTTTCAAAGGTTGTGTTGTCTCATTTAAAATCGACTGAGATTTTGTTTTCTCCGAAAGGTATACGGCTATTTTATATAGGTCGGTTAATTCTTCATATACTTTTGAAAAAGGAATTTCTACACTGAAATGTTGTATGATAGAGTAATTTATTTTAGTAAATACAATAGAATCCATGCCCATTTCTACAAGGTTTTCATTTATATCGATTTCACTCTTATTTATTTTAGTTATTTTTGAGACGATAGTAAGTAATTCATCCAGAGTTTCATTTAAATTTTTAGTTTTCATTTTCTGCCCCCTGCCCTCTTTGTGTTAACCATCTAAGAGGTGACAAATCTGATTTTTCAAAAGGGATAATCAAATGATTTTGACAGAGAATACTCTTTTACACAATGGCTATCCCTTAAATACTAGGCTTCGAAACCTTATAATTCGATTATTTCCGTTAAATTCTATATACCGGAAAAACTGGCAGATATTTACGTATATCTTATACATCAAGTATGGTTTAATTTAAAACCTTCTCATTGTATGTAAAGGATGGCCAGCATCTCAGCTTCTGAAATTCATAAGACGGTAAACTGACTTTGTTGACATAGGACAAACTATAAAAGCCCTCCCAAGAAAGGTCTGCTCCTCTTGTATATATTTGTGATATTCTATTCAATTGAATTTCTCGGTTATTTCTATCAATCTCAGAAATTAAAGTATTTCCATTCTTGCTAAGCAGGCTAACTTCATCCTTGCTTAACTGTCCGATTTTTTTAAATGCCGCAGATTCCTTCAACCTTTTATGGATTCCATAGAAAGTTTTGGTTGAAAGGTCAGTCTTAAACGTAAACCTCTTTAGTTTATTAAGTAAATCTTTTATTGAATCTGTTATGATGGCTGCTCTAATCTCATGATGTTCACGAGCTACATTTGAGGTGTAACAAATATCCTCAATCCTCATATCGTTATTCTTTTCAAGGGATCTGATATAACTTTCTATAAGTTGTTTTAATACTTGTTTGTTTTTTGCGGATATAGTAAAAATGAGAGGCAATTCTGTATGACTTTCTGGATGAAATTCTTTCTTAACTGAATACTCTTCTAGGATGACGTGGCAATTTGTCCCAGAAAAACCAAAGTTATTGATTCCACACCTTCTAACGCCTTTAACAGGCTCCCATTTCATTTCAACAGTATTTGGGAAGAATGGTGTTTTTTCAAACTGAATATTTTTATTTGCTTCTTTAAAATTAGCTAACGGTGGAATGATTTTATGCTGCATCATTAAACAGCATTTAACCAAGCTAGATAGTCCCGATGCTTCATATAGATGCCCTATATTTCCTCTAACCGAACCAATAGAACAATATTGTTTCCCATTGCTTCTTCCATAAGCATTGGTTAAACCTTGAATTTCTATTGGATCTCCAATAGGTGTTCCTGTCCCCTGTGCTTCTATATAACTCACAGTGCTCGGATCCACATCTGCCTTTTGTAATGCTTCTAAAATAGCAGCTGTTTGTGCCGCTGGATTTGGTGCAGATAATCCTAATGATGTTCCATCATTGTTAATTGCAGTACCCTTTATGACAGCATAGATATGATCTTTTGCTGCTTCCGCTGCACTCAGCGGTTTAATCATTATAGCGACGACACCTTCTCCTTCACCTGTTCCATTTCCGTTTTTATCGAATGGTCTGGTTCGATAGTCGTCTGATTCAAAACCAGCTTTAAAACCGTCTTCGACAGGAATTGTTTTTAATCTAATTCCGCCAACGATTGCTTGCTCGCAGCTTCCGTCCCTTAATCCCATACAGGCTAAATCCAGTGCTACTAAAGAAGAGGAACACGCTGAATCGACCATTAAATTGGGACCTTTTAAATCCATAAAATAAGAGACTCTCCCAGCAATATTAGATGACAAATATCCTGTTGGAGTTAAAAAATCTTCAGATGATTTTACAATTTGCTGATATTTAAAACCATCCATATCACTCATATAACCTACGTAAACTCCGGTCTTTGTCCCTTTCAATTTATCACCCGAATAACCCGCATCCTCTACTGCTTTTGAAGCTTCTTCTAAAAACAATCGTTGAGCCGGTGCCATGGAAACGGCTTCCACTGGAAGTATATTGAAGTATTTATAGTCAAAGCTATCAATTTCATCTAGATAAGAGGCTTGTTGGAATTCAAGGTTTTCTGGGGCTTGTCCTTCTTTCTTTAAATATTCATAAAGGTCATTTTTTCTATTATTAGGTAACTCTCTCACTGCTTCTAATCCATTACGAATTAATTCCCAGTATTCGTCTAGTCCTGTTGCATGTGCTACTCTTACTGATATCCCAACAATTGCTACGTCCTCATTTTGAACAGACAACTTGTTAATACACTTTTCCTTTTTTTCTGACAATGAATCTCCGTATTTTATGTATCTAGCCAATTCTTTGATAGTAGGATTTGCATAAAAATCAGCAATCGTAATCTTTTCAGTATATAATTTCTGCAACTCTGATGACATCTGAGTCAAAGTAAGAGAGTCAATCCCTATTTCAAAAAAGTTGTCATTTATACCAAATTCCCTGTCTGGAATAAACTCTTTACAAACGTCAAGTAATTTTCCCTCCAACTGTCCAATTTCTTCATTATGTTTTTGTTGAAGCTGGAGCTTTATTTTCTTTATTTCGTTAACTACAGGATCAAATATACCTTCTTCAAACTTTTGAACAAGATTAAATCTTTGTATTTTTCCGCTTGTGGTCTTCGGAATTTGTTTGATTGGAATTACATGATCTACCTTGACTCCCAATTTTATATTTAACTCTCTTTTTATATTTCGCTCAACATCAAGGAATTTATCAATTGGTTGTCTAAATCTAACAAATGCTACTACTTTCTCTGACTGCTCTTTATAATTTCTGACCCCGCCAATAGCAACCTCTGCCTCAGTTAAAGGTATTCCGGCAACATCTCGAATAATTCTTTCTAAATCATGCGCATAGAAATTTTGGCCGTTTAAGAATATAACGTCTTTGTATCTGCCAATAACAATTAGTCTTCCGTTATGCATAAAACCTAAATCACCTGTATTTAACCAACCTTCATCACTTAATACTTCTTTAGTTTTATCCGGCATATTGTAATATCCACTAGTAACATTTGCACCATGAATTTCAATAAACCCTACGGTATTATCACCTAACACATTTCTTTCTTTATCTGTGATTCTCACGTCTGTATGTTTAATAGGGGAACCCACATCAATAAAAACTGTAGCAAAACGACTTTCTTCATTGTCCATTACAGCTACGGTATCACCAATATTCATTTTTCTTCTATCAATGACCCACTCTATTATTTTTCCTTCAGATGGATTAGGTGAAGCTACACCAAGACAGGCCTCAGCAAGTCCATATGATGGAAGCATCGTTCTCTTTTTTAAACCATACTGACTCATTTCAGATAAAAATTCTTCACATAAGTCAGCCGAAATTGGTTCAGCACCATTTATAATTAACCGAACATGTGATAAATCATAGTTCATTGAAAATTTTTTCATATATTTCAAGGTATATCTGTATCCAAAATTAGGAGAGAATAATAAAGTTGATTTATGCTGAGTGGCTTTCTCAAGCCATAGAGTAGGTCTTCTAATGAAATCATTTGTATTAATCTGCACTTGATTAATATTCAAAAATGTCGGTACTAAATGACAGCCAATAATCCCCATGTCATGCGTTAAAGGCAGCCAAGTTAATAAACTGTCACTCTTACTCATTTCACCATTGGTAATGATTCCTTCTATATTTGCCATTATATTGCGGTGTTTTAATATAACCCCCTTGGGGTCACCAGTTGAACCCGAAGAAAACTGTACAAATGCAATATCATCTTCTGTACACTTGTGGATGAGGCCCTCTTCCTCGAAATTATAAACTTCTTGAATATCAATTACTCTATTGCGTATTTTTACAGTATCTATTCCTGCATGCTGTGCATATTTCATTAAATTCTCATATTGTTCCATATCACATATCAGATAAGGATTATTTAATTTTTCCCAAACCTTAAAAAATTTCAACTTATGTTCATCGTTGGTACCTGAATTAACTGGTACTGGAATAAAACCACCAAGTATTCCCGCCCAGAATACATTGATGAAGTCCTCATTATCTTTTAATTGAAAAACTATCTCATCCTTATAAGTAACTCCTTTACTTTGTAAAAAACCTAATATCCTCAAACTCGTCATCAACAATTCTTTATATGATACACGCTTTTCTTTTTTTCTATTTTTAACAAAAGTAATTCCTTTGGTTTCTTCACTTGCTTTTTTTTGAATAGCACTTAATAAAGTCATTGTTTTATCCCCCCCGAATGAAATGACGATTGATATCATCTTTTTCAAAATGTCTCAAATTACTATTTTTTTAATTTAAAGGAAAATTAACCAGTATATTAGACTCTGTATGCATCAGAAAAAGCTCATCGTCTCTAATCCTAACAATTACTAATATACCTAATATTTGTTATCTTTTCAATGAAATTCTTTTATTGATTAGTTCTTATAACTTATTTTGACAATATTCAAATTGTCTCATACAATGTTTTTTAAGAGTAACTCCGATTAATTAGAGGATTATTGGTATGCCGAATACTCCATATTTCTTCCCAGAGTTTAACGGATAAGATATCAAGCTATGAATACCTCACCTTGAAGTTTCTTATTATTACAATTAGTTCTGTTGCTTTGCCAAAAGGTTTATAAAAAAGGGACTAACCCCATAATATGAGACAAACAAATAACACCTTCAAGTTTGAAAACGGATCGTTGTTATCCGAAATAAAACTTGGAGGTGTTTTTTATGGGGATAAGAGTGAGTTATCCAGTTGAAGTCAAACAGAAGGCTGTAGAAATGAAATTGGCGGGCGTGCCTGTGAAGGAAATCATGCAGGAAGTGAATATCAAGAATATGACACAGGTTCAGACATGGGTCAGGTGGTATAAAGCTGGGGATACACACCGATTCGAACAACCTGTCGGAAAGCAATATACTTATGGAAAAGGTCCAAAGTATTCTTCCTAATTAGAGAAACTGCAGGCAGAAAATCGTTATCTGAGACAACAGAATGAAGTGTTAAAAAAGTACAACGAATTGGAAAGGAAGCTGATAGCGAAACGCCAGCGAGCTTGTAGAAACATTGTGCGGCACAATGACCATACAGGATATCTGTATTCATTTAGGTATTTCACGAGCATCTTATTATCGTTGGAAGAAGAATCTGATGAAAGATGACCCTAAATACCATTTAGAAAAACAAATCGGCACGTTATGCCCTATAAAAAATGACTGCTGATACCAATATGGCCAACCCCGTGTATGCAAAGAAACTTCGATAAACCAAGTAATAGTTAGTCAGTAACAGACCTCTCAATGTCTTCACTCCTCGTTAAAAAGACGCTGATTTCTTCTATGGAAATGGTGTTGGCCGTTACACCATTCGGCAATTTCTGTTGATCCGATACAAGCACACTCCAATAAGATCCATGATTCCTTTTTGCTAGAACGATTTCTTCGTCAAGCTCAGCCAATTGACCTTCATCAACGTCTATAACGGTATAGCTTTCAAGAACCTTATCTTTCTCTTCATTTAATAAAATTTCTCCATCTTTCATAATAACGATATGGCTGGCTATCTTCTCGACATCAGTCATAATGTGCGATGAAAGTAAAATACCGCCGTTGCTTTTATCCACAAAGCTTTTTAATTCATTTAACAGATCATCTCTTGAAGAGGGATCAAGCCCTCCCGTTGCTTCATCCAGGAGTAATAATTTTGCATTATGCGACAAAGCAACAGCTACGGATAACTTCATTGACATGCCGCGCGAGAATGTATTCACTTTTTTGTCCATAGGCAAAGAGAAAGAATGAACCAACCGGTAAAAATGATCTTGGTCCCAAGCACCGAATAGTTTCTTAAATACATGATTCAGCTGCTTTATCGTAAGGTGCGCAGGAAGATTCATCGCATCAAATACGACCCCAATATCTTCTTTGAACTTTATATGTTTATCCAGATTCTCTTTACCAAAGATTTTCACTTTACCTCTATCCTGAGAGATTAATCCTAATATCGTTTTAAATGTTGTTGACTTGCCTGCGCCGTTATCACCGATAAAACCGACAATTAATCCGGCAGGCACATTGAATGTAACATCCTTTAAAACAGCTTTATGGCCAAAAGATTTGCTGATGTTTCTGATTTCTAAAAGGTTTGACATCATTCCACTCCTATCATTGTTGTCAGGACTTTTTTAAGAATTGAACCGGATTATTGCAAAAATGTTGTTATTTTCATATCCAGTCGAGGTATTCATAATGGATCAGGAGTCGGCAAATACAAAAGGGATTTTAAAGTCTTTATTAATCATAATACGGATGTGCAATCGATTGATTACGTTTATATAATGGAAATTCATGATGAAAATTGCTGGAGGGGACTTACTTGCTGGAAAAGAAAATGTGCATTCTATAAAGTATATATGTATTCAAGAGATAACAAATTTAATTATGACTGTCTAATTGAGGAGCCCCTTCAAGAATGAAGTATGCCCTATAAAGGAATGAGTCATGGGAATAAAACACCAAACAAATACTTATTCAAAAACCAATAATTGACCGTTACCATTCTTTACTAATGGTTACATTTATGGGTTTAAACTGGAATATATTTATATTATAAAATAGGTGTTACTTCTTTTCAATATAAATACGTAGATTTCTTTATAAATATAAAAATCTTCAGTTAATCAATAGGCGAACACTTCTTATTTTTATACTAAAAACCCCTCTGGTTTATCTAAAACCAGAGGGGTCAAACTTTCCGACTATATTTTAAGTTTACCGTGAATTATTTATTCCTACTCCACAGTCACACTCTTCGCAAGGTTGCGCGGTTTATCAACGTCACAGCCGCGGTGCAGCGCAGCGTAGTAAGCGATCAGCTGCAATGGCACAACAGATACCAGCGGAGCAAGCGCAGGGTTGACTTCCGGCAGGATGAATCTGTCGTCTGCGTCTTCTAAGCCTTTCAGCGAGATGATGCAAGTGTTGGCGCCGCGGGCTGCGACTTCCTTCACGTTTCCGCGGATGCTCAGGTTGACGTGTTCTTGTGTCGCCAGTGCAAAGACCGGTGTTCCTTCTTCAATCAGAGCGATTGTTCCGTGCTTCAGCTCGCCGCCGGCGAAGCCTTCCGCCTGGATGTAAGAAATCTCTTTCAGCTTCAGGGCGCCTTCGACACATACGAAGTAGTCAAGGCCGCGGCCGATGAAGAAAGCGTTTCTTGAAACAGTCAGGTACTCACGCGCGATCATTTCCATTTCGTCCTTCTGGTCGCAGAGGGCTTCCATGGCGTTTGCCGCGATACCTAATTCTTTGACTAAATCAAAACCGATATCAACACCGTTGCGTTCTGCTGCAACGGACGCAAGGATCGCAAGCACGGCAATCTGAGCCGTATACGCTTTTGTTGATGCAACCGCGATCTCAGGGCCTGCGTGCAGAAGCAATGTGTAATCCGCTTCACGGGAAAGCGTTGATCCCGGAACGTTTGTGATCGTCAGCGCTTTGTGACCCAGCGCTTTGACTTGAACAAGCACGGCGCGGCTGTCCGCTGTTTCTCCGCTTTGAGAAAGGAAGATAAAGAGCGGCTTCTTAGACAGAAGCGGCATGTTGTAGGAGAATTCACTCGCTACATGCACTTCAACCGGGACGTTTGCCCACATTTCAATATATTGTTTCCCGACAAGACCGGCATGGTAGCTCGTTCCGCAAGCCACGATATAAATACGGTCCGCTTCCGCCACGGCGTCAGCGACATCGCCGGCCACGGCCAGTCTGCCATTTTCGTCTTGATACGTTTGGATGATTTTGCGCATAACAAGCGGCTGCTCATCCGTTTCTTTTAACATGTAGTGAGGGTATGTGCCTTTTTCGATATCACTGGCGTCAAGCTCAGCGATATAAGACGCACGTGTCATGACTTCACCGTCAAGGTTTTTAATCACGGCTTCGTCTTTTGTCACGATCACCATTTCTTTGTCCAAAAGCTCAACGTATTCATTCGTTACTTGAAGCATAGCCATCGCGTCAGATGCCACGACGTTAAACGTATCTCCAAGGCCGATTAACAGAGGGCTTTTGTTTTTTGCAACGTAAATGGTGTCTGTGTTTTCACCGTCAAATAATGCAATTGCGTAAGAGCCTTTTAACAGAGTCAGTGTTTTGCGGAACGCTTCTTCTGTGCTAAGTCCTCCCGCCACAAATTGCTCGATCATTTGAACGACTACTTCAGTGTCCGTGTCGCTTTTCAGTTCAACGTTTTCAAGATATTCGCGCTTCAGCTGAACATAGTTCTCGATCACACCGTTGTGAACAAGTGTAAAGCGGCCGAGTGCGCTTTGATGCGGGTGAGCGTTCAGGAAGCTTGGTTCGCCGTGAGTCGCCCAGCGTGTATGGCCGATTCCCGCTTGAGATTCAACCGTGTGATCCACCACTTCACGAAGGTCGGCGATGCGGCCTTTTTCTTTGTACACATGCACGCCCTGCTCATTCGCCACAGCGATACCGGCAGAGTCATAACCGCGGTACTCAAGCTTCTCTAATCCTTTTAACAAAATCTCTTTCGCATCAAGCTGACCGATATAACCTACAATTCCACACATTTTTTCTTCCTCCTAAAGGTGCAAAAGGAGACGAAGAAAGTCAAATTACAAGGGGACTTTCAATCGTCCCCTCCCACATGTTTTTTTGGAAGATCATGTGATTTCTCTTTGTTCGGAGAGTCGCCCCTCCGGTTTGAAGAAATCCTTACGGCTGTGATCTAAATGAATCAGCCGGGAGGCATCCGCCGAAAATTCGATAACCTCCATCCTCGTCAACTAAGCCGTTTTTCGGGCGCTTAGTTCGGGCGCTGTAATTATAAAAGATGCAAACAATCCCGCCTTTCCTGCAAGTGAAAAACAAAGGCTGAACAAGCTTGATTTTACAGCATGTGCCAAGGACGGTCAATTATTTTTTGCCGCCCCGGCATCATGTTTACTATCATATTATGCTGATCGCACTTGTCTTGTTCGCTCTCTGCTTATAAACTTCGCTACTCCGCTCCCATTTCTGTCCGCACGACATCCACGATTTTTGTGACATATTCGTCACAAAGCTCTTTTGTTCTCGCTTCGGCCATCACGCGGACGAGCGGTTCGGTGCCTGACGGGCGCACTAAAATCCGGCCGTCTCCGTTCATTTCTTTTTCCACTTCAGAAATAACGGCCTTCACCTTAGCGTTTTCTTCTACCTTATATTTATCCGTCACTTTCACGTTCACTAAGAGCTGCGGGAATTTTTTCATTTCATCCGCAAGTTCTGAAAGGGTTTTGCCGGACGCCTTCAGCGTATTCACAAGCATGATCGCGGACAAAAGACCGTCGCCGGTAGTGTTGTAATCAAGGAAAATAAGGTGCCCTGACTGCTCGCCGCCGACATTATAGCCGTCTTTTTTCATCGCTTCTACGACATAGCGGTCGCCGACTGCCGTTTGAACGCTTTTGATTTCTTCTTTTTCAAGCGCTTTGTAGAAACCGAGGTTGCTCATCACAGTCGATACGACGGTATCATCCTTCAGACGGCCCTCTGATTTCAAATACTTCGCGCATATGTACATAATCTGATCACCGTCGACGATGTTTCCTTTTTCATCAACAGCAATGAGGCGGTCGCCGTCTCCGTCAAACGCAAGGCCGATATCGGCGTTTTTTTCTTTGACGAAAGCACTCAGCGCTTCCGGGTGTGTAGAACCGACGCCATCATTAATATTTAATCCGTTCGGAGACGTCCCCATTGTAGATACGTCAGCATCGAGATCGGCAAAAAGGTGCGTCGCAATGGATGATGTCGCACCATGGGCGCAGTCAAGCGCTACATGAATGCCTGTGAAATCTTCGTCCGCCGTCTGCTTTAAAAATTGCAGATACTTTTGAACGCCTTCAAAATAATCGTTTACAAGCCCGAGGTCCGCGCCTGTCGGTCTCGGCAGCTTATCTTCCGGTTCATCCATGAGACGTTCAATCTCGGCCTCCTGCTCATCAGAAAGCTTAAAGCCGTCCCCTCCGAAAAATTTAATTCCGTTATCCTGTACGGGGTTGTGAGAAGCGGAGATCATGACGCCCGCCTCAGCATCCATGGCTTTCGTTAAATAGGATACCCCCGGCGTAGAAATAACGCCGAGGCGCATCACTTCAGCTCCGATCGATAAAAGTCCGGCGACAAGGGCTCCCTCCAGCATATGTCCGGAGATACGTGTATCACGGCCGATCAGCACTTTCGGGCGCTGCTTATCTTTGGTCAGGACATAACCGCCAAAACGCCCAACTTTAAAGGCCAGCTCTGGCGTAAGCTCGCTGTTGGCAACACCTCTTACACCATCTGTTCCAAAATACTTGCCCATTTTGTATCGCTCCTTTTTCATTCTGTTGAAGAAGAATCAGCGCTTGATCCGTCTTCATCCTGGTCTTGATTTTGATCCTGGTTTTGACTTTTATTCTGATCGCTGTCAGTGTCGTCTTCCCGGTTCTTGTTCTTGTCTTTGTCTGCGTCTCCGCTTGTGCCGTTCTTATTGCCGGAATCAGCGGAACCGCCGTTATTTTTATTTGAACTTGAGTTTTTCTTAGAAGTCAGCTTGATCTTAACCGTGTCTTTTGACAGGGACCATGTGACGTTTTGCGGGCCGTTTACTTCTAGCTTTACAGAGTGCTCTCCGTCATCCAAGTCCGAGACATTGGCATACAGTTCAATGTCCGACTTTTTGAGCGCCTTAATGTTGGCGGGAGAGCCTTTGGCCGTAATATTTATCGCCTGCGATTCAGGATCGAGAAACTCAATCTGCTGTGAGCCTCCCAGTCCGACCGTCTTGATTCCGACATTGTCAAAATCCTTTTTGTCTTCACTGTCCACTTTAACATGAAGCGTGATTTTTTCCGGTGATACCTTAGTGACACCCTTAGGAAGCGGGATATCGGCATTGATATCGGTATCTTTATCAATTTTGCCTAAATCAAGAGATACGCCGTCAATAAATTCAAGTGAATCCAGCACATCCTGCGGGCCGTAAACCGTCACCTCACTCGGATTCGAGTCAATGCTCGCAACGCTCACCCCGTCCGGAAGACTTCCCTTCCTTTCGATTTTGAAAGGAAGCTTTTTGCTCGGACTGGCTACGGGAACCGTCACTTTAATGACTGACGGTTCAACATCAACAGGAAGTGCGTTGCCGTCTTTGTCATAGACGGTCACCTTCACTTCCTTTTCAATGGTCTCATTTGCATTTTCTAGGTTCACGGATGCTTTGACAAGTGAAATGTTATCAATCACATTTTTCGAACCTGTAATCTGCACGTTTTTCGGGCTGATAATCGGCTGCTGAGGGGTGTATCCCTTTTTCATTTTGCTTTTATTGTAGTATTCAACTTCCACGGGAAAACTCTCAGCCGTTTTTTCCTGAATCGTAACCGTCGTGACTGACGGGTTAATGGAGATCGTCAGTCCGTCCGATACGTTTTTCGCCTTCAATTCGACCTTATGAGTCCCGGTCTTCAGCTTATTCATATCGGCGTATATCTCAAAATTCTTTGTCTGTCTCGCCTTTTTCACCGCGCTTGTCGAGCCTTTAATCGTGACATTTACGGTCTGGGGCACGCCGGTGACGACATAGTTCGCTTCATCATAGTATGCTTTTACAGGAATATCAGTAAGCGTAGCCTCGTCAGTCGTTGATGTCGGAAAAAAGGATTCCCCCGGCTTTTTCGGAGTCGGCGCCTGGTTGTTGTTAACCGCAACGTAAAGCAGCAGCGCAAAGAGCAATGCAATGATCTTTACAGCCCAGCGGTTGTTTAAGAATTTATCCATTTTTCTTGCCCCTCCAGTACCAGCGGTTAGAAGAAGTATCTCTGGCGTTTTTCTTAAACTCGGCTTCAAGCATTTCTTTCAGTGCTTCTTCCGTCAATTCTCTGTGAAGGTCTCCGTTTTTGGCCACACTGATGGCGCCCGTCTCTTCAGATACAATAATGGTTAAGCTGTCCGTCACTTCACTGATGCCGACAGCCGCTCTGTGACGCGTCCCCAGCTCCTTTGAAATAAACGGGCTTTCAGAAAGCGGCAGATAACAGGCAGCCGCCGCAATCTCGTTATTTTTCATAATGACCGCTCCATCATGCAGCGGTGTATTCGGGATGAAGATATTAATCAAAAGCTCCGAGCTGACCTGCGCATTAAGCGGGATGCCCGTCTCAATATAATCGCCCATTCCCGTATCGCGCTCAATCGCGATGAGTGCGCCGATGCGGCGTTTCGCCATGTAGCTGATCGATTTTGTAATCGCTTCAATTGTCTTATGCTGCGCTTCCTCCACGGGGGTTCCGCTCCTGGAAAAGAACCGGCCCCGTCCGAGCTGTTCAAGCGCCCGTCTCAGCTCAGGCTGGAATATAATGATGATCGCTAAAAATCCCCATGTTATCGCTTGGTCCATCAGCCACTGAAGCGTGCTGAGTCCCAAATATGAACTGGCCATCCGGACCAATACGATGACGACGATTCCTTTTAAAAGCTGAACCGCCTTCGTCCCGCGTATGACCATGATTAATTTATATATCACATACCAAACAAGGAGAATATCAACGGCATTGCCGAGGTATTGCAAAAATGGGATGTCCTCAAAAGCCATTTCCTCGTCCTCCAAGAATTCAGTCATTTCGTTTTTCTGTTATGAATTGTGCTGCATGAGCAATATGTACATCATATAGCGTGCTCATTATACCACATTTTGATTTCTCAAGTGAAATGAGCCAGAGCGGCGATGCACAAAAAAAGAGTAAAGCGATTATACGCTTTACTCATCTTCACTCGGGTCCAAAGCGCTCACGACGCCCTGGCCCGCCGATTTCAGTTCGTACCAGACCCAGTCAAACAATTGGTTAATCTCTTCAATCTGCCCGGTGACTTGTCCGGCTGAGGCCATGTATTTTTCTCCGTTGACGACGGTCACATTGCCGTCGACTTTTCCTTCAATGAACAGCTTGCCGTTTTTTACTGTGACATCGCCCTTTACGGTCTCGCCTTCAGGGACGGTGACCGTGTGATTCTGCACGACAAGGTTCGGCTGTTTGGACACACTGAAATTGTGGTCATTATGCCAGCTGTTGAAAAAACCGCCGCCCATTAAAATCACAAAAACCGCTGCGGCTGCAATCATCGGATGAGTTTTGATCCATCGTTTTACAGAAGCGCGTTTTTTCTCTTTTGGAAGATTCGCCATAACTTTGGCAGTAAAATCAGCAGGGGCCGTGACATGCGATGTGCTTCGGACGAGTGCTATGGATTTCTCCATTTCATGAAAATGCCGTTTGCAATTCCCGCATGACTGCAAATGTTGTTTTAATACGTTTTCATCTTCAGGAAGGATATCTCCATCAAGATGCTTATGCATAAGCTGCACGATCTGTTCAGGACAGCTCATTTCATCACCCCACTTAAAGATCCCTTAATTGTTTTCTAAGAGCCTCTCTGCCTCTGTGTATCCTTGTCTTGACGGTGCCGACAGGGATATTCAGAATCTCCCCGATTTCAATTAAAGAGAGTTCGTCAATATACTTTAATACAATAACCGTTCTGTACTTGTCAGGCAGCTTTAAAATCTTTTTCTGAATTGTGTCCGACAGCTCCAATGACAATACGGCGTCTTCAGGGAGAACCCCGTCCGCGGCGATCTGCGAATACATCGTCAGCCCTTCTGCTCCCGCTACTTCTGCGTCCAGATAGTAATCAGGCTTTTTCTTGCGGATGCGGTCAATGGTCAGGTTGGTCGCAATTCTGTAAAGCCACGTTGAAAACTTTCTGTTGATATCGAAACTGTCGATATTGACATACGCTCTGATAAAAGCTTCCTGCGCAATATCTTCCGCTTCGTGAACATTGCCGAGCATGCGGTAGCAAAGCTGGTAAATCTTATCTTTATAAAGGTCAACGATTTCTGCAAACGCATTTTGATCGCCTTTTTTGACTTGCTTGATTCTTTTTTTAATCAGGTTTTCCATGTTTTATCTTACCTCTGCCCTTCACCGGTCTGTATCTATACGTTGATTGTTTTAAAAGGTTTCATTTTTTTTATTACATTTATTTTACCAAATTTCAGGCAGCGTGTAGATGGAAAATACAGAATATACTGCCTTAACAGCAGCTTAAAAATAGTATATCTGATGAACAATCAGAAATCGAAACAAAATGCTGATAAAAAAAAGACACCTTTATGCAAAAGGTGTCTGAGACTGGGCTAGCTGGATTCGAACCAACGCATGACGGAGTCAAAGTCCGTTGCCTTACCGCTTGGCTATAGCCCAAAAATGGTGGAGGGGGGCAGATTCGAACTGCCGAACCCTGAGGGAGCGGATTTACAGTCCGCCGCGTTTAGCCACTTCGCTACCCCTCCGTATTTTTTTGAAAAACAGTGCCGGCCAGAGGACTTGAACCCCCAACCTACTGATTACAAGTCAGTTGCTCTACCAATTGAGCTA
>NZ_JAHOAA010000013.1:39341-60745 GCF_019039175.1 Bacillus sp. FJAT-27001
GACCCGTACGGGATTCGAACCCGTGTTACCGCCGTGAAAGGGCGGTGTCTTAACCGCTTGACCAACGGGCCGTTGTGTCCGCGTCGAGCTGACAAAAGTTATTATATACAGGTTGTACCCCATTTGTAAAGAGGAAAATTATTTTTTTTATTTTCAAACTTTTTTACCCGTTTTTTAACTGAAAAACTCATCCCTCCTCTCTTATTTCATTTATGATGAAAGTATCAAAATATTGAAGGGAATGGACACAGATGATCTTAGTCAGCTCTTGTCTCGGCGGTATCGAATGCAGGTATAACGGCTCTCACGCCGCTTCGGAAAAAATCCGCAGACTCGTAGAAGAAAAGAAAGCTGTTATGGTCTGCCCCGAACTTTTGGGCGGCTTCACCACTCCCCGCGAACCGGCGGAAATCATCGGCGGCACGGGCGAAGACGTGCTGAACGGAACGGCAAGAATCGTAACGGCATCAGGCGAAGACGTTACGGCTTTATATATGGACGGCGCGGAAAAAACATTAGCATACGCAAAAGAAATAGGCGCCGCCACGGTCATCCTTAAAGAAAACAGCCCGTCCTGCGGCAGCAGCTTCATCTATGACGGCACTTTTTCGGGGAAAAAAATAATCGGAGACGGCATCACTTCCGCTCTTTTAAAACGGGCAGGCTGCCGTGTTCTATCAGAAGATGAATTGGATCAATTATAAAAAAGGAGAGTAGATATCATGGATGTAGCCCTGTCCTTTTATAAACCGGAGCATGCAGACGGGCTGAACGGGTTTGTGCTGAGTGAAGAAGATAAAAAGTTCACAGCTCTGCCGATAGATGTACTGCCGCAGGCTCTTGTCATCCGGGATCGCTACCCGACAGTCATTTTAAAAGAAGACCGCCCCGTCGGTTTCTTTATTTTACATACCTCAAAAGAAACCATTGCCCCGTATTCGAACAATGTGTCTGCCATTTTGCTGAGTGCGCTGTCCTTACATGCGCCGCATCAGGGAAAAGGTTATGCCAAACAAGCGATGCTGCAGCTCCCCGCTTTTGTCGCAAATTACTTTCCTTGGTGTGATGAAATCGTGCTTGCTGTAAACCATCGCAATCATCGTGCAAAGAACCTGTACCGGTCTTCCGGTTTTATTGATAAAGGTCGTCGCAGGATCGGCCCGATCGGTGAACAGCACATTCTGCATCATTTTTTGTGAAAGCGCTTGATTATTCATCTCATCCCTGCCGATTTTTCTTGAAACATCTATTCAGAAGCCCATATACTTCAAGTATTAACGACTTGGGAGGGTACAATCATGACAGACCGGCTTAACATTCACAGATTGACCACAGAAACCAGAAATCCGCAGACCGCTTCAATCCATCAAGCAGACACGATGGAAATTCTCCGCATCATTAACGAAGAGGATTTCAAAGTGGCTGAAGCCGTTCAGCAGGTGCTGCCCGATATTCAGATTGCCGTTCAATTCGCCCATCAATCATTACGGCGAAACGGCAGGCTGATTTATGCGGGAGCGGGCACAAGCGGCAGACTCGGTGTACTGGATGCGGTTGAATGCCCGCCTACATACAGCGTAAGTCCCGACACCGTCATCGGTCTGATGGCCGGAGGAGCAGACGCCTTTTTGCAAGCGGCTGAAGGTATAGAAGACTGCGAGGAAACCGGCGCTCTCGATCTCAAAACGATCGGGCTTACCGCAGAAGACACCGTGATCGCCATCGCGGCAAGCGGGCGCACGCCGTATGCGGCCGGTGCGCTGAAATACGCAAAAACAATCGGCGCCAAAACCGTCGCGCTCACATGCAATAAACACTCATTGATCAGCACTTATGCCGATCACAGCATTGAAGTCATCGTCGGCCCCGAAGTGATTACAGGCTCAACACGAATGAAAGCGGCGACGGCACATAAAATGATTCTGAACATGATTTCCACGGCCGTGATGATCAAAAGCGGCAAAGTGTACAAAAATTTAATGGTGGACGTTCATGTCAGCAACGAAAAATTGAAAGAACGCGCAATCGGCATTATCCAAAGCATCACGGGCGTTCCGTACGACAAGGCAAAAGAAACGCTTGAGGCCGCAGGCAGCCATGTCAAAACGGCAATCGTCATGCTGAAGACGAATTCAGACGAAACACACGCGAAGGCACTGCTCAAAGAAGCAGACGGCTTCATTGACAAAGCCATTGAACAGCACGTTTCAAAAGAAAAAGAACGCTGATCGTTCTTTGGTGAAAAATAATGTGCTTTTATGAGCCCGCGCCGTTTTCATGATCGGCGCAGGCGCTTTTAGGACGCGTTTCAGGCACAGCTCCCCGGGAAAAATCGCACGGAAAAAAGGAGGATCTCCATGAGCAAAGAGGCATTTTATCAGTCACTGGCCAAAGACATCCTGGACAATTGCGGCGGTTCATCAAATATTTCAGGCTTTACCCACTGTATGACACGCCTGAGGATTACACCTTTAGATCAGGACAAAACGGATATTGAAGCGCTGAAACAGCTTGACGGGGTAATAGGCGTCGTCGAAGCCGAAACACTGCAGATCATTCTCGGCACGGGTGTCGTCAATCATGTCGCCGACGCTTTCGCAAAACTTGTGCCATCCGGAAAAAACATTGATTTAAAAGAAGCCGCCTCACGGAAAAAAGCCGATCTCAACAGAAAAAACACCACACCCATCAAATTGTTTCTGAGAAAAATATCAAGCATCTTCATTCCCCTTATTCCCGCACTCATTGCATCAGGTTTAATCACCGGTATTACGAAAGCCGTCATTCAGGCCGGCTGGCTCCCGAAAGAATCCCAAATCGCACTTATTTTAACGGTTATCGGTTCAGGCTTATTCGCTTACCTCGGCGTCCTTGTCGGCATCAATGCGGCGAAGGAATTCGGCGGGACACCCGCGATGGGCGGCCTTGCGGGCATATTGATCCTTAACCCTGAGATCGCCAATATCAGTTTGTTCGGAGAGAATCTGCTCCCTGGCAGGGGAGGATTAATCGGCGTTCTTTTCGCTGCGGTTTTTATCGCTTATACCGAACGGTTTATCAGAAAGTACGTCCATCAATCCATCGACATTATCGTCACGCCTACATTGTCTTTACTTATCACCGGGCTGGTGACATATCTCGTTTTTATCCCTGCAGGCGGTTTTATTTCTGATCTGATTACATCAGGTTTATTGTCGCTGCTGAATGTCGGGGGAGTGCTCTCAGGGTTTGTACTGGGAGCCTCCTTCCTGCCGCTTGTCGTCACCGGCCTGCATCAGGGCTTGACCCCCGTACATTTGGAGTTAATCCGATCAATCGGAGATGACCCGCTTCTTCCGATTCTCGCGATGGGAGGCGCGGGTCAGGTAGGGGCGGCCTTCGCCATCTTTATGAAAACAAAAAAAGCCTCATTGAAAAGAGCAATCGGCGGAGGACTTCCATCCGGTCTGCTCGGAATCGGAGAGCCGCTCATCTTCGGCGTCACGCTCCCGCTCGGCCGGCCGTTTTTGACGGCGTGTTTAGGGGCGGGAATCGGCGGCGCCTTTCAAGCCCATTTTCAGGTGGCTACTTTTTCAATCGGCGTCTCCGGCCTTCCGCTCTCGTTTCTCGTACAGCCGGCTCAAATCGTTTTGTATATCATCGGTCTCTTCATCTCTTACGCGGCAGGCTTTGTCTTCACTTATGCGTTCGGATTTAAGGATGACATGGCTGCTGAATTTGAATAAACCGGGAGGGATCAGAATATGAAAACACTGACAGCCGCCATACTCACAATGGTCATCAGCCTCTCTTTTCTGCCGCAGCACAAAGCCGAAGCCCAATCCAAATTATACGACGCAGCAAAGCTCAGAAAGGTTGATCAAATGATTGAAAAAGACATCGCAGCAGGATTCCCTGGAGCCGTCCTCGTCGTCGTAAAGGACGGACGGGTGATCAAAAAGAAAGCATACGGCTACAGCAAAAAATATGACGGGAACGTCCTTTTATCCCGTCCGAAAAAAATGAAAACATCAACCATGTTTGATCTAGCTTCCAATACAAAAATGTACGCGGCGAATTTTGCATTACAGCGACTCGTCAGCCAGGGAAAGCTTGATGTGTATCAAAAAGTCTCGGCTTACCTTCCTGATTTCAAAGACAGAAAAAGCGATCCGATTCAAGAAAAAGACCGCATTCGCGTCATCGATGTGCTCCAGCATCAATCCGGTCTGCCGGCAAGCTTTTATTTCTATCAGCCGGACACCGCAGGCCCTTTGTATTCACAAAAACGGGATAAAACGATCCGTTTTCTCACTCAAATCCCGCTTGCATACAAACCGGGAACAAAACACGTATACAGCGATATCGGTTACATGCTTCTCGGCTGCATCATTGAAAACATAACCGGAAAAACCCTTGATGCCTATGCGGAACAAGAACTGTACAAACCGCTGAAACTGACGCACACACTGTTCAACCCGCTGCAAAAAGGCTTTAAAGAAAAAGCATTCGCAGCTACTGAACGTTTAGGCAACACACGTGACGGAGTCATCCATTTCCCTCACATCAGGACGTATACGCTGCAGGGGGAAGTTCACGATGAAAAAGCATTTTACTCAATGGGAGGGGTGTCCGGTCACGCCGGGCTGTTTTCCAGAGCTGATGATATGGCCGTCCTTCTTCAAGTCATGCTGAACGGAGGCAGTTATAAACACGTTTCTCTCTTCAATAAAAGAACGGCTGATTTGTTCACAACGGCGGCATCCTCTGATCCGACTTTCGCTCTCGGCTGGCGGAAAAACGGCACCCCGGATATGGAGTGGATGTTCGGCCCTTATGCAAGCAGGCAGGCATATGGCCATACGGGATGGACCGGCACCGTCACGATTATTGATCCCGCTTATAAGCTGGGGATCGCACTTTTGACCAATAAAAAGCATTCCCCCGTCGTCAGTCCCGGTGAAAACCCGAATGTTTTTGAAGGGGATCTTTTTCCGACCGGAAGCTACGGCAGCATCATAAAAACGATTTATGAAGCCATTGAATGACAACCCATGTCTTTTGTCCAAACTATGACGGCAGGAGGGCACCATCATGAAACTTGTTATCTCAGCTGTATTACTGTTGTTCATTGTTTTCGGCACGCATCATGTATCGACAAAACCGGACATTCCGTCACAGGCGGAACAAGCGGTATCCCGTATGACATTAGATGAAAAATTAGGGCAGATGCTCATGCCTGATTTTCGCAATTGGCAAAAAAAGGGGCAGTCGTCACCTGAGGCTCTTACCCAAATGAATAAAGAAGTCGCAGGGCTTATTCAAAAGTACCGGTTCGGCGGCGTTATTTTATTTGCAGAAAATGTAAAAAACACTGAACAAACGGTACGCCTGACAGATGCCTTTCAAAAGGCGAGCCCTGACATTCCGCTATTATTAAGCATTGATCAGGAGGGCGGCATCGTAACTAGACTTGGTGAGGGCACTCATTTCCCAGGCAATATGGCGCTCGGAGCCGCTAGAAAAACAGCCTACGCGTCCCAGACCGGCGCCATTATCGGGAAAGAACTGAAAGCACTGGGCATTAATACGAACTTCGCTCCCGTTCTCGATATCAATAATAATCCCGGAAACCCTGTCATCGGCGTCAGGTCGTTCAGTTCAGACCGAGATCTGACAGCTTCACTCGGTCTTGCCTCAATGAAGGCTCAGCAAAAGCAGGATGTCGCTGCCGCCGTCAAACATTTCCCGGGACACGGCGACACGGATGTCGACAGCCACTACGGTCTTCCGCTTGTCACCCACAATCAAGAAAGGCTGCGTCAGATTGAACTTTATCCGTTCCGGAAGGCCATTCAGGCCGGAGCTGATATGATCATGACAGCCCATGTGCAATTTCCCGCGTTTGACGATACAACCTATAAAAGCAAGCTGGACGGTTCAGACATCCTCGTACCCGCCACGCTCTCGAAAAAAGTGATGACTCATCTTCTCCGTGAGGAAATGGGCTTTAACGGCGTCATCGTCACGGATGCATTAAATATGAAAGCCATTGCCGATCATTTCGGCCAGGAAGAGGCGGTCGTCATGGCCGTAAAAGCAGGAGTCGATATTGCCCTGATGCCGGCCCAAGTGACATCGCTGCAAACAGAAAACCGCTTTGCCCGGGTTCATTCCGCATTAAAAAAGGCGGTACAAAAAGGGGATATTCCGCTTCAGCAAATTAACAAATCGGCGGAGCGCATCATTTCCCTGAAAATAAAACGAGGGATATATCCCGCCCCGAAAAAGACAAATCTGAAAAAGAAGATTGCAAAAGCAAAGAAAACCGTCGGCAGCAAAAATCATCTGAAAGCTGAAAAACAAATCGCGGAAAGGTCCGTCACCGTCTTACAAAACAAAAACCGCACGCTCCCATTCAAACCAAAAAAGAACAGCCGCGTTCTCATTGCCGCTCCATATGAAGATCAAACAGCGTCAATGGAACAAACCATTCGGCAGCTCATCAAGAAGAAAAAAATCCGGCCGGTAACCATCAGTAAAATGAACTTCGCCGAGCGCACATTTCATGATGAACACAAAAAGCAGATAACTGACGCTGATTACGTGATTACAGGCTCATATGTTGTGAAAAATGATCCTGTCGTAAACGACGGCGTGATTGACGATTCCGTCACAGATCCCGGCAAGTGGACGACTGCATTTCCGCGGGCAGTCATGAAAGCCGCACAATCGAACCAAAAACCCTTTGTGCTGATGAGCCTGCGTAATCCATATGACGCCGCGAACTTTGAAGAAGCTGAAGCCCTTATCGCAGTCTACGGCTTTAAAGGATATACAGACGGACAATTTCTCCAGCCAAACATTCCGGCAGGCGTTGAAGCGATATTCGGACAGACAACACCGCAAGGCAGGCTGCCCGCTGACATTCCTTCCGTCACGCATCCGGGAACGACACTGTATCCTTATGGTTTCGGTATCAATCTGAAGACCGGAAAACCGCTTTAAACAGGAGGACTGATCATGAAAACACAAACGGCTGCGCTTCTTGCCGGATTAGTCGTCATCAGTGCTATGACGGCAGTCTCGGCAGCTTCTGACAGAAACCTTCATACCGCCAAGAAACCAAGCATCCAAACAGGCATCGACCGCCTGCTGAAAGATTATAAACAGGAACTGAAGGGAAAAAGGGTCGGGCTGATCACCAACCCGACCGGTGTGAACAATTCATTGAAAAGCAGCGTTGACGTGCTGTATGAGGCACCAGACATCCACTTGACGGCATTATTCGGACCGGAGCACGGTGTCCGCGGCGATGCTCAGGCCGGAGACAAAGTCACATCGTATATAGACGAAAAAACAGGGCTTCCCGTCTACAGCCTGTACGGGGAAACGAGGAAACCGACGCCTGACATGCTGAAAGATACAGATGTGCTGATTTTCGATATTCAGGATGTCGGAACGCGATACTACACCTACATTTATACAATGGCCTATGCCATGGAAGCGGCCAAAGAAAAAGGCATTCCTTTTTATGTATTGGACCGGCCGAATCCGCAAGGCGGACGAAATCCGGACGGCCCGGTTCTTGAACCGGATTACGCTTCATTTGTCGGACTGTATCCGATCCCGCTGAAGCACGGCATGACGATCGGTGAGCTTGCTCTTTTATTCAATAAAGAGTTTCATATTGGCGCCGACCTAACCGTCGTAAAAATGAAGCGCTGGAAGCGGACGATGACGATTGAAGATACCGGTCTGCCGTTCGTCCTCCCTTCGCCTAATATCCCGACCCCGGACAGCATATTCGCATATTCGGCGACAGGACTAATCGAAGGCACAAACGTATCCGAAGGAAGGGGCACGACAAAGCCGTTTGAACTGATCGGCGCGCCTTATATGAAAAACACCGAGCTCGAAGAACGCCTGAACAGTCTCAAGCTTCCGGGTGTCACCTTCAGAGCCGCATCATTTATCCCCAGCTTTTCCAAGCACCAGGGCAAACTGTGCCACGGCGTACAAGTCTACGTAACAAACAGAAACACATTTGAAGCGGCAAAAACAGGGCTTTCCATTCTGAAAACCATGCATGACTTATATCCGAATGACTTTTCATTCTTGCCGACAGGCTCTTTTGACAAGTTGATCGGTAACGGCTGGGTACGCAAAAAAATAGAAAAAGGCGCTTCCATTGAAGACATCACCGGCACATATCAACGCCGGCTGGACCAATTCAAAACTATAAGAAAACAATACCTCATATACTGACAACATTCGTGTTACACGTGTAACATTTTGACGCATTTCACATTTCCGCTTTTTATAGGAAAACATTCATTTATTTGGTACAATTTAAATGATAACAGTTATCATTTAAATGAATGTTTCCTAAAAGGTGGTTTCTCATGAAAAACATATTATTCTTTCAGCCCATTGATATCATCTCCGTAAAAAAAACAGCCGACCTTCTGTCAGAGCATCAGCTCACTGATTCCCCCGTATTGATCTTTCATGTGAAAGGCGAGGGACAAATTGATATCGGAACAGACAGCTTTCCGCTGCAGAAGGAAACGCTCTACATCTGTCCTTGTGATGAGACATTCAATATTGCCCCTATACCGTCAGGCGGCATCCATTTGTATATCGTCAGACTCCGTGTTTTCTCCTATTCATCAGATGATGAAGCGATGCTTCCGGATAACGGGGAAGACATCTTCCACGGACTTCAGCAAATGAATTTACAAACGGTTGATCATTTGACAAGCCGGCTTCAGTCACTTTCTGAAAACGTGCGATCGGCGGATGCATTGCAGAAAATGAAATATACAGCCGACTTTCAGCAGCTGATGTATGACCTTTATGCTGCAAAAGTATGCCATCAAAATAATACGAAAGCGGCGATCGAACAGACAAAACAATTCATACATGCTCAGTCCGACACAAAAATCACGCTCACCCAGCTCGCTCATATGGCGGGAATCAGTCCCAAGCATTACAGTGAAACCTTTAAAAAACTATACGGGCAGAGCGTAACTGAATATATCACAGACATCCGCATAACCAATGCGAAAAAACTGATGGCCAAGGCAAACTGCAAACTGCGGGAAATCGCTCATCAAATCGGCTACCAAGACGAATTTTATTTCAGCCGCATCTTTAAAAAACATACCGGCAGCTCACCTACAAGCTATATGAAAAAAAGGCGCACAAAAATGGCCGCGTACGGAAAAGAAACGATGGGGCATCTGATTCCTCTGCATCACGTGCCTTATGCTGCGGCGCTGCACCCGAAATGGACGGCCTATTATTACAAACAATTCTCTTCCGATATTCCGGTTCACCTGAGTGCTTACCGCTATAATGCAAATTGGGAAGAGAACCTGCACACGCTTTCCCAAGCTGCCCCGGACATCATTTTCAGTCTTGATTCTGTCAGTGAAGAAGAAAAACAGCGCCTGAATGACATCACTGACGTTTTTTACCTTCCGGCTCAAGAGAATTGGAGAGACCAGTTTCTTCGCACAGCCGCATATTTGAATGAAGAGCAGGAAGCGCGGCACTGGCTTAAAGCTTATCAAAGTCTCGCCCATTCAGCGAAAGATGCTCTGAAACACGTGCGGCATCAGCGGTTCTTATTTGTCCGTGTATATAAAGAAAATATGTACATCGCCCATAACAACAGTATTGAGGATGTCTTCTTCGGTGATTTAGGCTTTGCCTCCGCAAAACCGGAATCTTTTGCTCCTGACGAAAAGATTTCCTTGGACATGCTGGCGGATTGCCAGGCTGACTGCATCATGCTTTTCACTTGTAAAGAACCGGAAACGCTTCGTTATTTTCAGCGGATTCAGCAGACCGGGATATGGCAGAACCTTAGAGCCGTCAGCAATAAACGCGTGTTTCCCATATCATCTGACCCGTGGATTGAATATTCTCCAAGCGGACATCAGCGGATGATCGAGCAAAGCATTTCCATTTTATCCGAAGATCGTCCATGGTAATGCCGGAAATTATCCATGGTCTTATCCCTGTTCATTCTCTATAATTCCAATTGATAATAGTTATCAATTGAACAGGAGGAACAATAGATGAAGAAATTGGCATTCGCTTTCATGATTTTGCTTTTGGCTTTCACGGCCGCGGCTTGCGGAAGCTCAGAAACATCTGATACAGCAAGTAAAGGAAAGGACGCTTCTTCAGATAAAAAGAAAATCGAATATCTCGGAAAAACATATGAAGTCAAAGCGCCGACTGACAAAATCGCCATTACAGGCAGCGTAGAATCAATGGAAGACGCCAAATTGCTTGACGTTCATCCGGCAGGGGCAATTTCTTTCTCCGGCAAATTCCCGGAACTGTTTAAAGATATTACAGATAAATCCGTATCTACGGGAGAAAAAATGCAGCCGAATATGGAAAAAATTCTTGAGCTGCAGCCGGACGTCATTCTGGCATCAACCAAATTCCCGGAAAAAACGTTGAAAAAATTGAGCGGCACCGCTGAAACGATCCCTGTCTCTCATATCTCATCAAACTGGAAAGAAAACATGATGCTGCTCGCCCAGCTTACAGATAAAGAGAAAAAAGCGAAAAAAATCATCGCAGATTACGAACAGGACCTGAAAAAGACAAAAACAAAGATCAACAGCAAAGCGAAACAGTCAAACGCGCTGGTCATCAGAATCAGACAAGGCAATATTTATATTTATCCTGAACAAGTATATTTCAACTCCACGCTTTACGGTGATTTAGGCCTGAAGGCGCCGGACGAAGTCAAAGCGGCGAAAGCGCAGGAACTGATTTCTCTTGAAAAATTAAGCGAAATGAACCCTGACCATATCTTCGTACAATTCTCTGATGACGAAAACGCAGATAAGCCGGACGCTTTGAAAGACTTAGAGAAAAATCCGATCTGGAAGAGCCTGAAGGCAGTCAAAAAAGACCATGTATACGTCAATACGATTGATCCATTAGCCCAAGGCGGAACCGCGTGGAGTAAAATCAGCTTCTTACAGGTTGCGGCTGACAAATTGACTCAAGACTAATAAAGAGTAGGTTTTTCACATGTATGCAAAACGGCGGACACACATGATTATCATTGCTTCACCGATTGCCATTGTTCTGTCACTGCTGCTTTCCGTTTTATACGGCGCAAAGCAGCTTGACATCCATACCGTGTTCTCCGCATTGCTGCACTTTAATCCGGAGAATACCGACCATCAGATCATATGGCATTCAAGAATCCCGAGGGCTGCCGGCGCTATGTTTATCGGCGCAGCCCTTGCTGTTTCCGGAGCGCTCATGCAGGGAATCACACGGAACTATCTGGCCTCGCCTTCGATCATGGGTGTGTCGGACGGCTCCGCTTTTATCATCACCCTTTGCATGGTATTGCTCCCTCAATCGACATCCATTGAAATGATCATATACTCGTTTATCGGTTCCGCATTCGGCGCCGCTCTTGTTTTCGGGCTGGCCTCCATTCTTCCCGGCGGTTTTACCCCGGTGCAGCTTGCCATCATCGGAACGGTGACAAGTATGCTTCTCAGCAGTCTGTCGGCTGCGCTTTCGATTTATTTTCAAATTTCGCAGGATCTCAGTTTTTGGTACAGTGCGAGACTGCATCAAATGAACCCTGATTTTTTGAAACTGGCCGTCCCGTTTTTTGCGATCGGAATCATCACGGCCATGATTCTCAGCAAAAAGGTCACTGCCGTATCATTAGGAGACGACATTTCAAAAAGTCTGGGACAGCAGAAAAGAACCATCAAACTCATGGCGATGGCGGCCGTTGTTATATTGACCGGAAGCTCGGTGGCACTCGCCGGAAAAATTGCCTTTGTCGGTTTGGTCGTTCCGCACATCACACGTTTTCTCGTCGGATCGGACTACAGCAGGCTGATCCCATGCGCGTGCATCATCGGCGGCGTCTTCCTGACTCTTTGCGACCTTGCCAGCCGATTCATCAATTATCCCTTTGAGACGCCTATTGAAGTTGTCACTTCTATCATCGGTGTTCCTTTCTTTCTTTATTTGATTAAAAGAAAAGGAGGGGATCAGCGTGGTGCGTAAAATGGCCGGAATTTATATCATTCTGATTGCTCTCATATTGCTCGTAAGCTATTTCAGCATGACAAGCGGTTCTTTTTCCGCAAAGCCGGGTGAACTGCTCAGTACGCTTTTCCGCATCCATCCGAATCCGCAATATGACATTTTGCTGTTTCAGCTGAGGCTGCCGCGCATTGTCATAGCTGCTGCCATCGGGCTCGGATTGGGGATAGCCGGAGCCGTTATTCAGGCCATTACCAAAAACGGTCTTGCCGATCCCGGTATTTTGGGCATTAATGCAGGAGCCGGAGCCGGAATCGTCACGTTTATGCTTCTGTTTCAGGGACAATCTGAAGCGACGGCACTTGCCTCTGCGATGGGTATGCCTGTCTTCGGCCTCATCGGAGGATTGATGGCGGCCGTGCTGATCTATATTTTCGCCTGGCACCGGGGGCATCTGGAATCGGGCAGAATTATTCTCGTCGGGATCGCCATGAATTCCGGATTCAGCGCGCTGTCTTTATTTCTTTCATTAAAAATGGACCCGCAGGATTATGAGATGGCGATGGTTTGGAAAAACGGCAGTATCTGGTCGGCAAACTGGATGACCATTACGGCGATCCTTCCGTGGCTGATCGTGTTCATTCCTCTGCTTATGGCGAAAACGTCATTGCTGGATACCATTCGTTTCGATGAGGACACGGTGAAAAGCCTCGGTGTTTCAACCAATAAAGAAAAAACGATTTTACTCATTGCCTGCATCGCTTTGATCAGCGCATGTGTAACCGCAGCGGGCAGCATGGCATTTGTCGGACTGATCGCGCCCCATATTTCCCGCAGGCTCGCCGGGATTGAGCACAGATACTCATTACCGGTCAGCGGATTGGTCGGTATGCTCCTCGTCATATCCGCCGACTTTGCGGGCAAATTGTTCTTTCAGCCTTCAGAAGTGCCGGCGGGAATTATTCTTGCGATTCTCGGCGTTCCTTATTTCTTTTTTCTTCTGTTTAAGCAAAAGAAGGGGCTGGATGCATGAGAGGCACCCTTACAGAACACCGGATAAACGGAAAGGAATGCACTGTGTATCTTCCTCCCTCCTATTCGGTTCAAACAGGGGCTTTACCCTGTGTGTACGTACTGGACGGGGGTTCTTTGTTTTTAGAACAGATGGATAACCTTGAATCCCAATTTGCGAACGGTACACTTCCCGAATTGATTTTCATCGGCATCAAACCGGCTGACAGGCTCGATGAGTACACGCCGTGGCCCGCGCCTTCCCTGAGCCCTGCGTTTCATGATTTCGGCGGCAAAGGGAGGCTCTTTCTCGAGGAGCTGACAAATGTCATCATTCCAACTGTAGAAGATATGCATCACATTTCTGCACATCCGGAAACAAGAGGCCTGATCGGCGCGTCATTAGGCGGACTGTTTTCGATATACGCGATGCTGCAAAAGCCTGAAATATTCGGCAGAATCGGTTGTATTTCCGGTTCCTTCTGGTATGAAAAATCAGCAGATTATGTCCGCTCCGCATCTTTGCGTCCGGCACGGGGGCGTATCTATATGTCTGTCGGCAGCCGCGAAGCTGAGCATAAAAACAACATCCAAAACAACATGATCCGACAAAATAAAGACGTGCATGAAAGCCTGAGGCAAAAAGGCTTTTCTCAATCTCAGCTCTCTTTCACGATCGAAGAGGGCGCCGTGCACCATCAAGAAGCATTCAAACGACAATTCAATGCAGCACTAAGCTGGCTGTACGGAAAAAACCGCTCACGTAGCTGAGCGGTTTTTTTCATACTTCATCACGACCGGCTTAAGTTCAAAGTGTCTCAGCAAATAGCCGAACAAAGCGGCAAGGATTTGCTGAAAGAGCATCCCGATGACGACCGGAACCGCCACTTGAGACGGAAAAAAAGACACGGCGAGAACGGCGCCGGCGCTGATATTGCGCATGCCCCCCGTATAAATCAGAGACACGATTTCATCCTGGCTCCGCTTCATCAGTCTTCCGATCAGCCAAGCCACGGCATAACCCGTCATGGCAATAAAAAATACCATGCCAGCGATGCCCGCAAATTTGATATCCACGTGCGTGACATACGGCGCGATTTCCGAACTGTTAATGGCAATGACAATCATCAGACAGATTTTTGAAAAAGGAGACAGCGACCGGCTTATTGCCTGAGTCCTTACCGGCGGGGAAAACTGGTTGACTATCATCCCTGCGATGGATGGAATCACCACCATCTCCGCCAGCCCTTTCATCATTCCCCACACATCCATCTGAACATTCGCCCCGGCCAGGACAGACAGGCTTAACGGTACGATAAAAGGAGAAAGCACGGTATCAACCAGGATAATAGACAGCGTCAATCCGACATTCCCCTTATACATCGCAGCCCAAATCAAACTCGTAATTCCGGTCGGAATCACCACACCCATAATCAGCCCCGTCACAGTTAAAGGGTCACCGCTGAAAATCAGATGGCCGCTACCCCATGCAAAAACAGGCATGAAAATATGCAGAACAAACAATGCCATGATCATCGGGAGCGGCTTCTCGATACTGCGCTTCAGCGAATGAAAATTGGCACTCAGACTGCCCGTAAATGTAATAAATGCAAATATCCACGGCACAGCGCCGGCCATCCAGCTGATATGCTGAGATAACAGCACACCCGCCGCCACACTTGACGGAGTCAAAAGCGGCATGATTCTCCCCAACACTTGGTTCAACTTCTGAAGCCACATCATATGCAAGTCTCCTATATACGGTTTTCAAGTCTCATTCATTATAACAATGCACCCCGGCAAATTTAACCGAAAAAAAGCCCGGATATATTCATCCGGACTTCACAAATTCTATGCCATTTGTTTCATTAAATCTCGGCTTTTCTGATTTAATCCCTTTAATTCAGCCTCAATTCCGTATTCTTTACATTTGGCGACAATTTTCTCAAGAGCCGCCGCTCCCGAATCATCCCACACGTGGGCGTCGGTCAAATCAATGACAATCCGTTTCACGTCTTCATCATAAACGATGGCATTCATGAGCTCAGACACGGAAGCAAAAAAGATCTGTCCCGTTACCTTATAAGTTCTGACATCTTTCTGTTCGGAATGTGACACAATCTTCAGCTTAGAAATTTTCGCCGTAAAAAAGATCGCGCTTAGCAGCACACCCGCGAAGACACCCTTTGATAAATCATTTGTCAGGACGACCGTCATGACGGTAATAACCATAACGATCGAATCAGTAAGGGGCGCTTTCCGCAAACCTTTAATCGATGACCAGTCGAACGTGCCGATGGACACCATAACCATCACGGCCACCAGCGCAGCCATCGGAATTTTCACGACGATACCGCTTAATACGGCAATTAAAAACATTAAAAACGCGCCGGCGGTAAAAGCCGATAATCGGCCGCGTCCGCCGGCTTTCGTATTAATGACAGACTGGCCGATCATGGCGCACCCGGCCATGCCTCCGAAAAATCCGTTCACAATATTGGCGATGCCTTGTCCGCGGCTTTCTTTGTTCTTATCACTATCCGTATCCGTCATTTCATCAATGATCTGGGCTGTCAGCAATGACTCGAGCAATCCGACGAAAGCAAGCGCCAGAGAATACGGGAAAATAATCCGCAATGTCTCAAACGTCCACGGAACATCCGGTATCAAGAAATGCGGAAGTGAACTTGTAATCCCGCCCATATCACCGACCGTGCGGACATCCGCATGGAAGACCACCGCAATGATCGTCATGACAATAATCGCCACCAGCGGAGACGGCACAGCCGTCGTAACCTTCGGCAATAGATATATGATAGCCAGTGATCCGGCAAGCATGGCGTACATGACCCATGAGGCTCCTTTGAACTGGGGCAGCTGCGCAGAAAAAATCAAGATCGCCAAAGCATTCACAAATCCGATCATGACCGAACGCGGAATAAATTTCATCAATTTCGCTATCTTACTGACACCAAGAATAAATTGAATAATACCTGTCAAAATGGTTGCCGCAAACAAATACTGCAGCCCGTAATCAGCCACCAATGTCACCATGACAACCGCCATTGAACCCGTAGCGGCTGAAATCATTCCCGGTCTGCCGCCGAAGATAGAAATAATAATCGCGATACAAAATGATGCATAAAGGCCGACCATCGGATCGACACCTGCAATAATTGAAAATCCGATCGCCTCAGGGATCAGAGCGAGGGCAACCAGAATACCGGCCAGAATGTCTTTACGGACATTCCCGAACCATTGCTGCTGTAACGTATAATCTTTCAAATGATAACGACTCCTTTTCACTATAAAAATCCGCACCCTATCAGTTGGAAACATTGATTTTCATCTGGGGAATATGAGGCAATCTTACGGGGAAAAAGAGGACACGCTCAGAGTATAATGTCGTTGAGGAAAGGAATTGTTAACAAAGAGTATCATATTAAACTTTAAAGAAATGTGCAAGCCGTATAAATAAGAAAAGAAAACGGCCCTCACTGGAGCCGTTTCCGCTTTTATAAAAGTTCCGGATCAGACACAAGAATCGTTTTTATTGCGCTGATATCCTTTCTTTCTTTTGTCACCGGGTCGATGCCCATGAGATGATCAATGGCTTCTTCATAATTCTTCAGTTCCGTCTTTTCCGTAATAAAATCATAGAGCTGCGGAAGGGCGGACGCGCATGCTAACGCGGCTTCCATGATCTGGCGGGCTTCACCTGTGCCCACAATCGTTACGCCGTTTGACAGCAGCTGGTACGGCCTGACCGTCATCTCATACGTATCATCAAAGCCCATCGGCACGATTCTGCCTCCCTTTTCAATAAAAGGATAAGCCCAATCAAGCTGATTGCCGATCGCGTCAAAAATCACATCAAATTTTCTTCCTTGATTAATCCGTTTCACTTCATCCACGGTTAATGCTTCAGGGTGGTAGACATAATCAGATATCCGGCTTGCCGCCTCGCTTCGGAAACTGCCTATTTCAGTCGCAACCGTCAATCGCGCCAGTTTTTTCACCATCATTTGCACAAGCAGTCCGATCGGTCCGGATCCCAAAACCAAGACCGCGTCCTCCGGCTGAATCGAAGCCTTGTCCACAACATTCAGCACACAGGAGAGAGGCTCAACCAATGTGGCCCGCTCCCATTCCATTGAATCCGGAATTTTGTACATGAACCTGTCTTCCCCCACGTAATATTCCGCAAACGTTCCGTGCGCCCCGATTCCGAGCTGCCAATCCTCGAAGGTTTCGCAATAACACGTCAGCCCTCTCCGGCAATAATGACATTTCCCGCAAAACTGTGTAGGATCTATCACGACCCGGTCTCCGACTTTTACATTTGTCACGTCCGGTCCGATTTCCACGACCGCTCCCACCGATTCATGCCCCATAATCATATGATGGGTTGCATTCATTTTTCCTTTCAGCACATTTAAGTCCGTTCCGCAGATACCGGTGCCGAAAATTTTCACTTTCACATCATTGGATTTCCGAATTTGAGGCTCGTCCACCTCTTGATATTCAAGCTTATCATTAGGAGTCCAGACCAACGCCTTCATATTTCTCTTCCTTTCTGCCCCAGCGGATTTGGTCTAACAATGTTTGATGAAGCTCCTTCGTTGATGCCGCAATACATGATTGCTGATTCTGATAACTTAAATCTGTCAGAAGCGTTTCGTCCAAAGACCGGCCGTACGCATCCGTAATGACCACTCCCGCCTTCTTCGCCAAAAAGACGCTTGCGGCAATATCATAAGGAAATAAATGCAGCACCTCTCCGTTCCCGACCTGCTGAAAATCTGAAAGCAGCTTCGGATCATCTTTCAGCAGACGATTGCCGATATCCACATAAGCATCCATCTGCCCCGTGATAATTCGTGAAATCGAATAAGAAGCGCTGTTGAAAACAAAAACCCCGCCATTATTGGCCGACTGGTCAATCAGATGGCCGTATGCGTCCGTCATCAGCTGCGCCGGATGCCCGTTAAATTCAAGGCTCCAAAACATATTTTTAATATCCCGCACTCCGCTCAAATTCGGCAATTCTCCATGATACCCTTCAAAATGAATGGCATCGCTGTATATATCACCGTACATATAAGCGCCTGATTTCAATTCAAGTAAAAAAGCAAACTCGATATCCTTAATCTTTGCGTTTGGCTTATACGAAGCAAGCGCAATCGAAATACACGACATTTCAAGTCCTGCGGCGGCCGGGCGCGTTCCGTCTATCGGATCTACAATTAAAATATATTGCGGATCTTCTCCAATCAGCTTCAGGCCGCCATCCTCCGTGTAAAAAGCAACCGGATGGCCCTTTTCTTGAATATAATCCAGCACCGCCTCCTCAGCAGCGGCGTCTATGTTAAATTGGGCGTCGCCTCCCGGAGAATAGCCATTTACGAGCCGGTTTTTCAGCGTGCCTTTTTGATTTTTCACCTTTTGATAAACAAATTGTCCAAGCTCAATGATATAGTCTCTCACTTGATTTCCTCCAATAGCTTGCGAAGTCTGTAGCAGAGCACTTCGGCTTCACTAAGTGTTATGGTTAAAGGCGGACGGATTTTAAAGACATTTCCGAATCCGTAACGGGATGTCCGGAGAATCAGCCCGTAATCCATTGCCCGTTTTGCAATATAATTGGTCAGCTCCACATCCGGTTCATTGTTCTCTTTAACAATCTCCACACCGATCATAAGACCGACGCCTCTTACCTCAGAAATAAAAGCGAAATCCTCTTTCATCGTTTCTAAGCGATCCATAATATAATGACCGACCGTCGTTACATTTTCCAAAAATCCCGGTCGCTGCATGATATCTATGGTTTTACAAGCGGCAGCGGCGGCCATCACATTTGAGCCGTACGTGAAGGAGTGCGTATACCCCGGAAGCCCGGTATACTTGTCCTCCGTCAGAGTGGCGGCGACTTGAAAGCCTGTGCCCCCGAGCCCTTTTGCTACCGTCATCATATTAGGTTTCACATCGAAGTGGTCCGCGGCAAACATTTTACCCGTCCGTCCGAACCCGGTCTGAATTTCATCAAAAATCAGAGCGATATCATGTTCATCACAAAGCTTTCTCAGCTGTTTAAAATACTCTTTAGGCGGAACGACATTTCCACCGTTTCCGGATATCGGTTCAATAATCATGGCGGCAATTTTCCCATTGCTCGCATACTCAATAAAATCATTAATTCTTTCTACGCACAGCATACCGCATGAATCAGGTTTCTGATTATAAAAACAGCGGCTGCAATAGGGATCGGGGACTTGCAGGCCAAAAGAAATTTGCGGCGGGAAAGGTTCTTTTCTGAATGAGTTGCCGGACAAAGCGGAAGTCATATACGTTTGTCCGAGGTGGCTTCGAAATAAGGAGATGACATCGGTTTTTCCGGAGTAATACTGAGCCATTTTAATAGCTCCTTCATTTGCACCGGAACCGCTGCTGACTTTAGGGTGTACTTTTGTGAGATTATCGGGGGCGATTTCTACTAGTTTTTCTGCCAGTTTATTTACGGCGTCTGTTTGAAAAGATGATGTTACATGGATGAGCTTATCGGCTTGTTCTTTAACCGTATCAATGACCTCTTTGTTACCGTATCCTAAATTCAAGTTAAACGTGGCAGAAGCGCAATCAATGTACTCATTTCCCTCTTGATCGTACAGGTAAATCCCTTCTCCGCGCTCCATTACTACATCGTCAACACTGTAATACAAGCTGTCTGGATTCGTGATTTCCTTCGTTCCCACAAATACCACCCCTATGAAATTATTAGAATTTCGCTTTTTATCGTATAAATTATTGAAAATAATGTCAACGATCTTTCTTGTAAAAAATGTTAACAATTTGTTAACGTTACCATAATGGATGTACGAGAAAAAGTTATGTGATATAGTAACAATACTTGGATTTTTTGTAAAAACATCATGTCATACGAGTAGAGAGAAATATGATTTTACCAATAAGGAGATAAAATGATGAAAACTCGTCTGCTGTGGATAAGCTGTTTTTCTTATGGATCGATTGCTTTTACACTTGTTATTCTGGGAGCCGTACTGCCTGAGTTACTCACACATTATTCACAAAGCTACAGTAATGGCGGAGTATTGGTATTTTCTCAGTTCATGGGCTTTCTCATCGGAGTTATTGGCATGCCATACATGGTGAAAAAGCTTGGGCGCAAAAACGTCGTTATCTATGGCCTGGCACTCATCAGCTGTGAAATGTTCATCACCTTCCTGCCGCCCTGGCCGCTGCTCTTTCTTCTCGTCAGCATCGCAGGGCTTGGCGCCGGATTGGTGGAATCCTGTGTAGGCACGATCATCCTCACCGCTATTAAAGAAAGACAGGCTGTGGCCATGAGCAAGATGGAAGTGGCCTACGGATTAGGTGCGCTGTTCATGCCTCTGCTCTCAGGCTTTCTTATCAACAACCACATGTGGACAATTGCTTTTTTAGTATTAGGGTTATCCAGTTTTGCACTCTTAATCGCATGGAAGCAGATGAGTTTCGGCAGTATTGATCAGCTTCTCATCCGCAAAGAGGTCTCTTCCGATGACACTAAAAAACAAAGCACCGGTTATCGGTCACACGGATTGCTGTTTATTGCCTTGGCGGGTGCTTACTTCTTCTTTTACGGCGGCAGTGAAGTTTCCATTGTACATTTTATCCCCTCCATCTTCGCTGAGAAATGGGATATCCCCAACTCTTTGGCAACGATAACAGTTACTGTGTATTGGACGGGGATGATCATCGGAAGATTATTAACAGGCCCGGTATCAGAAAAGCTGACATATCACCGTTATCTCCGTCTCATAAGCATTGGCGGTCTGGCTGCACTTACCGTATTAGCATTAAGCAAAAACGTATGGTTCGGTTTTGCCCTTTGCTTCTTTTTAGGGCTGTTCATGGCAGGCATGTTTGCAATAGCCCTAATCATCACGAATCATTTTTATCCCGGAAAGACAGAAACGACTACCAGTATTCTGCTCGCTTCAAACGGATTAGGAGGTTCACTCCTTCCGATCGTCGTCGGCTGGAGCTTAGATGAATATCCCGTACAAACTGCGTTCTGGCTGTTTACTGCACTGATGCTCCTTATGCTGCTGATTGTGTTCAGTTTAAGAATGCTCGAGACAATAAAATCAAACAATCTTCAACATCACAACAGCAAAGCAAAATCAATGTAAACAAAAAAGCTAATGCCTTTCAAAGGCATTAGCTTTATATATCTATGTGATCTTTCATATAAAAAACCCAGTTCATCATGAACTGGGTTAAGATAGCTTGGCAGCGTCCTACTCTCACAGGGGGAAACCCCCGACTACCATCGGCGCTGAAGAGCTTAACTTCCGTGTTCG
>NZ_JAHOAA010000014.1:0-17959 GCF_019039175.1 Bacillus sp. FJAT-27001
TTAAGCTCTTCAGCGCCGATGGTAGTCGGGGGTTTCCCCCTGTGAGAGTAGGACGCCGCCAAGCTTTTCTAAAATATTATCATCGCGGGGTGGAGCAGTTCGGTAGCTCGTCGGGCTCATAACCCGAAGGTCGCAGGTTCAAATCCTGCCCCCGCAACCAAAAAATAAATGGTCCGGTAGTTCAGTTGGTTAGAATGCCTGCCTGTCACGCAGGAGGTCGCGGGTTCGAGTCCCGTCCGGACCGCCATTTTTATTGTAAACGAAACGATCATGTTTTCGTTTTTTTTGTGTTTTCTTTTAAATGCTGGCAGCTTGGTATCTAACCAAGCTTTCTTTTATATCGTTAAAGTCTTGGATATTGAAACATAATCCGATACACTAGAAAGAGCTGTATTTCACAAGAGCGTCAGAAAGGGAGACGGGAGATATATGGATGAGTTTGATTTGATTCACAGTATTACGCCGCATTCGCATTATCATCCTTCCGTCGATGTAGGGATCGGTGATGATGGTGCGGTTTATACAGCATCACCCCATATGCAGCAAATTGTCTGCCTTGATACAATGGTGGAGAATGTCCATTTTAAATTAGAGTATTCCTCTCCTCATGATATCGGTTATAAGGCGCTTGCTGTTAACATTAGTGACGTGGCGGCGATGGGAGGCATTCCGAAGTTTTATTTGGTGTCTCTAGCGGTTCCTTCTTGCTGGCAGAAAGCGGACGTCCAGGCAATGTATGAAGGAATGGCGGAACTGGCGAAACTATATCAAATGGATTTGATCGGGGGAGATACCGTCTCCGCTTCCGGTCAAGCCGTAATTACCGTTACTGTCATCGGAGAAGTTGAGAAGGATTGCGCTTGTCTGCGAAGCTCGGCAAGACCCGGAGATGTTGTGTTTGTTACGGGGGATATCGGTTCGTCCGCAGCAGGACTGTCTCTTTTATTGGGAGAAACACTCCCTTCTGCTTTTCATACGACTGATTATTTTATCCAAAAACATAAACGGCCCGTTCCGAGAGTTCAGGTCGGCCGCTTCTGCTCTCAGCTTCAGCGCGCGGCTCTGAATGATATCAGTGACGGATTGGCTAGTGAGCTGCATGAAATAGCTGGGGCAAGTTCAGTTACGATAGAAATCGAAGAACAACTTCTGCCGGTGCATCCGGATTTGCCTGAGGCAGATTCTGAGTGGAAGAAATGGGTGTTATTCGGCGGTGAAGATTTTGAATTGGTTGGAACGGTTTCTCAGCAAGAGTGGATTTCTTTGCTTGATTACTGCACTCAATCGGGCATTCCGATTGCGAAGATAGGAGCGGTAACTGAACGGAAGGAAGCATGTGTTCTTTTGACAGCCAATGATCAGAGACAAATCGTCCTTGAGAAAAAAGGATACAATCATTTTAAATAAGACGGGTGACTCACTTTGAAGACATTACAATGGAGAACGAAAAACCCCGAAGAAACGAAAGCCGTAGCCAAGCTTGCCGCTTCTTTGGCAAAGCCGGGAGACATTTTGACACTGGAAGGCGACTTAGGCGCGGGAAAAACGACTTTTACAAAGGGTTTTGCCGAAGGACTGGGAATCACGAGAGTGGTAAACAGCCCGACTTTTACAATTATAAAAGAATACCATGACGGTTCGCTTCCTCTATATCATATGGATGTGTATCGTATGGAGGATGAAAGCGAAGACTTAGGGCTTGAAGAATATTTTGAGGGACAAGGCGTCTGTTTAATTGAATGGGCTCATTTAATTCAGGATCAGCTGCCTGCTGAACGGCTGCAGATCGTCATCACAAGAGCCGGTGATGAGGCAAGGGACATTACCTTTACGGCTTGCGGAACACGGTATGAAACGCTTTGTGAGGAGATAAATAAACATGACAATACTGGCAATTGATACGTCAAATTACACACTGGGTGCCGCGCTCGTTCGTGACAAAACGGTGATGGCGGAGTATATTACATATTTAAAAAAGAATCATTCCGTGCGGGCCATGCCTGCTGTCAATTCATTGCTGAAGGATTGCGGCCTAACACCGCAGGATCTTACGAAAATAGCGGTGGCGAAAGGACCGGGATCGTACACAGGTGTCAGAATCGGTGTGACGCTGGCAAAAACATTGGCATGGTCGCTGAAGCTTCCGGTTTCCGCTGTCTCGAGTCTGGAGGTGCTGGCGGCTAACGGACGGCACTTTCAAGGACTGATCTGCCCGTTATTTGATGCCCGGCGCGGACAGGTATATACGGGGCTTTATGAATATCAGGACGGCCGATTACAATCCGTTCTTCCTGATCAGAATGTCCTTTTGACTGATTGGCTCGGCATGCTGAAAGAAAAAGCGTCTCCGGTTTTATTTTTAGGGCACGATACAGCCATTCATGAAGAAACCATTCTGCATGAGCTGACATCTCAAGCAGTGATTGGAACGGCTGCACAGCATAATCCGCGGCCGTCAGAGCTGGCGTTTTTAGGCTTGGAAAAAGAGGAAGCGGATGTCCACAGCCTTGTTCCGGATTATTTGCGTCTGGCAGAGGCTGAAGCGAAATGGATGGAATCTCAAAAATAGGGTGATAGGGATGAAAACGAAAACGGCGATTCGAAGCATGCGTCCGGAAGATATTGATCAAATTTATGAAATTGAAACAGCATCCTTTACTTCTCCGTGGACGAAGGATTCATTTTATCATGAGCTTTTGGAAAATCCATATGCCCACTACCTTGTCATTGAAAAGGACGGCTGTCTGGCGGGGTATTGCGGAATCTGGATTATTATAGATGACGCGCAGATTACGAACATAGCCATTAAGCCGGAATATCGGGGCCAATCATTGGGAGAAGCGCTGTTTCGCTCTGCGATAGAATTGTGCAGAGAAAAAAAGGCAAGAAGGCTCTCTCTCGAAGTCAGGGTCTCAAATCATCCCGCCCAATCCTTATATAAAAAATTCGGTCTTCAGGCCGGTGGAATCAGAAAACAATACTATACAGATAACGGGGAAGATGCGTTATTAATGTGGGTGACATTACATGAGTGAAAAACAAGATATTTATGTACTAGGAATCGAAACAAGCTGTGATGAAACAGCGGCCTCAGTCGTAAAAAACGGGAATGAAATTATTTCAAACGTTGTCGCTTCTCAAATTGAAAGCCATAAACGTTTCGGCGGGGTCGTGCCTGAAATAGCGTCCAGACATCATGTGGAGCAGATTACCCTTGTGATTGAGGAAGCTCTTTCAAAAGCGGAGATGGGCTTTGATGATCTTGATGCGATTGCCGTAACGGAAGGACCCGGACTTGTCGGAGCCCTGTTAATCGGAGTCAATGCGGCAAAGGCGTTAAGCTTTGCCCATCAAATACCGCTAGTCGGTGTCCATCACATTGCGGGTCATATTTATGCAAACAGGCTGATAGGAGAGCTTCAATTCCCGGCGCTTGCTTTGGTTGTGTCAGGCGGACATACGGAATTGGTTTATATGAAAGAGCACGGTTCATTCGAGGTTATCGGTGAAACGCTGGATGATGCCGCAGGCGAAGCTTACGACAAAGTGGCAAGAACAATGGGGCTTCCTTATCCGGGAGGGCCGCAGATTGATAAGCTGGCTGCTGTGGGAACGGATTCCATTCCGCTTCCGCGTGCGTGGCTGGAAGAAGGGTCTTACAATTTCAGCTTCAGCGGCCTGAAGTCAGCCGTGATTAACACGCTTCATAACGCCTCGCAAAAAAATGAGGTGATTCCTCCGGAGGATCTTGCCGCAAGCTTTCAGCAGAGTGTCATTGATGTACTGACGGCAAAAACCTCTAAGGCCGCGAAAGAATACGGGGTTAAACAAGTGCTGCTGGCAGGGGGCGTAGCTGCTAACAAAGGGCTGAGAGCCGCACTGCAGCAGGAATTCAGTCATTCGGGAGATCCCGAGCTTATCATCCCGCCGCTTTCTTTATGCACGGACAATGCAGCGATGATTGCGGCTGCCGGAACCGTTGCTTTTGAAAAGGGGATTCGGGGCTCATATGATATGAACGGACAGCCCGGCTTGGAATTAACATCCTTTGATCGTCTCACGTTGTAAAACGTGAGGCTTTTTTTTACTTATTAACAGATAATTCTAACATATCCACAGGATTGTGAATATATCCAGAAATCCAGGCTGGATAAGAGGCTATAAGTTGTTAGTAAAGTGGATAAAGTCAGAAAATTTTGTGGATAGTGTGTATAACACGCTTACTTACATGGCTGACAAGGAGGATAGCTGTGGATAAAAAAGCACCCCTTAAAGAGGTGCTTGACTTTTTCTATTCTTCTGAGGAGAGTTCCTCCCATTCTGCTAATAAGTTTTCGAGCTCTTGATTCAGAGCTTCATTCTCCGCGTGAATGGTCTGTACCTTTTCATGATCCTGATACACGTCAGGATCGCACAGCAGCTCCTCATTGGCGCTGATTTTCTCTTCGGCGGATGAGACGGCTGCTTCAATTTCTTCAATGCGTCTCAGGCGCTGCCGTTCTTTCTTCTTCCATTCTTTTTCTTCCTCGTAAGTTCTTTTCGTATCCTGTTTGACCTTGCCGGCAGGCTGAGCCTGCTCCTTTTCCTGCCGCTTCATTTCTTCCAGTTCCAGCTGCTGGGCTTTTTTCTCGGTGTAATAGTCATAGTCACCCAAATATTCTTCTGCATGATCCGGAGACAGCTCCAGCACCCTTGTGGCGATCCTGTTAATAAAGTAGCGGTCATGCGATACAAATAACAGGGTTCCCGGATAGTCGATCAGGGCGTTTTCCAGCACTTCTTTACTGTCCAGATCAAGGTGGTTTGTCGGTTCATCAAGGATGAGAAAGTTTGCTTTTTGCAGCATCAGCTTGGCAAGCGCGACTCTTGCTTTCTCACCGCCGCTTAGAGAACGGACAGGTTTCAGGACATCGTCTCCGCTGAACAGGAAGTTGCCGAGGCATGTCCTGATCTCTTTTTCCGGCATGTCCGGATATTCATCCCACAGCTCGTCCAGCACGCGTTTGGACGAGGTCAGTTCAGCCTGCTCCTGATCGTAATAGCCGATTGTGACATTGGAACCGTACGTGATCGATCCGGATTCCGGACTGATTGTATTCATAATGGTTTTCAGCAAGGTTGATTTGCCGATTCCGTTCGGTCCGACGAGGGCGGCGCTTTCACCTCTTGTAATGCCGAAGGTCAGGTTTTTCAAGAGCGGAGGCTGGCCGTCATAGCTGATGGAAACATCCTGTACGCGCAGGACGTCGTTTCCGCTCTGTTTTGTAATGTCAAAACGGAAGGCGGCTGATTTTTCATCCCCGAGCGGCTTTGCCATGACGTCCATCCGTTCAAGCTGTTTTCGTCTGCTTTGGGCTCTTTTCGTTGTAGAAGCTCTGGCCAGATTGCGGTCGACAAAATCTTGAAGCTTGGCGATTTCGTCCTGCTGTTTTTCGTACAGCTTCAGGTCTTTCTCATACTGCTCGGCTTTTTGCTCTAAATAGGCGCTGTAGTTGCCGAGGTATTTTTTGCTTTCTGTCCGTGAGACCTCGTACACTTGGCTGACGACTTTATCAAGAAAGTATCTGTCGTGGGAAACGATCAGGATTGCGCCTGAATATCCCTGTAAATAATGCTCAAGCCATGTAAGCGTATCGATGTCGAGATGGTTCGTCGGTTCATCCAGAATAAGCAGATCAGGCTGGGTCAGCAGCAGTTTTCCGAGCGCAAGCCTTGTTTTCTGACCGCCGCTCAGGCTTTGCACTTTCACGGAATCGTCAAATTTTCCGAAGCCGAGTCCGTGAAGGATAGATCGGACGTCCGCTTCATATTGATAGCCGCCTTTATCCTTGAAATCCTGCTGAAGCCTGTCATAGGTTTTCATCAGCGTCTCAAGCTCCGCGGGGGCGGCCGTGGCCATCTTTTCTTCAATAGAGCGCATTTCTTTTTCCATTGCTTTCAGGAAATCAAAAACACTCAGCAGTTCTTCTTTTATGGTAAGCTGGGATTCCAAGCCTGTGTGCTGGGCGAGATATCCCATCGTTAATTCTTTCGGTTTGATTAATTCACCCTTTTCATATGAAAGGTGACCTGCGATAATTTTAAGGAGAGTTGATTTGCCGGCTCCGTTTCTGCCTACTATGGCGATGCGATCCCGAGATCTGACTTCAAGCTTTATATTGTTTAAAATAGGATCAGCGCCAAAAGATTTGGATAGCTGATTAATTTGTAAGATCATCATATTATTTCACCTCTGTTATAATAAGTTAAGTGTAGCTTATCAACCTGCTGTCAGCAAACAATACATCAGAATTGGAACATTATAGGATAAGACATCAGGGAGAAAATAGTGTATGATCAGAAGTAAGGAGAGTTTAAATATGAATGGATTTTCTCATTTTAATGAAGAAGGCCGTGCCCGCATGGTGGATATAAGCGATAAATCTTCAACAGTCCGTACTGCCGCTGCGATATCCAGCGTACAGATGAAGCATGACGTGTACAGCAGAATCAAAAACCGCGAGATCGGAAAAGGAGACGTGCTGGCTGTCGCACAGGTGGCAGGAATTATGGCCGCAAAGCAGACGTCAGCGATTATCCCGATGTGCCACCCGCTTTCTTTAAGCAGCGTCGACATTTCATTCGGCTGGGAGGAAAAGGATTCCGAAGCCGTTCTTCATATACAGGCAAGCGTAAAAACGAAAGGGAGTACAGGTGTGGAAATGGAAGCGCTAACTTCCGCTTCAGTCTGCGCTTTGACCGTTTATGACATGTGCAAGGCGCTGGATAAAGGAATGGTCATCGGCCCGACCTGCCTCATGGAAAAGACAGGAGGCAAAAACGGTGATTTTAAAAGAGATGCATCTGAGTATAAAGTGGAGGACCAATCATGAACAAGGATCAATCAAAAATTCCACAGGCGACGGCAAAACGGCTGCCGCTTTATTATCGCTTTTTAAAGAATTTACACGCGTCAGGAAAACAGCGCGTTTCATCCGCTGAACTGAGCGACGCGGTAAAAGTCGATTCGGCCACGATCCGCCGGGATTTTTCCTATTTCGGGGCGCTCGGCAAAAAAGGATACGGCTATAATGTGGATTACCTGCTGTCATTTTTCAGAAAAACACTGGATCAGGATGAAACGACGAACGTCATTTTGATCGGTGTCGGGAATTTAGGGACGGCGTTTCTTCACTATAATTTCACAAAAAATAATAACACAAAAATATCTATGGCTTTTGATGTGAATCAGAGTAAAATAGGAACTGAGGTAGGCGGTGTGCCTGTCTTTGATCTTAATGATTTAGAGCTTCACATTAAGGATGAACCCGTGGCGATTCTTACCGTTCCTGCGGTTGCCGCCCAGTCAATCACCGACCGGCTCGTGTCGCTCGGAATCAAGGGAATCCTTAACTTTACGCCGGCCCGTTTGAATGTGCCGGATCACATTCGAATTCATCATATAGATTTAGCTGTAGAGCTTCAATCATTGGTTTATTTCTTGAAGCATTATTCTGTTTTGGAAGAAATTGAATAGCGAAAGGAGGAGCTGCACATGATCGGTCCTGGAAGCCTGGCGGTTATCGGTGTGGTGGCGGTGATTATTTTCGGTCCGAAGAAGCTTCCCGAATTAGGAAAAGCGGCGGGGGACACGCTTCGTGAATTTAAGAACGCTACTAAGGGATTAGCCGGTGAAGAAGAGGAAAAAAAGAAAGAAGAACAGTAAGATAGGATGACGCGTATGAGAGTGAATCAAATGACGCTTGTGGAGCATATTGCCGAACTTCGGAAACGATTGCTGATTGTGGCGTTATCCTTTACGGTTTTCTTTATTGCCGGCTTTTTTCTGGCAAAACCTATCATTGTGTATCTTCAAAAAGCCGATGAAGTAAAAGAGCTCACCCTTAATGCTTTTAACCTGACGGATCCGCTGTTTATCTTTTTGCAGTTCGCGTTTATCATCGGCATCATTTTGACTTCGCCGATTATTCTCTATCAGATTTGGGCGTTTGTCAGCCCGGGTCTGTATGAGAAGGAGCGCAAAGTAACACTCAGCTATATTCCGATTTCGATCGTGCTGTTTGTCGGCGGTGTGTCGTTTTCTTATTATATTTTATTTCCGCTGGTCGTTGATTTTATGAAGCGGGTTTCGAATGACCTCGATGTCAACCAGGTGATCGGGATCACCGAGTACTTTCATTTTCTGCTGCAGCTGACGATTCCGTTCGGACTGCTGTTTCAGATGCCGGTGCTGATCATGTTTTTAACGAGACTCGGTGTTATCACGCCGATGTTTTTATCGAAGATCAGGAAGTACGCGTATTTTGTGCTGCTTGTGATCGCCGCGATGATTGCGCCGCCTGAGCTGCTGTCTCACTTGATGATTACCATTCCGCTTTGCATTTTATACGAGGTCAGTATCCTGATTTCAAAAGCGGCGTATCGGAAAAGGCAGACCGGCAGCAGCGAATCCGATCAGGACGTATCAGCATAAAAAAAGCCATTTCTCAATGATGAGAAATGGCTTTTCTTTTATTTTTGTTTTTTCTTCACTTTAAATGAGAAAGCGAACATTTTAAACGAGATGCTGATATTATAAGCGGCGAAAACCATCAGCAGTATGGAATAAAAAGACCACATGCTTCCCGGAGAGCTTGCGGCCAAATACGTAAAGATACAGCCGACTGCGAAATAAATCAAGCCCCAAGTCATTGGGTTCCTCATACAAACAATCCTCCAATAATTAATTGCATTTGCTCACTATGCTGTTCAATATATTTTTGCGCAGGGCCGAGCTGCATGACCACGACAATGGTATTCATCATGACATGGGCGAATATCGGCACAATAATCCGTTTCGTCTGCACATACAAGAACGCAAAGGTAAAGCCCATGGCCGTATACAGCAGCAGATGCGTGAGGTCTTGATGCACAATGCCGAAAATGACGGAACTGATCAGTCCGGCGATAAAGAAATTCGTTTTTTCATATAATACACCGAAAATGATCTTCCGGAAAATGATTTCTTCAAGAATCGGCCCGACGATAGAAGAAACGATAATCATGAGCGGCATGGCTTTAATAATGCTGAGAATGGCTTTCGTGTTTTCGGAACCGCTGCCCACATGAAAGACATACTGCTCAATCATCCCGGCGATTCCCTGAGAAAATAAAGCGAGCCATATTCCCGCGACCGCCCAGAGAACGGACATGCCGGCGGATGCTTTCTTCCCGTTTCTTAATGTCTGCTTCGGCGCGGTTCTCAAAATCAAGAGAACGATAATCAGGCAGATAAAAAAGCTTACGACGGAATAAATCCCCTGAGCCATGGTGAGATTCGCATTCGTAGGGTGCCCGCCCGCATAGCCGAATTTGTACATTAAAGGAATGCCGATCAATGCGGAAAGCTGCATGATAACATATGTCAAAATGATATACCAATACTGTTTTCTCAAATGATATGTACTCCTTTATCCTATAAAATCAACTTATTTGTTCTTATTGTAACACAAGTGAACTTGACGTGAAAAAAGGAGAAAATCAGTGTGAGAGAGAATCATGTAAGCGTGAAAATTTTTTATTCTTATGACTTGAAATTGGAAGTGAGATTCTTTATTATAATAACTGTGTTAGCACTCTTTAGAGCTGAGTGCTAAAATTACATATTCATACTATTGAGGAGGTTATTACATTGTTAAAGCCATTAGGTGATCGCGTTGTCATTGAACTCGTAGAATCTGAAGAAAAAACTGCCAGCGGAATCGTATTACCGGATTCTGCAAAAGAAAAGCCGCAAGAAGGCAAAATCGTGGCAGCCGGTTCAGGTCGCGTGTTGGAAAGCGGAGAGCGCGTTGCTTTAGAAGTAAAAGAGGGCGACCGCATTATCTTCTCAAAATACGCCGGTACTGAAGTGAAATACGAAGGTACTGAATACTTAATCTTACGTGAAAGCGACATTTTAGCTGTAATCGGCTAAGCAAATAAATATTTTTAAAAATTCGAGGAGGTTTCGTTAACATGGCAAAAGATATTAAGTTTAGTGAAGAAGCACGCCGCGCTATGCTTCGCGGTGTCGATGCGCTTGCTGACGCTGTAAAAGTAACTTTAGGGCCAAAAGGACGCAACGTGGTTCTGGAGAAAAAATTCGGTTCTCCGTTAATTACAAATGACGGTGTGACAATCGCAAAAGAAATTGAACTTGAAGATGCGTTTGAAAACATGGGTGCGAAGCTTGTAGCTGAAGTAGCCAGCAAAACAAACGACGTTGCCGGTGACGGTACGACGACTGCGACTGTACTTGCGCAGGCTATGATCCGCGAAGGCCTTAAAAACGTAACTGCGGGGGCTAACCCTGTCGGCGTGCGTAAAGGTATGGAACAAGCCGTGACTGTAGCAATCGAAAACTTAAAAGAAATTTCTAAGCCGATCGAAGGCAAAGAGTCTATCGCTCAGGTTGCTGCGATCTCTGCTGCTGATGAGGAAGTCGGAAGCCTTATCGCTGAAGCAATGGAGCGCGTAGGAAACGACGGCGTCATCACAATCGAAGAGTCTAAAGGATTCACGACTGAGCTTGAAGTTGTTGAAGGTATGCAATTCGACCGCGGATATGCGTCTCCTTACATGGTGACTGACTCTGATAAGATGGAAGCGGTTCTTGACAATCCTTACATCTTAATCACAGACAAAAAAATCACAAACATTCAAGAAATCCTTCCTGTGCTTGAGCAAGTTGTACAGCAAGGCAAACCATTGCTTCTGATCGCTGAAGATGTTGAAGGGGAAGCTCTTGCTACACTCGTTGTCAACAAACTTCGCGGCACATTCAACGCTGTTGCCGTTAAAGCTCCTGGCTTCGGTGACCGCCGTAAAGCAATGCTTGAAGACATCTCTGTTCTTACAGGCGGAGAAGTAATCACAGAAGACTTAGGCCTTGATCTGAAATCTACTGAAATCGGACAATTGGGACGCGCTTCTAAAGTTGTGGTAACGAAAGAAAACACAACAATCGTAGAAGGCGCAGGCGATACTGAAAAAATCGCTGCACGCGTCAACCAAATCCGCGCTCAAGTGGAAGAAACAACTTCTGAATTCGACAGAGAAAAATTACAAGAGCGTCTTGCGAAACTTGCCGGCGGCGTAGCTGTCATCAAAGTCGGCGCTGCGACTGAAACTGAGCTGAAAGAGCGTAAACTTCGCATCGAAGACGCACTCAACTCAACTCGCGCAGCTGTTGAAGAAGGCATCGTATCCGGCGGTGGTACAGCGCTTGTCAACGTATACAACAAAGTCGCTGCAGTGGAAGCTGAAGGCGATGCGCAAACAGGTATCAACATCGTGCTTCGCGCACTTGAAGAGCCGATCCGTCAAATCGCACACAATGCAGGTCTTGAAGGATCTGTCATCGTTGAGCGCCTGAAAAACGAAAAAATCGGCGTAGGCTTCAACGCTGCAACCGGCGAATGGGTAAACATGATCGAAAAAGGTATCGTTGACCCGACAAAAGTGACACGTTCAGCCCTGCAAAACGCAGCTTCTGTTGCAGCAATGCTCTTAACAACTGAAGCCGTTGTCGCTGACAAACCGGAAGAAAATGCCGGCGGCGCAGGAATGCCTGACATGGGCGGCATGGGCGGTATGGGCGGCATGATGTAATCAAACGGCGAAAACCCTTGATATACCAAGGGTTTGACCGTTTTTCATCACCCCAATCAGCCGAAAAAATAACAAAAAAATAACATTTCTTTATGAAATCCCGAAATTGAGGATGTTTCCAAAAGTCTGCTGGACTTTGTGGGAGGCATCCTCTTTCATTTTTTTGGTTACATGAGTATAAATCTTCATCGTTGTTTTCATGTCGTCATGACCAACTCTTTCCATTACAGTTGGCAAGTCAACTTTTGCCTCGGCCAGCATGCTGATATACGTGTGTCTAAATATATGGGGAGTAGCATGTTTTTTAATTGATGTTTTTTCCAGTATTCTTTCCATTCTTACAATGATATTTTTTGGTAAAAAGGGATAGCCATTCTCACGAGCAAATAGGAAATTACCGTCGTGGTATTCGCTTGGATCAATCCTGGACTGTAGACGCAACTTCTTTTGTTTGGTTACATGCGCCTTCAATATATCTATTATCTGATCGTCGAGAGTGATAGTTCGCACCGATCCGGCTGTTTTCGGCGGAGTCAATTCATAGTTCCTCATATTGTTATCTTCGGAATATATGGTTTTAGTGATACGCAGCTCTTTTGTTTCAAAATTTATATCGGGAAGTTTGAGGGCGCACATTTCCCCTGAACGCATGCCTGTAAAAGCGAGCAAGTAAAATCGTTCAAGGTCCATTTCCAAACCATGGACTTTTACTGCTAAGAGGAATTCTTCAAGTTCTTCCCTTTCAAGATATTTTTGCTCTATTTTACTACTTTCAATATCTTCTACTGTCATTCTCTTTTTAGGAACTACAGCGCCAGCCACTGGATTATCTTTTAAAAGCTTCACCTTTACAGCGTATTTAAAAATCATTCCGGCTGTCGTATGCACACCACTAATGGTGGTACGGGCATATTCTTGATCAGTGAGATCGTTGAGTATTTTTTGATATTTTCTTCCTGTTACCTGAGCGATATTGATTTTAGCGATATACCGGTTTAAGATGTTAATTTCTTTCCTTCGAATACGCAGAGTTGCTTTTTTCTTTCCTGTGAGAGCATATTCGTTCAACCATTCGGCAGCAAGCTTTTCGAAAGTCATTTTCTTAACTACTGATTCATCAATACCATCCTCTTTTAGGGCATCAATAGCATCTCTAACTCTTTGTTCAGCTTCTTTTTTTGTTTTGCCACGTCGCGCAATTTGTTTGCGTTTACCGGTAACGGGATCACGAGGTCCGTCACCAACAGCCAGCCATTTTTTACCCTTGATCAATTCCTCTGTATACATTTTGTCACCTCTTGACATCTCTTATTTTATTGATATTTTAGCTTGTTGTAGTAAATTCTTAATCTCTTTTTTGCAAAATCAAAAGTCACCTTGAATGTATCCGATACCAAACGTGCAGCGGCTTCCTCATCTGAAGGTAAATTCAGCTGTCGCAGCATGAATGTCGGGACACAAAAGTGATACGAAAAATAACCTGCTTTTGATTCTTGATACTGTTTCCAGTGGGGCGGCATGATCTCGTTGTCTCCGCCTTCTAATAAGATGTGCCATAACTCATGAGCTAAATCCGATCGTTGCTGTTGATAGCTTAACCGGTTGTTTATGCCTACGATATGAACACCCCCAATATCTAACATATAACTTTCCCGATCATCAAAAAGTACAAATACATTGAGCTTCCTGCATAATTTAACAAGTTTAAGTTCTAAAGGCGTTGTTATTTTGTGTTCCCTGAGGAAACTTTCGATCCAATCCTCTAAGTGACTTTGTGTATACCCCATGCTGTAATTGACCCCCTCATTACCTTGTCAATGCTTAAAATGTGGTAAATATGTTTGCTTGTATGTAATTATAGGGGAAAAATGTACCATTTTACACCGGTAAATGTGTCCATAAATAGATTATAGTGGAATTATTAAGAACGTTTGTTCTGTGTTTACTGGAAAAGAAAAGCCCTATCAAGGGCCTTTCTTTAAGCTGCTGTCGTTACTGTTTTATCTTTTCTGACAAGTCCCATGATACCAGGGATAATAAGAAGAACAGCAGGTAGTAAATAGAAGAGGGATATACAAATCAATCCACCGATTCCTGAAATGAGAAGTAATACTCCACCGACTTTAGGTTTCTTCTTAACTACAACTGAAGCAACGATGCCTAAGATTGATAAGAAAACAGCGCCCCAGCCCAAACCAATTATATCGCTTGTGCCACTTGAATTAAAAGAGGCATCGAGTCCACCGATAATTAATGCCATAATTGCTCCAATAAAACCGAAAATTCCGCCCAATAAGCCTAAAACAAATTCTGTTGTTCTTTTCATTGTTAACTCTCCCTTACTTAACTGGTACAGTGATTGTTACTGCTTTAGTTTTCATGAAGTCATCTGTGACCACATCACCGAAATTTAATTTGATTTCTTTGACTTTATCAACATCAATTTCTTTTCCGTCCGGCGCTGAAAACTCAAGTACACCTTCCTGTTTCACTCCGCCTTGAACGTCTCCGCCGACTTCTCCGTCAGTCAGGAACATATTTGCCGATAATTGCATGCTGCCAATGACTGCATTACCTTGATCGGGATAAAAAGTAAGGACTTTTCCTGTAGTGTTTTCAATGTTAAGCCCAACATTTATTTTATCTTTCATAATCTTGACGTCGCCCAGGTTAATTTTCATTCCTAGTGCTTCTGTAGATTGCTTACTAGCGTCAATCTTTTTGGAGCTGTCGTCTTTCTTCTCTTCAGTTTTTTTGTCTTTTGAATCACTGCTGCCAGTAGAGACATCGTCTGTCGACCCGCATGCTGCTAAAGCTAGAGCCAAGCCCAGAGACATGAATAAAACTAACCACTTTTTCAACCTGATTCCCCCAGTTCATATAATAGAATACCTATATATAATCGACTATAATTGTTGAAAATTCAAGGGGTAATTACCAATTTTGCTAATAATTTCATGAGGTGTGCTAAAAAAGCTAAGTTCATTTGAAAGGAAAATAACTGAAGGTTTCATTACAAGCTTCGCTTTAAAAATTAAAGTTGAACATCAGTCAACTTAACACTAAACTTTAAAAATTAAAGCGATCTGTTCAGCATTATTTAAACTAAACAAAACAATAATAAATAATTAATTCTTATCTTCATTCTTCTTTTTGAATCTCTCTTCAATAATTTTTTCGATTCCGTCAATGCGCCTTAATGCGTCAGCAAGAATCTCCTCTTTTTCACTATCAGAGAACTCCCGACCATCGACAGCGGCAAATCGGACATCATTTTGTTTGCGGAGTTCTCGGGCCTTATCTCTATAATAATCTTCTCCTCTCAGCAGAAAATCCGTGGAAACATCAAAAAAATCTGCAAACTTAACAAGAGTAGCATAATCGGGTTCTCTTTCGTTCCTTTCATACATGCTTATAGTGCTTTCAGCCAAGCCGAATTTTTGCCCTAAACTCTTTTGTGAAAGCTTTCTTTGCTTTCTTAATTGTCTTAATTGGTCGCCAAACCTCATATACATCACCTATTTAGTATAATATCACGATTCGTGACTTTTTAGAAAAAACTTCACAAAACGTCTTGACTTTACGTAATGTGCGGTTTAATATAGATTTCAGAACAACACGAAATGTAAAGGATGGTGCTAAATGAATAAACAGATCATTGGAGCTAAACTCCAAGAGCTCAGAAATAAAAAACCGCGATCTCACATCGCTGAGGCTCTGGAGATAAGCGAGAGTGCTTTAGCGATGTATGAGTCAGGTAAACGTATACCTCGTGATGAAATTAAGATGAAAATTGCTAAATACTACAACAAGTCCGTTCAAGAAATTTTTTTTACAGAACAACTTCACGAATCGTGCTTATCAGAGGTTCTAAAAAAATGCTAGGGATGAAAAAAGGATTCCCCTACAGCATAGGAGGTCAAAATTATGGATCAAAAAAAGCTGGAACAAATTAAAAATTTATTGAATGGTATGACTCAATCCGAGTGGTTCCGTGTTAAACAACATGTGGACGTACTGTTCAGTTCTAAAGCCGCCAAATTGCAGTTTGACGACCCAGAACTGTTAGAAGCTAACCTTAAACGTGAATTTAGGATGAATACTTGATTTGGATAAACATTGGGTGAATGCGATATTCAGCATTTTTGTAATAAATATTAACGTAATCTTGCTGATACATCGTGTGCTCTTCTTTAGAATTAGGGCTCCAAATTGAAGCACCTTCTTCCCACCATATGTATGGAGAAGACATAGATTCACCTATTTTGCAGTCCGGATCACTAGTCAAGTCAACCCATTCACCACAAAGGCAAGCGTAAACCTTAGTAGAAGCCATTAAATCTCACCACCTTCCATGCATATTTTACCACATGAAAGTGAGAGATTATAAAGCTCATTGTAAAGGAGGTTTTTTATATGTTCACTATGCAATACGATGAGAAATTCATTGAACAGATCGCTGCCAAAATTGCTGATAGAGCAACAGACATGCTGGTAGAGCGGCTCAGCTCTTTGAACCAGCTTCCTCACATCTTGACGAGAACTGAAGCGATGGAGGTGCTGCGGTGCGGTCCCACTAAAATGGCGGAACTGATGGCCCGTCCGGATTTTCCGGTTAACGAAGAATGTGGCAAAAAAGTCCCTACGACTTTGCTTTTTAAATGGATTGAGAGCAACACGCGTTGGGTTGCTGAGAACACCGCATACTATCAGAAAGGAGCTTCTGCATGAATAATTTACAAACATTCAAAAATGAAATTTTCGAAGTTGCAGCCAAAATTGAGAATGATCAAATCCTTTTTGATGCCGAGCAAGTTGCTCGGAATTTAGGCCTCACTACCGTTGCCAAAAGTGGCAACGTAACAATCCGATGGAGCCGTGTGAATACTTACCTTCCGGATAACTTTCCAGAAGTAGAGAAAGGTGATTTTATTCCTGAACCATTGGTGTACAAGCTGGCTTTTAGAGCATCTAATCAAATTGCCGAACAATTTCAAGATTGGTTAGCCTTTGAAGTTATACCCACAATCAGAAAAACTGGGGGATATGTCGCAAATGATGAACAGTTCATTCAGACGTATTTGTCCAACGCAGACGAAAATACCAAATTATTTTTCAAAACAACTCTTCACGCACTAAAGGAGCAAAATAAGCAAATTGAATCTATGAAGCCAAAAGCTCTTTTTGCCGAAGCCGTGGAAGCATCTGAATCATCTGTGCTTGTTGGCGAGTTAGCGAAAATCATTCAACAGAACGGCGTAAAGATTGGACCTAACAAGTTATTTCAATGGCTCCGTGATAATGGTTATTTAATTCGTAAGACAGGCGAGTCTTTCAATCTACCAACACAGCGAAGTATGGATTTGGGTCTCTTTGAAATTAAGAAGAGAACAATGAATAACCCTGATGGTTCAATTAGAACTACCCGAACGCCAAAGGTTACGGGAAAAGGTCAGATTTATTTTGTGAATAAATTCATTTCATCAGAAACAGCTTGAAACAATCTCCACAAATTTGGGGAGATTAATGTTCGAGAAAAGGACAAGCTTGTCCCTTCATTAATTAAATTTTACCAGTGAACAACTGGATATATCAGGAGGCAAACATATGGAGAACAACCCATACAATTTGCATAATCTACCCCGGATCATGCGTAGTGTCCGCAAAGCGGCAGGACTTGCACAGTATCAGATTGGTAATTTGATAGGGGGGAAAGATCAGCGGTATGTTTCGGACGTTGAAAATGGATTCAGTAAGCTTACTCCGGAATTATGCATCAAGTGGTTTGAGGCGTGCGAGGCGTACGAACATATTGATCTGGTACATTACCTTTTCAAACTTCACCCGACGACGGCGGCACCAATTGATCCAGCACTTAACGAGAGCGCAAGCGCGGCGGTAATCAATATGATTCATCAGCTTGAAGAAGCATTGCAAGCAACAAGGCATTTAGCGCGCTGGCTGGCAAACGATAGGCCAGGCCGACAACCTGAAGAACTGCCCATGGCCGATATTAAGCAGATTTTTGATCTAATTCCGGCAAACAAAACGCTGATATATTCGCTGGCCCGTAGTCATGGACTGAACATGAAGGAACTGGCTGAAAGGTGGACACGGAAAGCGCTAATGAGTCAGGTTGCAATGGCGAAAACAGAAGAAAGGCAGGCGGTGCTGGTATGAAGATCAATCAGTTTCTTAAATCGGATGCAGATTCAGCAAAAAGAAAAATCGAGTCGGCGGAAGAGCTCTCTATCATGCTATCGGAGGCGTTACGGGATGGCGATTATGAAGAAGCTATCAGTCTTGCAGGGAGCATCAAGGTTCTTAC
>NZ_JAHOAA010000014.1:17969-21129 GCF_019039175.1 Bacillus sp. FJAT-27001
CAGCCGACTGGCGAATAAAGGGCGCTTACATCAAACCGTTTTAAATATGGCGGCCCGAGGGATTCACCTGAGTGTTGTAAGTAGGTGTTCACAATGAATATTGAAAATCCAATGGTCTTGAACAACTGGCATGACAAGGCGACTGAACCGGAAACAAAAAAGGACTTTTTCGGGGATGAAGTAACGTCAGCAGATAATTATGTAATCGACAGCGGCGAGATGATTTTACAAGACAATCTTAAACGCTATTTAAAGGAACAACTCGGATTTAGGTTTCATTCAGCGCAATAAAAAAGCCCACTTGGCAGAGTGGACTAGGTAAGGCGTTTTGGTAATTGATTGTATTCCTATTATACCAAAACGCCCCATAAAAAACAATGGAGGTTTTATACATGGCTAAACGAATAACAGCATCTTTCAGTGACCGGGCGGACGATCAACAGCGCCTGAGAGAAGTCGGCGGCTCAATCATGTTCAGTAAAGGCAAACCCGTATTTTCCTTCCCGTCAATGGACGCATACCGAGAATGGCAGCGGCTTGGTGCGGAAGCATACAAAAGAAAGGCAGGGATTATTTAATGCAAGCAGAGGTTTTCGCTTCGACAGCGGACATGAGTCGGGACGAATGGCTTCTTGAGCGACGGAAGGGCATCGGCGGTTCAGATGCCTCCGTAATCTTGGGGTTAAACAAATGGAGAACCGCATTTGAATTATGGCTGGACAAAACGGGACAAGTCCCGGTCAGTGAGTCAGCCAGTGAGGCGGCTTACTTCGGCTCAATCCTTGAGGACATTGTCGCAAAAGAATTTGAAGTGCGGAGCGGGAAAAAAGTTAGGCGTAAAAGGTCCATGCTGAAGCATCCTGAACATGATTTCATTTTGGCGAATATTGACCGAATGATCGTTGGAGAAAAGGCCATTCTGGAATGTAAGACCACATCGGAATACAACTTGAAAGAATGGGAAAATGACGAGATCCCTGCTGACTATATTGTTCAGGTCCAGCACTATCTTGGAGTGCTTGGTCCCGAGTATAAAAAAGCATACTTTGCTGTTCTGATCGGCGGCAATAAATTCGTCTGGAAAGAAATTGAGCGGGATGATGAATTAATCGAAATGATATTCACTGCCGAAGTCGAGTTTTGGAATACTGCGGTGTTGGGTGGGGTTGCTCCCGCATTGGACGGATCAAGCGCAGCAGAAGAATATCTGAAAAAAAGGTATGCGGAAACGGAAAGCAACAAGGTTATTGATCTTACAGCGGTAAACCGTGAACGGATAAAGCAGTATTTGCAATTAAAGGAAAGCATCGCTGAATTGCAATTGCAGGCGAAAGAATTAGAAAACCAAATCAAGCACGAAATGAAGGAAGCAGAATACGGATTCATTGGAAACTATCAGACCAGCTGGAAACCGGTTATAACTAACCGGATCGACACTAATAAACTGAAAGAGCAGTTTCCAGATGTATATGAGAAAGTCACAAAAGAAGTTCAATACAGACGCTTTGGAATTAAGGAGGTTAGCTAAATATGGCTACAAATGAATCACTTAAAAATAACATTCAAAAACAGAATAACGCGCCAGGGCAGCCGCAGGGAACAACGATGAAAGGCCTGCTTTCTTCTCCGGCAGTCATGAACCGGTTTGAAGAAGTTCTGGGGAAAAGGGCGTCTCAATTCACAGCATCAATTTTAAGTCTGTACAACAGTGAAAATACTCTTCAAAAAGCAGAACCTATGAGTGTAATTTCATCGGCTATGGTGGCGGCAACGCTTGATCTGCCAGTGGATAAGAACTTGGGTTATGCCTGGATCGTTCCGTATAAAGGGCGCGCGCAATTTCAGCTTGGTTACAAAGGATACATTCAGCTTGCTTTGCGGACAGGCCAATATAAATCTATCAATTGCATACCTGTCCATAAAGGAGAATTGCAAAAGTGGAACCCACTAACCGAGGAAATAGAGATTGATTTTGAAAAACGGGAATCAGATGCGGTTATTGGCTACGCTGCTTACTTTGAGCTTTTAAACGGTTTCCGGAAAACAGTGTATTGGACAAAGACGCAAGTAGAGAAACACAAAAAGAAGTTTAGTAAGTCGGACTTTGGCTGGGGCAAGGACTGGGACGCAATGGCGCTTAAAACCGTTCTTAAATCCATGCTTAGTAAATGGGGGATTCTCTCCGTTGAAATGCAAAAGGCAGTCATCGAGGATAACGAGGAACGTGAGCGGATTGACATTACTGACGCAATGGCAGAGCCAGAGATTATTGATGCTGAAGCACCGGAAGAAAAGCCAAGCGCGCAGAATGCTGATCCTTTTGATGGTAAGCCTGTTGATATTAGTGAAAATGACCTGCCATTTGATTAAGGTTGGCATCCCTTTCTGTTACAAGTGGATGACGGAAGGGGCACCAAATCGCGCCCAGCTGTTCCGTGATTATGTCGAAGGCTATCTCAGAACAAATGAACCTGGCTTACGTTTAGTCCGCATCAGCGGCATGACAGCACTGTGTGAAAGGAAGTAGGTGAGCCATGAACTACCTGAAAGAAATGAACGGCTTCATGAATTGGTTAGAAACGAATCCGTTGTCTGCAACAACACAAGCGTTATGGTTCCATCTGATGCACATCAACAATAAAACCGGGTGGCGGGAGTGGTTCACCACTTCAAATACCACTCTTCAAGCCAAAATAGAAATCACAGAAGCAACACTAATAAAGCATCGAAAAATTCTAATCGAGCTCAAACGAATAGAATATGAGCCGCAGGGGAGAAAGGCCGGGAAATACAAACTGATCTCTTTTGAAAATCCAGTGCGTAATGAGGAAACAGAGAACGGTAAAGCAGATATACCAGACGCAGCATCGCCAAAAGAATCAGCGCCAAAAGCACAGCAGGAGGTTGACGAAAAAATGAAAAACGCATTTGAACTATTCGAAAACAAAACAGCCCGCACAATTGGCACAATGGAGGTTCAGCGGCTCGGGTATATGGTGGATGATTACGGCGAAGAGAAAGTCATGGAAGCAATGAAACAGGCTTTCAGAAGCAAGGGCAACAACGTCAATCTGAATTACATTGAAGCAATCCTCTCAAACCCATTCAGCCAGAGACGAAAGGAGAAACAGCAGTATGGAAGCTCGCAAAACGCAAGATA
>NZ_JAHOAA010000014.1:21322-22609 GCF_019039175.1 Bacillus sp. FJAT-27001
CGTTTACCGGATTCACCAAGACACAGAGCGTCAGCTGAGAAAAGAGCATAAGACAATGGAAAGCCTGGCCCCCGATCAAATGGTAAGAGAAGAGGATTATCTTGCGGGGAAAGTATGCTTGCCGGATAAGGCCCGGGAATGGAAAACCACATTTTCAAAGCAATGCGAGTGTGTAAAACGAAAAAAGATCGCGCGGCTTATGAAGGCCAGCGGCATTACGGAGGAATTTGAAATGCTTTTATTTGGTAATTTCATTACAGACGGCAAGCCGGACATGATCAAGGACGCTTATGAGTGCGCAGTGGAATACTATAAGGATTTTCTCAACATCATGGGAAAACGTTCAAACAGTATCGCTTTGCTCGGGCAGCCGGGCAGCGGAAAAACGCACCTGTTAACGGCGATCATGAACAATCTGATTAAGAAAAAATCAATTTACTGCATGTATTTCCCGTACGTTGAGGGAATGGGCGATCTGCGAAATGACTTTGACCAGTTGGAAACAAAGCTCGACGCCATGCGGAAAGCCGATGTCCTGTTCATTGATGACTTATTCAAGCCAGTGAAGGGGGAGCCGCGGGCGACGGATTGGCAAGTGGAACAAATTCAATCGGTTGTGAACTATCGGTACCTGAATCATAAGCCTCTGCTAATCTCTTCCGAGCTTGATACGGGCGAAATTTTGGATATCGACGAGGCGCTGGGCTCCCGGATTCATCAAATGTGCAGAGATTACACGGTGATCATTAAGGGCGACCGGATGCAATTAAACCATAGGTTAGGAGATTGGGAATGACAGACAAAGCGAATTTCACAGCGACCGACGGAATGTATCTGTTCGGGCCCGCCGAGCAAACGGCCGGCCAGGATCTTACCCCGGCAATCCGGGTGCTTGAGGAAAAAATCAAACAAATGGAGCTGATGCACAGTGCTTAAAGCGGTTATCCTGCTGCCGGCCATCATCCTCACAGCGCCGTACAAGGAAAAGCAGATTCAGCACTGGGAACAAATTGACGGGAGGTAATGACGGTTGGATTCCATTCAGTTTATAGTTTACGGCGAGCCTGTTGCACAGGGGAGGCCGAGGGGATCTGTTATAAATGGCAAGGTTAAAATGCGTGATCCTTTGAAATCAAAGAATTTTAAACAATATGTTGCACTGGTGGCGTCACAGTATCGGCCAAAACAAGTTATTACGGGACCTGTGGCAATGGATGTCAGAGTATTCAGACCAATGACGAAAGAAATTTCTAAATCCAAGACAAAAAGAGAAAATGCGGAAAAGGG
>NZ_JAHOAA010000014.1:22695-31666 GCF_019039175.1 Bacillus sp. FJAT-27001
ATTCAAACAATAAAAGGCGGCCTGGCTCGTTGTGATTACGAGATCGGCCATAAATTCAAATAGCAGGGGTTTCCCCTGCGGGGGAGGAACGGGCATGGATAAATTACAGGAAATTATAAGCGACTTGTCATTGTGGCATTTAGCTTCAAAAGAGGAATTGAAGCCACTCGATATAAATGCAGGACCTTGCTATATCATCGAGCAGAGCTATGTCAAAGACATAATGATCGGCTACATGAGAAAACAGCAGGCAATCATTGAGGAACACCAACGCCAGCAGGAAGTCACGGTAAACCAGTTTCGGCAAGCTCAGAAAGATATTAAGTTGCTGCAGGCAGAGAACAAGCGTTATAGAAACGCATTAGAATTTTACGCCAATGAAACGACGTATACAAACGAATTTGAAGACTGTCCGCCAGCTGTCGAACTCGACGGAGGGCAAACGGCCAGAAAAGCATTGGAGGGGGCTGCGGAATGAAAGTGAAACATGTTGATCAAGGTGGTTTGAAAAGTAACTGGCGGGAATTTGTTGATTTTGTTAAGTCAAATGGTACTGGCGCTTTTATCGAGTATTTCTTTGTTTTTCATGAGGATGAATGTGACGAAGCCTATATATTTGAAGATTCCTCGGAACTCGACAAGTGGTTAGAACAGGAATTTTGGGATGGGTATCATTACGAAGCCGAGGATCTTGAGAGTTCAATGGATGAATGGAAAGTCTGGAAACTTGTTCCGGATTCTGATGTTGAGAGATGGCCCACCCTCTACAATAAAGCGAAGAAAACAGCGATTGTTATTGATGGTGAGAAATTTTACAGAAAACCAGTGAGCATAAGCGTAGAACAGACAGTTTCAGTCTCAGCTTCATCACTGTAAGGAGGAAGAAAAATGATTCCATTACAAGTAGAACTCCAGCGGAACGTGAAGGCCACAAAGGACGAAGCAATGACAGTCGAGCAGGCGGCCGAGCTTTTAAAGGTTCACCCGGACTACATCCCGACGCTTGTCGCTCGTTCTGACGATCTCAAAATGATCGGCGACCATACCATTATCGCTAAACGGGATAAAACAAATATCTGGCTGGTCGGGGCATGCGTGGGGCTTTTCTTCTTCGCTGTCTCCGTACTGCCGAATTTGATCGGGGGTTAAGGGATGGCAACAGCAGGGCAATTGAAACGAATGAACGACATAAACGATTTGATCAAGCTTATCGCAAGCATTGATCGTCGTACATTCTATCGCAAGTCAAAGGATCGCATAGCGTATTTCAGATTTAAGAAAAAACTGTTCTTCGTTGATGATTACACGGGTGATGACGTTTACCCGTATGAAATGGGATACGGTAGTCCGAACGGTTTTTCGCATGGGGGCAACATGTGGCAACTGGTCAACAGTTTTCGAAAGTTCATCATAACAGGGAAATGCGGCGAGCTGAGGGATTATAAAGAGATATGGGCCTATAGCTATGAAGGATGTATGAAAATCCGTCAGAAAGCGAAGGAGATCGGTTTCATTGAAAGCGTTGATTACGCCTACAGTTTTAATGAATGGGCTGATAGTAAATGATCGAATACAGCTGCCCTGAATGTGGTCACAACGAATTAGATATAAAAATCCGCCCAGATGCACGCTGCTCGAAATGTGGCTGCAGCATGGGCGTTGAGGAGGAAATAGCGTGAAAATAGAGAGCATCGTATCATCAGAAAAAAAGCCATGTGCAGTATGCAATAGAAAAACTTACTCGTATAAAATCTATGAACAATCCAACATAACCATAGAAATACCAGCGTGTGATACAGAAAGCAGAAATTGTTTGCAGAAAATAGACGTGAAAGATATGGCTGCATTCGCTATAAAAGTGATCAAAAAAGATATTCGGGAGGATGCGCAATGAATCTACAAAAAATGTTTGAAATGCAAAAGGCGCTTGACGATCGGATCATCAAAGAAAAGGGACTTGAGGGGCAGGACTTGCTGCCAAACCTCATTCTTGCTCTACAGGTGGAGCTTGCCGAGTGTGCGAATGAATGGCGCGGCTTCAAGCATTGGAGTAATAATCAAAAGCCAAGAACAAAATTATCAACAACTGTTGGCGCGACTCCTGAAAATGCATCCTTTTTCCGGTGTGAAAATGATAATTGCGGAGAGCATTTAAGCAAAAAAGATTTTGAAAACTTATTCGATCCTGATTATGAAGAGTGTCCAATTTGCAAAGTGGGTTGTGTAACGGCCTTTCGTGATAAAAACCCACTGCTTGAGGAATACGTGGACTGCCTGCATTTTATCTTGAGCATCGGGAACCGGCTTGGCTGGAATGACAATGAGACCATAGATGATGTAGTCGTACAGCATTTAATTTCTGAAAAAGGGTTTGATACAGCAAAAACATTCTCTTGCTTGCTATCCATTGCTTACGGATTCCATTTCAGCAATGTAGAAAAGCGGACATATATCAGTTTATTTACGACTTTCTTTGAATTAGGCAGCAAGCTCGGTTTTAAATGGGAGCAAATAGAAGCGGCTTACATGGACAAAAACGCCGTCAATCATCAGCGTCAGCAGGAGGGGTATTGATGAACCACACTGACAACCCGATCATTTCAGCCTTACAAACAATTGAAGGAGGAAGAACAATGAAATTCTATGAAATCCATGATCCATATTACGCGCTTCTCAAAGCGGAAGACAAGGCGGAAGCCGAGAAAATTTACAATCAGGAAGTCGCCGATACGGACGATTACGACAATTTTCAAGATGAAGAAATCCGAGAAGTAGAACGAGACTATGCACTTGTTATGTTTTCGCAATCGAGGGGTGAAGACGGGGAGTTGAGGTCTTACACCTATATTTCAAAGAATTTCAACAATCCGGAATCTGAAGTTCTTATATGGGATGGTTCGCTGCTATGACAAAGACAAAAATCACAATCAAAACAAGCGATAAGGTTGAGGTCACACGGGAACAGGCGCGGGCGATTGAGGAAGGCATGAAGTTTTATTTAAAAATGGCTGACGAAGAACCCGAAAGAGTGAACGCGTTGACCAAAGGAGATAAAAAAGAGTTTGCACGCCTTCAATTCGTCGGGAAACACTTTGTCATTAAAATAGGGGATGTAAAGCCATGGGAAGAGTTATTTGCATCACTCAATGAAATGTCTGCTTATGATCTGAACAAGGCGATTTTAAAAGGCTATATCGTGAAGGAGGGCGCGGAGTGTTTGAGTAAAATGAGAGTTAAAGAGAGGGGAGGAAGAACGACCAATGAAAAGAAAATACATTGTTACTTTTAAAGATAAAGACCCTGTTGTTTTACTTGTGAAAGATGATGTTAATCGACCAAATAATTCTGATTGTGATTCTGTATTACACTTATGGATAACTGAAAATTACGGGAATCAAGAATATGACTACCATGAGATTTCAGCATGTGACCATTATGAAATTTAGGCAATGATTTTGAGGACAACGAGGGGGAAGAATAACCATGAAAAAACTATTCAAATCAATCATTCTATCAGCAGTATTACTAACGGGAGCGGCGGCCGTTGCGCCGTCTGCTTCCGCCGCATGGTCCGGCTGGCAAAATGAATCCGGGTACAGCGGCCGGGTGTTTACGGATGCGGCGACTTACACGGCCGGCGCCTCAACGGTGGACTGGAAAGCCGAGAAAAAAGGCTCAAGCACTCTTTATTACACGGCTGGCGTATACAAGAAGCGCAGCGGCGGCGGGCTGACTGATACGAATTTAGTACAGCGGGGCAGCTTCAAAACAGCAACGCCTCTGAAATCATTCAATGTGAAAACGATCCGGAATAAGACCGGGAAAGGAACCTATGTCATCCAGCTGGACTGCTATTCTGATTCCGGCAAGCGGAATTATATCGGGACATTTGAATCAGCTAAATTTCAAATCAAATAAGGGGGATTCGATGGCGCTGAGAATAGTTTTTATGCTGATGGGGTTAGGTTTCTGGTTTTATTTCCAGTACGAATACAGGCCGGACATAAAAGCAAATTTCACGTTAATAGGCGCAATCATCGCATTTACGGCCGCGGCGTTTTTTCAAGATATTGATAAGTATAGAGAGAAGAGGGAAGACGAGTGTTAATAGCTTTTAAAATATCCCTGTTGCTGGTCCTGATAGTCTCTCTTATGGGAGTTATAGGAGAGGATAATGATTCACAGCTGAGAAATCACTTAACTGCAATTTGTATAGCGGCGATCATCGGGAATATTGCTACATATGTGCTGCTTTAACTGAATAAGTCCAAGATGGGAGAGGTCAGGAAATGAAGAAGTACGAGGAGAAAGAAGTCACAAAAACGCAAAAAGTCTTGAAAAAAGTGACATGCGATACTTGTGGGAGGACTATCGTTATAAATGATCGGTCAAACCATTACTATGAAGTCGCGACACATCATAGCAGGTGGGGAAACGACAGTATAGACAGTTATAGATATTTAGATTTTTGCAGTTATGAATGTCTTCTCGAAAACATGAATGACTATTTCAAAAATGGCGCTGATACAGATTGTTACGAAATTCAATTTGTAGAAGGAGATTAGCAGCCAGGCATAACAAAAGAAGATGAAAACAAAATAAACGTCCAAGACGGAAAGCCTGCGGACACTGATCATTGCACAGAATTACTGTGCTCTGATTGGTGTCCGTTTTTTATTTGAGCGGAGGGATGACATGAAGCAGAAAGAGAAAAAGCCCAATAAAAACACTCAGGAGCGATCTGAACGCTTTTGGCGGCAAATGATGGGACAAGACATGCAAAGACTTAAACGAGGCAAGGGCGGCGCATTTAAGCGCAAATAAGGGGAGGAATCAGGATGCAAGATTTAATCATAGAATATAAACGAGCTTTAAGAGAAACAAGAAAAATGCACCGGCTCTACAAAGATACGGCTGAAGTCAATCTGACGGCTGAACAGATCAACGACAAAAAGATTATCAGTAGCATGATCAGTGACATTGAATTCACTCTTGAATGGCTGCAGAACGGAAGACAGCCGGGCGCCCGCCGAGGTGCTGACAGAAGAGACGCATATCAAAGGACGATTCTGGCTGAACCACGCTTAATTGATGCGCTGCCGGAAGAATACGCAATCGTTCAAGAAGCTGAGGGAGAGGTAAGTGATTGGGATAAGGAAAGAATTGCTGATGCCCTATCCGTGCTTACCGAAAGAGAAAAAGACATTTTCATGATGCACGCTGTGCAAAACATGTCATTCGAAGAGATAGCGCAGTTATTGGGGATTAAAAAAGGAACCGTGCAGAAGAATATCGAACGTTCCCGTCTGAAAATGAAAAATAGAGCAGATCACAGCCTATTCTGTTTAGCGTGAATAGGCTCTTTTTCATTGGATAAATAATGAAAAAAGCCCATTAAATTACTTGACGTAAGTAAAGTTTAGGGGTATAATTAAAGTATAGAAAGGAGGGAAAGAAAGTGGCTGAAATCGCATTGGTACTGGGGATTATCCTCACAACTCTCACAGTTGTTGAAAAAATCCTCATCATCAGGGAAAAGCTTAAAACAAAAAAGCCCAAAATCAAAAAACGCCGTCGACCAAGAAAGCGCAGATGATTTTGAGCCGAGGGAGAAGAAGCGCTTCTCCCTTGCTCCAAGTATAGCAAATGCGGCGACTAAAGAAAAATACTTGAAAGCCAGCCACTTTCAAAAAAATGAAAAGTGTACAGTCCACTACCGATATTGTTGTTCTTCTCGCCCTGGCGTATATGCTGTTTTTCCGTCAGGATGTGGCAGCGGGACCATTGAAAACGGCTCTCGACATTAGTCTGATCATTTTATTTGTTGTTTCGATCGTTGAGAAAGCATTTTCCCTTTACTTGAAATATCGCGAGAAAAAAGGATGATTTAAAAATGTACAAGCCTAAAGAGCGTGACGCAATCAAGAAATTCTTGAATGAAGAGATACTCAATACAAGTGAAGCGCTTGAAATATTGGGGTTCACCCGTCAATATCTGAATCAGTTAGTAAAGACCGGGGAATTGGAGCCGATGAAAGAAATGCCCCGGGACAGGCTTTTTCTGAAAGAGGATATTTTGGATTTTCAAAAACATAGAAGGAAATGAGCAAATATGAAAAAATTAATCGATGGTTCAACGATCTTATTCTTTATTCTGTTTGTGATATTGTTCACTAATTTTAATTATGGTGATCTCAGCACTCTCGATATTATTACTATGATTTTGGCAGTGATCTGGTTTGTATTGACTATAATTAATATAACCCTAAAATGGAGAAACCTCCGAAATGGCTAAGTTTATTTTTGAGAGTATAGACGAGCTGAGAGATTTTATGGATAAAGAAGTCATAACGACATCTGAAGCCATTGAGATAATCGGATGCAGCCGGCAGAACCTCAAGCAGCTGGTGGATTATAAAACATTGGTTCCGATTAAAACTACGAACAGAGATCGCCTATTCTTGAGAAAAGATATTGAAGGCTATAAAAAGAAACGTTGATTGCACCCTGTCAAAAGGGTGTTTTTTTGTCTTACGGTTGCCACCTATTTATGAAGAGCGCTTTCGTTCGACAAATTTTGCAAATTGTTCCTTTCTCTTACTCCTTAACCGATAATAAGGAAGGGGTGATTTAATGGATTTAGAAAAACACAAAAAAAATATTGTTAATATTCAATGCAAATTTGGATTTGATATCAGAACAGAAGGGACAGCTCTTTATGCTCGATTTGGTGATGAGGAATATTTGATAACTTCGAGACATTTAATATTTGAAGATATTGGGCAGCCTAAAAAACGATTTAATTCAGAAATAATAAAAGCTAGACGCGTCAATGAACAGAATACAATTGCAACAGCTGTGTTATGTCAAGAATTTGGAAGCCCTGATTATGATATTTTTATCGCCGGTGATGATCTTGAAGATGTAGATTTGGCTGTTATATCTCTTGAACATAAGCAGACCGAAGATTTCAGAGAAGCACTTCGGAAAGATGGGTACACGCCTTTTTTATTAAAGGAAAATTACGAATCACTAGTTGAAGGATCGGATATATTTACGGTTGGTTTCCCTGACGTTCCATCTTCAATATCAAGAATAACACCCGAATTTGGTGTGGCATTAGAAGAAACTACAATTGTTTCTCGTCCTGTGTTTAGTTTTGGAAGAATAGCAGCTTATGATGAAGTTGATGCTTATTTTTGGGGGGATATTAGCGTAAGTGCTGGGAGTAGTGGTGGTCCAGTGTTTGATAGTAACGGTAGTTTAATTGGAATAGTACAAGGCCAATCTAAAACCTACTCAACAAATGCCGGAATTGAAATAGTAACTAGAGGTCTATTTACTAGTATTGTTAAAGCAAAATATATAGTTAAGTTGATAAATGCTTTTAAAGAGCTAAAATTCTGTGATTCGTGAAGACTTCATAAATCTAAAGAAATGACACCGTTCCAATCGAATGGTGTTTTTTTATGTTCTCTGTAAACTGATTCCGGTAAATCTCAGAAAAACAACTGGCGGTTAACGGTCTGAGTGCGGCGTCGGTTTAGAGGGAATATCTTTTTCCAAAACAACACGAATCAGAAGGGGGCGGCGGTGAATGTAGATGGCCGAAAAGCACATTCAGGCGTATAAGGATTACGTCAAAGGCATGAAATACAAGGACCTTGCCGAGAAATACGGGGTGTCAGTGAACACTATTAAATCGTGGAAGCAGCGGCATGGTTGGGAAAGGGAAAAGGGTGCACCCTCTGAAAAAAGTGTGCACACAAAAAAAGGCGGTCAACCTGGCAATAAAAACGCATTGGGAAACAACGGCGGCGCCCCGGAGAGAAATCGAAACGCGGTTTCGCATGGGTTCTTCTCAAAGTATCTGCCAGAAGAGACGCTTGAAATCATGGAAGAGATTCAGGAGCGTTCCCCTGCTGATATGATATGGGATCAGATTCAGATACAATATGCGGCCATAATCTGGGCGCAACGCATTATGTTTGTGCGGGATAAAGATGATACGGCAAAAGAGCTTAAAAAGGCAAAATACGTTTATCATCAAGATGAGGACGAAGATGGCAATTTAACATATGAAAAAAACATTGTAGAAGAAGAACTTGAAATACAATTCGCTTGGGATCGTCACGCAACATTCCTGAACGCTCAATCTCGGGCAATGGGGGAGCTCCGGAGCTTGATCAAGCAATTTGACCAGCTGGCGCATGAGCAAGATGAACGGCGCCTTAAATTGGAACAAATGCGCTTGAATATCGAGAAGACGAAGAAGGCTGTTAACAGCGGCGACGGAAACACCCAAGAGAATGATATTGCCGCAATGTTGAGGAAAATGGTGAATGCCGATGGAACTGAATAAAAAGCAAAAGGAAGTTTGGGACAGCTTTATAAAAGAGCAACCCAAAATTCTAATTTGTAGCGGCGCAAAGAGGGCAGGGAAAACATTCGTGCTCCTTTTGACGTTCCTTGCTCACGTCAGCAAGTATCAAAACATGGGTCTATCCTTCATCATCGGCGGGGCTACTCAGGCAGCCATAAAACGAAATGTCTTGAACGATATGGAATTGATTCTGGGCAAAGAATTGAGGCTCGACAAGTCGAATGCCGTTGAGATATTTGGTAACCGTGTATATTGCTTTGACGGGGCCAATGCTGATTCATGGAAAAAAGCGCGGGGGTTCACGTCAGCCGGCGCATTCCTAAACGAAGCGACTGCCCTGCACGATTCATTCGTGAAAGAAGTCATTTCCCGGTGCTCGTATAAAGGCGCTGTGGTCATGATGGATACAAACCCCGAAAACCCGATGCACACTGTCAAAACGGATTATATCGACAAAGACGGGCAAATGCTGAAAAGCGGGCGGCTGAACATCAGGTCATTTCATTTCTCGCTGTTCGACAACAATTTTCTCGATCCGGAATATGTGGAGAGCATCGTGGCATCGACGCCGAGCGGCATGTTTACAGA
>NZ_JAHOAA010000014.1:31676-35984 GCF_019039175.1 Bacillus sp. FJAT-27001
TATACACGGTTATTGGGTGGCGCCTGAAGGGGTCATATACAAGGATTTTAATAAGGACATTCACTATATCAGCTCTGAGGAATTGGAAAACAGGCGCGTCAATTTCAAGAAGTATTTTGCGGGCGTCGACTGGGGATATGAGCACCCGGGTTCTATTGTTGTAATCGGACAAGATGACCAGGGGTGTTTTTATTTGCTCGAAGAATATGCCAAGCAACATGAGGAAATTGATTACTGGGTGAAGATAGCGAAGGACATCAAAGAGCGATACGGCAACATCAATTTCTACTGCGATACTGCGCGGCCGGAACACGTTCAGCGATTCCGCAGAGAGAAACTGCGTGCATTGAACGCTGATAAGGCGGTCATATCCGGTATCGAAGAAGTGGCGCGGCTGTTTAAGCGACATGAATTGTTCATCGTGAAAGATAAGGTCGCTCGCTTCGAAAAGGAAATTTTTATGTATGTTTGGAATCAAAAGACCGGCGATCCTGTGAAGGAATGGGACGACGTGCTGGACTCACTCCGGTACGCTCTGTATTCCCATAATAAACCGAAAAGGCGGAAAGGGGTGAGCTGATGAATCATTTTATAGACATGATTGAACAGTCCGGCATAACGCCTGAATTGATTGACAAGATCATTCAGGAACATAAGCCGGATCATGACAGAATGAAAAAGCTTTATGATCGGTACCAGGCTGAGATTCAAGGCGTTCCGATCTTATCCAGAAAAGCCATTGAATACGAGGATTTTGAAACAGGAAAATTAAAACGTATTGATCACAAAGTAAACAATAGGCTGAACAACTCGTTTGATTCTGAAATCATTGATACAAAGGTGGGCTATTTGTTCGGCCACCCTATTGCATATGAGTTTGATGAGAGCGATGCGGCAAGCACTGCAATACCTGTAAAACAGCTGATCGAAGATTTTAATATGGGAAATAACATTGCTGATGAAGACAGCGAGTGGGGGAAAATGGCCTCTATTTGCGGTTACGGCGCCCGCCTCGCTTATGTTGACCGTTCTGGAAATGTGCGTATAAAAAATATTGATCCATGGGAATGCGCCTTTATTACTGATGGAAGCATCCATGAACCTACTTACGCTTTGCGATATTACACGGTGTACGGCGGAAAGATCAAAGCAGAATTCTATGATCAGAAATATGTCTATTATTTCAGTACGAAAGACAGCTCAGCCTTCACTTTTGATAAAAAAACATTGCATCTTTTTGATGGCTGCCCCTTATTCGGTTTAGCGAATAACAAGGAACTAAAGGGAGATGCTGAAAAGGTTCTTTCGTTAATTGATGCGTATGACCGCACGTTGTCCGATGCATCGAATGAGATTGAGCAATACCGACTGGCTTATCTGATTTTAAAAGGGCTTGGCGCGGATGAAGAGACGCTTGATCAGCTCAAAAAGACCGGAATCCTTGAATTGTATGACGAAAAAGATGACGTAAGCTATCTGACAAAGGATATAAACGATGCCATCATAGAAAACCATCTTGATAGGTTGGAAGAGAATATCCTTCGCTTTGCAAAATCGGTCAATTTCTCCGATGAATCTTTTGGCGGGAACGTTTCAGGGGTAGCGATGAAATATAAATTGATGTCGCTTGAAAACAAATGCATCACAATGGAACGGAAGATGACGGCTGCTCTGCGTTATCAATATAAACTGATTTTTTCCGCATGGGGCACTAAAAGGCAAGCGGCAGCGGAGGATTATAAAAAAGTTTGGTTCGGCTTTAAGCGAAACCTTCCGGCAAATGTACTGGAAGAAGCAAACACGACAGGACAGCTTAAAGGAATGGTAAGCGAAGAAACTCGCCTGTCTCTGCTGTCGTTTGTTGATGATGTCCAGTATGAGCTGAAGAAGATGGAAGAGGAAGAAGAGGAATACAGGCTCAACATGCCGCCGTTAACGGATGTGGAAACAGACGCGGGCGGTGATGAAGATGAACCAGAATGATATTGATAAGTACCTGGACGACATGATCACTGAGGATGCTCAAAAGATTGATGTCGTTTTTGCATCTCGCTTAAAGGAGATCAATGCACAAATTGCACGGCTGTATGCGAAATACAGTAAGGACGGCCAGCTTACTTTAGCCGATGCCAACAAATACAATCGTCTGAACAAGGAAATGGAGAGGATGGCCGAGGAATCTCACAAGGCTTTCAAAACCATTCTGACTATTGTTGAGGCATTAGCAGCCAAGCAGTTTTTAGAGAATTATATGCGTTCTGCTTATCTATTTGAAATGGAATCCGTGGTTAACTTGGGTTTTAGCATCCCGACAGCCGAAGCCATTCGGCAGGCCATTCTAAACCCTATAGCTGAATTGACTTTGTCAGCGATATACAGGCGGCATCGAGACGATTATATCCGGCAGATTCAAATTTCCGTCGCACAGGGCCTACAAGCGGGGGAGGATTATTCAAAGATCGCCCGCCGCATTGAAAGAGCAACCGAATTTGCCCGCAGGAAAGCCCGTGACGTGGCGAGAACAGAAGCTCATAGGGTACAAGTCTCGGCAAGAATGGAAAGTGCTGAGAAGGCCTCAAAACGGAGCAATCTTAAAAAGATGTGGAATGCTACTCTTGATCTTAAAACACGAGCCGGGCACAGGAAACTGGACGGGAAGACAATAGAACGCAAGGGGCTGTTCAAATCAATTTACGGCGGAGTCGGGCCGGCTCCGGGGCACATGAATAATGCCAAAGATGATATTAACTGCCGTTGTACAATTGCTTTCAAAGTAAACGGCGTCCTGCCGGATACGAGAAGGGCGAGGGAAGGCGGCAGTGGGGCAGGCCAAACAATCCCATACCAAACCTATGAAGAGTGGTACAAATCCATTGAGGAAAAGGGAAGACGTTAAACAGCGGCTTTTTATTTTGTCCTGAGCATGACGTTAAAAGGCTTATTTTTCATGCACTCATAACAGGCGCGCACTGTAGAGGGCAAAGGAGGAAGAAGCGTAATGCCAACATTAGAAGATGTGAAAAAATTTCTTGAAGAAAATAAAGAGAACGAAGAAGTACAGTCGTATCTGAATGAACTTTCTGCCGTGTCTGCTGACAAGGTGAATGGGTTTTTAGATACAGAAGAAGGAAAACGTCTCATTCAGCCTCGGTTGGATTCCCATTTTACGAAAGGCCTTGATACGTGGAAGGCGAACAACCTCGATGCTCTGGTTGATGCAAAGGTAAAAGAGCTTTATCCAGAAGAAACAGAAGAGCAGAAGCGGATCAGGAAGCTCGAAAAGGAGCTGAAAGATCAAAAGACAGCAGCACAACGTGAAAAGCTTTTAAACAAAGCTGTTTCTTATGCTTCTGAAAAGCAACTGCCGGCAGATGTAGAAGTAGTGGGATTCTTTGTCGGTGAGGATGAAGAATCAACGATGAAGAACCTCGGAGCATTCGAAGAGAAGTACAACGCTGCACTTCAAAAGGCTATTGAATCCAAGTTTCAAGAGAATGGCCGTGATGTCCAGTCCGGCAGCAACGAACCGACAAATCAAGATTTAGACATCAGCTCACTTGCAGCTGAAGCAAGTATTAGAAAATAAGGAGGGCTATCTTTAATGCCAACATTTAATCCAAACAATGCATTAATGCAAGACTCAGTAAATGGGAAGGTTCCAACTGAACAAGGAACGCTGGTTTTAAAAGAGTTTATGACCCAATCTGCTGTCACGAAACTCGCAAAATATGAAGAAATGACTAAGCCGGAGAAAGAATTCACGTACTTGGCTTCTGGGCCAGGGGCATACTGGGTTGGAGAGGGCGATAGAATTCAAACGTCTAAGGCTCAATGGTTAACAGCAAAAATGATTTCAAAGAAATTGGGTGTCATCATCCCTGTTTCTAAAGAATTCTTGCGCTACTCTGTAACAGATTTCTTCACACAAATGCGCCCGGCTATCGCTGAAGCCTTTGCGATCAAATTTGATCAGGCTGCGTTATTCGGTGTAGATTCACCGTTTGGAAAAGGCGTATCTGTATTTGAAAAAATCAAGGAATCTGGTAACACTATTTCGTTAAACTCACTTGGCAATCTATATGATGAGTTAAACGGGGTCATGGCTCTGGTCGAAGACGCTGACAAAGATGTAAACGGCTTTACAACAACACGCCGATTCCGTCAAAAGCTCCGCGGCACAAAGGATGGTAATGGTCTTCCGATCTTCAACGATGCGACAGGCGGCGCCACACAACAAGCACTTGGCCTTCCGATCGGATATGTGGATTCTAAGTCATGGGATTACGAAAAAGCGGCATTACTTGCGGC
>NZ_JAHOAA010000014.1:35994-37607 GCF_019039175.1 Bacillus sp. FJAT-27001
CGGAATCCCTCAAGGCATGGAATACAAAATCTCAGAGGATGCAACATTGACAACGATTGTTGATGCAGAAGGAAACCCGATCAACTTGTATGAGAGAGATATGGTTGCTCTCCGTGTGACTCAGCAAGTCGGATTCATGACATTGACCGATGATGCTTTTGCTGCTATTACACCAGCAACGGAGGCGTAAGCTTATGGGATACACATCTAAAAACTATAACACTAATAACGGCGACAAATTGGTGATCGGTGGCGAGCTTGAAATAAAAGAGGGCGCGAAGGTGACCGGGTTACCGGGTTCTGCGCCTGCTCCTAAAACTATCACTTCGGAAATGATCGGCGACGGAGAAGTGAAAAACATCAATATCGGTGATGGGTCCGTCCAAAACCGTAATATCGGCACCGGGAGCGTTCAAACGAAAAATGTGGGAGATAAGGCAGTTACTTTAGCTAAACTCGGTGACGATGTGACAGCCAAACTATCTGATTTAGAGAATCGGATAAAAGCACTGGAAGGAGGCGGCGCTTGATATGAAAGCATCTAACGGTTCCAAAACCATTGAATGCACTGAAAAGGCTTTTGGGGTAGTTTATTCTCACATTGGTTTTAAGAGAGTGGAAGAGGCCAAACAATCTAAAGAGTCGAACGAACGGCCGGGTACAAACCTTCTTGATTTGACTGAAGAGCAATTGAAAAAGGTGAATAAGGATGAAATCGTTGTCTTTCTGAAGGAGAACGAATATGAATTTGATCCCAAAGCGCCTAAAGAGGAACTGATCAAAATTGTTCTCGGTGAAGTGTAGGTGATTCTATGGATGTTCAAACCGTAAAAAATATGCTTGGCATAAAAACAGACAGCCACGATACCTATCTGGCCGAGGTCCTACCTCTGTTCATAGATCAAGCGAAAGACTGGTGCAACAACTCATTCACGGTCAATGGAGATGAAAAATTACCAGCAGGGGTAAAGCTGTATGTCGCGAAAGCGATCGAGCATAACATGACTCCGTCCAATCTTTCCGGCCGAAGTATGGGAGATGTCTCATATTCTTATGAAACAGATCTGCCAAGCAGCATTACGAAGCTTCTTGCTCCATACAGAAAGCTGAGAGTCATATGATCTATGAAGAATTCCCGCATGTTGTCACGTTTCAGCGTTTGGAAGAGGTGCCGGACGGCGGCGGGGGCTATGTTGAAAAATTCACCGATTATCTCACAACAGAGGCTTTTGTCGGCGGGATTACGTCCCGGGAATATTATCAGGCTCAGCAACTTCAGAACCCGGTTGATTGCAATGTGTATTTCCCGTATCGCACTGATATTGAGAAGACAATGCGGATCATCTACGAAAACAAGGTGCTGACTCTCAAATCAGAACCGATCGACCAGGGCGGCATGCATGAGATTATGAATTTGAAATGTCAGGTTACGGGGGTGCTGAAGGGCAATGGCTGAGGTCAGTGGTAGATGGGTCAGACAGATGCAAAGAGCCACGAGCGAGTTCAGAAACCGGGTCATAGATGATATTAAGCAACTGGTCACAAACACGGCCGAGCTGATTTACAGCCATGCTGTTCTGAATGCTCCGACCGCCGCAATAGACGGGGGGAAC
>NZ_JAHOAA010000014.1:37743-38223 GCF_019039175.1 Bacillus sp. FJAT-27001
ACAGCCGTTCTGGAATCCAGCGGTGGACGAAGGCATGCGGTATTTTGCCAGTCAAATGTGATAGAAAGGAGCTGTCATCATGCGATCTGCCCTGTGGCCGTTGCAGGCTGCTCTATTTAAGAGGTTATCAACAGACGAAGAGCTGAACGGGCGCGTCACAGGCGTCTTTGATGCAGTCCCGAAAGATCAGGAAAAGCCTTATGTGACAATGGGGGATGATGATGTTTCCCCATTCAAAACCAAGACATCCAGCGGTGAAGAAATTAATGTCGTTCTGCACTGCTGGTCAGGTTACAACGGAAAAAAAGAAGCGATGGAGATTTTGAGCCTCGTGCTTCAAGCGTTAACAAGCAGGCCCCTAACCATAGAGGGCTTTTCTTTATGCCGTTCTGAGATGCGCAGCATGCAGGTAATCACCGATATTGACGGGTACACGCGTCACGGCATTCTCAGAATGCGCTTCACAATAAACAATTGAGA
>NZ_JAHOAA010000014.1:38716-39831 GCF_019039175.1 Bacillus sp. FJAT-27001
GTGACCGTGAAATGGGATGCGGTAGATGGGGCGACTTCATATAAGGTATACAGGGGAGCGGGCAAGCAACTGGACGCAACTGTCACAGGCACATCCCACACCCTGACAGGAATTGCGGCCGACACGAAACTGACAGTCAACGTTTCTGCTGTGAACGATGCGGGCGAATCCTCAATGACTGAGATTGTTACGCAAACACAAGCGGTTACGCCCTAACGTACCCCGCAATATAACTGCGAAAAGCGCCACTTCAAATCAGGTGAGTTTTTCTTGGGATGCGGTGAAAGGGGCGACATCTTACAATATTTACAGATTTTACGCGAAAATAGCGACTGTCTCAGAGAATTCGTATACGTCGAATCCTAATCTCAAGCCGGACACGGCCTACATTTTTAATGTGTCGGCAGTGAACTCGGCCGGGGAATCGGAACGATCGGCCAATTTTACGATACGAACAGAAAAGGAATCATAGGGTCCGGACTTCCCGGGCTCTTTTTTAACATAAAAAAATAATCGGAGGTTTTATAAATGGCTTACTTAACTATCGGAGATAAAGAATACAAATCACGCTGCGACTTTGCTTTTGACAGATTGGCAAACGAAAAATATTCCACTGCGGACGAAAAGGGCAAAGGCGGCACAATGAATATTTACATGAGCTTGCTCAACGAAGAGGCTTCCTATCTTTCTGCTTTTTGGGATTGTGCACTCGCTTACTTGAAGAAAGAAAAGCCATCAATTGAGGCTATTGAAGAAGCAATTATTAAAATCATTGATGAAGACGAAACAGGCGACGCAATTGACAAGATGATCAATGAAGCATTCACAACGCTGGACTCGGCGGGTTTTTTCAAAGGCGTGATCCGTCAGCGCTGGAAGATGATGGAGAAGATGAACAAAGGGAAGAAACCGGCTCCGAACGAAACACCGGAAATGGAAGCGAAACGGCTGGAGGACGAAGAGAACGGCAAGGAAGTCCTGAAGATGATGAAAGAGGCGTACAAAGAGAGAACGGGATCGACTACGACCAAATAATTACGAATTCCGCACATTGGCTCGGGGTTTATGATGTGGATTTAATCATGTCATGGACTCCTAACGAGTACAAGCTTCTG
>NZ_JAHOAA010000014.1:40112-40363 GCF_019039175.1 Bacillus sp. FJAT-27001
ACAGCGATAGTTGAAGCGCAGACACGAAGATTTACTCGCAGCATGGATCGTGTGAATGATATGATGCGCCGGATGAATGATCATCAGACGGTGGAAATCGATGCAGAGATCGCAAGCTTTCAGGCCAGAGTGCGGCAGGCCGAGCAGCAAATTGATAATTTTGTACATCGGCATGAACGCACACGAGTTGATTTAGATGCTGATTCAGATCCTCTGACTAGAGCTGTGTCAGAAGCACGGACAGCTTTAGC
>NZ_JAHOAA010000014.1:40884-42831 GCF_019039175.1 Bacillus sp. FJAT-27001
CTTAACTCACTCATTCCAATGTTTGATGGACTGGCAAAAGAGGGCGTGGGACTGGCGAAAAGCATGGACAAAGCTTTTAAAGCTCCGGACATGCAGAGGTTCATTTCCTATCTGAACAAAGAAGCTCCGGGGGCGTTTGCTTCATTCGGCCGATCTGCCGGGAATGTCTTACGGACAGTTTTTAATCTGATCGTAGCATTCGGACCGACCGGGAAGAGCATGACAAAATCCATCGAAGGAATGACCCAATCATGGGTAAAATGGTCAGCGAACTTGGGTTCCTCAAAGAAATTTCAGGCTTTCGTGGAGTATACAAAAACCAACGGCCCAAAACTGCTACAGATCATCAGAAACTTTTCGGGCGGTCTGACAAAGCTGTTTACCGGATTCGCTCCTATGTCTCAAGACATGATGACATCGCTCGTAGACCTGACCAAGCGGTTCAACGAGTGGGCTGGCAGCGTTACTAAAACGAAGGAATTCCAATCATTCATTGATTATATAAAGACCAACGGGCCTACAGTATGGAGCACATTGGGTCAGATCGCGAAGACTATAATCAACTTGCTTGTTGGCATGGCTCCACTCGGCAAAACGATCTTGGAGAATGTAAACGGGTTTTTGAAATTTACTAATGCGGCGATGGAAGCAAACCCGGCAATTGGGAAGTTCATTGCAGCGGGCATTTCATTAATCGGTGCTTTAAGAGCTATTGTTCCGGCGATAGTAGCAGTCAGTGCTGTTACCAACGGTCTTAAAGATTTTAAAGATGCAGCTGAATATCTACGAACCTTCAAAACCACAGCTGCGGGTATAAAGCTGGCCGGCCTGATTGGTCAATTAAAATCAGCGATAGCAACTATGGGACAATTCATTGCGAAGTATACAGCGATGGCAGCAAGAGCAACAGCTAATGCTGTTAAAATGGCGGCGTCATGGACTGCGATGAAAATCAGCTCTTTCATAACAATGCTGAAAAACGGCATTAAGCAGATGGGGCTTTTCATTGCCAGAATAACTGTTTTAGCGGCAAAATCAGCAGCCCAAGCAACACGAATGGCAGCGGCGTGGACTGCGGCAAAAATCAGTTCATTTGTGTCAATGTTGGCGGCAGGTATTAAACAAATGATCTTATTTGGTAAACGCTTGGTCATTTTGGCAGCTCAAGCAGCGGCAAATGCGGCGCGCATGGCAGCGTCATGGATCATCGCAATGGGGCCTATCGGTTGGATTACAGCGGCGGTTATAGCCTTAGTTGTTCTCATTATTGCCAATTGGGATAAAGTCAAGAAGTACACCCTTCAAGTTTGGGGCGTCATATCTCAGTGGCTCCAATCTGTATGGGAAGGCATTAAAACAGCGGCAACATCAACATGGAACGCAATAACGTCGTTTTTCTCCACTGTTTGGAATGGAATTGTTTCGGCAGCTAAAACCATTTGGAACGGGCTATCTGCTTTCTTTAAATGGGAATTCAATTTGTGCAAAACCATTTTCACAACAGTTTGGAATGCTATAAAATCGTTTGCCTCTTCTGTCTGGAATGGTATTAAAAAGACTGCGACTTCAGTATGGAACGGCATTAAGAACACTATTACCTCAATTTGGTCGGGGCTTAAATCGGCGGCCGTCACAGCCTTTACGTATATGCGGGCGCAGATCGTTAACAGGATCATTGCGACGAGAGATAAAATGATCAGCATCTGGAATGCAATTAAGAGTAAAGTATCGTCCATATGGAATGCCCTGAAAAGTGCTGCAGTGACTGCTTTTACCTATATGCGCGCACAAATTGTGAATCGCATTATTGCAACCAGAGACAAAATGGTCAGTTTGTGGAACTCGATAAAAAGCAAAGTGACATCTGTCTGGAATGCTTTAAAAAGTGCAGCTGTAACAGCCTTCAACTACATGCGGGCGCAAATCGTCAATAGAATTGTAGCGACG
>NZ_JAHOAA010000014.1:42841-45084 GCF_019039175.1 Bacillus sp. FJAT-27001
ACAGTGAAAAGCAAAGTGATGTCCATTTGGAACGGCATTAAAAGCGCAGCTTCTACAGCGTTCAGCTATATGAAAGCGCAAATCGTAAACCGTATCCAAGCAACGAAAGAACGCATTGTCAGCATTTGGAATGGCGTCATGAAGTTTTTCAGAGGTATCAACCTCAAGTCCATTGGCCGCAACATCATCCAAGGCTTAATAAATGGTATCAGCGGCATGGCGGGAGCATTAGCGAGCAAAGTAAAATCAATGGCAAATGCTATTCCTAACGGCATGAAAAAACTTTTGGGAATCCATTCCCCGTCAAGGGTAATGCGTGATCAGGTCGGTTATCACGTCGGCACCGGTATGGCGGCTGGTATTGATAAATCGCAGGGTAAAGTAAAAGCGGCCGCGGCAAAAGCAGCGAAAGCGGCTCAGAAGGCGGCTGAGGTAAAGGTATCCAATAAAATTAAGAACGCTGAAGTGAAGTATGACACCAAGAAAATGGGCGCTGATACGTACATCAAAACATTGCAAAAGATTCAGAAGCAAAACAAGCTTACCAGCGAGCAAAACCGAAAAATCCAACGCGAGATATATCAGGCATCCAAAAGCGCCTCTGATAAACAGAAGAAGCTTCTGAAAGAGCAGCAGCGCAAGGAAGCGAAGGCGAAGCTGGCGTATACCAAGAAAGTATCAGATCAGATTAAGAAAGCTGAGGCAAAATACGATACAGGAAAAATCAGCGGGAATACCTATATCAAAACACTTGAGAAAATCAAGAAGAAGAACAAGCTGAATTCTGACCAGCAAATAAAGGTTCAACGCGAAATCTATCAGACTCAAAAAACGATGGCTGATAAGGCCAGAAAGCAGAAGGAAGCCGAAAAGAAAGCGGCTGATAAGCTTAACAAGGGCATTCTTTCCGCAAACAATACTTATCTCTCAAAATTCAAAAGTGTGAATGATAAACTGACTGCTGATATTAAGGCGGCCAATGATGCCTATAAAAAAGAGCTGCAAGACCGAACTGACGCGATTTATAACGCAATCGGTCTATTTGACGATGTCTCAAGTGAAAAAGTGAACGGCTCCAAGCTGACTGCAAATCTTAAAAAGCAGCTGGACAAGATCAAAACGTTCAACAATGACATTTCAAAAATAGCAAGCCGGGCACCGAAGGCGTTCACAGACGAATTGAAAGAAATGGGTATCGGGTCAGCTGATCAGATTAATGCGATTTCACGCATGACAGATTCCGAGTTAAATGAGTATGTCAAGTTGTGGCAGGAAAAGCATAAGCTGGCGAGCACTCAGGCGGAACAAGAATTAACCGGACTGAAAAACGAGACAACTAAGAAAATAGTTGAATTACGCTCGGCCGCAAATAAAGAACTGGCACTTCTGAAAAATGACTATCTCCGCAAAATTGGGGAGCTTACAGTCGATGTGAAACAACTTGGTTCTCTCAAGAAAAGCGGCAAAGCCATCGGATCAAATACAATGGCCGGCATTATTTCTGGAATGAAGAATATGAAGGGCGAGCTGGCGAAAGAAGCAAACTCCATCGCATCGACAATTGAGAAAACCATTAAGAAAAAATTGAAAATCCACTCCCCGTCCAGATTGATGCGGGATCAGGTGGGGATCATGGTTCCTGCTGGTATCGCTGTCGGGATTCAGAATGGTATCGGCACTGTTCAGAGAGCTATGGGAGCCGTCAGTGATGCTATGACTATTCACCAAGAGGATATGAATTTTGCATATGACACATCCATTTCTTGCGGTGAACTCGGCACGGTTAGAAAAGAATTGAGCGCGGACATCCGGAACCTTGAGTTGCCTGACAGGATGATTGTTATTGAGATGGACAGCAAGAAGGTCGGTCAAGGAGTAGAAAAGCCTGTCACAAACGCACAAAAAAGGTCAAACGCAAGGAGGGTGAGATTTAATGATTAATTATCAGGAGCTGCTGCCAAACCAATGGAAAATCACGTTTGACGGCATTGATATATCACCCTTCTTTTATGTAAAGTCCACGGGCGGCCGAGGAGTGACAGGGAGGGAAGTGAATACAGCCACTATCGGGAATCGTCCGGGAGGTTTCCTGCGGGACACAAGAATTCCTGTAAGAGTCATAACCGTTGAGGTTCTTTTTGCCTTCCGTAGTGAAGAAGAGCTGAAGAAAAAGCAGGAGGAACTGACTTTTATTCTGCACACTGAAGAGCCTAAACCGTTAATTTTTCACGATGAGCCTGACA
>NZ_JAHOAA010000014.1:45572-47234 GCF_019039175.1 Bacillus sp. FJAT-27001
CATCAAATTTAATGAGGCATATTTGTAAGGAGGTCCGGTCATGGCTGACATTTATATACTTTCACCAGATGATAAATTATTGACAGTGCTGTCCAGCCACGGACGAGAAACCTGTACGTTCTGGGATGCGAAATACAAGGAAGAGCTCAACAAGGGCTCTTCTTTTTCTTTTGTAGCGGACGCCTCCCACCCTGACGCACGTTTCCTATTTGAAGAGAATCAAGTGGTGTTCAAGGATAAGGACGGTGTAATGCGTCTGTTTGTCATCAAGGAACTGGATGATACAAGTGAAGAAGGAGAGATTAACACTCAGGTTACCTGTGAAGCTGCCATGATGGAGCTTGCTGAAACCTTTGTAAAAGATTTTCGCCCTACCAATAAAACTGCTCAGTTTGTACTGGATAACGTTCTTTCTCGGTCAAGATGGGTGGCGGAAGTAACGGCGGAGCTTGGAGTGAATTCGACTACCTTCTATAAAAAAACAGCGTTGGATTGTATCGCTGACGTGATTAACATATGGGGCGGAGAGCTACAGGACACTATAGAATTTGATGGAAATAAGGTTGTTAAACGAATCATAAAAATACTTCCCCGTCGCGGTAAAGACGGCGGGAAGCGCTTTGAGAGTGATAAGGACACAACGAGTATCCGGCGGACCGTTATCAGTTACCCGGTGACAGCCCTTTGGGGTTACGGAGCATCCATAGCATCTACGGATGAGGAAGGAGAGGAAACGGGCGGTTATTCCCGTTTTATTGATTTCTCTGAAGTAGAATGGAAAAAATCAAAAGGCGACCCGGTCGATAAGCCCTTAGGCCAGGAATGGGTTGGCGATCCGGATTTATTAGAAAGATTGGGGCGCCTTAAAGATGGAAAGTTGATCCATCGGGAAGGCCAGTTCAATAATGAAGACATAACGGAGCCGGAAGAGCTCTTAAAGGCCACATATAATCATTTGATTACGACTGCATGCAAGACAGAAATCAATTATGAGCTGTCCGTGCAACTGCTCGAGAGCGTGCCGGGATACGAACACGAACATGTGGAATTGGGAGATACAACGATCGCAATTGATCGAAACTTTGCTATCCCAATTGAGACGTCGCAGCGCGTTATTTCAATGGAATACGATATTACCGATCCTGATAATACATGCGTCGTTGAGATCGGCCAATTTTTATCAGCTTTACAAAAGGACGGCCGTATTGATCAAATTGAAAGCGTAATTGAAAAAAATCGCGGTACTTGGGAAAGTAAACCGGATGCCGGCGAGGTTACTGATGGCAGTTTCCCTGATAGAGCCCCACCTGTTCCATCGAATGTAGTGGTCAAGCCAATGTTTCAGAATGTGACCCTGACATGGGACTATGATCCGTCCAGTTATATTGCAGCCTATGAGGTGTATGCTTCACAAGTAAATGGATTCACCCCATTAAAAGAGAATCGTATTTTCAGAGGCAAAACAGGCGGATACGAGCATTTTACGGGAGTAAATGAAGTTTGGTATTATCGCTTGCGCTCAATCAACACACGGGGCACAGCAAGCGAATTCACGGATCAATTTTCCGCGACCACTAAGCGTATTCTGACTGAGGACATTGTTTTCGGAGCGATCACAAAAGAAAAACTGGCTGAGCTGGCCGTTGATGCTGATAAGCTTTC
>NZ_JAHOAA010000015.1:0-5057 GCF_019039175.1 Bacillus sp. FJAT-27001
AGAAATATGATCGGTATGTTCGTCAATACACTGGCTGTGAGGAATCACCCAGATAAAGAGAAAACATTCAAAGAACTTTTGAAAGAAGTAAAGGAGAATTCACTGCAGGCATATGACAATCAAAATTATCAGCTCGAAGAGTTAATTGAGAATATAGCTATTAAAAGAGACATTAGCAGAAATCCTTTATTTGACGTGATTTTCAATTTGAATAACATCGAATATGAAGTTGATTTGACGCTAGATGGAATTGAACTCAAACAAGTAAATTTAGAAAATGATTTATCAAGAGTAGATTTGAGTTTAGTTGGATTTGAGAGTGGTTCGGAGATCCATTTGAAACTGGTCTATTCTACAAAACTATTTAAAAAACCTACCATAAAAAGGGCGATAGAAGATTTAAACACTATACTAACCAAGGTTTTAAAAGATAGTAGCATTATTCTCGGGGACATTCAGCTATTAAATAAAGATGAAGAAAAATATATTTTGAATGAAAAGAATAAAGTAAGCGATTTAAGAAATGTAGAGTTTTCATTTTAATCCCGGCTTTCAAAAAGCCTTACCAGAGTATGAGTCATAAAGCTTATACTCTGGTAATTAATAAAACAGATGGAGGTTAACATGAATAAGGATACAGGTAATCAACACTTATCCGAACAAGAGCAGTATTGGAAAGAGCTTCATTTAGAGGGTATAGAAAAAACGAGAGTGGGTTATGATTTTTATTCTGACCAGTATGAGAAAAAAACCATATCGTTTCCTATAAAAAAAAATGTCTTAGATAAGTTGAAGTCTGTTACGAAAGGGAATGACATGCTTGAATATGTGATTTTCTTAGCAGTTTTTAATATAGAGTTATATAAGTACACAGGTAATGATGAAATAGTAATTGGAGTACCGGTTTATTTCTCGGATGAGAAGCGGCCGCTATCAATAAAAAATAAAATGCTGCCATTTAAATGTTCTATAAATGGGAACGTAAATATTAAAAGGTTTCTTTTAGACATACAGAAGAAATTATTAGATGTATATGAAAATCAATATATAGATTTGGTTCCTGCTTTTAGAAAACTAAATATGCCCTTTACATTACCTGAATTAACTCCTGTTAGTATTACTTACAACCCGCTGCATGCAGAAGGTGATATCGAATATATTTGCAATTCACAAAAAAATGAAATAACTATTTGCTTAGAGAAAAATCAAGCTGAAGAGGTTGAGATGGTTTTAGTATTTAATTCAGCTCTTTATGAAGAAGTGACGGTTATTCATTTTGCAGAAAGATTCATACACGCTCTAAATGAAATGTTAGGTAATCTCGATCGTTCCGTAAGAGATGTAGGTTTGCTGACTGAGACACAAATGAACCATATATTATATGAGTTTAATAATACAAATATGGAGTATAAAGAAATTAATAAGCCTATCCATGAACTATTTGAATTACAAGCTGAAAAAACACCCGATCAAACAGCTTTAATATATGAAGATAATAAAGTTACTTATAAAGAATTGAATGATAAATCTAACGCTTTTGCGAGGACATTAAGGAGTAGAGGGATTCAGTCTGAGGATATAGTTGGGATTATGTTGGAAAGATCAATAGAAATGGTGGCAGGAATTTTGGGGATTTTAAAATCCGGTGCTGCTTATATGCCAATAGATCCTAAAAATCCAAAGGATCGAATAGAATACATGTTGCATGACGCACAAATAAAAGTTTTGGTAAGTGAAAAACGCTTTATTAGTGATATTAAGTTTGAAGGAATTATTATAGATGCAGGTAATAGTGAAACTTTTAAAGGAGATGTAAGCCGTTTAGAACAAGTCAACCAACCTAATGATTTAGCTTATGTGATTTATACGTCAGGTACAACCGGAAATCCTAAAGGGGTAATGGTAGAACATCATAGTCTGACTCAAACAATGTTATTTCTGAAGAACGATTATCAATATAGTGAGAATAATATTGTTCTTCCAATAATTAACTATGCGTTTGATGGTTTTGTTCTTTTATTCTATACACCTTTAATTGCAGGCAGTAAGGTTGTATTAGTAAATAACGAGGAAATGATCAATCCTTATAAGATAAGTGAAATTATAAAAACTTTAGGAGTTACAGATTATTTCAGTGTACCTTCTATTTACTTAACGGTATTGGATTATATTTCTCTAGAAGAATCCATAAGTTTAAGACAAGTAACATTAGTTGGTGAGGAACTGCCAGTTAAAGCAATCGAGTATACAAACCGATTGGATCGTAATATAGAAATTGTTAACCGTTACGGTCCGTCAGAGAATACGGTAGAAACAACAGCTATGAGACATGTTGAGAGATATGACAAAATTATGATAGGTAAACCGATCGCAAATACGAAAGTTTACATAGTAGATGAAGACCATAATATATTGCCTATTGGTATACCAGGTGAAATATGCATCGGAGGCAGCAGGTTAGCTAGAGGTTATTTAAATAGGCCTGAACTGACTAAAGAAAAATTTATAAACAATCCGTTTGAAAAAGGCCAGCGAATGTACAAAACAGGAGACAGAGCGAAGTGGCTCTCTGATGGAACCATTGAATTTCTGGGAAGAAAGGATAATCAAGTAAAGATTAGAGGACAAAGAATCGAACTTAAAGAAATAGAGGACTGTTTGCTCCGCCATCCCGATGTTAAAGAAGCATTTGTGCATGCTGAAAAGAATTCTGATCTTGATCAGTACATCATTGCTTATGTAGTAAGGAGTACTGCGAGCATTTCAGATATAAAGAATTATCTGAATGAAAGCCTCCCGCACTACATGGTGCCTTCTTATATCATGCAATTGGAGAAGATGCCTCTCACGAATAATGGAAAGACTGACTTTCGTTCATTACCAAAGCCAAATGTAAATGATAACGTAAACCTCTATGCAGCTCCAAGAAATAACATTGAAAAAGAATTAGTTGACCTTTGGCAAGAAGTATTAGGGGTCATTAAAGTTGGTATAGATGATAACTTTTTTGATTTAGGCGGACATTCTCTGAAAGCAAATGTATTCATTAGTAAACTTCATAAAAATCTAGATATTGAACTACCGATCAAAGAACTTTTTATAAACCCTACAATTCGGGCTTTAAGCGATGTAATTAACAGACGTACAGAAAAAAGTTACGAAATGATTCCAGCTTGCCAAAAAAGTGATTACTATGAAGCTTCCTCTGCCCAAAAAAGAATGTACATGATTCAACAATTGGAAAATAGAACAGCTTATAATATGCCAATCGTCTTTGCGGTAAAAGGCGATATTGACTCTAAAAAAGTAGAGAAAATCTTTCAAAAACTGGTGGACAGACANTTTGCGGTAAAAGGCGATATTGACTCTAAAAAAGTAGAGAAAATCTTTCAAAAACTGGTGGACAGACATGAGTCATTACGAACATCTTTTGAAGATGTGAATGGTGATATTGTCCAAAAAATCCATTCGGATTTCTCCTTTACAATGGAAAGAAGAGACAGAAAAGGATGGGCGGTTGAAGATCTTTTAAAGGATTTTGTTCGTCCGTTCGAATTGAATAAAGCCCCTCTTTTTAGAGTGGAAATGGCTGAATTAGAGGAAGCAACTTATTTAATGGTCGATATGCATCATATCATCTGTGATGGTGTCTCCGTCGAACGATTATTTTCTGAGTTTAAGGAATTATATAACGGTCAGGACCTTAAACCATTAAGAATTCAATATAAAGACTTCGCCGCATGGCAGAATTCTTTCCTGAAATCAGACGAGCTTAAAAAACAGAAAGAGTATTGGACTGAACAATTCAAGGGAGATATTCCAGTTTTAAATCTGCCATACGATTTTGAAAGACCTCTTATGAAAAGTTTTGAAGGAAGTCACCTAGGCTTTTCGTTGAATGAAGACCAAACAGAAGGTTTACGTGAAATTGCCAAGAAAACAGGTACGACTATGCATATGGTATTGTTATCTGCCTTCTATATTCTTTTGTCTAAATACAGCGGACAGGAAGATATAGTAGTCGGTACTCCAATTGCAGGAAGAACACATGCGGATTTGCAGGATATCATGGGAATGTTCGTTAATACTCTTGCATTGCGAAACAAAGCAGAGGGAGAGAAATGTTTCCTTGAATTTTTAGCTGAGGTGAAAAGCAATTCTCTGCTTGCCTATGAAAATCAAAACTACCAGTTTGAGGATCTGATTGATACGCTTGAGGTGAACAGAGAAACAAGCAGACATCCGTTATTCGATGTCATGTTTAATATGAGTCATGCCACTGAAGTGGCTGAAAGAGCAGATGAAGGCTTACAGCTGAGACAAATTCAAAGAGAAAGTCATATCTCCAAATTTGATTTGACGCTTCATATTACAGAACACAAAAACACAATAAACGGAAATATCGAATATTGTACGCGTCTTTTTAAGAAAGAAACGATTGAGAGAATGGCACTCCATTTTAATGAAATTGTGACTAGTATCTGCAGAAACGATGAAGCTGAACTATATCAAATTAACATGATGACTGAACCAGAAAAACATCAAATTTTACACGAGTTTAACAATACGAAAACCATTTATCCAAGAGAAAAAAACATCGTAGAACTATTTGAGGAACAAGTGGAAAGGCGACCGGGACATCAGGCAGTTGTTTACGAAAACCAGCATATTACGTATAAAGAGTTAAATGAAAAAGCTAATCAGCTTGGCCGCGCTTTACGCAAAAAAGGCATTCAATCAGGTAATGTGGTAGGGATTATGATCGAAAGTTCAATTGAGATGGTGATTGGAATTCTAGGTGTGTTAAAAGCAGGCGGTGCCTATCTTCCGATAGATAAAAGCTATCCGGCAGACAGAATTGACTATATGTTGAGAGACAGCAACGCTCAAATACTGTTAACTGCGGGCAGTGAACAAGATTTGGCAGATTTTTCAGGAGAGAGACTCGATATTAAGGAAGAACGACTGTATCAAAATGACACAAGTAATTTATGTTTCGGCGGTTCTCCTCTCGATTTAGCGTATATTATGTACTCATCCGGCAGTACTGGGGAACC
>NZ_JAHOAA010000016.1:0-2982 GCF_019039175.1 Bacillus sp. FJAT-27001
ATACTCTCTCGCTGTATTGTTTAAGGTTTCTAAAAAGTACACCTTTTCAGGCTCTGTCATGATATCTAAATCTGATATTTTTATTTCATGGTTTTTGATAATAGACTTCATTATTTTAATAAAATGTTGTTTCAGTTGAATAACAGATTTTGTGCTATAAAGACTTTCATTGTAAGAGAATATAATATTTAATTCATCATGAGGTATAACCATTACATCAAATTCATAATTAGTCTGTTCGTGTACTTGTAAATCATGAATGCTAAAACCTAAGTCTCTAAACGAATAATCAAAACTTTCTTCAACGTGATAATTCTGGAATATCATAATATGATTAACTAATTTATGTTTTACTTCTGACAATGATTGAATTTCTGCTAAAGGATAATAATCAAATTTGGAAGATTCTAATGATGCTCTTTGTACATCTTTGAGGAGATCTACAAAACGACTATCTCTATTGGTTTGAATTCTTACAGGGATTGTATTAATAAATAATCCCACCATCTCTTCAATGGCTTCTACCTCGGCATTCCGTCCGGATACAACCGAACCAAAAACGATATCGTCCATACCAGTGTATTTTTGAATTAAAATCCCCCATAAAGTCTGGATGACAGTGTTAAAAGTTACTTTTTCCTGCTTACTAATATTTACTAAGGCTGCTGTCATTTGCTTATCAATGGTAAAATCAAGACTTTCCTTTTTAAATACTTCATATTGATTCCTTGTATTCACCGGAAGCTGAGCGTGATTTGAGTAGCCTTCAATATATTGCTCCCAATACTGTTGTGCTTTATTCTCAGGCTGCTTCTTGAGCCACTTCATATACTCTCCGTAAGACGTCGGCTTTTTCAAGTTAATTTCTTGCTGATTTCTTAACGTAGAATATATAGCAAAAAGATCGTTTATAATAATGCTGCTGCACCAGCCATCCATTAGTATGTGATGGGAACTCCAAATCACTTTATGTTCTTGCTTACTCATCTTTATTACTGATAATCTTATTAAGAAATTTTCGCTTAAATTAAACCCTTTTGTTCGATCTTTGAATTGGAAATCTTCAATAAACCGAGACTTTTCCTCTTCATTTAAATGGCTAATATCTTGAAAGTGTATGTTTTCTTTGTATTCTTCAAGAATTACTTGTTTGGCTGGTTTTATATTTTCATATACGATAACCGCCCGTAAAATATCGTAACGTTCAATTATCTTTAAGAAACTTTTCTTCAGCAGCTCAATATCCATTTCGCCCTTTGTTGTGAATGATTTTTGTTCAAAGTACGTAGCCGATCCCTTATCCAATAATGAATGGAAGAGCATACCATTTTGCATTGGAGTGAGAGGGTATATGTCTTTAATTTTATTTTGCTTCTGCACTTCGTATTTTTTCTTTATTTCCTCTAACTCTTCGAGTGTCATGTCACTTTCTGTATAATCCGATGGAGTTGTTTCGGTCTTCTCTAGATTCTTACAGTGATCGATAATCGACAATAAATGATTCTTGTAGGCTTCAGCTATATTCTTCATTGTTTGCTCATGATACTTTTCATTATTGTAAGCAAAAGTAATACTCAGTTTATGGTTCGATATGATTCCACTGATATCTATTTCAAATAATCTTTCACTCTCTAAACTAATTGAGTCACCTGGTGATAGTTTAGAGATTTCAAACACTTCATTATCAATACTCTCATCAAACTGACCTAAGTAGTTGAACTTTATTTGCGGTTTTATTCCCTGCCAACTTACTTCATTCTGCATATACTTAAGAATGCCAAAACCTATACCTTTGTTTGGAATCTTCCTTAGTATTTCTTTTACTTTCTTAATTGACTTGTTTAGATGAGATTGATGTATATCTAACAAAACAGGGTAATGGGTTGTAAACCATCCGACCGTTCGAGAGATATCGATATCTCCTTGAAGTATTTCTCTTCCGTGTCCCTCCAAAGTCACAAGCAATTGATCATTTGCAGTCCATTCATTAAACGCAAGCCCTAGAGCTGTTAACAATAAATCGTTAATTTCAGTGTGATATGCACGATTGGTATTTTTCAATAAATCCTCTGTATCTTCTTTGCCAAAAGTAATACAAATGTCTTTGAAATTATTCAATTTGTTTCGAGACTGGGTATCTTTATCTGCCGGTAATTCTCCAATTCCAATTTTATCCAAATGGCTCCAATAACTTATTTCATCATAAAGAACATCACTTTTTACATAATTTTCTAAGTAGCTCCCCCAGTCTTTAAATGAGTGGGTCTTATGCTGAAAGATAATTTTTTCTCCTCGCATTGCCTGACTATACCCTTCGACGAGATCCTCAAAAAGAATTCTCCAAGAAACACCGTCTACTACTAAATGGTGTATGGCGATAAGCAGATGATCTCCTTGACTCGTCTTAAACAAACCTACTTTCACAAGGGGACCCTTTTCTAAATCAATACTGCTTTGTAATTCTTGGCAACATCCTTCAATTAATTTCTCTACATTTTGAGCTGAACGGAAATCCTTTACTTGCAGATCGTATAATTTTGTTTCTGAACTTCTAATGATTTGAGTGACTTGTTTACCATCCTTTTTATAATTCATCCTTAAGGCATCATGATGCTTGATTAATTCTGTAAGTACATTTTTGATTGCTTCATCTTGGAAACCTTCTTTGTTGTAGATCATCACAGATTGGTTCCAATGGTGTTGATTAGTAAAGCTATTTTCAAAAAACATTCTTTGTATAGGAATTAACGTTGCCTCACCTGTCACTTCTCTTTGACTTATTTTATTTTCATTTGAAGTAACCTTCTCACTAAGATCTTTTATATTCCCATACTTAAACAGATCTCTGATTTCCAATTTATATCCAAACTTCAGAAATCTAGATGTTATTCTTATAGCTTTGATAGAATCTCCACCTAAATCAAAGAAGTTGTCATGAATTCCGATTTTTTCTACTCCGAGAACATCTGACCATACGCTGGC